>NZ_JYJA01000001.1 GCF_000956465.1 Microbacterium trichothecenolyticum
CTGTGCAACTGACGGAGCCCTATGACAGTGGGGCCGCTGCTTTCTGCTTGAGGCGCTCGTAGGGTGTTTGGCCGCCGAGGGCGCCGTGGGGTCGATCGTAGTTGTAGTGGTCTTCCCATTGTTGGAGTCGTTCGGCGAACAGCCGGGTGTCGTCCAGGACCTCGCCCTCAAGGAGCTTGTAGAACTCGTCCGAGTCGATCCGGTGCGAGCGTTCCACCTTGCCGTTCAGGCGTGGGGTGCGGGGCCGGATCTTGACGTGGTCGATGCCTTTGTCGAGCAGGTGCCAGTGGAACGCTTGCCCGAACTCGGCGCCGTTATCGGTCTGCACGCGTTCGACCTGGAACGGGAGTTTGGCGAGGACGTGGTCGATGAACTGGATCGCAGTCTTCTGGTCGTTGCGCTCGTAGGCGCGGAGCACCCGGATGCGGGTGCAGTCGTCGATCGCGGTGTATTGGTAGTACCGCTTCTTCTTGCCCTTCTGCCCCAATGGCTCAATGAACTTCACGTCCACCTGTAGCGCGTGGCCGGGGCGCTGCTTCTCGTACCGCTTCCATCTCGTCTGGGTGCGCTTGTACCGTTGCGACGTGGGCAGCCGGCCCAGGCCGAGCTTGTGCAGGATCCGCCAGACCCCAGACGGGCTGATCGTGATGTCGTGGTACCTGGCCAGATACATCGAGATCTTCTGCGGCCCGAAGTGGTACTGCTGCCGCAACCAGAGGATCTTCTCGACCACGTCGCGGTCTGTCTTCGCCGGCTGGTGGTGCGGGGCGCTGGAGCGGTCCTTCAGCCCCTCGAACCCCTCCGCCTCGTATCGTCGCTTCCAGCCGTAGTACGCCTGCCGGCTGATCCCGTAGTACCGGCACGTCGCGGCCACGTTGAAGCTGACCTCCTCGACGTGGCGCAACACCGCGAGCTTGTGATTCGCCCGCCGCTCGAGCTCCCTGTCTGACATGGACTCTTCCTCCCAATCGGAAGACCCAACTGTCAACAACCTCCGTCAGTTTTAGA
>NZ_JYJA01000002.1 GCF_000956465.1 Microbacterium trichothecenolyticum
ATGCGACGTCTTGTATTCCAGCGGTCATCGCAACGAGGGGTGATTCTCGGAGGCTAGCAGGCCAGCGAAGAGGTCTGCTGGGGCTCGATCTCCGAGGGTGATGCGCGGCCGGCGATTGAGCTCGTTCTCGACGCGTTCGAGGTCTCGGGCGCTGTGCACTGAGAGGTCCGTCGACTTCGGAAAGTACTGGCGTAGGAGCCCGTTCGTGTTCTCGTTCGATCCCCGCTGCCAGGGGCTGGCTGAGTCGCAGAAGTAGATCTTGGTTCCGGTCGCCTGCGTGATCTCGAGGTGTCTGGCCATCTCCGTGCCTTGGTCCCAGGTCACGGTTCGCCGCAGCGGCGACGGCAGCTGGTTGAGCGTCCTCACAAGCGCGTGGAGCAGTTCGGTCGAGTTATGCGCAGGGAGGTGCAGAAGCTTAACGAACCGGGTCTGCCGTTCGACGAGCGTGCCGATCGCTGACCGGCTGTGCGGTCCGACGATGAGGTCTCCTTCCCAGTGCCCCGCGGTCGAGCGATCGGTCGGCTCGAAGCCACGGTCGTGGACGGACAGCATGGGTTGCGCGAACCGGCGGCGGGTGCGGACCTGCCGGCTTTGTCCGCGTCGATGATCGCGTCCGGTTCGCAGCGGCGAGGGCGCAGGCTTGCGGATGATCCCCGAGTCGGGCCGGTAGACCGCTTGATAGATCGTCTCTGTCGCCACCCGCGCGGCCGGATCACCTGGATGGGCAAGCTTTAGTGCGCGAGCGATCTGCTGCGGGCTCCACCGCTCTCGCAGCTTCGCGAGCACGAACGCGTGTAACCCGGCGTTCGTGGACAGCTTGAGCGGTCGCGTGCGGCGCCGACGCGTCGCAGCCGCGGAGTGCGCGTGAAACGGACGATACTGCCCGGAGGCGTGCAGGTTGCGGCGAAGCTCTCTGCTGATCGTCGACGGCGCTCGCCCGAGGGCGTGCCCGATGGCGGTCGGACCGAGGCCCCGACTGGCGAGATCGGCGATCTGAATGCGCTCCGCCTCGGAGAGGAACCTAGGCGAGATCGTGCGGACAGCGAGCGGCTCGAGCGGTGGCACGAACTTGACGGTGCCATCCTTCTGCCGCACCAGCGAGCCGTTCTTCCAGCGATTACCCGACGACCGCGAGATCCCCAGCTTCTTGCACGCGCTGCGCACTGACCAACCATGCGCCAGCAACTCCAGGAACTTCCGGCGCTTCTGCGTCATCGGGCGACGACCCGGCCCCTTCGGAACACGACGAGACGACATACGAGAACCCCTTTCGACTGGTCCTCGTTGCGATGGTCACTGGAAACCACCCCGTCGCTATGGCCTCGTTTTCAACCGTCGCCGA
>NZ_JYJA01000003.1 GCF_000956465.1 Microbacterium trichothecenolyticum
ACACGACGACCGACGAGCGCGAACTCGCCGAGATCGGCGGGTTCACAGTCTCATCGCTCGCGGAGTGCGCCGTGGATCTCGCCCGCGCACGACACCCCGCGATCGGTCTCGCGGTGGCGGATTCGGCCGACGCCCACTCCGACCCCGACTCCTGTGTCCTGAGCTCTGCGCGAGCCCGGCCCCGCAGCATCCGTCCGCGCTGCCTCATCTCCGCGAGAATCCATCGGGAGGACGAGAGCTCGGGCAATTCCCACAGCTTCGTCCGCCCGTTGGATTCTCGCGCTGGGGGCGATGGTGCGCAGGGCCTCCTCCACAGGGGGCGGGGAGGCGGCGGGGGCCCACAGGTAGGCGTTCACCGGCGCGCGAGACCGCCGGCGGACGCGATCGTGGACGGATGCCGATAGTCGAGGGCGCGCTCGCTGCCCGGCCCAGTCCGGTACCGCTGTTCCGAACTGAGGAGGTGCCCCATCCGGAACGTGCGATCGCGCGGGGCGAGCTCCAACGTGTGCGGGCAGGGGTCTATGTGCCTGCCGGCGCGTGGGCCCAGCTCGCACCATGGGATCGTTACCTCGCCCGAGTGCACGCCGCGCTGCTCCAGCACCCCGGGCTGATCCCGACTCACGAATCCGCCGCCGCACTCTACGGCGCAGCGGTCTTCGGCGATCCCCTCGTCGTCCATGCTCTTGCGGCCTCGCGGACATCCTCGCGCCTGGTCGGCGGCATCCGTTGGCACACGACGACCGACGAGCGCGAACTCGCCGAGATCGGCGGGTTCACAGTCTCATCGCTCGCGGAGTGCGCCGTGGATCTCGCCCGCGCACGACACCCCGCGATCGGTCTCGCGGTGGCGGATTCGGCGCTTCGCCTCGACTCCGCATTGGACCGGGCGGGTGTCGAGAGGCTCAACGAAGCGCGCGCGAGCACTCGCGGCCGACGGCTCGCGCGTTGGCCGCTCTCTCGGGCGACGTCCTCGTCGGAGACGCCCTTCGAGTCGGTCAGTCGCGCGGTGATCGAGTGGCTCGGGTACCCGGCGCCAGAGCTCCAGCGGACATCGATGTCATCGTCAGGAATCGAAGACCGGGCGGACTTCGCATGGCCGATCGAGTCGGTCCTCGCAGAAGCGGACGGCGATCTCAAGTACGACGGCCGATTCGGCGACCCGCGTACCCTCCTCCGGCGTCAAGCAGCCAGGGACACGCGTCTTCGCGAGCAATGGCGCGTTGTCGTCCACTGGGGCTGGACCGAGGCCACCACCATCTCGCCGCTGCGCGGCATCCTTCGCGGAGCGGGCCTGCGACCGTGCGCCCCCGAGAACGCTGCGGCGCTGCTCTCGCTGAAGCGAGCCATCGCATCGCGCGCGCCTCACCCGACATCCCCGACCCCCGACGCCTGAACGCCCGCCCTCGCTCCGCTGCGCGGCCGTCGCCGTCGTCGTCGCCGTCGTCGTCGCCGCCACCGTCCTCGCCGCGAGAATCCATCCGGAGGACGAGATCCTGGGCGTTCTCCGAGGTCTCGGCAATCAGATGGATTCTCGCCGCCCGGGGTGGGGCGGACCCAGCGTGAGCGGGCGGTCCCGGCGTCGGGCCGGTCGCGGCGAAGGCGCACCTCGCGCCCTACCTCCCGTCGCATCCGCTGTCGCAGCGCAAGGACCACGCCGGCGGCGTCTTCGACGGCGGACCGCTCGGCCG
>NZ_JYJA01000004.1 GCF_000956465.1 Microbacterium trichothecenolyticum
TGTCGGCGGCGCTGCAGAACTGGTCGATTCCGGCGCTTGAAAAGTGAACGGTTGCGGGCAGTCTAGTCAGGCGTTTCTGCGGTGGTGGTGCGGATGCTGGGGAGGCTGTCGATGCCTCGTCCGCGGAGCCGGTAGCTGGCGCCTTTGAGGGTGAGCACGTCGGCGTGGTGGACGATCCGGTCGATCATCGCGGCGGCGACGGCCTGGTCTCCGAACACGCCTCCCCAACCGCTGAACGGCAGGTTCGAGGTGAGGATCAGCGACGCGTGTTCGTAGCGGCTGGAGACGAGCTGGAAGAAGAGGTTGGCGGCGTCTTGTTCGAACGGCAGGTAGCCGACCTCGTCGACGATGATCAGCCCGTAGCGGCGTAGCCGGGCGAGCTCCTTCGGGAGCAGTCCTTGCCGGTGGGCGTCGGTGAGCCGGGTGACCCAGTCCGTGGCGGTCGCGAACAGCACTCGGTGACCGTGCCGGGCGGCGACGATTCCGAGCGCGGTCGCGAGATGCGTCTTCCCGGTTCCGGGTGGGCCGAGCAGCACCACGTTCTGCGCTTCCAGGAGGAATCCGCCGGAGGCGAGTGCTGCGACCTGCTGGCGGACGGCCGGTTGCGCGTCCCAGTCGAAGTCCTCCAGCGTCTTGCGCGCGGGGAAGCCGGCGGCTTTGATCCGCAGCTCCGCGCCCGACGCGTTGCGCGCCGAGACCTCGCGTTCGAGCACGGCGGCGAGGTAGTCCTCGAATGACCAGCCGGCGTCCCGCGCCTGGTCCGCCATCCGGGCGGCGGCTTCGGTGATCCGGGGTGCTTTCAGCGCGCCGGCCAGATACGTGATCTGCTTCACCGACTCGGTGGTGCTCTTGGTGGCGGCCATCAGCTGAGCCCGCCGTCGATGATCCCGAACGCGCGGTCGTAGTCGGCCAGATCCCTGGAGAGATCATCACCGACAGCGGCTCGAGGTTGCTGGAACTCGCGCCGCAGCACCGCCGCGATCTCCACATGGGCGGGATCGGTGACCACCCGTCCGCGTGCCCAGAGCCGCGGATGGTCCGCGACGATTCGCCCGTCGCAACGCACCCGGACCCGGTCCAGATCGGCGGTGACATCGACGATCCGGCCGATCACATGCGGGTCGACGGAGTAGTCGTTGGTGTCGATGCGGACGTAGTAGTCCCGACCCAACCGGAGCCGGTTGCGCCAGCCCAGATGCAACGGGATCGGCGGCAACGGCAGCATCGCTGCCCGATCCGGATCGAGTCTGTCGACCGGGGCGGCGCCGGTGGTGCGCACCACCCGCGCGTTCGCGCGGCCCAGCCAGTCGGTGAACTGGGTGTTGAAGTCCGCCGGCGACGTGAACGACCGACCCGGCATGAACGAGGTCTCGAACCAGCCGTTGCGGCGCTCCACCACGCCTTTCGATTCCGGATCCCTCGGCGGCAGCAACACCAGCTTCGTCGCCAGCGTCCCCATGAACGCGGCCACGCCGTCCGCGCGACGCTGCCCGCGACCGATGCCGGGCTCGTTGTCCCAGAGCAGCCGCCGAGGCACCCGACCCAGCTGCTGGATGAGCTCCCACGACCCCAGCAGCAGGTCCTCGGTCTTGCGGGTCGGGATCATCCGCCCCGTCACGAACCGCGAGTGCGCCGGCGTGATCACCAGCACTGGCAGCAGCTTCGTCGTGCCGTCCTCGAGTGGGATCTTCCGCGGCGGGAACCACAGATCGCACTGCGCCGCATCACCCGGCTCCCACACCAACCGGTCCGCCGGGTCGATCCGGCGCTGCTCCGGCCGCAGCCGTTTCACGTTGTCCCGGAACCACCGGATCGACCCGGTCCAGCCGACCCGTTCCGCGAGCACAGTCGCCGGCATGTCCGGCGTCTCAGCCAGCAGCTCCCGCACCCGCGGCTCGAATACGGTGAACGACGTCGGCCCCGGCGATCGCTCATACCTGGGCGGCGAGTCGGAGTTCACCGCCTTGATCACCGTCGTCCGCGAGATCCCCAACCGCTCCGCGATCCGCGCCTTTGGAACCCCCTCCGCAGCCAACCTGCGAATCAGTGCCCAATCCTCCAAAGTGATCACTCTCCAATCGTTGAGTGTTCACTTTTCGCCGCCGCAAGTGTTCAGTTTTCGAGCGCCGCCGACA
>NZ_JYJA01000005.1 GCF_000956465.1 Microbacterium trichothecenolyticum
GCGCCGATGCCGGTGAGGAAGTAGAAGCGGCACCCCGCCCCCACCGCCGCACCCCGCGGCGCGTCCTCATCTGAGGGTCAGAGCCGAGCTGAGGACGCGCACAGCGGTTTCGCCCCTCATCTCGGCGCAGCCCCTCGAACGAGGACCGACCATCGAGCCGGGCAGCTGCCGTGCGGCGATCCCGGGAGGCGGACCGCGGTCCTTCTACACCGGGACGCCATCGTATTCTTGCATAATCCTGTCAAAGACTTGCGCGACTCACTCGATACGAATACATTCATCGCATCACGTCCTTCCCATCGATGAGGAGACCCGTGGACACCGAGGTCCTGACCCGTGGCCCCCAAGCCGTACCTGCGAGGGACGACCCGCTGTGGTGGCGGTCGGCCGTCATCTACCAGGTCTACGTGCGCAGCTTCGCGGACGGCAACGGCGACGGCACGGGCGACCTCGCCGGCGTGCGGGCGCACCTCGGCTACCTCAAGGACCTCGGCGTGGACGCCATCTGGTTCAACCCCTGGTACCCGAGCCCGCTGGCCGACGGCGGCTACGACGTGCAGGACTACCGCGACATCGACCCGCGGTTCGGCACCCTCGAGGAGGCGGAGCTGCTGATCCGGGAGGCGCTCGCCCTCGGCATCCGTACCATCATCGATGTCGTCCCGAACCACATCTCGGATCAGCACCCCTGGTTCCAGGCGGCACTCGCCGCCGGTCCCGCAGTCCCGAGCGCGAGCGATTCTGGTTCCACCCCGGCAAGGGGCCGAACGGCGACGAGATCCCGACGCACTGGGTGTCGAGCTTCCAGGGCGAGACGTGGACGCGCACGACGAACCCCGACGGCACGCCGGGGGAGTGGTACCTCCACATGTTCACGCCCGAGCAGCCCGACCTGAACTGGAACCACCCCGACGTGCGCCGCGAGCACGAGGAGATCCTGAGGTTCTGGTTCGACCGGGGCGTCGCGGGCGTGCGCATCGACTCGGCGGCGCTGCTCATCAAGGATCCCGAGCTTCCCGAGGTCGGCGAGAAGCAGGGCGCCGGTCAGCACCCCACCGAGGACCGCGACGAGCTGCACGACATCTACCGCTCGTGGCGCGCGATCGCCGACTCGTACCCCGGGACGCGCGTGCTCGTCGGCGAGATATGGGTGCCCGACATCGTGCGGTTCACCAATTACCTGCGCCCCGACGAGATGCACACCGCGTTCAACTTCGACTTCCTCGCGCGGCCGTGGGGTGCGGCATCCTTCCGTCAGTCGATCACCGCGACGCTCGAGGCCCACGCGCCCGTCGGCGCACCGTCGACGTGGGTGCTGAGCAACCACGACGTCACTCGTCCTGTCACCCGGTACGGGCGCGAAGACACGGCGTTCGCGTTCCTCAGGAAGCGGTTCGGCGTGCCGACCGACCCCGAGCTGGGCCTGCACCGCGCTCGCGCGGCCGCGCTCCTGGTCGCCGCGCTCCCCGGCAGCCTGTACATCTATCAGGGCGACGAGCTGGGTCTCCCCGAAGTCGAGGACCTGCCTCTCGACCTCATCGAGGACCCGATGCACTTCCGCTCCGGAGGCACGGACCCGGGACGAGACGGATGCCGCGTCCCGCTGCCCTGGTCGGGCGACCGTGCTCCGTTCGGGTTCAGCCCCGAGGCCACGCGCACATGGCTGCCGCAGCCCCAGGGGTGGAGCGGGCTCACCGTCGCGGAGCAGGACCCAGACCCGGCGTCGACGCTCAACCTCTACCGCGACGCGCTCCGCCTGCGCCGCGAGCTCCCCGAGCTCGGCGACGGGCCGCTCGAGTGGTGGGATGGGGCGATTCCCGCCGCGAACGGCCCCCGCCCCGACATCCTCGCCTTCCGGCGCGGCGACCGCTTCGCGTGCGTCGTCAACACCGGCGACGACCCGGTCGTGCTTCCCCCCGGTGCGACCATCCTCCTCACCAGCTCGCCCCTCGAGGCCGGCCTGCTGCCCGGCAACGCCGCCGCCTGGCTGCGGCTCGAGGGCGCGGCTGGGCCCACGCGCCCGGAGGCTCCGCGCAGCGCGTCAGCGATGCGTGGAGAAGGCGTGGGGACCGAATCCCACACCCGCACCAACACCCCGGAGACGTCCGCGCCGAGAGGCTGACGCGGAACTCCCCTCAGAAAGGAAAGACGATGAAGTCACCAGCAAGGGTCCTGCTAGCCGGTGTCGCCACCCTGGCGACCGTCGGCGCGCTCGTCGGCTGCTCTGCGGCGGGCGGCGACGAGAACAGCGACGGCAAGCTCGAGCTCCGCGTCGCGACCTTCCCGCCCGGCGCCGACGCCGCGGCGTACGAGGCGTTCGCCACCCAGGAGGAGCAGTTCGAGAAGGAGCACCCGGAGATCGACATCATCGGTGTCGAGTACGAGTGGGAAGGCCCGACGTTCGCCGTGCAGCTCGCCGGCGGCAGCCTCCCCGATGTCTTCACGGTGCCGTTCACCGACTCGAAGACGCTGCTCGAGAACGGCCAGCTCATGGACGTCACCGCCGAGGTCAAGGAGCTCGGCTACGAGGACAGCTTCAACCCGATCATCCTCGACGGCGTCAAGGACGCCGACGGGAACATCTTCGGCTTCCCGCGCCAGGCCTACGCGATGGGGCTGCACTACAACCGCGACCTGTTCGAGCAGGCAGGGCTCGACCCCGACCAGCCGCCCACGACGTGGGACGAGGTGCGAGAGTACGCCGAGAAGATCCACGACGCCACCGACAAGGCCGGGTACGCGCAGATGGCGATCAACAACACCGGCGGCTGGCAGCTGACCGCGCAGACCGTCGCCCGCGGCGGTCGCACGCAGACCGATGAGCCCGACGGCAGCGCCACCTCGACGATCGACAACGACGCGACCAAGGCGACGCTGGAGTTCCTGCACGACCTGCGCTTCGAGGACGACTCGTTCGGCGCCAAGGTCGACCTCGACTGGGGCACCATCAACCAGGAGTTCGCCGCCGGCAACATCGGCATGTACACGTCGGGCTCCGACGTCTACACCGCCCTCGTGCGCGACTTCGGCCTCGACCCCGCCGTCTACGGCCTCGGCGTCGTGCCGATCGAGGGCGACGACCCGGGCACCCTCGGCGGCGGGGACATCGCGGTGATCAGCCCGACGGTCGACGACGAGACCAAGGCGGCCGCGGTCACCTGGATCGACTGGTACTACATGCAGAAGCTGCTGAACGAGGATGCCGCGGTGCAGGACGCGAAGGCGCTCGCCGAGTCCGACCAGGCCGTCGGCACGCCGGTCCTGCCGGTGCTGAGCCGCGAGCTGTACGAGGAGTCGCTCACCTGGATCGAGCCGTACATCAACGTGCCGCGTGACCAGATGACGTCGTTCACCGACAACATCTGGGACCAGACGCCCGTGGGTGAGCCGAAGAAGAAGACGCAGGAGGTCTACGCTCTCCTCGACACGGTCGTCCAGACGGTCCTCACCGACGAGAACGCCGACATCGACGCGCTGCTCGCGCAGGCGCAGGGGGACGCGCAGGCGCTGCTCGACGAGTAAGGGACGAGCGGATGCCGCGACCCGGCCTCGCCGCCGGGTCGCGGCATCCGTCCCCAGGCGTTTCGTTTCGCGACCGGTGTCTCGGTCGTTGAGCAATCGAAGCGAGACGAAACGCCCCGGACCCGCGCAGAACCACGACACAGCAAGGCCGAAGATGACCGCGACCCTTCCGGAGCGTCCCGCCAC
>NZ_JYJA01000006.1 GCF_000956465.1 Microbacterium trichothecenolyticum
CTGTTAACGCGGAATGGCCACCCGTGGGGGTGGCCATTCCGTGAATGGGTGTCCGGCGGTGTCCTACTCTCCCACAGGGTCCCCCCTGCAGTACCATCGGCGCTGAGAGGCTTAGCTTCCGGGTTCGGAATGGGACCGGGCGTTTCCCTCTCGCTATGGCCGCCGTAACTCTTTCGATGAGTTCGGTGCTTTCACAACGTGAAAAGTTCTCTTTTTTGTTGTGTTCCCGACCGTACATCGGGAACCACTCAGTGGACGCGAGCATTCTCAACCCCACACGGGTGTGGGGGAAGTGTTATCAAGTCATCGGCTTATTAGTACCAGTCAGCTGCACACGTTGCCGTGCTTCCACATCTGGCCTATCAACCCAGTAGTCTGGCTGGGAGCCTCTCACCCCGAAGGGTATGGAAGTCTCATCTTGAGGCCGGCTTCCCGCTTAGATGCTTTCAGCGGTTATCCATCCCGAACGTAGCTAACCAGCGGTGCACTTGGCAGTACAACTGGCACACCAGAGGTTCGTCCAACCCGGTCCTCTCGTACTAGGGTCAGATCCTCTCAAACTTCCTACGCGCGCAGCGGATAGGGACCGAACTGTCTCACGACGTTCTAAACCCAGCTCGCGTACCGCTTTAATGGGCGAACAGCCCAACCCTTGGGACCTACTCCAGCCCCAGGATGCGACGAGCCGACATCGAGGTGCCAAACCATGCCGTCGATATGGACTCTTGGGCAAGATCAGCCTGTTATCCCCGAGGTACCTTTTATCCGTTGAGCGACAGCGCTTCCACAAGCCACTGCCGGATCACTAGTCCCGACTTTCGTCCCTGCTCGACCTGTCAGTCTCACAGTCAAGCTCCCTTGTGCACTTACACTCGCCACCTGATTGCCAACCAGGTTGAGGGAACCTTTGGGCGCCTCCGTTACTTTTTGGGAGGCAACCGCCCCAGTTAAACTACCCACCAGGCACTGTCCCTGAACCGGATTACGGTTCGAAGTTAGATATCCAGAGTGACCAGAGTGGTATTTCAACAATGACTCCACCATAACTGGCGTCATGGTTTCATAGTCTCCCACCTATCCTACACAAGCCACACCGAACACCAATACCAAGCTGTAGTAAAGGTCACGGGGTCTTTCCGTCCTGCTGCGCGTAACGAGCATCTTTACTCGTATTGCAATTTCGCCGAGTTCGCGGTTGAGACAGTTGGGAAGTCGTTACGCCATTCGTGCAGGTCGGAACTTACCCGACAAGGAATTTCGCTACCTTAGGATGGTTATAGTTACCACCGCCGTTTACTGGGGCTTAAATTCTCAGCTTCGCCTTGCGGCTAACCGGTCCTCTTAACCTTCCAGCACCGGGCAGGCGTCAGTCCGTATACATCGTCTTGCGACTTGGCACGGACCTGTGTTTTTAGTAAACAGTCGCTACCCACTAGTCTCTGCGGCCACCACGCCCTTTTCCAGGCAAGCTGGTATAAGCGGATGGCCCCCCTTCTCCCGAAGTTACGGGGGCATTTTGCCGAGTTCCTTAACCACGATTCTCTCGATCTCCTTGGTATTCTCTACCTGACCACCTGAGTCGGTTTGGGGTACGGGCGGCTAGAACCTCGCGTCGATGCTTTTCTCGGCAGCATAGGATCACCCACTTTTCATCCGCATCGTGTCTCAGCCTCATGAGTCACGGATTTGCCTATGACTCGGCCTACGCACTTGCCCCGGGACAACCATCGCCCGGGATGGGCTACCTTCCTGCGTCACACCTGTTAATACGCTAACCGCACCAGCATGGGGTCGTACGCTAGGCCCCACGCCATCACCCGAAGGATCCGGTCATGGGGATTCAGATACTTAGCACTACTGGGTTAGTTTGGGCGGTTCTTCGCCGGTACGGGAATATCAACCCGTTGTCCATCGACTACGCCTGTCGGCCTCGCCTTAGGTCCCGACTTACCCAGGGAAGATTAGCTTGACCCTGGAACCCTTGGTCTTTCGGAGGACGTGTTTCTCACACGTCTTTCGCTACTCATGCCTGCATTCTCACTCGTGTAGCGTCCACGGCTGGGTCACCCCGCCGCTTCACTCGCCACACGACGCTCTCCTACCCATCAACACGGCTGGACCACGAAGGCCTACCAATAATGTCAATGCCACAACTTCGGTGGCGTGCTTGAGCCCCGTTACATTGTCGGCGCGGAATCACTTGACCAGTGAGCTATTACGCACTCTTTCAAGGGTGGCTGCTTCTAAGCCAACCTCCTGGTTGTCTAAGCAACTCCACATCCTTTCCCACTTAGCACGCGCTTAGGGACCTTAGATGGTGGTCTGGGTTGTTTCCCTCTCGACTATGAAGCTTATCCCCCACAGTCTCACTGCTGCGCTCTCACTTACCGGCATTCGGAGTTTGGCTGACGTCAGTAACCTTGTAGGGCCCATCGGCCATCCAGTAGCTCTACCTCCGGCAAGAAACACGCAACGCTGCACCTAAATGCATTTCGGAGAGAACCAGCTATCACGAAGTTTGATTGGCCTTTCACCCCTATCCACAGCTCATCCCCTCAGTTTTCAACCTAAGTGGGTTCGGCCCTCCACGACGTCTTACCGTCGCTTCAGCCTGGCCATGGATAGATCACTTCGCTTCGGGTCTAGGACATGCGACTGAATCGCCCTATTCAGACTCGCTTTCGCTACGGCTACCCCACCCGGGTTAACCTCGCCACATATCGCTAACTCGCAGGCTCATTCTTCAAAAGGCACGCTGTCACACCTACCAGGGGTGCTCCAACGGTTTGTAAGCAAACGGTTTCAGGTACTATTTCACTCCCCTCCCGGGGTACTTTTCACCTTTCCCTCACGGTACTTGTCCGCTATCGGTCATCTGGGAGTATTTAGGCTTATCAGGTGGTCCTGACAGATTCACACGGGATTTCTCGGGCCCCGTGCTACTTGGGATACGCTCCACGCCAGAACACGCATTTCGACTACGGGGCTGGCACCCACTCTGGCCCGCCTTTCAAGACGGTTCGTCTATACGCTTCTGTCACGTCGACCACTCGGCAGAATGATCAGGAACGTCCCGCAACCCCCCACATGCAACGCCTGCCGGCTCTCACACACATGAGGTTTAGCCTGATCCGATTTCGCTCGCCACTACTCACGGAATCACGGTTGTTTTCTCTTCCTGTGGGTACTGAGATGTTTCACTTCCCCACGTTCCCTCTACCCGCCCTATATATTCAGGCGGGAGTCACTAGGTCGGCACGCCGCCCAGCGGGGTTTCCCCATTCGGACACCCTCGGATCAAAACTTGCTTATCAGTTCCCCGAGGCTTATCGCAGATTGCTACGTCCTTCTTCGGCTCCAGATGCCAAGGCATCCACCGTTTGCTCTTAAAGACTTGAAAACATGAGAATCAAAACTCAGCCACACTCCAAAAAGGAATGCGACAGAAATTGACTAATGATCTTTAAGATCATCAACACAAAACAACCCCAAAGGGTCATCTTGCAAAGATGCTCGCGTCCACTGTGTAGTTCTCAAAGTACGGGCGGCACCCCCACCACACGACCAACCGGCCGGCAGCAGAGGCCCAGAGAGTTGCACACCACCCTCACCCCCGAAAGAGATCAAGCAGCGTCCGGTCCCTCAGGACCCAACAGCGTGCAGGCACCCCGCTCCCCGACCCCCACCCTCCAACCACACCCCGAAAGGTACGGCGTACTAGTAGGAACCAGCTGCGCTGATGCCATGTCAAATGTTCCACCCACGAGCCCCCGCAGAGACGTTCGCTCTGCTGAGGTTCCTGCAACCCCGAAGGGTCGAGGTGCTCCTTAGAAAGGAGGTGATCCAGCCGCACCTTCCGGTACGGCTACCTTGTTACGACTTAGTCCTAATTACCGATCCCACCTTCGACGGCTCCCTCCACAAGGGTTGGGCCACCGGCTTCAGGTGTTACCGACTTTCATGACTTGACGGGCGGTGTGTACAAGACCCGGGAACGTATTCACCGCAGCGTTGCTGATCTGCGATTACTAGCGACTCCGACTTCATGAGGTCGAGTTGCAGACCTCAATCCGAACTGGGACCGGCTTTTTGGGATTCGCTCCACCTCACGGTATTGCAGCCCTTTGTACCGGCCATTGTAGCATGCGTGAAGCCCAAGACATAAGGGGCATGATGATTTGACGTCATCCCCACCTTCCTCCGAGTTGACCCCGGCAGTATCCCATGAGTTCCCACCATTACGTGCTGGCAACATAGAACGAGGGTTGCGCTCGTTGCGGGACTTAACCCAACATCTCACGACACGAGCTGACGACAACCATGCACCACCTGTTCACGAGTGTCCAAAGAGTCCCCTATTTCTAGAGTGTTCTCGTGTATGTCAAGCCTTGGTAAGGTTCTTCGCGTTGCATCGAATTAATCCGCATGCTCCGCCGCTTGTGCGGGTCCCCGTCAATTCCTTTGAGTTTTAGCCTTGCGGCCGTACTCCCCAGGCGGGGAACTTAATGCGTTAGCTGCGTCACGGAATCCGTGGAAAGGACCCCACAACTAGTTCCCAACGTTTACGGGGTGGACTACCAGGGTATCTAAGCCTGTTTGCTCCCCACCCTTTCGCTCCTCAGCGTCAGTTACGGCCCAGAGATCTGCCTTCGCCATCGGTGTTCCTCCTGATATCTGCGCATTCCACCGCTACACCAGGAATTCCAATCTCCCCTACCGCACTCTAGTCTGCCCGTACCCACTGCAGGCCCGAGGTTGAGCCTCGGGATTTCACAGCAGACGCGACAAACCGCCTACGAGCTCTTTACGCCCAATAATTCCGGATAACGCTTGCGCCCTACGTATTACCGCGGCTGCTGGCACGTAGTTAGCCGGCGCTTTTTCTGCAAGTACCGTCACTTTCGCTTCTTCCTTGCTAAAAGAGGTTTACAACCCGAAGGCCGTCATCCCTCACGCGGCGTTGCTGCATCAGGCTTCCGCCCATTGTGCAATATTCCCCACTGCTGCCTCCCGTAGGAGTCTGGGCCGTGTCTCAGTCCCAGTGTGGCCGGTCACCCTCTCAGGCCGGCTACCCGTCGACGCCTTGGTGAGCCATTACCTCACCAACAAGCTGATAGGCCGCGAGCCCATCCCAGACCGAAAAATCTTTCCAACCCCCACCATGCAGTGAGAGCTCATATCCAGTATTAGACACCGTTTCCAGCGCTTATCCCAGAGTCCAGGGCAGGTTGCTCACGTGTTACTCACCCGTTCGCCACTGATCCACCAAGCAAGCTTGGCTTCACCGTTCGACTTGCATGTGTTAAGCACGCCGCCAGCGTTCATCCTGAGCCAGGATCAAACTCTCCATAAAAAAAGAATGCCACCCCCACCGGGAAAAACGGTAAAAGGCAGCGAGTTCAACCATGACCAAAAACGAATATCAAACTGACATCCATGAATTGATCCAAAAAAGACCCCCACCAACCAAAAAATGGTCGACAGAGAAAAAA
>NZ_JYJA01000007.1 GCF_000956465.1 Microbacterium trichothecenolyticum
GACCGGCGCCGTCGGTGGGGCCGGAACGGGGGGCGTGACCGAGGTCTGGGGGCCGAGCACCTGACGCGCTCGGCCGACGCTGTTGTCGGTGACGGTGACCTCGTAGTGGTCGGCGACGACCTGCATCACGGACGCGTAGTCGCGGCGCCGCCGCACGAACGAGTACGCCACGATGCTCAGCAGCATGCCGATCGCGATGCCGACGAACAGGACGCCGACGAATGCCTGGATCGGCACGGACGGCGAGCCGATCACGAGGATCGCCGAGAAGAGGAGACCGAGGAGGAGCCCGTTCACCGCGCCCGACCGCGCGGCCGACGCGTAACCCAGACGGCCGGTGATGCGCTCGATCGAGCGGAGGCCCAGCCCGACGATCGCGATGTCGCGTGCGGGAACGTCGGCCGCGATGAGGGACGACACCGCCTTCTGCGCCGCCTCGTACGTCGGGAAGCTCGCCACGGTCTGTCCGACGGCGTCGGAACCCTGCGGAGAGCGCCCTCCCATCATGGTCATCTCCCCATCCTCCCACGGCGCGCGGACTACGCTGGGACGTGTGAGCACGCAGAGGGTTTTCGTCGCGCGCCTTTCCGGGTGCTCGGTCTTCGACCCCGCCGGCGACCGTCTCGGCAAGGTCCGCGACGTCGTCGTCATCTACCGCAAAGACGATCCGCCCCGCGTGATCGGGCTGATGGTCGAGATCCCCGGCCGGCGGAACGTGTTCGTGTCGATCGGCCGCGTCACCTCGATCGCGACCGGCCAGGTCATCACCACCGGACTCATCAACGTCCGACGCTTCCAGCAGCGCGGCGGCGAGGTTCGCGTCATGGCCGAGCTCCTCGGCCGCAAGGTGTTCTTCGCCGACGGATCTGGAACCGCGGTGATCGAAGACGTGGCGATCGAGCGCAACCGCCTCGGCGAGTGGGACGTCGGTCAGCTCTTCCTGCGCAAGCCGAAGACGAGCGCCTCCCCCTTCGCCAAGGGTCCCACCACATTCGCGAACTGGGACGCGGTGCGCGAGAGCCAGGTGCCCGGCGAAGCGCAGTCCGCGGAACAGCTGGTGGCGACATACTCCGAACTTCGTCCCGCCGACCTCGCGAACACGCTGCTCGACCTGCCCGAGGAGCGGCTGCTCGAGGTCGTCGATGAGCTCCCCGACGACCGTCTGGCCGACGCCCTCGAAGAGATGCCCGAAGAGGAGCAGGTGCATATCCTCGAGGCCCTCGACGACGAACGCGCGGCCGACATCCTCGACGCCATGGAGCCCGATGACGCGGCGGACGTCCTCGGGCAGCTGCCCGAGGACCAGCGCGAAGAGCTTCTCGAGCTCATGGAGCCCGAGGAGGCGGAAGACGTCCGCGCCCTTCTCAAGTACGGGCCCGACACCGCGGGCGGCCTCATGACGAGCGAGCCCATCGTGCTCTCCGCCGATGCGACGATCGCCGAGGCTCTCGCGCTCATCCGTCGTCACGAACTGCACCCGGCGCTCGCCGCCGCCGTCTTCGTGACCCTCCCTCCGTACGAGACCCCCACGGGCCGCCTCCTCGGCACCGTGCACTTCCAGAGGATGCTGCGCTACCCGCCGCACGAGCGCTTGGGCGCGATCATCGACGACACGCTCGACCCGGTTCCGGCGACCGCGTCGGCGGCCGAGGTCGCACGTCTGCTCGCGTCGTACAACCTGGTATCCCTCCCCGTCGTCGATCCCGCCCACCGGCTGGTCGGCGCGGTCAGCGTCGACGACGTGCTCGACTACCTCCTCCCCGAGGACTGGAGATCGCACGATGCCGAGGAGGACGAACGCCAGGCATCCGAGTCCGTCCCGACCACGACCGCGAGCACGTCAGTTCTCGGCAAGCCATCCGGCGCAGGCAGGAGGCGCTGATGGCACGCAACACCCGCCAGACGTCGCTCGACGCCCCTCGCGGCCGCTCGGGCATGCTGCAGCGCACGCCTCAGCCGTCCAGCGATCGCTTCGGGCGCTTCTCGGAGGCGTTCGCCCGCGCGATGGGCACGTCGGGCTTCCTGATCGGGATGACGATCTTCGTCGCCGTGTGGCTGACGTGGAACATCTTCATGCCGCCGCAGCTGCAGTTCGACCCCGCAGCGACCAACTTCACGCTGCTCACCCTGATCCTGTCGCTGCAGGCGTCCTACGCCGCGCCTCTCATCCTCCTCGCGCAGAATCGGCAGGACGACCGCGACCGTGTGCAGATCGAGCAGGACAGGCAGCGCGCCGAGCGCAACCTCGCCGACACGGAGTACCTCGCCCGCGAGGTCGTCGCCCTTCGGATGGCCGTCAACGACTTCGCCGACCAGGTCCTCACACGCGACGTCCTCCGCAGCGAGCTGCGCGCCCTGCTCGAGAAGCTCGAGAACTCCCCTGAGGTCGAGGACGGCGCCGCACGATGAGCCCGGCCTCCGCGGACGCCGTCCGCACCGCCGTCGGAGCCGTCTCCGACCCCGAGCTGCGCCGACCCATCGGCGAGCTCGACATGGTCCGTGACATCTCGGTGGACGACGGGGTCGCCCGCGTCGGGATCGCCCTCACGATCGTGGGGTGTCCCGCGGCGGACCGGATCGCGTCAGAGGTGCGCGCGGCGGCGTCATCCGTTCCCGGGATCACGGAGGTCGCGCTCGAGGTCGGCGTCATGACGCCGGCCGAGCGGCACGCGCTCACGGAGCGGCTGCGCGGCGGACGAGCTCGCGAGATGCCCTTCGGTCCCGGCACGCTCACGCGCGTCATCGCCGTCACAAGCGGCAAGGGCGGCGTCGGCAAGTCGACGGTCACGGCGAACCTCGCCGTCGCGCTGGCCGCACGCGGGCTCGCCGTCGGGCTCATCGACGCCGATGTGCACGGCTTCTCGATCCCGGGCCAGCTCGGGCTCGTCGCGGCCGACGGCACCGTACCGCAGCCGACGCGCGTCGACGACCTGATGCTGCCGCCCGTCGCACATGGCGTGAAGGTGATCTCCATCGGCATGTTCCTGCGCCGTTCCGAGGGCGACGCCCCGGTCGGCGCCGTCGCATGGCGCGGGCCCATGCTGCATCGCACCGTGCAGCAGTTCCTCACCGACGTCTACTTCGGCGACCTCGACGTGCTCCTGCTCGACATGCCTCCCGGCACCGGCGACGTCGCGATCTCGGTGGGGCAGCTGCTGCCCAACGCCGAGGTGCTCGTCGTCACGACGCCGCAGGCGGCCGCGGCCGACGTCGCGGTACGCAGCGGCGTCGTCGCGCGCCAGACCGGGCAGCGTGTCATCGGGGTGGTCGAGAACATGGCCGCCATGACGCTTCCCGACGGTACGACGGTCGATGTGTTCGGCGCGGGCGGCGGCGGCGCGGTCGCCGAAGCGCTGTCGCAGCCGGACGCCGAGGTGCCGCTGCTGGCCTCGGTGCCGCTCAGCCCGACACTGCGGACGGATGCGGATGCCGGAACCCCGGCAGTCCTCGCACACCCCGACGATCCTGCGTCGCGCGTCATCGCCGGCCTCGCCGAGATGCTGGCTCAGACGCCGCGCGGCCTGTCGGGGCGCTCGCTCCCGTTCCGCCCGCGCTGATCGGCCCCGCGGGTCAGGTCGCTTCGCTGTCGTAGGGCGTCGGTCCGTCGATCGGGCTGCGGTACGGCGACCGCTCCGGCGTCGTCGGCGGCAGCGGTGGCGGCGGCGGGACGAGGCTCGCGACCGGAGCGTCGTCGAGGAGCGCCTCGCGGATGATGCGGCGCGGGTCGTACTGCCGAGGGTCGAGCGTGCGCCAGTCCACGTCGTCGAAATCCTCGCCCATCTCGTCGCGCACGCGCGTCCGCGCGGTCGTCACCCAGGTCCGCGCCCGCTTGGTCAGCCCGGCGAGGGCCTCCGCATAGCGGGGCAGCCGCTCGGGTCCGAGGATGAGTGCCGCGACGAGTCCGATCAGCAGGAGCTTCTCGATCGTGAGGCCGAAGATCATGCCTTCAGATTACCGCCGCGCCTGTGCGGCCAGCGCCGCGCGGCCGCGTAGGCTGGCGGGCGGAGGATTCCGATGGGAGAGCAGAACGCGAACCAGCGGTTCGTCGACGAGGCGACGAGCGAGCCGGAGCACATCGCGCGCGCCCGCGCGCACGCGCTCGAACTCGGGGCCGCGCCGATCAGCCCGGCGATCGGCGCCCAGTGCGCGATCATCGCCGCGGTGTCGCAGGCGCTCAACATCGTCGAGATCGGCACCGGTGCCGGAGTCTCCGGCCTCTGGCTGCTGCACGGCTCCCCGCGCGCGACCCTCACCACGATCGACAAGGAGCCCGAGCACCTCGGCGCCGCCCGCCAGGCATTCGCCGAGGCGCGGATCCCTCCAGCGCGCGCCCGCTTCATCACCGGCCGCGCGTCAGAGGTGCTGCCGCGCATGAATGAGGCGTCCTACGACATCGTGCTCGTGGACGCCGACCCCGAGGGGGTCATCGAGTACGTCGAGCACGGTCTGCGCCTGGTCCGGGCCGGCGGGACGGTGCTCGTCCCCCGTGTGCTCGCCGGTGGCGCCGTCGCCGATCCGGTGCGCCGCGACCCGGTCACCACCGCCTACCGCTCGCTCATCCAGGAGACGCAGGCATCCCCCGCGGTGATCGGCGCACTGTCGATCACGGGCGAGGGACTGCTGCAGCTCACCACCGTCTCCACGTCCTGACATCTCCGCACCGCAGACGCGAACGGCCGGTCCCGATAGGACCGGCCGTTCGCGCAACGAGCGATTACGCGGCGTTGACGACGCCCCCCAGGACGTCGTAGAGCTCCTTGGCCTCAGCGTCGTTCACCGAGACGACAAGGCGACCGCCTCCCTCGAGCGGAACCCGCACGATGATGAGTCGACCCTCCTTCACGGCCTCCATCGGCCCGTCTCCGGTTCTCGGCTTCATGGCTGCCATTGCGGCTCCTTTTCATCGATGGTCTGCACATCGAGTTTATCGTGAGGGCCGACGCCCCGGGCACGCCTGGGGAAAGCGGCATCCGTCATCCGGCGTCACGGGACCTGCCAGTTCGTACTTCCCAGCGCATACATGTTGTAGATCCACCACCATTGTCCCGCGAGACACGCGATCAGCACACCGATCCGCCACGCGCGGGAGCGCGGAACCGCGAACGCGCCCCACAGTGGCGACAGCGGCACCAACAGCCGGAAGATGCTCGACTGCGGAAAGAACACCAGCAGGAGGTAGACGAGGTAGCTGGCGCTCCACAGGCGGATCTCGATGCCGAGACGGCGGACCTGCGGCAGCGCGATCAGGGCGACCGCGACGACGAGCAGCCCTCCGGCCACGAGGATGTAGCCGAGTGCCAGCGGGAGGTGCCACATCGTCTCGAACCAGTATGAGATTCCCGCGAGGAACGGCTCGAATGGCGTGAACGTCGCGTCGCCGAGGATCCAGTTGCGACGCCAGGCCATCTCCGTGACGAGATAGGCCTCAGGATTCCCGGTGACCCATCCGGCGATGAACTGCCACGCGAACCCCGCGACCGCGGCGAGCAGCCCGGCGGCGATGATGTGCGCGATCTCCGGAGCCCGCAGCGGTTCACGCGCACGCGTGAGCCAGCGCCAGATGCCGAACAGTGCGAGGAACAGGGCGAACGCGAGGACGCCGGGGCGTGTGAACGCCATCAGCGGGATCAAGGCGTACAGCCACACATAGCGCCGGCGTGCGACTGCGAGCAGCGCGCAGAACAGCCAGAACAGGTTGAGCGCCTCCGCGTAGCCGACATGGAAGAGCGCAGCGAGCGGACCGCTCGCGAAGAACGCCACCGCCCAGAGCGTCGCCGACTCGTCCAGTCGCATCCGCAGCAGGTGATAAAGCGCGACGGATGCCCCGTACCCGGCCACCAGCGACACGATGAGGGCGCCGGTGTGCCAGAGGCCGAAGGGGATCGACACCCACTGCGCGAGCCACGGATAGATCGGGAGGAACGCCCAGGCGTTCTCTGCGACCTGCCCGGCGTCGTTGAGCGGCAGCTGGCTCGGGTAGCCGGAGACGGCGACCAGCCAATACCACTGGCCGTCCCAAGCGACGATGGTGTCGCCCAGCCGGGCGTCCGCGCCCATCCGCGACGTGAAGCCGGAGAGTTCGGCGGCGGCGAACAGGAACAGGGAGGTGACGATCCTCGCGGCGACGTAGATCGCCGCGACGCGCACAGCGGTCCGGGCGGCCGACGGACGCGTCACCGGCGACAGGATCAGCTGCTCGCCAGCCATGCGCGCAGACCCTGCTCGACAGCCTCGATCTGCGCGACGGGAACCCGCTCCTCGTCGTGGTGCGCCAGGTGAGGATCGCCGGGTCCGTAGTTCACCGCGGGCACGCCCAACGCGCTGAAGCGCGCAACATCGGTCCAGCCGTACTTCGGCCGCGGCTCGGCGCCGACGGCCGCCAGGAACTCCTGTGCGAGCGGGGCGTCCAGACCGGGACGGGCGCCCGCCGCGGCATCGACGACTTCCACCTCGAACCCGGCGAGCACGTCACGCACATGGCTCTCCGCCTCCGCGACATCACGGCTCGGGGCGAAGCGGTAGTTGACCTCGACCTCGCACAGATCCGGGATCACGTTGCCGGCCACACCCCCGTTGATGCGCACCGCATTCAGCCCCTCCCGATAGACGAGCCCCTCCACCGCGACGTCGCGCGGCTCGTAGGCGGCGAGGCGCTCGAGAATCGGCGCGGCCTTGTGGATCGCGTTCTCGCCGATCCAGGCACGCGCGCTGTGCGCGCGCACCCCGTGGGTGCGGACGATCGCACGCAGGTTGCCGTTGCAGCCGCCCTCGACGGCGCCGTCGGACGGCTCCCCGAGGATGGCGAAGTCGCCGGCGAACAGGTCGGGTCGCGTGCGCGCGAGCCGCGTGAGTCCGTTCAGGTCCGCGTCGACCTCTTCGTGGTCGTACCACATCCACGTGATGTCGACCCGGGGATCCGAAAGCTCTGCGGCGAGCTTCAGCTGCACCGCGACGCCCGCCTTCATGTCGACGGTGCCGCGACCCCAGACGTACGCCTCGCCGTCGACATCGATGTCCTTCGTCGGCACGTTGCCGTTGATGGGAACCGTGTCGATGTGCCCGGCGATGACCACGCGCTGCGCGCGACCCAGGCGGGTGCGGGCGACGATCGTGTCGCCGTCGCGATAGACGTCGAGATGCTCGAGCGCGGAGACCTGCGCGAAGATCGCGTCGGCGAGGGTCTTCTCGTCGCCGGAGACGCTCGGAATGTCGCAGATGATGCGAGTGAGTTCGACAGAAGACAGAGACAGGTCGAGCGCCGGCATACTTCGAGTCTACCGACCGCGAATATCGGGCTGTTAACGCGGAATGGCCACCCGTGGGGGTGGCCATTCCGTGAATGGGTGTCCGGCGGTGTCCTACTCTCCCACAGGGTCCCCCCTGCAGTACCATCGGCGCTGAGAGGCTTAGCTTCCGG
>NZ_JYJA01000008.1 GCF_000956465.1 Microbacterium trichothecenolyticum
GGCCCCCGAATGGGCGAGGGGGAAGCGGGGGCGGCTCCCGCTCCTTGACTAAACTGTGCTGGTGTCTGAAATCACCCCCGATCTCGTGCGCCATCTCGGTGTGCTCGCCCGGATCCAGCTGAGCGACGGAGAGGTCGAGCGCCTCACCGGGCAGCTCGACGCGATCGTCGACAACATCGCCAAGGTCTCCGAGGTCGCCACGCCCGACGTCGCCGCCACCAGTCACCCGATCGCCCTCGAGAACATCTTCCGTTCGGATGTGCCCGGCGATCTGCTGACGCCCGCACAGGTGCTGCAGAACGCGCCGGATTCCGCGGACGGCCGGTTCCGCGTGACCGCGATCCTCGGCGAAGAGCAGTAAGGGGCCCCGACGTGACCGATCTCACGAAGCTGAGCGCCGCCGCGCTCGCAGACAAGCTCTCCGCCGGCGAGGTGTCGAGCGTGGAGGCCACGCAGGCCCACCTCGACCGCATCGCTGCCGTGGATGCCGATGTGCACGCCTTCCTCCACGTCAACGAGCACGCGCTCGAGGTCGCGGCCGACATCGACCGCCGACGTGCGGCCGGCGACGACCTCGGCCCGCTCGCGGGCGTTCCCCTCGCGATCAAGGACGTCCTGGTGACGACGGACATGCCGTCCACCAGCGGCTCGAAGATCCTCGAGGGCTACATGTCGCCGTACGACGCGACCGTCGTCGCGCGCTCGCGCGCCGCAGGCCTCGTCCCGCTCGGCAAGACGAACATGGACGAGTTCGCGATGGGCTCGTCCACTGAGCACTCGGCGTACGGTCCTACGCGCAACCCGTGGGACCTCTCGCGCATCCCCGGCGGTTCGGGCGGTGGCTCGGCTGCTGCGGTCGCGGCCTTCGAAGCACCGCTCGCCCTCGGCTCCGACACCGGCGGATCGATCCGCCAGCCCGCGCACGTCACCGGCACAGTGGGCATCAAGCCGACCTACGGCGGCGTCAGCCGCTACGGCGCGATCGCGCTGGCCTCGAGCCTCGACCAGGTCGGCCCCGTCACTCGCACGGTGCTCGACGCGGGCCTCCTTCACGACGTGATCGGCGGGCACGACCCGCACGACTCCACGTCGCTGGCCCACGAGTGGCCGTCGTTCGCGGCCGCCGCCCGCGAAGGCGCGACCGGCGAGGTGCTCAAGGGCCTCAAGGTCGGCGTGATCCGCGAGCTGCCCGACAGCGGCTTCCAGGCGGGCGTGTCGGAATCCTTCCGCGCGGCTCTCGCCGCGATGGAGGCCCAGGGCGCCGAGATCGTCGAGATCAGCGCGCCGCACTTCGAGTACGGCGTCGCCGCGTACTACCTGATCCTCCCGGCCGAGGCATCCAGCAATCTGGCCAAGTTCGACTCGGTCCGCTTCGGACTGCGCGTCGACGTTCCGGGCGGCACCGTTGAGGACGTCATGGCCAAGACCCGAGACGCCGGCTTCGGCGACGAGGTGAAGCGCCGCATCATCCTCGGCACGTACGCTCTCTCGGCGGGCTATTACGACGCCTACTACGGGTCTGCACAGAAGGTGCGCACGCTCATCCAGCAGGACTTCGCGGACGCGTTCTCCCAGGTGGATGTCATCGCGACGCCGTCCGCTCCGACCACGGCGTTCAAGCTCGGCGAGAAGATCGACGACCCGCTGCAGATGTACCTCAACGACGTGACGACCATTCCGGCGAACCTCGCCGGGGTGCCCGGCATCTCCATCCCGTCGGGTCTGGCATCGGAAGACGGACTGCCGGTGGGCATCCAGTTCCTCGCTCCCGCTCACGAGGACGCGCGCCTGTACCGCGTCGGTGCGGCGCTGGAGTCCCTGCTCGTCGACTCGTGGGGCGGTCCGCTCCTCGACAGGGCGCCGGCGCTCGGCGCGAACGGAGGTGCCCGCTGATGGCGAAGGACAAGCTGATGGACTTCGACAAGGCGCTCGAGCTCTATGAGCCGGTGCTCGGATTCGAGGTGCATGTCGAACTCAACACCGAGACCAAGATGTTCTCGGCGGCGGCGAACCCCGCGAACTCCGCGAACCACGGCGCCGAGCCGAACACCCTCGTCGCTCCCGTCGACATGGGCCTGCCGGGCGCACTCCCCGTCGTCAACGAGACCGCGGTGCGGTACTCGATCAGCCTCGGCCTCGCCCTCGGCTGCTCGATCGCCCCGTCGAGCCGGTTCGCGCGGAAGAACTACTTCTACCCCGACCTCGGCAAGAACTACCAGATCTCGCAGTACGACGAGCCGATCGCCTTCGAGGGCTCGGTCGACATCGAGCTCGCCGACGGCGAGATCGTCACGGTGCCGATCGAGCGCGCGCACATGGAAGAGGATGCCGGCAAGCTCACGCACGTCGGTGGCTCGACCGGTCGCATCCAGGGCGCCGAGTACTCGCTCGTCGACTACAACCGCGCCGGCGTACCGCTCGTCGAGATCGTCACCAAGCCGATCTTCGGCGCCGAGGAGCGCGCGCCTGAGATCGCGAAGGCATACGTCGCGACGATCCGCGACATCGTGATCGCGCTGGGCATCTCGGAAGCGCGCATGGAGCGCGGCAACCTCCGCTGCGACGCCAACGTCTCGCTGCGCCCGCGCGGCCAGGAGAAGCTCGGCACACGCACCGAGACGAAGAACGTCAACTCCATGCGCTCGGTCGAGCGTGCGGTGCGGTACGAGATACAGCGTCAGGCGGCGATCCTCGCCGCAGGCGGGACGATCACGCAGGAGACGCGCCACTGGCACGAGGACACCGGCACCACCTCGCCCGGCCGCCCCAAGTCCGACGCCGACGACTACCGCTACTTCCCCGAGCCGGACTTGCTGCCCGTGGCACCGTCCATCGAGCTGATCGAGCAGCTGCGGGCAGCTCTGCCCGAGCCGCCCGCAGCTCGCCGCCGCCGTCTCAAGGCGGAGTGGGGTTTCGCCGACATCGACTTCCAGGGCGTCGTGAACGCCGGCCTGCTCGCCGAGGTGGAGGCGACGATCGCCGCGGGCACCTCACCGGCCGCGGCCCGCAAGTGGTGGACCGGCGAGTTGCTGCGCATCGCGAACGCCGAGGGCCGCGAACCCGCTGAGCTCGCGACGCCGGCCGACGTGGCGGCTCTGCAGGCGCTCGTCGACGCGGGAACCCTCACCGACAAGCTCGCGCGCCAGGTGCTCGAGGGCATGATCGCCGGGGAGGGCACGCCGCAGGAGATCGTCGATGCCCGCGGCCTCGCTGTCGTCTCGGACGACGGCGCGCTCATCGCCGCGATCGACGATGCGCTGGCCGCTCAACCCGACGTGCTCGAGAAGATCCGCGATGGCAAGGTGCAGGCTGCCGGCGCCGTCATCGGCGCGGTCATGAAGGCCATGAAGGGCCAGGCGGACGCCGCCCGCGTGCGCGAGCTCGTGCTCGAGCGGGCCGGCTCGACGGGCGCGTAGCGTCCACGGGTGCAGAGGCGCCCGAGCTGCTTCGAGAGGGCGGATCCCGGCCGGGATCCGCCCTCTCGCTCTCGATGTCCGAGGTTGATGGAAGGATCGAGCCATGGGGCGTGGCGACGGGACCGGCCGTGTCGTCTCACCGGAGGGTGCCGACGACAGCGGCGCCGGCATCCTGCACGTCGACATGGACGCGTTCTACGCGTCGGTCGAGCAGCTCGATGATCCCTCGCTGCGCGGCAAGGCCATCATCATCGGCGCACCCGACAGCCGTTCGGTCGTCTCGAGCGCGTCCTACGAGGCCCGGCGCTTCGGCGTGCGCTCGGCCATGCCGGTCGGCCAGGCGCTCCGGCTGTGCCCCCACGCGATCGTCGTCCCCCCGCACTTCGATCGGTATCTCGAGACGTCGGCGCAGGTCATGGGCATCTTCCGCGACGTCACCCCGCTGGTCGAGCCGCTTTCCATCGACGAGGCGTTCCTCGACGTGCGCGGCGCGCGTCGGCTGTGGGGCAGACCCGCGGAGATCGCACGGATGCTGCGCGCACGCGTCCGCGACGAGACCGGCCTCACGTGCAGCGTCGGCGTTGCGGCGACCAAGCACGTCGCGAAGATGGCCTCGACGATGAGCAAGCCCGACGGGCTGCTCGTCATCGCGGAGGCCGACACGGCCGCGTTCCTCGCGCCGCGGTCGGTGCGGGCACTGTGGGGCGTCGGACCGAAGACGTCCGAAGCACTCGAGGCGCGCGGCATCCGTACCATCGCCGACGTGCTCGACACGCCTCGCGAGCTGCTGGATCGCGCTCTCGGGGTCGCGAT
Organism: Microbacterium trichothecenolyticum; assembly: GCF_000956465.1. Lineage (GTDB taxonomy): Bacteria > Actinomycetota > Actinomycetes > Actinomycetales > Microbacteriaceae > Microbacterium > Microbacterium trichothecenolyticum. Next base: position 4,230 of record NZ_JYJA01000008.1, read on the forward strand.
GGGGGACCGGATCTGGCACCTGGCGCGTGGGATCGACGCACGCGAGGTCGACACGAGCCGAGTCGAGAAGAGCGTGGGCCACGAAGAGACCTTCCACGAAGACATCGGCGACACCGCGATCCTGCGCTCCGAACTCCGCCGCCTCGCCGATCGCGTGGGCGCGCGCCTGCGCAGCGGCGGGTGGGAGGCATCGACCGTCGCGATCAAGGTTCGCTATGCGGACTTCACGACGATCACCCGCTCGCAGACGCTCCCCGAGCCCACCGCCGTCGGGCAGCGCATCGGAGATGCCGCGCACGAGCTGTTCGCGTCAGTGGATCGCGCGCTGCCGGTGAGGCTCATCGGCGTGCGCGCGGAGAAGCTGCGCCCGGCGGGCGCGGCGATGCCGACGCTGTGGGACGACGACGAGGGATGGCGGCGCATCGAGGACGCGCTCGACGGTGCCACCGCGAAGTTCGGGCGCGGCGCGGTCACCCGCGCGACGCTGCTGGGCACGCGCGGCGGAGGCACCCTTCCGTCGAGCCCGCCCCCGCCACGGTTCGACCAGGGGTGACGCGCTCGCACATGGCGCGGCGGGGCCTCCGGAGTTCGCCCCCGCGCTGTGCGAGCGGCGCGGCGGCGAGTACGTTGGACCCATGCCCAACATCGCACTCGAACTCGGCAAGCAGTCCGCGTCCTTCGGCGTGAAGAGCGCATACGGCGATCAGCAGGACGTCGACGGCGTCCGCATCATCCCGGTTGCGCTGACGTGGTCCGGCTTCGGCGGTGGATCCGACGAGGCGGGGAACGGCGGCGGTGGCGGAGGCGGCTGGGCCATCCCCCTCGGCGCATACATCCGTCGGGGCGACGACCTCCGGTTCGAGCCGAACATCATCGCGCTCCTGACGGTCGCGGTTCCGTTCGTCTTCTTCGCAGGTCGCGCGCTCAGCCGTGTCATCCGCACCCTCAAGAAGTAGCCAGGACGCGGTCGGCAATTCGCTCGGAATCGCGGTCGATCGGATCATCGCGGCGATCGAGCAGGTCGCGGCATCCAATCCCGTGGTCCTCATCGACGGACGAAGCGGTGCGGGCAAGACATCGCTGGCACGCGCTCTGGTTGCGCGGTGGCCTCTGCGCGGTCGCGTCCAGCTCGTGGCGCTCGACTCGATCTATCCGGGCTGGGACGGCCTGGACGACGGCGTGGAGCTCGCCAGGGAGCTGATCCTGACCCCACACGCCAAGGGATTCGTGGGGGTGTGGCAGCGATGGGACTGGACCGTCGGCGAACCTGCCGAGGCGCATGCCGTCGATCCCTCCCTGCCGCTCATCGTCGAGGGTTCCGGCGCGCTCACTCCGACGACCGCGCGGCTCGCCGACGTGCGGGTGTGGCTCGAATCGCCGACGGCCTCGCGCAAGGAGCGCGCCCTGGCCCGTGACGGTGAGACCTACCGTCCCCACTGGGACCGATGGGCGCGTCAGGAACAGCGGCACGTCACCCGCGACGATCCGATGAGCCTCGCGAGCCTCGTGTTCCCCGTACCGTGAGTGCGGGTCACTCCCCGCTGTCGAGAGCCGCGACGAGGCCGTCGAGCCGGTACCCGATCCAGTCGTAGACGCCGAACCGCGGATCGTCGTGCTCGTGGTCGTCCTCCTCGACGACGCCCAGCCGGGTCGCGAGCACCAGGCGGACGGCGGCGAGGGTTCGCAACCATGCCTGGGCCGTCTCCGGGGCGAGCCGGATCTCGACCTGCTCCAGCAGCGCCGGATCGTCGGGGTCCTCGGGGATCTCGGCTGCGTCCTGGAGGGATGCGAGCACGAGACCGGCGTCGGAGGCACGCCGATCGAGGAGGTCGGCCTGCGTCAGCGAACGGAACTCCCGCGCCGCGTCCTCGTCGTCCGCGTATGCCGTCGGCACCAGCCGTGCGATCGCGGGGTCGCCGTCGTCGGGCGCGGACTCGCGCAGCAGTTGGGCGAACTGGCCGACGAGGCCCGCGAGATGGGCGGCCTCGAGGCGGGCGACGTCGAGCACCACGATCCGGTCGATCATCGGGGTTCCTGCCTCACGGTGGCCCACAGGCCGTAGTCGTGCATCGCCTGCGCGTGCATCTCCATCTGCTCGCGGGGCCCGCGAGAGACGACCGCGTGCCCCTCGTTGTGAACCGCGAGCATGAGGCGCTCCGCGTCGGCGCGGGCGAGGCCGAAGTACTCGCGGAAGACGTGCGTGACGTAGCTCATCAGGTTGACCGGATCGTCCCAGACGACCGTCTGCCAGGGGCGCGCGGGATCGACGCGTTCGGAGAGGTCGATGTCTTCGTCGACCGACGGCGTGGCGAGCGCGGTCGTCATGCCCAGCCCAGCTCGTGCAGGCGGTCGTCGTCTATGCCGTAGAAATGCGCGATCTCGTGCACCAGCGTCGTATGCACCTCGTCGCGCAGCTCACCCTCATCGTCGCAGACCGCCAGATGCGGTTCGCGGTACACGATGATGCGGTCCGGCAGCTCGCCGACGCCGTAACGCTCCCGCTCGGTCAGCGCCCAGCCGTCGTAGAGCCCCAGCAGGTCGAGACTGCCGTCCTCTGGCCTGTCCTCGACCACGAAGACGACGTTGTCGAGGCCCTCGACCATGTCGTCGGGGAGCGCATCCAGCTCGTCGATCACGAGCGTCTCGAAGGTCGCGGCATCCATCTCCATCATGATGCCCCGCTTCTACGCGAATGGGGCGCGTGAGACGCGCCCCATTCGATTGATCTGGGGTGAGTAACGGGACTTGAATCTGTTTGCCACATGGTGTGCCAGTCGGGGTTCTGCCGCAGGATCACGCGGATTTGGTGTGGTTTGCTGTCCGGTCCAGAACCGCTCAGAACCCCCCTCTGTCACTCGGAAACGTAGGCGCGCCTACATGCGCTTCATCACGAAATGACGTCGACGGGACTTCGTGTCCGGACGTCGGCCTATGCTCATAGGGTTCCCCCAACACTCCCCACGGCACAGTCGTCCTCGCCTGGCTGGATGCCACAAACCCTCGAAACAAAATACGGAACTCACCCATGCCTACTGTGCGCGCGATCGCGGAACTCGCCGTTTCTCTCAACACGTCTCCCGTCAACGTTCTGAAGCGTCGGCTCGAACAGCTAGAGACATCACCCGACGTCATCGACGACCGCCGCTTGAGCGCGTTCGAAGATCACAACGGGCGACACATCGAGCGCACGGCAGATAGTCGCGAACGCCTGCGTGGGAATGTCGCGCTTGCCGTTTAGGTAGTGCAGCACTGCGCTCTTAGACAAACCGGTCGCCTCCACTATGGAGGCGACCGTTTGCTTTGTGCGGCCACGTTCCGCGCGTAGCTCGGCGGCAACCGCCTGACTGAAGTCGTATCCGTAATCGGCCATGCCCGAGACATTAGCACGCTATTCGACGACCAAGGGTGTACAAATTGCGTCGACGAGTTTCCATCTGGTGTCAGAAGCACTCATTTGACGTGCTACGGTCTCCGTATGGACACCACGACGGCCCCCCAGCCGGCCCCCACTCTGACCTGCCCAACCCGTGAGTCGGCCCCCACCGACTCCACTCCCGCCCGTATCGAATCCGCACGTCTGAAAGTCGACCGCACGAAGAAGTGGGTCGCAGAACAGGCTGGCATTGCCGTCAGCACATTCCTCCGCAAGCTCGCCGGACACGGCGACTTCACCATCAGCGAGCTCGCTCGCATCGCCCGCGCTCTGGGGGTGCATCCGAGCACGCTGCTCCCGTCCGAGTTCGCCGTCACCGCGACCGTGGACCGGATCGCAGCATGACCGTCCAGGCCGTGCCACGTGAGGCGGCGATCACCGCCGCCGAACTCGCCGCGAAGCTCTCATGCTCGCTCGACACGGTCTACCGTCTCGCGGAGAAGGGCGACCTGCCCGGCTTCCGCCTCGGGCGCGAGTGGCGGTTCTACCCGTCCGTCGTCGACGCCCACCTCACGAAACCCCGCGACCGCTGGGCACAACCCAAGCGCTCGCGAGTCCGGAAGCGCGTCGCATGATCCGCGGCCTGCTCATCCTCATCGGCGTCACACTCGTCGTCGCCGGCATCCTTCCCACCCTCATTCGGCTTCACGCCGACGGCGTAACGGCCCTCGCGATCCTCGGCTTTCTGATCGTCGTGCTCGCGAAGTACTGGCCCACCGCGCCCACCCCTCAGTAGCGGCCCCACCGCTACGGCCCCTGTGACGTTCGCCGCGTCACGGAGGGCGCTATTCGTCGCGCCTTGCGACGGACGATGCCACACCCCTAATGACCCCGGCTGACCGACCGCGCCGAGGGGGACAGGCAGAAGTAACTCCACAGCGATAAGCGTTGCGACGCACCACCGACGGCCCCGCCGTCGACAGCCCAACCAAGGGGCGGCTGAGTGCGATCGCGGTGTGAAGACCACAACACCGTGGCGGGCCGTCTCGTGAGGGCGGCCGGCAGGAATCGAAGGGATTCCCAGACTTCCGTGCGGATGGACCGGCGGCACGAACCCCTCGGGGTCGGGCTGGTGAACGCACGGGCGCAGGCAGGTAGCGGGCGGCATCCGTCGCCCCGGGGTTCAACTCCCCGCTGCGCACAGGCGGCGCGCACAACCCCCACCGGTCACCCCACCCCATC
>NZ_JYJA01000009.1 GCF_000956465.1 Microbacterium trichothecenolyticum
CTCCAACAATGGGAAGACCACTACAACTACGATCGACCCCACGGCGCCCTCGGCGGCCAAACACCCTACGAGCGCCTCAAGCAGAAAGCAGCGGCCCCACTGTCATAGGGCTCCGTCAGTTGCACAGCGAGGGGGCGATTCGGAGCGATCAGGATGCTGCCGGTCAACGTCGTCGCCGACGCGCACCACGGCTCCTTCGGCAGTGTCGCACATCCGCCGCGCTCCGTTCGGCGCTCTCGCGGCGTATCCTCAGCCCTCCGCTGGCGCTCCGGGCCCGCGGTACTCCACGGTCACCGCACTACGCACCACGGACGTGCGGGTGGGCAAGGAGCGCCGCGACGGGGGAGTGTGTGGAGAGCTGTCCGCGCGCAGGAGGGACCCTAATCGGGCAACGCGCGTAAGCGGGACGACACGACCGGTCTTCTGGCCGTTCGATCGGCCTCCATATTCGCGCATCGCGACCGCGAGGCGTTCGACGCCGATCTGCGGCTTCCTCAGGTCGACTGATTGGCTGGCGACGTCATCCTCCCGCCAACCGAAAGGACACTGCACAACTGACGTCCGTGCCCACCCAGGCTCCGATATCGTCCAGTTGTGGTGTCGTACGCAGACCTGACCGACCGGAACGCAGTCGAGAGCGCACTCGACGAGTTCGATCGCCTCGGGCGGTGGACTTTTCTCGAGAAGTACGGCTACGTCGAGGCGAGGGACTACTTCCTCGTCACTGATGAGGGCCGGTACGACTCGAAGGCGATCTTCGCCGCCGCGTACGAAGCTCAGCATGGCGTCGCCGTCGCAAGCGACGAAATCAGCGGAGGTAAAGCGGGAGCAGCGCGACGCCTGCAAGAACTCGGGTTCGTTGTGGAGGGTCTCGACGACGAGCGAGGCCGTCGGACGTACGCCACCTTCGACGCGGCGCTACCCGAGTTTCGGATCCCGTTCGAGAATCTCACCGCCATCCGCGAGCATCTGGCGCGCTTCGATTTCAGCGAGGCCTACATCCCTCGAAGTGGCAGCTACATCGCGATGGTTCCTGCGGACGGCGGCCTGGTGCATTACATCAACCGCGGATCGATCTACTACCGCAGAGCGGATGGGACCGGTGAACTGATCGCGCTCCCCGTCAACCAGCTCGGGCGGAGCGGGTTCACACGTAACGCCACAGCGCGAAAGCCGGCCGAGGTGTGCCCCGAGTGCTGGCTCGAGCTTCCGGCGAGCGGCGTGTGCCCACACCACTGACGGAAGGCCGGTAAGAGCGTTCACAGACGATCTTGGTCGAAAGTGCACTATGGGGACTGACCGCCCCGACCTGCTTGCGAGGTGGGGCGCTACCAACAAGCCATCATCGTGGATCCCCAAACGGGCATCGCACGGTAGGGGAGCCTGGTCGCGCATGAAGTGATGCGTGACGTAAGCCTCCTCGACAACTCGATTGGCTCGCGTCCCGTATGTAACCCGATGAGGTGCCCACGGGCAGGCCGCAGCCTGGCCGCTTTGGGTCGACTTTGCGGGGCAACAGAGCGGGACTTGCCCTCCAGGCGGGTGCGCTCGACCGATCCGATTCGCGTGGCTGTCGAAAGGCGGCGGCTTGGACCGCGTAGTCACCGGAGAGCTCACACGTATGCCGCGGGCAGTTGCTGAAGTGCGGCCGCGTGGCCGAGCGGGTTGCCGTCTTCGATCCATCGCGCCAACGCGGCGGGGGCGAAGAGATTCTCGGTCGCAAGAAGCGCTGCGCCGGCGACCCCTTCGTTCTGATCGAGGGAGGCGGAACGTATGACGAGTCCGTCGGTCGCGAGCCGGGTGCTTCGCCGCTGGATAACTGCGCTGATGATGTCGAGGAAGCCGTCGCCGGTGCGCAGCACGCCGCCGCCGATGACGAGCTGCCCGGGATTGGCGAAGTTCACGAGGTTCGCCGCGACGTCGCCGATCACGTTCGCGCGAGCCTCGATCAGTTCTCGCACGAGAGCATCCCCTACCTGGGCGGCGACGCCGATGTCGCCGAGAGTGACCTGGTGCCGCTCAGCCAGCGCTTGTTCGAGGACGGGGCTTTCGGCGGCGCGCCGGGTTGCCTCGGCGAGCAGCGACCACCCGCCGGCGACAGCCTCGAGACATCCGACGAGCCCGCAGCGGCACACCGCGTCGGGCGCATCGGTGATGTGCACGTGCCCGATCTCGCCGGCGCCGCCTCGCTGACCTCGAAGCAGTCGACCACGTGAGATGACCGCGGATCCGATACCCGTTCCCAGCTTGATGAAGAGCATGTCATCGGCTGTCGGCCCTGGACCGAACGTCCACTCGCCGATCGCCATGAGGTTGACGTCGTTGTCGACCCACACTGGCGCATCGACATGTTCGCGCAGCCATGCTCGCGCGCTGAACCCGTGCCATCCGGGCATGATGGGCGGGGAGACGAGGCGGCCCGTGGTCAGATCCACCGGTCCCGGCACGCCGACGCCGATGCCCCACGCCCGCAGTCTCGGCTCGCGCGCCGCCAATGCATCGATGTGAGCTTTGACACGCGCCATCGTGGCATCTGGGCCGTTGTCGACCGACCAATCCTCGTGAGAGGTCGAGAGAAGTCGGCCCCGAAGGTCCGCGACACCGACGGTGATCTCCGACGCCTCGATCAGCACCCCGAAGACGCGTGCGGCGTCCGCGTTGAACTCGAGCAGACGGGCCTGTCGGCCGCCTTCCGATGCCGCGAGGCCGCCATCGCGGAGGAGTCCGAGCCGGAAGGCATCCTCGACCCGCTGGGTGACGACTTTCCGAGTGAGCCCGCTGACGACGACGAGCCTGGGTCGGGTCACGGCTCGCCCCGAACGGACGAGGTCCACGACGTGCGCAAGAGGCGCGGCGTCGAGCGATGCCGCGGTGCCCAGCGACGCCCCGCCCGGCGGAGCATCTCCGGAGCCTACGAACGATTCCGTGCTCATGAAGCCAGCATATGACCCTACGGGGCAGAACAGCCGAGCTGTATATTCCTCGTCGAGGCAGCCGAGCGCCAGGGAATCAGGGACAGTATGGTCGCGCATCACCGATACTTATGTGCCGAAAGGACAAATGCTGAGAGAGTGGTGTCGTGGTTCTCGACCCGGCCGCTCTCGCGAGTTGGCGACAACGACGTCTCGAAAGGCTCGAAATGACACACCTCTCACCTGAATCTCGGCGCCGCGCAGCGCTTCTGGCCGCGCCGCTGACAGCGATCCTGGTCCTCGCAGGCTGCTCCGCTGGCTCCGAAGCGGAGCCTGCGGCCACAGAAGACTCGGCACTGAGCGGATTCACCCTCATGTTTCCGAAGGCCAATGACGACGACGACGCATACGGCCAACTGGCTGAGCAGTACTCCGAGGAGACCGGCGTCAACATCGAGTTGCTTCCGTACCAAGCGGAGAGCTACAACAACCAGCTCACCACCCAACTCCAGGGCGGCAACGCGGCCGACCTCATGGTGCTCATTCCGGGCGGTGGGCAAGCCGTGACCGTGACGACCATCGCGGACGGCGGTTTCCTCGAGCCGCTCGGCGATGCGTCGGCAGCCATCATCCCGGAGGGGCAGGAGGCCCTGTTCGGGATCGACGGCACCATTTACGGCCAGCCCACCGCACTGTCCCCGACCTCGCTGGTGTGGAACGGCCCTGCCGGCGAGGAGGTCGGCATCGACGAGTACCCGGAGAACTTCGACCAGATGCTGGACGGCTGCGCCGCGGCTCGTGACGGCGGCAAGACGGTCATGGTCATGGCTGGCGCCGTCCCATTCAACACGGGACTCCTCGCGACGATCATCTCGGCGACGCGCGTCTACCAGCAGGACCCGGACTGGAACGCGCAGAGGTCCGCAGACGAGGTCACCTTCGCCGAAAGCGGGTGGAGAGAAGTGCTCGATGACATCGTCGAGATGAATGGCGCCGGCTGCTTCCAGGACGGAGTGGCCGGCGGAACCTTCGACTCCATCACCCAGGGACTGGGCGGTCAGACAGCCCTGACGGCGCCCGTTCCCGGCTCGGCGGCGGCTCAGATCAACCAGGCCGCCGGCCTCGAGCTCGACGTCCGCGCGTTCCCCCCAGCCGACGGCCAGGAGCCGTACGCCGTCGTCTCGGCGAGTTACTCGTGGGCCATCAACGCCGCCGCCGAAGATGCCGCCAAGCGTTCAGCCCAGGCCTTCCTCGATTGGGCCGCGGAGCCCGCTCAGGCCAAGACCTTCGCGGACCTGTCGGGCCTGATCCCGATCTCGGGTGCTGACGCGTCCAACGTCGCGGCGGAGTACGCGCCGATCGCGGAGATGATCGAGTCCGGCTCATACACAGGCTTCCCCGTCGAGACGTGGCCCAACCCCGCTGTCTACGACGCCCTCAGCGTGGGCGTTCAGGGACTGTTGACCGGTCAGAAGACGGTCGATCAGATCCTGGACGAGATGGACGCCGCGTGGGATTCCTGACCTGACATGCAGTAGCGCTCAGCCAGCGCGGCGCATGTCGTCCTGCTGGGGCGCCCGCCTGCTTCGACCCGGGCGGGCGCCCCGCCACCTCATCTCACGCAGCCGAACCTGACGGAATCACTATGAACCCCAACCCCGATCCCATCGTCATCATCGGAGCCGGTCCTGCCGGAATGGCCACCGCTCTCGCCCTCCACAAGGTGGGACAGCGGCCGATCCTCCTCGAGCGCTACCGCGAGGCGCGACCCGCCGGCAACATCCTGAACCTCTGGCCCCCGCCCATCAAAGCCCTGCAGGAAATGGGCGTCGACACCGTGGACCTGGGCGCCCCGTGCCACACCACCTTCCGTGGCATCAAGGGCAACATCCGGGCCGACGTCAAGATCCCCCGGGACGTCGTCGATGCCTATGGCGGCGGGTTCATCGGACTTCTGCGGCCCGAGCTGTACCGCCGCATGCTCGCTGCGATGCCGGAGGGCGTGCTCCGAACGCACGTGGAGGTCGTGGGGCTCGACGACCACGGCGACGGCGTAACGGTCACCCTCGGCGATGACAGCGTGATCGACGCCGGCGTCGTCGTCGGCGCGGACGGAATCGACTCGATGGTCCGCGGTCATCTCTGGGGACCGAGCGAGAAGCGCGAACACAAGCTTCACATCATCGGCGGATACACGTTCGCAGCGATTCCCGGCGTGGAGCGCAACGAAGTCGTCCTCACCCACGACCGGAGTGTGCAGGGCACATACTCCTCCATCCGCGACAACGGCCGAGACGGCATCCAATGGTGGGTGCTGGAAGCGTGGGACCCTGCCGCCGAACCGCCCACCGACCTGAGACAGCACGCATTGTCGCTCGCACGGCGCTTCCCAGGGCCACTGCGCGCACTTGTGCAATCGACCGAGCCGGGGCACTTCCAGCGCTGGCCGATCCGAGATCGCAAGCCTCTCCGTCAGTGGTCGAAAGGACGGATCACCCTCGCTGGCGACGCCGCGCACGCGACATCTCCCTACGCGGCCTACGGGGCCGGGATGTCGATCGGCGACGGCTACACCCTCGGTCAGGAGCTCGCGGGTATCGACCTCTCCGACACTGCCGCCGTGATCGCGGCCCTGACCCGCTACGACGAGCGACGGATCGCGCACACGACGTCGCAGGTGCAGCAGGCATTCGTGCTGGGCAAGGTGTTCCACCACGCGCCTGCATTCCTCCGACCGGTCCGCGACTTCATCCTCGACAGTACGCCGATGCTGCAGAAGCAGGTCGGTGAGAAGAGTCCGGGCGAGATCGTCGCACAGCTGGACGAGATGGGAGCCGGACTTGTCACCCGTTGAGCAGTGGCCGCCCTTCGACGGGACGTCGGCGGCCGCCGACATCATCATCGTCGGCACCGGGCCGGCCGGCGCCGCCTACGCCCGCATCCTGAGCGAGGAACGTCCGGACCTCCTGATCTTCCATTTCGATGCGGGGCCTGTGGTGAGTGACCCGCCCGGCGCTCACGTGAAGAACCTGCTGGATGACGAGGCCCGCGCGTCCGCCCAGCGGCGTTCCGAGGGTCCTGCGCCGACGGATCACGCAATGACCGACACGATGGCCGGCTACGCATCGGACGCGGCGCGCATCGTGCGGCCCGGCACCTACCTCCTTGACGACGGGTACCGGGTCGGTGACCAGGTCGGCCTGCCTGCGCTCGCGTTCTCGACGAACGTCGGTGGCATGGGTGCCCACTGGACCTGCGCGTGCCCGCGACCCGGTGAGAGCGAGCGGATCGAATTCCTCCAGGACCTCGATGACCTCCTCGACGAAGCCGAGCGTCTTCTCGGCGTCTCCGCAGATCTCATGGCCGACGCCCCCTTGGCCGGTGAGGTGCGCAAGCGCCTGTCGGAGGGGCTCGATGGACGACGGACCCGAGCCGTCGGACCGATGCCCCTCGCAGTACGGCGGGAGGCGGATGGCCGACTGTGGTGGTCAGGATCGGATGTGGTCTTCGGCGACGTGACACGAGCCAACCCGCATCACCGGCTCTTCCCCCAGACCCTCGTGACGAAGGTGCGGACGGCGGCCGGCGAGGTTCGCGGAGTAGACGTGCGATGCCTGGTGGACGGGTCAACCGCCACCATCGACGCGCCGGTCGTCGTCGTCGCCGCGGACGCCTTCCGCACACCGCAGCTGCTGTGGGCGTCCGGCATCCGTCCGCCGGCGCTAGGACGCTACCTCAACGACCAGCCACAGGTCGTCCATGCCGTCAAGCTGCGGGATGTTCCGCCTCAGGCGGCGAGTCGCGCCGCAGGGCCCATCGACGAAGCCAGTGGCGTGTCGTGGGTGCCCTTCACGGTTGCCGAGCCCTTCCACGGCCAGGTGATGCAATTGGATGCCTCGCCCGTGCCGTACGACGGCGACATCCTGCCCGGTGAGGTGGTCGGGCTGGGCTGGTTCTGCGCGAAGGACATCCGTGAGAAGGACCGGGTCGAGTTCGACGATCAGATACAAGACGGATTCGGGATGCCTGCCATGAAGGTGCACTACGAGCTCACCGAGGCCGACCGACGCTCGATCGCCGCGGCGACCTCGCAGATGGTCGCAATAGGGGACCTGCTCGGCGAGGCCGTCTTCGGCGATCCGATCGAGTTCCCGCCCGGCGCATCCCTGCACTATCAGGGAACCACGCGCATGGGCCAGCACGACGACGGGCGCAGCGTGTGCGACGACACCTGCCGCGTCTGGGGCACCACGGGTCTCTATGTCGCAGGCAATGGCGTCATCCCGACCGCAATGGCCTGCAATCCCACCCTGACGACCGTCGCCCTGGCGGTTCGCGGTGCCCGAGCTATCGCCGGCGCGGCCGTTCCCACCCAGCCGAGCGCAGAGAGGCTTGGAAGTCATGCTTGAAAGAGAGATCATCCAAAACCGCGGCGTGGAGAACGTCGTCGAAGACGGAGAGGTCACCGGCTTCAGATTCCTCGTCCGGATGCCCAACTACCGTGGCGCCTACGGTCGCCTCATCGACGGGATCGATGTGCGAGTCGGCGACCACCACTGGGAGCGGACCATTCCGCTGTGGACCCTGCACGGCGCCCAGTACTCCCTCGACGAGCTCCAGGCTTCGCACCTGGACGTGCATTGGGATCTCGATGAACCAGCAGTCATCACCGTGCCGCATCCCGGGGGACTTGCTCCGGGAGTGCACGACTTCGACATCGAGATCGCGATCCATGCTCCTTACATCCCGGCGAGATTCCAGCCATCCCTGTTCCACGCCTCACGGAAGGTCACGGTGGTCGCATGACCGGCCAGAGCTCGTTCAAGTACGGAGTATCGCTCTACAGCTACACCGGCGACATGAACACGGTCCTGACACTCGAAGATGCGATGGCGGAGATCGCGTCGGTCGGTGCGACGGGCATCGAGATCCTGGGCGAGAGCAACATCCACCGATACCCGTCGCCGCCGGCATCCTGGATCGATCACTGGTGGTCATCGATTGAGGAGCACGGACTGACTCCGACGAACTACTGCTCCTGGGTCGACATCGGCCTCTCCCGCGGCCGCGATCTCACGCGTGAGGAAGGAGCCGCCATCCTGCGGCGTGACATCGAGCTGGCGTCATCACTCGGCTTCACCACCATCCGACCCAAGTTCGGGGTGGTGAGCATGGAACTCGATCCGCACCCGGACTGGGAGCCGATCGTGGCAGCCAACCTCGATCTCGCCGCCGACCGGGGCATCGTCATCTGCCCGGAGATCCACGCGCCGACCCCGATCAAACACAAGGTCGTCGACGATTACATCTCGTTCATCGATCGCACCGGCACGGACCACTTCAAGTTGATGATCGACACCGGCATCTTCCAGCGCGAAGTCACGACCGCCGTGCAGCCCGGCATCAGCGAGGAAGGGCACAAAGAGGGATGGATGCGTCCGCTCGCCGTTCCGATGACCGACCTGGTCGACGTGCTGCCATACGTGGGATTCATCCAGGCCAAGTTCTTCGACATCGATGAGCACCTCGTGGACGCCCAAGTCCCCTGGAAGGAGATCATCCAGACGCTTGTGGCGAACGACTACGACGGATGGCTCTCCAGCGAGTACGAAGGAGATCGCGTCGCCTACCGCGGGCAGGAGCAGGTTCGGCGTCATCACGCTCTGATGCGTTCGATCGAACGCGACGTGCGCTCCGCCTGACGTCCGTGCAGTGGCACTCGCGTCCGACTGACAACGGGACACCGGCGGCCGGCACCGCCAAGACAAACCGGCGGGATCACATCCGGACACGTGGGCAGGCCGCGCGACCGAAGAGCGCCACGGTCGTCATCCGAGCGCACGGCGTGCTGGCATCCGTGCTCGACATCGCGGTCAAAGACCGCCGCATCCCGCACAACCCCGCGCGTGGTGTCGACAACCTGCCCCGCAAACATCGCAAGGCTCACCGCTACCTCAGCCACGAGGAGATCGAGCGACTCGCGACGGCATCCGGCGAGTACTCGACCCTCGTATACCTCGCCTCGTACACGGGGCTGCGCTGGGGAGAGCTGACCGCATTGCGGGTGCGCGACGTGGATGCGCTGCGGCGACGTCTTGCGGTGAACCAGAACGCCGTGCGCGTAGGCGCCGACATCCACGTCGGCTCGCCCAAGACGCACGAGCTGCGCTCTGTCCCTTATCCGGAGTTCCTCGAGTTGCCGATTGCCAAGATGTGTGAGGGCAAGACGCGCGACGGGCTGCTCTTCGGTGACGGAGCGGACTATCTTGGCCGTCCGCGCTCGTCGGGAGCATCGCGGTCGTGGTTCATGACCGCCCTCGACACCGCGGGGCTCGAGCGGATGACCGTGCACGACCTCCGTCACACGGCCGCGTCGCTCGCAATCAGTTCAGGGGCGAACGTGAAGGCGGTGCAACGGATGCTGGGGCATGCGTCCGCCGCGATGACGCTGGATGTTTACGCCGACCTGTTCGACGACGACCTCGACACGGTCTCCGTGTCGCTGAATGAAGCGCGGAACGCTGCGATCGCGCACTGAGCAACCGGGCCCATCCCACCCCGGATCCCTACCCGGGCACGGCTCACGCGATCGTTGACAATCGTCTCGCAGAGGGTGCGCTAACTGGCCGCTCATCCGCGTTAGGAAAGGGCTGTGGATCCGAGCAATCAATGCCGGTGTTCTGTGATCGCTCGACGGCGTGCCGGCAAGGGACGTGTTTGCGCCACCTTTCCAGTGAGTCCGCAAGATGCGACCGGCGGCGCGGTACCGAGGTTCGTTCGTTCGTGGCCGCTCATCATCGGTGTCGACGACGCTCGAAAAGTAGGCCGATGCGACGTCTTGTATTCCAGCGGTCATCGCAACGAGGGGTGATTCTCGGAGGCTAGCAGGCCAGCGAAGAGGTCTGCTGGGGCTCGATCTCCGAGGGTGATGCGCGGCCGGCGATTGAGCTCGTTC
>NZ_JYJA01000010.1 GCF_000956465.1 Microbacterium trichothecenolyticum
CGGGCGACGACCCGGCCCCTTCGGAACACGACGAGACGACATACGAGAACCCCTTTCGACTGGTCCTCGTTGCGATGGTCACTGGAAACCACCCCGTCGCTATGGCCTCGTTTTCAACCGTCGCCGACAGTCACCGACATTTGGGTACGACCGCGACCGCGACCATCGTGGGCGCGTTCTCTGCACTCCAGTTGGTGTGGCTAGGCTCGGTGGGGTGCTTCCTGGGACGCGGGCTATCGCAATCCCGTCGGTTCTCAGCCGTTGCTCGGCCCCGCGCACGTCTGACATGCGCACTGAGCGACCAAGCCGCAGGCGCTGATCGGCTCGTACCGTGCCACTGCGTGTGATAGTCCCGGGCGTACGATGTCCTCAGGACGGAGCTGCTCGGGCCTCGGGGGCTACCCTGGGGCCCTCATCCGTTTCAGGAGGGCGGATGCGTTACAAGGTCGTGGTGACCAAGATCGAGGTGGCCGAACTGTGGGTGAGGGCAACGGACGAGGAAGCCGCCGCGCAGAAGGTAAGAGACGAACTGACTACATCGTGGGCCTACGCCGGCCACTGGGAGACGAAGGCCACCCAGGTCGACGTGGTCGCATCAGACCCGGATCCGGTGGGACCCGGGCCGCAGACGCTAGCGCCGTCGGGTCCCATGCTGCTCAAGCTGAAAGATGCAGCGACCGAGCTCGGTATCTCCTATGGGACCTTGCACGCTCTGATGAAGGACGGCGGCATCGAGTACACCAAGGTTGGGTCGGGCAAGTACATCTCGAGGGCGTCACTTGTGGCTTTTATCGAGGCGAACACCCAGCGGTAAGATCAGACAGCTGGCCTCCGTAGCTCAGTGGAAGAGCCACTCCGTCCTAAGGAGCGGGTCGGGGGTTCGAATCCCTCCGGGGGCACCAAATCTCACAGCGATGCGCAGTGAGGGACCCGCCGCACAGTCATCGAGGAGGGCATACCCGTCGAGGCTGAGCCGGTCGCGTGGATGCGGCACGCGGTGCTTCTTCGGTGGTTGCCCGATGGTGACCCGCGGCATGCCGTTCAGCTGTGGGACTGGGCGGGTGCGGTCCGGAGCCGATGAGTCACGAAGATGGATGGATGCAGCTCGATCTCATTCGCCAGCAACACAACTCAAGAGATTCGGCCTTCGACTACGACAAGAAGTTCCGATACGCATGGGACTCGATGCCGAGCAACGACGACTCGGCGTTCATTTACAGCGCGCTCCGCGACGGCCATGAGGTGGCTCGCGCACTCGTGCTCACCAAGCCTCTGCGGCTGACCGGCTATACCGCGCCAGCAGATCAGCTCGTTACCGAACTCGAACACATCGAAGTCCGGTCCGGCCGACGTCGTCAAGGCATCGGTCGTGCGCTGCTCGGAGAGCTTGTACGCCGCCACGGCCGGCTCTACGCGCTGTCCTCAGCCGAAGCTGTGCAGTTCTACCGGTCTCTCGAATGGCATGAGTTCCGTCGCGCCGAAGGGCACTCACCTGCAAACGCTGAGCTATTCGTTAGTCCGGCTCCACAGACGAAATGCCGAGACAGGCCGCAACCGACACTAACCGGATGATCAGATACCCGGTGTCAGCGTGCCATCCTCGTAGCATCGCGCAAAGGAGGCCCTGATGCAGGCAGAGATGTCGTTCTTGATCGACTCGAACGTTGTCATCGCTGCCGAGCCTTTCAACGGGCAGCTCGAAGAGCTCCAGCCCGTCGTCAGTTCCTTCATGCGGCTCGCAGCCGAGCATGGTCACAGGGTCTACGTCCACCCTGCAACGCTCGACGATCTCCAGGAGACCACCGACCCGAAGCATCGTGCGCAGAACATTGCGGCGTACGGAAAGTATGCAGCTCTCGGCGAGCTCCCCCTCCCGCAGCAGGTCCTTGACGTCTTTCCTACCCCCCGGTCGTCGAACGACGAGCGGGACGCTCGTATCCTGGCCGCGCTCGACGCCGGCGCGGTGCACTTCCTCGTTACGAACGACCAGAAGCTACGCCGGCGCGCCATCCGACTCGGACACGAGCCCGCGGTTCTGCGACCAACGGAAGCTGCTCAGCAGCTCGCCGCGTGGCATCCCGACGCGCCGCCCCCTCCTCCCTCTGTCGAGGAAATCAAGACATACGAGCTGGACGCGGCTCAGCCCATCTTCGACAGTCTGCGCGCGGACTACAATCCCGGCTTCGACGGCTGGATAGGGAAGGTCAAGAAGGAGTCCTCGATACGTCGGGCGTGGGTCGTGCGTGCGGACGATGGCAGGTACGAGGCGCTGGCTATCGTGAAGATGCGCGACAATCACCCGACTAAACCGAGCGAAGTCGCCATAAAGCTTTCGACGTTCAAGGTCGATGATCTCTCCGCCGGCCGCCGCCTCGGCGAGCTGCTGCTCAAGGCAGTGCTCCGTTGGGCTCACGAGGAGCCTGGCCGCCCGAGCGAGATCTTCGTCGAAGTCAATGCGAGCAAGGACCGACTGCATGACTTCCTCGCCGACTTCGGATTCACCGAGGTGGCAACCAAGCACGGCAACCCGGACGAGCAGGTGTGGCTGAAAGTGCTCGACCCGCCGCCCGGCGCGGCCCTCGATGGCCTCGAACACCACGTCGCTTACGGACCACCCGCTCTGCGAGCCGGTCAGCCGATCTTCGTCATCCCGATCATCCCCAAGTGGTACGAGGACCTATTCCCGGATGCGGAGGTGCTCGGCCCCTCCGGAGCAGTACCGCTCGCCTGGACAGACCCCGACCCGAAGGCGCACGGCAACGCCATCCGCAAGGCATACCTTTGCCACAGCCCCACGAAGAACATCCCGTCCGGCTCGACGCTGCTGTTCTACCGAAGCCAGGGCGGGGTGAAAGGCGACGGCGCAATCGTTGCCGTCGGAGTCGCCGAACAGTCGCTGCGCTCGGGAGACCCCATCGAGACGATCGGCCTCTCCTTCAAGCGCACGGTGTACTCGGAGGCGGATGTCGCAGACCTCCACAAGGATGGGAAGGAAGTGCTCACCATCCTCTTCCGACACGATCGGTTCGTGGTGCCGTCCTGGACGGTGGACGTTCTCAAGGCGAATAAAGTCCTAAGAGGACACCCGCAGTCGGTGACACGCGTGAGCAACCCGGAGGGAGTCGCATGGGTCGAGAGCCAGCTGAACGTGTGGCGTTGATGGCGATTCACGAGCGCTACGCGGACGCGATCATGAGCGGTGTGAAGCGCGTGGAGTTCCGCAAGCGTCGCCTCGCAGACGACATCGAAACGGTTTGGGTGTACGCGACTGCCCCGGTGAGCAAGGTGATCGGCCGGTTCTCCGTCGACGACATTGTGCAGGGCAGCCCGCAGGACATCTGGGACCGGTTCGGCGCCGTCGGCGTCATCGAGCGCGATGATTACTTCCGTTACTACGACGGCTCGGCCACCGCGGTCGCGATCGTTGTCGGCGAAGCGGAGCGTCTTCCGGACCCCGTCGGACTCGATGAGCTCGAGCCGAGACCTGCCGTACCGCAGAGCTTTGCGTACCTGCCGGTGGCGTCGTCGCCGAGTGCGATGCTGGCCCCGGTCTAAGTCTGGCCGTTCTCCGTCGCTGCCGCGCGTAGCTCCTGCGAGGCAGACGTCACGCCGTCATCGCGACCAAGCCCGCTCGGAGACCATTGCGCGGCGTGGCACTCCGCGGGGCGAAGCGTGTTCTACAGAGCGCGCAGCAGCCGCTCGGAACCGAACGGCAGTGAGATCACCCTGTCGTCGACGACGAAATGCACAGCGCCGGCGACGGTGAAGGTGTCGCGTTCAGAGGTCACCGAGCTCCATAGACGGGCTAAGCGCGACCCTCTAGAGAGCGTCGAGTGCCCGGTATAGGTCGACACGACGCCCGTCTGCGCTCGGACCGACGTCGAAAAAGACGACATGGCAGACCGGCGAGAACCCAATAACGCGCAACGGTTCTGGATAGGACTCACCGGGGCTCAGGGCGACGGGGTAGAGGAGCGCCACCTTGTCGGTGCGCAGACCTGAGTGCCGACCGTAGGCGACCGTCTGGTAGATATCGGCTCGGCGCACGCGAATGCGTTGCCTTTGCGTGGGAGCAACGTCGATCGTCTCCTCCGCTGGGGCGGCTACTGTCGGCATCGCGTTCTTGTACTTGGCGTCGAGGATGAGTCGGGTCCCATCGGAGCGGCGGATGACGTAGTCGGGCTTCACGGGTGTCGAGCCGTTCACTAACCCGTCGCTGTCGACGAGGGTGGCGTGGTGGCGACCTCGCACGAGCGTCGCCCCGGGCCACGCGCCAAGGACGTTACCGAGAGCCTGCTCGTACAGTCCGTTCAAAGACCACATGATTGCGTCCTGCGAATGTCCACCGATCTCCGTGGAGACATATGTCCCCTCCAGCAGTGCGGTCGTAAACCGGACGATCGGCGCATAGTGGCGCAGCGGGCCAGTGAGGTTGAGTCGATGTGCATCCTGTGGTCTCGTTGGCACGTCTGCGACGCCAGCGAATAGCGCGAGCGTTCGCCGGGTGAGCTCGTCGAGTGCGGTGCGGGCGCCCTCAAGCGGAACCGCGCGAGCAAGAACCGCGACCTGTCGGAGACCCGCCTTCAAATAGCGGTTCGCTGGAGTGTCGTGCGTTGGCTCGGTGAAACGAGCCGGGATGACGTGAGGGCGTGCCTGTGCGAGTGACCAGTTGAGATACCGTGCGACGTCGATGCGACCGCGCACGCGGCCGACCAGGTCTTCCTCTCGCACGACGTAGCCACGGCGGAGCCAGCGCGTCGCGAATGACAGCACCTCGGCCACGTACCAGCCGAGGAGGCATGCAGCAGGTTCGGGGCGCAGTGCCGCCAGGTTCGCCCGTGCATCCTTGAGCTTCTTGCCGACGCTTTTCGTGCCGTACGCCCAGTCGGCGAGGAAGAACAAGTCGAGGTCAGCGATCTTTGGCGTGACCCGCAGATGCACCGGCGCACCGTTGATTTCGAGCCGCGCGATGCCAGTGAAGTCCGCGGCGCGGACTGTCCAGTCCTGGTCCCCTGGCGCCTTCTGGAAAGTGAGGTTGAGGTCCTGCCAGCGCTCAGCTGGCACAGCCGCGATGAGCGCGTCAGTGGCGCGGGTCGTCGACTGCTCCGCGATCTCGAGTATCGGCTTTCCGACGTCCCAGTCCGCGGCTGCGACCTCAGGCATCGCCAGACGGCGCAGTGCCGTCATAATCGGGCCCGCTTGAAGCGAGCCAGGTGCGCAGCGCTTCCTCGACGCTGTCCTGCTTATCAGCATCTCCGTCCACGCCGACGGTACTCAACACGCTGGCGAGCTTCGCACTGTCGACGAGTCCTTCGGCTGCGTACTCGTTGAGCAGCGGTACAACCTCGTACGCGAAGCGCCGGGCGACGGAGTTCAGCGACTCAGCCTCGTCCGTCGCGTCGCCCGAGGGGAGGAAGTAACTGTGCCCGACAGCGAGTGCGGCGTTGTTGTCAGCTGTCGTGAAGAGCCCGGAGATGGCCTCGAAGAGGTGCCGTGCAGCGTCCTTGTCAGCAGTACCGTGCCAGGAGGCGGCGTCGATGACAGAGACGTCAGGTTCAAGTGTGATGAAGGTGAAGCGACGGCGCAGCGCGTAGTCGATCAGCGCGATGCTGCGGTCGGCGGTGTTCATGGTGCCGAGCAGGATGAGGTTGGATGGGAGCGTCATCGAGGCGTTGCCGTCCACCGTGTACGGCGTCCGCACCGGAGCGTCGCGGTACTCCAGCGCGTAGAGGAGTTCGCCGAAGACCCTCGCGATGTCAGCGCGGTTGACCTCGTCGACGATCAGGATGACGTCGCACTCGCTATCAGCTGCGCGTAGCTCGACAGCAACCGCAGCGAGGAAGCTGAGCACTCGGTGCTCCGCCCGGAAGGTGACACCGTTCGCAGTCGGGGTGGTTGCCAGCGTTCGGACGAAGTCCTCATACCCGTAGCTCGGGTGGAACTGCGCGATGTCCCAGACAGCCGTGAGTCCTTGACGAATGGCAGCATGAGCGACGTCGGCGGGAGTCCGCTCGTTCGACGGCAGCGCGGCGAGGATGGCGGACAGATTCGAGTCGCCGCCGCGTCCGGCCGCGGCCCACTCGACGTAGCGCTTTGCGACGAAGGTCTTGCCGGTACCGGGCGCCCCCTGCAGGACCACCTGCTTGCGACGGCGCGCCTCCTCGTGAAGTAGTCGCAGATCGGCGGGGAGAGGGGTACGGGACGAGAGAGGGGTTGTCGCGCGCGGGCGTGCGGCTGTGCGGAATTCGTCCTTGGTGAGTCCGAACCAGCGGTTCGCCTTCCACAGGAGCGCGAGCTCGACGGCGTCGCCGCGCTTCGCGACCACCTTGCTGACCTGACCTCGGATGCGTTCCTCGAGGAACTCAACGACAGCAGGGACGAACTGCGCGGTGGGGATGAAGCGGACAGCGCCGATGATCGCGCCGCCGTGCTTCTCGGGCTCGAAGAGCGGTGCTGCTGCCGCCTGGTTCAAGAGCGAGCTGGCGGCCTTCCTCGGGCTCCCAGTAACGCCCAGCGCCTCGAATGCCCGTGTGGCGACGTCAGTCGAGAAGCTGGCGGCATCGAAGGACCCGTCGTCGCCCGCGAGTGTGTCCTCGACAACCTTGGCGATTCGAGGTTCGGCGAACACCCGAGCCGCCCACGCCAGTGCGTTGGCGGTCGCTGTGTCACTGTTGCGGGCTGCACGGAGCCAAGCGTCGTCCGCAAGTATGCCCCCGTGGAACGTGAACATGCTCTCGACCCAACTGGATGCGGATTCTGCGCTGTTCTGGTCCGCAATGTCCATGACCTCTTGCAGACTCATCCCGGGCGCGACCTGGGCTGCGGTGGTGGTCAGACTCGCGAGGGTCGTGTTCCTCGTCAGGGACATGTGTTCGAGTCCAACATCCATGGCCCGATGCTATCGGCGCGCCAGTGACGCATCTTGGAATGCGACACGCGCGGCGGGGCACGCGCATAACGTCCGTAGCAAGATCTAAAGTAGCCTCGTTCCCAAGATCTAAATTGGAGACCACTCGTGACCCTGACTGTCGAGCCGCCCCGCGGGACGTCCGCCGCACCTCTCCGCGAAGAGCAGGCGCCGCCGCCCCTGCCAACAATCGAGGGTGGGTTCAAGACGGTCTATGCGGACCCGCCGTGGCAGTTCCAGAATCGGACAGGCAAGGTAGCACCGGAGCACCGCCGTCTCGATCGCTACTCGACGATGACCTTGGATGCGATCAAGGCGTTGCCCGTTGCCGACCATGTCGCGAAGAACGCGCATCTGTATCTGTGGGTGCCGAACGCATTGCTCCCTGAGGGACTGGCAGTGATGGAGGCGTGGGGCTTCCGCTACGTCAGCAACATCATCTGGGCGAAGCGCCGTAAGGACGGTGGCCCTGACGGGCGTGGGGTGGGGTTCTATTTCCGCAACGTCACCGAGATTCTGCTGTTCGGTGTGCGGGGGTCCATGCGCACCCTGGCGCCGGCACGGTCGCAGGTGAACATGATCGAGACCCGCAAGCGCGAGCACTCGCGGAAGCCCGACGAGTTGTACCCACTCATCGAGGCGTGCTCGCCTGGACCCTTCCTAGAGATGTTCGCCCGTCGCGCGCAGCCAGGATGGCACGCGTTCGGTGACGAGGCCGCCGACGAGATCGAACCGCGCGGCCGTGAGCAGAAGGGCTACGGCGGTGGCGAGATCGACCGCACCTGGCAGCCCGACGAGGCACCGCGCCTAGCACCGCACCAGCGCCTCGAGGGCGCCGCTGCAGACGAGCTCGCGAAGCTAGTGAGGGCCTTCTACGACGCTGGGCAGAGCATCCGGGACATTGCCTCCACGACGGGTTACAGCATCCAGCGTGTGCGGACTTTGCTGCATCATGCCGGCGCCGACCTACGGCCTCGCGGGGGAACACATCCTTGACGCCTGAGACGTCTGCAGGGCCGGCCACTGGAGCAGTCGCCGGCCTGATGCGAGCGTCCGGTCGACGACCAGTGGAGCGATGGAGACCTCCAACTGGACCCGCGTGTCGAGGTGATGACTGAAAGGTGAGATGCGCGGAATTGCGCGAAGAACTGTACTGGGCGCCCGACCCCGAACCTTGTTCGAGTAGACCGAGCTGCGGGTGCCTGGTCGCCATCGTCGGCGGTCTCGATGCCGAGCAGTTGCCTCGCGGTTGTGGAGCCGCGGGTGAGGCCGTCGGCGATCTTCCACCGCGCAGTGGCGCCCCCACGAATCCCGATGCTCGTGACGGTTCCACTCACAGGCACCGCCCGCAGCGGGATGGTCGTGTGCGGTCCGAGCCCCGTCTCGAACATCAGAGCTGTCTCGGCTCGCCGCCGGGCGGAGGAGCGTGACAAGCCTGATGGCGCCGGTCGGGCGACCGGCGCCCGTTCGGGGATGCCTAGGCCAAGTGGTCCGTGCCGTCAGGTGCGCTCGAGCGCCGTCAAATCCTCCGGACTTGAGGCTGATGTTGCCCTGGTTTGCGGCATCCGCGAGCGCTTTCAGCGTGCGGACGTCGATCTGTTCCGGCGCGTCCGTATCGAACACGAATCGCAGGGGCATGGCGGACTGTACCCAGATCGTCGTGCGGCCGGTTGGTTCCGGATCCGAGTGCACCCAGGTGATCGTGAACGCCCTTGCCTCGCCGCGGCTTCGAGACGACCACCTTCAGGTGCGCGAGAACGCGGTCGCACATTTGAATTGGTGCGGCGTTCGATCCGCAATAGAGAGTCCCCATGATGGCGCGCTCCTGTCGAGCAGCATCGCCGATCGGCCGCTATGAGCGCACAGACTCCGGCGCACAGCCTATGTGGCCGTCATCCGCGCGCAGCGCCGCACTCGAGCGGATCATCAGTGCGGCGAGAGAAGAGAGGAGGGAAGAGCGGCTCAGGGTCAGCGGGTGACACTGCGCCGACGCGTGACGAGGATGTAGATGCCCAGCACGGTGATCGCGCCGAAGGTCGATCGATAATGCCGGAGGGCTGCAGGAACCCGCCGTTCGGGTCGGCCCCGAAGATGAGGAAGCCGAGAAACCCGCCGACGAATGACCCGACGATTCCGAGGACGATTGTCAGGGACACCCATGCTCTTGCTTGCCGGGGATGACGGCGCGACGCCCGGCGCCCCCAACGTCTCGCTCGACGGCGATCGGAAGGTCGGATTAACCGGCCGCGGCAGCTCGGGGGTCGGCCACACCCGAACCGTGCGACAGAACTCGCGACCGAGATCGTCTGGTCGCGACGCCGTAGGTGCCAGGAAGACGGGGGTGACGTGGCTCGCAGTACTGCACAAAACGTTGGTGGCAACCTTTTTGACGGCGATACGATGAGTCCACGAAGGAGGGTCGATGCCCGCAGCGACCTCGCCGTGGCGAGTGAACGACGTCGTCACCTATGACCGGATGCGTGAGGCCGCCATACACCTCACCGCGCTGCTGGCCGCCGTGGCTCGCGCCGACGATCCCGCTGCGGGGGCGGCTCGCGATGAGCTCACGGCGCTGCACCGCGAGGTGCACGCGGTGGACGCGTTCGACCGGGCCGCGGTGGCCGCGCTCGCGGAGCGGATCGACGGTCGCATCCGTGAACTGGACCGGGTGGCCCGGTGAGCGGCGCGGGGCTGGAGGAGGCCGCGCGGGAGGAGATCCTGCGCCGCGACATCCTGCCGCTGTACTTCCCCGACTCCCCCACCGCCCAGGACGAGGCGTCGTCGTTCGTGCTGGTCGCCGGCCAACCCGGTGCCGGCCGCGGCCGCGCGGTGTCCGCGTTGCGAGGCGAAGGCGCTGGGGAGGTGGCGGTGGTGACCGGTGATGGGTTGCGGGCCTTCCACCCCGACGCCGCCCGGCCCATCGGCGTAGACCCGGAGGGGGACGCGGTCATCTCTCAGACGGTGGCTACCTGGGTGAGTGCCTGCATCCGCTACGCGCGGGAGCATCACCGTTCCCTTGCCCTGGAGGGCACGTTCGCCAACGCGGCCGCGGCGGCGGGAACTGCGGAACGGTTCGCGGCGGCGGGGTTTGCGACCCGGGTGGTGGTGGTCGAGTCGCGGCGGGCGGAGAGTCTGCTGTCGGTGACCTCCAGTCATCTGCGGGATGTGCAGGCGGGCCGGCCGACCCGATTCATCAGCCGCGACGTGCATGATGCCGGTCTGGAGGCCACCCGGGTGCTGGTGGCCTCGCTGGAGGAGACGGCGTGGGCGGATCGAGTCACCGTGCTGGGCCGCAACGGCCGCACCGTCTTCGACCGCAACCGTACGGACGCCGTCTCGGGTTTCGTGGGGGCGGGGGCGGCGTTGCGGGATACGCAGTCGACGCGGATGGGTCGGTTCGATGCGACGCAATGGCTCAGCGAACTGCACCACACCACCCAGTTCGCGGCCACCGCGCGCGACCTGCCGGACGCGGTAGTGGAACTGCTGGTGGACCTCCACGAGACGTCGCTGCGGGAGGTGATCCCGCAGCTGCACGTCCCGGCGATGGGGAAATTCGCCACCGCGATGGAGCACAAGACGGTCGCCGCGCTCGTCGCCCTGCGGCAGTCGCTACCGACCGCCGCCGCGGCGCCGCGGGTGGATGTCACCGCCCCCGTGATTTCTCCGGCCGGTCCGGAGCGGGGCGGGTTGTCGCGATGACCCGGCTGGTCGGGTACACCCGGGCACTTACCGCGGACGCCGGGATCGACGCCGACGTGGAGGCGTTGACCCGGGCGGGTGCGGTGCGGGTGTTCACCGACAGTGCCGGCACGGATCCGCGCCACCGGTACGGACTCTCGCAATGTCTGGAAGCGCTCGGGCCGGGTGATGTGCTGGTGACGCTGAGCGCGTCGCACCTGTCGCACGCGGTGACGCATTTCGCGACCACGGTGAGCGCACTCACCGCCCGGGGTGTGGGGTTCCGGTCGCTGGCGGAGCCGGCATTGTGCACCGGCGCGGATCAGCGGGTGGATCCGGGGGAGGTGTTGGCGGCGTTGGAGGCGTTGCGGCGGCGGCTGGTGAGTGTGCGGACCCGGGCCGGGATGGCGTCCGCGGCCGCGGCCGGCAAGCGGGCCGGGCGGCCGACGGTGATGACACCGGAGAAGGTGGCGATGGCGGTGGAGCTGCGGAACCTGGGCCGCCCGATCACACACATCGCCCGGGTGCTGGGGGTGAGCGCGAACTCGGTGCAGCGCGCGCTCGCTCCCCCCACTGCCCCGGACACCCCGTCCGAATCGCTAGTGTCCGATCCCGTCCGCCTGCGGGTGGGTGTCGATGTCGAGCCAGCCGCGGAGGGTGGGTTCGTGGATGGTATCGGTTTCCCAGTCCGGTTCGGTGAGCGCCCACCGGTGCATCAGGCGTGCCGCGGTGCGGGTGTGCCGGCCGGCGTCGAGGACTTCGGCGAGGGCTTCGGCTTCATCGAACTGCAGGCTGCAGATCACCTGATCGTCGTGGCTGTGAAGGATCTCCTCGACGATGTCGGCAAGGTGGTCGACCGCGCCTTCCAGCTGGTCCCACGCGACGATGCTGCCCGGCGCGGTCGGGCCGTGTCCGGTGGTGGGGTGTCCGGTCGGGGTCGTTGTCGTGTGCATCTTGGTGTCCTTCCTGATGGTGACTTCGGTGGTGCCTTTCCTGGCAATGGCGTCGTGAGCGACCGGACGGGGCGCAGTGCCGGGTCGTGGAATACCGGAGCCCCGGAGCGGGCGGAGGGGTGAGGATATGCCGCGAAAGCCCGGCACGGAGCCCCGGGAGGAAGCTACGATGAGCGGCCAGGAAATGCCCCTCCCCCGACATTCGATTCCCGACCCTGCGTGGCTTCCGGGTGGCGGGGTCGGCGGCGTTCACGGCGGTGGGATGACCTCGGTCAGCGGGGTGAGTCCGAGCAGCAGCGCGGCGGTGAACGCGACGGCGGCGAGCACCCCGGTCGCGGCCGCGGTGCGGGCGGCGGCGCGGACCCGGCCGTGCAGCAGCTGCCGCATCACCGCCAGGAGCAGCAGGAGGCCGGCGATCGAGGCGATGCCGGCGACCCCTGCCGTGACTTGCAGGTCGATGGGGATGCCCATGGGTGGTTCTCCTTCCTGGTGCTGAGGGATGTGTCAGGGGGTGTCGAGGGGGCGGTCGTCGCCGGTGAGGGCGAGCAGCTGCCGGATGAAGGTCTGCCGGTCGGCGGTCGGTGTGGTGATGAGGGTGCGGATCGTCCCGGTGAAGTCGGCGAGGTGCGGTGCGGGGAGGTCGTCGAGGGGGGCGAGGCACCAGGCGAGGTCCTCCTCGAGCGTCCACCCGGGTTCCTCCACTGGCTTGTCGGGGTAGTGGGTGAAGGCGCAGACCGCGACCCGGTACAGGGTGGCTTCGGCGTGGGCGCGGTCGAGCATGATCGGGTCTCCGGTCGGGGTGGTCATCGGTTCATTCCCATCGGGTTGTTCGGGTTCAGCATCGGGTGCGGGGCGGTGGGGTCGAGGT
>NZ_JYJA01000011.1 GCF_000956465.1 Microbacterium trichothecenolyticum
GAACGAGCTCAATCGCCGGCCGCGCATCACCCTCGGAGATCGAGCCCCAGCAGACCTCTTCGCTGGCCTGCTAGCCTCCGAGAATCACCCCTCGTTGCGATGACCGCTGGAATACAAGACGTCGCATTGGCTACTTTTCGAGCGTCGTCGACAGTGACCGCGATGAACATCACATCACCTAACTGCGTGAGTTCGTCGCTCCGGTCCCCCGATTTGAACGAGCCGTTCGCCCTGCGTGTCGACGGCATTCCTGAGGACACAACTGCAACCTGCTCGGGCAGCCCCGTATTGACGAGCTCCGGCCAACTGGGGAGGGAGACCCAACCGTGTACGAGAAGGAGGTTTTCCCCGACCTCACGCCGGGTAGTACGTGCAGGATCGCCCGCCCGTAGACCTCGACAAGACCACGCATATCCGCGAGTGCGTGATCGCGCTAGTCCATCACGCATCGAGCGTATCCAGGGGCAACGCGCTACGGGTCGAAATGCTCAAGAGGGTGCGGGGTTGCCGCTAGCGTTCGGATGTAGGTCGTGTCAATAACGGAGTCGAGATGGCAGAAGAGAACCCTTGGAACGCTGCGCGTTTGATCCCGACGTCTGGGATCAACGGTGCTGAGGAGCAGGAGCGGCGGGCAACATCCGCTCTGCTCGCGGTGATGAGTTCGGTGAAGGAGTACGGCCGGGTTCTAACGAGCCGGATGGGTGCGCCGGCCGGCGTGCTCGAAACGTTCATCGAGGTGCCGTTCCCGCTGGGCGACAAGAAGGTATTTCCCGACGGCCTCATTCGAGTGAAGCGGGGAAGCAAGGTCTGGACCGCGCTGGTAGAGGTCAAGACGGGAAACAACGAGCTACAGCGGGAACAGCTGGAAAACTATCTGGACGTCGCGCGGGAACACCGCTTCGATGCGTTGCTGACGATCTCCAACGAGATCCCGCCCGCCGCCGGCACCCATCCGACCGTCGTCGACAAACGCAAGGCGAAGTACGCGGTCATGCACCACCTGTCGTGGACGGAAGTGCTGACAGCCGCGATCATGCAGAAGGAATTCCGTGGCGTCGCTGACCCCGACCAGGCATGGATCCTGGGTGAGCTGATCCGGTACCTCGAGCACCCGAAGTCGGGCGCGGTCGAGTTCACGGACATGGGGCCGAGCTGGGTGCCGGTTCGTGACGCGGTGTCGATTGGCACTCTCCGCAAGAGCGACAAGGATGCCGCACAGGTCGCGGGTCGGTTCGATGCGTTGCTGCGCTACGGCGCGCTCAAGCTCGGGCAGCGACTTGGCGCTGACGTAACACAGGTCTTGTCCAAAGCGGAGGTCGCCAACCCTTCGCTTCGGATCGCCGCCGTCACTGAGATGTTGGTGACCGAGGGCAAGATGTGGGGCGCTATCCGGATCCAGAATGCGGTGTCACCGCTGACCGTGACCGTTGATATCCGCGCGGCGCAGGTCACCTGCTCCTTCTCCACGAGCGCTCCCGCCGAGGGTCGGCCCACCACGAGGGTCAACTGGCTACTGCGCCAGCTCAAGGATGCACCCGATTCCCTCCGCATCGAGGCGTTCGCCGCGCGTCAGCGTGGCGGCACCGCCGAACTTCTGAAGACCGCTCGTGAGGACCCCGGCGTCCTCGTCGCCGATCCCACGAAGGAGATCAAGTCGTTCACTGTCACGTACATCGGGAAGATGGGCGCGGCTCGGCTCGCGGGGAGGTCCGGCTTCATCGATTCAGTGATGGACTCGATCCTCGAGTCCTACGACGTAGTAGGCCAGCGGCTCAAGGACTGGTCTGCCGCCCCGCCCCGCCTCCGCAAACCCGAAGAGGTCGTAGTGGACGAGCAAGTCCCGAAAGACATTCCCTCGGCCGCGCTCTCGTCCCAAGACGACGAGCTGCCCGGTTCTTCGGCACCCGACGCGTCGTAAGCGCGCAACACGAGGCTCCCACGGCTCAGAGGTTGACGGCCCGAGGTCGAGCCGACGACGGGCGTGGACAGGCCCGATCGCCGGTCGCCGCGAGGGCGGTGCACGCTTGAGGCGCGTGGCGTGCACGCTGGAGTGCGTTTGCTTGTGGGTCGCCGTGCGGGCGCCGCGCGAACAGGGGTGCGACCTGCAGCTACTGCGTTGGATCGGGATCTTCGGACGGCCGAAACGCCCGGGGTGATGCGACAGGAGGCCAAGCGGGCGCTTGCCTTCTACCCCGTCTCCGCTCTCGCGCCTGCTGCTTCCGAACAGTGCGTGCTCGGCCCCCGACAACGCGCCGCCAGTCGGGTCGCAGTCCACTACGGTCACGTTTCGCACAGCCGATCTGAGTGAGGTGCTGAGGGGCGCTGTCACCCGATGTCGGAGAGGATCCTGGCTGCGCCGTCCGTTTCCCGCAGCAGACGCGCGGCGAGGAAACCGGGGTCGTTCTCTTCCATCCACGCTCGCATCTCAGGTCGAGTCACGGCAACAACCTTGCGGTGCGAGGGACAGTACGCACGCCAGTCTCCACTCTTCGAGGGAAAGGTAGCGGGGAGAGGAAACCCGTCAATTGGGCACGCGACGAGCACATGGCTGGCTCGTCGGGCGACGATCGTTCCTGATTCGATTACTCCCGCGGTCCACGTGGACACGACCCCTGTCGCAACCACCACGCGATAGCTGCACGCGCATCCAACACATATGCGTTCGAGAGTGCCGTCGTCCCTCACCTGGCTGGCTCGATACCGGACTGAAAATCTCTCGTTGCAGGAGGGACAACTCAGCGGTAGCGAGTGAACTGCATTGATCTCCTCGCCCTCCACGGGCTCAGCCGGTTTCTCGTCGGGCGCGCCTTCCTTCTCGGCGGCTGGCGGAATGGCAGCGCCCTCGCCATCCCCGAACTCTTGCGGCGAACCAGCAGCCCCCGGCGCACCCGCCAAGCTCGACGCACTCGTAGCCGCCGCTCGCCGCTCGACTGCCGGAGCGGAGGCGTAGACCGTGAGATCCCCCTTGCGATGAATGTTGAACTTGGCTCGACAGTGATTGCAGGTAACAGTGGCAGTCCAGCCCGCCCGCATCGCCAACTGTCCACTAACCCGCGAGTCGCACCTGGGGCACGCGAGGGAGACCCGTTCTCCAGCGAACGGAGCACTCTCCATGCGCGCTGCAGTGAGTGTCTGAACGACCACAGGATCGGTTACGAAGATGCTCTGAATCTCATCGAGGTCTCGCTTACTCTCCTTGAACGCCCCACTGATCGAGCCGCTGAGCCTCGTGACGCTATCGAACTCAGCGAGAACCGAGCTCGCACTGGCCAGAATGACCTCCTGATAGGTCTCCTCGTGTTCGTACGCTCCAGAACGTCGCTGGGAGGTGGCCAACTGTAGGTTCGTGTAAACATGGGCAAGGCTCCGCGCGATGCGATCCAGCACGCTCGTGTAGCGGCGTTCTACATCGGAGACCGTTACGACCCGGGTCAGAACATACGCGACGACAGCGCTCGACACCGCCGTAAGTAGAACACCCATGGCGGTCGAGACGATCCGGGGCCAGAGTAGTGCCTCTTCGTCCGATGGAAGTAGCAGGCTCATGGTGGTAGCCCCCACACCACCCACGAGCAGCGTTCCTGCGACGACCCAGTACAACGCGATGTGACCCCCAGTGGCCTTCAATCCAGTATCGGTTGCGCTTAGCTCCGGCCTTACGGGCTGCATCGACATGTGTGTAAGATACCGACTGTCCCGTTGGGGACCACAATCATCCGCATATCTTGGCGGAGTACAAACATACAAGCGCTCTAGCCATTTGGCTGGGGCGTTTGTTGCGTCGTGGACGGAGAGAACGTAAGCCGGCCCGCGCGAGGGCAAGGAACGCTTGAGGCCCGTGGCCGGTCGGCCGGCGCGCGTGCAGATCTGGGTCCTCAAGCTGGCGCTGCGCGACGCGAAGTGTCGCCGACGCTCGAGAAGTTGGACATGCGCGTGCAGTCGAGGTCCGCCTGGGGCCGTCTCCCGCGGGTGGGTTGCAGACAGCAGAGTTGCTCGGAGTAGGCCAGTCGGGTGCAGTCGTCGACGGCGTGATGCAGGAACACGTAACCGCGTGACGGGGATGCGCCCTAACGTGCGGCGCGATCGGTGGCAGCTCCAGCCCGGCGTGCCTGAGCGGAGTCGCGGCCGTGAGCGCGCCACCCGCCGCCGTCAGGGATCTTGCCGAGCTTCTTGATGTCGATGTGGACCAGCTCGCCCGGGATCTCCTTCTCGTAGCGGACCGCCCTCAGTCTCCGCACCGGCAGCCCGGTGGTCTGGTCGAGATGCTGCAGCAGCGGCATCCTGTAACGTGCGAGTACCCGGCCGACCGTCGAGCGCGGGATGCCGAGGTGATAGCCGATTCGGTGTGGCCCCCACCGCCTCGTGAACCGCAGCGACACGATCCGCCGCTCCCGCTCCGCCAGCAGTCGCGCGGGTGAGCAACGCGGGCGCGACGAACGGTCAGTGAGCGGCTGCCCTACCCGATACCGCCGCGCCCCCCGGGACGCGGTCGCGGGCGAGACTTCGAACCGTTCCGCCGCCCTTCTGACGGTCCAGCCGCCGTCAACGATCAATGAAGCGAGTCGGCGACGCCCTTCCGGCGTCAAGGGAGCGTTAGCGTGAGTCACGAAGACCTCCGTGGAGCGGATGTGAGGGTGGCACCCACATCGTCCCCGGAGGTCTTCGCCTACGTCAGGCGTTCAGAACGTGTCGGGGAAGAACAACTAGGGAGGCGAAGACGAAGAGGACTAGGGAGACGAGAAGAGAGAAGATGACGAAGACGAAGACGAAGACGAAGACGAAGACGAAGACGAAGACGAAGACGAAGACGACGACGAAGACGACGACGAAGACGAAGACGAAGACGAAGACGAAGACGAAGACGACGACAACGACGACCAAGAGGAGAGCGAAGAGGAGAGCCAATAGGGAATGCACGCAGGCACTTTCTGTGTAACTCGTTTCGAGTTAAGCAACTTAGGCGTACGCTGGGGTCGTGCGCGGCGGTCTGGAGAGGTGGAAGCGGGGTGTCGGATCGCAGGGGGTTCGACAGGCGCTTGGCTACGCGTTTCAGGGTTCTTGCGACTCTCATCTCCGCTCGACGTCTGGAGTGGATGCGCTCGCTGGGTACAGCGATGCCGCCGGCGGTGTCGCCCGATTCGTCGTCGATGCTGGCCAGATCACGGAGGACAAGCTCGATGAGGTGCAGTTGCGGCGCTGGGTCGACGGGTTCGACCCGGTCACGGGGGAGCGGCGGGGACGGGATCTGACCTCGCCTGAGGCGGATCTGCTGCTGGACGGCACGATCAACGCCCCGAAGTCGTACAGCATCGCCGCGCTCCTCGGCCCGGAGCTGGCGGACGAATTCGAGGCGTTGCAGGATCGGCTCCGGGACCGGGTCATCACCTTGTGGCAGCGAGAGCTGAACGCGCGCCGCGGCGCCGGCGGCCGCATACGGGAACCGCTCCGGCGTATCGAGGTGGTCGAGTTGCGGCACCGCCGGTCGCGGGCGCTGGACCCTCACATCCACCGGCATCTGTGGTTGACCGTGAAGGTGCTCGGTGAGGACGGGAAGTGGTCCAACATCGACTCCCGGGTCGCGATGAAGATGCACACCCTCGTCAACGCGGAGGGGGAGCTCGCCGCGCGCACGGATCCGAGGTGGGTGGCCGCGCTCGCCCGCTACGGCTACACGCTGGACGTCGACGGCGAGATCGCCCAGCTCGCGCACGCGGTCAGACCGTTGTCGCGCCGGTCGAACCAGATCGAAGCGAACCGGGCGATGCTGCTGGCCCGCTGGCACGCCCAACACCCGCACCGGCAGCCGTCTCCTGATCAACTGCAGCAGATCGACCGGTTGGCGTGGGCCACCGCCCGCCCGAACAAGCCGGGTGACTTGGACGAGACCAGCTGGGAAGATCTGGTCCTTAGCGAGCTCACCGCGATCGACCCGGCCCTGCTGCACCTCCGAGCGGCCACGCCCGTCCGGGCGGTTGCGGTGGAGGGGTTGGATGTCGGGCTGTTGGCGGCGCGCGCGGTTGTGGAGGCGGACGCCCGGGCCGCCGGGTGCGGGGGCCGGTTCGGTCTGTTCGACCTGCGGGCCGGCGCGATGCGGGCCCTCGCGGCCGCCGGCGTGGTGGACGGCCGCGACCGGCTGCAGTCGGTGATCGACGAGGTTGTCGCCCGGGGGCTGACGTTGACGACCGACCTGTTGGAGGGGGAGGCGGATCGCCCCGCACACGTCAAGGGGTACTTGGCCACAGCGACCGCGGCGTTGAAGACGGAACTCGCAGACCGGTTCGACGCGCTCAGCCACCCCGGCGAGGTTCTCGACGCCGACGCCGTCCTCACCGCCGCCGCCGACGTGCTGACCGCGGACGTGATCCTCGACCCACGGCAGATCGCCGCGGCGGCCGCCATCGCGGGCACCGACATACTGGCGGCCATCACCGGACCCGCCGGTGCCGGGAAGACCACGATGCTCAAAGTCGCCCATGCGGCTCTGCGGGCGCAGGGGCGACGGATGGTGGTGGTCGCGCCCACGAAGAAGGCGGCGTCGGTCGCCGGCCGGGAGATCGGCACCCACGCGTCCAGCCTGCATGCCCTGCTCGGCGATCACGGCTGGCGGTGGGGCCGCGACGACGCCGGGGCGGAAATGTGGACGCGTCTCCACGTCGGCGACAGCGATCCCGCCACCGGCGTGCCGTATGAAGGGCCTCGGCGGTACGTGCTGCAGGCCGGGGACCGGGTGGTGGTGGACGAGGCCGGCATGGTCGATCTGCACACCGCGAATGCGCTGGCCGTCGTTGCGCAGGAGCTCCGGGTGGGGATCGCGATGGTCGGTGATCCGCTGCAGGCCCGCCCGGTTGGGCATTCCGGGGCGATGGCCACGATGGCGTTTCGTTCGACCGCCGTGGTCGAGCTGACCGCGGTGCACCGGTTCCGGGACCCGCATTACGCCGCCCTCACCTTGCGGATGCGGGAGCCCGCGTCGAAGGAGGTCGCCCTCGCGGTCGCGGCTGAGCTGGACGACCGCGGCTTGATCCGCCGGGTGAACGGTCGAGAGGAGGCGCGGGACGCGATGGTCGACGCGTACTTCCGTCACGCCACGAGCCAGCGCCGCGTGGCGCTGGTGACGGGCAGCAATGAAGACGCGAATGCAATCAACGAGGCGATCCAGCACCGCCGCCTCGCCGCCGGGGAGCTCAGCCTCGTCCGGATCGGGGTGGGGCGGGACGAGCAGCGGCTGCTCGAGGGCGACCTGGTGCAGACCCGCCGCAACGACCGCCACGCCGGCGTCGAGAATCGGGCGGTGTGGGTCCTGCGCCGGATCACCGACACCGGCATCGAGCTGGTCAGTGCGAGCGACAGCGGTGTGGCCCGCACCATCAGCCACGAGTACGCCGCGAACCACGTGCACCTCGCTTACGCGTCGACGGTGCACGGCATCCAGGGGGAGACCGCTGACGCCTCCGTGGTCGGACCGGGGGTGGACGCCGCCGGCCTGTATGTCGGGATGACCCGGGGCCGGGACCACAACGAGGCGATCGCCATCTCGCACACCGCCGCCGGTGCGCGCGATCAGATCGCGGACAGTATGCTCCGCGGCATCCCCGAGGTCAGCATCGACGACTCCCGCCGCGCCGCCTCCATCGAACTCGACCGCGCCGCCCGCCACCCCGCCCCCTCGAATGTCGCGGACGGCGACCTTCCCGGGCCCGTCGGGGCGGGCGGTCACTGCGCCGATCCCGGTCACGATCCGGTTGTGGCGGTCCGGCGCGACCTCGCTGTCCGCAAGGAGTGGCTGGACGACGCCAAGCGGCGCCTGCTGAGCCTGGACGCCGCACTCGCAGCCGGCGCAGCCCGCCTCCACGCCAGGGGCACCGATCAGGCCGCCGAATGGGGCGCCGCAGATGAACGCGCCGCGCTGGTCGACGAGCGCGCCGCGAAGTTCACCGCCTACACCAGCGTGCTCGACGACTACCGGGCGGGCGCGCTCGATCCCACCCCAACGGAGCACGCGCCTGGCGACAGCCGCACACCGGCGGTGAGCGCGGCCGTGTCCCGGGGGAGCGCCGGCCCGGTGATTTCACCGTCCAGCCGCGAGACCGGCCCGCGCCGGTGAGCGTGGCATGCCGAGCCGCGCCTGTCTGCCGTGCATCAGCCGTCGGGTCCTTCGACCGCCCCTGCCCACACCCAGCAGCGGTGCTCGGCGTCGCCGACGCGGAACCGGATCGCGACCGCCTGCGCGGTCCACGAACACGCCTCCGCGTCCACTCGCACCGGGATGCCGCCGAAACGCACCCAGGCCCGCACCGGCCGGGCGACCGGGGCTTTGGTCATGGGAAGCTTGTCGAGCTGCAACTCCGAGTCGGTGAGCGTTTCTAGCCGACCGGTCTCGGCGGTGCGCTGCAGGATCCGCTCGCCCATCCGCGCATCGATCTGCGCCGCGTACCTTCGGTTCGTGCCCACCAGCCGCCTCGCCTTTCTCGGCCATGTAGACAGTATCGAACATTAGTTCTACAGTGTGAAGACATAGGCGATACAGCGGTAGAACATGACGTCACGTTATGGTTGGTCGACGACATTCCGGCGCGGATGTTCTACGCCGGTCGCCGGTGGCGGGTCTCGGATATGCCGACTCGGTTGCGGGAGTCGGTGTGGGCGGCGCCGTTGCATGGTGGGGGCGGCCTGTATGGCTGGCGGTTCCAGGCCACCGATGAGGACGGCGGCTCGTTCGTGTTCGACGTGTTCCGCACCGAGAGTGACTGGCACGTGCACCGCGCCTACACCTGACTTCGCCCACTTCGTCATGTTCCCGCCGTCACAGGGCGGGCGGCGTAGCATCACCGGCAGGCCCGCCTACACGCCGACGACGGGCATGAGGAAGTCATGACCGCCACCGATGAGACTCTTGGGGCGCAGCCGCGGTGCCCGGAGTGTGGCACGCTGCTGCGGGATTCTCCGCCGGGTTTCTCCTGCATGCCGTGCGGGTTGACGTTTCTCCACACCCAGATCTGACGCGGGTCGCCCGTACACAGGACGGCGGGGCGAGAGTACAGTGACTCTCGCCCCGCTGTCGTGATGGTTCAGGTCAGCGGTTCATCCCGGTACCGGCGTACGAGGCCGGTGCCATCTGAGGGCCCGGAGCGTGTGCTGCGGGCCCTTCAGCTTTTGGGGTGCGGGCGACGGTGACGGTCTGGAACTTCACCGACGCGCCGACGTTGTCCGCGACCACGTCGCGGGTCTCCCGGGTCTGCCCGGTCTCCTTGTCGGTGTAGGTGCCGAACCGGAGGCCCCCGGCGACGATGACCGCGTCGCCCTTGTGGAGGGAGTCGGCGACGTTGCGGGCCTGCTGGTTGAACACCACGACCCGGTGGAACACGGTGCCCGCGTCTTCCCAGGTGCCGGTGGTCTCGTTCAGGCGTCGGTCGTTGACGGCGACGGTGAACCGGGCGTACTCGGTGCCGTTGTCGCTGCCGCCGTGTTCGGGGTCACCGGTGAGGTTGCCCTCGAGGGTGACCGGGATTCTGGTGGTCATGGTCGTGCTCCTTTCGATGGTGAGGCACCCGGCGGGGTGTCTCGGTGGGCGTGGGCCGTCCTGGTCCACGCGTCCCATTCCTGCTCGTCGGTCGCGCTGGACCAGGAGCGGGGAGTGTGTGTGCTGTGGCCGCGGGCGCAGCCGCCCGCATACGCCTTGGTGAGCCGGGGGACGGCGAGGGAGAGGCGTTCGTGGAACCCGATCGGCCCCAGCCCGGTGTCCCGGGAATCGAACGAGACGGTGTGGGCGGCGTGCAGAGCGGAGAGCTCTTCGACGAGGGCCGGGTGTTTGTACCAGCAGTCCGGGACGGTGGAGAGGGGGATGTCGTAACGGACGGTGAACCATTCCACCCACGCCCGCAGCGCCTCCCATGCCTCCCGAGCTTTGTTGTCGGGGAGGGTGCGCCAGTTGATGATCTGCACGCCGAGTACCTGGGAGGGCATGGCGTGGGCGTCCGGGCGGGGTGGTGGGTGGTTGCCGGCCATGTCGTTCCCGAGCTGCTGCTCGTCGTCGGGCTGGTCGGGGTCGGGGGCGTCTGGGTAGTCGGTCACGACGCCTCCACGTCCGTGTCGGTCCGGCGCAGCTGGTTGATCGCGATGAGGGTGGCATCGCGGCGGGTGCGGTGGTAGGCGAGCACCGGGTCGCGGTCGATGAGCCGGTGCAGCAGTTCATGGCAGGTGGCGTGCATCGGGATCAGGTCGTCGTGGGCTTCGCGGGCGAGGAACGTGCCGTCGCGGATGATCGCCCAGTGGTAGTCGAGGTGGTGCAGCTGCAGCTCCCGCTTTGTCGCGGTCGCGCCGCAGCCGGCGCAGGTCAGGGGCTGACCGGTGCGGGCGTGGTCGGTGAACCAGCGGTCGCGGCGGGCGAACCACACCGGCGACTGCAGGTACTCCCGATATGCCATCGCGCCCAGCGGACGGCGTCGCCGGTTACTCATCCGTCCTCACCTCCTCCTGCTCTGCGGACTTGGTCGCCGCCGGGCTGGGCCGGTGGACGGTGGCGGTGAAGACGTCGCGCTGCTCGGCTTCGAGGGCGCGTTTGCCGGTCTGGATGTGGTGCGCGTCACGGCGTTCGTCCCAGCCGGCGAGGTCCAGCAGGACGCCGCGGCGGTTGCGGTAGGCGAGCAGCCCGAGGGTTTGCGGCATCCGGCGAATCTCGTCCACCGACATCAACGGGAGCCGTTCGTGCTGCTCGCTGGTGGAGTGCCCCATCTCCCGGGTGGACCAGGAGCGTTGCGTGCGGCGGGTCTGCCTTGTGCCGAGGAGGGCTTCGACGTCGCGGAGGTGGTCGACGTGGGACGCGCCGCCGAGGAGGACTTTCGCGGTGGCGGCGGCCCAGATGGTGTCGGCTTCCGCTTTGGACCAGGAGGTCTCGGCTTGGGAGAGGGCTTGCAGGACGACGAAGGTGCAGATGCCGCGGCCGCCGCCGTCGGCCATGATGCGGGGCAGGTTCCCCCACCGGAACATGTTCGCGATCTCGTCCAGGATCAGCCCCAGCGGGTGGGTGAGACGGGCGCCGGGGGAGGCGAGGGCGCGGATGCGGGCGACTTCGACGATGTCGTCCAGCAGCGCCCCGAGGAACCCGCCCATCGCCGACGCGCCGGAGGAGGACCCGATCAGGTAGAGGGTGTTGGCGTCGTCGAGGAACTGGCGGGGGTCGAAGACCGGGTCGCCGGTGCGGGGCATGAGGGTGTCGCGGATCTGCGGGACGGCGAGCGGGGCGACGGCGCCTTGGACGCCGAACCAGACGGAGGAGACCAGTTTGTCGTCGCCGGCGATGGTGGCCTCGAGACTGTCGCCCCAGCCGGGGGCACCGTCACTGCGGAGGATGCCGACCGCGTCGCGGGCCAGGGCGGGGCTGGTGCCCCAGTCGTAGAGGTCCTCGATTGTCTTGTTGCCGACGGCGGCGGCGTGCAGCAGCCGGCCGAGGACGACACCGGAAGCTTGCGCCCATTCGGCGTTGGTGGTGGAGCTGCCCAGGGCGGTGCCGGTGATGATCGCGGTGCCGCGTTGCATGGCGACCAGCGGGTCGTGGCAGCCGGTGATGGGGGAGACCCGGAGCGGGTGGCGGATGCCGGAAAGGCCCTGCGGGTCGAACACGTGCACGTCGCCGCGACGCTGCCGCATCCGCATCGTCGCGGTGAGGTTGTCGTTCGTGGTGGAGGTGGTGATCAGCGGTCCGGACCAGTCGACGATGGCGGAGATCAGCACCCGGTACCCCTTCCCGGACCGGGGTGGGCCTTCCAGGGCGACGGAGTCTTCGATGGACACGTACACGTCCCTGCCGCGGGACCGGCCCACCCGCCACCCCACATCCGTGGCCGTGGGCTTGGGAATGTCGGGGCGCAGCTGCGCGGCGCGTTTCAGG
This sequence comes from Microbacterium trichothecenolyticum, assembly GCF_000956465.1. Lineage (GTDB taxonomy): Bacteria > Actinomycetota > Actinomycetes > Actinomycetales > Microbacteriaceae > Microbacterium > Microbacterium trichothecenolyticum. The sequence goes on from NZ_JYJA01000011.1 coordinate 11,888, forward strand.
ACGGCTTTGCCGGAGAGGTGGTCGCGAATCTCACCGGCTTCCGCGAACCCCGGCCGGGTACGCAGGTCCGCGAGAAAGGACCGGTCCGACTGCCGGTACCGGCGCACCAGCACCCCCACCCCCACGGCCAGGCCGGCGATAAGCAGCACCGCTAGCAGATCGGCGACCCGGATCTGCCACACCGGGAGCGTGCAGTCGGTGGGTAGGGTGTAGGCGGCGGGGTGCCCGGTGACGGCGAGCCACAGCCCGGCGAATGGGCTGGTCGCGGTGGGGCGGGCGCCGCACAACCACGCGGTGACGGCTTCGGCGAGGAACCCGAACACCGCGGTGAGCACGATCGCAGCGGCGATCAGCACCGCGATCGCCCTGCCCAGGAACCCGTCATTCATCGCCGGTGTCCGGGTTCCTAGAGGGCTTCTGCTGCGGCCGCGGCGGCGGCGAGCCACGCGTCCTGGGTGCGGGGCCGGAGGGTGTCGAACCGGAGCGGTCCGGACTTCAACGCCGGGTCGAACGGGATGACTTGCACCGCCCGCACGTGGTCCCGGAACCCGTCGGCCACTTTGCGGACTGCGGCGGCGGTGGTGGGTTCGGACTGGGTGACCACGACGACGGCGTGGGCGGCGAGCGCCGCGGAGCGGTGGTCGCGTTGCCGGAGCGCGTCGAGGAGCAGGGCGGCGGATTCGGCGGATTCGGGGGCTGCGTCAT
>NZ_JYJA01000012.1 GCF_000956465.1 Microbacterium trichothecenolyticum
CGCCTTTGGAACCCCCTCCGCAGCCAACCTGCGAATCAGTGCCCAATCCTCCAAAGTGATCACTCTCCAATCGTTGAGTGTTCACTTTTCGCCGCCGCAAGTGTTCAGTTTTCGAGCGCCGCCGACAGAGCACAATGTCTCGTTGCCGACATAGGTGCGGCGAATCGGGTCTGGATTGGAGAAAGCTGACGCGACCTTGAGGATCGGTGCTTGCCATTGGCGGCGCCCGGTGCCTGTTGGTCTGGACTGGGGTGATTGTGGTGAGCGGGGGTCCTCCTGCATGCTTGGCTTCGGTGTAAGTCCGTAATGGCATCCCACAGGGTCTGGGTTTATCAAGCCGCAGGCTCGGACGTTGGTCGGTATGAAGCCGGAGCGCGTCGTTTCCTCAATCGAAGGGAGCGGCGATGCCCGCGTGTACGAAACACCCCTACCCAACGCCCCTGACCGCTGCTCTGGCTCTGCAGCAGATCAAGGCGCGGCAACCGACCAGAGGGGAAACTGGAATCTACCCGTGCGGCAGCTGCAATTCCTGGCACTTGACCTCCAGCGCGGCAGCCGCTGGCAACCGGTGGACGCGCGCGGCGCTCACTCGACTCGCAACGGCCGCACGCAAGTCACCGTGAACGAGTCCGATCCGGATACTGGCATGGGCATGATCAGGACGCTCGTCGCCCAGTTCGGCCGGTCAGACAGGGGAAACGTCGGTTGGCGGGAACGACTCACGTGCGCCCGTTCCAATAGCATCATCGAAGCACCGCCGACGGCGCATGTCCTGGGGGACCCCATGAAACGCATTCTGCTTGCCGCTACTGTGGCCTCGATCCTCGCTGTCACCCTGGTGGGGTGCTCGGTGCCGGCCGCTCCAGAAACTGAGCCGGAGAAGCCAGGCTTGCAGACGCCTTCCCCGACTTCTGCGCCGACACCCACGCCCACCCCCACGCTGCTGACGTGGACCGAGTTTCCCGCACCGGCCGGCGTGGCCCCGCAAACTAACGCGCGAGGCGACATCATCAAGAGTGTCGGCGAGGTCGGCGGGTTCCTCGATCTAGCGGGCGAGACGGTCCTATTCCGATTCATGGTGCACGCCATCACGCCCGACCCCGCGTGCACCGCGCCGGAGGCCGCGCAGCCCGCCAACGGCCGGTACATACGTGTCGATCTGCAGGCGGAGAGCGACCCGGCGCTGGCCGCAGCATACGAGCAGGGTGGCGTGCCCTCCGCAGTCTTCCTCCAGACATGGGAGGCCGTCGACGCGAACGGGGTGGCGGCGAATGCACCCACAGTCACGAAGGAGAGCTTCACTTGCCTCACCGCAGCGGAGCAGATCCAGAGCGAGGTGGGTCCTGGCGAGCGCGCCATCGGGAGCATCGTGCTGGATGTCCCTACGTCAGTGACGCACGTGACCCTCGTTTCGAACACCGCTGAAGAAACTGGATGGGAGTTCACCCTTCCCAAATAGAACGTAGTCTCCCGTCGGCGCGCATCCGATCCGTAAACGGGCGATGCACGCACGCGGTCCATCGCGTGCGGACATGAGCGCGTGCGACAAGCATCCGCACACGGGCAGCGCTCGGAAGCGGTACCTCTTGTGCCTTCCTAGCGCATACGTGGGTACTCGGGAAAGCGTTAGGTGGCGCCCCCGCGTCTACCTTCACAGTTCGTTACGGCCGCCGAACGCGAAGTGCGTCACAAGACCCCTACTGGTGGGGAACCGGTGCTTGGGCTATTGTTCGTCCAAATCTTGGGTCTATGCCTGGGGGGTATGGCGCCATGTCGAGCGATGCTGCACTCACTTCTGTCAATCCGGCTGAGTCCGGGACACCCGTGCAGGTTCCACCACCCACCGTGACCGGCGATTCCGTGACGTCGACAGTACAGCCCGCTGCGGCTCCGGCAACTGATGTAATGCCTCCGTCGAGCGCCGGGAGTTCGATCGATCTCGTGGCGGCGTCCGACGAGCAAGCCTGGCAGGAATCAGAAGAACGAAAGAAGGCGATCAGCAGCCGGAACAAGTGGGCGCTGATTGCCATCCCACTGGCGATCGTCGGAGTCGGAATCGTGGTGTGGTGGTTCGTTGACCCCACGGTGAACTACTGGCTCAGCTATCTCGGATGGCTCTTAGGCGGCTGGGGCATCGGCGCGTCCGTGACTCTTCCGTTTGCCGTGTCCAGTCGAAAAAGGGCGTACCTACAGCGGCGCAAGGACCTAAGAGAGTCCGCCGAAATAATCGGCGGACTCACCGAAGCATCTTCGATCCCGACCATGGCTGATCTCCTTCAGTTGAACCGGCGAGAGATGCAGAAATATCATGACCTCACGACCGAACAGGCAACGGTCTCGTTTCGACACAGTCAACGAGCCATGATCGGGGGCTTTATCGTTGTCGTTGGCTGCATCATCATCGTCACCATTCCGGCCATCCCCACGGAAACGAAGCTCATTGTTGGAAGCGTCGGCGTAATCAGCACAATCCTGTCCGGGTACATCACGAACACCTTTCTGAAGTCGCACGCCGCGTCCGTCGCGCAATTGAACCGATTCTTCACACAGCCACTCATTAGCAGCTACCTGCTGACTGCCGAGCGCGTCGCGCTGCAACTCGAGCCATCCGAACGCACCCCCGCTCTGCAACTCGTGGTCGCGCAGGCGTTGCGCTCCGCAGGGTCCGAAAGCATCGCGCTCGGCGCGATCTATGAGGAGTCGACGCGCCGCGGCCACAAGAGCGACAACCGAAACGGCGGTGAGTCGTCGGCGCCGAGCCAGGTTGGGATCGCGGTGCCTGGAGCTGCGACACCGTAGCCGGGGGTACCTAGAGGTACACGAATCGGACTGGCCTTCGTCAGCCGTCAGACCGGAACCGCATGCGCGCCACGAACGAATGAAGGAAGCTCGTTGTGCAGGTCGGCCCCTCACCTGGAGGGCGAAGGTTTCGCCGACGCGCTGCGGGGCCCAAGGGCTGGGGTAGGTCATCACCTGCCGTAGCTCTGTTCGACGATCCGCTCCCGACCGCATGTGGCGGAGCCGCCTCGCGCGGGGAACGTCGCTGCCCCCGCACCGCAATAGTGTGGACGCGACCGAGGAGGAGGGAGACCCTGGTGAGTGCGGAAGTGTCTGGCGAGCGACGGCTCAAGTTCTACGGCCCGAACGACTACGCCACCTACTGGCAGGTAGAGGACGCGGTCCGGATCCTGCGCGATCACGACGGTGCGGAGGCTCCCTCCGACGCGGCCCATGCCATCGAACTCCATAACGCCCATCAGTTCGTGCTAGCTGGCTTCACACCCGCATCCCTGTCCGAGGATGAACGTGCCGACCTAGAGGCAACGAGCCGGCGCGTTCGAAGCGTGGTTGCTCGCTATTTCACCGATCTCGAGGAATCGAACCTCCTGGAGCGCGTGCGAGGGGTCCCCTCCGAGTACCACTCGGACCTCCTGCTCCTTCTCGGCAACAACCGAGCGTTCGAGCGAATCGGCGCGTCACCCATGCTGGCCGCTCTGGAATCGAACGACGTCACGCTTGGCGCGATGCTCGCGAACAAGAAGATCGTCACCGCGTATGACCGCGAAGTGCGGGAGGCCATCCTGAGCGACGTCCAGGCGGCCGAGCACGTCATCCGCCGTCACTTCGCGCGCGACACCAAGCAGCCCATTCACTTGCCAGTGTCGTTCACCACTGCCGATTCAAGAGATATCCTGCGTCGCTACGTGGAGGATCCGGGCGCCAACTTCAACTTCGTCGCCCTTATCGCGACCGCCAACCTCGATCCCGCCACCGGTGTCGACGCACGACTGAAGCTCGCTGCCCAGCGACGCAATGCCCAGGAGACCAAGGAGTTCTTCGCGAACAACACCGGTGTGAAGTCCGGTTGCGAGTTGACGATCTCGGACACGCAAGACGAACCGGTCATTGAAAGCCTCGACGGAATGTTCGTCAGCTACTCCTACGGTCGCGCGTGGTTGGATTCGACAACGGACGAACCAAGTATTCTCAACAACTTTCAACACCTCTTCGGGTTCGCTAACCGGAACTCTCTCCTTACTTTGCCCTCTTACCGCTCCGAGCTCGCCGTCGTCGAGCGATTCCTGACAACGACGGGCCGGGCCCACTACGACATCGGTGTGGCGTATCGCGTTCGGGAGATGAGCTCGACGGCCCAGACCCGGCTGATGCGCTTCTTCCTCTCGCATAACGGCATCGACCTGGAGGCCGTCATCGCCTGGTTCTTCGAGGAGTACCTATCGACGGAGTTCGGCGCACAGGGCTTCTCATTCGCTCCAACCGCGAGCGGATCAAGTTTCCTTGAGAAGGTGCGGCACCTGTTCGCCGAGATGGAGAGCGTCCTGCGCCAGTTCGCCTTCTATGCCGATGACGGCGAGATCGACCGCGAGCTCCTGTCGCTGTCATCCGGCTCGATGCGCTTCAACCAACTGCCGAGCCGCGTGCGCGGCAAATACCTCTATGCCACCGACGTCCCTGAAATCGTCGGCATCCTGCACCACATGCTGTCCGACCAGTCTTCGTTGAACTACATCAGCGAAGAACTTCGCGGGGACAACGCTGTCGAGCTGTTGGTTCGAAACCGCGTCACCTACGACGACTTCGCCGAGTACCAACGGCCCCTGATCGACCAACTCATCGACCTCAAAGTGCTGACAAACAATGAGGGTCACGTCACGCTATCCAGCAACTCGCAGCTGAGAATCCTCATGTCGCTCCACGCCACCGAGGCTGTCAGCTACTTCCACCTCGACCCAGCCGCCAGGGCCGTTGCCGACGAGATGATCTCCAGGGGTTGGCTACGCCGAGAGTCTTCGCTCCTCACAGAGTCCGAAGCGAAGTACTTCAACTACCAGCTCAACAACTCCGAGTTCAGCAACGGCCCGGCACTCCGCAACAAGTACCAACACGGCTCACAACCGGATGGTGAAGGAGACGACTCCCACTTCGCCGTCTACCTGGTGGTCCTGAAACTCATCATCGCACTCGTGATCAAGATCAACGATGACTTCTGTTTGCGCGATCGGGAGGACGGCGCTTCTAGATCGTCGTAGGAATTGGACCGGTCCTATCGCATCCAGTCCACAGTCCGGAGATGGCCCGGACTGAAGTCTCAGCGAACGTAGTCATGGCCTTCGACGGCGACGGCTACGGCGACGGCGACGGCGACAGAGTGGCTCGTGATGTAGGTCACGATGGCCGACACTGCGTCAAACGCAACGGAGCTAGCCTCGACCGTCGCCGCGACAGGGTGATCGCGCTTGAGGTGCTTGGCGTGCCGGCCGGAGCGCGTTCGGTTGCGGGTCCTCGGGCGGGCCGCCGTCGACGTCCCCGATCTCGCCCACCGCGCAGACGCTGACGGCTCGCAAGACCAGAGCGAGTAGATGCCCGATGAGGCGTCCGTCGCCGCGCGCGGCAACGGCGGTCGTGACGTCGCTCAGTTGTGACTGGTGGTTGTGGCGACTTCTGGTTCGGTGGGGCGAGCTCCGTCGGGCCAGGCTGCCAGGCACACCTTGTTGCCCGACCGGTCGGCGAGGATCCATGAACTTGGCGCTTCAGACGCGTCGACAATTCTTCCCCCTGCGGCCACGGCTGCGGCCAACCGCGTCTCGATGTGGTCGCGGGCAAGGGAGACATCGACGTGCATGGCGTGGCGGAGCGGTTTGGATGGATCGAGATCCTGCATCCACACGGTGGAGCCTTGCCCGAGTGGGTCGAGGCAGTTGTCATCGTGCAATGGCGCGTAGCCGAGCACGGCTCGCCAGAACGGCAGGTCGATCGCGTCGGGCTTGGCCGCGATCGCCACCTGGATTTCCTGGACCATGCTCCGGGTGGCGACCGCGTCGTGGTTGCGGGCAACGCCTGAGATGGCTCGCGCCACGTCGACGTGGGTGCGCTCGGTGCCCCACATTTCACGGGTCAGCTTCACCGTCAGGTGATCGGATGTGATGGTGATGAGGGTGCGTTGCCCGAGCCCTGGCACCTCGGACACCGCAGCGGCGAGGCGCCCAGCTTCCTGAAGTGATCGCACCGTGAACACGGCCGTCGGGCCGCCGTGCAGGATCACCCAGTCGGTCACGCCGTCGGCCGAGAGGAACGATCGCCAGCCGTCTTCACTCATGGCGACACCCTACGCACGCTAGGCGCCACCGAGTAGACGAGCAGGTCAATGTCCGGCAGCTTCGGCATGTTGCGTGGGCGAGCTTCTTGTCTCATCGTCGGGGGGGTCGAAGACCTGGGGATCGCCGGCTCGACGGAATTGGGCGATCAGCTGCCCCTGCGGGTGAGTCACAAGGCGACGCCTTGCGTACTCGCCGCGGGCAGCGATGACCACCGGATCGCAGAGCCGGCCGCGAAGACCGGACCGAAGGCCAAGGGGAAGCGACGAACCGGAGCCGGGAGACGAGACAGGAGACGAAGAGGAAGACGACGACGAAGAGGAAGACGACGACGAAGAGGAAGACGACGACGAAGAGGAAGACGAAGAAGAACAGGAAGACGAAGAAGAACAGGAAGACGAAGATGAGAACCAAGAGGGAATGCACGCAGGCACTTTCTGTGGAAGTCGTTTCGCGTTAAGCAGTTTGCGGCTACTCTGGTGGCATGCGGGGTGGCCTCGAGCGGTGGAAGCGGGGTGTCGAGTCGCAGGGGGTTCGGCAGGCGCTCTCGTACGCGCTCAAGGGGTCGTGTGACTCTCACCTTCGGTCGGCTGGGGTGGTCGCGCTCGCCGGGTACGGGGGCGATGATCCGGCCGGCGTGACGCGGTTCACGGTCGAGGCTGGCGTGATCCGGACGGACGTGCTGGACGAGACCGCCTTGCGGCGGTGGGTGGATGGCTGCGATCCGGTGACGGGGGACCGGCGGGGCCGGGATCTGCGTTCGCCGGATGCGGATCTGATCCTGGATGGGACGATCAATGCGCCGAAGTCGTACAGCATCGCCGCGCTCCTCCACCCGGAGTTGGCGCGCGAGTTCGAGGCGCTGCAGGACCGACTGCGGGATCGCATCATCACCACCTGGCAGGCGGAGCTGAATGCCCGCCGCGGCGCGGGCGGCCGCATTCGCGAGGCCCTGCACCGGGTCGAGGTCGTGGAGTTGCAGCATCGCCGCTCCCGCGCGCTGGACCCGCACATCCACCGGCACCTGTGGCTGAGCGTGAAGGTGCTCGGTTGCGACGGGCAGTGGTCCAACGTGGACTCCCGAGTGGCGATGAAGCTGCACACCGTCATCAACGCGGAGGGGGAGCTCGCGGCCCGCACCGACCCGGACTGGCTGCACGCGCTCGCCCGCCACGGCTACACCCTGAACGCCGACGGCGAGATCGCCGAGTTGGAGCATGTGGTGCGGCCGTTGTCACGGCGGTCGACACAGATCGAAGCGAACCGGGCGATGCTGCTCGCCGCGTGGCGGGCGGAGCACCCGGGTCAGGATCCGAGCCCGGACCAGTTGCATCAGATCGACCGGCTGGCGTGGGCGAAGGCCCGACCGAACAAGCCCGACAGCATCGACGAGACGGCCTGGGAACACCTCATCAGCGACGAACTCGCCACCCTCGACCCCACCCTCCTGGAGCCCCAAGCCGCTGTGCCGGTGCGTGCGACCCACCTGGACGAACTCGATATCGGTCTGCTTGCGGCGCGCGCGTGCGTGGACGCGGACGCCCGCTCCACCGCGTGCGGTGGACGGTTCAGCCTGTTCGATCTTCGTGCCGGTGCAACTCGCGCGCTTGCCTCGTCAGGCGTCGTCGGCGCGCGTGCGGAACTGCAACCGGTGATCGATGAGGTGCTGCGTCGCGCCGTCGAATACACCGTCGACCTGCTCGCGGAGGAGGGTGACCGGCCTGCCCATGTGAAGGGTTACATGGCGAGCGCGACCGCAGCCCTGAAGGTCGAACTCGCCGCCCGACTGGACGCGCTCGCCCACGCCGGAGCCCCAGCAGCAGAGGGGGAAGTGGTTGCCACCGCGGGTGAGGTGCTGCGGGAGGGGGTCACACTGGATCGTCAGCAGGTGGCGGCGGCCGCGGCAATCGCGGGCACCGATCGGCTGGTGTCCGTCACCGGCCCTGCAGGAGCGGGCAAGACCACCATGCTGCGTGTCGCGAAGAGCGCGCTGGCCCGTCGCGGACGGCGGATGGTGGTCGTGGCACCGACGAAGAAGGCGGCGTCCGTCGCCGGCCGCGAGCTGGGCGCCACGGCGTCGAGCCTGCACGCTCTGCTCGCCGATCACGGTTACCGGTGGGGGCGTGGCGAGGCCGGCGCCGAGGTGTGGACCCGGCTGGCTCCGGGCAGCCTCGACCCCGCCACCGGATACGTGTACGAGGGGCCGCGACGGTTCTCACTGAGTGCGGGGGATCGGATCGTGGTGGATGAGGCGGGGATGATCGACCTGCACACTGCCAACGCCCTCGCCGCCGTCGCGGCCGACACCGGCGCGGGGATCGCGATGGTGGGCGATCACCTGCAGGCCCGCCCGGTTGGTCATTCCGGCGCGATGGCCGCCCTCACCCGACGTGCCACCGCCGTTGTCGAACTCACCGCGGTGCACCGATTCCGCGACCCGGCCTACGCCGCGCTCACGCTTCGGATGAGGGAACCCGCGTCCAAGGAAGCCGCCCTCGCGGTCGCCGCGGAGCTGGATGAGCGCGGCCTGATCCATCGAGTATCCGACCAGGTTCAGGCGCGCGACGTGATGGTGGAGGCGTACTTCCGGTGGACCCGTGACAACCACCGTGTCGCCCTGGTCACCGGCACCAATGACGAAGCCGACGCGATCAATGAGGCCATCCAGCAGCGCCGGCTCGATGCCGGAGAGCTCACGCTGCAGCGGATCTCGGTCGGGCAGGGCGAGCAGCGGCTGCTGGAGGGGGACGTGGTGCAGACCCGCCGCAACGACCGCGACGCCGGCGTCGACAACCGGGCCGTCTGGACCATCCGCCACATCACCCCCACCGGCCTGCAGCTGGTCAGCACCTCCGACAGCGGCGACACCCGCACGGTCACCCTCGACTATGCCGCCCAGCACGTTCACCTCGCCTACGCGTCCACGGTGCACGGCATCCAGGGGGAGACCACCGACACCGCCGTCGTCGGGCCTGGCGTGGACGCGTCCGGCCTGTACGTCGGGATGACCCGCGGCCGCGTCCATAATGAGGCGATCGCGATCGCCGGCACCGACGCGGCGGCGCGGGACCGGATCGCGGACAGCATGCTCCGCGGCATCCCCGAGGTGAGCATCGACGACTCGCTCCGCGCCGCCCGCACCGAACTTAGCCGCGCCGCCCGCCCACCCATGCCTGCCCCGTGGACCGACCACACCCGCCGACCCCTCGGCCACGTTCTCGACATCGACCGGGTCCACGCCGAGTACCAGCGGCGGGAAGCGACGACCCGCAGCGAGCTCGACGCGGCTACGCAATGGCTGCAGACCACATGGCGCACGCTCCTCGAACTCGACGCCCGGATCGCCGGCGACACGGCGACCGGACACGGCCGCACCAACGGTCTGGACGGTGAGCTCCACGCCACTCGAGACCGGCTCGCCGACGAGTATCGATCCCGCACCCGCGACCACGCGGAGCTCGTCCGCACACAGCGTGAGCACGCGCACCAGCTCGACGTCGCCGAGACCGAACGCCGCGTCCGGGGCATGCTGGACCCCGCGCAACACCGCGCCGAGGACGTCGCGCGCCACGCGCACGCAGCATCGCCCGCCTTGTCGACCCTTCCGACGGCGCCGTCTCTGCACCGTTGAACGCGGGCGTGGCTCGGCCGCGCGGTCCTCATGCCACGGCGCTGACCGCGTTCGCCCATACCCAGCAGCGCAGCTCCTTGTCGCCGACGGTGAACTGGATGCCGCAGGCCAGGTCGTTCCAGACGACCACGACGGCGTCGACGAGCATCGCGTGCGGGCCGAACCGCACCCACGCCTTGCACGCCTTCGGATGTGGGTCACGCGTGACCGGCAGGGTGTCCTCGCGGCGCTCCTCCGCCGTGAGTGACTGCAGCGGGTTCTCTTCAGCGATGCGCTGCAGGATGCGGTTGTCCATCTGCCGGTCGTAATACTCGGCGTACCTTTTGCTGGTCCCCATCCCGGACTTCCCCTCATCCGGCCGCATCCCCGACTCTAGCAAGACTCGAAGCTATGTTCTATTCTTGTGTGTCATGGTCGAGGTGGCGGTAGAACACGAAGTGACTCTATAGATGGTCGACGACATCCCGGTGCGGATGTTCTACGCGGGCAGGCGGTGGCGCGTCACCGACATCCCGACCCGGTTGCGCGACTCGATCTGGGCGACCCCTGGCGAGCCGTCTCGTGGGTTGTATGGGTGGCGGTTCCAGGCGACGGACGAGGCGGGTGAGGCGATGGTGTTCGACGTCTACCGGGCCGAGACCGACTGGCACGTGCACCACTGCTACATCTAGCCCCGACCGTTGACGTGATCGCCAGGGTCAGGCGGAGGGGATGCTGCCGATCACCACGATCCGGCAGGAGCGGCAGGCGAAGCCGTGGCCGGCGTCGCGCAGCACGGCCGAGCATTCCGGACAGCGCGGCTGTTCCGCATCGTCGAGGGGATCGCTCATGGCGCCGACCCTACGCCGGGCCAGCAGTGGCTGTCCGGATCCCGTGGAAATGTGACGCCCCCCAGCCGGGACTGGGTGTTGCGTAGGGTGGGCAGAGTGGCGGGGCGAGAGTACAGTGACTCTCGCCCCGCTTGTCTGTTGGTTCAGGTCAGCGTGACAGTTCGGCGCCGGCGTACGAGGCCGGTGTCGCTATCGGCCCCGAAGCGTCTGCTGCGGGGCCGTTAGCTTTTGGGGAACGGTCGACGATGACGTCGGAGAACTTCAGTGACGCGCCGACGTTGTCCGCGACGATGTCGCGGGTCTCTCGGGACTGTCCGGTCTCCTTGTCGACGTAGGTGCCGAACCGGAGGTCGCCGGCGACGATCACGCTGTCGCCCTTGCGGAGCGAGTCGGCGACGTGCCGGGACTGCTGGTTGAACACGACGACCCGGTGGAACACGGTGCCGACGTCTTCCCACCGGTTGGTGGTCTCGTTCAGGCGGCGGTCGTTGACGGCGACGGTGAACCGGGCGTATTCGTTGCCCGATTCGGCGTTGCCGTGTTCCGGGTCGCTGGTGAGGTTGCCCTCGATGGTGACGGGGATCCTGGTGGTCATCCTTCTTCCTTCCTTTCAGGAGGCCCCGCAGTAGGGGTCTCGGTGGCGTGGGCCTGGGTGGTCCACGCGTTCCATTCCTGCTCATCGGTGATCCCGTGCCATGAGCGGGGTTTGAGGGGGTCGTGTCCGCGGGCGCAGCCGCCGGAGTATGCCTTCCCCATCCGGGGGAGGGCGAGGCTGAGCCGTTCGTGCCAGCCGATGGGGCCGAAGCCGGCGTCGGTGGAATCGAACGCGACGGTGTGTGCGGTGTGCAGGGCGGAGAGTTCTTCGACGAGCTGCCCGTGCTTGTACCAGCAGGCGGGGACGACGGATTCGGAGATCCGGTAGCGGATGGTGAACCACTCCACCCATTCCCGCAGCGCCGTCCACGCGTCGGGGGCCTTGTGGTCGGGGAGGGTGCGCCAGTTGATGATGTGCGCGCCGAGCGGTTCGGACGACCCGTACCGCTGGTTCGGGTCGTACCCGGAGACGTCGTTGGCGATGTCGTCGTCGTAGTCCGGTGGCGGGGGCAGGTCGGTCATGCGGCGCTCCCGTGGTCGGGTTGCAGTTTCTGCCGGAGCCGGGCGAGTGCGAGGTGCGAGGCGGTGCGGCGGGTGCGGTTGCGGGAGAGGACGGCGTCGCGGTCGATGAGCCGGTGCAGCAGGTCGTGGCAGTACGGGTGCATCGGCACCAGGTCCTCGTCCGGCTCGTCGGCGTTCCAGGCGCCGTTGTGGAGGCGGACGCCGCGGTAGTCGAGGTGGTGCAGCTCGAGTTGGGAGCGGGTGGCGGCCCGGCCGCAGCCGGCACAGGTGAGGGGTTGCCCGGTTGTGGTGTGGTGGGTGAACCAGCGGTCGCGGCGTGCGAACCACGCCTTCGAGCGGAGGAACTCGTTGCGATACAGGTTGAACAGTGCCGGGCGGCGACGATTGCTCATACCTCTGTCACCCCCTCCACCGGCTCCGCACTCTCGGACTCCGGAGCTACGGAGGTCCGGGAGTTCGGGACCCGGGTGGTCGTGTCGAACACCGCGCGCTGCTCCCTCTCGGTCTCGCGTTTGCCGGTCTGGATGGTCTGGGCGTCTCGGCGTTCGTCCCAGCCGGCAAGGTCGAGCAGCACACTGCGGCGGTTCCTGTACGCCAGCAGGCCGACACTGGGTGGCAGCCGGCGGATCTCGTCGACCGACATCAGCGCGCGGCGCTCAAGATGCTCGCTGGTGGAGTGCCCAGCCTCACGGGTGGACCAGGACCGCTGCTCCCGCCGGGTGTCCCTCGTGCCGAGGAGGGATTCGACGTCGCGGAGGTGGCCGACGTGGCTGGCGCCGCCGAGCAGGACTTTGGCGGTAGCGGCGGCCCAGATGGTGTCGGCTTCGGCGCGGGACCAGGACGTCTCGGCCTGGGAGAGGGCTTGCAGCACGATGAAGGTGCATATCCCGCGGCCGCCGCCGTCCGCCATGATGCGGGGCAGGTTGCCCCACCGGAACATGTTCGCGATCTCGTCCAGGATCAGTCCGAGCGGGTGGGGGAGCCGGGACCCGGGGGAGGCGAGCGCGGTGGTGCGGGCGACCTCGACGATGTCGTCGAGCACCGCGCCCAGCCATCCGCCCATCGCCGAGGCCCCCGACGACGACCCGATCAAGTACAGCGTGTTCGCGTCATCCAGGAACTCCCGTGGGTCGAACAGCTCATCGCCCGGGCGGGGGAGCAGGGCGTTGCGGATCTGCGGCACCGCCAAGGGTGCGACCGCGCCCTGCACGCCGAACCAGATGGAGGAGACGAGCTTCTCGTCGGCGGAGATGGTGGCGTCCAGGCTGTCGCCCCAGCCGGGGGTGCCGTCGGTCTTCAGGATGTCGACCGCGGCACGGGTCTGCGCGGGTGAGGTGCCCCAGTCATACAGCTCGGAGATCGTCTTGCCGCCGACGGCTGCGGCGTGCAGCAGCCGGCCGAGGACGACTCCGGAGGCTTGCGCCCATTCCTCGTTGGTTCGGGAGGTGCCGAGGGCGGTGCCGGTGATGATGGCGGTGCCGCGTTGCATGGCGACGAGAGGGTCTTCGCAGCCGGTGATCGGGGAGATGCGGAGGGGGTGGCGGATGCCGGAGAGGCCTTGCGGGTCGAAGACATGGACCTGGCCGCGGGTCTGCCGCATCCGCATCGTCGCGGTGAGGTTGTCGTTCGTGGTCGAGGTGGTGATGAGAGGGCCGGACCAGTCGAGGATTGCGGAGATCAGCACCCGGTATCCCTTGCCGGAGCGGGGTGGGCCTTCGAGGGCGACGGAGTCCTCGATCGATACGTACACGTCCTGCCCTCGCGACCGCCCGACGCGCCAACCCACATCGGTAGCTGTGGGTTTGGGGATGTCGGGGCGGAGTTGGTGGGCGCGGCGCAGGACGGCTTTGGCGGAGAGGTGGTCGCGGATCTCGGAGGCGGTGCCGAAGCCGGGGCGGGTGCGCAGGTCGGTGATGAACGCCCGATCGGACTCCCGATACCGCCGCACCGCAACCAGGACCCACACCGCCAGCCCACCGATCAGCATCACCGCGACCGCGTCCAGGATCCGGATGATCGCGACCGGCAGCGCGCATCCGGTGGGTGCGGTGTAGGTGTCGGGGTTGCCGGTGACGGCGAGGACGAGCCCGGAGAACAGGTTCACTGGGATAGGCCGGGTGCCGCAGCTGAGCATGGTGGTGGCTTCGGCGATGAACCCGAACGCGAGCGCGAGGAGCATCGCCGCCGCGATGAGGATCGCGGCCGCTTTGCCGAGGATGCTCTGGTTCATCGGTCACACCTGGCTTAGAGGCCTTCGGCGGCGGACGCGGCGGCGCTCAGCCACGCGTCCCGGGTGCGGGGGCGGAGGGTGTCGAACCGGAGCGGCCCGGCTTTGAGGGCCGGGTCGAACGGGATGGTGTGGACGGCGCGGACGTGCCCGCCGAACCCGTCCGCGATGCGCCGGGCCGCGGTGGTGCCGGTGGGTTCGGATTGGGTGACGAGGACTACGGCGCGGTCGGCGAGGGCGGCGGAGCGTTCGTCGCGACCGCGGAGCGCATCCAACAAGAGGGCGGCGGATTCGGCGGATTCCGGGTTGGCGAGGGTGGGCAGGACGAGTTGGTAGGAGGAGTCGATCATCCGCAGCCATCGTTCGGCGGATTCGTCGTTGCCGGAATCGAAGATAACGAGGCGGTAGAACCTGGCCGCGACCTGCATCAGCAGGTCGAAATCCCCCGCTCCGATGCGCTGGTCGGTGGCGAGCAGTTCCGGGTTGGAGCGGAGCACGTCGTACCGGTCCGCGCTCTGGTGGTGCACGAACCGGCTGATATCCGACACCCCCGCCGCGGGCGTGAGGAGTCCGGGGGCGGCGGGCAGGAGGTCGCGGAGGGTGGTGTCGTACAGGCCCTGCTCGGTGCGCCAGCCCAGAGTGCCGCGAGTGTCGTTGTTGTCCCACGCCAGCACCGTCCCGCCACCCTCCCGGGCGTAGACCGCGGCGAGCATCGCTGTGGTCATCGTCTTACCGACCCCTCCTTTGCCATTTACGACGGCGAGGGTGCGGCATCCCGCCCACTGCGTGGCCACCAGCGCCCGCTCTTCCGCGTGTCGCGTCTCGGTGGCGGAGGGGCGGACGGTGATGCCGAGGCCGGCGAGGAAGCCGCGCCACCCGGTGAGCGGGGGTGTGGTGCCGGTGTCTTTATACACATCT
>NZ_JYJA01000013.1 GCF_000956465.1 Microbacterium trichothecenolyticum
TCCGCGGACGAGGCATCGACAGCCTCCCCAGCATCCGCACCACCACCGCAGAAACGCCTGACTAGACTGCCCGCAACCGTTCACTTTTCAAGCGCCGGAATCGACCAGTTCTGCAGCGCCGCCGACAATTCGCGAAAGGGGCGGCCCACCGCTCGTCCCCACGGCACGGCTCGTGCTCGCACATGATGCTCGGGATCGAACGTCGCAACCGAACCGGTGTGGCCAGAGCTGTTTCCCGATGTCCTGAGAGTCATCACGACGCTCTGCGCCTCGAAAAGTGTGGGCAAAATGTGGGCAAAACCAAATTTCGACCGAGACGCGAAGGGCCGCGATCCTTTGCAAACACTGGAATCGCGGCCCTTCGGACGTGGACGCGACGGCGGGAGTCGAACCCGCAACGCTCCCGGGTATGAACCGGAGCCCGGGACCGCCCGGATCGCCGCGATGACCCCACGCTAACCGCCGTCCGCGGGGATCGCCTCTGAGTGTCTGAGCGTGTCGAGCGATGACGACATGTGACGCCACGCGCACCCGCGCGAGAGAAACCCCGCCCCGCCTGCATCCGAACCTCCCCTCCCGCCGGAAGAACTCTTCAAACACGCGGCGACCGGCCGCCCGGAGAAGGAGGAACACTGTGCGAAAGAAGGTTCTCGCGGGAATCGCCGCCGGCATCGTCGCCGCGCTCGGTGTGGGCATCCCTGCAAGCGCAGCCACGAACACCAACGCCGTGCTCTCAGTCCTGCACGGCATTCCCGACACGCCTGTCGATGTCTACGTCAACGGCGCGCTCACGCTCGACGACTTCCAGCCCGGCGACCTCGCCGGCCCGCTCGATCTGCCCGCGGGCGCGTACGAGGTCGCGCTGACGGCGCCCGATGCCACCGATGCCAGCTCCCCCGTGCTCGGCCCCGTCACCCTCACGCTCGAATCCGGCAAGAACTACACGGCCGTCGCGCACCTCGACGCATCCGGCTCGCCGACGGTGACTCCGTACGTCAACGACACGTCGCCCACGGCGGCGGGGGAGGGACGCCTCGCCGTGCGGCACGTCGCGGCCGCGCCCGCCGTCGATGTGCTCGCCGGTGGAACGGCTGTGATCCAGGGGCTCGCGAACCCCGACGAGGCGTCGCTGGACCTGCCCGCCGGAACGATCGAGGCCTCCGTGGCCGCGGCCGGCACCACCGATCCTGTGCTCGGCCCGGCGCCCGTCGACGTGCAGGAGGGCGTGCTCACGATCGCCTACGCGTGGGGGAGCCTCGAGGACGACAACCTCGCGCTCGCGGTTCAGACGGTCACGGGCCTGCACTCGGCACCGGACGGCGTGAACTCGGGCACGGGCGGCCAGCTCGCGCAGCGCGACATGTTCCAGCAGTGGATGTGGGCGATCGGCGGTGTCGTCGTCGCCGCGGCGGTGGCGGCATCCGCTCTCGTCGTCGCGCGCAGCAGGGCACGGCGCTGAAGCACCGCGACATGGTCAGGGCGATCGCAGGAGTCGGAGCATCTCTCGCGATCGCCCTCGCGCTGACGGGGTGCGGCTCGTCCCCAGGGGCCGCCCCGTCGGCGCCGGCACCTTCTCAGACGGCGACGGCGCTCCCCACGCCCGCCGTCGAGGTGCCGGTCGCGGCGGCCACCCCCTCACCCCCACGGCGGCGCCTGCCGCCGGTCAGGGTGGTCGCCGCCTCCATCGACGTCGACGTGCCGGTGGTGCCGGTCGGTGTGGAGGCCGGAGGCTTCATGGAGCTGCCGGCCGACCCCGCGATCGGCGGGTGGTATCGCTTCGGCGCCGACCCCGCGGCATCCGACGGCAATGTCGTGATCTCGGCGCACGTCGATTCCCCGGAGTACCCGATCGGCCCGTTCAGCCGGTTGCGCGACCTTCCCGTCGGGGACGTCGTCGAAGTGACGGATGCCGCCGGCGACACGCGCAAGTACGCCGTCGAAAGCGTCACCTACTACCCGAAGGCGGAGCTTCCGGTCGACGAGCTGTTCGCCCGCTCGGGCACGCGCAGCCTCGTGCTGATCACGTGCGGCGGACAGTTCGACTCCCGCACGGGCCGTTACACGGATAACGTGGTCGCGATCGCGACCCCGATCACGTGACCCGGCGAAGGCGCCGGACCAGCAGAGGGGAATCAGCGTGGACGATGAGGAAGAGCGCGAGCTGTGCGGCCGTTTCGCCGCCGGTGACGAACGCGCCCTCGAGCAGATCTACCGACGATGGTCGCCGATCGTGTTCACCCTCGCGCTGCGGGTGCTCGGCGACAGAGGGGATGCCGAAGACGTGACGCAGAAGACCTTCGTCTCGGCATGGACCTCGCGGGCGTCGTACGACCCGGCCAAGGGCCGGCTCTCGACGTGGCTCGTCACGATCACCCGCCGCCGCATCGCCGACACCCTCGATGCGCGCCGGCGCGTGCGCGAACTGCAGGAGAAGCTGCAGCGGTTCGCGGTGACCGAGGAGCCGCTCTCGTCGGAGATCGATCTCGGAGACCGGATGCTGCTCGCCGACGAGATCGACCGCCTCGAGCCCGATGCGCAGCGCGTGGTGCGGCTGGCGTTCTACGACGACCTCACCCACCAGCAGATCGCGACGCGCCTCGACATGCCGCTGGGTACCGTGAAGAGTCACATCCGCCGAAGTCTCACCCGGCTGCGCGACCGATTGGAGGTGTCCCATGTCGCACCTTGACCCCGAGCGTCTTGCGCTGGTCGCCGTCGGAGAACCGCTGACGGATGCCGAGCAGGAGCACGTCGCGACGTGCGACGTCTGCTCGATCGAGCTGGCGGAGCTCGAGCACACCGTGGCGGTCGGCCGGTCCACCATGACCCTGGGCGAGCTCGAGACGCCTCCGGAGCGGGTCTGGGATCGCATCCTCGACGAGGTCCGGTCGCCGCAGCCGGCGGCATCCGAGGTGGGCGCGCCGGCGCCAGCGGGGTCGCCGCCGCCCTCAGCCGCTCCCGCGGACGCGCCACCTGTCGCAGACGAACAGCCGAAGCGGCGCGGCGGACTGCGAGGCGGACGGATGCTGTTCGCCCTGGCGGCGAGCATCGCCGCCGTCCTGGCGATCGTCGGCGTCTGGAGCTTCGTCAGGGCGCCGCAGTCGGTCGAGATCGCGTCGGCGACCCTGGCCGCGTTCCCCGATCACCCCGGCGCCGCCGGCACCGCGCAGGTGATCGAGCTCTCGGACGGGGAGCGCACGCTGACCGTGAACGTCGAGGACTTCGACGAGAGCGACGGGTTCCGCGAGGTCTGGCTGATCACCGCGGACGCCTCGGCTCTGGTGAGTCTCGGCGAGCTCGACGGGAAGAAGGGGACGTTCGTGGTTCCGGCCGACGTCGATCTGCGCGACTACGTGCTCGTCGACATCTCGCAGGAGCCGCTCGACGGAGATCCGACCCACTCCGGCGACTCGATCGTGCGCGGGCAGCTCGAGTTCAGCTGACCCGGCGCCCCTCGGCGAGGCGCCGGGGTGAGGGTGCGCGCGCGGATCCGGAACGAAACTCCCGGCTGCTGCATCCGTCCCCGCGTCTTCGGGCGAATACCTCTATGGCACCCTTCGTCCGGACGGTGCCGGGAATCGCATCGAAGGAGATCGGAACCATGAAGAAGTCTCGCCTGGCCGTTGCGGCGGTCGCCGCCCTGGCTCTCGTGTTCACAGCCACGCCCGCGCAGGCTCACGGTGGGGGCGCCCCCGCGGGCACGATCGTGGACGTCGCCGTCGCCGCATCGGGCGGTGGCGCCCCCGACGCCAATCCGTGGGACTACGACATCCTGGTTCAGGCGGTGCTGGCCACGGGGCTCAACGGGGCGCTCGCCGATACGAGCCAGACCTACACGGTCTTCGCGCCGAACGACCGCGCGTTCCTGCGGCTCGTGACCGACCTCACGGGAACGACGCCTGCCAGCGAGGCTGACGCGCTGGCCGCCATCACGTCGACGTTCACCACGGAGCAGATCTCGAACATCCTGCTCTACCACGTGGTCGCGGGCGAGAAGCTCGGCCCGGTGAAGGTCCTCACGTCGCGCTCGCTGACGATGGCGAACGGCGGCATCGTCAAGCCCCGCGGAATCAACCTGCGCGATGAGACACCTGCCCTCAGCGACCCGCGGCTGGTGTTCTGGGCGATCAACATCCCCGCGACCAACGGCGTGATCCACACGATCGATCGCGTCCTCGTTCCCGCTTCCTGACGGCGACCGCGACCGTGGTGGACCTCGGATGCGGGGGAGGCCACCATGGTCCTGCCGCCGGGATCCGCCGTGGTCGCGGCATCCGTCAATGTCCGTGGTGGGTGCCGACGGGCAGCACGGTGCCGTCGGCGTCCAGGAGCGCCGCGCCCTGGCAGACGCCGAGCGCGGGCACCACGACGACGGTGACCAGCGCCGCCGCAGCGACCAGGCCCCACAGACTCGACCGCGGGGACGGATGCCTCGTCCCTCGCACGATCCCGCAGGCTACGGCGACGCCGAGCGCCAGCAGGAGGACCACGGCGAGGATGCTCGCACGCCCGGGCGCGGTCGCGAGCAGCGCCACCGCGACGCCCATCCCGACGAACAGGCCGGCGACCGCGGTTCGCGGCGTCGGCGTCCGGCTGAGGTGGAGACTCGTGGCGCCCCACCCGAGAGCTCCCAGCCCCACCGCGGCCGACGCCACACCGAGCCCCTGTGAGAGCGGGTCGGCCTGCACGGCCACCATCGCAGCTGCCCCCAGCCCGACGGCGACGAGCCCGAAGCCCCACGCGCCGACCGGCACCCACGACGGGGCGCGGCTGACGCGCCCCGTCGTGTCCCCCCGAAGCTCGCTCACGCCGTCGCGACCTGCGATGACCGCTCGGCGGCCAGGCCCACGCCGAGCAGCACGATGGCGCTCGCGAGGTGCAGGAAGTGGTCGGGCGCGTTGAGCGCGAGGATGTTCGCCGGCGTGCCGACGAGGAAGAAGCCCACGACACCCAGCAGCAGGTACGCGGCGCCGACCGTGATGTTCACGATCTTGGCCGGGCGCGCACCGGCGATGCCGGCGATCAGCAGCGCCGCTCCGATGAGCAGGTGGGCGACGTTGTGCAGCGGGTTGACCTCGAAGATGCCCAGGAGCAGCCCGCCCTCGGTCGCTACGAAGCTGATGGGACCGGTGACGAAGAACCCGAGAAGGCCGACGAGGAGGTAGACGGCGCCGAAGACCGTGGCGACGATGCGGTTCGGTGACGAGCCCATGAGAGACCTCTCTTTCCCGCGGCGATCTGCCGCGCTGTGAAAGGTCTTCGGGGCGGGTTCGGAATCGGATGGGATGCTGCGGCTGCATCCATGACCGCCCGTCCGCCGGAATACATCCTCGAGGCTCGATGACGAGCCTCGAGGGAACGGCAGGAGGGGATCGCGATGCGAGCACCGACGGAGGCATTCACGTACCGATACACCCACTACGGCGACGCAGACGTACTCAAGCGTCATCAATACCCGATGCCGGCTCCCGGGCCGGGAGAGGTGCTGGTCGAGGTGATCTCGACGGCGATCAACCATATGGACGCCTTCCTGCGCAACGGCAAGGAGGACACGTGGCACGACGACCCGTGGCCGCGGTCGTCCGGCAGCGACTTCGCGGGGATCGTCCGCCGCTGCGGGCCGGGCGTGACCGCGCTGAGGGTCGGTGCGAACGTCGTCGGGCACACCAGGACCGGCGCCCACGCGAGCCACATCGTCGTGCCGGCGGACCAGCTCGTGGCCAAGCACGTGGCGATCGAGTGGGAGGTCGCCGGTGGTCTGTTCCTCGCTGGGGCCACCGCCTTGGAGACTCTCGACGACCTTCGGATCGGCCCCTCGGACACCGTCGTCATCTCCGCAGCGGCGGGAGGTGTCGGCAGCATCGAGGCGCAGGTGGCGAAGTACCGCGGCGCTCGGGTGATCGGCACGTGCGGGGAGCGCAACTTCGACTACTTGCGGCAGCTGGGCATCACGCCTGTGCGGTACGGCGAGGGGATGGCGGAGCGGATCCGGCGTGCCGCGGGCGCACCGGTCACCGCGTACATCGACAACTTCGGCAAGGACGGGAGGGAGGTCGCGGCAGCCCTCGGGGTTCCTCCGCAGTGCTACCGCTCCAGCGCCGACAGGCGCCAGGTCGAGCTGCGGCTGCTCCGCGACGACGCCGAGTCCGTCTCGCACGCGACGCAGGTGCTGCAGCGCGTGGTGGACCTCGCCGGCGCCGGAGCGTTCCGTCTCCTCGTGTCGGGCCTGTACCCCATCGAGGACATCGTGGACGCCTTCGAGGACCTGGCCAAGCTGCATGCGCGCGGGAAGATCGTCCTGGCCACCCGTCCGGTCACGCGGGCGCGCACGCTGCGAGCGCGGGAGGTGTTCGAGCGGATGCCCTGACTCGACCTCGTGAGAAGGATGCGGCGGGGGCGGGGAACGTGCCGTCCGGCAGCGAGTCCGCTCACCGAGGACCTCGCTGTGTAGCGTGAGAGCACTGCGGAGAGGGGGACCGGTGCCGTCGACCATCGCGTCGTTCCCCGTGCTGGGCATCGTCCTGGCCGTCGCCTCGGCCGCCGCTCTGGCGCTCGGCAACATGATGCAGGCGCGCGGGGTGCGCAGCGGCGCCACCGGATCCTTCGGCGCCAGGCAGTTCTTCGCCCTGCTGCGCAACGGCCCGTGGGTGATCGGTGCGCTGCTGATCGGGGGCGCCATCCTGCTCCAGCTGGCGAGCCTCACGTTCGCTCCGCTCATCGTGGTGCAGCCGGTCGGTGTCGTCGCACTCGTCTTCGCCTCGCTGCTCACGGCCCGCGCGACGCACACGAAGCCCTCCGGCACAGAGATGCGTGCCATCGCGACGAGCGTCATCGGGGTGGCGGCCTTCGTCGGCGTCGCTGCGCTGGTGAGCACCCAGCGCACGATCCACGACAGCCAGCTCATCGCCATCCTGCTCGCGCTCGCCGTCGTGCTCTGCGTCGCGATCATCGTGGCCGTCGTTCAGCGCGGACGCCGCGGACCCGCCGTGCTGATCGTCATCGCCGCCGGCGTGTTCTCGGGCTTCGTCGCGACGCTGGGCAAGACCGTGATCCTGCGGGTGCAGACGGTCCTCGCCGAGGGCGACTACCGCCTCGACTCCTCGAACCTGCTGACCCTGGCCTGCCTGATCGGGATCGCGGTCTCGGGCGGCCTCGCGATCTACCTCGTGCAGCGGGCGCACACCGTCAATTCGCCTGAAGTCGTCGTCGGCGGGCTCACGGTCATCGACCCCTTCGTGGCCGTCGTGCTCGGCATCACCATCCTCGGCGAGGCGACCGGAGCGCCGTTCTGGTCGCTGCTCGTGCTGGCGGCTGCCGGCGCGGTGGCGGTGTGGGGCGTGATCGATCTCGCCAGGGCGCAGCAGAGGAGCGCGAGCGACGCATCGCTCGGAGGCTGACCACGGGGGAGGAACGGATGCCGCGGGGGACTAGGCTGCTCGCTGGTCCGGGGCGTTTCGACGCGCTTCGCTCGCTCGACGACCGGGGGCTTGAGGCAACGCTCCCGCATCCAGGGTGAAGCCGCTGGCGCGCAGTCGTCCGGCCAGGTGCTCTCCCATCGCGACCATCGGGGTCAGAACGCCCGCGCGGGCGGGGAGGTCATCGAGCGCGAGGCTCAGCGCGGATTCGGCGAGCATCACGCCGGTGCCGCCATAGCCGGGATCGTACGGCGCGGCGATCCGCGTGCGCACCGGCCGGCCCTCGACCGGGTACACGTCGACTTCGAGGACGAAGCGACCGTGCTCGATCGCCTCAGCGCTGGGTCCGCTGCCAGGAGACGGAAGCACCCGGTCGACGACGGCGCGCGTCGGCGGAAACGCCAGCGCACCCACGAGCCCCGCCGTCCCGAGAGCGATTGCCATGGCGCGCGCGAGTCCGGCAGGGCCGCGCCCGGTCGCCACGACCTCGCGGTACTGCATCAGCTGGCCGTAGCTCCACCCCGTCAGGTAGTTGCTGCGCTGCACGATCTGCTGGTTGTACGAGCCCATGACGAACGGCGCCTGCCAGGTTCCGCGCACCTTGCCCCAGCCGCTGCCGGCGTGGCCGGGCAGACGCACGGATGGCCCGGGCGTGAGCGCGTAGGGGTTCGCGAGGAGGCGGCGGGTCGAGGCATCCCTCTTCGTCTCCTTCAGCTGCTGGCGGAGCGAGTCGATCGTGCCGCCGCTGATGCCGCCGCGCAGCGACCGCACCGTCAGGGTCGCCGCGACGATCGGCACACCGCCGGCGGCGGCGTGGGCGAGCCCGAGGCCGAGGTCGGACGGGACCGAGTCGAACCCGCACGAGTGCACGATCCTGGCGCCGGTGGTCTCGGCGACGGCGTGATTGCGTTCGATGCTCCGCGCCACGAAGATGCTCTCGCCCGACAGATCGGCGTACGACGTGCCGGCGCGGGCGCTCGCCGACGCAACGCCCGCGCCGTAGCGCAGGTAGGGCCCGACCGTCGTGGCGATGACGGAAGTGGATGCTGCGACCCGGCCGACGGCGGCATCGTCCGAGGTGTCGACCTCGATGATCGGCCAGTCGACGGCGAGTTCGCGCCTGACGTCGTCGAGGCGGGCGGTGGAGCGGCCGGCGATGGCGATCCGCACGCCGTCGGGCGCCGATCGCGCCAGATGGCGCGCGGTGTATCTGCCGACGAAGCCCGATGCGCCGAGCAGGACGATGTCGTGGTCGCGGTCATTCGTCGTCATGCTTCGGGAGCGTAGGCGCGGTTGCGCGCAAACGACAGCGGGTTGCACCTCGATGCGCAAGGGCTCGGCCTGGGGTTCTCGAGCCCCTGCGTGGCGTCGCACGACCCTGGCAGGCTGGGGGTATGCGAGAAGGAGATGCGATGAAGCAGCGCACGCTGGCAGGGCGACAGGTTTCGGCGATCGGGCTCGGCGCGATGCCGCTGTCGATGAACAACGACAAGGTGTACCCGTCGTTCGACGACGCGGTGGCGACGGTCCATGCAGCGCTCGACGCCGGCGTGACGCTCATCGACACCGCCGACATCTACGCGCCGGACGGTGAGGAGATGGGGCACAACGAGCGCATCGTCGCCGAGGCGCTGCGCACGTGGGACGGCGACGCGTCCAGCATCTTCGTCGCGACGAAGGGCGGGATCACGCTCGGTGAAGACGGCTCCAAGGGCCGCGACGGGTCGGAGGCGTACCTCCGCTCGGCGGCCGAGAGGTCGCTCGACATCCTCGGGGTCGACCAGATCGAGCTCTACCAGTACCACCGTCCTGACCGCTGGCTCGTCTACGGCGACATCATCGCGGGGCTCAAGGCGATGCAGGACGATGGCCTCATCCGCGCGGTCGGCATCTCGAACGCGAGCGTGGAGGAGATCCAGATCGCCATCGACGTGCTCGGCGAGGGCAACCTCGCGAGCGTGCAGAACGAGTTCTCGCCGAAGCATCCGGGCAGCATCGACGAGCTGCGCTTCTGCGAGAAGCACGGGATCGCGTTCCTGCCGTGGAGCCCGCTGGGCGGCACGGGCGGGGGAGCGCGCAGGGTCGGCGACCGGTTCTCGGCGTTCCGCGAGGTCGGCGAGGATCATGGCGTCAGCCCGCAGCAGGCGGTGCTCGCGTGGGAACTGGCGCTGGGCTCGCACGTCATTCCGATCCCGGGAGCTCGGCGTGCGGCATCCATCACCGACTCGGCTCAGGCGGCGGACCTCGAGCTCGGCGCTGACGAGGTCACGCGGCTGTCGGAGTCGGTGGGGATCTTCGACGACTGACTCATCCGGCTGGGGAACCGAAGCGGGCGACCAGGCGGAGGATCGTGGGCAGCCCGCGGGAGGTCGCCCGGTCGCCGGTGAGGCGCTCGAGCACCGGAGTGGCGTTGCCCTGGCCGTCGACGTCGTTGCGGACGAGCGCCCAGCCGGGTCCGGCGTCGACGATCTCGCAGCGGGCTCGGGTCATGAGGCTGATCGCGTCGGAGGCTCGGTTGTCGACCGTTCCGCCTCGGTGGAGGGTGAACTCGTACCCACGGGAATCGTGGGGCGCGCCGTGTTCGTCGACGATCGCGACGAGGTCGGCAAGCGCGATCCAGAGGATGTCGCGCTCGTGGCCGGATCTGACCGCGATCGCTTCTTCTGCGCCCTCGACGACTTCTGCGGGGTCGTCGGAGTCGAACAGGATCGTCCCGTTGCTCTGGAAGGTCTGAACGTCGGGGCACCCTGCGTCGGCGAAGCCGGCGACGATGTCGACGGTCGACGGATGGCCGCGCTGACCCTGGTTGACGTTCCGCATGAAGGCGACGCAGCGCATACGCCGAGAGTACGTGCGATGCTCCGGCTACCGGGAGATGCGGTTCTCGACCGCGCCGGCGCGCGAGGCGGCCAGAGCGGCGAAGGCCAGGGTCGGCCCAGGCCGCTCGTGCTGCGCGGCTGCCTCTGTGCGCAGCGCCTCGCGGCCCGGCCACGTGGGATCAGCGAGAGCAGCGATCGCCTCGCTGAGCTCGTGCTGGGTCGCGGTGTTCGGCGCGAGGGCCAAGCCGGTGCCGGAGCGTTCGACCGCTGCGGCGCCGGCGAACTGGTCCGTCGAGAACGGAAGCACGAGAACGGGCACACCCGGCCCGACCGACTCGGTCACGGAATTGTTGCCGCCGTGGGTGACCGCGGCGGCCGCTCGGTCGAGCAGGCGCACCTGCGGCAGGTATTCGCGCACCAGCCAGCCTCCGGGAACCGGCCCGAGAGCGCTCGCCGGAGTCGCGCCGATCGCGATCGCCGCGCGCAGCCCCGTCCGCGCGATCGCCGTCGCCACGCGCGCCAGCACGTCGCCCCGCACCGACAGGAAGCTGCCGAAACTCACGTAGACGAACGGCGCGACGTCGCGAAGGAACTCGTCGACCTCGGGATCGTCGCGCTCGTCGCGGCGCGTCGAGCCGAGGAAGACGTGGGGCGGCAGCATCCGTCCGTCGTCCGCCAGAAGGGCGGGGTAGTTGTACAGCACCACGTCGCCGTGAAGCGCGAACGCATCGGCGATCTCGTCGGCTCGCGGATCGAGCGTCCGAGCCGCGGTGTTCCACTGATGCGCGAAGCGGTCGGACACTTCGACGCAGAGTCGGCGCAGGTGCGCAAGCTCGGTGGGGTCGGGGTCGAACGCTCGGGGCCAGGCCGGCGGGCAGCCGTAGACCTCGCCTGCCACGGGCAGCGCGGAGGGATGGCCGAGCACCACATCCGCGTAGTCGATGCCGGCGGTGTGCAGAGCGAGGCGGGCGCTGAACGCGAGGTGGTCGACGAGGATGGCATCCGGGCGAACCTGATCGACGACCTCGAGCGTCGCTCGCGCCCGCTCTTCGGGCCGCCACATCAGGTCGGTCAGGCGCTCGCGGGCCTGGTACATCAGGGTGGGAATCATCCCGCGACGGGTGGCGTCGAAGAAGCGCTCGAGAGATGCCGCCTCCGCCGTCTGCTGCTCACGCGTGCGCATCACGCCCGCGTTCGCACCTCTGCCCAGGGGCAGGTCGACGCGCTCGAGGCCGAAGTCGGCGACGATCGGCGCCGTCGCCGACCCCGTGGCGACGACGACGTGCTCCCCGGCGTCGCGCCACGCGGTCGCGAGCGTCGCGAGCGGCAGGAGGTGCGAGGCGTAGTCGGGACTGATGACCAGGAGCGTCATGCGGGCTGCCTCGTCGCCTGCGCGAGCTCGGCCTCCTGCGCGACGACCGAGGCGTAGATCGGGGCGAGGGTGGCAGCCATCGCCTGGATCGTGAACTTCGATGCGACGACCTCGCGTGCCCGCACCGCGCGGTCCTCGTCGGCGTCGGCTGCACGGTCCAGGGCCGCCGCGATGGCACACGCGAGACGGTCGGAGTCCCACGTCGCCGTGAGGAATCCGGTGTCGCCGTGGTCAACGTAGGTCGCGGGCCCGCCGCCGTCGGGGGCGACCACCACGAGACCTGTGGCCATCGCCTCGAGCACCGCGAGGCCGAACTCCTCCTTCAGGCTGGCGCACACGTAGACGCCGCCGACGGCCGCGAGCCGCGGCATCCCGAATCTCGCCGCCGCCATCCAGCGCGCGGCGACGTCGTTGGGGCGATGACCCGGAAGGATCAGCCCGCGGCGCGCGCGTTCGTGCGGGGGTACCGCGGCGGCGATGCGATCCAGTTCGCCCTGCTCATCCCGGGACGGGTTCTCGAGGTCGCCTCCGATGATCAGAAGGTTCGCGCGGTCGGCGAGGGGCGATCGCGCCCACGTCTCGACGAGAGAGGCCATCCCCTTCACCCGGTGCAGACGCCCCACCGAGACGAGCAGCGGCAGTCCCCGGCGATCTGCGTCGAGACAGCCCAGCAGCGCCTCGAGTTCGGCGAACGCATTGTGCGCCGGCGTCGCAGCCGGACCGGCCGCTGTCCGCGCCTGGACGACCGCCCTGTCGATGACCGCGAGATCGACCCCCTCCGCGACGACGGTGTGCCGCTCGCTGCGCGACGTCATGTCGATTCCCACGAGTTCCTGCATCTCGTCGACGAGGTTCGGACGCGGAAAGAACACAGTGTGAGACGCCGATGCCGCGAGCTCCTTGACCAGTCGGACCCGGAACCAGAAGTGCTCGCGAAGGTCGGCCTCACCGAACCTCGCGCGCGTGAGGGCGCCGGAATCCTGCAGTGATTGGATCACGCTGTGCGGATCCGGCGCGACGGTGAAGATCGTCGGGATGCCCAGCTCCCTGGCGACGTCCGCGGCAGCGAGGCTTCCCACGTCGGCCATGCGCAGGTGCAGGACGTCGACGTCGACCGCGGCGCGGAGGATGCGACGGATGCCGCGCCGGGCGGCGACCCGATACGGCCACGCGGCTGCGGACGCCACCGGCTCATCGGGGAGGGGGATGTGCCCGTAGAGATGGCCGGTCGGAGTGCCGGCGAGCTGGAGCAGGTCGACGGTGCTCTGCCCGAGGCGGCCGCGGGACAGCGTGAGGACCCGCGTGACCGGGCAGTCGTCGGTCGCGATCAGCGCATCGCCGAGGCGCACCAGCAAGGTGGCGATTCCGCCGTTGTCACCTGCTCCGGCTGCCGAGAGCGCCGGGTCGATGTCGGCATGCAGGAAGAGCTGCGCGACCGTGAGCGCTCGCGGCGTCCGGTCCGGGAGTGAAAGGCGGAATGCGGGCGGGGCGGTGCTCGCGCCGGGCATGGGGTCGAGGTCGATCAGTGCGAGGCGAGCGATCGGCGCGAGAGGACCGCCGGTCGCCAGGAGCGCACCGAGCTCCTCCTCGAGCCCCGCGGTGTCGCGGCGCTGCCCGAGTGCGGCGATCGCGGTCGCGCGCACCGCATCGTGCTCGGCGGGATCCGACGCCACTTCGCGCAGCAGGCGCGCAGCGACCGGTTGAGTCACGAGCCCGAGGGTTTCGACGAGCGCTGCTCGGGGTGCAGCATCCGTGATTCCCAGCAGCGCTGCCTCGATGCCGATCGCGATCGTGTCGCTCGCGTGGCCCGACCACCTCTCGATGGTGTGCTGGGCCAGCATGCCCGTGAACCCGCCGGCGGCGACCAGTGCGAGCAGGCGTCCCACGGCCTCTGGCCGGGGCAGACTCTGGCCGAGCGCCCACGCGGCATGCTCCCGGATGAACGGCCGCTCGTCCGACAGCAGGGCGGCGAGCTGACGCTGCGCCTCGTCGTCGTGCATCTCCGCCAGCGCGTGCACCGCCGCGATGGCGGCGATGTCGTCGGTGCCCGCGAGCGCCGTCGACAGCACCCGCAGAGTGCGGACGCTGGGATCGCGGCCGGCTTCGAAGGCCAGGTCGTCGGCGGCGAGCAGCGCCTTGACGATCGTCGGGGCGTCGAGAACGTCGTCCATCGCGGTTTGAACGCCCACGTTCCACCTCACTCACCGCACGGGGCGCCCGTGCTGTCGAAAGGCTATGCCGCCGGGGGGCGCGGACGGGGTTCTTGACAAGATGGACCGGCCGGTGCAGGCGAACCCGGCGACCGGCGCGACCTCAGCGGCCGGCGGCGATCTCCTGGGTGCCGATCACCGAGAGCAGCTGCAGCCGCTCGTAGCTCGGGGTGCCGGGCGTCGCGGTGAGCACGAGGAGCGTCTGTCCCTGCTCGGGGTCGATGAGGAACTGGCACTGCATGTCCATCACGCCGACCTCGGGGTGCTGCAGGCGCTTCTCGCGCGCGTGCGTCGAGCGCACCTCGTGCTCGGCCCAGAGCTCGGCGAACTCGGGGCTCTCCTGCAGCAGCGACGACACCATCGCCCCGGAGCGGGAGTCGGCGCCGAACTTCGCGTAGGCGGTGCGGATCTCGGCGGCGAACGCGCGCGAATGCATCGGGTGGTCCTCGATCGGGTACACGGTGCGCGCCGACGGATCGGTGAACCAGCGATAGCCGACGCTGCGGGCGAACCCCTCGAAGCGCGTCTCGTCGCCGAACAGCGCGCGGGCCGCCGGCGTCTGCGCGAGCGTCTCGCCGAGCTCGGTCATCACCTGCGCGGGGGTGTCGGCGAGGCGGTCGAGGATGCGCATGAGGCCGGGCGAGACGTGCTCGCTGCGCAGTGCCCGAGCCGGTGCCGTGTGACCGGCGAGCCGGAACAGGTGGTCGCGCTCGTCGAGCGTGAGCCGCATCCCGCGAGCGATCGCGGCGAGCATCTGCTCCGACGGCTGCGGGCCGCGGGCCTGCTCCAGCCGGCTGTAGTAGTCGGTCGACATGTCGCAGAGGACGGCGACCTCCTCGCGCCGAAGGCCCGCCGTGCGGCGTCGAGACCCGCGGCGCAGCCCGACGTCCTCGGGCTGCAGCGCCTCGCGGCGGCGACGCAGGAAGTCGGCGAGCTGTGCTCTGTCCATGACCTGAGTCTGCGGCATCCTTCATTCCTCATCCAGGGAGCGGCGATCCCACCGTTTTGCGGCGCTCGCTCAGCGACCCGGCGTCGCGACGCGCACGCCGGTGAGCTGCTCGGAGAGCTCCCACACGCGACGAGCGTCGGCCTCGCCGCGCAGGCGAGAGTACATCGGCTGCTCCGCGGGCAGGCCGCTGAGGCGGCGGAAGCCCCTCGGCCCGTAGAGGTGACCGCCGCGGGCGTCGGGGCTTGTCGCCGCGTACACCGCCGACAGCGCGGCCGACGCGGGAGTGCCGAACAGGATGCCGCGCCGCGACATCGCCCGGATGAACTTCACCGCTGTCGTGTCGGCGGAACGCCCCATGCCTGGCTGGGCCGCGAGCAGGTTCGTCGGCGTGATGCCGGGATGCGAGAGGGTGCTGCGGATGCCCCAGCCCGCCGCATCCGATTTCCGTTGCAGTTGCATGGCGAACAGGCCGAACGCGATCTTCGACGAGCTGTACGCCGTCATCGGGTCGTAGCCGTGCTCCCAGTTCGGGTCGTCCCAGTTGACGGCGCCCTGATCGGCGGCGATGCTCACCTGGCTGGTGATGTACGCCTTCGCCTCGACAAGCAGCGGGAGCAGCTGCGCCACGAGCGCGAAGTGGCCGAGGTGGTTCGTCGCGAGCTGCAGCTCGAACCCGTCGGCGGAGAGCTGTCGGGTCGGCGGGTTCATCACGCCGGCGTTCGCGATGAGGAGGTCGATCGGGCGGCCTTCGTCGTTCAGCCGCGCGGCGAGAGCTCCGACGGAGTCCAGCGACGCGAGGTCGAGGGGGAGGACACGGATGCTGTGGGCTCCGGTCTGCTGTCGGATCTGGGTTGCCGCCGCCTCGCCTTTCTGCGGATTGCGGACCGGCATGAGGACGTCGGCGCCGGCGCGCGCGAGACGCGCGGCGATCTCGAGGCCGACGCCGTCGCTCGCGCCGGTGACGAGGGCGAGCTTGCCGGTGAGATCGGGAACGGAGATGTCGAGAGGTGTGGGCATGAGGGCTCCTGTGTGGGGTGGTGCTTCTCATGCTGGACGCGGGGGCGGCGCGGATTCAGGGCGCGGTCATCCGGGGATCGGGGATCCCCGGATACCGACGAACGTACCCGCTGGGCGGGGCGGTGGCGGCTCAGCGAGGTGGAGTCGCGGCGCCGATTCCTCCCCAGGACGTCGTGATTCGGGTCCCTTCGGGGTTATCCACAAAAGCGACTCGGACCTGCGGTTTTGAGGTGTCGGAATGTCGGAGCCCCTCGGCAGAATCGAAGGCATGAACTTCCCGCTGACCGAGCTCCGGGGCATCGCCGATCTGCTCGGCGACACGCTCGGTGCGCCGCTCGGTGGTGAGGCGCCGCGGGGTCTGTCGCACGGTGATCTGGTCGCCGCGTTGGGCGTCGTCGAGCAATTGGGGCGGATCACGGATGCCGCCCGGCTGGCGCTCGCCGGGGAGGTGGGGCGGCGTGCCGACTCCGAGTTCGGCGACGACCGGATCACCGCGCAGTACGGGTGCGGGTCGGCGCAGGAACTCGTGGAACGCGCCACGCGGGTCTCGGCAGCGACCGCGCGGGCACGGCTGCGGGACGCGAAGGCGGTCACGAGTCGGGTGACGCTGATCGGGCAGACCCGCCCCGCACCCCTCGACCGCGCCCGGGCCGCGCTGGCATCCGGGCGGCTCTCCGCGGACGCCCTGACCACGATCGTCGACGCGCTCAGACCGCTGCTGGGCCGGTGCACGGTCGACGAGATCGGGGCGGCCG
>NZ_JYJA01000014.1 GCF_000956465.1 Microbacterium trichothecenolyticum
GGGGGGGGGGGGGGGGGGGGGTGGGGGCCGGGATCGGGGCGAAGACGCCGGGCCACAGCGCCGCGGCCAGGGGATACCCCACGAATGCGACGACGTCGAGGAGCGTGTGCGCGATCACGAGCGGCATGATGCGACCCCAGCGCCGATAGCACCAGCCGAAGACCACGCCCATCACGAAGTTGCCGACGATCGCACCGATGCCCTGGTAGGCGTGGTAAGCGCCGCGCAAGCCGGCGGAGGTCAGGATGATGGCCCAGTCGTTCCAGCCGAACCGTCGCAGCCGGTCGAAGAGGTAGCCGATGAAGATCACCTCTTCGGTCAATCCCGCCCGCAGTGCCGACAGCACCAGCAACGGCACGGTCCACCACGCCGCGTCGAGGGGAGAGGCGACCACTGCGACCGTGATCCCGAGCGCGCGCCCGGCCGCGTAGAGCGCGAGCCCCGGCACGCCGATGACCGCGGCGAGGAGGATGCCGCGGCCGAGGTCTCCGCCGAACCGCGAGAAGTCCAGCCCGATGCGGCGCAGCGCATTGCTGCCGGGCTCCCACAGCAGGTAGACGACGAGCGCCACGAGGGCGAGCGCGAAGAAGACGGCGAGCACCTGGTACACGACATCCCAGACCGCCTGCGCGTCCCTCGACGGGTTCACCTGGGTCTGCTGCTGGCCGAGCGGAACGGGCGCGAGGAGTTTGCGCACGAGCGACAGCACCGAGTACAGCGCGGACTGCCCGACCGTGATCGCGAGGACGATCCAGACCTCCCACGTGAGGCGTCGGCGGTCATACGGCGTGAGGGGCGAAAGGGTAGTCGAATCCCTCTGACCTGTGGGCCGGTTCGGCGGCGTCATCTTGTCAGATTGTCACACTCCGCGTCGATTGAGTTAAGGCTCTGTAACGTTTTCGCCGATCGTTTTGACCATCTCACAACCGGTGCTTATCGTTTTCCCATCCGCGCGCAGGTCCGGCTTCCGGCCGGATCCGCGCGCATTACCCTGCACAGAGGAGACACAAGTGTCTGACAAGACGACGTGGCGCATGCGCGCACTCGGAGTCGCGGCGGGCGTCGGCGTGACCGCACTGGTCCTCGCCGGCTGCTCGACGACCCCACCGGCGACGGAGGAGACCGGGGACACCGCCGACGCCGCGGTGACCATCGCTGAGGTGAACGAGTTCACGGGTACGAACTCGAACAGCGACAACGGCAACCTCGACATCAACGGCAAGGTCAACTACCTGACCCGCGCCGGCTTCTACTACGTCAGCGACACCTACGAGGTCGTCCCTGACGAGTCGTTCGGCAAGATGGAGGTCGTCAGCGAGGACCCCCTCCAGGTCAAGTACACCCTCAACGACGGCCTCGAGTGGTCCGACGGCGAGCCCATCACGACCGACGACCTGATCTTCGGCTGGGCTGCGACCTCGGGCATCTTCGACGACGCGACGCTCGACCCCGAGTCGGGTGAGCCGGTCAGCGGCACGAAGTACTTCGCGTACGCGGGCAGCACCGAGGGTGTCAACGCCTCGACGATCACGGATGTCGCCGATGACAAGCTCTCGCTCACGCTCGAGTACGACGTCCCCTTCGTCGACTGGAACATCGTCGGTCTCATCGACCAGCCGGTCCACGTCGTCGCCGAGAAGGCCGGCGTCGACCAGGCCGAGCTCATCGACACGATCCTGACCAGCCCGCGCGGCGACGCCGCTGCTCCGGCTCCGGTCAACGAGACGCTCAAGGCTGCGGCTGACTTCTGGAACTCGGGCTTCGACATGACGTCGCTGCCGGACGACCCGTCGCTGTACCTCTCGAGCGGCCCGTGGATCATCGACTCGTGGGAGCCCACGCAGTCGATGACGCTGAAGCTCAACGACAAGTACACCGGTGACCTCAAGCCGCAGTTCTCCGAGATGGTCATCCGCTTCATCGGTGACGCTCAGGCTCAGGTGACCGCCCTCCAGAACGGCGAGGTCGACGTGATCGCCCCGCAGGCGAGCGGCGACACCCTCACCGCGCTGCAGGCGATCGACGGCGTCGAGGTCCTCCAGGGCGATGCGCTCAACTACGACCACCTCGACCTGACGTTCGCCGGCCCCTTCGCCGAGAAGAACGTCCGTGAGGCGTTCCTCAAGACGATCCCGCGTCAGCAGCTCGTCGACACGCTCATCAAGCCCGTCAACCCCGAGGCTGAGGTTCTCAACTCGAACCTCTTCATCCCGGCCCAGAAGCCGTACGAGGACGCTGTCGCGGCCAACGGCTCGGACGCGTACGCCGACGTCGACATCGAGGGCGCCAAGGAGCTCCTCGCCGGTGCGACCCCGACGATCCGCCTCATGTACAACATCAACAACCCGAACCGCGTCGCGGCGTTCGAGGCCATCCAGGCCTCGGCTTCGCAGGCCGGCTTCGTGATCGAGGATGTGGGCCGTGAGGACTGGAGCGCGCAGCTCGGTTCGGACATCTACGACGCCGTCATCTTCGGCTGGATCTCGCCCGGTGTCGGCAACGGCACCATCCCGCAGATCTTCGCCAGCTTCGGTGGCAGCAACTTCAACAAGTACGCCAACGACACCGTCGACGAGATCGCTCGCACGATCCCGCAGACGCTCGACACCGACAAGATCGACGAGATGACGATCGAGGCGGACACCGAGCTGTTCTCCGACGCGTACGGTCTGCCGCTCTTCCAGGGCCCCGGCCTCGAGGCGCACACCGACCGCGTCGAGGGCATCACCTTCATGGGCAACCAGACCGGTGTGTTCTGGAACTTCTGGGAGTGGACGGTCACCGGTTAATCCGGTGACGATCTGAAACACCACGCCATGGGGCGTCGGGTGCTAACAGCCCGGCGCCCCGTGCGTGTGTCTTCCCGTCCCCAGCCGGCGAACCCGACGCCCGGCCTCTGCTGCCGTCGTCGCCCGCCTGCTACCTTTTCTGCATGAAGGGCCAGCCCAGTGCTTAGCTTCGTTCTGCGGCGCATCGGGGTTTCGATCCTGATCCTCATCGCCGCATCCTTCCTGATGTACACCCTCGTGGCTCTTGCCAAAGACCCGCTCGAGGACCTGTACGCCTCCAACAGCCCGAACCGCGACGCGCTGATCGCACAGCGCATCGCGTGGCTGAACCTCGACCAGCCCATCCCCGTCCGCTGGTTCAACTGGCTGCTCGGCGCCGCACGCTGCGTCATCCCGTTCGGCGGCTGCGACCTCGGCGTCACCATCCAGAACCAGCCGGTGACGATCGTCCTCGCACGTGCGATGGGCGCGACGCTCCAGCTCGTCACCGCTTCGACGATCCTCGCCATCGTCCTCGGCGTGCTCGTCGGCATCGTGTCGGCGCTTCGCCAGTACAGCGCGATCGACTACTCGTTCACGTTCGCCAGCTTCCTGTTCTACTCGCTGCCGTCGTTCGTGATGGGTGTTCTCCTCAAGGTCTTCTTCGCCCTCGGCTTCAACGACTGGCTCGACAGTCCGGTGTTCACATGGCCGTGGATCATCGCACTCAGTCTCGTCTCCGGCGTCTTCTGGCAGGCGATCATCGGCGGACCCAGGCAGCGCCGCCTGATCGTCTTCGCCGCCTCCGTGGTGACCAGCGGAGCGATGCTCTACGGCATGAGTGTGACGGCGTGGTTCCTCAACCCGTCGCTCGGACCGATCCTCACGCCGCTGCTGATCGCGGCGTTCGCGGCGGGCATGGTCCTCATCATCGCCGGACCCCGTGCGCGCTACGCGTGGCGCACCGCCGGTGTCACCGCGATCGTGCTCATCGCGGCGTACTTCGTGCTCCAGCCGTTCCTCAAGTCGTTCAACGGCTGGGGGGTCCTCGCCCTGTTCGTGGCGGCGGCTCTCGTCGGCGCGGCGGCGGGCTGGTTCCTCGGTGAGTACGACAAGGGCCAGGCGATCCGCATCGGCGTGCTCTCGGGTCTGCTCGGCATGGGCGTGATCGTCCTGGACCAGTTCATGCAGAACTGGAACTCGTACGTCAACAACCCGAAGGTGAACGGGCGCCCGATCGCGACCATCGGTTCGCAGACGCCCAACCTGCAGGGCGACTGGTGGATTCAGAGCATCGACACCTTCACCCACCTGCTGCTGCCCACCATCAGCCTCATGCTGATCTCGTTCGCGGCGTACACGCGCTACGCGCGTGGCGGCATGCTCGAGACGCTGAACCAGGACTACATCCGCACGGCTCGCGCGAAGGGTCTCCCCGAACGGACCGTGGTCGTGCGCCACGCGTTCCGCAACTCGCTCATCCCGATCACCACGATCGTCGCGGCCGATGTCGGCGCGCTGATCGGTGGTGCGATCATCACCGAGCGCATCTTCGCGTTCAGCGGTATGGGCGCGCTGTTCAACCAGGGTCTGCAGCACGCCGACCCGAACCCCGTCATGGCGTACTTCGTCGTCATCGCAGTGTTCGCCATCACGTTCAACTTCCTCGCCGACCTCGCGTACTCGGCGATCGACCCGAGAGTGAGGGTCAAGTAATGTCGATCCCCATCGATCCGGCCCTCGAGCCACCTACCGCACCCTCCGACGCAGGCGTGCACGTCCAGACCGCCGACGAACGCGGCATCAGCCAGGGACGCCTGACGTTCCGGCGCTTCATCGCCCACAAGCCCGCAGTGGTCAGCGCGATCCTCTTCGTCCTCATCGTCGGCTTCGCCATCTCGGCGACCGGCATCGGCCCCATCCCGGGCTGGTGGAAGTGGAACTACGAAGAGCTGATCCCGATCAGCAACGGCGGCAAGCCCACGCTGACGCTCTGGCCGTTCTCGCTCGGCGATCACCCGTTCGGCCAGAACACGGTCGGCAAGGACTACTTCGCGATGGTCATGCGCGGCCTCGTCAACTCGTCCTACATGATGTTCATCATCGGCCTCATCGGCGCCTTCCTCGGCGTCGTGGTCGGTGCTCTCGCGGGCTACTACCGTGGGTGGGTCGACGCGGTGCTGATGCGCCTGACCGACATCGTCATCGTGATCCCGGTGATCGTGATCGGCGCGGTCGTCGGATCGGCGGTGGGAAACCTCGGTCCGCTGCTGCTGGCGCTGTTCCTCGGATTCTTCGTCTGGACGGGAATCGCCCGACTCGTGCGCGCGGAGTTCCTGACGCTTCGTGAGCGCGAGTTCGTCGAGGCGGCACGCGTGGCCGGCGCATCGGATGTCCGCATCATCTTCAAGCACATCCTGCCGAACGCGATCGGCGTGGTCATCGTGGCGACGACACTGCTGATCGCTGCAGCGATCATCCTCGAGACGTCCCTGTCGTTCCTCGGGTACGGCGTGCGCGCGCCGGACGTGTCGCTGGGTCTGCTGATCTCGGCGAACGAGTCGGCGTTCCAGACGCGCCCGTGGCTGTTCTGGTGGCCGGCGGCGTTCATCGTGATCCTGTCGCTCCTCGTGAACTTCGTCGGCGACGGCCTGCGTGATGCGTTCGACCCGCGTCAGAAGCGCATCGTCTTCCGCAAGGTCAAGGATCTCCCGGAGGATGCGGTCATCGTGGCCGGCACGACCGCCGACGTGCCCGAGGGTGCGCTGGTCACGGCCGGCGGTGCGGCGATCGTCGAGGGCGTCACGAGCGACCGCCCCGACGATGTCCTCGACGACGAGATCGCGCCCGACCCGGATCGCCGCGGATGATGCGCGCCAGGCTCTCAGCCGGTGGCGATGATCAGCGCGATCGACGCCGCGGCGAGCACGATCGACGCGATGAGGAACGTCACGTGCCAGTGGCGCTTGACGGGCGTCTCATCGGCCACGCCGAGTTCCACCTGACCGGCATCGAGGCGGCTGCGCCACGACTCTCGCACGACGAGAGCCGCGTTGCCCGAGTCGGTGCCCATGCGGTCGCTCGGGCGGGCGTCGCCACCGGCGGCGCTCGCCTCGCGGCGGGCCCTCGCGTTGCCCATCATCGTGGTGAAGAAGCCGGGCGCCGGCGCCGACCAGGCAGTGAAGCTGCCGGACGGCGTGTGCAGCGTCAGGGCGCGTGCCGTCTCGACGTGCACGAGGGCCTCCCACGGCACATCGACGTCGTGGCTCACGTTCTCGATGCGCACACCGCGATCCGACACCTCGACGCAGGGGCGCCACAGCGCCATCCAGCCGAGCAGAGCCGCCAGCGGGGCTGCGGCGTAGACCCACGTCAGCCGCGGGTCCGCGCTCCATACGGCGGTGATCACTGCGAGCGCCGCAAGACTCCAGACGATGACGGCAGCAATGCGGTTGAAACGGGAGTCGATGCGGATCGCACGGTCGGTCACCCCCTCATTCTCTCAATCGATCCCACAAGGACCATGAAATGAACGCGTCCCCCACTCCCGTGACCGGCAGTCCGCTGCTGGAAGTGAGCGGCCTGTCCGTGGACTTCGCCGTCGACAACTACTGGGTGCCGGCAGCGAAGAAGCTGAACTACTCCGTCGAGTCGGGCAAGGCCCTCGCGATCGTCGGCGAGTCCGGCTCCGGCAAGAGCGCGAGCTCGATGGCGATGCTCGGGCTCCTGCCGTCCAACGCCCGGGTGACCGGCAGCGTCAAGCTCGCCGGGCGCGAGATCCTCGGGCTCCGCAAGGACGACCTGCGTCGTGTGCGCGGCCGCGAGATCGCGGTGATCTTCCAAGAGCCGATGACCGCGCTGAACCCTGTGTTCACGGTCGGATTCCAGATCATCGAGACCCTGCGCATCCACCAGGGCATGACGCCGAGTGCCGCGCGCACCCGCGCGCTGGAGCTGCTCGACATGGTGGAGCTGCCCGATCCGCTGAAGGCGTTCAACTCGTATCCGCACCAGCTGTCGGGTGGTCAGCGTCAACGCGCCATGATCGCGCAGTCGATCTCGTGCGATCCTCAGCTGCTGATCGCCGACGAGCCGACCACGGCCCTCGACGTGACCGTGCAGGCCGAGATCCTCGACCTCATGCGGGACCTCCGGCACCGCCTCGACTCGGCGATCCTCATCATCACGCACGACATGGGCGTGGTGGCCGATATCGCCGACGACATCGTCGTGATGCGCAAGGGCGAGATCGTCGAGCGCGGCTCGGTCGATGCGGTGTTCAACCGCCCCACGCACCCCTACACGCAGCAGCTCCTCGCAGCGGTGCCCCGCATCGGCGACGCGCAGGGGGAGTCGATCGACACCACGGCCGCCCTCGCCGGCGACACGTCGGTGATCCGCCTGGCCGAGGTCGCCGCGCGCCAGGACGCTGAGCGCCGCCAGGGCCTGGGCGCCCCCGTGCTCGACTTCCAGGACGTTGCGATCGACTACCCGAAGCGCGGGCGCGTGCCCGCCTTCCGGGCGGTCGAGCATGCGAACTTCTCGATCTACCCGGGTGAGGTCACGGGCCTCGTGGGCGAGTCCGGCTCGGGCAAGACCACAGTCGGTCGCGCCGCCATCGGCCTGCTGCCGATCGCGGAAGGCAGGGCCGAGGTCGTCGGCTCCGACATCTCCAAGGCCGACCGGCGCCTCCTCCACAAGGTGCACAAGGATGTCGGCATCGTCTTCCAGGACCCGTCGTCGTCGCTCAACCCGCGTCTGCCCATCGGCCAGTCGATCGGGGAGCCGATGCTGCTGGCCGGCGTCGCGAAGGGCCGCCAGCTCGACGTGCGTGTGCAGGAGCTGCTGGACTCGGTCGAGCTCCCGCGCTCCTACCGCAACCGCTACCCGCACGAGCTGTCGGGCGGTCAGAAGCAGCGCGTCGGCATCGCGCGCGCCCTGTCGCTGCAGCCCAAGCTGCTCATCGCCGACGAGCCCACCTCGGCGCTGGACGTGTCGGTGCAGGCGACCGTGCTGCAGCTGCTTCGCCAGCTCCAGGCCGACATGGGCTTCGCGTGCCTGTTCATCAGCCACGACCTGGCGGTCGTCGACTCGCTGGCGGACCGCATCATCGTGATGCACCACGGCAAGATCGTCGAGCAGGGTGCGACCGGGCAGATCCTCCGCGCGCCCAAGGAGGACTACACGCGTCGCCTCATCGCCGCCATCCCGGTGCCCGACCCCGAGGAGCAGCGCGTGCGCCGCGAGGCGCGTGCAGCGCTGCTCGAAGCGGGCCTGGAGGGCTGATCCGCCGCCGAAAGGCGATACACAGCAGCGCCCAATAGAATGGGGATGCCGGCATTCCGGCATCCCCATTCTCTTTCAAGGATTCCCTCATGGCGCGCGCCCTCCGTCCGGACCTCCGCAACGTGGCTATCGTCGCTCACGTCGACCACGGCAAGACCACTCTCGTCGACGCGATGCTCCGCCAGACCGGCTCGTTCGGCGAGCACGCGCACGTCGAAGAGCGCGCGATGGACTCGAACGACCTCGAGCGCGAAAAAGGCATCACGATCCTCGCGAAGAACACCGCGATCACCTACAACGGCGCCCACACCGACGTCCCGGTCACGATCAACGTGATCGACACGCCCGGCCACGCCGACTTCGGCGGTGAGGTCGAGCGCGGCCTGTCGATGGTCGACGGCGTCGTGCTCCTCGTCGACGCGAGCGAGGGCCCGCTCCCGCAGACCCGCTTCGTGCTGCGCAAGGCGCTCGAGGCGAAGCTGCCCGTCATCCTCCTGGTCAACAAGACCGACCGCCCCGACGCGCGCATCGCCGAGGTCGAGGAAGAGGCTCACGACCTGCTGCTCGGCCTCGCGTCCGACCTTCACGAGGATGTGCCCGACCTCGACATCGACGCCCTGCTCGACGTGCCCGTCGTGTATGCGAGCGGGCGCGCGGGCGCAGCATCCCGCACCCGTCCCGCCAATGGCGAGCTGCCCGACAACGCTGATCTCGAGCCGCTGTTCGAGGCCATCCTCGAGCACGTGCCGGCTCCGGCATACGACGACGAGGCTCCGTTGCAGGCGTGGGTGACGAACCTCGACTCGAGCCCGTTCCTCGGCCGCCTCGCCCTCCTTCGCGTCTTCAACGGCACGCTCAAGAAGGGCCAGACGGTCGCGTGGGTGCGTCACGACGGCACGCACTCGAACGCCCGCATCACCGAGCTCCTCAAGACCCGCGCCCTCGAGCGCTACCCCGCCGAAGAGGCCGGCCCCGGTGACATCGTCGCCATCGCCGGCATCGAGGAGATCACGATCGGCGAGACCATCGCCGACCCCGAGGACGTCCGGCCGCTCCCGGCGATCACGGTGGACGACCCCGCCATCTCGATGACCATCGGAACGAACACGTCGCCGCTGGTCGGCAAGGTCAAGGGCCACAAGGTCACCGCCCGCATGGTGAAGGACCGCCTCGACCGCGAGCTCATCGGCAACGTCTCGCTCAAGGTCGTCGACATCGGCCGCCCCGACGCGTGGGAGGTGCAGGGTCGCGGTGAGCTCGCCCTCGCGATCCTCGTCGAGAACATGCGCCGCGAGGGCTTCGAGCTCACGGTCGGCAAGCCCCAGGTCGTCACGCGCAAGGGTGAGGACGGCAAGGTCAAGGAGCCCTTCGAGCACCTCACCATCGACGCCCCCGAGGAGTACCTCGGCGCGATCACCCAGCTGATGGCGTCGCGCAAGGGCCGCATGGAGACGATGGTCAATCACGGCACCGGCTGGGTGCGCATGGAGTTCATCGTCCCCTCGCGCGGTCTCATCGGCTTCCGCACCGAGTTCCTCTCGATGACGCGCGGCACCGGCATCGCCAACGCGATCTCGCACGGCTACGACGACTGGGCGGGCCACATCGTCGCCCGCCAGAACGGCTCGATCGTCGCCGACCGCTCGGGTGTCGTCACGCCGTTCGCGATGATCGCGCTGCAGGAGCGCATGAGCTTCTTCGTGCAGCCCACCGAAGAGGTCTACGAGGGCATGGTCGTCGGCGAGAACTCGCGCGCCGACGACATGGACGTGAACATCACCAAGGAGAAGAAGCTCACGAACATGCGGTCCTCGACCGCTGACGCGTTCGAGTCGATGACTCCGCCGCGCCTGCTCTCGCTGGAGGAGAGCCTCGAGTTCGCGCGCGACGACGAGTGCGTCGAGGTGACGCCCGAGAAGGTGCGCATCCGCAAGGTGATCCTCGACGCCACCGAGCGCGGCCGCGCCGCCTCGCGCCTCAAGCGCCAGGACGCCAACGCGTAAGCAGTGACACGGATGCCGCGACCCTGCGCCTTTTCGATGCGCGGGGTCGCGGCATCCGTCGTTGTCAGCCCTTCACCGTCACCGTGATCGGTCGCGCCGTCGTCGATCCCGCGGCGTTGGACAGCACCGCCGTGAACTCGTACGTGCCGGGAGACAGTGCGCCGAGCGACGTCGTCGCGCGCTGGGCGTTGGGTGTCGCGGTCGTGAGAGCCTGACGATCGATTTCGACGCCGTCCTGGAACAGCACGTATTCGCTCGCGTTGGTGCCCCACCACAGGTTCGCCGTGATCGTGACGTCGCCGGTCCAGACGCCGGAGACGCTCAGTGCCGCAATGGCGGGTGCGGCATCCGTCACCGTCACCGTGAGCTTCCGCGACCGCGACTCGCCGTGGGGGTTGAGCGCGACGAGTTCGTACGCGTACGTGCCGTTCGTCCTGCCGGCGATGTCGAACGCGGTGCGCTGCGCGGCGGGGGACGCCCCGGCCATCGACTGCGCGCCGACGAGCGTGCCGTTCTCGTAGAGCTTGACCACCGTGGCGTTCTGACCCCACCAGAGGTCGGCCGTCACCCGGTAGTCGCCGTCGCGCAGGCCCGTGTCCCAGCCGCTGTCGTGCGACAGCGTGAACGCGCCCGGCGCGCCGGTGGCGACGGGCGTGCCCGAGGCGAGCACGCCCGCGCCGGCTCCCGCACGCACCGTCTCGGCGACGTCGCCGACCGGTGTGAGCGTGTACGCGTAGGCGTCAGCGGGATCCCACCGAACCGCGGGGGACAGCGGGGCGGCGGCGCCGGCGTTGTACGCCGCGAGCACGTCGACGATCTCCCCGTTCACGAGCGTGTCGGTGGCGGACAGCTCGGTGCCGCCCCAGCCGGCGATGATCCGCGAGGCGCTCGCGGGGTCGATCAGCTCGACGGCGTTGGACTCGGCGACGATGCTGCTCTCGCGACCCGCTCCCCAGAAGTACTGGAAGAAGTCGTAGCCTTCCGACGAGCCCCGGGTCGTGGCATCCGTCTGCTCGTACAGGTTGTTGTAGACGTGCACGTCGCCGAAGCGCACGCGCGGGCCGCGCTGGCCGATGTCGGTCCACCGATTGTGGTGCTGCGTGACGCGGTGCTGGCCCCGATCCTGCAGGCGCGAGTCCGACGAGCCGATGATGTCGGTCTTGTCGTGATGCTGCAGCCAGTTCCACGACATGGTGACGAGGTCGGAGCCGTGGGTGATGTCGACGAGCCCGTCGTGCACCTCGAACGGACGCCCGTAGACCGTGTCGAGGCTCGCCGCGGGGTGGTCGCCGTCGCCGAACGTGTTGTGATCGATCCACACGCTCGTCGATGTCCACACCGAGAGGTTGTCGTACGCCGAGTTCCAGTTGCCGCCCGCGTCATTGGCATCCCATTGGGGAAAGCAGTCGTACGCGTCGGACAGCGAGAGGTTGCGCACGATGACGTTCGAGGCGTCGCGGATTCGCAGCGACGCTCCGACGACATGCGCGTCGTCGCCGACGCCGACAAGAGTGACGTTCGAGCCGATGTGCTGCAGCGTGAGCCTCGCCTGCAGCGCCGCGGCCTCTACGCGAGCGGCCTCGAGAGGGCCGGAGGGATCGACCCCGGGTCCGAACGCGGCGATGTAGTCGTCCATCGAGAAGGGCGCGCCGGATCCCGCGACGGTGATCTGCGCGGCGATGTCGTCGCAGGTCGTCCGCGTGCCGTCGGAGCGCAGCCACGGGTCGAGCGTGCCCGTGATGTAGACGATGCGCGGCACGGTGTTGTAGCGCGCGTCGTTCTGCGATCCGCTCGCCCTGCCGGCGAGGGCGTCGCGCAGCTCCTGCCACGTGCCGGCGACGTACACGTCCGCGGGCGAGGCGGCGGAGCCCCCCGTGGTCGGCGCGGCGAGGCGCTGTGCGCGCTCGGGGTACGTGTCGCCGCTCCACGAGGCCCAGCCATCGTCGGGCGCGATGACCTGACGGCCGAGGTCTACGGGCGGTGCCGTACCGGATTCGGCGGCTGCAGCGGTCGCCGGTGAGGCGGGCAGCGCGAGCGCTGCGGCCAGGCCCACGGCGGCGACGACGGAGAGTGCCCGCGGTCGTCGGAAGGGCGACGGCGCGGCGCGCTCGGGCAGGGGGAACGGTGTTCGCATGGGACTCCCTCGTCCTGTGCAGAATCCGTGATGAGCACGACGCGGGGGCGGCTGTGAAGCTGAGGAAGCGTTTTCTGCGGTTCACCGCCCAGCATGGCAAGCCAAATCGGAAAGCGCAATCCCCGGATGCTGCGTCCCCGAGAGTTCCCCGTGGGCGGCCGTCCCGCCAGACGAGGCCACCGACCCGAGCGCGGCCCGGCGCCCCGTGTGGGACGGTCGGTAGCATGACGAGGTGACCCTCGACCCGCACTTCGACGATGCCCCCAGCGTCGGCGAAGGCCGCAGGGCCGTCC
This sequence comes from Microbacterium trichothecenolyticum, assembly GCF_000956465.1. Taxonomy (GTDB): domain Bacteria; phylum Actinomycetota; class Actinomycetes; order Actinomycetales; family Microbacteriaceae; genus Microbacterium; species Microbacterium trichothecenolyticum. The sequence goes on from NZ_JYJA01000014.1 coordinate 12,485, forward strand.
GCGAGGGGCTGGGTGTCGCGCTGGCGACGAGTGCGTACGGCATCTCGTTCGGCGCTCTCGCGGTCACGGCGGGGCTCGATGTCTGGCAGACATGCGTCCTGAGCCTCGTGATGTTCACCGGCGGATCCCAGTTCGCCTTCGTCGGCATCGTGGGCGCCGGAGGACTGGCCGCCGTGCCCGCGGCGATCGCATCCGCGGCGCTCCTCGGGGTTCGCAACGTCGCCTACGGCATCCGGATGTCTCCGGTGATCGGTGCGGGCTTGTGGCGCCGCGCCGCGGCGGCGCAGTTCACCATCGACGAGTCGACCGCGGTGGCGCTCGCTCAGCGCTCACCGCACGCCCGGACCCTGGGGTTCTGGGTGACGGGCATCGGGATCTACATCGGCTGGAACCTGTCGACGCTCGCGGGCGCGCTGCTCGGCGACGTGCTCGGCGACGTCCGGGCGTACGGACTCGACGCCGCCGCCGCGGCGGCTTTCCTCGCCCTCCTGTGGCCGCGCCTGCGCGCCCGCCAGCCCATCGTGGTGGGCGTGGCAGCGGCTGTCGTAGCGACCGTCCTCACGCCCGTGCTCATGCCCGGTCTCCCGGTCATCATCGCGGCCCTCGTCGCAATCGTGGTCGGCTGGACGAACTGGCTCGGCGAGGACGACCGGGTCGAGTCCGAACCCGACGACGTCGCCGAGAGGGAGGGGCTGCCGTGAACATGTGGACGGCCATCCTCGTGGCCTCGATCATCTGCGTCGCGCTCAAGACCGTCGGGTACCTCATCCCCGCGAGGTGGGTCGAGGCCCCCACGCCGATGCGCATCGCCGATCTCCTCACCGTGGCGCTGCTCGCCGCCCTCGTCGCTGTGCAGACCCTCGGCGCGGGGCAGGCGGTCGTGGTCGATGCGCGGGTCCCGGCCGTGCTCGTCGCCGCGGGTCTGCTGATCCTGCGGGCGCCCTTCCTCGTCGTGGTGGTCGCGGCAGCGCTCGTCGCGGCACTCCTGCGTCTGTGGGGCTGGGCGGCGTAGCCGACGGCTCAGCCCCGATCGCCGTCGAGCGGGGAGAACCGCACAGGTGCGGTCGGTACGATCGAGGCATGCGCCCTTCCGCCCCCGCCCGCATCGGCAGCTGGATCGTCGCCCTGCTGGTGGGACTGGTCTATGGCGTCGCCGGCACGGTGGCCCACTCCTACGCGATCGGCTGGTTCCCGCTCGGCCTGATCCTCGCCGTGATCGGCTCCGCCGCGCTGCTGCTGGCCGTGCGGCTGCTCACTTCCGATCGCTGGGCGACGCTGGCCACCGGTCTCGGCATGATGGTCTCGACCCTCGTCTTCTCGGGCAGCGGCCCCGGCGGCTCGGTCGTCGTGCCGCAGTCCGAACTCGGCGTGGTGTGGACGATCGCGGTTCCGATCCTCGTGGCGCTGGCCGTGGCCTGGCCGGATCGCATCCCCCGGACGGAGTGAGCTCGTCGCACGGCGGATCCTGATCGGAGGTCGCGGCTAGACTGGCCAGGTGACGTACGTGATCGCCCTTCCCTGCGTGGACGTCAAGGACCGCGCCTGCATCGACGAGTGTCCCGTGGACTGCATCTACGAGGGCGACCGATCGCTGTACATCCACCCCGACGAGTGCGTGGACTGCGGCGCCTGCGAGCCCGTCTGCCCCGTCGAGGCGATCTACTACGAGGACGACCTGCCTGACGAGTGGCAGGACTACTACAAGGCCAACGTCGAGTTCTTCGACGACATCGGCTCCCCGGGCGGCGCCGCCAAGGTCGGCGTCATCCACAAGGATCACCCGATCATCGAGGCGCTCCCGCCGCAGGAACACTGACGTGGGGGTCGCTGACCTCGCCGACTACCCCTGGGACGCCGTGGCGCCGTATGCCGCCCGCGCGCGCTCCCACCCCGACGGCCTCGTCGACCTGTCGATCGGATCACCGGTCGATGCGACGCCCGCCGTCGTCGCGGACGCGCTTCGCGCCGCAACCGACGCGCATGCGTACCCCCAGACGGTCGGCACCCCCGCGCTGCGGGCGGCCATCGCGAACTGGTACGACCGTCGCCGTGGCGTCCCCGGGCTGACCCCCGAGAACGTGCTCCCGACCGTCGGATCGAAGGAGCTCGTCGCGCTCCTCCCACTGCTGCTGGGCCTCGGGCCCGGCGACGTCGTCGTGCATCCCCGCGCGGCCTATCCGACCTACGAGGTCGGCGCGCGGCTGGTCGGCGCCACGCCCGTCGCCGCCGACGATCCCGCGGAGTGGCCCGAGGGCACCCGTCTGGTGTGGGTGAACTCCCCGGGCAATCCCGACGGCCGCGTGCTGGACGTCGACACCCTGAGCGCGGCGGTGGGACGTGCCCGTGGGCTCGGGGCCGTGCTGGCGTCCGACGAGTGCTACGCAGAACTGGGGTGGGATGCCCCGTGGGACGCCGAACCGGTGCCCTCGGCGCTCGACCCTCGCGTGACCGGAGGCGACCTGCGCGGCATCCTCTCGGTCTACTCGCTGAGCAAGCAGTCGAACCTCGCCGGCTATCGGGCGGCGTTCCTCGCCGGCGATCCCGTCGTGATCGCGCGCCTGCTCACGGCGCGTAAGCACCTCGGACTGATGCTCCCGCTCCCGGTCCAGACGGCGATGACCGCCGCCCTCGACGATGACGTCCACGTCGCGGCGCAGAAGGAGCTGTACCGACGGCGACGCGACGTGCTGCGCCCCGCGGTCGAGGCGGCCGGATTCCGCATCGACGCGAGCGAGGCGGGTCTGTACCTGTGGGCGACCGAGGGGCGCGACGCGTGGGAGAGCCTCGGGCGTCTCGCCGATCTCGGCATCCTCGCCGGCCCCGGCCACTTCTACGGCACGCACTTCCCGCAGCACGTCCGGCTCTCCCTCACGGCGACCGACGAACGCATCGCCGCGGCTGCCGAACGCCTGCGCGCGGCATCAGACATCTCGATCTGAGGATTCCTCTATCGGATGCCGCAGGTCTTTGGCTGTGTCAACAGTAGGCGCGGCGGCGCACTAGGCTGTAACAACGCGGCGACGCGGCATCCCCCGTCCCGCCCCTCCGTTCTGCTGCAGCCCGTTCCATGGCGCCGCACAGGACTGGACGACACCCCCGGTACGACCAGAAATCGCGAGGAGGCGCCGTGAGCGACGCGGGCACCCACCAGGAGAAGGCCACCCTCACGATCGGTGGCAGCACCGCCGAGTTCCCGCTCCTGCGGGGCACCGACGGCACACCGAGCGTGGACCTCTCCACCCTCACCCGCCAGACCGGCTACACGGCTCTCGACTACGGCTTCGTGAACACCGCGGCGACCAAGTCCGCGATCACGTACATCGACGGCGACGAGGGCGTGCTGCGCTACCGCGGCTACCCGATCGAGCAGCTCGCGAAGAACAGCACGTACCTCGAGGTCGCGTGGCTGCTCATCTACGGCGAGCTCCCGACCGCCGACCAGCTGGCCGAGTTCGACGAGAAGATCCGGCGGCACACGCTGCTGCACGAGGATCTCAAGCGCTTCTTCTCGGCGCTGCCGCACACCGCGCACCCGATGTCGGTGCTGTCGTCGGCGGTCTCCGCGCTCTCGACGTACTACGAGCACCAGTCCGACCCCAACAATCCCGAGCACGTCGAGCTGAACACGATCCGCATGCTCGCGAAGCTGCCTGTGATCGCGGCGTACGCGCACAAGAAGAGCATCGGCCAGGCGTTCCTGTACCCCGACAACTCGCTGGGGTTCGTCGACAACTTCCTCAAGCTCAACTTCGGCGTCCTGTCGGAGGTCTACGAGGTCGATCCGGTGATGTCGCGTGCTCTCGAGCGCCTGCTCATCCTTCACGAGGACCACGAGCAGAACGCGTCGACGTCGACGGTTCGCCTCGTCGGCTCGACCGGTGCGAACCAGTTCTCGTCGATCTCGGCCGGCATCAATGCGCTCTACGGTCCGCTGCACGGCGGCGCGAACGAGGCCGTGCTCGACATGCTGGCGCGCATCCGCGACTCCGGTGAGAGCGTGCAGCGCTTCGTCGAGCGGGTCAAGAACAAGGAAGACGGCGTGAAGCTCATGGGCTTCGGGCACCGCGTCTACAAGAACTACGACCCGCGCGCGAAGCTGGTCAAAGAGTCGGCCGACGAGGTGCTGTCGGCTCTCGGCGTGAGCGACCCGCTGCTGGACCTCGCGAAGGAGCTCGAAGAGATCGCGCTCAACGACGCGTACTTCCAGGACCGCCGCCTGTACCCGAACGTCGACTTCTACACCGGCGTGATCTACAAGGCGATGGGTTTCCCGACACGCATGTTCACGGTGCTGTTCGCCATCGGGCGCCTGCCCGGCTGGCTCGCGCAGTGGCGCGAGGCCGCGAGCGACCCGCAGACCAAGATCGGCCGCCCGCAGCAGCTGTACATCGGCGCCGCGGAGCGCAACTACCCGGGTCTTTCCTGACCAGGAAGTGACGGATGCCGCGCCCCCGAGTGGGGGCGCGGCATCGTCGTCGAGCGGGGTCGTGACCCGGTGAGTCAGCCGACCTCGGCGAGGGCCGCTTCGTCGGCGTTCTCGAGCGAGCCCTGGGCCGCGGCATCCGTCCGTGCACGTGGCCGAACGGTCAGCACCAGGGCCGCGGCGACCACCGCTCCCGCGGCCAGGGTCAGCCAGGCGACGGCGTAGCCGTCGACCGCGGGGGTGCCGCCGGGTTCGACCGCACCGAACACTACGGCGGTCGTGAACGCGGAGCCGATCGCCGATCCGATGGTGCGCAGATTGGCGTTGACGCCGGTCGCGATCCCAGTCCGGTCGGCGGGCACGCTCTCGACGATGATGCTCGCCGTCGACGCGTACGCCAGGCCGATGCCCAGCCCGAACACGCCGCCCGCGATCGCCAGGGTGACAAGGGTCTGGTGGTCGACGACGGCGAACACGACGCCGCCCGCCATGAGCAGCGCACCGAGTCCCATCATGAGCCGCAGCGGGATGACCCGGGCGATCGCACCCGTTGCGAATCCGACGCTCGACATTCCGATGAGGAGCGGGAGCAGTGCCACTCCGGCGGCCTGGACGCCGAGGCCGAGACCCCATCCCGAGCTCACCGGCGTCTCGAGGAACTGGGGAAGGTAGCCCCAGAACCCGAACGCGGCTGCGCCGATGAGGAGCGCGGCGGCATTGACGGGCCAGATCGCGCGCGAGGCCATCAGACGCAGGTCGACGAGCGGCTCCGAAGACCGGAGCTCGGAGACCACCCACGCGATCATGAGGAGCGCGGCCGCAGCGAACAGCGCCAGGGTGAGCGGCGCGGTCCAGCCCCAGCGTGCACCGGAGCTGAGCGGAACGAGCAGCGCGATGAGCCAGCCCGACAGCAGAACGGCCGACAGGACGTTGACGCGGCCGACTGCCCGCAGGCCCGCCGGCGGGACGAGCATCATGGTGAGCACGATGCCCGCGACCGCTGCCACGAACGGGACGGCGAAGATCCCGTGCCACCCGAGGAGCTCGGCGAGGGGACCTGCGAGCACGCTGCCCGCCGCGCCGCCGATGCCGATGATGGCGCTGGTGGCGCCGATCGCGCCGGTGAGCTGGTGGCGGGGCATGACATCGCGGAGCAGGCCGAACGCGAGCGGGAACAGCGCGCCGCCGACGCCCTGCAGCACGCGGGCGAGGATGAGCACCTCGAGGGTCGGAGCGAACGATGCGACGACGTCGCCGATCGCGACGACGGCGAGGACCGCCAGGAACGTGTTGCGGCGGCCACGAAGGTCGCCGATCCGTCCGAGCAGGGGAGTGGCGACGGCCGCGGCGATGAGCCAGGACGTGTTGGTCCAGGATGCCGCATCCGCCGTGACGCCGAAGTCGGCGGCGATGAGGGGGATGACGGGGATGACGAGGTTCTGGAGCAGTGCGAGTGACGCGACGCTGAGAGCGATCGCCGCGAACGCCGCGCGTGGTGTGAACGGGACAGTGGGCATCGACGGGCCTTCCGATGGGTGCGGATCCGATGAATGCGGGATAAAGTGGAGGGAGGTCTCCGAACGGAGGATGCCTCCGCTTTTGACATTAGCGGAGGGGCCCTCCGTTTCGCAACCACGAGGTTCGCCGACGCCGGAGGGCGCGGCTCGGGTACAGATCGGAATGGTGCAGTCATGGCAGTGGTCGAACGGGTGTCTGGGCTGGATGCACGTCGTCCGCAGAGGGCCGATGCCGCCAGGAACTTCGATGCGCTCGTGGCCGCCGGACGTGAGGCGTTCGCCGAAGAGGGATCCGGTGCGTCGCTCGAAGACATCGCCCGCCGGGCCGGCGTCGGGATCGGGACGCTGTACCGCAACTTCCCGACCCGCGACGACCTCATCGAGACGCTCTACTTGGGCGAGGTCGACGCGCTCGTCAGGGCCGCCGACGAGGTCTCCGCCCTCGAGCCGTGGGAGGCGCTGCGCGCGTGGCTCGACCGGTTCGTCGCGTACGTCGGCACCAAACACGCGCTGCTCGATGGGCTGAACCGACGTTCACCCGTGCTCGCGGAGTGCCGCACCATCATGCTCTCCGCAGGGGAGCCGCTGCTCGAGAGGGCGCAGGCGGCAGGCGACGTCGACCCCGACATCTCGATCGGCGACGTGGTGAAGCTCGTCTCCGGGGTCGCGGCGGTAGCCTCGTTCGACGACGAGGCTCAGCGCCGACGCGTTCTCAATCTCGCGATCAACGCCATCCGCCGCTGAGGTGTCCGGCCCACGTGCGTGCGTGTCGACCGGTGCCCGCAACGACGAGACCGCCCCGTCGTGGGTGACGGAGCGGTCTCGGCGTGCAGGACTCAGGCGTGGAGCGCGTCGTTGAGCGTGACGCCCACGCCTGCGCGGCGCACGGCCTCGACCGCTCCGGTGAGCGAGTTCCGGCGGAAGAGCAGCCCATCGCTGCCGGACAGGTCCGCACCCTTCGCCGTGGGAAGCGTCCCGTCGGCCCGACGGGGCTCGTCCGCCAGGACGACCTTGGTGCCCGCGGTCACGTAGAGCCCGGCCTCGACGATGCAGTCGTCGCCGAGCGAGATGCCGATGCCGGCGTTCGCGCCGAGCAGCGTGCGGGCGCCGACCGACACCTTGTGGGTGCCGCCGCCGGAGAGCGTGCCCATGATCGAGGCGCCGCCGCCGATATCGCTGCCGTCGCCCACGACCACCCCCTGCGAGATGCGTCCTTCGACCATGCTCTGGCCCAGGGTGCCGGCGTTGAAGTTCACGAAGCCCTCGTGCATGACCGTGGTGCCGGGCGACAGGTACGCACCGAGCCTCACGCGGGACGCGTCGGCGATGCGGACGCCGGGCGGCGTGACGTAGTCGAGCAGGCGGGGGAACTTGTCGAGTCCCTGCACCTGGATGCCCTCGCGAGCGAGCAACGGACGCAGACGCGTCAGCGCGTCGGGATGGATGGGTCCCGCATTGGTCCACGCCACGTTCGGCAGGTGCGCGAAGATCCCGTCGAGGTTCACCTCGTTGGGTCGCACGAGCAGGTGCGAGAGTGCGTGAAGGCGCAGGTACGCGTCCGGAGTCGAGGTCGGCGCGGCATCGAGGTCCGTCTCGATCGCGACGACCTCCGCCGTGACGGCGCGTCGTTCGTCGGCCACAGCGAGGCGGTCGAGTTCGTCCGGCGGCATCTGAGGGTCGTAGCCCAGTGGAATGCGTCCGGCAGCGGGGGAGGGGAACCACGTGTCGAGCACGGTTCCGTCTTCGGCGGTCGTCGCGAGGCCGACGCCCCACACCCATCGTTCATCGGTCATGCCTTCAACGCTAGCGCGCGGGGCCAGCTGAAGTTCCGCGTGTTTCCGGGCGAGGAGCGGCGCGACACGCCCGGGATGTGGGGCTGATTCGACCGCCGGGTGGGATCCGCGTAATCTTCTTGTTGTTCGCCCCAAAGGGTAGAGCGGAAGGCCTCAGGGTCTGTCTCCCCTCAAGTAGCGAACCACCCCATCCGAACTGCTCCTGGCGAGCGAGCCGGGTTCCGGTTTAGGATGGGTTTCTTCCACTTCTGTGACTGCTGGCCTCCGGCTGCGGTGAGGTCTTGCGCCTGACTGAGTCGAGTTGACAAGCAGAACCGGATGTGTAAGATGGTGAAGTTGCCCTGCGGTGATGGCTGTGAAGCCGGATCGTTGGTGCGTCCGATCTTTGAGAACTCAACAGCGTGCACTTGTCAAATGCCAATTTTTTTCTCTGTCGACCATTTTTTGGTTGGTGGGGGTCTTTTTTGGATCAATTCATGGATGTCAGTTTGATATTCGTTTTTGGTCATGGTTGAACTCGCTGCCTTTTACCGTTTTTCCCGGTGGGGG
>NZ_JYJA01000015.1 GCF_000956465.1 Microbacterium trichothecenolyticum
GTATAAGAGACAGGGCCGGTAGGGGGGGTCCGGGCCCGGGTCGTCGTGCGAGCGTCAAGTGAGGCGACACCTAGGCCCCGTATGAGCGCGCGACAGTAGGCGAGAGACGCGCGAGCGACTAGGCGTGTGCGTCAAGCCACGCGACAGACAGCGGGTGTCCACTACGGGCGAGCATGGGCACGGGCGTACGTGACGCGCTCGTGAGCTATCAGCGCTCATGCCTCACACGCGCACACGTGAGCGATGACAGGACGTGAGGTGGGCGCGTGTGGCTCACGCTTGTGTGTGCTGTCCCCTACCTAGGGCGAGAGGATCACGGGCGCGTGTGTGTCGCTGTCCTGGCGTGTGAGGCATCCGAGCATCGGGCGTGTGTGCGAGCGCTCAGGATCGGCGCGTGTGCGCTGTCCTGCCGTGATGCCAGCTGTCCCCCGCGCGTATGTGGTCCGGGCGTAGTGCTGCGGGTCGCTCGCCGCCGTCCGGACCGGGCGTGACACGCCGACGAGCTGCGGGGCGTGCCGGCTAATTTCTGGCCGATTTTTCGCGTATTTACGCGGTTTTCGGTAGCCGGCATTCCCTCGATTTTGGAAAGTGAGTGGACACTACGCATGAGCGTGTGTAGTGTGGTCATCACAAGCCACCACGGGCCAGCCAAGGGCCCCGGATCGAAGAGGAAGACACCATGTCGGACGAGTACAACGGATGGGCAAACCGCGAAACGTGGGCGCTCGTGCTCCACATTCAGAACGACGCCGGGCTGTACATGACGTTCTCGGAACTGGTCGGCGACCGATCGTTCCAGAACCTCGGGCTGGCCGCTCAGCAGGACCGGATCAAGGGTGAGGCCGAGAGCCTGTTCACCCCTGCGGGATACCGGGACACGTTCGGCGGCGAGATGCCCGCCGGGCTGGCCGATGTCGCGGCCGAGATCGGGTCGTTCTGGCGGATCGACTGGGCCGAGGTACACACGGCTCTCACGGAGGTCTGAGCATGTGCTACCCGTGCGGATACGGCTTCCACGCTCAGATGGATTGTCAGGACGAAACTTCGCCCCACGCGGCCGAGGTTTGAGGTAGGGCGAGCGCGCCGGTTTGACGCCGGGCACGGATTGCAAGCATCCGAGCGCTCACGCATTGCAGGACGGCCGAGCCAAGCGGCCGAGGGATTGAAGGGATTGCGACCATGTCGAAGACGGATCGCGACGCGTGGGAGACGTACGTACGGGGCGAGATTGCCCGGTTCTACGACCACTGCGACGGCATCACGTACATCTGGCAGAACACGCCGACCGCCGACAAGCGCGTCGCGCAACTCGGGGGCGACTCGGAACTCGCGGCGTTCTCGGGCCCGTGGCACGTGATTGCGAAGCACCTCACGACCGAGTTTCGCCAGTGGGTCGAAGAGTACGAAGCGACAGAACGGCTCACGTTCTCCGAGTGGCGCGCGGCTCAGATTGCGGCACGTGCCGAGGTTGCTTTCACGGAGTCGGCCGACTACACGCTCGGGCAACTCGAAGAGTTGCGCCGACTCACGCTCGAGCGTGACGCGCTCGTCGTCGAAGCGTCGAAGCGCGGCGCGTCGAAAGTCGCGATCGCTCGAGCCGTCGGCCTCTCGCGACAGCAGATTCACACGATCGTCGGCGCGGCCGAGCTTGCACCCGTGACGCCGATTCGGCCGGACGTGGAAGAGGTACAGGGCGAATTGCGACAGCTCGCATCGGGCGAGTGGGTAGAGGTTTTCTGAGAGGGTGGGCGCGGCCGGACGTAGCCGGCATGGGATTGCAAGCTATCCCCCGCGCCACGGATGCCGATTTGCGGCATCGGGATTGCACGACGAGAGGGCAGGACATGAGCACCACGGATGAGCCGGAATCGGTCACCTACTATGAGCGCGGGCTGGCCGTGTCGGACGCGCTCGCACACGACGAGACATTGCGCGTCGAATTCGACTCGGGCGCGCACGATCTTGCAGGGCGTGACCTCTTCGACGAGTGGAACGATCTTGCGCCGGGTGAGCCGTTCAAGATTCTCGGACGCGTCGACGAGGGCGGCGAATTGCGCCCGATCGACTGGGAAGCGCTCAAGGGCGCGCCGAGCGGCTACCGTCCCGGACGCGTGACGATGGATGTCGTCGACGACGCGCCGAGCATCCCGGCTTTCGTGTCGGCGTGGCATCGGTGGAACGGCTGGGCGGTCCCGATCTTCACGCGCGAGACGCTGATTGCATCGGCCGACGCATTGCGCGAGTTGTTCCCGGATGCGTACGTCACGGACTCGGAGGGCGTACGCCTCACGTTCGACGCCGACGGGTTCCCGATCCTGACCGACGTGATGTTCGCGCCCGGAGGGTCGGACTACGACCCTGAGCACCCCGACGGCGGCGACATGATCGTCCCGATCGTGATCGACGGCGTCACGTACTACGACATCGGCGGTGGCGGTTACGTCTGGCAGGACGCCCGACGCGACCACGAGCACTACTACGACAGCGCGCGGTCCGCATGGCAGTGCCGCTATTGCGGGACCGCGATCGAGGATTGCACGCGCGACGCGTGATTGCAGGACCGGGACCGGAAAGGAATGCAGACCATGAGCATCGACGAATTCTTCCTCGAGCCGCCGGTCGGCGTGGCGCCCGCAGCTCCTACGGTCCCGGCGGTCCGGCCGGCCACGCTGGGCGGAATCGACTGGGCGGGACTTGCGGCCGAGACGCGCGGTGAAATTGCGCTCGTCGACGTGGCACTCGGCGAGGGCGAACGGCAGGAATGGATTGCACGAGGGGAGATTGCACGATGAATACGACGGCGCGTGATTGGGTGACGGCCGGACCGAGGGTCGGCGCTACGTACCTCGCGGGACGCGACCCAAATGAGGGGCGAGATTGCCCCCACACCAAGCGACAGCCTCACACGGCGTAGGCCGCGCGCGTTCACGACGCGAGTGAGGCACTGGGCGAATTGCCCGATTGCACGAGACACAACCGAGAGGGATTGCATCATGTACTACACGTTCACGCGAGTCGACAAGCGGGCGTTCGTGAAGGCGTTCGAAGCGGGCCAGAGGGTCCGGATGGGTCGCGACACGTCGGAGGACACGGTCATCGACAGCGGCTTCACGAAGGATTCTGTTGCGGACCCGTTCGCCGACACGGGGCGCGGTGGCGTGTTGCGCTACTGGGTTGCGGTCGCGGGCTCGGAGACGCCGGTCGGGAGGGTCGACTTCAACTCGCACGTCTCGGAGGCTCAGCCGTGGGGCTTCTATTGCCTCGCGTGCGAGCGCCGGATCACGTCGGTGGACTCGCTCATTGCCGCTGAGATGCGCGAGGCGCACGTTGCAGGACACGCGCACGTCGCGGACGATGAGCCGGTGGACGAGCCGGGCTTTGCGCTCGACGCCGACGGCGAGTCGGACGTGACGCGCGGCGTGCAGTACCTCATCAGCGCGAAGACGCACGTGGAAGAGGCATTCGAAGCTCGTCTCGGAGTGAACTACCGGCACGAGCACCTTTCGTACTGGGTGAGCGTGGAGGACATCGAAGGGAACGTCAACGGCCTGTGGGTCGAGACGGGCGAGTTCCTGAGCATGTGCGAGCGGATACTGGGCGGCTCGGGAAACGGCTCGATCGCGAAGAACTGGGCGAGCATTGCACAGCGCGCCGAGATTCGCGACTACGCGTGGCATCGTGACGGCGAGCCTTGCATCCAGGCGATGTCGTCCGGCGGATGCGGCCACAATCACCGATACGGCCGCACGTTCGCCGACGCGCACTGATTGCACGAGAGACACGAGAGGACAGAGGACATGGGCGGTTACCAGACGGCGCAGCCGGACGAGATTGCGGGCATCCTTGCGCGCGCACAGTACAAGTGGGAGTCGGCGGGGATCGCATGCGCGGTCGCGTTCTACGGCGACTCGCACGAGACGGGCGTTCTGCTCGAGGGCGACCAGACATTGCGGTTCGGGCTCATCCCCCGGCCGATGTACGACGGCCAGCAGGCGGGCCGCATCGTTGACGACGGGCGGGTCGACGGCAAGCGGGTGCGCGACAGCCTCGCTATGGACGCGAACCTCGTTCCGCTTGCGACCATCTGGTGGATCGGTGGCTACGCGTTTGAGGTCGACGACGAGGCCGCTGAGATTCCCGAGACGCCCGAGGGGTACTCGTCGATCGACTCGGACATCGACCCTGACGGGATCATGCTCGTGCACGACGCGTGCGGCGAGGATGCCGACTTCTGCGAGTGCGGTCCCGACGCATACGAGTACGACCCGCTTCGGTACGCGAACGCTCGAGCGCGTGTGCTGGCGTGGCTCAAGTCGCACGAGGGTGCGTTCGAGCCCGAGGACAACGACGAGACGATCATCTGGGCGGGGCTGGATTGCTACGGCTCGGGGTCCGACATGCACGAGCGGACCGACGACCAGGCCCTCGCGGCCGACTACCGGTACTTTGCGGCGAACTACCCTGCAGGCGACGACGTGGTCGAAGGTCAGCCGGCCCCGGCCGAAGTTGCGGGCGAGGTCGACTGGGATGCGGCGCGGAAGTTGGTCGAGGCGTGGGATGCCGCGCAGAGCGACCTCGCCGACGCGACGAACGACGACGGCGAGGTCGACTACAACTCTCGGGCGTGGGAAAGCTACGAGGACAAGACGAGCGGGCTCGATGCGGCGTTCGCGGAGGTGGTGCGCGCAGCGCTACGGGCTCGCGGGCAGTAGGCAAGAGGACAGCCCCGGAGCACGAAGCATCCGGGGCTGTCGGGATGCCGCCACGGCCAAGTTGCGGCATCCGGTGATCGGATCGAAGGGAACCGAACATGAGCATTGTTACACACGAGCGTGTGCAGTCACGCGAGAATGGGGAGATGACTGTCGAGTATCTGTCCCTGCTGGACGTGGCGAGGCACCTGGGCGTATCGCGGAACACGGTCGCGCGGTATCGCCTTCCCGAGCCCGACGTGCGCGTCGGGTCCGGGCTCAACGCGGCGCGTGGCTGGTCGGTCAAGACAATCGACGAGTGGAATGCGCAGCGCCCGGGGCCGGGCAACTGGGGCCGGCGAAAGGCAGTCGAAACGAAGGGATCGAAGGAATGACGAAGCAGATTGCGTCTCTCGAGCGGTTGCGGAACAGCCGCGATGGGAACCCGACATGGCGGGTTGAGTTCACGGACGGCACGGTCGCGACGACGGCGAAGGATGCCGCGGTCGGCAACGCGATCGACAACTCCGAGTACCAGGGCGTTCCGCTCGAGGTGACGTTCGACGGCGACGGCGCGATCCGAAGCGTCGAAGTTGCGGAGGTGAGCGGATGAGCAGGACGACTCGTGTGATCCTGGTCGACGACATCGACGGGTCGGAGGACGACGTGCGCGAAGTTGCGTTCTCTCTCGACGGGAAGTCGTATGCGATCGACTTGTCGGCTGCGAACCGCACCGACCTCGAGGCCGCATTGCAGCCCTACGTGGGCGCCGCGCGGAAGGTCGGTCGCAAGCGCGCGAAGCGCTAGTCGACCCTCACAGCAGGCCCGGGTGTCGCCGCTTTGCGGCGCGCGCCCGGGCCGCTTTCGCGTGTCCACCTTCCGAGCTCGACTTGCGCTGGTGGTGGTACTCGCAGAGCGACCACAGGTTGTCGTCGCTGTGGTCCCAATTGCGGGCCTGGTTGCGGTGGTCGACCTGATTTGCATGGTCCAGGCACTTCTCGCCGGTGTCCTCGCGGACCCACTGGCACTGCTCGCGATCGCGGGCGAGGATGCGGGGCCGGATGCGCGTGTACCAGCCCCACGGGAGCGTGGAGCGGCGCGTCGATCCTTGCCAGGCGGGGCGGGCCATATTGCCTCCCTCCCCCGCTATCGCGGTCAGCCGAAGAAGATGCTGATGCCGCCTGCGAGGGCGGCGATGACGGCCGCGACGCCGGCGGGAGTCTTGAGGTGCGGATGCTTGAACGCGATCCGGAGCGAGAAGACGAGCACGACGAGCGCGGGCACGAGAAGCCAGATCGTCGGGTTCGCCATGTTCACGAGCACGAGCAGGACCGCGACGGTGATCGCGGTAGTTGCGATCCATCGGCGGTCGGTGGTCTGTTCTGTGCGCGTGGGCTCGCTCATGTTGCTGATGCTAGCCGAGGTACGTGTCGCGTGCGCCGACCGATCGGAGCGCGGCCGGGTTGCAGCAGAACGCCAGGCTCTTCTCCGAGTCGTACGTGCGCTGGCAGTCGGGGCACTCGTAGAGGCCGTCGGCGCGGAGGTCAGCTTCGGCCATGCGTGCGACCTCCGTTGTGAGGTGGTTACCCCGCCGCGCGCCCAGTGTGTGCTTCGGTGCGCAATGCTCAACCGCGAGTGGATGCCCGCGACGGGGTGGTGAGTGGGTGGGAGCCCCGATATGCGTCCCTCGGGGCAACAGGCGCGTATGCAGGCCGGCGATGGTGTGCGCCCAGTGGTGCCGGCCGTTGTAGTCAGGCCACGCCGCGACGCTCTGTCTGCTCACTCGACCCGGCGGGGCCGTTCGCGCGCGTCCCACGGCATGGCGTCAGGCGGGTGCAACGGGGAGTGAAAAGCAGAAGTCCCCACTCTCGGGCGGGGACTGGTCGCGGGCGTGGCCCGATGTTAGAAACCTAGCAGAAGTTTCGAGTCTCACCGGTCAACGCGGCCAGCGTGTCGAACGTTTCGACGCGTCGATGATGTCGCCCCACTTGACGTGTTTCTCCTTGGTCCCGTTGCCGTGGGTGGTGATCTTGTCGGCCGCGAGCCACCGGAACAGGGTGGGCTTGCTGATCCCGAAGATCGCCATGAGCGTGTCGAGGGGGACGCGCGCCTCGCGTTGCGCGTCCCCCTCGCTCACTTCCCGGTCGTCAACGCTCGGTGCGCCAGACGCCACTCGAACTCCTTCCGCTCGTACTCGGCGAGCTTCCACAGCCACCGGCGTTGCCATTCCTCGAGCGAGCCCGCCACGGCCTCCGCGAACTGGGCGATCACACGGCCCAGGTGGTCGAAGGTGTCGGCCGCGATCGTCGCGAGCGTCGAAAGCGCTTCGAGCGCGTCCGGGAGCTGCGCCGCGGCCTCTCGGCGGGCCTTGCGGATCGCGCGGCCCTCTCGTCTCCGGTCAGGATGCATCGCTGGCCTTCCTCTCGTCATGTTCACGGCACGCGCGGATCAGTGCTCGCTCGAACGCGTTCGTCCAGGAGATGACGTGTCCCGGCACGTGGACGACGCGGATGCTCGCGATTCCACGAGCGACCTCGGCGATAGCTTCGTCTGCCTCACGCGAGTTCGTGATCGGCCGTTGCAGGCGGAAGCCGGCGGCGTGCACGGCATCCGTGACGGCGTCGATCACCTGGTTCATATCGCGCCCGAGCATGACGCGCGCGACGGGGTGCGGGTAGTTCCTCGCGTTGGCGATGACCGGGAGGACGACGGCGCGGATTGCCTCGCGGTCGTCGTCCGTTGGCCACCCGGGGATGACTGCGCTGTGACCGTGCAACTCGGCGACCTTCTCGGCGATGGTCTTGTTCGGCTGCGGGTAGATCGCGCCGGTGAGGGTGTCGCGGACGGACCACTTGCCGTCTACGCCCGCGGTCACGAGCGGACTCCTGTCGAGCCGAACCCGTCGGTGCCGCGCTCGGATTCGGGGAGCGCGAGCACGGGCGCGAAGTGCGCCGACACGAACGGGACGATGATGAGCTGCGCGACACGGTCCCCTGCGTTGACCTTGAACGGCTGCGAGCCGTGGTTGATGAGGCCGACCTTGATCTCGCCGCGGTAGCCGGCGTCGATCACGCCGATCCCGTTGACGAGCGCGATGCCGTGCTTGATGCCGAGCCCGGATCGGCCGGCGACGAGCCCGAAGTGTCCCTCGGGGATCGCGACGGACGTGCCGGTGCCGATCAGTTTGAACTCGCCGTGCGAGATCCACACGTCCTCGGTGGCGATGAGGTCCGCGCCGGCGTCGCCGAACGTGGCGTACCGGGGGACGTTGCCGACGACGGGCACGGGCGTGCTGTTGGTGTCGGTGTAGGTGTCGGGCAGGACGAGCAGTCTTCCGGGTTCGGTGTTCACTGGTGGGTTCCCTTCTTGGCGGCGTGGGCCGCGCGTCGGCGGTTCTTGGGGAGCAGGGGTCGGAGGATGCGGCGGATATCGGCGTCGAGCGTCACTTCGCATCGCTTGCAGTGGACGCGGACGGACGGCGGGGTGGTGTCGAGCACGGCGACGTGCACGACGGCTGCGACCTCCCACCGGTGCTGTCCTCGGCGGTGAGCGGTGCAGGCGGGGACGCGCCCGAGCTTCGTGATGGGCACGGTCTGCACTCCCCTCAGATGGGGTCGGAACATGGGTTCTCCTTGGGGTATCCGCCCGTCTCGACGATCCGGGCGATGGACTGCATGAGGTCGGTGACGCGCGCCGAGCGGCCGTCGTGGGCGGCACGACGTTGCCGCTCGGCGCGAGGCTGTGAAGCGTCAGGCACGGGCGCGTAGGAAAGACTCGAGCGCCGCCATTCGTCTTCGCTTCGCGTTGATCGACCGCTCGGTGTCCGGCGGCCAAAGGTCGCGAATCCAATCGCGCAGCTCGCGCATACGGATCGTGGCGCGCATCCCGGCCGTCCAACAGTCGGTCACCTCTTCGACCGCGAACGCCTGGATGATCGCGTATAGCTCGTCCGGGATCGCGTCCACCGTGGCCTTCGCTTCTTCCGGTTCCCAGCCGCGCTCGACGAGCTTGCGTTTCGCGTCGCCGCGCGCCCATCCGAGACGGCGCGCGCGGTCCTCGTCCTCGTCGACATCGGTCACTTCCGGCTCCATTCGTGGATGACGGTGAGGCGGCCGGCAAGTCCGTGCACCGTGAACTCGCGCGGCAGATGCCAGCCGAGCGTCTGGCCGGGACGCACGAGCACATCGAACGTGTAGCCCGGCCAGGACGGTACGCGGGCGTACACGAGCGGTGTGGTGGTTACTCTCCTGCCTGTCCGGCGGCGTCCGATCGGGCGCGGCAACCCGCTCACGGTGTCACCCCCGCCAGGATCTCGTCTGCGAGCTGCTGAACGTCGACGGATGATTCCGGCCATTCCTTGCGGGACACGGCGTAGAGGTCGACGTTGCCTTCGTCGTTCACGTCGGCGTCGCGGTACGGGGTGTCGCTGAGCGGTCCCGTCTCGACGTCGACGAGCGACTTTTGTAGGACCTTGACGAGCGCGGCACGGCGCTCGGCCGGCGTCGGGTTGTCCGCGAGGCGCACGTGCAGAGTGACGCGCAGCTCGCCGTCGGGCAGGATCGCGAACTGGGGGTCGTCGTCGTCGCGGCCGTTGGACAGGTCGAGCGCGACGATGTCGCCGACGATCGCCGTCTTCATGCCGAGGGTCAGGTCGCGGGTGGTGATGCCGGTCATGGCGTTGCTCCTTCGGGGGTGGGTCGTGGGATGAGCGGGGAACAGCACGGGCAGACGGTGCACGCGGCGTGCCTACCGTCGCGGCAATCGAGACAAGGGGTCATGGGACGGCCCTTCGGTCAGGCGATCGCGTCGATCGGGAGCATCCCGTCCGCGGCTCGAGCGACGCTTCCCGAGCCTGGGAACATGTCGACGAGCTCGTCGACAGCGGGGTCGTAGGCGAGTGCGGCGAGTACCCAGCGGGTCCACTCGGGCGGCTTCGCGCCGACGAACGAGCCCTGGCGCGCGGTCGCGCGTGGGGCATTCGCGGTGAGCACGTTGGGGACGCCGGCACCGTCGCGTGTCGATCGCCCCTCGGGGACGTACACGATGACGGGTTCCCAGCGCTCGATGATCCGCCCGCCTCCACGCATCGCGGTCGGCTTGTGCCAGGCCATGATCTGCGCGTTCAGTGGGAGCGGGAAGTACGCCTGCAGCCCGTCGGGTGTGGTCGCGATCGCCCACCCGTCGTAGTTCTCCACCAGGTGCAGGATCAGCTTCCGGTGCTCGGTGAGGTCGTCCCACTTCGCGGCCTCGGGGTGCACGTCGGCGCGCGGTGAGTCCGTCGACGAGCGCGGCCCGTCGCCGTACCAGCGGGTCGCGCGCGACCGGACGGTGACGCGCGACCCTCCGTCGACGAGGTCGAACCGTTCGCGGAAGATGGGCGGGTACGGCGGGTCTGCGATCGCCAGCCTCACAGCCCGTCGCTCTCGTCGCCGGAATCACCGATGTAGTCCGCGATCTCCTGCTCGGTCATCGGCTCGCTTGCCGCGGTGTCCCACCATGCGTCGTCGTGTGCGCGCTCGCGCCCCACCTCGTTCCCGTCGGCGTCGTGGTAGACCGTCTCCGAGTAGAGGTAGCGCTCCTGGGTCTTGTACGGCTGGCCGGTCATGGGTACTCCTTGAGTTGTCCGTCGGCGCGGAGCGCGGCCCTGCAGTTGACGCACGTCACTGCACGGCGCGTCGTCGCCATGTCCTTCGTCTTGGTGCCGCAGTAGGCGCGGCCGGGCTCGCGGCCCGATGCGTGCCGCTTCGTGTCCGTCACGCGCTCAGCCCCACAGGGTCGGCTGCGCGACGGACCGAAGCCACCGCTCGAGGATCGGGAGGTTCTTGTCTGGGCCGAACGCGAGGAACGTCCCGTCTGCCGAGTCGCACCCGGCGTGCGTTGCGTACAGCAATCGCTTCTCTGAGTTCACGCGGCCCATGTGCACCCACTTGCCTCGCTCCTTCGCTTCCGTGATGAGGGCGCGCGCGTGCGCGCCGAGCTTCCATTCGGTGTCGCCACCGATGAACAGCACGTCGAACTCGTCCCACGGCACCGGCATGTGCTCGAGCCCGTTCTGCGCGACGAACGCGGCCGGTATCCCGAGAGATCGGATGCGCTCAAGCCACGGGCGCGAGCGCTCGAGCGTCGCGACGGCGTCGCCGACGACGTCGGGCGCCACGGCGAAACGACAGCGCGTGGCGGGCAAGGTCTGCAACCATGCCCACCACGCGTCGTCGCCGGGGTAGCCCTTCCCGAAGCATCCGTTGTCCGCGCAGATCCACACCCCTTCTGGGATGCGGTTGCCCTGCTTGGGTGTGACGATGCAGTCGATCAGCCCGGCCTGCATGGCCTCGCGAACTCGTGGCGTCGACGGGTTCGCGAAGTACCTCACGCGGCCGTCAGAGCTTCACGCGCACGCCGGCGGATCTCGCGGACCGCGACGTACAAGGCGAGCGGGATGAACGTCGCCCAGAACAGCTTGCCGACCAACTGACCGGCCATCGCGTCGAACGTGAGCGGGAAGCCTGCGATCGCGAGGAACACGACGGTGTCGATCGGCGCGCTGATGACGTTCGACGCCGCGGCCGCCGGGACGAATCCTGCAGGCCGCACCCACGCGTAGACGAGCAGGTCGGCGAGCTCGGCGAGGGCGAATGCGGCGGCCGATGCGAGCGCGAGGGCCGGGGATGCGAGGAACCACGACAGCACGACGCCGAACCCGATGCCTGCCAGCACCCATCGGGTTCCGGCGTAGCGTTGCACGAAATCGCGGGCCAGCAACGCGAGCCCGGCCGCGTACGTGCCGGCGGTGACGAGCATCCCGAACCCGACGGGCACGAGCCCGAACCAGTTCGTGAGGACGTTCGCGAGGGTGATCGCGAGCGCGTAGCTCGCGACGGCGATGATCGCCTTGATCTTCATGGGGGTGCCCTTCTTGGTGGGGGTGGTCATGCGGCGGCCTGGGGTGCGCGTGCGGCTTCGATCGCGGCCTCGTACTCGCGGTACTTCCGGATGCCGAAGACGATCGCGTGCAGGGCGAGCAGGAAGTGGTGGTCGAAGTCCTCCGCTCCCCACTCCCATGTGTCCGGGCCGAAGTCGTGCGTCTGGCCGTGCTTGTCGGTGAACTTGAACTCGGCGACGTACTCGCGCTGATGCTCGGGGCTGGCGGGCGTCCAATCCCAGTCCTCGTCGAACTTGGCGATCGCCTTCGCTCGTTGCTTCTTCCCGATCGGCCACTCTTCGATGTGCTCGTGCGCGATCTGCTTGAAGAGGTCTTCGGAGAAATGCTTCGCCCGGTCGCGGAGCTGCGACGGCATCTTCTCCCACCAGTAGTCGGCGTTCACCTCGCGGTGCCCGAAGAACTCGAACATGTCGTGCAGTCGGGAGAACGACCAGCCGTCGCCGACGTCGCCCGACACGGCGAGGTGCCCGGGCCACGTGACGATGTCGAAGCCGTATACCCACGAGCCCGGCTTCGCGAACCGGAGGTGCCGGTACACGCCGTCGTCGTGCAGCACCTCCATTCGGTGCTCGGTGGTGTTGCTCGCGAGTTGCCTGCCGGCTCGCTCGATCGCTTCGCGGGTCATACGTGGGACTTCCTTCCTTCGGCCGCCGCGATCGCGCGGAGGGTGTCGACGCTCTGCTTCGGTGACCAGAGCGAGTACGTGCGGGTGAGGTGGCAGTCGCAGCCACATTCGAGTCCGAGGCATCCGTTGCCGTGGTCGCCGGCGGTGCACTCGGCCGACGCGCGTCGGGGCGTCTCCCCCTCGAGCACGATGCGCGGGCGCTTCTTCCTGCCGGCGGCGCGGTCCTCGGCTTCGATGACGGCGGCGAAGATCGGGCCGTAGACGCGGGCGAACTCGTCCCAGTCCATGCGCCACTCGCAGTACGGGTAGCCGAGCTTCCAGCGGGTGACCTCGCCGTTCCAGTCACGCGACCCCGGCTCGTCGTACATCAGGTGCGAGCCCGAGCACTCGACGATGAGGTCGTCGCCGAGTTCGAGGGGCGCGCGCCGCCAGAGCGTGCGCTGTGAGCACGACGGGCAGAGCATGTGCGGCACGTGGCGGTAGTGCGCCTCGGAGTCTGGCCAGCGTCGGAGCGCGAGGTTCATCCGCTTCACGAGCACGACGGCACGCTTCGCGCCCTCCCGCGTCGACACGATCGCCTCGAGGTCGGCCCACGCGTCGACGGCGTCCGCGGCGATCGCGAACGCTTCGTCGATGGACGCGGTCGACGGGATCGGGGATGCGCCGAGCGCGTCGAGCAGGTCGTCGGCGGCGAGCCACGAGTCGGGTACGACGAGACGCTTCTGCATCGTGGTCTGCACCCGCTCTCCGACGGCTTGCGCGTCCTTCTCGATCGACCGGAGGTGGACGATGAGGTCTTCGACCCGGGCCAGCGCGTCGGCGACCTTCCGCCAGCAGACGGCGCACAGGAGGCCGCGCGTCGCCGACCGCGGCACGCATCCGCGGCACGCGTCCTCGTCTTCGCACGACGCCCAGTGCGCGTCGCGTCGCCGGCACGGTGCCGGCCTGTCCACTCGGTTGACGCGTGCGAGGTCGTTGGTGATGCAGTCGTGGACTTCGGGCTCAAGCGGCTCGTCGGACACGGGGTACTCCTTCTCGGGACAGCAGCTCGCGGATCGCGAGTCGCGCTTGGAGGGTGACGACGCCGTTGCCGGCGGCGCGCAGTGCTTGCGCCCGAGTGAGCCCGATGACTGGGTCGGTGAGCCAGCCGGCGGGCCAGCCCATCATCCATTCGGTGAACTCGGGGTTGAGTCGGGGTTTCCCGTCGCGGCCGTCGTAGCGGACGGGCGACGGGGCGGGGCGGCCGATGACGGCTTCCCACTGTCGGATCGCGGGCTCGTACTCGCCCCAGTCGACGTCAGACACGGGCCCACGGCGTTCGCGCTGCAGGACGTCGGGGAGGGTGACGCCGGTGCCGTTGCCGGATGCCTCGCTGTCCTGCGCCGTCGTCGTCGTCGGGAGCAGGGCGATCTTCGTCGCGAGGTCGTCGCCGCCGGCGTCTCGGCCGCCGCGCGCGTAGTCCGGGCCCGATGTCGCGAGCGCGGCGTTCGGTGTCGGCAGTAGCGAGCGGGTCGCCGCTTCTACCGCGATGCCGCCCAGCAGGGGCTCGCCCTTCCTGGCGCCAGAGCGCGACGTCTGCCCGCCGTCGGCGATCGCCGCGCTCGGAGTCGGGAGCAACGTCTGCACGGCGATCGTGAGCGGCATTCCCATGCCGTTGCCGTTGTAGCCCTTCTCGCGCAGTCGCTCGTTGCGGGTGTGCCAGGACTCGGCTGACTCGCCGTCGTTCATCACGGCGGCGGACGGCGTCGGGAACAGCTTGTCGGCGGGCGAGACGACGATGCGCCCGTCCTCCATTTCCTCGCGGATTTGGTCGGACAGGCGCATCGTGGCGCCGGGGCGGTGCCTATCCCGCGGGCCACCCTCCGCTTCGGCTGCGGCTGGTGTTCTCAGCAGGCCACGCGAGGATGAAGACTCGCTCGCGCTTGTGGGGTGCCCCGACGTCGGATGCTCGAAGCAGTGTCCACTCCGCATCGAACCCGAGATCGGCCAAGTCCCGGAGAACAGTGGCGATTGCTCTTGGAATAAGTCGATCTTCCCGTTGGCGTCGAGCCACAGCCCGCTCTCTCTGTCGAGTACAGCGAAGGCGTTCCTGCTTCTTCCGTGCGACATAGTCTCGGTCGCCCTTTCGTTTGGTGATGCGGTGCTCGATGAGGGCGATCACCCGCTCCCACCGCGCGACGTCGGCGTCGGCATCGGCCCACGCCTGATGAGGTGCTTCGCCTCGAGCCGTGAGCAGTCCGCGCACGTTCTCGATGACGACCCACTCGGGCCGGTCCTCGGCGATCGATCGGCGGAACTCCGACCAGAGGCCGGATCGTGTGCCTTCGGACAGGCCGGCTCGGCGTCCGGCGAGCGATACGTCGGTGCAGGGGAACCCGCCGGAACGGATCTCGGTGTGCGGGGCCGCGGTGAAGTCGACGAGCGTGACGTCGCCGTAGTTGGGGACGTCCGGGTAGTGGTGCTCGAGCACCTTCGACGGGGCCTCGTCGAACTCGGCGAACCACGCGGGGGTGGACCCGAACACGGCGTCGACCGCCATGCCGAGCCCACCCACGCCAGCGAACAGCTCGCCAGACTTCACCGCGGCCCCCGGTAGTGCGCGCACTCCATGTACGGGCATCCGGTGCGCACGGCGGCGTACCCGCACGGTTGCGCGCCGAGCGCCTTCGTACCGCGCCGGCATCGCGCACAGCACGGCGTCTTCGGTGGCTCCTTCACCTCGGCCTTCTCGAGCCACGACTGTCCGCCCTCGGTGCGGAGGAACGTGAACGGGGTGACCCTGGCCGGGCGTGCTGAGTTGTTCGGCATCAGGCGGGCACCTGGGCCGTCGACCACGCTGTGCCGTCGGCGTACGGGTCGTCGGGCGGGTACTCGTCCGCGGGCGGCTGGCCGTTGTCGGGTGCCCATGATCGGGGCCCGTTCTCGCGGGTGATTTCGACCTTCGCGTTGCTGACCGTGTGCGCGACGAATCGGGGGTCGCGGTCGACCTGCGTGCGCAGCGGCCCGGTGATCTTCACGGCGTCGCCGACGACAACCTGCACGGGGACGTTGTCTGGCATCCAGGCCGACCAGTAGCGGTGCGCCTCGCGCCCCTCCCGGCCCTGCCACGACTCCTTGACGCCGAACCCGACGCCGTTCTGGTTGATGCGAGAGACGGTGCCCTCGACGGTGACGATCGCCATTACTCGGCGGCTCCTTCGATGTTGATGGTGATGTGTTCGGCCGGCGGCCGTGCCGCGTCGGGGAACGCGGCGAGGAACGCGTCGCGTTCCTGAGCGATGAGGACGTGGGTCTTCGACAGCGACGACGGCGTGCCGTCGCGGCGCGGGATCGACGAGACGACGTCGACCGCGCTCGGCCGCCACGCCCCCTCCGTGAAGCGCCACCCGACGGACGCTTCGGTCGCGAGACGTCCCGACAGCCCGGGCAGTTCGAGCGGGAGCCCGAGCGGCCAGAACGTCCGAACTCGCTTGGTGATGAAGATGACGATGTCGCCCTCGACGACGAGCGGTTCGGTCACGGCGCGCCCTTCCGGATGAGTTCGTTCAGCCCCTTGAGGTGAGCCGCCGGGAGCGGGAGCGGGTCGAGCCCGGCGATGATGCCGGCGGCGACCGCGAGCCATGCGGCATCCGACTCGTCGAAGTTCTCGACGTCGACGAACCGTCCGAGCCGCTTCACGGTCTGGATGAGCACTGCTTCCTTCGACGCGTTGCCCTTGCCGGTGGCGAGCTGCTTGATGATCTGCGCCTGGACCACGAACGGTTCGGCGTGATGCTCGCGGAGGCGCTTGTACACGAGCCACCAGAGCGCGAACATGCGGTCGAGCTGCGCCGACTTCGCTTGCAGTGCGGGCCCTTCCAGACAGAGCACGTCGCCCTGGCGGGGGTCGCACCAGTTGATGATCTGGTCGGCGATGTCGTCGACGCGATCGAGGAACGATCCCGGCGTCGAGTCCTTCGGCGTCGTCTCGATCGTGGCTTTGTCCCACGTCTCGCCGTCGAACATCACGAGCCCCGTCGACCGGAGGCTGAGGTCGATCCCGAATGCGGTCATGCTGCGTCTCCTTCCCAGTCGCCGAACATCGACGTCTGCAGTGGCTTGGTGATCCGCTTGACGATGAGCGGTATATACGGACGGTGGCCTTCGACGCCGACGACCTCTGCGCCTTCGATCAGCGCGGCCTCGAGAGTCGTTCCGGAGCCGGTGAAGAGGTCCATGAGCGTGCCGCCGTCAGTGACGACGAGCCGGACGAGCCACCGCATGAGTTCGAGCGGCTTCACCGTGGGGTGCTGGACGCCGTCGACGACCGGCCGCTCGTGGCTCGGGGCCTTCGCTTCGTACCGGAACGTCGGGAAGATGCGACCCGCGCGCCCGATCTTCTCGACGGCGCATCCGTCGACGCACCCGTCGGCGCACGCGTCGCCGAGAACGTCGCCCGTGTCCGGGTCGATGAGCGGCGAGTGGGTGAACACGACATTGGTCGGCCAGCGACCCTTGGTCGAGTCGTAGTCCTTCGGCGCGACCATCGAGTAGTCGCCGTAGACGGCGTTCCCGCCGGCCTCGGTGCCGAACTTCGCGTGCTGGTTCTTGTTCGTCGTCTCCGCTCGGTCGGCCTCGTCGGCGTACGGGACGCGGGTCGCGTCGATGTTCAGCGCGCCGGTGCCGTGGAGCTGCACGTTCGCGGCGATCGTGCCGGGGACGGGCTTGCGGGCGACGACGATCGGCTCGAAGCCAGGCTTGAGCGCGGTCCCCCACCCGTCCCACTGCTTCGCGGCATCCGTCGCCGGCGCGGTGATCGTCGCGCCGTTGTCCTGGTAGCCGGCGACGCCGCCCTCGCTGAGCCGCTCGCCGCCTGGCACCTTCGCGTAGCTCTGCTTGTTCGGGCGAGCCTTCGCCGCGTCGTAGCCGACGACCTCGCGCGTCGCGCCCGCGGCCGCGTCGATCGCCTTGGACACGTCCATCGACTTCGGGAACCCCGAGCCATAGAGCCACGCGATAGAGTCGCGGATTTCGAACCCGGCCTGCTCGATCGCGACGGCCATGCGGTGCCACGTCCGCGATCCGCCGAACGCGAGCAGGTAGCCGCCCGGTTTCAGCACCCGGTACGCCTCGGCCCACGTCTCGGGCTCGAACGCGACGCCGGTCGCGTCCCAGCCCTGCCCCATGAACCCGCCGCCGTTGCCGGTGCTGATCCGCGAGCGGCCCGCGGGCGACTTCGGGTTGTCGGATGCGACGCCGGTGCCACCCTTCTTCCCGGCCGTGAGGTCGTACGGCGGATCGGTGACGATCGCGTGGATCGAGTCGGCGGCCATGTGGTCGCGCATCACGTCGCGGCAGTCACCGCGCCAGAGGGTGAGCCCGGGCACCTCGTATGCGACCTCGGGCGGGTCGGTGGCGGTATCAGTCGTCGACGTCATCGCCCATCTCCATTCGTGCTAGGTCGCGCTCGGCGTTCTCGGCCTTGCGCTGTGCTGACTGCGGGCCGCTGTGCGCGTTCCAGCGCAACTCGCGTGCCCGCTCTTCGGCGTGGGTGAGTTCGTCCCAGCGGCTCATGCGACCTTCCTTGGGCCGATCGCGGGCCGCGCCTTCGGGTTGTCGATGGTGTGGTCGTCCCAGGCGAGGGGGCCGACCCATCCGTTCGCGATCGCGGCGTTCTGCGCGCGCTTCTTCGAGAACCCATCGGGCACGGGTTGCGACCACAGTTGGTCGTAGAGTGCGGCGACAGCGTCGCGAGTGGCGGCGGTGCATCCGCGCGCGGTCGTCGCGAGGCAACGCGTGTTCCACGTGGTCATCCCGATCCCGTCGGCGATTCGGTGGAACGGATGCCCCATCCACGCGAGCGCCTGCAAGCGGCGTCGGGTGCCGGTCGCGTCGACCTGCCCATTCCCGGTCTTCTCAGGCTTCACGCCGCGGATCGCGAGGTAGGCGGCCTCCGTGTCGGGGAACACCTTGACGGCGGGCCGGTAGATGAGGCTCTTCGTCTGCGACGCGCGAGTGCCGGCGGCCTCGGCAATCTGGTCGAGAGTCCAACCGGCGGCTTGCAGCGCCTTCACCTTGGCGATCGTGGGTCCGGCCGGCACGAGGCCGCGCTTCCGCCCGTACGCGATGTCGCGGGATTCCTTGCGCCGCTTCTCACGGTGGGTCGTCAGGCAGTCGTCGCACCCGCATCCGTGGCCGTAGCACGTCGTCGTCTTTCCGTGCGCGTGGTCGGGCGGGCACCGGTATGTGCGGCTCGAGCCCCGCCTAGGCACGACCGCTCCGCATCCGCGCGAGCTGTCCCGGCGACGGCCGCTCGCGCTGGAGCTTCTCGCGGTACGCGGCGCTGAGCGCGTACATCCGGCACCGGTCGTCGAGGAAGTCGGCGAGCCTCATCGTCGACGCGTGCGTCGGGCCGATCACGTCAGCGCCGCCTCGACGATCGGGAGCGCTGCGAGCACGACGAGCGCGATCAGGATGGTGATGATGACGTTCCGGAGCGCGTTGATCCAGAGGCCGGCGGTGACGCCCGAGTCGGCGATGCCGCGGATGGTGCCGACGAGCAGGAACAGGACGAGGATCGCCAGGATGATGATGAGCGTGAGCTGCATGGTGTGGTTCCTTCCGGCCGCCGTAGCGGCACGACAAGGCCCCGCCAGCGATGGATGCTGACGGGGCCGGGTGAGGTGGCTCAGGCGGCGAGGCCCGAGTCGTGTAGGTACTTCGCGATCTCGTGCGGCGACTGCGTGATGCAGCCGAGCACGTACCGCTGGGGTGCGCTCGGGAAGCTCTTCGCCTTCTCGAGCAGGTGGTTGGCGAGCGACATCGCGCCGTATGCGTCGACGCGGATGCCGATGCCGTTGAGCGCGACCGCGATGCCCTGCAGGTCGACGCCCTTCCGGGCCGCCGACGCGCGCGTGTGTTCAGAGATTTCGAATGAGTCCGTCGAAACGCTCGCGCGGTTACTACTGGACTGACTCTCTAAAGGTGAGTAGTAGTCCTCTGACTCTGACTCTGACTCTGCTTTCTGCTGGGTTTCGTTCGCTTGCGAGTCGGTTCCCACTCGTAACCCACTGGGTTTCTGTTGGGTTCCGGGTGGGTTTTTCCGGGGCCGGCCGCCCTTCGCGCCGTTCGCGGCGTTCTTGGCACGCCGTTCCTCTCGCGATGCCTTCGTCTCCTGATGCTCGGGGAACTCCCGGATGACGTAGTGCGTGTCGGTCTTCACGACGAGAGGACGTGTCGGGTGACTGGACACCAGACGCTCGAGGTGGTCGATCGGCCACTCGAACTCGGCATCCTCGTGGGTGAACACGCCGTCGTTGTCAGCGATCCGCGCCTCGCCATTCATCTCGACGAACGTCCACCGCACCTCCACCGGCAACCGTTTCAGCTTCGGATGCCGGTGGAAGTCGATCGGGAACGTCATGTAGAGGCGCTTATCCCGTGGCATTCACGTGCCCCTCCTTCCCGAACAGCAGGTCGCGGAGCGCGCTCGTGTCGCCCGTGAGATTGAAGCCCATCGACCACGAGCGCTCAGGCGTCGGCTTGGGCTTCGGCTGCACCCTGGGCGCCGGCGCGCTCTTGACGATGCGGCCGTACCCATCGCGGGTTGGTCCGTCGATCGCGAGCATGTGCGTCGCCTGGCCAGGCGGTGCGGCACGGAACCTCGCTCCACCGTTCACCGTGTCGATGCCGTCGAACACGACGCGGACGATCTGTCGGGTCGTGTAGCGGGCGGCGAGCTTCGCGCGGTTCCGCCGGCCACGTACCTTCATCCGCGGCCAGTAGACCGGAGTGCGGGGGCGGCGGCTCATCGTCCGGCCGCCTTGCGTCGCGCGCGGCGAGCCTTACGCCACCGGTTCTGCGTGCGACCGAAGCCGAGATCCCAGAACCCGCGGTGCACGCCGACGCCGTCGTTCTCGCGGACAGCGATGAACCACCAGCCGAGGTCGACGTTGTAGCCCCGGTCGGACATGATGCGGCGGATGCCGACGCGCCAGCGGCCGTTGTTCGTGCGGAGGTGCACGCGCACCTTCCGGCGCTCACGCCGCGTCATCGGGCACCTCCACAGGCTCGGTGCACTCTTCGCACTCGGACTCCTTGATCCACACGACGGTGACGGTCGCCGCGCCGCGCGCGTCCCGCGGGCTCAGGTGCTCGTGCCGGTCGGGCTCGGGTCCGCACGGGTACGGCTTGAGCGCGTCGGGGTCGACGCCGTAGAGCAGGGCACGCTCCCAGACGAGCTCGCCGGACTCTTCGAGCGCACGCGACTCGGCCCACTCCCACGCTTCCTGCCCGCTGAGCCCTTGGAGCAAGGCGTCAGCGTTGAACGCACGGTGGCGGGCGTCGATCAGGTGCCAGGTGCGATCGCCGGCCACCGTACGGGGCTCGACGGTGAACCATCCGGTGCCGCGAATCTCGAGGCCCAACGCTCGGGCGTAGAGGTATGGAACCTCGACGGCGAGCGGGCGCACCTCGTGCTCGCCGCCGTGCGGGTACAACTCGTGGGCGTAGCGGCGCTTCGTCCGTCGTTCGGTCATGCTGTCTCTCCTGCGGGATCGGTGGGAAGGGCGACGCGCGCCCAGAGGTTCGGGGTGGTCGGCTTGGCTGGGAGATCGGCTAGCAGGCGAGCGAGCCCGTCGCCCGACACGGGGCCGATCACGATGACGGGCTCGTTCATCTGGTCACGCTCAGCGGTGCGAGGCGGCCGTCGAGAAGCACGGCGAGCTGCACGGGATGGTCCTGCCAGCGTTCCCAGAGGTCCATGTCGATGCCCTCGTCGAGCGCGATCGAGAAGCGGCACTCGCGGAGGTCGATGCCGCTGTCGATGCACTCCGACGAGTGCAAGATGTAGACCCGTTCTTCGGTGCTGACGGCGCGGCCTGCGTGGATGGTGGGGTGCCGCGGGACGCCGACGATTCTCTCCGTGAGTTCGGCGGGTTCGAGTCTCGTCACAGCGCACGCTCCTTCGCGAGTCGGTCGAAGATCGGGGTGGGTTCGGCGGGGAGGCTGCCCGGCTTGAACATCGTGGTGACGACGCCGCTGGATAGCGGGTTGAGTCGCACGATCGCGTAGCGGGTCGTCACGACCGATCGAAGGTGCGTCCCGTAGAAGTCGCGGAATGGGGTGCTCTCGACGACCATCCCGACGATCTGCGGGCGGTGGAGCACGATGGACTCTCCCTCGCGGGATCGGAAGATGAGGTCGTGGCCGCCGTTGAGCGCCCTCGGGTCGGTCGGTTCCGGCGTGTCATGCGGAAGTTCGTACTCCATGAGTCCTCAGATCGGGGTCGCGACGAGTTCGCGGGTGTCCTCGTCGATGAGCTTGTAGGTGAGTCCGTCGGGGTACTCGACGGGTGTATCGCGAGCGCGGTCGAGCGTCTTCGCGTGGGTCGACGACGGGAGCACGTTGATCCCGCGTCGTTCGAGTTCTTCGCGGACCGCGCCGTGCGCTCGCGCCTTCGCGTCGTTGCACCGGACGCACGCGCCGATGAGGTTGACGGGGTCGTTGAGCAGGCGGGAGCCGCCGGCCTGGCGGTTCGCGCGGTGGTCGGTGGTCTGCGCGTATCCGGTGCAGCCGGGCAGGTTGATGACGCAAAGGCCGCCGTCACGGGTGATGACGGCGGCCTTCATGCTGACCGGCGGGTGGTTCGAGCCGGTCCGCTTGTTCACGAACGGGCGTTGGGCTTGATCCCGAGGAACCGGAGGGCGCGCGACAGGGCGGCGGTCTGCGCCGAGTCGTGCGGGCGGTCCGCCACGATGTCGTTCCAGTCCGTCGAGTGGCGAGTCGCCGACGCCTGAACGGTGTGGTCGCCGGCGGTGACCGTGACGTGCACGGTCCACTCGACCGCGCCATTCGGGCGTTCCATGCGCTGCGAGTGCGAGGTGATCTTCACCTCCTGGCCGCGGTACTTCCGCCAGAACGTCACGATCCGCTCGTCGGCGGTAACGAAGTCCTCGGCGTCCGTCGCGGCGTCGGCCTTGGCGGCCTCGGCGCGCGCCTGCTCGCGGTCGGCCTTCGCCTGCGCGGCGCGCAGTCGCGACGGCTTCGGCTCAGGCTCGGGCGTCGCGACCGCGGCGTCGGCGTAAGTCGTGTCGGTCATGATGCAATCTCCTTGAATCGGTCGATGTGGTCGTAGATGCGGCGCATCGGAGCCTCGGTGGTCTGGATGCCGAGACGGCGGTGCGGCCAGTAGTCGGCCATGCGGCACGCGGCGAGCTGCCGGCGCGCGGCACGCGCTTCCTTCCGGCCCATCTCGATCTCGTCGTCGGACAGCCTGAACACGGCGGTGAAGTACGGCGGCTCCTTCTCGACCGCGATGTAGAACTTCGGCGGCCGGATGCCTGTGACGATCTCGAGCGTGTCCAGGTAGTGCTCGTGCGACACGTCGTAGCCCCAGTCGGCAACGGCCTTCGAGAACCCCGCTTTGGTGACCGACGTGCCGCTCTTGAGGTCGACGGCGAACGACAGGTCGTCGGCGAGGTAGTCGAACCGGCAGCGGGTGTCGACACCGGTGTCGGCGTCGTGCGCGAACACGCTCACCTCGGGTCGGCCGCCGGTGAGCAACCCTTCCGCGATGACATCGGGGTCGGCAAGCACAGCTTCGGCAATCGCCTCCACCTTCGCGACCTCGTGCGCCTTGAGCGGAATCTGGTTGTTGTCGCGTGCATTCGCGACCCACGCCTTTGCCTCGGCGCTCGCGATCGCCTTGTTCGCGCCGGACAGCAGGTCGGCTGGGATCGTCACGACTTCCCATCCGGTGCCGAGCACGAGAGCGTGGAGCGCTGAGCCTTCGTCGAACGCCTTCTTGTAGGGCTGCGGGTGCGTGAGGTTGTACCGGTAGCGCGCGGGCGAGTCGAGCAGCCACTTCACCTGAGTCGACGACAGCGAAGGATGAGCGTGGTACGCCTCTTCGGGCAGACCGTGGATGATGCCGTGCCAGTCGTCGGGTGAACCGAAGACAGCAAGCTCGTCTTCCTCCACAATCTCGGCGTCGACGATGTCCTCGTCGACGCGGACGAGGTCAGAGCCGGAACTGGTCATCGGCGTCCTTCCACTCGGCGGCTTCCTCGGGGGAAGCCGTGGCGATGGTGGTCGCGGTCCTCGTATCGAAGAGGTGCCTGGTGTCAGCCCACCGGCGGCGGACGCGCGCCGACTTCGGCAGGTCGCCGTTGTCGATGAGCGCGCGGATCGCGCGCCCCTGCGTGATGACGAGGTCGACGCGGCGCTCGACCTCACGGTTCACTGCGAAGAGCGCGTCGCGCAGCACCTGCGCGGTGTCGTAGTCGCCGTTGTCGATCGCGGTCTGCCAGAGGACAGCGCGGTCGCGCGCGACGGCCTCGAGTGTGGCGTCGTCGAGTCGAGTGAGGTACGGGTCATGGGCGGTCACGGTCGGCCCTCCTTCACTGCGATGCAGAGCGCGGGGTCGTTCGCGAAAGCGCATCCCATGTCGCCGCCCGTGATGAAGAGGCGGATGCCGAACACGATCAGGATGAGGGCGATGACGAACAGGGCGACGATGACGTACGGGAGCACGTCGAATACGGCGTCCCCCATCCTCTTCAAGAGCTTCTTCACTGGTTCTCCTTCGTGTTGGCGATCGCGTGCGACCGGCGGGCGCGTGGTCGCTTCTCGGTGGGCGGCTTCTCCCGCTCTGCGGCCGTGGTGAGTCGCCATGTCCAGCACGCCGATCCCTTGGGGCCGATGACCTCGCTGTCGTGGATCACGCGGCCGTCGTCGACGAGCTCGTCGCGGGCGGTGCGGAGACGCTGGCCGGTGTACTTCCCGCCGGCCTCGTTGTGGATCGCCTCAATTTCGTGGTCGGCGAGCGGCCGGTCGTAGGCGTACATGATGAGCAGGACCGCGCGGCGCGAGCCGGCGGTGTCGTTCTTGTCGGCCGCCGCGTGCGACGTGACAGGGTCGTCGCGACGCGCACGTGGCGTGTCGTCGAACAGGACCAGCGGGACGGTCATGCGATCAACTCCTTCTCGGGGCGCGGGTTTCGCTCCCACAGTTCGTCGGTTGTCCAGAGGTAGGTGCGGATGGTCAGGAACCCCTCGCGCATGTGCCCGACGACCGCGATGCGATCGCCGACCCACGCGTACGTGCCGTGCTTCTCCATCCACAGCACGTGCATCGGGCAGATCAGGGCCAGGTCGATCTCGAACTGGCTGATGCCGTCGTCGCCGAGCGACATTTCGTCGAAGCGCTGCTTGGCGTGGTCGGTGACGGCGATCTTCGATTGGTCGACTGCAGGCACACTGCCCAGCCCCACTCGCTCGCCGCTGATCGGCGGTCGCGGCGGTTCCGGTGCGTAGCGATCGCGCACCTCGCGGATGAAGCCGGCCGCCGCGACCCACGGCACGCCGTTCGGGACGTGCCGGCGGGCGCCGTCAGGGAAGCGGTAGTAGACGCCCTTCACGCCCGAGCGACCGTCGCGGGCAATCTCCCGTGTCGCGCCGAGCTCCCGGAAGACCTTGTCGACGGCCTTCGCGGGGTTCTTGTGGCGGCTCACCACTGCCCGCCCAACGCGTAAGCGACGATCATCGCGACGCTCGAGGCGATCGCGACGACGGGGACGATCGTGATGAAGAGCGCGGCCGCTGTCGGCATCGGCGCGGGGCGTAGCTCGGGGATATCGGGGGTCGGCGCGACGACGTTGATCGTTTCCGTGCGCGTGAACTCGGCGTGCACGCGACGGGATGAGGTAGTGGCCGTGGTCATGGTGGTTCCCTTCGGTAGTGCGGGTGGAGAGGCGGGGAGCGGCGCGCACCCGGTCGGGGATGGGGTGGGG
>NZ_JYJA01000016.1 GCF_000956465.1 Microbacterium trichothecenolyticum
GAGGGGCCCGGGGCACGGGGCCCGGCCCCGTGCCCCGGGCCCCTCGTTCCGCCGTCACTTCGTGCGGGTCACCACGCGTCTCACCCACCAAAACCGACTGCGGAACACGCATGCGGACGCCCCCGGCAGCCCGACGGCCCGCCGTTCCGCCGTCACGTCGTGCGGGTCGCCACGCGTCTCACCCACCAAAACCGACTGCGGAACACGCGAGGAGCGGAGCGGCGACGGGACGGAACACCGCGGGAGCGGGATGGGGTGGGCGCCACGGGGGTCTCGGAAACAGCGGGAAGGGCCGCCGGTAGGCTGGGAACCGTGAAGATCCTGGTTCTCGGCTCGGGCGCGCGGGAGCACGCCATCATCCTGGCGCTGCGGTCGGAGGAGGCCGAGCACGAGATCTTCGCGGCCCCCGGCAACGCCGGGATCGGGCAGGACGCGCAGCTGGTCGCCCTCGACCAGAACGACCCCGCAGCCGTCAGCCAGTTCGCGATCGACAACGACGTCGCCCTCGTCGTGATCGGCCCCGAGGCCCCGCTGGTCGCGGGCGTCGCCGACGCGGTGCGCAAGCGCGGCATCCCCGTGTTCGGGCCCGGCCAGGCGGCCGCGCAGCTCGAGGGATCGAAGACGTTCGCCAAGCGGATCATGGATGCCGCAGGGGTTCCGACGGGCCGCGCCGTGCGCGCGCACACGCGTGCCGAGGTCGAGGCCGCGTTCGACGATCTGGGCGCCCCTCACGTCGTCAAGGCCGACGGACTCGCCGCCGGCAAGGGCGTCATCGTGACGAGCGACCGCGAGGCCGCCCTCGCGCACGCCGACGAGTACCTGCCGTCCGGCGCGGTGCTCGTCGAGGAGTTCCTCTCCGGCCCCGAGGTGTCGCTCTTCTTCCTCAGCGACGGCGACCACGTGCTGCCGCTCAGCCCCGCCCAGGACTACAAGCGCCTGCTCGACGGCGACGAAGGCCCCAACACCGGCGGCATGGGCGCGTACTCGCCGCTCCCCTGGCTCGACGGCAGGTTCGGCAGCGAGCGCGAGTTCGTGGAACTCGTCACGCGCGACATCGCCGAGCCCGTCATCCGCCAGTTGGATGCCGAGGGCACCCCGTTCATCGGACTCCTCTACGCGGGCCTCATCCTGACCGACGACGGCGTGAAGGTCATCGAGTTCAACGCGCGCTTCGGCGACCCCGAGACCCAGGTCGTGCTGCCCCGGCTCGTCGACCCGCTGTCGGAGCTGCTGCTGGCCGCGGCATCCGGTCATCTCGAGGATCTCCCCCTGCCGGCCTTCGCCAACGACGTCGCCGTGACAGTGGTGCTCGCGAGCGAGGGCTACCCGGTGTCGCCGGTGACCGGCCGCGCACTGACGAACCTGCGCGAGGCGGAGTCGGTCGACGGGGTTCACCTCGCGCACGCCGCCACCGCAGAGACCGACGGCGGCCTCGTCGCGACCGGCGGCCGCGTGCTCAACGTCGTCGGCGTCGCCACCACGTTCGCAGAGGCTCGCGATCGCGTCTACCGCGCCCTCGGCGCGATCGGCCTCGAGGGCGGCCAGCACCGCACCGACATCGCCGCGCGCGTCGCCGAAGGGCTCTGACGCATGCGTCGGGGCTCACCCGGGCGCACGCGCCCGGTGGCTCCGCTCGACGCGCCAGCGGCGCGTCGAGGGCGCGTGGGGACCGCCCTCTCCGTCGCCCTGCTGCTCGTGTGCGGTGCGCTGACGGCGTGCTCGGGTGCTGTCGACATCGACGCCCCGGGCAAGGAGCTGATGGACCAGGCGCACCAGGTCGCGAACGAGGCCCTCGTGGCCGCCGCGACCACGGGACTGCAGGCGCTGCAGGCTGCGGGCGGCGTGACCGAGGATGCCGTGCGCGACGCGCTCGAGAAGGCCGGAGCGGCCAAGGTCGAGACCCGCGTCGTGGGCGACAGCCTGCTGTTCGGCGCGGAGGTCTCGGGCGGGTGCGTGTACGGCTCGGTCGGCACCTCGGGCACCGTCTCGATCGACCTCGGCGGCGTGAACGCCGACGGCGGGTGCCTCCGCGAGCCGTGACCGGCCTCGGGAGCGCGCCGGATGCACGCCCGCTGCGGCACCCTCCGGGTCCTTCCCGGCGGACGCCGTCACTGACCGATCCGGAATTCGGAGGTGCGCCCGGTTTCCGGAGCAACGGCGCCCAAGATCTCCGCAACGCCCGCTAGCGTCCGAACTCCGGACAGGGAGGTCGGGCGCCGCGGGGTCCTCCGCCGATCCGGAATTCGGAGGTGCGCCCGGTTTCCGGCGCCATAGCCCTCAGAAACTGCGGACAACCGGCGAGAGTCCGAAGTCCGGACCCGGCAGGTGGGCACAGCCATGCCTCCGCGCGAGGGACTGAAGCGCCGCGGCGACCTCAGCCGTCGGTGAACCAGCCGACGAGCGGGTGGGACATCCATCAGGCGTTCGGCGGGTTCAAGGAGTCGGGTTCCCCCTTCAAGGAGCAGGGCCACGAGGCGCTGCGCTTCTACACTCGGGTGAAGACGGCAGCGGTGAGGACGCATTGATGGGCAAGACGGGGATCGTCGGCGGCGGGATCGTGGGTGTCGCTCTCGCTCGTGCGTTGAGTGCGCGGGGCGATGAGGTGACGGTGCTGGAGAAGGAGGGCCGGCTGTCGCAGCACCAGACCGGGCACAACTCCGGCGTCGTGCACGCGGGCCTGTATTACAAGCCGGGGTCGCTGAAGGCGACGCTGTGCGCGGCGGGGCGGGTGTCGATCCGCGAGTTCTGCGAACAGAAGGGGCTCCCGTACCGGGAGGTCGGCAAGCTCGTCGTCGCGGTGGACGAGTCCGAGCTCGGGGCGCTGGCCGAGATCGAGCGGCGCTCGCTCGAGAACGGCGTGCCGGATCTGACCCGCATCGACGATCTCGAGCGGCTGCGGGAGATCGAGCCGCACGTCGCCGGGGTGGCGGCCGTGCATTCGCCGCACACCGCCGTGGTGGACTACGCCAGCATCACCGAGGCGATGGCGCAGGACGTGCGCGCCGCGGGCGGGCAGGTGCGGCTTGGCCACGAGGTCTCCGCGATGACGCTCGAGAACGGCCGGGTGCGGGTGGTGACGCCGGTGTCGGAGGACGTGTTCGACCGGGTCATCGTGTGCGCCGGGCTGCAGTCCGACGTGGTGGCCCGGTTCGTGGGCGCCGACCCGTCGCCGAAGATCCTGC
Organism: Microbacterium trichothecenolyticum; assembly: GCF_000956465.1. GTDB lineage: Bacteria > Actinomycetota > Actinomycetes > Actinomycetales > Microbacteriaceae > Microbacterium > Microbacterium trichothecenolyticum. Next base: position 3,183 of record NZ_JYJA01000016.1, read on the forward strand.
CGTTCCGCGGCGAGTACTGGGAGCTCGCGCCGGAGCGCACCGACCTGGTGAAAGGCATGATCTACCCGGTCCCGGATCCGCGGTTCCCGTTCCTCGGGGTGCACTTCACCCGCGGCGTGTACGACAACGTGCACGTCGGGCCGAACGCGGTACCGGCCCTCGCCCGTGAGGGGTACAACTGGCTGCAGTGGTCGGTGAAGGACACGTTCGAGTCGCTGCGGTGGCCGGGCGCGTGGCCGCTCGCGAAGCAGCACTGGCGGATGGGCGTAGACGAGATCTCGGGGTCGCTGATCAAGCCGCTGTACTTCCAGAAGGCACGCCGGTTCATCCCCGAGCTGCGTTCGTCGGACCTGTCGCACAAGCACGGCGCCGGCGTGCGCGCGCAGGCGTGGGGCCGCGAAGGTGAGCTGCTCGACGACTTCGCCGTCGACCAGGTCGGCCCCGTCACCCTGCTGCGCAATGCCCCCTCGCCTGCGGCGACCAGCTCCATCGCGATCGCCGAATACGTCATCGACCACTACCTCGACACGCCGAGCGCTGCTGCTCGTGCCGCCAAGACGACGGCGACGGATGCTGCGCCCCCGGCCGCGCCGAACCCCCAGGCGTCCACCGAACCGAAGCCCCGCAGCTGAGGCCTTCCTCCCCCGACGCGGTCGCCGTCGATCGGCCGATCGGACGAGGCGGTTCGAGCCGCGCGGCCGAAGCGGCGCAGCATCCGTTCTCGCGAGCATGGCGGCATGACAACCGCCACCGCCCGCCCGAGGGCCATCCGACGCCGGCCTGAATGGCTCGTGCCCGCCGGGCTCATCGCCCTCAGCCTCGTGCCGATCGCGGCCGGGTCCGCCCGGCTGACGCAGCTGACCACGGGGGCCGCGGTCACCGCGGAGAACGCGCGGTTCTTCGACTCGCCCATCCCCGTCGTGGCGCACATCATCGGCTCGAGCGTGTTCCTCGTGCTCGGCGCGCTGCAGTTCGCCCCGTCGCTGCGCCGCCGGCGCTGGCACCGTTCGGCTGGGCGCATCGTCGCACCCGCGGGCCTCGTCTCCGCGCTGTCGGCGCTGTGGATGACCGTGTTCTACGGCATGCCGGCGTCCGTGACCGGCCCGGGGCTCGCCGCCGTGCGCATCGCGCTCGGCACGGCCATGGCCGGTGCCATCGTCGTCGCGTTCATCGCGATCCGGCGGGGCGACGTGCGCACGCACAGCGCGTGGATGACGCGCGCCTACGCGATCGGCATGGGTGCCGGCACGCAGGTGCTGGTCTTCCTCCCCTACACATTGTTGGTCGGCACGCCTCGGCCGCTCACCCACACACTGCTCATGACCGCGGGCTGGGCGATCAACCTCGTCATCGCCGAGGTCGTCATCCGGCGCCGCGCCAAGGCAGGACGCCGCAGCGGCACCCCGGTGGCGGCGGCCGGTGCGCACCTATCATGAGGGCATGACGAGCCCGGTCCGCGCGCTCTGGGACGCGCCCGCGGCGGTTCCGGCGCCGCCGCGACGGGTCTGGCGCGACTGGGTGCTCGTCGGCGTGATCCCCGTGCTCGCGGTGTTCGAGGCATTCGTCCGCGTCGACGTGCCGTGGCGCTGGCTGTGGGCCGTCGTGCTCACCGTGCTCGCTCCCACGCTGCTGTGGCGCCGCGCGCGGCCGTTCACGATGCTCGCGATCGCGTTCGCCGTCGGCACGGCCGTGGGCCTCGCGACGGCGGGCGACCCGCAGCTGTACACGACGGCGTACTTCCTGATCCTGCTTTACGCGGTGTTCCGTTGGGGCTCCGGGCGCGCGATGATCGGCGGCGGCGTGCTGGTGGGGATCGGGATGCTGCTGACCTTCGTCGCGTCGCCGCCCGAGATCGCCGACGTCATCGGCGGCGCGGCGGTGGCGTTGACGACGAGCACGCTCGGTCTGGCCGTGCGCTGGCGTCGGCGCGCCCGCAGTCGCGAGCTCGAGCAGGTACGGCTGCTCGAGCGCGAGCAGCTCGCCCGCGACCTGCACGACACCGTCGCGCACCACGTCTCGGCGATCGCGATCCAGGCGCAGGCCGGCAGCGCCGTGGCCGCCAACGACCCGGGCGCGACGGTACGGGTGCTGCAGGCGATCGAGGCCGAGGCGACGCGGACGCTCCGGGAGATGCGCGCGATGGTGGGCGTGCTGCGCGCCCCGGGCGACGCCCTCGCGCCCACTCCGGGCCTCGCCGACATCCGGGCTCTGGCGGGAACGGATGCTGCGACCCCGGCCGTCGCCGTGAGGCTCGGCGGCGACCTCGACAGCGTGCCGTCGGCGGTCGCGGCAGCGGTGTACCGGATCGCGCAGGAGGCGGTGACGAACGCGCGCCGCCACGCCCGGGGTGCCACGTGGATCGACGTGGGGGTCGATGTCGACGCAGACGACGTGCGGCTCGAGGTCCGTGACGACGGCGGGGCCGCAGCCGGGACCGCGCGCCCGGAGGCTCCGCGCAGCGCGCCAGCACTGCGTGGAAGGGGCGTGGGGACCGTCTCCCCCGGCTACGGGATCACGGGCATGCGCGAACGCGCCGCGCTGCTGGGTGGCACGTGCGAAGCGGGGCCGGCGCCCGGCGGAGGCTGGGTCGTCACGGCCACGGTTCCACGGGCAGGATGGACCGCATGAGCGTGCGCGTGCTCGTCGCCGACGACCAGGACCTCGTGCGCACGGGTCTGCGGATGATCCTCGACGCGCAGCCCGATATCGAGGTCGTCGGCGAGGCCGCCGACGGCGCCCAGGCCGTCGCCCTCGCGCGGAGCCTGCGACCCGACGTGTGCCTGCTCGACATCCGGATGCCGGCGATGGACGGGCTTGCCGCGACTCGAGCTCTTGCCGGTCCCGAGGTCGCCGACCCGATCCCCGTCGTCGTGATCACGACCTTCGACCTCGACGAGTACGTCTACGAAGCGCTGCGCTCGGGCGCGCGCGGGTTCCTCCTCAAGGACGCCGGCGCCGTGCTTCTCGCCGAGGCGGTGCGCGCGGCATCCCGCGGCGATGCGCTCATCGATCCGAACGTGACGGTGCGGCTCATCGAGGCGTTCGCCGGCGCGACGCCCGAGCCTGTCGCGACGCCCTCGAGCCCGCTCACCGACCGGGAGGAGGCCGTGCTCGCGGGCGTCGCGCGGGGTCTCGGCAACAGCGAGATCGGCGACGAGCTGCACGTCTCGCTCAGCACCGTGAAGACGCACCTCGCGAGCATCATGACGAAGCTCGACGCCCGCAACCGGGTCGAGCTCGCGATCTGGGCGCACGAGCGCGGACGCGGCCGGCGGTGACCGCGGGACCACAGTGAAGGACGCCGGCGCCGCGTGCTGGGGGACATGCGGGGCCGGCGTCCTGTAGACGTCCGGGATCGGAGAGGACCCGGCGGACGCCGCGAGACCTGAGCTGGGGAATCAGGTCTGACGACGAATGAAGCGCATCAGCCAGGCGATAACCGCGATGACGATGATGATGAGGCCGATCCACAGCAGGAATTTGGCCGCTTCGATGAACACGCCCAGCAACAGCAGGACGATTCCGACGATGAGCAGGATCACTGCGAGTCCGGTCATGTGACCATGCTGGGCGGCTGAGGCGCCGCCGACCAACCTCTTGACAATCGCCTCGAACGGGGTTATTCGGATTCGGCAGCCGCGTTCGCCGCCTGCCAATCCTCGGTCGACGTCGTCTTCGGCCGACGCAGGAAAAGCACCACGACGACGCCGACGAGCATGACAGCGGCGGGCAGCAGGATGGCCTGCGCCATCGCCTGCGAGAAGCCGTCGATGACGAACGGAGGCAGCGTTCCTTCGCCGAACCCGCCCGATGCGTCGGACGCGCCGGGAAGGTTCGCCTCGAGTCGGGCCTGCATGAAGGCCGCGATCGATGCCGAGCCGATCACCGAACCGATCGTGCGGGTGGTGTTGTAGATGCCCGCGCCGGCACCTGCCTGTCGTGGAGGCAGGTTGCGCGTGGCGGTGGTCGCGAGCGGCCCCCACATGCCGGCGTTGCCGATGCCCATGAGCGCCGACGGGAGGAGGAACATCCAGATCGGGGTGTCGACGTTCATGAGCGACGAGTACCAGAACAGCGAGCCCGCGACCATGAGCAGGCCGGGCACGAGGAGGAACCGCGGGTCGGTGCGGTCGAGGAGGCGGCCGGCGAACGGCGCGCCGACGCCCGAGAGGACGGCCATCGGGATGAGCAGCAGCGCCGACTGCGTGGGGGTGAGCCCCCGGGCGAGCTGGATGAAGAACATCAGCGGCAGCGACATGCTCGTCACGGTGAATCCGACGATCGCGATGCCGAGGTTCGACACCGAGAAGTTGCGGTCGCGGAAGAGGGGCAGCGGCACGAGCGGCTCGTTCTTGGTGCGCGCCTGCGTCCAGATGAAGAGCGCCATCACCGCGACACCGCCGGCGATCATCGCCCACACCCACGGCGCCCAGTCGTACTTCTCGCCCTCCTGCAGGCCGAACACGATCAGGAAGAGGCCGACGGCGCTCAGCACGACGCCGACGATGTCGAAGCGGTGCGGGTGCGTTTCGAGCTTGGGCACGAGAACCCAGGCGAGGACGAACGCGACGACGCCGACCGGGATGTTGATGAAGAAGATCCACTCCCACCCGAAGCCGTCGACCAGCAGACCCCCGGCCAGCGGCCCGACGAGGGTCGCGACACCGGCGGTGGCGCCCCACAGGCCCATCGCCGCGCCGCGGCGATTCGGCGGGAAGGTGCGCGTGATGACGGCCATCGTCTGCGGCGTCATCAGCGCGGCGCCGAGGCCCTGCACCGCACGGGCGATGATGAGCATCTCGAGGGTGCCCGACAGGCCGCACCACAGCGACGCGAGCGTGAAGACCGTCAGCCCGATCAGGTAGATGTTCTTGGGCCCGAACCGGTCGCCGAGGCGTCCGGTGATCAAAAGCGGCACCGCGTACGCGAGCAGGTAGGCCGAGGTGACCCACACGACGTTGTCGAGGTTGTTGGTGTCGGGGTCGAGCGCCGCCTTGATGGCGGGGTTCGCGACCGAGACGATCGTCGTGTCGACGAGGATCATGAAGAAGCCGATGACCAGCGCCCAGAGGGCGGGCCACGGGCTGCGGGGCTTGTGCCCCACCGCGTAGGCACCGGTGATCGGGCCGGCGACCCGAGCGGTGGCGGATGCCGCGCCCGCCGTGCGGGTGGAATCCGGGGTTTCGGGGGTGGTCACTGTCGTGCTGCCTTTCTCTGGGCGAGATAGCGTTCGGAGGGGGCCTCGTCGCGCCCCCAGGCGAAGTCGGGATCGGCGATGCGCGGGAGCATCGCGTCCATCCACGCGAGCTCGGCGTGGAGGAGCGCCGCTTCGCGCCCGATCTCGATGAGGTACTGCTCGGGCACGCCCTTGTCCAGCGCGTGCCGGTGGCCGTCCTCGAGGGACTCCAGCGACGCGGCGAGCGCCGCACGACGGGCACGGAGCAGCTCGATCGCCTCATCGCGATCCAGGCCGTGCACCTCGGCGAGCGCGACGCGGAACTCGGCCGGGCGGTCCACGCGCGGCAGCTCGCGGCGCACCCATTCGAGGACCGCGGCGGCGCCGGCATCCGTCTGCGTGTAGGTGGTGCGCTCGGGTCGGTTGCCGTCGCGGTCGACGCCGACCTCGGCGATCAGTCCCGCCCGCTCGAGCCGCCCCACGGTGTGGTAGACCGTGCCGTTGGTGATCGTGACGAGCCGGTCGTCACGGCGGAAGTGCATGAGCCGGATCATCTCGTACGGGTGCATGTCGCCCTCGCTCAGCAGTGCGAGCACGGCCACCCCGAGCGGGGTCAGGCGGGCGACGGGGTCGTTCACGATGATGTACTCCAGTTCGATTAGTCCACGTGGACTATACGCTCCTTCTGCGCGATCCGCACCCTCGCGCTCTGTCGGTGGGAGGTCGTAGCGTGAGGTTCATGGCAGACAAGGGCGCCGCGCGCAGGGAGAAGTTCCCCGAGTCGTACGCGATCTTCGACCCGATCGTCGCGGAGTGGACGGCCCGGCCCGACGTCTCGCTCGGCGCGATGTTCGGATCCGAGGGCCTGAACGTGCGTGGAAAGGTGTTCGCCTTCGTGACCTTCGAGGGCGCACTGATGGTGAAGCTGCCCGAGAGCCGCGTCGGCGAACTGGCCGAGGCCGGCGCGGCGGAGCCCGCCGTCATGCGCGGCAGGCCGATGCGCGAGTGGGCGACCGTGGGGACCGATGCTGCGGACCGCTGGCCCGCGCTCGTCGCCGAGGCGTTCGCGCACGTCGACGAGATCACGCCGTGAGCCCGCCCGCGGTCCACGCGACCTCGCCCCGAAACCCGCCGCAGTCACCCGGGATAATGGACGGGTGACGGCTATCCCCACCCCCACGACCGAGCTCTCCGGCTGGCGCCACGCCTACTCCGGCAAGGTGCGCGACCTGTACGTTCCGGCGGACACGCCCGAGGGGGCGACGCCCGAGCGCATGCTGGTCGTGGCGAGCGACCGCGTCAGCGCGTTCGACCACGTGCTCTCGCCGGGCATCCCTGGCAAGGGCGAGCTGCTCACCACCCTCAGCCTCTGGTGGTTCGACCGGCTCGCGGGCGCGGACGGGGGCCGCAGCATCCCGAATCATCTCGCCTCCTCGCACGAGCTCACCCTCGGGGCCGACGGTGAAGCCAACACGGCCGATGACCTGAAGAGCCTGATCCCGGAGGCCGTCACCGGACGCGCGATGGTCGTGAGGAGCCTCGACATGCTCCCGATCGAGTGCGTCGTGCGCGGGTACCTCACCGGGTCGGGCTGGGCGGAGTACCGCGAGAACGGCACGGTGTGCGGCATCTCGCTCCCCGAGGGGCTCTCGAACGGCGACCGGCTGCCCGAGCCGATCTACACGCCCGCTTACAAGGCTCCACTGGGCGAGCACGACGAGAACATCTCGTACGAGCGCACCGTCGAGCTCGTCGGCGCCGATCGCGCGGCGGAGCTCCGCGACCTCTCGCTCGAGATCTACGCGCGCGCGGCCGCGACGGCCGAGGCGCACGGCGTGATCCTCGCCGACACGAAGTTCGAGTTCGGTCTCGACGGCAACGGTGTGCTGACGCTCGCCGACGAGGTGCTCACGAGCGACTCGTCCCGTTACTGGGATGCCGCGGCCTGGGCGTCCGGCACGACCCCCGACGAGCGCATGGCGAGCTTCGACAAGCAGATCGTGCGGGACTGGCTGGCCGCGAACTGGGCGGCCCCGCGCGAGGGGGAGCCGCCCGCACTCCCGGCGGACATCATCGACCGCACCACCGCCCGCTACCGCGAGCTGCTCGAGCGCCTCACCGCCGCCTGACGCCGCGGCGCGGCATCCGGCGTTGTCACGCGTTCTTCATCGCCTTCAAACGCGCGAGCAGCACCGGCCCGGTGCTGTCGAGCATCTTGCCGCCGATCAGGATGCCGGCGACGAGCACCGCGGTGCCGCCCACGATCCCGATGGCGAACGCGATCCAGCTCACGGTCGGGTTCCGCGTGAAGTACCCGATGATCCCGACGATCACCGCGGGCGACGAGAGCGCGAGCGCCACCAGCCAGATGCCGAAGAACGCCACGCCCTGCAGGAACGTCGTGCCGGGGACGCGCTTGAACGGGTTGTCGCCCGAGCCCGGAACCGGCACCACGAGCTGGGCCGAGGTGACGGCGCAGACGCCGTAGCAGGTGAAGAGGATGCCGAGCGCCATGCCGAGGATGCTGGGGAACTGCGTCCAGTCGCCCGCGAACGCGAAGGGCAGTGCCGCGGCCAGCAGCACCAGCGGCACCGCGACGGCGGCGGCGGCGAGGATGCGCCCGAGCCGGTCCGCGCGACCGCGCGCTCCCGTCGCGACCTCGGTGCCGAACGCCGTGCCGTCGTATGAGATGTCGGCGTACACCACGATGCCGATGATGAACGCGATGATCGGCGCCGAGAACGCCAGCGCCGCGAATGGGTCGCCGTCGCGGGCGTAGAACCACAGCAGCACCGGCACGAGGGGCACGGCGATGAGCTGGCGGAGATACCGCGGGTCACGCGTCCAGTACGTCAGCGCCCGCGCGAACACCGCGCCCGCGGTGCCCGTCGGCACGCGCCCGAACCACCCGATCGACCCGGCCCGCACGGCGGCGGCCGACGTGAGCCGGGGCCGCACGAGGGAGCGCGCGAGCGAGGCGCGCCACAGCAGCCACAGCGCCGCGAGGGTGGCGAGCGCGATGAGCAGCTTCGCCGCGGCGGCGGGCAGATCGCCGGCGGCCGCGTCGGCGGGCACGGCCCAGGCGGCGCCGAGCGGCGTCCAGCCGAGGAGCGGCACCAGCTCGGCGATGGTGTCCGCGTTCACGCTGACCCCGCTGGCGAGCCCCGCGATGAGGGGCCCCGCCAGGATGAGCGGGATGAAGATGAGGATGCCCGCGACCTCGCGGAAGCGTCGGCCTCCCCCGAAACCGGAGGCGACCGTCGCCACGGCGCGTGACGCGACCACCGCCGTGAGCACCGCCAGCGGCGTGCTCACCAGCCAGGCGACGAGCGCGGCGGGCCAGTGCGCCCACGTCGCGATCGTCGCGAGCGCTGCCACGGACGTCACGATGCCCGGGACGCCGCAGGCCGCGGCGAGCGTGAGCGCGACCATCATCCGCGAGGTCGTCAGGGGGAACACGACCAGGCGGTCCGGGTCGAGCGTCGTGTCGACGCCGAACGCCACGAGAGGGATGAGGGCCCACCCCAGCGTCACCAGCGAGCCGGCACCCACGATGATGACGCCCGCCAGCCGGACGTCGGCGAATCCCAGCGCGACCAGGCCCGCGACGATGCCCACGAGGAGCAGCGCGCCGTAGAGGGCACCGAGGATGAACCCGACCAGCTGCCACGGGCTGCGCGCGAGCTGGTTGCCGAGGACCCGGAACCGCAGCCTCAGGAGCGTCGCAACCATTCCGGCCCTTCCGTGTGGCGACGGCCGCCGACGAGCTCGACGAAGCGGTCCTGCAGAGACTCCCCCGCACGCACGTCGTCGACGGTGCCCGCGACGAGCAGGCGACCCGCCGCGACGATCGCGACGTGGTCGCACATCCGCTGGACGAGGTCCATCGAGTGGCTCGAGACGATGACCGTGCCGCCGCCGCCGACATATCCCGCGAGGATGTCCTCGATGTTCGCCGCCGACACCGGATCGACCGACTCGAAGGGCTCATCGAGCACGAGCAGCCGCGGGGCGTGAACGAGGGCGCACGCGAGCGCGATCTTCTTGGTCATGCCCGCCGAGTAGTCGACGACCATCGTGCCCGCGGCATCCGTCATGTCCATGAGCGAGAGCAGGTCGGCCGTGCGCTGGGCGATCTCGTCGTGCGGCAGGCCGAAGAGCAGCCCGTTGTAGGTGACGAGCTGCTCGCCCGTGAGGCGGTCGAACAGCTTGACGCCGTCTGCGAGGTTGCCGACCATCGCCTTCGCCTTGACCGGCTCGCGCCACACGTCGACCCCGTGCACCAGCGCCTGACCCGCGTCCGGCATGAGGAGTCCGGTCGCCATGGACAGCGTCGTGGTCTTGCCGGCGCCGTTCGGGCCGACCAGCCCGTAGAACGATCCCGCCGGCACGCGCAGGCTGATGTCGGCCACGGCCACCTTCTCGCCGAACCGCTTGTGGAGTCCCCGGAACTCGAGCGCGGGCGGCATGGGCAGGGTCGCTGGGTCGGTCACATCTCTCCGTCGGTTCGGCATCGAAGGTCCGGGTGCGAGCCGGAATCCGTCCAGCCTCCCGGATGCCGCGTGGCCGAGGCAACTCGCGCGCACCCGCTCGCTAGGGTGATCCTCGCACCATCACCCGAGCGCTAAGGAGCGCGCATGCCTTTGTGGACCATTCACGGCAACGGCCGGACCGTCGAACCCGGGAAGGTGGTGAAGCCCGACGAGCGGCTGAACTGGCCCGCGACGGTCGCGATCGGCGCCCAGCACGTCATCGCGATGTTCGGCGCGACGTTCCTGGTGCCGGTGCTGACGGGCTTCCCCGTCTCGACGACGCTCCTCTTCTCGGGCATCGGGACGCTGCTGTTCCTCCTGATCACGAAGAACCGCCTCCCCAGCTACCTCGGCTCGTCGTTCGCGTTCATCGCACCGGTCACCGCCGCCACCGCTTCGCAGGGCATGGGCTCGGCCCTCGCCGGCATCGTCGCCGTCGGCGTGCTGCTGGCCGCCGTCGGCTTCATCGTCCAGTTCGCGGGGCTCGGCTGGATCGAGAAGCTCATGCCGCCGGTCGTCGCCGGCGCCATCGTCGCGCTCATCGGCTTCAACCTCGCCCCGGTCGCGTGGCAGAACTTCCAGCAGGCGCCGATCACCGCGACCATCACGCTCGTCGCCGTGATCCTCGGCAGCGTGCTGTTCCGCGGCTTCCTCGGGCGCATCTCGATCTTCCTCGGCGTGATCGTCGGCTACATCGTGGCGCTCCTGCGCCAGGAGGTCGACTTCACCCAGGTGAACGAGCTCGTCGCGAACGGGCAGTGGGTCGGCCTGCCGACGTTCCAGTTCCCGACATTCGGCAGCCCCGGCACCTGGAGTGTCATCGCGATGTTCCTGCCGGTCGTGCTCGTGCTGATCGCCGAGAACGTCGGGCACGTGCGCGGCGTCGCGACGATGACCGAGGCATCCGTCAATCAGTACACCGGTCGCGCGCTCATCGCCGACGGCGCCGCCACCGTGCTCGCCGGCACCTTCGGCGGTTCGGGCACGACGACCTACGGCGAGAACATCGGCGTCATGGCGGCGACCCGCGTGTACTCGACGGCCGCGTACTGGGTCGCGGGCGTCTTCGCGATCCTGCTGTCGCTCTCGCCGGTGGTCGGCGCGGTGTTCAACTCGATCCCCGCCGGCGTGCTCGGCGGCGTGACCACCGCCCTCTACGGCCTCATCGGCATCATCGGCATCAAGATCTGGGTCGACAACCGCGTGGACTTCTCGCGCCCGGTGAACCAGTACACCGCCGCCGTCTCGCTCGTGATCGCGATCGCCGGCTTCACCATGGTGTGGGGCGACTTCCAGCTTGGCGCGATCGTCATCGGCGCCGCCGCGGCCCTGCTGATCTACCACCTCGGCAACGCCATCGCCCGCTGGCGCAGGACCGGCGCCGACGACGGCGGCCCGCTCCCCGCCGTCGGCCAGCTCGGCGGCGACCCGCAGGACTCGCAGGTCAAGTAGCGCCGAGGCGCAGCATCCGTCCCCGACCTGTTTCTGGGGTTTGGGGCGCACTCTGTCCGTTGGGGCGCGATTTGTGCGCCCCAACGGACGAATCGCGCCCCAAACCCGGAGGACCGGAGCGATGAAGCGGGAATGGAAGCTGCGCGCAAATGGTTGTAGCTACACGTGAATGAGATCGCGCACCCTGACCGCCTCGCCGCCGATACCTCGATGGGCGCCGTGACGCTTCTCGTCGGCGACCTCGACGGCATGACCGCGTTCTACCGCGACGTCATCACACTCCAGGTGCTGTCGGCCGAGGGCGACGAGGTCGTGCTCGGGCGCGCGGGCAGACCGGTCGTCATCCTGAAGCACGAGCCCGCCCTGCGCCACGCGAGCCCCGGCGCGGCCGGGCTCTTCCACACGGCGATCCTCTTCGAGACGCAGGAGGCCCTCGCGGCCGCGCTCTACAGCGTCGCGCAGCGCGCGCCGCAGACCTTCACCGGCTCGGCGGACCACCTCGTGAGCCAGGCCTTCTACCTCACCGATCCCGAGGGCAACGGCGTCGAGCTGTACTGGGACCGGGCCCGCACCGAGTGGTCGTGGACTCACGGCAGTGTCGAGATGGCGACGCTGTACCTCGACCCCAACGGCTTCCTCCGCGAGCACCTGACGGAGCGGGCCGCGAGCGGCGGGACGGGGCAGGACGCAGCATCCGTCGGTCATGTGCACCTGTCGGTCGGCGACGTCGCGAGCGCCCGCGCGTTCTACGTCGACGCGCTCGGATTCGACCAGACCGCCGAGCTCGGCAACCAGGCCCTGTTCGTGAGCGCCGGCGGCTACCACCACCACATGGCGATGAACGTGTGGAACTCGCGCGGCGCGGGACCGCGGATGCCGGCGCTGGGCCTCGGCCGCGTGGATCTGACCCTCCCCGACGCCGACTCCCTGGGCGAGCTCGCCGAGCGCCTGCGCCACCACGGCCTCGACGTGCGCGACGACGGCCGCACGGTGGCCTTCGACGACCCGTGGCGCAATCTCCTGCACGCGACGGCTCCCGGCCGCGGCTGAGTTCTCCCCCCCAACCCACGTCGCCTTCCGCAGTCACATCGTGCGGCTTCGCGCCCCCCGGTCCCGCCAAACCCGACTGCGGAGCGAAGGCCTTTCGGTGTTCCGCAGTCGCAAGGTGCGGGTTCCACCGCCCCGCGGACGCGAAAAGTGACTGCGGAACGAGGGGGCGGCGGGGGGAGCAGGGGCGCGTCAGACCGACTCGCGGATGACGAGCTCGGTCTCGAGGATCGTGACGTGACGCGGATGCCGCCCCGCGAGGAGGTCGAGCAGCACCGTGGCCATGCGCTCGCCCTGTGCGAACGAGGGCTGACGCATCGTCGTCAGCTGCGGCGTGACGGAGGTGGCCACGGGCGAGTCGTCGAAGCCGATGATCGCGACGTCGTCGGGGACGCGCAGCCCTTCGGCCGTGAGCACCGTCAGCACGCCCCGCGCCATGAGATCGCTGGCGACGAAGACCGCGTCGGGCTGGGCTCCGGTTGCCAGCACCCGGCGCATCGCGTCGGCGCCGCCGTCGGCGGTGAAGTTGCCGTCTTCGACCGCGATCTCGTCGAGATCCCAGGCGGCCAGCGCATCGCGGTATCCCTGCAGGCGGTCCACACCGGCGGGCATGTCGCGCGGGCCGGTGATCGTCGCGATGCGGCGTCGACCGCTCTCGATCAGATACACCGTGGCGTCATACGCCCCGCGGACGTTGTCGACGTCGACGTAGTAGTCGCGCTCGCGCTCGCGCACCGGCCGGCCGCCGTAGACGACGGGCACGACGCTCGCGATGCGGTCGATGAACGTGTCGCTGGTGTGGTGCGAGACCACGATGGCGCCGTCCACGGCACCCGAGCGCACGTAGCTCGTCGTCTTGTCGCCCGGGTCGTCACTGGCGATGAAGAGGTTGAGCACGTAGTCCGAGCGGCTGAGACGCGAATTGATGCCCGACACGATCGCCGCGAAGAACGGGTCGCCGAAGAACCGCGTGGTGTCCTCGGGGACGATCAGCGCGATGGCGTGCGTCTTCTGGCTCGCCAGCGACCGGGCAGCGCGGTTGGGGACGTAGTTCAGTTCGTTGATCGCGCGCGTCACCGATTCCAGGGCTTCGGGGCTCACGGCCGTCGAGCCGTTCACGACGCGGGAGACCGTCGAGCGGGAGACCCCCGCCGCGGCGGCGACCTCTTCGATCGTCACGGCGTGTGCAGTGCCGGCTCCCCGCTGGGTGCGCCGCATGGCGTCGGTGCTCATTCCTGTCCCCTCCTTCCCGGATGCTACTGCGCCGCGGCACCCCGCGGCGCAGTGCTACGACGCGACGGCCGCCGCGCGCGCGGACTCCAGGTCGATCGCCCGAGCGCCGATGATGCGGCTGTACTCGAGCGCGCTGTCCTTGGGTGTGCGCTCCTGGGTGTCGTAGTCCACGCGCACGATCCCGAACCGCTTCTCGTAGCCCCATGCCCACTCGAAGTTGTCCAGGAGCGACCAGTAGAAGTACCCGCGCACGTCGACGCCGACCTCGGCCGCGTCGAGGATCGCACCGAGGTGCCCACGGAGAAACTCGACGCGGTCGGCGTCGTGCACGGCCTTCGTCTCACCCTCGACGACGAGCTCGTCGTCGTAGGCGGCGCCGTTCTCGGTGACGTAGAGCACGGTGCCGGCCTGCTGCGCGTACTCGTCCCACACCCGCTCGAGGAGGGTCGTCAGCCCCTCGGGCTGCACCTCCCACTGCATCGGAGTCCGGGGCAGGCCGCGCTCGTGCCAGTAGATGCCCTCGTGCGAGGGGTACGGCGACCGGGCGGGACGGTCGGTCGGCGCGTCGCCGCCGATCGGCGGGTTCACCGGCTCGCGGCCGCCCACGTACTCGCCGTGGTAGTAATTCACGCCGAGCGTGTCGATGGGCGTCGCGATGGTCTCGAGGTCGCCCGGGCGCACGGCGGTCTCCCACGCGGCGATGGCCGCAGCATCCACCTTCCGGATGTCTTCCACGATGTCGGCGGGGTACTGCGCGCGGAAGATCGGGTCGAGGAACCAGCGGTTGAACTGGCCGTCGATGCGGCGCGCCGCGTCGACGTCGGCGGGGTCGTTCTCGTCGACCGGCTCGGCGACCGTGAGGTTCAGCGTGATGCCGAGCTTGAGCGACTCGTCGCGAGAGCGCAGCTCGCGCACGGCCTGGCCGTGGCCGAGCAGCAGGTGGTGCGCGGCGAGCACGCCCTCCTCGACGCTGTAGTGGCCCGGCGCGTGGATGCCCGCGGTGTAGCTGAGGAACGACGAGCACCACGGCTCGTTGAGCGTGGTCCACACGTTGACCCGGTCGCCCAGGGCGTCGTGCATCGTCAGCGCGTACTCGGTGAAGAGGTCCGCGGTGTCGCGGTTCGCCCAGCCGCCCTTCTCCTGCAGCGCCTGCGGCAGGTCCCAGTGGTAGAGCGTCAGCCACGGGAGGATGTCGGCCCCGAGCAGCTCGTCGACCAGTCGCTTGTAGAAGTCGAGGCCCTTGAGGTTGACCGCCCCGCCGTCGGGCCGCACGCGCGACCACGACGTCGAGAAGCGGTACGTCTGCAGGCCCAGCTCCTTCATGAGCGCCACGTCATCGCCGTAGCGGTGGTAGTGGTCGCACGCCACGTCGCCGTTGTCGGCGTTGATGACGGCGCCCGGCACGCGGCAGAACGCATCCCAGATCGAGTCGCGGCGGCCGTCTTCGTGGGCGGCGCCCTCGATCTGGAAGGCGGCGGTCGCGGCGCCGAACAGGAAGTCCTGGGGGAAGGCGCGAGGGATCGCGGTCGTCATGAGGTCAATGATCCTCTCGGAGAACGTCGGTGTCAGGATGCCGAAGGCTGTGGGGAGGGGAAAGGGTCTAGCCCTTGACGGCGCCGGCCATGATGCCGCTCACCAGCTGCCGCCCCGTGAAGGCGAAGACGATGAGGAGCGGAATGGTGGCGAGGAGCACGCCGGCGAGCACGACCGAGTAGTCGACGAAGTAGTTCGACTGCAGGAGCGAGAGCGCCACCGGGAGCGTGGGACTCTGCCGGTCGAGCACGATGAAGGGCCAGAAGAACTGGTTCCACGCCCCGACGAAGGTGAAGAGGAACAGCATCGCGGCTGCGGGCCGCGCGGCGGGCACGCCCACCGTCCAGAACGTGCGGAGCATGTTGGCCCCGTCCACTCTCGCCGCCTCGATCAGTTCGTCCGGCACGGTCTGCGACAGATACTGCGTCATCCAGAACACACCGAACGCGCTGGTGAGCGCGGGGATGATGATGGCGCCGATCTGCCCGGTCCAGCCCAGGTCGGAGAAGAGCAGGTAGAGCGGCACGACGCCGAGCTGCATCGGCACCGCCATGGTGGCGACCACGAAGGCCAGCAGCCACTTGCCGCCGGGGAAGCGGAGTTTCGCGAACGCCCAGCCGGCAAGGGTCGAGAACAGGACGACGGATGCCGCGATCACGGTCGAGCTGAAGATCGAGTTCCACAGCGCCTGCCAGAAGTTCACGGCAGGGTCGTTGATGACCTTCAGCGCGTTGTCGATGAAGTTGCCACCGGGCAGCCACGACATGCTCGGGTTGTTGATGGTCGAGGCGTCGCCCGAGCCGATCAGGAACGACCAGTAGTAGGGGAAGAGGGCCGAGACCACGACGACCCCGAGACCGACGTACACCCAGACCCCGGCGCGCACGCCGCGGATCTTCGTGGTCCGCCGGCTCCGGCGCGCGTTGGGCAGGTTCTCCTCGACGACCGCGAGGGGCGGGGTGCTGATGGCGCTCACTGCTGGGCTCCCTTCCGGCCGCCGCGACGGCGCTGGATGACCCCGCGTCCGCCCTCGTCACGTACGAGGGCGCGGGTGATGGCGAGGTTGATGAGGCCGATCGCCAGGATGATGATGAAGAGGATCCACGCGAGGGCGGCGGCACGTCCGAAGTTGAACTCGCCCCAGCCGATGTTGTATAGGTACAGCGTGATCGTCAGCCACTGGCCCGCGGCACCGCCGCGGCCGGTCTGGTCGAACATGCGGGGCTCGTCGAAGATCTGGAGACCGCCGATCGTCGACGTGATGATGACGAAGATCAGGGTGGGCTTCAGCGACGGGAGCGTGATGCTCCAGAACTGGCGGAACGCGTTGGCGCCGTCCACGGTCGCCGCCTCGTAGTACTCGCGCGGCACGGCCTGCATGGCGGCGAGGAGGATGAGGGCGTTGTAGCCGGTCCAGCGGAAGTTCACCATCGTGGCGATGGCGATGTGGCTCCAGAACGGGTCCTTGTGCCAGGCGATCGGGTTCAGGCCGAGGTTCGTGAGCACGTTGTTCACGAGGCCGTGGTTGTCGCCGAAGAGGTTGCTGAAGATCAGCGCGACGGCGACCGGGGCCATGACGTACGGGAGCAGGACGCTCATGCGCCAGAAGGTCTTGGCCCGGATGTTCTTGTCGAGCATCGCCGCGATGAACAGCGCCAGGATGAGCTGCGGCACCGACGAGAGCAGGAAGATGCTGAAGGTGTTCCGCAGGGCGATCCAGAAGTCGGCCTGGGACAGGATCCAGACGTACTGGTCCAACCCGACGAAGGTGCCGGAGTTGCGGACGAGGTCCCACTCCTGGAACGAGATCACCGCCGTGTAGACGATCGGGAAGAGGCCCACGATCGCGAACAGGATGAAGAACGGCGAGATGTAGAGGTAGGGGGAGAGCTTCAGGTCCCAGCGGCTCAGGCGGTGGGAGAAGGAGAGGACGCGCGGCTGGCGTTCCGGATCGGGCCGATCGGCCGGCCCGGATGCCGTCGTACGGGTGGCGGTCGTGGTCACCGGTGGCTCCGATTCGGGTGTCGAGGGTGGGCGTGGAGGCGGAGTGCGCGCGGGCCGGGGGACCCGCACGCACTCCGCTTCTGCTGTCAGACCTGGTCTGCGGGAGCGGACCGGATCGTCAGTGTCGGCCTATCAGAAGGCCTCGACCTCGGCGACGTACGCGTCCCACGACGCCTGGGCGTCCTGGGTGCCGTCGAAGACGCGGGTGATGGCGTCCTGCAGTGCGGTGTTGTACTTGAAGTAGTCCGCGCTCTTGTAGGGCGTCACGGTGATCGCCGCGGAGCGGTCCGCGAAGATCGTGCCGGTCGGCGCGTCGGCGAAGTACTCGTTGGTGGAATCGGTGATCGCCGACGAGCTCTGCGCGTCGAGGGCGCTCGGGTAGGCGCCGACGTTGACGAACGTCTTCTCCTGCTGCTCCGGAGCGGTCAGCCAGTCGGCGAGCTTGAGAGCCTCGTCGACGTTCTTTCCGTTGGCGGGAACGGTCAGGTACGAGCCGCCCCAGTTGCCGCCGCCGTTCGGGAACGCGTTCGCGATCTCCCAGCCGGTGACCTCGGGCGCGTTGCCCGAGATGATGCCGAGCATCCACGGCGGGCACAGCATGGCGGCGAACTCACCGTTGGCCATCGACGCGTTCCAGTCGTCCGACCACTGGCCCGAGTAGGCCGAGTTCGGGATGCCGCGCTCGACGACGAGGTTGTACGCAGCCTCGAGGTCGGGGTTGTCGGTCGCGACGACGGTGCCGTCGGGCTCGTCGTACGGGAACTCGATCTGGTTGACGATGCCCTGGAACGCGGAGTTCGCGGAGTCGAGCATCGGCTTGCCGGTCGCAGCCTTGTACTTGTCGGCCAGGTCGAAGAACGTGTCCCAGTCGCCGTCGATCGCCGAGGCGACCTCGTCGGGCGTCGAGGGCAGGCCCGCGGCGGCGAAC
Source organism: Microbacterium trichothecenolyticum (assembly GCF_000956465.1). Classification (GTDB taxonomy): domain Bacteria; phylum Actinomycetota; class Actinomycetes; order Actinomycetales; family Microbacteriaceae; genus Microbacterium; species Microbacterium trichothecenolyticum. Next base: position 21,088 of record NZ_JYJA01000016.1, read on the forward strand.
AGGTCGGCGCGGTAGCAGACGGCCTGCGGGCCGATGTCCGTGCCGAAGCCGACGAGACGGCCGTCGGCGTCGGTCGCGGCCTCTTCCTTCCACTCGACCCAGCGGCCCTTGGCGCTGTCGGGCACCTCGGCGAGCAGGTCGGAGTACTGCATGGCCTCGGCGAACCAGTCGACCTCGACCGCCTCGATGTCGGCGAGGCCTTCCTTTCCGAGCTTCGCGAAGAAGTTCGTGCGGGCGTCGTCGGTGATGGCGGCCTTGTTGTGGACGATCTTGATGTTCGGGTTCTCGTCCATGTACTCCTGGAGGAGCTCGTCGTCGTACCCGAAGTCGTTGAACGTGGCCAGGGTCAGCGTGATCTGGCCGTCCTCGCTTCCGGCGTCGTCTCCGTTGCCGCCGGCGCAGCCGGCGAGGACGATGGCCGAAGCCGAGAATGCGGCGATTGCCACAGCGCTTCTGCGGAAGGCGCGTGCGTTCACTGTCACTCCTTTGTGTTGTCAGGGTCGTGTGTGTTGCAGGATCGGCCCGGAGGGAACCGTGCCGGTGGTGTCTCGTGGGAGCGTTCCCATCGATCGAGACGCAACGCTATGGGATCGCTCCCACGAAGTCAAGGGAGCGCTCCCACGGTTTGATCACGGTTGTGTCACAGGGGTTTGCGCGACCCGGGAAACGCCACGCGCACGGGCCCGTAGACTGGTGGGGACCCCTGCCCGCGACATCCGGCGTTTCGACTCCTCGCTGCGCTCGTCGCTCAACGACCGATAGCTGCGGCCTCCGGCCGCCAGGAGGATCGCGATGCCCACCATCGTCGTCGACGTCATGCCCAAGGCCGAGCTTCTGGACCCGCAGGGAAAGGCCGTCACCGGCGCCTTCGCCCGTCTCGGCGTCTCCGACTTCAGCGCGGTGCGCATCGGCAAGCGGTTCGAGCTCACCGTCGACGGCGAGGTCACCGACGGGGTGCTCGCCGAGGCCCGGCGCATCGCCGACGAGATCCTCTCCAACTCCGTGATCGAGGACGTCGTCGGCATCGAGGTCGTGGAATGACCGCCCGCATCGGCGTCATCACCTTCCCGGGCTCGCTCGACGACCGCGACGCGCAGCGCGCGATCGAGATCGCAGGCGGCGAGGCCGTCGCCCTGTGGCACGGCTCGCACGACCTCGACGGCGTCGACGCGCTGGTCCTTCCCGGCGGCTTCAGCTACGGCGACTACCTGCGCGCCGGAGCCATCGCGGCGCTCGCGCCGATCATGGCAGAGGTGAAGGATGCCGCGGCCAAGGGGATGCCCATCCTCGGCATCTGCAACGGCTTCCAGATGCTCGTCGAGGCTCACCTGCTGCCGGGCGGGCTGATCCGCAACGCGCATCAGCAGTTCGTCCGCCGCGACCAGAAGCTGCGCGTCGAGAACAACGACACCGCGTGGACCAGCGATTTCGCCTCCGGCCAGGAGATCGTCATCCCGCTCAAGAACGCCGACGGCGGCTACATCGCCTCGGAGTCCGAACTCGACCGTCTCGAGGGCGAGGGGCTTGTCGCCTTCCGATACCTCGGCGTGAACCCGAACGGGTCGCTGCGCGACATCGCCGGCCTCACCAACGAGCGGGGCAACGTGGTCGGCCTCATGCCCCACCCCGAGCACGCCGTCGAGCCGGGCTTCGGTCCCGACACCGCCGCCGCGATGCGGTCGGGCGTCGACGGCCTGTCGTTCTTCACGTCGGCCATCGCCGCCGTGGTGGGCGCCGCGGCCTGAGCCGCGGCATCCGTCCCGCTTCTAGACTGTGCCGGCCGGCGGCCACACGCCGATGATGAGCGCCATCACGATGATGGTCACCAGCTCGTGCGAGATGTTGAGCACGGTCAGCGACGACGGCCGCCCCTCGAAGGCGTCGTGGGTGATGAAGCGCGCCGCGGTGAAGCCCGCCCAGAGGATCACGCCCGTGAGCAGCGCCGTCCAGAGGTAGCTGCCGCCGTAGAAGTGCCAGGCGATCGACGAGGCGCCGGCCAGCACCCACGCGGTCACGAAGCTGACGATCAGCGTCACCACGATCGGCACCACGGCACTTGCGCCCGGCCGGTTCATGTCGACGTTCGCGAGCTTCGCCCATCTCGTGCCGAAGACCTTCGGCGTGTACCAGATCGAGCCGACGACCATGCTCGACGCCGTCGCGATCAGCACCGCCCAGTAGTTGATCTCGGGAACCACGTCCGCCTCCTCCGCCCAGGCGCCGCCGCCGGTCGCGGTCGCCGCTCGACGCGAGCGTAGCGCCGCCCCGCGACGCCGGCCCCGCACCGCGCCGGTAGCGTGGAGCGGGTGACCACAGACACCCGGAATCTCGTCGTCAGCGTCCCCACCGAGCAGCTCGCCGCGGATCTGGGCGCCCTGCCCGACGGCGTCGAGCTGGTGGTGTGGCCCATGGACGCGGCCGCTCCGCGTGACCGGTTCGACATCGTCGTGCCGCCTTACATGTCGATGGCACGCGTGCTCGCGCGTCTCGAGGGCGTCGAGGTGGGGCTCGTGCAGGGCCAGTCGATCGGCTACGACGGCGTCGCCGCCATCCTGCCCGAAGGTCTGGTCTTCGCGAACGCGGCCTCGGTGCACGAGACCTCGACCGCCGAGCTCGCCGTGGGTCTCGCGATCGCTGCGCAGCGGCACATCGACGCGTTCGCCGTCGACACCGCGGCCGGCCGCTGGGCCCCGGTCTTCGCGCAGAGCCTCGCCGATCGTCGCGTGCTGCTGCTCGGCTACGGCGGCGTCGGCAAGGCCGTCGCCGCGCGGCTCGAGCCGTTCGAGGTCGAGCTCACCCCGGTCGCGTCGCGCGCCCGGGATGAGGACGGTGTCGCGGTGCACGGCATCGACGAGCTGCCCGAGCTGCTCCCCCAGGCCGAGATCGTGATCCTCACGCTGCCGGGCGGTGAGGCAACCCAGGGACTCGTGGACGACGCCTTCCTGTCGGCGCTTCCCGAGGGCGCGCTCATCGTGAACGTCGGCCGCGGCACCCTCGTCGACACCGACGCGCTCGTCGATCACGTGCGTCGCGGACGTATCCGCGCCGCGCTCGACGTCACCGACCCCGAGCCCCTCCCCGAGGGCCACGCGCTCTGGGGCCTTCCGGGCGTGCTCATCGCCCCGCACGTCGGCGGCGCGTCGAGCGCGATGCGACCCCGGGTCGCCAAGCTCGTGCGGACGCAGATCGAGCGGCTCGCCGCCGGCGAGCCTCCGATCAACGTCGTGCTCGGCGGCTGAGCCGGCACGCTCCCCCTTCAGTTCTCCTCCGCTCTGAGGTAGACCGGAGGGACGGACGGTGGTGCGCGATGAATGATTCCCGAAGCGATCCCCCGAGTGCGGACCAGCCGCCGAAGGTGGAGCGGCTCGCCGCTTCGGCGTGCTGGGAGTACCTGCAGACCGCCGAACTCGGCCGGCTCGCGGTGGACAACGCCGACGGTGCACCCGACATCTTCCCGGTCAACTACGTCGCCCACGAGGGCGCCCTGTACATCCGCACGGCGCGCGACGCGAAGCTCCTCCATATCGCGCAGCACCCGATGGTCGCCTTCGAGGTCGACGGCGCGACCGACGACGACCACTACTGGAGCGTCGTGATCCGCGGAAAGGCGGAGCGCGTCACCCGTGACGACGAGATCCGCGACAGCGGGGTCCGCCGGCTCGCGTCGTGGAGCCCGACCGTGAAGTTCTTCGTCATGAAGGTCGTCGCGAACACCGTCACGGGCCGGCGGTTCCCCCAGCATGCGAGCCGCAGGGATCCGCTCACGCCGTTCGAGGGCGACGCCACACTCCCGGACGCGCCGGAACCGCCACGGCAGCCACGCGCCGAACGGCCCGCGCCGATCCCGCACTTCGGGCCGCGCACCGGGCCGCAGGACACGCTGCCGGGGCCGCGCTCCGACGGGTGACCGGCGATGCCGATCGCAGCCGCGGCGTCAGCCGGTGAAGACCGTGTGCACGTCGCCGACGACGTCCCGGCCGCCGAGGGCCGTCAGCTCCATCAGCACCGCGGTGCCCACCACCACGCCGCCGAGCGTCTCGACGAGCTCGTGCGCCGCGACGAGCGTGCCACCGGTGGCGAGGACGTCGTCGACGAGCAGCACCCGGGTGCCGACGGCGATGTCGTCGTGCGCCTCGATCGTGGCGGTGCCGTATTCGAGCGAGTAGGTGACGGATGCCGCGGGCAGAGGCAGCTTGCCGGCCTTGCGGATCGGAACCAGGCCCGCGCCGGCCTCCATCGCGACGGCGCCGGCGAGCAGGAACCCGCGCGCCTCGACCCCCGCGACGACGTCGAACGACCCCTCGAACGGGGCGATCATCGCGTGGATGACGGTGCGCAGGGCTCGGGCATCCACCAGCAGAGGCGTGATGTCGCGGAACTGCACGCCCGGTTCCGGGTAGTCGGGGATCGTGCGGATGAGGGATTCGGCGCGCGTGAGGGCTTCGGACAGCACCCGCCAACCCTACGCCCGGCCCCCGGGCGTCTTTCGTTACGAGGGAGTGTAAGCGCTTGCAGTATGCTGATCGGATGACTTCCGCAGAGACCATCGAGCGCACGGACGCGTTCCTCACCACCGTCGGCGGCGAGTGGTGGCGCACCGCCGTCATCTACCAGATCTATCCGCGGTCCTTCGCGGACGCGTCGGGTGACGGCATCGGCGACCTCCCCGGCATCACCTCGCACCTCGACGACCTCGCGCACCTCGGCATCGACGCCATCTGGCTGAGCCCGTTCCAGCGCTCGCCCCAGAAGGACGCCGGCTACGACGTCAGCGACTACTGCGACGTCGACCCGCTCTTCGGCACCCTGGCCGACTTCGACGACATGCTGGCCGGGGCGCATGAGCGCAGCATCCGTGTCATCGTCGATCTCGTCCCGAACCACTCGTCCGACCAGCACGAGTGGTTCCAGCAGGCCCTCGCCGCCGTTCCCCACAGCGCCGAGCGTGCGCGCTACATGTTCCGCGACGGCAAGGGCGAGAACGGCGAACTTCCTCCCAACAACTGGGAGTCCGTCTTCGGCGGCCCCGCGTGGACGCGCGTGGTCGAGGCCGACGGCGAGCCCGGCCAGTGGTACCTGCACCTGTTCGACTCGTCGCAGCCCGACTTCGACTGGTCGAACGACGAGGTCCGCGAGGAGTTCCGCCGCATCCTGCGCTTCTGGCTCGACCGCGGGGTCGACGGCTTCCGCGTCGACGTCGCCCACGGCCTGGTGAAGGCGGAGGGACTGCCGGACTACATCCCGAACCCCGCGGCCGGCTCGATGGGCGGCGAAGCGGAGAACGTGCCGTACTGGGGTCAGGACGCCGTGCACGAGGTGTACCGCGACTGGCGAAAGATCCTCGAGGAGTACCAGGGCGATCGCGCCCTCGCCGCCGAGGCGTGGCTGCCCACCGCCGCGCGCACTGCCGAGTGGGTGCGTCACGACGAGATGCACCAGGCGTTCAACTTCCCGTACCTCGAGACCAAGTGGAACGCCACCGATCTCCGCGAGGTCATCGAGGTGTCGCTGCACGCGTTCCCGGGTGTCGGCGCGCCCTCGACGTGGGTCCTCTCCAACCACGACGTCGTGCGCCACGCGTCGCGTCTCGCGCTGACGGCCGAGAACCCGCAGGGTCATGGCATCGGCCCGGAGTCGCCCGGTCAGCCGATCCCCGAGGTCGGACTCGCCCGCGCCCGCGCAGCCACGACCCTCATGCTCGCACTGCCGGGTTCCGCCTACCTCTACCAGGGCGAGGAGCTCGGTCTTCCCGAGGTCATCGACATCCCCGGTGACGCCCGTCAGGACCCGACGTGGTTCCGCACCAACGGCGAGCGGTACGGTCGCGACGGCTGCCGCGTGCCGATCCCGTGGAACGCGGATGCCCCGGCCTACGGCTTCAGCGACTCCGGCGCGTCGTGGCTGCCACAGCCCGCCGAATGGGCGACGCTCGCCCGCGACGCGCAGACGGGTGTCGAGGGCTCGACGCTCGAGCTCTACCGTGCACTGCTCGCCGAGCGCCGGGCGCGGTCGCTCGGTGCGGGCTCGCTCGAGTGGATCGACGGGTACGGAACGGATGCCGTCGCATTCCGCAACGGGAATGTCACCGTCATCGCCAACACGGGTTCCGCGCCGATCGCGCTGCCGAGCGGTATCGTGATCGCGTCGAGCGGTCCGGTCGCGGACGGTGAGCTCGCGGGCGACACGACGGTCTGGATCGAGACCGCCTGACACTCGCGCTGGTCTACGAGAAGGTACGGTGACGACGTGGTCAGCATCGACGAGGTCGCCCGCGCGGCGGGGGTCTCGACGGCGACCGTCTCGCGCGCGCTGAGCGGGCGCGGACACGTCTCGGCGGGCGCGAAGGCGAAGGTCGAGGAGGCCGCCAAGAGCCTCGGGTACGTGGTGTCGGCCTCGGCATCGAGCCTCGCTTCGGGCCGCACGCGCAACATCGGTGTGCTGGTGCCGTTCCTCGACCGGTGGTTCTTCTCCACGGTGCTGAGCGGCATCGCCTCCGCGCTCATGCGCCGCGGCTACGACATCACGCTCTACAGCCTCACCGCCGACCGCGGCGAGCGGCACGACATCTTCGACACGTTCCTGCGGCGCCAGCGCGTGGACGGGGTCATCGCGATCTCCCTCGAGCTCGGTCAGGAGGAGACGGAGCGGCTCGTCGAGCTCGATCTGCCGGTGATCGCGATCGGCGGGCCTAATCCGCTGCTCACGACCCTCACCGTCGACGACGTCGCCGTCGCGCGGCTGGCCACCGAGCACCTGCTCGCGCTCGGCCACCGCCGGATCGCGCACATCGGCGCGAGCCCCGAGTTCGACATCGACTTCCACATCCCGACGCAGCGCCGGCAGGGGTTCGAGCTGGCGCTGGCCGACGCCGGCATCGAGGTCAGCCCGTCGCTGTTCGAGCCCGCCGACTTCACGATCGAAGGCGGCTTCCGCGCCGCGAAGCAGCTGCTGGGCAAGCCGGGCAGCCGGCCGACCGCGATCTTCGCGGCATCCGACGAGATGGCGATCGGGGCGCTCCTCGCGGCTCGCGAGCTCGGCTACCGGGTGCCCGAGGACCTCTCGGTCATCGGCATCGACGGTCACGAGCTCGGCGAGTTCTTCCGCCTCACGACGGTCGACCAGTTCCCTCTCGGCCAGGGCGAGCGCGCCGCCGACGCGATCCTCGAAGCGCTGGAGTCGACGGATGCCGAGACCCCCGTCCACCGGCCCGGCGAGCTCCCCTTCGAGCTCATCGTGCGCGGCTCGACGGCCCGCCTGCCGCAGTGACGGTGTCGCGATTTCTTCACCGGTCTCGGCAATAGTGTCGTATCGGAGCCTCACCGTTCGTGGATCAGGTATGCGGGCCCGTTCGGGCGCCGCGACGGAGGGTCCACGACGGGGTCCTCGTCCCGACGAGAGGAGACGACAATGCCGAACTACCTGATCGCATTCAACGACGAGTGGGTGCCCCCGCAGACGGCCGACCAGCTGCGCAGCAAGAGCGCGGCCTCGGAGGCGCTGCTCGAGGAGATGAAGAACGCGGGCGTCTTCCTTTTCGCGGAGGGGGGCATCGACGCCTCGACCGCGGTCTGCAGCGTCGTCAGCGAGAACGGCAAGCCGGTCTTCACCGACGGGCCGTTCGTCGAGACGAAGGAGCACCTCGGCGGGTTCACCGTCGTGAACGTGGCCGATGACGAGGCTGCCCGCTACTGGGCGGGACGACTGGCCGTCGCCCTCGACTGGCCGCAGGAGGTGCACCGCTTCCCCGGCGACCTGGCGGAGATCGTGGAGCGGCACGCGTCCGAGTCGTGACCGGCCCCGCCGTCGATCAGGCGATCACCCGCGCCCACCTCGAGGAGTGGGCGCGGGTGGTGGCGGGGCTCGCCCGCCGCTTCGGCGATCTCGACCTCGCCGAGGACGCAGCCGCGGAGGCGTTCACGGCCGCCGTGGAGCGCTGGCCGCGTGACGGCGTGCCACCGAACCCGGGTGCGTGGCTCACCACCACCGCGACGCGCAAGGCGATCGACCGGCTGAGACGTGAGTCGCGCCGCGACGACAAGCACAAGGCGGCGCTGATGCTGTCCGACGACTCTCCTCCCGAACAGACGGGACCGGTCGACGACGACCGGCTCCGGCTGATCTTCACCTGCTGTCATCCCGTCCTCGCCATGGAGGCCAGGGTCGCCCTGACGCTGCGGCTGCTGGGCGGACTCACCGTCGCCGAGATCGCCCACGCCTTCCTCGTGCCGGAGACCACCATGGCCCGACGGATCACCCGCGCGAAGGCGAAGATCGCGGCAGCGCAGGTCCCCTATCGAGTGCCGTCGGCGACGGATCTCCGAGAGCGGCTCGCCGGCGTGCTCGCGGTGGTCTACCTCATCTTCAACGAGGGCTATCTGGCCACCGGCGGCGACGACGCGATGCGGGCGGACCTGACCGACGAGGCGATCCGCCTGGGCCGGCTCCTGCGCACGCTCCTTCCCGATGAGGGCGAGGTGACGGGACTCCTCGCGCTGATGCTGCTCATCGACGCGCGGCGAACCGCACGCGTGTCGCGCACGGGCGAGCTCGTGACCTTGGAAGAGCAGGATCGCGGGGCGTGGAGCCGCGCTCTGATCGTCGAGGGCCACGCGCTGGTGCGAGAACGGATCGCCGCGGTCGCCGCCGGCGGAGAGCCTCCCGGGCGCTACCAGCTGCTCGCCGCGATCAACGCGGTGCACACCGCCGCCCCGTCCGCTCGCGACACCGACTGGTCGCAGATCGTCGCGCTCTACGACCGACTGCTCGGCGCCGATCCGTCCGCCATCGTGCGCCTCAACCGCGCCATCGCGGTCGCCGAGATCGACGGTCCCGACGTCGCGCTCGCCGAGCTCGACCGACTCCGCGGACCTCTCGACGGGTATCACGCCTTCCACGCGGCGCGCGCCGACCTCCTCCGCCGGCTCGGGCGAAGCGAGGAGGCGCGGTCGGCGTACGACCTTGCCGTGCAGCTCGCCGGCAACCCCGCCGAACGTGCGTACCTCGTCCGCCGCCGCGACCAGCTGGTGTGGTGACCCCACCCCGCCCGCACCCGCACAACGTCACCGCGCAGCACCCCTTCCTCACACACATCTCC
>NZ_JYJA01000017.1 GCF_000956465.1 Microbacterium trichothecenolyticum
GAGGGGCGCCCCCGGCAGCCCGACGGCCCGCCGCCACGCCCCACGCCCCGGGGCGGCGTAGCGTGGAGGGGTGGCCCGCAAGATCTCGACCGACGACGGCCGCGCCGCCCTGAGCGCGGTCGCGGCGGCGGTGGAAGCATCCGTCCCGCCCGCCCGCACCGACAACGCGACGGCCGTGCGCTACCTGCTGCAGCTGCTGGCCGAGAAGGCGCCGGGCAACTCGGTCGAGGTACGCGTGCCGCCGTTCGGTGCGGTGCAGGTCGTCGAGGGGCCTCGGCACACGCGCGGCACGCCGCCGAACGTCGTCGAGACGGATCCCGCGACGTGGATCGCCCTCGCGACCGGCGCAGAGCAGTGGACGGATGCTGCCGCCGCGGGCCGCATCAGCGCCTCGGGTACGCGCGCCGACATCTCGGACCTCCTGCCGCTGCGGCCCTGACCCCGCGGGTCAGGTGTCTGCGTCGGGTGCGCGCTTCGTCTCGCTCGGTCCTCGCTCGCCCAACGACAGGGAGCAGAGGCCGAGTGCCGGTCAGCGGCGCGGCGTGACCACGGGCGTGCCCGAGACCGGGTGCGCGAAGACGTCGACCCGCTGCCCGTAGACCTCCTCGATCGCGGCGGCCGTCAGCACCTCCGACGGCGCACCCGATGCGACGACCCGACCCCGCGAGAGCAGCGTTACGCGGTCGGCGACGCCGAGCGCCGCATTGAGGTCGTGCAGCACCACGGCCACCGCCGCGCCCTCCCGCGCACGACCCCGCGCGATGCGCAGCACGTCCTCCTGGTGCCGCAGGTCGAGCGCCGCGGTGGGCTCGTCGAGCAGCAGCACGTCGCACGCCTGCGCGAGCACCCGTGCCAGGGCGGCCCGCGCGCGCTCGCCGCCTGACAGCGACGTGACGCCGCGCCCGGCGAGCGGCACGAGATCCGTCATCTCGAGCGCCCGTGCCACCGCCGCATCGTCGTGATCTTCGGCGGGCGTGCGCGCCCACGGCGCACGACCCATGCGCACGACCTGCTCCACCGTGAACGGGAATGACACGGCGTTCTGCTGCAGCAGCACCGCGCGCCGCTGCGCGAGAAGGCGGGGACGGATGCTGCCCAGCGGCGTTCCGTCGAGGCTCACGTCGCCGGAGTCCGGGGTGACATCCCCCGCGAGCACCCCGAACAGCGTCGACTTGCCGGCGCCGTTCGGGCCGACGAGGGCGTGGAGCTCACCCGCCCGGAGTTCGATCCCGGCGTCCGCGAGCACCGGCCGTGCGGCGCCGTGCGGCGTCACGGTGACGCCGCGGGCGCTGAGCCGCACCTTCCCCGGAGCGACAGCGACCGCCGGGGTCGCGGCATCCGTCGTCGTGCTCATCCCCAGCCCCCCGCCTTGCGGCGCGTGCGCAGGAGCAGCCACAGGAAGAACGGGCCGCCCACGAGCGAGGTGATCATGCCGATCGGCAGGTCCGCGAGCGGCACGGCGGTGCGGGCGATGAGGTCGGCGACCGCGATCAGCAGGGCGCCGCCGAGGGCGCTCGCCACCATGAGCGGCAGGTGCGCGGGGCCGATCGCCATGCGCATGAGGTGGGGGACGACGAGGCCGACGAAGCCGATGATCCCGGCGAACGCGACGGCCGCACACACGAGCAGCGCGACCATGATGATCACGACGACGCGCAGCAGCTCCACCCGAACGCCGAGGTGACGCGCGGTGCGCTCACCGAGCGCGAACAGGTCGAGACGGTGCGCGACGAACACCGCCGCGGCCACGCCGACCGCCACGAGCGGCGCGACGATCGCGATGTTCCGCCACAGCGCGCCGTTGAGGCTGCCGAGTTGCCAGAACACGATCTGCTCACGGGTCGAGGTCGTGCCGACGAACGTGAGGAACGCCAGGCCCGCGCCCGCGACGGCGTTGATCGCGATGCCGGTGAGCAGCAGTGTCACGACCTCGGTGCGGCCGCCCGAGCGGCTGATCAGATACACCGAGAACACCGCGATGAGCCCTCCGGCGAAGGCGAAGGCCGGGGTCGTCCACATGCCGAACACCGCGAGTCCGAACGTGAGGCTCGCCGCTGCCCCGAACGCCGCACCCGACGAGACGCCGACGACGGCCGCGTCGGCGAGCGGGTTGCCGAAGATCGCCTGCATGAGCACCCCCGCCACGGCCAGCGCCGCGCCGACGAGGAGGCCCAGCACGATGCGGGGGAGCCGGATGTCGAGGATCACTCCGGCCGCGGTCGGCGCCTCCGGCGCCCAGGAGGTGTCGATCCCGATGGCCTGCAGCAGCACGCCCAGCACCTGAGTCGGGGTGAGCCAGTATTGCCCGAGGCCGAGCGACACCACCACCACGAGCACGATGGCGACCGACAGCCCCGCCGTCATGAGCGCGAACCGGCGACGGCGGTGCGAGGCCGGCACCTCGGTGACGACCTCGGCCGTCCCGCCCTCCGCGGCCTCGACCTCGGCAGCCGTTATCGTCCCCGTCACGACGCCGGCTCCGGGGTCGCGCTCGACGCCGGCGCGTAGACGGCACGTGCGAGCGCCCGGATGACTTCCGCCGTGCGCGGCCCGAAGCTCAGGATCTCGGCATCCGCCATGTCGACCACCCGGCGGTGCTCGCCCGCGGGCGTCTGCTGCAGCGCCGGGATGCGCTCGAACAGCCCGTCGACCCCACCCACGGATGCGAGGCCGTCGGTCATCATCACGACGAGGTCGGGCTGCGCGGCGACGAGGGCCTCGGCGGTCATGGGCTTCATGCCCTCCCAGCCGATCTCGCTCGCCACGTCGACGCCGCCGACCGCCTCGATCAGGGAATCCGCCCCCGAGTCGCGCCCGAAGATGTAGTAGACGTTCGCGCTGCCCCGCACGTAGAGGAAGAGCATGCGCGGACGATCGGATGCTGCCGCCGGCGCGATCTCGGCCACCTCGGCGCGCGCCGCCACGACGTCGGCATCGAGCCGCTCTGCGAGCGCGTCACCTCGGCCGGGAACGCCCAGCGCTCCGGCGATCTCCGAAACGAGGTCGGCGACCGTGTCGGCGCGCCGCTCGCTCGAGACCACGACGACGGCGATGCCGGCGTCACGCAGCTGCTGGCGCACCTCCTTCGGGCCGATCGAGGTGTCGGTCAGCATCACGGTCGGGGCGAGCTCGAGGATCGCCTCGGCGTTGAGCGTGTGCCCCGACTTCGTCACCACGGGCAAGTCCTCGGTGCCGTCGAACGACGTCGATGAGTCGCGTCCGACGACCGCGTCGCCGAGGCCCAGGCCGAACACGGTCGCCGCGATCGTGCCCGAGATGTCGACCGGCAGGATGCGGCTGACATCGGTGATCTCGACCGCGCGGCCCTCAGCATCCGTCACCGTCACGGGCAGGTCGGGGGCGTCGTCAGCCGCGACAGGCTCGATCGCGTGCGACGCCAGGCAGGCCGTGGAGGGTCCGGTCGAGGTGCGCGGGTTCTCGGCGAGAGTCAGCGACGCCAGCGGAACGGATGCTGCGGGGCAGTCCGCGTCGGCAGCGTCGGCGGCCGGGGCGGCACAGCCGGCGAGGGCCACGGCGGCCACGAGCAGGGCGATCACGCCGGTGAGGCGCGCCGATCCGCGGCCGGAAGATGAGGTGCGAGACATTAGGTGAGCCTTACCTTAGGCTTGACGTCGGCTGTGAGAGTGCCTTACGTTCGAGTCGATATTAGGTTAGCCAAACCTAAGCAACCAACCCGAATCGCACTGATGCGCCGGTGCGCTTCGGCGTGCGCGGCGCCGGAGACACCCGTGAATACGCAGCCGTTCCTGGATCGCAGCCGCGCGAGCATCGCCGCGCTCCTCGCCTTCCTGCTCGTCGTGGCAGGAGCCCTCACCGCCGTCCCGGCCTTCGCCGCCGGACCATCCGTCTCGGCCACGCAGGCCCCACGCGCGGGCGGCACGATCACCGTCACCGGCTCCGGCTTCTCGGGCGTCGCGCCGGGGGTCTACGTCGGCGTCGGCGCCGCAGGTCTCAGCGGCTTCTACGGGGGCACGATGAGCGACGTGGTCTGGGTGTCGCCCGGCAACGCGGAGGGTTCCACCGGCGCCGGCCGCACCGCGCCGATGACGGAGTCCGGAACGTTCAGCGTTCAGCTGAGCGTCCCCGCGCACGCCGAAGGCGCCCAGTACACCGTCTACACCTCCAAGGCCCACGGCGGAGGTTTCACCGACCCGAGCCAGAACGCCTCGACGGCCATCGCGTGGCAGCCGCTCCCCGCCGTCGCGACGACCACGACGCTGACTGTCGACCCGGCCGCCTCGAGCCTGGCCGGCGCGGACTTCGCGCTCGGCGCGACCGTCGAGCCCGCAGCATCCGGAACCGTCTCGTACTTCAACGGGGAGACGCAGCTCGGCTCCGCAGTCGTCGGCACGACGATCACGGCGAGCATCGCCACCGCCGGGATCGCGCAGCTGACGGCCGTGTTCACGCCCGCCGATCCGGCGGCGTTCACCGGCTCGACCTCGTCCGCCGTGTCATACGAGATCACCGCGCCGCCGGTCGATCCCGAGCCCGAGGCCCCGGCACCCACCGTGACGGTGTCGAAGACGACCGGGCTGGACCCCGACGGCGAGACCGTCACGGTGTCGGGTTCGGGGTTCGTCCCGAACCCGCCGGCGACCGACGGCACCCGGCCGCCGCTCGCGGGGAAGTTCGGCGGCTCGTACATCGTCTTCGGCAAGTTCCTCGATGAGTGGACGCCTTCCTCCGGTGCGCCGACGTCCGCACGACCCGGCATCGACACGAAGTGGGGTGTGCACGCGGCTGATGTCGCGTCCATCGGCGGCGCTGCGCGCGGAGGGATCGCGATCGCCGCCGACGGCACCTTCGAGACGACACTCACCATCTCGCGCAGCGAGGCGTCCCAGGTGCTCGCCGGAAACTACGGCGTCTACACCTACTCGGGGGCGGGCGCGAAGTACGCCGCGTTCGAGACGTACACGCCGATCACGTTCGCCGAGCCGGCTCCGTCGCCATCCCTCGCGGTGTCGAAGACCGAAGGCCTCGACCCCGAGGGCGACACGATCACGATCACCGGCACCGACTACAGCACCGCGGGCAAGGCGATCTACGGGCCGTCGGCGGGGCAGCCCGCTGGTGTGTACGCGCAGATCGGCTGGCTCGAGGAGTCGTGGCGCCCCTCGGCCGGCGCGGTCTCGGGCCAGCGGTCGAACGCCTACTCGGTCTGGGCGCAGGGCGTGCAGACGCAGGCGCCGTACCTGAAGTGGACCGACAACGGCGACGGCACGGCGGACTTCGCGTGGACCGTCGAGATCGACGAGGCGACCCTCGAGGCGAAGCGTCTCGAAGGCGCGACCCTCGCCGTGTTCACCGTCGGTGCCGGCGGTGTCGTGCAGGCGGTCAATGAGCTCGCCGTCCCCATCGCCTTCGCCGATCCCACGCCTGTTCCGGCCGTCGACGTGACGGTGACGGATGCCTCGGCCACCGCCGGCGCGACCGTCCAGGTCGCCGCCTCGAACCTCGGAGACGTCACCGGCGCCTACGCCGCCATCATCGAGAAGGGCACCGAATCGGTGGTCACCGCCGGCGACGGCTTCGCGGCCATGCAGTACGTGCGCCCGATCTCGGGCGGCTCGTTCACGGTCGACCTCGTCGCCCCCGCAGCGAAGCTCGACCGCGCGAAGCAGTACGAGGTGATCGTGTGGCGGCAGCACTCCAACCCGGGCGCCGACACGATCTACGCCCGCGGCGACGTGCCGTTCACGGCCGATCACTGGACGAAGCTCTTCCCCGAGGTGACGCCGCCGACCGACCCGGAGCCCCCGGTCGACCCCGGCACGCCGGCGACCCCGCCGGCGTCGGTGCAGGGCGGCTCGCTCGCGTGGGCGATCTCGTCGAGCTTCGCGAGCTACATCACGGGCAGCATCGCGCACGGCAGCATCGCCGTGACGGGCGGCGCGACGCGCTCCGGCGGTGTGTTCCAGTTCGGCCAGGCCACGGGCAGCACGTATGACGCGACGACCGGCACGGGCACCGTCTCGTACACCGGGTCGGTCCGCTTCACCGGCCACGGCGGCGTGCTCGACGTCACGATCGCGAACCCGCAGGTGCGCATCACGTCACCGAACGCCGCGACCCTGTACGTCACGAGCGGCGGCTCGCAGGTCGCCTTCGCGAACCTCGACCTGTCGGCCGCGGTGCGCGTCACCGCCAACGGCACGGTCTCGTACTCACGAGTGCCGGCGACTCTGACCGCGGCCGGTCGCAACCAGGTGTTCCAGGGCTACACGACCGAGCTCGACCCGCTCGCGTTCACGATCGGCGTCCCGGCGGCCGCGCCCGCGGGTTCGACGGGCACCGTCGCGGCGGCTCCCGCGTCGACCACGCGCACGACGTCGCTCCCCGCCGCTCCGCCGGCCTCGACGGGCATCGACCTCGACGACGACACCCTCGCCGCGCTGCAGAAGGGCGAGCCGGTCACGGTCTCAGCGTCGGGCTTCACCCCGAACGAGGAGGGCATCAAGGTCGTCGTGTACTCGACGCCGACGCTCCTGGGCGAAGTGGCGGCGGATGCCTCGGGCAAAGCGACGTGGACGGGTTCGCTGCCCGCCGCGCTCGAGGACGGTGAGCACACTCTGACGTTCCAGGGGTCCGTGGACCGCGGCATCCGTTTCACCCTCGCCCGCGCCGCGATCGCCGCCGGCTGCTTCGTGGAGGCCGCCACCCTGGACTGGGGCTTCAAGGAGACCTTCCGCACATACATCGAGGGGATCGCCGCCGGCGGCTGGGAGCTGACCGATGTCGCGTACGAGTACCCCGAGTTCGTCTGGACGGCGGGTGATGGAGCGGTGGATGCCGCGACCCGGACCGGTCTCGTCACCTATGGCGGCAGCATCCGTTTCACCGGTCACCAGGGCGCGCTCGACACGACGCTGACGAACGCCCGCGTGGAACTCGCGGGCGACACCGGCTACCTGGTGTTCGACGTCAGCGGCACGACGCAGGCGGGTGAGCCGGTGACGGCCGCGGGCATCCGGTTCGCCGAGTTCGCCCTGCCCGACCTCGAGGTGACCGACGACGGGCTCGTGCTCGACGCGCTCCCGGCGACCCTGACCGACGCCGGCGCCGCCGCGTTCGGCACGTACGCGGCGGGCGACGAGCTCGACCCGGTGTCGGCCGTGCTCCCGGCGGCGGGCGACTGCGCGGTCGCTGCAGCGCCGGTGAAGGCTGAGGAGGTGCCGGTGGCCGAGGCCGCCGAGGCCGAGGCCCTCTCCGCCGACCGGACGACGGCGCCCGTGTGGCCGTGGGTGCTCGTGGGGATCGCCCTGGCTCTCGGGATCGGGGCCGTGGTCTGGATCGTGGTCTCCCGCCGCCGTGCGACGGCCGGCGGCAACGGAGACCAGACGGCCGGCTGAAGCCTGCCGTCACCCCGGCGGCGTCCCGCTCTCGGCTTCCGAGCGGGGCGCCGCCTCTCCTATGGCGCGGTGCGGCTCGCCGAGTGGGACAATGGAGGCATGCCCGAGCACAGCCAGGACCGCATCGAGACCGTGCGCGTGCGACGTGCACCGAAGATCTCGGTGTTCCTGATCGTCGGTGCGCTGGTGGGCGTCTTCGTCGCGATGATCCTCACGTTCGCGTTCAACGGCACCGCCGGTGCGAGCCCGAACACCGGGGTCATGTATTCGCAGGGTCAGGTGTTCGGCTTCCTGGCGCTCATCTGCGCCCCGATCGGCCTCGCTCTGGGCGGCGTCCTCGCGCTGATCCTCGATCGCCGTTCACGCCGTCACACGCACCAGGTCGCCGTCGACCACGAGCAGGTGCACGTCGACCCGGAGCCCGGCACCAACGGCCACGGCCCCGCCCACTGAGCCCGAGCGCTACGCCAGCTCGGCGATGATCGGGTGGATCGCGGCGTCGAACGCCGCGACATCGCCGCGCAGTCCGTCGGTGACGGCGATCGTGAGCGAGCCGATCCACCACACCCCGCGCTGATTCAGCGGCAGCACCTGCACGTTCAGCTCGAACGAGTGCGCCCGTCGGCCGACCTGACGCTCGTGCTCTGCGATCGCCCCCGCGTAGGCGCGGTACGCCGTGCCGGTGCTGTGCGACGCCTCTTTGCGGTAGCGCGCGTTCGCAGACTGCGCGAACGCCACGGCCTCGATCGCATGCGGTTCGAAGGCCGCGCGCAGCTCGTCGCAGCCCTCGGTGGGAAGGGCGAGCGCGGTGTCGAAGCCGTCGACGAGATCGAGGGGGACCGGCGACGGGTGCGCCTGCGGCTCGACGGTCATCGCCCAGAATTCGCGCCATTGCCGTTCCAGCAGCGCCTGGGCTTCTTCGGACCGGTCGTTCGCGCGCGGAGGGATGCCGCGGAGGTGCGGAAGCTCCTCCGGAGAACGGATGCCGAGCACCTGGCGCAGGTAGAGGGCGAGAAGAACCGGCTGACCGGCGTCTTCGCGGATCAGCCACTCCGGAGCACCGGCGCCGCCCATGGGGCCATTGTAGAACCGGGCATCGACGTCGCGGCCGGGCTGACCAGCATGATCTGGACGGATGCCGCGACCCGGCGTAACAGCGGCGGCCCCCGGCATCCGTCCAGGTGGGGCGCCGGTAGGCTGGTAGCCGTGGCCTCATCCGAACGCGATGCCCCCTCCCGCCCCGAACAGCCTGTGAACCCCTACCAGGCTGCGGGCGTCGACACCGCCGCCGGCGACCTCGCCGTCGAGCTGATGAAGTCGGCGGTGCGTCGCACCCACGGCCCCGAGGTGCTCGGGGGCGTCGGCGGCTTCGCCGGACTCTTCGACGCTGCCGCGTTCAAGGCCTACGACAAGCCGCTGCTGGCCACCAGCACGGACGGCGTCGGCACGAAGGTCGCGATCGCGCAGGCGATCGACAAGCACGACACGATCGGGCAGGACCTCGTGGGCATGGTCGTCGACGACATCGTCGTGGTCGGCGCGAGACCGCTGTTCATGACCGACTACATCGCGTGCGGCAAGGTCTTCCCCGAGCGCATCGCCGACATCGTCCGCGGCATCGCCGAGGGCTGCTCGGCCACCGGCACGGCCCTCGTGGGCGGCGAGACCGCCGAGCACCCGGGCCTGCTGGGCGTCAACGACTACGACGTCGCGGGCGCCGCGACCGGCGTCGTCGAGGCCGACCGCGTGCTGGGCGCGGAGCGGGTGCGCGACGGCGACGTCGTCCTCGCGCTCGCGAGCTCGGGCCTGCACTCCAACGGCTACTCGCTGGTGCGTCACATCGTGGCGGGCTCGGGCATCCAGTACGGCGACAACGCCGCCGACTTCGGCACGACGTGGGGCGAGGCCCTGCTCGAGCCGACCCGCCTCTACACGCTGCCCCTGCTGCGCCTCATCACCGAGACCGGCGACGCGGTGCACTCCCTCAGCCACGTCACCGGCGGCGGCATCGCCGCGAACCTCGCCCGTGTGCTCCCGCAGGGCACGTGGGTCGAGGTCGATCGCTCGACGTGGTCGCCCTCGCCGGTGTTCCGCGTCCTCGCCGACCTCGGCGGCCTCGAGCTCGAGGCGACCGAGGGCACCTGGAACCTGGGCATCGGGTTCCTCGCGGTTGTCGCCTCCGACAAGGCCGAGGCCGCAGCATCCGCTCTCTCCCGTGAAGGCATCGCGACGTGGCAGGTGGGTGTCGTGCACACCGGCGACCGGCCCGCCGACGGCCACTGGGAGCAGGGCGCCAAGGGCGTCGACGGCGGCGCGGTGCGTCTCGTCGGCGCGTACGCAGACCACACGGCTCGCTGAGCCGCAGTCAGAACACAGCAGGAGCAGGCAACACGCATGTGCGGAATCGTCGGAATGGTGGGCCGCGGGTCCGTCAACCAGGAGATCTACGACTCCCTCCTCCTCCTCCAGCACCGGGGTCAGGACTCCACGGGCATCTCGACCGCCGAGCGCAACGGCGTCGTGCACATGCACAAGGTGAAGGGACAGGTGCGCGAGTCGTTCCGCACGCGCGACATGCGTGCGCTCCTCGGTGAGATCGGCCTGGGCCACGTGCGCTACGCGACCAAGGGCACGGCGTCGAACGAGGAAGAGGCGCAGCCCTTCTACGTCAACGCCCCGTACGGCATCGTGCTGGTGCACAACGGCAACCTCACGAACACGCGCGAGCTCACCGAGGAGCTCTTCCACAAGGACCGCCGCCACCTCAACACGTCGTCCGACACGGAGCTGCTGGTCAACGTCCTCGCGAACGAGCTGCAGTCCTCCATCTCGGGTCTCGAGCTCGACCCGGCCCAGGTGTTCCATGCCGTGAGCCGCGTGCACGAGCGCGTCGAAGGATCGTACGCGGCCATCGCGCTGATCGCGGGCTACGGTCTGCTGGCGTTCCGCGACCCGTTCGGCATCCGTCCCCTCATCCTCGGCACCCGCAAGAACGAGGACGGCCATTACGAGTGGGTCGTCACCAGCGAGTCGCTCGTGCTCGAGAACGGCGAGTTCGAGGTCGTGCGCGACGTCGACCCGGGCGAAGCCGTCTTCATCGACCTCGAGGGCAACCTGCACACGCAGCAGTGCGCGAGCGACCCGCAGCTCGTGCCGTGCTCGTTCGAGTACGTCTACCTCGCCCGTCCCGACTCGGTCATGAACGGCATCTCGGTGTACGAGGCGCGCCTGCGCATGGGCGACCGGCTCGCCGACACCATCGCGAAGTACACGCCAAAGGAAGCGATCGACGTCGTCATGCCGATCCCCGACTCGTCGCGCCCGGCGGCCATGCAGGTGGCCCGCAAGCTCGGCGTCGAGTACCGCGAGGGCTTCTACAAGAACCGCTACGTCGGCCGCACGTTCATCATGCCGGGCCAGGCGGTGCGCAAGAAGAGCGTGCGTCAGAAGCTCAATGCCATGTCGAGCGAGTTCAAGGGCAAGAACGTGCTCCTCATCGACGACTCCATCGTGCGCGGCACGACGTCGAAGGAGATCATCCAGATGGCACGGGATGCCGGAGCCAAGAGCGTCACGTTCGCCTCGGCCGCGCCGCCGGTGCGTTACCCGCACGTGTACGGCATCAACATGCCGTCGCGGCACGAGCTGGTGGCCCACGGCCGCACGATTCCGCAGATCGCGGAGGAGCTCGGCGCCGACTTCGTCGTCTACCAGGAGGTCGAAGACCTCAAGGCGGCGATCCTCGAGGGCTCCGACGTCGAGGACCTCGACATGAGCTGCTTCGACGGCCGCTACATCACGGGCACCGTCACCGACGAGTACCTCGCCTGGGTCGAGGGCTCGCAGGAGTCCTGACTCCCCTGTCGGGGCCGGGCCGAGGCATCCGTCCACGCCCGTAGGGTGGATAGGTGAAGTCGTCTCCTGCCCGCCCGCTCTGGCAGGGGAGGACCCTCGCGCTCGTCGGGATCGTGCTGTTCGCGTTCTCGCTGCGTTCGGCGGTCGCCTCGCTGTCGCCCCTGTACGACCACATCGCGGCGGACTTCGCCGTCCCGCCGGCGGTCATCGGGCTCATCGGCACGGCGCCGCCCGTGTGCTTCGCGATCTTCGGGCTGCTGACGCCCGCCCTCGAGCGCCGGTTCGGGCTCGAACGCCTCGCGGTCGCGGCCATGGCGGTCGTGACGCTCGGGCTCGTCGCGCGCAGCTTCGCACCGAGCTGGGGGCTGCTGCTGGCCGGCACCGCTCTGGTGTTCGCCGCGGTGGGCACGGGCAACATCCTGCTGCCGCCGCTGGTGAAGCGGTACTTCCCCGACCGCATCGGCCTGATGACGACGATCTTCTCGACCACGATGGCCGTGTCGACCTTCCTGCCGCCCCTCATCGCCGTTCCGATGGCGGATGCTGCGGACTGGCACCTTTCGCTGGGCCTGTGGGCCGTCTTCGCCCTGGTCGCGATGATCCCGTGGATCGGCCTCGTGATGCGCCACCGCGCCGCCCAGGCCGAGAAGGACGACGACGACATCGAGGAGCCGAGCCCGCAGGCGTTCGGCCGCATGTGGCGGATCCCGCTCGCGTGGGCGCTGCTCGTGTCGTTCGCGGTGTCGAGCACGATCGCGTACACGTCGTTCGCGTGGATGCCTCAGCTGCTCGTCGACATCTCGGGCGTCACGCCGGCGGCGGCGGGTGCGCTGCTCTCTCTCTTCGGATTCATGGGCCTGCCGGCATCCCTCGTGGTGCCGCTGCTGGTCACGCGCTGGAACGCCACGCGACTGCTGTTCGGGGTCGCGGTCGCGTGCGGGTTCGCCGGCATCGCCGGGTTCCTGTTCGTGCCGACGAGCGCGCCGTGGCTCTGGGTGGTGCTGCTCGGGCTCGCACCTCTGCTGTTCCCGATGATCCTCGTCCTCCTCGGGCTGCGCACACGCACGCACGAGGGTTCGGTCGCCCTGAGCGGGTTCGCGCAGAGCGGCGGCTACGCGATCGCCGCGCTGTTCCCGTTCGGCATCGGGCTGCTCCACGAGGCGACGGACTCGTGGACGGGCCCCCTCATCGTGCTGGCGATCGTCGTCGCAGCAGCGATCCCCGCAGGCGCCGTCGCTGCCCGCCCCCACACCGTCGAGGACGACTGGGAGCGCCGACACGGCGCCTGGTGAGGCATCCCGGGACTGCCGGGTGTCCGGGTCGTCTGGGGTCGGTGAACACCGGTCGGGCCACCGCGGCGGCCGACGTGCGAGGTGTTACGCCTGCGACGACGAGAGCGGCGAGGTCTCGTCCTCGTCTTCGTCGTTGTACTGGTCGGCCCACTTGTCGACGTACTCGTCGTCATGGTGACCGAGCTCGCGCTCGAGTGCGGAGTAGTTCACGTTGTACGTGTCGTACTTCAGCTCACGGGCGATCTTGGTGTGCTTCGCCTTCTGACGGCCACGCCCCATGCGAGACCCCCTCATTTAAGGTCGCGGGCTATTCTTGCGGGCTCTCAGCCTCGCAAACCCGGGCATTCACGAAACCGGCTTCGAACCGGTAAGAGTAGCATTCAGGATAACACGGAGCCCCGGTAGCCCGGCCGTTCCGACGCCATCGGTGAACGAGGAGTGCGGACATATGACCGACGAGGCATCCGAGCCGGAAGGCGATGCGACGACCGATGCAAGCCTGCACGGGGCGGTGATCGCGGGTGTGATCCCCGACCAGTCGCCGCGCGTCCTGAAGGAGGCGGCGCGCTATGCGAAGCTCCTCCAGTCGCCGCTCGTGGTGGTGCACGTCGACGTCACGCGCTTCGTCACCTACGAGGACCCCGACGGGTACGTCCACTCGGCGCCCATCGACATCAACATCGCGGCCGGCGAAGGCGAGCTCGCGAAGGTGCAGGATGCCGCAGCATCCGTCCTCGGCGATTCCGGGCCGGACTGGACGGTGCGCCAGCTCGTCGGCGACCCGGCAATGGCGCTCAAGCACTTCGCCGACGAGATCGACGCGCGCCTGCTCGTCGTCGGAACCCGAAAGCGCGGC
Source organism: Microbacterium trichothecenolyticum (assembly GCF_000956465.1). GTDB lineage: Bacteria > Actinomycetota > Actinomycetes > Actinomycetales > Microbacteriaceae > Microbacterium > Microbacterium trichothecenolyticum. The sequence continues at coordinate 13,380 of NZ_JYJA01000017.1, forward strand.
TTCGGGGAGTCGGTCCGGGAGTTCTTCACCGGCTCCGTCGGAGCGCGCCTCGCGCATCGCCAGCACCGCCCGATCCTGATCGTCCCGCTCGGCGAGCCCGTCCCCGACGATGAGGAGATCTGGCCCGCCTGATCGCGGGGATCGGACTCGTTCGCAGGCCCGAGACGAAACGCCCTGAGCTTCCGAGGAGGCTCAGGGCGTTCGACTGAGGGATGCTGCGGCTCAGCCGCGCAGCGCGCGTGTCACGTCGCGGGCCACGCGGTCGAGCTCGGTCGCGAGCTGGTCGACGATCGACGCGGCGAGCTCGCCGCCGCGGGCGACGTGGACGCGGACGTCGCCGCGCACGTTGGCGCGGAACTCGTTCACGAGGGCGTCGACGCGCTGCACCTGCTCGCGGCTGCGCACGCGGGGGTCGTCCTCGCGGGAGGGCTGCGGCGTGGACTGGCGTTCGTCGCGGGACGCGGCGGCGAGGTCGGCGCGGAGGCTCTTCATCGCCTCGCGGACGCTCCCGCGCACCTCGTCGGCGATGAGTCGCACCGAATCGGCGAGGCCGGCCTCGATGCCCTCGAGCTCGCCCGCGCGCGACTGGACCTCGGCGTGGCCGGCCTCCGTGATGGCGTAGACGGTCTTGCGTCCGTCAACGGTCTTGGTCACGAGGCCCTCTTCTTCGAGCTTCGCCAGACGCGGATAGATGGTGCCGGCGCTGGGGGTGTAGGTGCCCCCGGTGCGGTCCGACAGGGCCTGCATGATGTCGTAGCCGTGACGCGGCCCTTCATCGAGCAGGTTCAGCAGGTACAGGCGAAGATCGCCGTGCGAGAAGACCGGGGTCATTTGGTTCACAGACCTTCCTGGTCGAAGCGGGCCGCCGAGTCGCCGGCGGCCGCTTCATCGACGCCGGCGTCAGGGGCCGCCGCCTCGGGCGCCGTCGAAGCCGGAGCCGATGCCTCGGCCGGAGCCGGAGCCCAAGCATCGGCCGAAGCCGCGGCCGGAGCCGATGCCTCGGCCGAAGCCGACGCGTGGGCGTCGACGGACGCGGGGGGTGCAGCATCCGTCACCGGAGAAGCCGCGCGGCGCAGCACGGTGATGTCGCCCGAGACGCTGTGGGCGCGCACGTCGGCGAAGCTGCCGCTGAGCTCGCCGACCGAGCCGGCGTAGTTGGTGGTCGGGCCGGTGCCGTTGCCGGAGCGCACGACGCCGTCCACCTGCACGCGGCCGCTGACGCTGCGGATGACGTAGTTGGCCGGGTGGCCCTCGTCGAGGCGCACGGTCGAGCTGCCGCTGACGGTGTTGAGGCCGACCGAGAGGATGTCGCCCGTCGAGTCGACGAGCGCTGCGCCCGAGACGGTGTCGATCGTGGCCTTGCGGAGGGTTCCGGTGGCGGCGACATCGCCCGAGACGCTGTTGGCGCTGAGGGCTCCGACGAGCTCGCGCACCTGCACGTCGCCCGAGACGGCGTTGACCGAGACGTCGCCGGTGATGCCGTCGACGATGATGTCGCCCGACACGGTGTTGAGCGAGGCGTTGGCCTTGAGGCCCGAGACGAGGGCGCTGGCGCTGACGACGCCCAGGGTGAGCGCCACGTCGCGGGGGACCGCGACGCTGATCTCGGCCTTCGGGCCGGAGGTGCCGAAGTTGCGGAACACCTCGAGGAAGTTGTCCCAGCGCAGCTGCGGGTGGTCGATCTCGACGTGGTCGTCGGCGACCTCGATGCGGAGGTCCTTGACGGTGACGTCGTGCACTTCGATGCGGATGCCGGGCTCGTCGTGGGCGATCACGTCGACCTGTCCGCCGACGAGGCCGATCTTGAGCGTGCGCACGTCTTCGATGTCGATGACGCGCGTCTCGCCCGGGTGGATGATCCACTTCTCCAGGGTCATGACTGCTTCTCCTGCGGTAGTTCTAGGGGTTGATCCGTGTCGCGATATATCGCGTGATGAGAGAGTAACACGATATATCGCGTGTGTGTCAAGCGTCAGGCTGCGAATAGACCTGGAGGAGACGGGTGCCGCCCCTTGACATTGACGCAACGTCAACCTTTAGCGTGGTCCACACGACGACCCGACGAGGAGACGAGAGGGAGGAGGGCGTCATGGAAGAGGAGCAGGAGTGGTCGATCCAGCAGATCGCGAAGCTCGCCGGCACGACGAGCCGCACACTCCGCCACTACGACGACATCGGCCTGCTCTTGCCGTCGAGCGTCGGCCACAACGGCTATCGGTACTACGGCCAGGCCGCGCTCGTGCGGCTGCAGCGCATCCTGCTGCTGCGCGAGCTCGGACTCGGGCTGCCGCAGATCGCCGCGGTGATCGAGCGGGAGACGGGCGAGGTGCCCGCCCTCGAGGCGCACCTTGCATGGCTCCGGCAGGAGCAGGACAGGCTGGCGCGGCAGATCGCGTCGGTCGAGAACACGATCAGTGCAGTGAGAGGAGGTGAACGACTGATGGCAGAGAACATGTTCGACGGCTTCGACCACACGCAGTACAAGGACGAGGTCGAACAGCGCTGGGGGAAGAAGGCGTACGACGACAGTGACCGCTGGTGGCGCTCGATGAGCGCCGATGAGAAGGCGGCGTGGCAGCAGCGGGTCTCGGACCTCGGCCGCGACTGGATCGCCGCCGCGGAATCCGGGATCGCCCCCGACAGCGATGAGGCCCAGGCGGTCGCGAAGCGGCACGTCGAGTGGCTGACGGGCATCCCCGGAACCCCGGCGGCAGCGCCCGGCGGCGACGTGAAGGGCTACGTGATCGGCCTCGGCGAGATGTACGTCGCCGACCCGCGGTTCGGCGCGAACTACGCGACGAGCCAGGGCGGCACGCACGGCGCGGAGTTCGTGCGCGACGCGCTCCGCGTCTACGCCGACGCGAACCTGTAGTCCGGGTGCATGTCCCCGCAGGACAGACGGATGCCGCGGCCAGCAATGGCCGCGGCATCCGTCCGTCCTCTGATCCGGTGGGGTGCAGGTGTCAGGTGCTGCGGTTCCCGCTGATCACTCGGAACAGGAAGGCGATCAAGGCGATGACGCCGACGATGATGGCAACCCACAGCAGCCAGCTCAGCGCCGAGTTGAGGCCGCCGACGATCGCGAGCACGATCGCGACGACGATGATGATGATCAGGGCGAGGTTCATAGGAGGCTCTCCTTCTGCTTCGTCGATGCATGTGATGCATCGGATGCCTCGTGGGCACATCTCGACAGTGGCACCCGAGGGGCGGGGTCCGTAGGGGCTTGACGACCCTCGTTCGCCGGTGATACGCCGGGCCCACCGGCTCTGTGCGTAGGGCGATCCGACGGGCGCTGTCAACCCCCGTGAGCGTTCCGGGCCGCGTACGTAACTTCGCGGGTATGAGCACATCCGCGACCGATCCGACGACCGCTCACCGCAAGGACGGCTTCCCGGCGCAGCACCAGGAGCAGCCGGGCCTCACCGACGACACGCGTCCCACGCCCGACCACGGGGAACGCTCGTATCAGGGCGCGCAGCGTCTGTCCGAACGCCGTGCTCTCATCACCGGCGGCGACTCCGGCATCGGCCGCGCGGTCGCGATCGCGTTCGCCCGCGAGGGTGCGGACGTCGCGCTGACCCATATGCCCGAAGAGCAGGAGGACGCCGACGACACCGCGCGCTGGATCACCGAGGCCGGCGCGCGGGCGCTGCCGCTGAAGGGCGACCTGCGCGACGAGGACTTCTGCGCCGAGATCGTCCGGCGCACCGTCGACGAGCTCGGCGGACTCGACGTGCTCGTGCTCAATGCGGCGTACCAGAAGGACCGCGACAGCCTCGCGACCCTCGAGACCGCGGAGATGGACCGCGTGTTCCGCACCAACCTGTACGCGCAGATGTTCACCGCGCGCGCCGCGATCCCGCACCTGAAGCCCGGGTCGTCGATCATCGTCACGACGTCGATCCAGGCGTTCAACCCGTCGCCCTCGCTCATCGACTACGCGATGACCAAGGCGGCGCAGGTCGCTTTCATCAAGGCGCTCGCCGAGGATCTCGGACCGAAGGGCATCCGCGTGAACGGCGTCGCGCCGGGGCCGATCTGGACCCCCCTCATCCCCGCGACGGGATGGGATGCCGAGCGCCTCGCGACCTTCGGACAGGACACGCCGCTGGGCCGCGCGGGTCAGCCCGCCGAGCTGGCCGGCGCCTACGTGTACCTCGCGAGCGACGACGCGTCGTTCACGTCGGGCGCGATCCTGCCCGTGACCGGAGGGAAGGGCCTGTGAAACCCGCCTTCGCGGCGGTGGACGAAGGAGGAAGCCATGCCAGGACGACGCGGATCGACCCTAAAGGACCGCGAGATGTACGAGGAGCTCCGCAAGGACGGCGCCTCGAAGGAGAAGGCCGCGCGCATCTCGAATGCCGCGGCGGCACAGGGCCGAAAGACGGTGGGCAGACGCGGTGCGAACGCGAAGGACTACGACGACCGCACAGTTCCCGAGCTGCGCAAGCGCGCGAAGGAGCTGGGGTTGAAGGGCTACTCGAGCAAGAGGAAGTCCGAGCTGATCTCGATGATCCGCAACCACTGACCGCGGCGGAGATCCGGTCGCCGGGTCCCCCACGCCCGTCGGCCGACCCCGCGACCCCGGTAGCGTGAACGGATGCCGAAGCTCGCGCGCGTCCGTCCCTACGAGGACCCCGGCTTCCGTCGGGTGCGGGCCGGGACGGGCTTCCGGTATCTCGACGCGAAGGGTCGCGCGCCCGCGCCCCGGCACCTGGACCGGATACACGGCCTGGTGATCCCGCCCGCGTGGCAGGACGTGTGGATCAGCACGCGCCCCGACGCGCACATCCAGGCGGTGGGCGTGGACGACGCCGGGCGCCGGCAGTACGTCTACCACCCCGACTGGACCGCGGGCCGCGACCGTGGCAAGTTCGCGCGGTCGCTCGCGCTCGCCGAGGCCTTGCCGCGCGCCCGAGCACGCGTCACCACGTCGATCCGGCGCGAGGCCCTCGACCGCGAGCGGGTGCTGGCGGTCGCGTTCCGCCTGCTCGACGACGCGGCGCCGCGCATCGGCTCGGAGCGCTATCTCGCCGCGCACGGCAGTCGGGGCCTCACGACGCTGCAGCGACGTGATGTCTCGGTCGAGGCGCCCGTCGTCTCCTTCGCGTTTCCGGGCAAGAGCGGCAAGCACCAGGTGCTCGAGCTCGAGGACGCCGACCTCGCCGCCGCGATGGAGATCCTGGCCGCGGGCCGGCCGCGCTCGCCGCTGCTCGCGTGGCAGCGCGGTGGACGCCGCGTCGCGCTGACCCCGGCGGAGGTGAACGCGTACGTGCGGGCGCTCACGGGCGGCAAGTTCACCGCGAAGGACTTCCGCACGCTGCGCGGCACGATCCTCGCCGCCGAGGCGCTCGCGCGCATCGGCACCGTCGACACCAAGACCGACCGCAAGCGCGCCGAGGTGCTCGCGGTGCGGGCGACGGCCGAGGCCCTCGGCAACACGCCGGCGGTCGCGCGCGGTTCCTACATCGACCCGCGCGTGTTCACGAGGTACCGCGAGGGAAACCTGCTCGACCTGTCGATCACGCCGGAGTCCGCGATCCGCGGGCTGCTGCGGCCGGGAACCACCGGTCGTTGAGCGGAGCGCGCTCTGGCGCGCGAAGACGAAACGCTCCGGGTATCCGCGATCGCCGGGCGAGTACCGTGAAGGGATGCCGCAGCCCGTCGATCCCCGGATCCTCGGGGTGACGGTGGCGGGCGGCGCGATCGGCGTCCTCGCCAGGGCGCTCGTGCTCGACCCCGTGACCGACCCGACGGCCGTGCCGTGGGTGACGCTCGGGATCAACGTGGTCGGGTCCCTCATCCTGGGGGTCGTCGTCGGCTGGCTCGACGACCGGCGGCCGGTGCTGCGCTCGTTCCTCGGGACGGGGATCATGGGCGGCTTCACCACGTACAGCGCGTTCGCGGTGGCCACGGCTCTGTGGGTCACGACGCCGTGGCTCGCGGCGGGGCTGGCGGCAGCATCCGTCATCGCGGGTGTCATCGGCGCGATCGTCGGACTGTTCATCGGGCGCCGGATCGCCGACCGGCCCGGCGAGGTCGAGTACCCCGAGGACGCCGAGTGAGCCCGTGGCTGCTGGTCGCCGCGCTTGCGGGCGGTATCGGAGCGGGGCTGCGGTATGTCGTCGACCGGTGGTCGACGCCGGCGGGAGGCGCGCGGTTCCCCGTCGGGATCCTCGTGGTGAACGTGTCGGGCTCGTTCGTGCTCGGCGTGATCACCGGGCTCGGCACGGCGATCGCCCCCGAGCTCTCGCTCGTGCTCGGGCTCGGTCTGCTCGGCGGGTACACGACATTCAGCACGGTCTCGGTCGAGACCGTGCTGCTCGCCCAGCGGAAGCGCCGGCGCCACGCCGCCCTCAACCTCTTCGGCACGCTCGCGCTCGCCGCCATCGCGGCAGGACTGGGGCTGCTGCTCGGGAGAGCGTTCTCATGAGAGCCGCATGAAATACTGAAACCGATACATCTCCGTATCGAGCGGGCTCGCGCCCTCCCCCTGCATCACCTCACCAGCGAAGGCCTCCGTGTGTCGAACCTCGCCGTTCTGAGTCTCAAGAACCGCGCGCTCATCGCGCTGATCACGATCGTCGCCGCCATCTTCGGCGGGCTCGCGCTCACGAACCTCAAGCAGGAACTGATCCCCTCGATCGAGTTCCCTGCGCTCATCGTCGTCTCGACGTACCCTGGCGCGTCGCCCGAGGTGGTGAGCAACGACGTGTCGGTGCCCATCGAGACCGCCATCCAGGGCGTTTCCGGGCTCGAGTCGACGAGTGCGACGAGCACGACGAATGCCTCGATCGTGCAGGCGTCCTTCACGTACGGCACCGACCTCGCGACCGCCGAGCAGAAGATGACGCAGGCGATCAACCGCATCAAGTCGCAGCTGCCGACCGGCGTCGAGCCGAGCGTCATCTCAGCGAGCATCGACGACTTCCCGGTGATCCAGCTGGCCGTGACCGGCTACGACGACGAGGCGACGATCCAAGCGCAGCTCGAGGCATCCGTCATCCCGGATCTCGAGGATGTCGCGGGCGTCAACGCCGCGCAGATCGTCGGCGGCGTGGGCCAGCGCGTGACGATCACCCCCGACCAGGCGAAGCTCGCCGAGGCGGGCTATACGCAGCAGGCGATCCGCGATGCGCTCGACCAGAACGGCGTGCTGTTCCCCGGCGGCGAGATCACCGAGGGCGACGAGACGCTGACGGTGCAGACCGGCGCGAAGATCTCGTCGGTCGACGAGATCGCGGCTCTGCCGCTCGTGCCGTCGACGGCCGACCAGTTCGTCGCGGGCCCGAAGACTATCGGCGACGTCTCGACCGTCGAAGAGGAGGCCGATCCGGTCACGACCATCTCGCGCGTGAACGGCGAGCCTGCGCTCACGATCGCGGTCACGAAGCTGCCCGCCGCCAACACGGTGGATGTGTCGCGCGGCGTGCTCGCGGTGCTGCCCGACCTCGAGGACTCGCTCGACGGCGCCGAGTTCACGGTCGTGTTCGACCAGGCGCCGTACATCCAGGAGTCCATCGACACCCTCGCGAAGGAAGGCCTGCTCGGCCTCGTCTTCGCGGTGATCGTGATCTTCATCTTCCTGCTGTCGGTGCGCTCGACTCTCGTCGCGGCGATCTCGATCCCGACCAGCATCCTCATCACGTTCATCGGTCTGCAGGCGTTCGGCTACTCGCTCAACATCCTGACCCTCGGCGCGATCACGATCGCGATCGGGCGTGTGGTCGACGACTCCATCGTCGTCATCGAGAACATCAAGAGGCATTACGTCGGCGACGCAGACAAGGGCGACTCGATCCGTCGCGCGGTGCGCGAGGTGGCGTCGGCCATCACGGCGTCGACGATCGTGACGGTCGCGGTGTTCCTGCCGATCGCGTTCGTCGGCGATGTCACGGGCGAGCTGTTCCGTCCGTTCGCGATGACCGTGACGATCGCGATGACCGCGTCGCTGTTCGTCGCGCTCACCATCGTTCCGGTGCTCGCGTACTGGTTCCTCAAGCCCGGCAAGCCGATCCTCGACGCCGAGGGCGTCGCGGTCGATCCGGAGGACCCGGCCGCGCCGCCGAGCCGCCTGCAGAAGTCGTACCTGCCGATCCTCCGCTGGACCCTCCGCCACTCGTGGATCACCCTCGCGCTCGCCGTGCTGGTGCTCGTCGGCACGATCGCCGCCGCTCCCTTCATGAAGACCAACTTCCTGGGCGACTCGGGCCAGAACACCTTCACGATGACGCAGGACATCGGCCCCGCCCCCTCGCTCGAAGCCGAGAGCGCCGCAGCCGAGCAGGTCGAGGAGGTGCTCCTCGGCATCGACGGCATCGAGACCGTGCAGGTGTCGATCGGCTCGAGCGGTTCGGCCCTCCGCGACGCCTTCTCGGGCGGCGGCAGCGGCATCACGTACTCGATCACGACCGACCCCGGCGTCGACCAGGTGGCGCTGCGCGAAGAGGTTCAGGGCGCGGTCGCCGATCTCGACGATGCCGGCGAGATCACCGTCGCCGCGGGTGGCGGCGGCTTCGGCTCCACCGACATCGCGATCGACGTCACCGCTCCCGATTCCTCGACCCTGCAGGACGCGACGGATGCTGTCATCTCGGCCGTCGAAGGCGCCGACGGCGTGGGCCAGGTCACGAGCAACCTGTCGGCCTCGCTGCCGTACATCGCCGTGACGGTGGACCGCGACAAGGCCGCGGAGCTCGGCCTCTCGGAGGTCGCGGTCGGCGCGCTGGTGTCGAACACGATGCAGCCGCAGTCGATCGGCACCGTCGAGATCGACGACACGTCGCTCACGGTGTACCTCGCGGCGTCCGAGACGCCCGCGTCGCTCGACGACCTGCGGCAGCTGCAGGTGCCGAGCGCCACCGGCCCGATCCCGCTCGAGCAGGTCGCGACCGTCGAAGAGAGCGAAGGCCCCACCTCGATCACCACCGAGGGCGGCCAGCGCACGTCGACCGTCACCGTGACTCCGTCGACCGACAACCTGCAGACGGCGACGGCATCGGTGACGACGGCCCTTGCCGACGCCGAACTGCCGTCGGCGGCTGACGCCACGCTCGGTGGTGTCGTGACCCAGCAGCAGGATGCCTTCTCGCAGCTCGGCCTCGCGCTGCTCGCGGCGATCCTGATCGTCTACATCGTGATGGTCGCGACCTTCAAGTCGCTGCGCCAGCCGCTGCTGCTGCTCGTGTCGGTGCCGTTCGCGGCGACCGGCGCGATCCTGCTGCAGATCATCACGGGCGTTCCGCTCGGCGTCGCATCGCTCATCGGCGTGCTGATGCTGATCGGCATCGTCGTGACGAACGCGATCGTGCTCGTCGACCTCGTGAACCAGTACCGCGAGAAGGGCCTGACCGCCCACGACGCCACCGTCGCCGGTGGCTCGCGACGTCTCCGCCCGATCCTCATGACGGCGCTGGCAACGATCTTCGCGCTCACGCCCATGGCGCTCGGCATCACCGGCCAGGGCGGCTTCATCTCGCAGCCCCTTGCGATCGTCGTCATCGGCGGCCTCGTGTCGTCGACCGTGCTGACGCTGCTCGTGCTCCCGACCCTGTACAACCTCGTCGAGGGCGCGAAGGAGCGGCGCGCTGAGCGCCGGCGCCGCCGCGACGAGGGTGACGGCGGTGGCGACGGCGGCTCGGGTCCCGAGGGCGATGGACCGGATGGCGAGTCGGATGCTGCGGCGGCGGGTGTGCTTGTGGGCGCCGGTGTGGGTGCTGCTGGTGCCGAGGCTTCGGGTGAGGTTGCGGGTTCGGGTGCCGTCGGTGCTGCCGGGGCTGCGGGCGCTGCGGCGTTCGAGACCCGGCGGCAGCGTCGCCAGCGTGCGGTGGGCGGCTCGGTCGCGGCCGAGACCTCCGAGGTCGCTGTGCCCGAGATCGAGGAAGGCCCCGACATCGAGGTGTCGGACTCGACGCCTGCACCTATCGAGGCGGAGTCCGCAGCGGAGGGTGTCGCGCCGGAGGCCGAGTTCGCACCCGAGGTTGCTGCGCCTGAGGCCGAGCCAGCTGCCGAGCCCTGGGCGGGGGAGCCGACAGCTGAGGTCGTTGCGCCTGGGGCCGACTCCGCACCCGAGGTTGCTGCGCCTGAGGCCGAGCCCGCTGCCGAGCCCTGGGCGGGGGAGCCGACAGCTGAGGTCGTTGCGCCTGGGGCCGAGTCCGCAGCCGAGGTTGCTGCGCCTGAGGCCGAGTCCGCAGCCGAGCCCGAGGCGGGGGAGCTGACAGTCGAGGGCGCTCCGGCCGAGGCTGAGCGCGCAGCCGTGTCCGAGGCGGGGGAGCCCGATGTGGCGTCCGCTCCACAGGTCGCGGACGCTGAGGAGCCGGCTGTGTCTGAGCCTGGAGCCGCGCAGGCCCCCGATGTCGAGGTGTCGGACGTCACTCCGGCGCCGGCGAGCACGGATTCGAGGGATCGCGATGAGCTCGCAGACGTGGCGGCCCCGGCCTCGGACTCCACGCCCGGCGTGACGGATGACGCCGCCCCGGCGGAGACTCCTGACGAGTCGGAGACCCTCGCCGAGCCCGAGCCCGTCACCGAGTCGGGCGAAGCCGGCAACGCGACGAGTGACGTCGAATCCGAGACCGAGGCCACGAGTGGCGCTCCGGATGGAACGAGCATTGAGCCGGAGTCGGGGGAGTCGCCGGCGTCCGCCGAGCACTCCGCGGAAGACGGTGGTACCGCTACGCGGCCCGATCAGGCCGACGTCGCGGCCGACGAGCCGGAGTCGCCCGCCGGCGAGATGTCACCTGCTGGAGACGAGTCCGACGCGCCCGAGAACGGCGAGGAGCGTCCCCGCGACGACCACTGACACGGGACGGCGTCCTAGCCCGATTGCGGCTGCGACACTCTCCGCGTGGCCGCGCGAATAGGGCGGCCACGCGGGCGTTTTCACCGGGCTGGGTCATCGTGCACCAGAGCCGCCGCGTTCCCAGGCGACGGGCGAGTCCTCGGGCGCGCGCACGCTGGAGGACCGGCTTACGCCCGGCGATCAAGCGCCCAACGACCCGCTGGCGACCGACCTGGCTGTGCTGCCGGGGACGTTGGCCATCAGCGTTACGCCCGGGATGTCTCAACGATCGTGTGGAATGTGTGCCGCAGCGAGATTGCTTCAATAGGTGTGAACAACGACGTCACCACGGCCCTGCACCGAAGTCAGCTCATCGACCTGACGACGACCGGGCGCCGTAGCGGGCTACCTCGCCGCATCGAGATCTTCCTGCACGATGAGGACGGCGTGCTGTTCATCACAGGGATGCCGCGTCGAGACCGCACAAGGGACTGGATACACAACATCACCGCAGACCCCCACGTCATCGTGCACTTGAAGCAGGGCATCCACGCCGACGTCCCTGCCACGGCACGGGTCATCACCGATCCCCACGAAGCGCGGCCGCTCATCGAGGCCGCCGCACGCCGATGGCGCAGAGACGATGTCGACGAGATGATCGCGCACAGTCCGCTCATCGTGCTGACTCCGGCTACCCCGCCCGCCGCCTGACCGCATCCCCAAAGAACTCTGAGGGACCCCCTTTGGGCCCCGCGACCGGCCGGACGGCCTCATCGACGACGCCGCGCACCCCGACGCGGTTTCGGCTCCCAGGATCGGCAGGCCCGTCGGCGCGTTCGGTAGCAACATGACACAGTTGACACTGGAATGACCGAGACCACGCCTCTGATTCAGCCGGGTGCACAGCTGGAGCGCCTGTACACCGGTATGGCGTGGGCCGAGGGACCGGTCTGGCTCCCGGATGCTGGAGCCGTGCGCTGCAGCGATATCCCGAACGACAGGATCCTGCAGTTCGACGCCGCGACCGGCCGCGTAGACGTGTATCGAGCCGGAGTCGAGTTCACGAACGGTCGGACCCTCGATCTCGAGGGTCGGGTCGTGCAGTGCTCACACGGACTGCGCCGGATCGAGCGCGACGTCGACGGGGTCGTGACGCCGATCGTCGATCGGTGGGACGGTGTGCGGTTCAATTCGCCGAACGACGTGGTGGTCACTTCGGACGGCGCGATCTGGTTCACCGATCCGCCCTACGGCATCCTTTCCGATCACGAAGGACACGCCGCGGCGCCCGAGTACGAAGGATGCTTCGTGTTCCGCTTCGACGAGCGGATGGGAGAGCTGCGGCCGGTGATCACCGATATGGTGCATCCGAACGGACTCGCGTTCTCACCGGATGAGACCGTCCTCTACGTGTCGGACACGGCAGGGGCCACGCAGCCGGGCGTCCCCCGCCACATCCGCCGCTACCGCGTGCGCGACGGCGCATGCGATCAGGGAGAGACCTTCGCGCTGATCGGCGACGGAGTGTGCGACGGCCTGCGCGTCGACGCCCGCGGGCGCGTCTGGGCATCCAGCGCCACCGGCGTCGTCGTCTTCGATGCGGAGGGTGTCCGTGTCGGCGCGATCCCCGTTCCCGAGATCGTGTCCAATGTCTGCTTCGGAGGCGAGGACGGTACGACGCTCTACATCACCGCATCCACCAGCCTCTACCGCATCCACATCAACCTGTAACGCCGAGGACAGGGAGGTCCAGCATGCGGATCGTCGTGGTGGGGGCGACCTGGCACGTCGGCGGATATCTGATCCCTGGGCTGGTCACAGACGGCGGTCGTCGGCCATCTCCAAGGACGAAGTCGCACGGTCGGGGACCGGCTTGCGGACGCCTCCCTGGCCGCCACACATCGAGTGAACGCAACGACCGCTCCGGTGGGCGCGCGTTCAGGGCAACGTCATGGGTTAGCGAGGCGCGGGGCGGGTTCGCTCCTGTGCCAATTGTCGCGTGAGGAGTCTGCGTAAGCCTGCATGAGTGCCGAGGAGGCCACGAAGCTCCACGACCGCGATGTCGCGTGCCCATAGGCGCCCGTTGGACATCATCGAGGGGATGCGTTCGGTGGCGACCAGCGCGAGGAGAGTGAGGGCGACATAGGTCCGCGCCCTCCGAGTGGGCCACGTCTCATACTCGCCTTCGCGAGGGATGCTTAGTTCGCCGTCATCATCCACGCCGCCTGAACTGCCGATACGGGCAAGGTCGCCGAGCAGCGAAACCAGGATCGCGTCAGCCGGCAGTCGCCGAGGAAGCCCAGGATTCGGCATGATCTCGGAGAATCCTGGCAGATCGATCCGTGTCGCCCACTTGCGCTGGGGCAGCAGGCCGATCGTGGCGGCGCGGTTGTCGTCAATCTCCGCTCGCAACGCCACACCACCGAGTTCGCGGTCCTGAGTGACCTCCATCGGCAATTCGTTGGTCGCGAGAGCAATGAGCCGTGCCGCGGAGCGAATTGTGTGCTGCGCCGATCGTTCGCGAACTCTGAATGGTGTCATTATCTACCCGTGGAGGCTGGTGACCAGAAACGTGCGTCGTTTGTTCGCAGGTATGGCGTCGCCCTCGGCTTCTTCGGGCTCGCAAACGTTGCGGCAGTTCTCCTGACCGTGCTCTCCATTCCGTGGCTAGTAGTCGTTGGAGTGTCATCTCTGATCGTCGCCGCCGTCGCGGCGAGTATTCGCGTACCCGCCCGAGCTCCGAGAGCGCGAACCCTTCGCGTAATCTACTGGAGCGCCGCACTGGTCTGTGGCGTCGGTTGTTTTCTCGTTCCCGCGGATCTCCAAGGTGCTGCTCTGGTCCTGGCCGGAGTACTAGTGGCGGCCGCCGCCGTGACCGGATTTGAAGGAACCAGTGCGACGGCCGCTTTTGTTTCAGCCAGCGGCTTCGGGCTCGGGCTATCGTCAATCGCCTGCGGTCTTGTCGCGATCCAGGAAGCACTGCGAATCGACGAGCAGATGCAGAGTGCTCGCGAGCGAGGAAGCCCCTTCGCGATTCTGGTTGCGATGGCGGCCGTCTCAGTGTGGGTCGCCGCGCTGGCGCTCATTGGCGCTGGCATATGGATGGTTGTCGCGGCGGTGTTTTGGTACCGCGGAAGGACGAACCGCGACCTTCCGATCTTGGAGGTGCTGGTCAACATTGCTCTGCCGGGCGCGATCGCAATCGGCCTCACCTCGTGGATCTCGGACAAGTTGACTACCCCGACGCTCCTCGTCACAGCGACGAGGAGCGCTCTCGTCGCGGGGGTGGCCGCGACGCTTGTCATTGAACTCTTGCGGCCGATGCGATCCCTTCGACGACAAGTGACGTGGAGTCTGGCCACTTGGTTCAAGATTCGCGCGTCAACTGATGAGATCGAGGGTGACCGGATCAGTTGGTTCGCTTTCCAATGGTTGCGATGGCAGGACGTCTACGAACGGATCGCGCCCGAGGCTCCGGACGAGCACTTCAGCTCTCTCGACAACGAGCGTGGGTAGGCGCGGAGCGTACGCAGCCGTCCGCACCATCGTTGTGGGCGGCTGCTCCTAGCAGCTGACACGTATCAGGCTGCCTGTCGGGCCAGCACCGACGGTGCCTTGATCACGACTGCTCAAGGCGCTCCTGCCCGGACGTCAACCTGGCCGTTCTCGGTGTGTTCCTGTGGTGGTATGTCGCGATCGGGTGACGCGCCCGTCGGCGAACAGCATCCGTTCCCGCGCGTAGCGCAGCACCTCGTCCACGAGCTCCTCGGTCTCGGGCGAGACCGCGTGCATCGCCTCCACGGAGACGCGGGCCGGTGCCGGGTCGTCGGGGCTTTCGACATCGAGCAGGGAATCGAGTCGCATCATCGCGCAGCCTCTTCCGTCGTTCTGTAACATGCATTAGATTCGTGCGCGATAATAGTCATTCTGTATCTCATGTTTCAAAGGAGAAACCGTGCATCGACCCTCCTCCGCGTTCGGCGCCTTCGCCCTGGGCACCGCGTTGGTCCTCGTCCCCGCGGCATCCGCGATCGCCGCACCACCGGTGCAGGCGCCTAAGAAGTCCTCCCCGCACGCCGTCCTGATCGGTGGCAACCTCAAGGAGAACGCCGAGATCCTCCAAGCGATCGTCGACCTCGCCGACCCCGACGGCGCGGGTCCTCAGCATGCGCGCATCGCGATCGTGACGGCAGCCGCTTCGTCCGCCGCGACGCCGGAGCAGGCCGCGAACCCCGACGAGAACAACGCGGCGGCGAACGGCCTCTACTACTCGGGCCTCTTCCAGAGCTTCGGGGCCGAGACCTATTCGGTGCCGATCGACGAGGCTGTCGACTACGCCGGCGATGGCTACACCCCGGCGAGGGCCCTCGACACCGGCGTCGCTGCCGAGATCGCGGCGTCCACGGGCGTCTTCTTCGGCGGGGGCGACCAGATGCGGTACGCCCGGACGCTGTTCGAGTGCGCGGACGCCGAACTCGAGGCCTTCAGCGACTGCGCCGACACGCCGGCCATGACCGCTATCCGCAGCGTCGCCGCCCGCGGGGTCGTCGCCGGCGTCAGCGCCGGACTCACGATCCAGCAGGGGGCGGACATGGTCACGGGCGGAGAGTCGTACCAGGCCTGGCGCGACGGTGCGACCGCCGGTTACCTCGATGACGCCACTGCGCTCGGCTACCTCCCGTACGGCGGCTTCGGCTTCGTCGACGGCGTCCTGCTCGACAGCCACTTCACGACGTGGGGCCGGGAGGGCCGGGCGATCACCCTCGCACTCGCGACCGGGCACCCGTACGTGCTCGGCGTCGACGAGACGACGGCCGTCGTCCTCGACCGCACGACGGGGCAGGGACGTGTCATCGGCGAGCACGGCGCCTCGATCATCGACGTGTCGAACGCGGCGCGGACTGACCAGACCGTCACGGGCGTGCGCTGGAGCTATGCGAACGCCGGCGACAGCATCGACCTGCGCCACAACGCCGCGATCGCCAAGGGCAAGGGCGCGACCAAGGTGAAGCCCGGCGGTGAGGATGCCGCACCCGTCGCCGACTTGTGGGACTCCATCGACGGCGCGGGTGGCGCTTACACGATGCGCGACCTCGGCCAGGCCGTCGTGGCCTCAGCCTCGGGTGTCGGCACAGGCGTCACCTACGAGACCGACCCGCGGTTCGAGACGACCCTGACCCGCGACCAGGGCACACGCGCCTGGACCACGTCCGGCGGCCACGTCTCGTTCGCCGACCTCCGCGTCGAGATCGCCGACGCGGACTGACCCGCGGACTGCGATGCGCCCGGCCGTTGCGACGGCCGGGCGCATCCAACTGTCATTGCGTGCCCCGTGGGGCGGGTCTGAACCCGCTCAGTAGAGGCCGAGCTCGCCGGCCAGCTGATCGGCCTGGGCCATGCGGCCCACGGCCGCGTCGCCGAGCCGGTCGAAGCATCCCGCCACAACGGTCTCGATCAGCGCCATGACCGGTGTCAGCGCGTCGAAGGGGGAAGGCGCCGCCGTTTCGCTGGTGAGAACGACGTCGGCCTCCGACGAGATCGGCGAGAGCCAGGCATCCGTGAAGAGCACGACTGATGTGTGCTGGGCGCGGGCCACGCGGGCGAGCCGCAGCGTGTGCTCCTCGTAGCGCCGGTAGTCGAAGAGCACCAGCACGTCGCGCCGACCGAGGTCGGCCACCATCGCCGCGCGCGCGGACGGCTCGTCGGGGAGCATGCGGACGCGTGGGCGGAGCTGCTCGAGGTGCAGCGCAAGAATTCGTCCGAGCAGCCCGCTGTACCGGCCGCCGGCGATGACGACGGACCCGGATGCTCCCGAGATCAGCTCGACGCATCGGTCGAGGTCGTGGGTGCTGAGCTCGTCGAAGGTGCGCTGGAGCGTGGCCGTCGAGATCGCCGCTGCCCGGCTGTGGAGCGACCCGCTCGGCTCCTCGGCGAGAACCCGGGTCTGGTGGATCCGCAGCGGCGAGGCCGAGCGCTCATCGAGATCGCGGCGCAGTGCCTCCTGGAAGTCGGGGAACCCGCGGTAGCCCAGCCGCTGAACGAAACGCAGGACGGTCGGCCCGCTCACCCCCGCGCGGTCGGCGAGCCGTGCGACCGTCTCGAATCCCGCCGAGGGGTAGGCGGCCAGCAGCACGCGGGCGACTTTGCGCTCGGCAGGAGAGCAGTCGCTCAATCCCCGACGGATCGATTCCGCAATGCCGGCATCGGCCATCTCGAGCACCTCCGCAGTCGACAGTATCGCGCTCACTCGCTCGCGATGCGCACGACGAGGGCGGCGAGCAGAGCGAGTCGCTCAGGAACGCTCTCGAGGTCGAGCCACTCCGACTCGGCGTGGTCGTCGCCGCCGATCGGGCCCAGGCCGTCGAGGACCGGCGTGCCGGTCGCGGCGACGAAGTTGGCGTCCGAGACACCGCCGGTCGCAGCGCCGGAGAGCTCGATGCCGAGTTCCTCTCCGGCCGCGATCGCCTTCTCGAACAGTGCGAGCGTCGACCCCGTCTCGAGCGGAGGGCAGACGGCGAGGCGCTCGACGCCTGCCGTGACGCCGTCGATCACGGTCGCTGCTGCGCGTTCCTCGATCGCATCGAGTGCCCACTCGAGGTCGGCCAGTGTCGTCGAACGCACCTCACCCGAGAGGAGGGCCGCGGCCGGGATGACGTTGGTGCGCTCCCCGGCGCTCACGACGCCGATGTTGACCGCGACATCCGGCCGGATGCCGTTGAGGGCCTGCACATCGAGCAGCAGATGTGCGGCCTCGACGGCGGCGTTGCGGCCTCGGTGCGGCTCGACCCCGGAGTGAGCGGCGCGCCCCCGGATGTCGATGCGCACATCGGCGACACCCTTCCGCGCGACGACGAGGTCGCCGTTCTCCCGCGCGCATTCGAGGCAGAGCGCAGCATCCGCTTCCGCCGCGAGCCCGGTGAGAACACTGCCGGACGCGGGCGAACCCACCTCCTCGTCCGGGGTCAGCGCGATCACGAGCTCGGCGAAGTCGGTGAAGCCGGCGTGGATCAGCAGCTCGGCCGCGTGGACCCCGGCCAGCGCGCCGCCCTTGTCGTCGCAGACCCCGGGCCCGTACGCCCGCCCGCCCTCCTCCCGATAGGGCCGCGCGGCCGCAGTGCCCTCGACGAAGACGGTGTCCAGGTGCGCGAAGAGCAGGATGCGTCGGCTGCCGCTCCCCCGCAGGCGCCCGACGACGACGCCGCCGAAGCGCCTGCCCGCAACGGCAGGAGTGGGGATCCGCTCGACGTCGAGCCCGAGGGACGCGAGCCGAGCGGCGCACCAGTCGCCGACGGCGTCGACACCGGCCGGCGAGTCGGAGCCGGAGTCGATCGAGACAAGCTCGGCGAGCTCGCGCCGGAAGACGGGCATGGCCGCCTGCGCGAGGTCGCGGAGCGCGACCGCGGACGGCGGCGCGGCGGCGCGTGGAGCGGCCGTCATCACAGCACCTTGGCGAGGAACGCCTGGGTCCGAGCTTCACGCGGGTTGACCAGCACATCCGCCGGGCGACCCTGCTCGACCACGACGCCGCCGTCCATGAAGACCGCTACGTCGCCGACCTCGCGGGCGAAGCCGATCTCGTGGGTCACGACGATCATGGTCATGCCGGATGCCGCGAGGTCGCGCATGACGTCGAGCACGTCGCCGACGAGCTCGGGGTCGAGCGCCGACGTCGGCTCGTCGAAGAGCATGACCTCGGGGTCCATCGCGAGGGCGCGGGCGATCGCGATCCGCTGCTGCTGACCGCCCGAGAGCGCGCTCGGGTAAGCGCCGGCCTTGTCGCCGAGACCGACGCGGTTCAGCAGCTCCGCCGCGCGCTCCTTGGCCGCAGCGCGGGAGGTGCCGCGCACCTGCATCGGCGCCTCGATGATGTTCTCCAGCGCCGTCATGTGCGGGAAGAGGTTGAACCGCTGGAAGACCATGCCGACGCCCCGGCGCTGGCTCGCGACATCCTTCTCGCGCAACTCGTAGAGCTTGCCGTTGCGCTCCTCGTAGCCGACAGTGCGGCCGGCGACGCGGATCATGCCGGCGTCGATCTTCTCGAGGTGGTTGATGCAGCGCAGGAACGTGGACTTGCCTGAGCCGGAGGGGCCGAGAAGGCACGCGACCTGTCCGCGCTCGACCTGGAGCGTGATGCCCTTGAGCACCTCGAGCGAGCCGAAGCGCTTGTGCACGTCGCGCGCATCGATGATCGCGGTCGTGTCGGTCGCGAGGGCGTCGGTGGGTTCGGTGGGGAGCATGATGGTCACTTCTTTCCGCCCTTCCAGGTGCGCAGCACGCGGCTGACGGCCGACTCGCGGGCGCCGGCGACGCCGCGGCCGAATCGGCGCTCGAGCCATGCCTGCGGGATCGCGAGGATGCTCGTGAGCGCGAGGTACCAGATCGCCGCGACGATGAGCAGCGGGATGATCTTGAAGTTCTGTGCGTAGGCGGCCTGCAGGTTCGACATGAGATCGCGGCCGGCGATCACCGACACGAGGGCCGTCGTCTTGAGCATCGTGATGACCTCGTTGCCCATCGGCGGAACGATGACGCGCATGGCCTGCGGCAGCACGATGCGCCGCATCGTCCGCCCCGGCGTCATGCCGAGAGAGTGCGCCGCCTCGGTCTGGCCGTGGTCGACGGACTGGATGCCGGCACGCACGATCTCGGAGGCGTAGGCCATCTCGTTGAGGCCCAGTGCGAGGAGGGCGGCGATGGTGGCCGGGATCAGGTCGCTCGTCTCGACCGACCAGAACTCGATGCTGGTGAAGGGGATGCCGAGCACGATCTCCGGCAGGAAAGCCCCGATGAAGCCCCAGAAGATGAGCTGCAGAAGCACGGGCGTGCCACGGAACACCCAGACGAACAGACCGCTCACCACCCGCATGACGGGGTTGGGAGAGAGGCGCATGATGGCGACGACGATGCCGCCGCCGAGCCCGATCGCCATGGCGGCGACGGTGAGGAAGATCGTGGTCGCGAGACCCTGAAGCGTCAGTGGTGCGAACAGGTACTCGCCGACGGTCGGCCAGTCGATGTTGGGATTCTGCGCGAAGGCGAGGGCGAGCGAGGCGGCGACAAGGCCCACGATGATGCCGGACACCCACCTCCACGGGTGGCGCAGCGGGACAGCGGTGATAGGCGCGGGGCTGCGGGGCTCCGATGCGTCCCCCGCGGTCGGGGTGACGACCTGCGGCGACGGTGCGGCCATGATGCTCCTCGGTGAGTTCAGGTTCGTGGTGGGGTGATCGATCGGTTTGCGGAACGGCGTGCCGCTTCCGCGGTGAACCGGTGCGGCCGCCGACGACGGCGGCCGCACCGGAGTCGGCTCAGGAGTTGGCGCCGTTGATGGTCGCTGCGTCGATGCCGATGCCCTCCACGCCGAATTCGCCGAGGATCGCCGTGTAGGTCCCGTCATCCATGAGGCTCTGGAGTGCCGCCTGGATCGCTTCGGCGAGCTCCTGGTCGTCCTTGAGCACCCCGATGCCGTTCAGCGTCGCATCGTAGCCGTTCGGGGCGGTGGAGTCCTCGACCACCATGAAGGTCTTGCCGTCGTTCGTCGTCTTCGCGACGTACCCGGCGCTGGGCTTCGTGAGCAGCGAGGCGACGGCCTTGCCCGCGGTGATCGCGAGCTGGGCGTCGGAATCCGAGGGGAACTCGCTGAGGTTCACGGGCTCGAGGCCTTCGGCCTTGCAGTCTGCCTGCCACACTTCGTTGACGAGGTCGACCTGGCTCGTCGCGGTCTGAACGGCGACGTCCTTTCCGCACAGGTCGAGGTAGGTCTCGATCTTGTCGGGGTTGCCGGCGCGGGTGAGGATGCCGGTTCCCGACGCCGAGTAGTCCACGAACGTCAGCACATCCATGCGCTCGACGCTCGAGGTCATCGCCGACATCGCGACGTCGAAGTTGCCGGCCTGGAGGGCGGGGATGATGCCGTCGAAGCCCTGCTGGGCGAAGTCGAAGTCGATGCCCAGCTTGGCCCCGATCGCCTGGCCGAGGAGCACGTCGACGCCCGTGAGCTCCTCCGAGCCTTCCTCGACGAACATCTCGAAGGGTGCGTACGGGGCGTCCGTCGCGACCTTGACGGCGCCGGCCTCGGCGACGTCGGCGGGGAGCAGCGCGCGCGCATCCTCATCGACGGCGATGTCGGTGCCCAGGATGTCGACAGGGGCGGCGGACGCTCCCTCGTCGGAGCTCTTGTCGGCCCCCGAGGCGGCGGTACAGCCGGCGATGAGGATGCCAGCAGCGGCGAGCGCGGCGGTCGCGAGACTGGCGCGGCGCAGGCGGGGGGTGAGGATTGCCATCGGTGGACCTTTCTCGTGGGAGCTCGACGGTGAGCGCCGGTCCCATCATGTAACAGGCATTACGAAATGTCTAGTTAACCGAACGCAAGTAACGAAAGTTCCAGGGTGACATGGGCTCGGAGGCCGCCGTCACCCCAGTTTCGCGAGCGTGGCGGAGAGCACCTCGCCGATGGCGGAGGGGTCGATCTGCGGCGCATCGCCCGCCTCGACCTGCTTGGCCCAGGACTGCCCGATGTACCGCATGACTCCCGCGAGGATATGCGTCGTGAGCTCCGCCTGCACGGCGAGGCGCGACGCATCCTCTGATGGGAACTGCGTGCGCAGCCGTAGCAGGATGATCTCGGCGAGCTCCTGCTCGAGGCCGGCCAGCCGCTCCATCTGCCTCGCCATGAGGGCGGAGCTGGTCCCGACGGCCCGGATGCGGCGGGCGAGGAGCTCGGGATCGGCGGCCATGGCACCCGGATCGATGCGGATGAGCTGGGCCGCGCCGATCAGAAGCGGTCCGCTCGACACGATGAACTCGCGTGCCGCCCGCTCGTCGATCGATGGAGGACCGGCGCCGATGACCGCGGCATCCTTCGTCCGGAAGTGATTGAAGAAGGTGCGCTGGCTGACGTGGGCCCGGGCGCAGATCATGTCGACCGTCACCGAGTCGTAGCCGTGCTCGATCACGAGATCGATGGCGGCACGCTCGATCGCGGCGGTCTTCGCGACGGCGTCGCGTCGCCGCGGAGGCGGTGGGGTCGACATGATCTGCACTCCTGGGGTCACTCGTACCGTAGCGACTCGATCGGGTTCTGGCGCGCCGCCCGTCGCGCCGGGAGGACGCCGGACAGGAACGCGATGACCGTGATGATGCCGACCACAGCGATCACATTGACCGGATCGAACAGCAGGATCCGCAGGCCCGGAAGGTCGGCCAGCAGGGTGTCGGCCGCGACGTTCGCGATCGCCGACCCCACGAGGATCGCCGCGAGGGCCCCGATCGTCGCTCCCAGCAGCCCGATGACCGCGGCCTCGAGGCTGAACAGCGCGAAGACCCGCCCGTTCGACATCCCCATCGCCTTCATGAGGCCGATCTCGCGAGTGCGCTCCTGCACGCTCATGAGCAGCGTGTTGACGATGCCGAAGGATGCGGCCAGCAGTGCCACGACGGCGAAGGTGCTCAGCACCCCGATGATCCCGTTGATGACCGTCTGCACGACGCCGAGCTGATCCTCGATCGTCTGCCCGGCGAGGTCGTCGGCCTGGAGGTCGGACTTCACGGCGGCGATATCGTCTTCGGTCACTGCTCCGCCGCTTCCCGACCCGTCCAGATACGCGACAGCGATCGGCCAGGCGCGCGGCTGCCCGGGAACGGCCTGCGCATCCGCCACCTCTGCGGTGAGCGCCGAGTTGGTCCCGGCGCCGGCGGCGAAGAGGCTCGCACGGGCCACACCGACGACCGTCGCCTCGACCTGCTGCTGCGCCTGCTCGGCGTCGGTGTATCCGAGGCTGACCTTCTGGCCGATCGCGGCATCCGCGTCCTCGAAGCCCAGGGCGCTCACGTAGTCCTCAGGCAGGACGATCTGGGCTTCCGAGGAATCCTGGTCGAGCTGCTCGCCGGCGACGAGGTCGCTCTGCCCGATCGAGGACGTCGGGTTGATGTCGACCTCGTAGCGCGCGCCGCCGCTGGATGCCTCAATCCAGTCGACCGAGATCTGGTCGATCGCGTCGACGCGGCGCACGCCGTCGATGCCGTCGATCGTGTCGACGTCAGCCTGATTGAGGAGTGTTCCCGAGGTCAGCGGCGTCGCCTGGCCCGACTGCTGGCGCCCGTCGGGGTCGTACTCGGTCGGGCCGTCGGACGTCGACGTCGTCGCAGCCGGCGAGACGAGGAGGATGTCGTTCGCGCCGAGCGTCGCGACCTGACGCTGGACGTAGTCGCTGACGCCGGCTCCCAGAGCTGTCGTGAGCGTCAGGGCGAAGGCTCCGACGAACAGGCTGAGCACTGTCAACGTCGTCCGCAGCTTGCTGCGGAAGGAGTTGCGCGCAGCAGCGCGGAGGATGTCTGCGGTCTTCATCCGCTCACCCCCTCGGTCGCGAGATCGCCAGGCACGGAGTCTGCGGCGATGAGCCCGTCGGCGATCGTGATCGTGCGATCGCAGCGGCGGGCGAGATCGGCGTCATGGGTGACCACGACGAGTGTGATGCCACGTTCGCGCTGCAGCCCGAAGAGGATCTCCTCCACGGTCTGACCGGTCGCGGAGTCGAGATTGCCGGTCGGTTCGTCGGCGAAGATGACCGACGGGTCGTTCACGAGGGCGCGGGCGATGGCGACTCGCTGCTTCTGGCCGCCGGAGAGATCGTTGGCTCGGTTGTCGGCTTTGTCTGCCATTCCGAGCGCGGTGAGCGCATCCATCGCCCGGCGCCGCCGCTCCCTGGCGGGCATGCCGCCGATGACGAGAGGAAGGCTCACGTTCTCGAACACGGTCTGCCCGGCCGTGAGGAAGAACTGCTGGAACACGAAGCCGAACTGCGCGTTCCGCAGGGCGTTGGCGTCGCGCTCGCGAAGGACGGCGACGTCGCGCCCGTCGATTTCGATGCGTCCGCCCGTCGGGCGGTCGAGCAGGGCGAGCAGATGCATGAGGGTGGACTTGCCCGAGCCGGACTTGCCCACGATCGCCAGTGACTCGCCGCGGCGCACCTCGAGGTTCACACCTCGGAGGGCGTGGAAAGCGGCATCGCCGCGTCCGTAGGTGCGGGTGACGTCGACCGCTCGCACGACGGGTGACGGATGCTGTCGCCCCTCGTCGACGAGGGGCGGACGGGTCTTCTCGGGCATGCGATTCCTCTCCGCTAAATTACAGTGACTGCATCTTATGCATCAGTATCTGCCAAACAACTGCGTGAGCGCTAAGAGAACCCCCTCCCTCCAGCCGCCCGGTCGTCGGATGCCGATGCGGAGTTCGGCGTGCGCGCGAATGTTCGACGGGTGCATCCGCACGGAGCCGATATCCGGAAGACACCATCGAGCGCAGCTCTTCTCGCGCGGACCCATCGAGCGGTCTGCGGGAGTGGCCGTGAGAAGTCGATCCCGAAGGGGACGAGGTATCCGATGTCATCTTCCGTCGAAGCGTCGCAAGCACGTCGAGGCGTCCGTATCGACCGCCGTCTCGTGGGCCGCGCATGCGTGGTCTTCTTCGCGGTAGGCCAGCTCGTCTCCAATCTGGCGTTCACGCTCTGGTCGCCGAACCAGCTCCGATCCGGAGTCGAGTTCTCGCCGCTGATCCCGCCGGGGGCGATGTTCTCGATCTGGGCGGTCATCATCACGGCGAGCATCCTGTGGTCGATCCTGCAGCTCCGCCCGGCGGTGCGGGAATCGCCCCTGAGGGACCGTCTCGTGGCGCCCCTGAGCGTCGTCTACGCCGGCTTCGGCGTGTGGCTGGCGGCGGCATCCCTCGGTCAGCAGTCGCCACTGACACTCGTGGTGTTCGTCGTCATCGTGGCCGCCCACGTCGTCGCGTGGCGGAGGATCACGGCCCACCGGGAAGAGGTCGCCGGATGGCGACGCATTGACCGCACGGTTCTGTATCTGTCGGAAGGGCTGTACGCCGGATGGACCTCCATCGCCCTGTACCTGAACGTCGCCACCGTCGTTCAGGCGACCGGCGCCCCCATCGGCGGGGGCTGGGGCACCACGTGGCAGCTGCTCGTCGTGGCGGCAGCCGCTGGAACCGCGGTCCTGTTCGTCGTGATCAGCCACGGGTCCATCTGGTACACGGCGACCGCGTGCTACGCGCTCGTCGGTGCCACGATCTCATCGACCCTCGGCGGCTTCACCGCGTTGGCCCTCGCCCTGGGGATCGGGATCATCGCGATCATCGGGTCGACGATCACGGTCCGAGCGTCGACCGACGCCGGACGCGCGTCGGATGAGGAGAACGGCCCGGACGGGGCTGATACGGCTGAGGGCGCGCACGACTCCAACCGAGCCTTTGGGCCCAAGAGCACCCGAAGATCCGTCTTGTGAACCCTGTCGCTGCCGCCCCTGTCGGGGCGTAGCGTGACAACGTGGCGAGCTCAAAGACGCGCACACCCGGCGCGGGCAGGATCGGCTGACGATGGATGCCGCTGCCCGTGCGGAACTGGCCGCACTACGTCGCCGCGCGTACGACCGGGACGCCGACATCGCCGGGGACGAAGTCGCGTTGGAGCGTCTGTCCGAGCTCGAAGGGCTCGCCCTCGCAGCCCGGTCTGAGGCCGCACCCGCGCCGTCATGGACGGCAGGCACCCCAGGGCCCGAGGCCTCCACCCCCGATCCCTTCACTCACCGAGGACCGGCATCCGACGCGGGCCCGACGGCCGACGGACCGGCCACAGGCCGCCCCTCGCCCCGCCGCCTTCTGATCGTCGGCCTCGTCGCCTCGGTCACGCTGTTCGCGGCCGCCCTCGGCGCGGTCGACGGGGCGCAGACGGTGCCGGACCCGATCCGCGCTGGCGCGGCCACCACGCCGTCTCTCATAAGGCCCGCTGCGACCGACCTCACCGCGAACGGTCGTGTGTCCATCCCTCTGCTCGTCGACAGGGTGCGCGGCGAGTTCATCGACGTCTCCTCGCGGCCCGATGCGCCGATGTTCCCCGCCAACGGCGTGACAATGTGGGCGCAGCCACTCGGCGTCCACTACGGATGGGCGCTCTGGGTCGCCAGAGTATCGAGCGGGCACGGACCGCAGAACTGCCTGCTGCTGACCGATGGCGCTGCGACCGAAGTACAGTGCACGCCCCACGATGCCACCGCGGAGCGGGCGGTTGGAGTGTCGCTCGCCTTTGACAAGCTCGCCGAAGATCAGCGGCCCCCGGGCATGACACCCGATCAGCAGGTGACCTTCGGATGGGGCGGCGCGGCCTACATGACCATGGAGATCAACGACAGCTGATGTGTCCTCTCACCGCCTTGCCCCCGAGGTCCGGCGTTACCGTGAACAGGCGGCGAGCGAGGCAGGAGGACTCGCCGCTCGGGATCTTCCTGGCGAGGCCCGCGAGCCCGGGCTGGTTCGAGATGGCCGCGCCGGATCGAAGGAGGTGACCCCATCAGTCGAGCCGCTCCACGCGCAGGTTCCGCGCAACCAGCGATCATTCCCCCTGCTCGCGGAGAGATCCCCGCGAGTCATCGATCGCACGTCGTGGGGCCTCGCACCGACGCACTGAAGCTGGCGACCGGTCGGCTCCCTCCCTCAGGCGCGATCAGTCCCTCAGGCGCGTT
The DNA here is from genome assembly GCF_000956465.1 of Microbacterium trichothecenolyticum. GTDB lineage: Bacteria > Actinomycetota > Actinomycetes > Actinomycetales > Microbacteriaceae > Microbacterium > Microbacterium trichothecenolyticum. Next base: position 39,691 of record NZ_JYJA01000017.1, read on the forward strand.
CAGCCGCAGCCCCGCATCGCCGCCCCGCATCGCCAGGGGCGTCACAATTCGGAGCGGGCGAGCTCGGTGGTGCGTCGCTGGCGCATCGCGAGGAACAGCGGGAAGGTGAAGGCAAACGCGGTGATCGCCGCACCGGCGACGTAGAGCCAGCCGAAACGCATCCGCAGGCGCCGAGCCTCGACGATGATGAAGATGCTCCCTGCGACAGCTACCACGAGCAGGTCGACCGTGAACGACGACACGGCAGGACCACTGGTCGCCAGGTCGCCGAGGTAGTCCCGCATCTGGATGATCGCGAGCACGTTGAAGTACCAGGTGCCGATCAGGCCGACGATCGCGAGCCCTAGGTAGGCGAAGGCGAGCGGTGTCCAATGACGTCTCATGACTCGATCATTGTCGGGTATGGATCCCCACGCCGCGCCTACTTTGTCGCGAGCCACGCCCGCATCGTGAAAGACCGCGGCCGCCTTGCGTGCGGAATGGCACGAGCGCGCGGTGCCCGGTTGAGGAACCTCCGGACTGGGGAAGCACAGGGTGGTGTCGTGAAGCTGTTCCTGTCTCGCGGCGCGCACTACGCTCGGCGACGTGATCATCCGGTCGGCATCGCTCGACGACCTCGCGGAGATCAACGCCGTCCATGAAGCGTGCGGCAGGCGAGCTTGGGACTTCGCAGTCATGAGCGATCTCGACGATCGGCTCGTCGTGGTCGCAGTCGTCGACGGCAAGATCGTCGCAGCCGCCAAGACGCATCACCAATCGGCCCCCGAAGGCGGTGCGCCGGAGGGGTATTACCTCGGTGGTCTGGCCGTACATCCTTCCCATCGCCGAGAGGGCATCGGTCTGGCTCTGACCCGGGCGCGCGTCGAGTGGGTGTGGGCGCGTGCCGATGCCGTGCACTACTTCACCGACGAAGACAACGTCGCCTCCTTGCAGATGCATGCGGCATTCGGTTTCGAGGAGATCGCGCGACTTTCCACCATTCTTGGCGCGCAAGCCAACCGCGAGCACCTCGTTCTGTTCCGTGCCACCCGGCCGGAGAACCAACGCGGCGTTGTCGCGCACCACGTACGTCCACGCGGGCCGGCGGACGCTGAGCAATCGCGATCGTGAGCGCTGGCACTCAAACCACGATGCCTGCCGCGACTAAGCTGGCACGGCGTTGCCTGGTCCCATGATCAGCTCGGCGCTCGAACAAGGCGGTCACTTATGAAAGCTCGTACCGATATCGTCGCGTGAGCGACATTCCCCGGCTCGTCGCATGGCGACGACAGCTCCTCGAGGCGCACTCACGGCTTCGTCTCGCGCTCGCCACCGCACAGGAGGCAGCCCGCGACGACGGTGATGTCCCGGACGCTTCGCGAGACCTCCTGCTCTTCTGCCACGGGTTCTGCGTGGCCCTCGACGGACACCATCGAGGGGAAGACGCGCTGCTCTTCCCAGCCCTCGTCGCGCAGTACCCAGAGGCTGCTCGCGTCGTCCGCTTGCTCCAGCAGGATCACGACATGATCTCCACCCTTGTGACCCGCTTCGACGCGGCGGTGCAATCCGCCGCATCCCCCGCGAGCCTCGCGCAGCATCTGGAGGGCTTCGCGGCGATCATGGAGTCGCACTTCCGATTCGAGGAGCGAGAGCTGGAGCCCCTGCTCGACAGACTCGAACTTCGGGCCGACCCCGACGCGGTCTTTGGGTCGCTGTGACCCGCCGCCGCACAGTCACCGATCGCAAGGTCCGGGCTTCGGGTTGAAGTCCGGCCGCTGCTGCGGCCCCTCGTGGTAGTCGTCGAGTCCGCCCGGCGCGCGTCGTGCCGTCCCCGCGCCGCCAGCGTCCGGGTGGCCGGCGCCTGTCGCCCACAGTTGAGGAAGGGGTTCACGTTTGGACGACTTTCCATAGGGCGCCGAGGCGTTCTTCGCACGTGCACGCTCACACCGCGCGATCACGGGTCCGGCTCGGACGCCCGCCCGCGTGTGGATTCCGGTGCCCACCACACTGGGCGGAGGTCAGATTTGGGCCGAGGATTCTGCGCGGCCGCGCAGAATCCCATGGCGCACAGTCGCCCCGGCCGGCTATTCACGTAGCCCCCTTTACTCGCACCGTCGATGCCGCTAGCTTGTGCTCATTGTCGGCGGCGCTGCAGAACTGGTCGATTCCGGCGCTTGAAAAGTGAACGGTTGCGGGCAGTCTAGTCAGGCGTTTCTGCGGTGGTGGTGCGGATGCTGGGGAGGCTGTCGATGCCTCGTCCGCGGA
>NZ_JYJA01000018.1 GCF_000956465.1 Microbacterium trichothecenolyticum
CCTACGATCGAGGCGTGCACGTGCTGGACCTGCTGGCGGCCGCTGCTGCCGCCGAGTCCCCCAACCTGTGGGGCGCGCTGGGGTGCGCGGGTCTACGGGTGAGGCGTCGACGAGCGACGGATGCCGCCGCCTGGTGCGTCACGTCAGTTCGCGGCGCACCCGCACGATGTCGTCGCTCATCTGCGCGATGAGCGGCCCGATCCCCTCGAACGCGACCATGCCGCGGATGCGGCCGACGAACTCGATCTCGACGACGTGTCCGTAGAGGTCGAGGTCGGTCTCGTCGAGCACATACGCCTCGACCTGGCGCACCTTCACGTCATCGAAGGTGGGGTTCGTGCCGATGCTGATCGCAGCCGGGTACCGCACGCTGCTGCGCGGCTCGGATGCTCCGTCCCGAGGCATGCCCTCGTCCACCAGCCATCCGGCGTAGACGCCCTCGGCGGGCACGAAGCCCTCGAGGTCGGCTGAGAGGTTCGCGGTCGGGAAGCCGAGCTCACGTCCGCGCTTGAGCCCGTGGACGACTTCGCCGCGGACCGAATGCGAGCGGCCGAGCAGACGCGTCGCGTCGGCGATCTCGCCGGCGTCGAGCAGCTCGCGCACCCACGTCGACGAGACGCGGCGGCCGGCGTCGATCGCGCGCACGTCGTCGACGACATCGACCTCGAAGCCGAACTCAGGTCCGAGTTCGCGCAGCAGCTCGGGGTTGCCGGCGCCGCCGCGGCCGAAGCGGAAGTCCGCACCGACCATCACGATCCGCACGCCCAAGGCGCCGACGAGGACGTGCTCGACGAACTCGCGTGCACTCAGGTCGGCGAGTGTGCGATCGAAGGTGAGCATGAGCGTCGCGTCGACGCCCGCGTCCGCCAGAAGGCGGAGCTTCTGCTCGACGCCGACCAGGCTGTCGGGGCAGATCTCGGGGCGCAGCAGCGCGAGCGGGTTGCGGTCGAACGTCACCGCGACGACGCGAGCACCGGAGGCCGCAGCATCCACGCGCGCCCGGTCGATGACCGCGCGATGGCCCGAGTGCACGCCGTCGAACTTGCCGATCGCGACGACGGAGGGACCGAAGCCCGCGGGCACCTCGCTCGGGTCCCGGAAGACGATCACGATGCGACCGCCGCCGGTGCGGGAGTCTGCGCCTCTGCGGCGGGGTGGTGGGTCGCGAGCCACCAGATGCCGAGGAACGGCAGCACGAGCGGGACGAACAGGTAGCCCATGCCGAACCACGACCACACCGTCGGGTGCGCGAAGAGCTCGGGCATGACGAGACTCAGGGTTCCGATGACCAGCACGCCGACGAGCTCGAACACGATCGCCACCCACGCCACGACGTACCAGCCGCGGCGGCCCGCGAACACCAGCGCGAGCGTCGCCACGATGTACACGACGGCGGACAGCGCAGACAGCGTGTAGGCGACCGGCGCTTCGTCGAAGCGCTCGACGATCTGCACGAAGGACCGACCGGTGGCACCGAGGGCCATGATCGCGTAGACGATCACGAGCACGCGGCCGATACCGGTCATGCGGGGGCGAGCGGAAGTGGTCGACATAACCAGACGAGTTTAGTTCGTGTCGCCGGGGCCCTGGCTTCTCAGGCGACCTGGACGGTCCAGATGACGTACATGCGCCACACCATCACCGCGATCGACAGCGCCGCGATCCCCATGATCACCGTGCTCCAGCGGCTGCGCTCGAGGAGCGCCCACGCGACGGCGGCGAACGGCAGCAGCACCGCCGAGACGAGATAGACCCAGAACTCGAGCAGGCTCCCCGACGGCGGGTTGCCCGTGAGCGGCGCGACGATCGCGATCACGACCTGCACCAGCAGCAGCAGCTCGACCAGCGCCAGCGAGCCGACCGTCCAGTCGCTGGGGCGACGACCCGCGAGGCCGGCGATCACGCAGAACAGCCCGGCTGCGACGGCCACGGCGACCTGCGCGATCGTGAACCACAGGATCATCGGGCGGCCTCCTCGGGCATGTTCATCGCGCTCTTCACATCGGCGCCGCGGCGCTCGACGATGCCGACGAGCACGCCGTCCGGATCGATCGCGGCGGTCGGGTTCGCGGGCAGCCGCTCCGCGGCGCCCAGCAGCCGCTTGCCGTGGCGGAGGTCGCGCGCCTCGTCGGCGGTGACGTCGAACCGGCCGAGCACGGCGGTGGCCGCGTCCGCAGGGCCGCGCAGCGGGGCGTCGGCCAGCTCGTCGACGGCCGCGGCCTCCGCGACGTCGAACGGGCCGATGCGCGTGCGGCGCAGCGCCGTGAGGTGGCCGCCGACGCCGAGGGCGGCGCCGAGGTCGCGCGCGAGCGAGCGGATGTAGGTCCCGCTCGAGCAGTCGACGACCACGTCCAGGTCGACGGTGCCGGCGGACCGGCGCTCCGCGAGCACGTCGAACCGGGACACGGTGACCTCGCGGGCTGTGAGCTGCACGTCCTCCCCCGACCGTGCGAGGTCGTAGGCGCGGCGCCCGTCGACCTTGATCGCCGAGTAGGTGCTGGGCACCTGCGAGATGCGGCCGGTCAGGGCGGCGATGCCGCCGGAGATCCCCGCGGCATCGAGGGACGAGGCATCCGTCGTCGAGACCGTCTGGCCCTCCGCGTCGTCGGTGTCGGTCGCGACCCCGAGCCGGATCGTCGCCTCGTACGTCTTGTCGAGCCCGACCACGAAGGTCAGCAGACGCGTCGCGCCCTCGACGCCGAGCACCAGCAGGCCCGTCGCCATCGGGTCGAGCGTGCCGGCGTGGCCGATCTTGCGCGTGCCGAGCGCGCGCCGGGCACGCGCGACGACGTCGTGCGAGGTGATGCCGCCGGGCTTGTCGACCAGCAGGATTCCGGGTGCCGCCATCAGCTGCGCCCGACGATCCGGGGGTGTGCGAGGTCGGCGTTGTCGACGATGACGGATGCTGCGTCCCGCGGGTGCGCCTCGTTCACGTAGATCTCCTGCCCCTGCCGGTAGCGCGCGTTCGAGGGTGCATCGGGGTCCGGATCCGAGCCGTCTCGGAGCGCCATGCGGGCGTATGCGACGTCGAAGGGGACATCGAGCCACACCGACCAGTCCCAGAGGTCCTGCAGCTCGGGACGGTTGAGGAAGATGCCGTCGACGACGAGCACCGCGTCGAGCGGAGCGGTGACCCATTGCGATTCGACGGAAGCGTCGCGCGCGACGTCGAATGCACTGAGCTGGAACCCGGTCGTGCCTGCGGTCTGCGCGCCGTCGCGGAACGGGTCGATGAGCACGCGGCGGAACGTGGCGTAGTCGTACGAGTCCCGGTAGAAGCCATCCGGGCTGCGCCGTCCGCGCGCGTACCGTTCGGCGCGGGGGCGATGGAAGCCGTCGATCCCCGCGCGGAACACGGCGTCGCCGGTCTCGGCGAAGACCTCGGCCAGGCCGTCGGCGAACACCGTCTTGCCCGCGCCGTCGAGTCCGTCGATCGCCACGATCACCCGGCCGGCGGGGTACCGCCGCCGCACGCGGTCGCGCAGCTCGCGCCACAGCGTCGTGGTCGGGGTGACGGGCAGGCGCATGCCTCAAGCCTACGGCGCGCAGGCACCGCGCCTCGTCCGGACGCCTACGCTGGATGGCATGCCCGACCTCGCCGCTCCCCTGGTCGAGTGGTATCGGGCGAACGCGCGCGACCTGCCGTGGCGGCGGGCCGGATTCGGGCCCTGGGGCGTGCTCGTGAGCGAGTTCATGCTGCAGCAGACGCCCGTGAATCGGGTGATCCCTCATCTCGAGGCGTGGCTCACGCGATGGCCGACGCCCACCGACCTCGCCGCCGCCGCCCCCGCCGACGCGGTGCGTCAGTGGGCGAACCTGGGGTACCCGCGCCGGGCGCTGTGGCTGCACCGCGCTGCGGTGGAGATCCGCGACCGCCACGACGGCGTCGTCCCGCGCGACGTGGACGCGCTGCTCGCGCTGACCGGCATCGGCGACTACACCGCCCGGGCCGTAGCGGTCTTCGCCTATGGCGACCGGCATCCCGTCGTCGACACGAACACGCGAAGGGTGCTTGCCCGCGTCATCGACGGCAGGTCGCAGCCGGGTCCTCCCTCACGTCGCGACCTCCGGGCGATGGAGGCGATCCTGCCCGTGGACCGCACGACGGCCGCCGTCGTGAACGCGGCGACGATGGAGCTCGGCGCGACGGTCTGCACCGCGCGCGTTCCGCGCTGCGAGGTGTGCCCTCTCACCGACCGGTGCGCCTGGCTCGCCGCCGGCCGGCCCGACACCGGCGACGAGCGCCGCAAGCAGGCGCGGTACGAGGGCAGCGACCGGCAGGCGCGCGGCGCGGTGCTCAAGGCGCTGAGGGATGCTGCGACCCACGCGGTGCCTCTGGCCGAAGTCGTGCCGGACTGGCCTGACAGGCTGCAGCGCGACCGCGCCATCGACTCGCTCATCGCGGACGGACTCGCCGAGGCGGTCGACGGGTTGCTGCGCCTCCCGGTCTGAGCGACGCACCCGCATACGCAGAACGCCGCGACCGATCATGTCGGTCGCGGCGTTCTGCGTGCGCTGTGGCGCGCTTACTCGTCTTCGTCGAGTTCGCGCGGCTTGAGGTACGGGTCGGCGTCGCCGGCGTACGTGGCCGAGGCCGCAAGGCCCGCCACCGCCGCATCCCGCTCCTGCGCCTCACGGAGCAGGTCGGCGATGTGGCCGGCGTTCTCGGGGATCGCGTCGGGGATGAACTCGAGCGACGGGGTGAGGCGCACGTTGAGGTGCTTGCCCACCTCGGAGCGCAGCATCCCGGTCGCCGCCTTGAGCGCCTTGGCGGAATCCTCGCGCTCCTCGGCAGAACCCAGCACCGTGTAGAACACGGACGCGTGCTGCAGGTCACCCGTGACGCGCACGTCGGTGATGGTGACGAAGCCCAGGCGCGGGTCGCGCAGACCCTTCTCGAGCCTCTCGGCCAGGATCACGCGGATGCGGTCGCCCAGACGGGCCTGACGTTCCGAAGACATGATGATGCTCCTTTCGAAGCGTGAGGGACGCCCTGACGGATCAGGACGCCCCTCACGTTGCGCTACTTACGCGCGGGGCTTCTCGACCATCTCGGTGGTCTCGATCTCGTCGCCCACCTGGATGTCGTTGTACTTGCCGAGGCCGATACCGCACTCGAAGTCCGTCCGGACCTCGGTGACGTCGTCCTTGAAACGGCGCAGCGACTCGATCGCCAGGCCGTCCGCGAGGACCACACCGTCGCGGATGACGCGCGCCTTGGCGTTGCGCGTGATCGTTCCGGAGCGGACGATGACACCGGCGATGTTGCCGAACTTGGAAGAGCGGAACACCTCCCGGATCTCGGCCACACCCGACTGGACCTCTTCGTACTCCGGCTTGAGCAGGCCCTTGAGCGACTGCTCGACGTCGTCGATCGCGTTGTAGATGACCGAGTAGAACCGGACATCCACACCCTCACGGGCGGCGCGCTCGCGCGCCTTCGTGTCGGGACGGACGTTGAAGCCGATGACGATCGCGTTGTCGATCGTCGCGAGGTTGATGTCGGACTCGGTGATCGCACCGACACCGCGGTGGATGATGCGCAGCTGCACCGAGTCGTCGACCTCGATCTTGAGGAGCGACTCCTCGAGCGCCTCGACGGCACCCGACACGTCGCCCTTGATGATGAGGTTGAGCGACTCGACCTTGCCCTCTTCGAGCGCACGCGTGAAGTCCTCGAGCGAGATGCGCTTGCGGGCCTTGGCCAGCTGCGCGTTGCGCTCGGCGGCCTCGCGCTTCTCGGCGATCTGACGCGCGGTGCGGTCCTCCTCGGTCACGATGAACGTGTCGCCGGCTCGCGGCACCGAGTTGAGACCCTGCACCTGTACCGGACGCGAGGGGTAGGCCTCGGCGACCGGGTCGCCGTTCTCGTCCGCCATGGCCCGGACGCGGCCGTAGGCCGTGCCCGCGACGATCGCGTCTCCGACGCGCAGCGTTCCGGACTGGATGAGCACCGTGGCCACCGAGCCGCGGCCCTTGTCGAGCTTGGCCTCGATCGCGACACCGCGCGCATCCTTGTTCGGATTGGCCGTGAGGTCCAGACCCGCGTCGGCGGTCAGCAGCACCGCGTCGAGGAGGTCCTGGATGCCGGTGCCCTGACGGGCCGACACGTCGACGAACATGACGTCGCCGCCGTACTCCTCGGCCACCAGGCCGTACTCGGTGAGCTGCTGGCGCACCTTGGCCGGATTGGCGTCGGGCTTGTCGACCTTGTTCACCGCGACCACGATCGGGACGTTGGCCGCCTGCGCGTGGTTCAGGGCCTCGACCGTCTGCGGCATGATGCCGTCGTCGGCCGCGACCACGAGGATCGCGAGGTCGGTCACCTGCGCACCACGGGCACGCATGGCGGTGAACGCCTCGTGACCCGGGGTGTCGATGAAGGTGATCGCGCGCTCGATGCCCTCGTGCTCGGTCCACACCTGGTACGCACCGATGTGCTGCGTGATGCCGCCGGCCTCGCCCGCGACCACGTTGGTCTGGCGGATGGCGTCGAGCAGTCGCGTCTTACCGTGATCGACGTGACCCATGACGGTCACGACCGGAGGCCGGATCTCGAGGTCTTCCTCGTTCTCCGCCTCCAGCTCGGCCTCGAGGTCGAGACCGAAGCCCTCGAGGAGCTCCTTGTCCTCGTCCTCGGGCGAGACCATCTGGATCTTGTAGCCGAGCTCGGCGCCGAGCACCTCGAACGTCGCCTCGTCCAGCGACTCGGTGGCCGTGGCCATCTCGCCCAGGTTGAAGAGGATCGTGACGAGCGTGCCGGGCTGCACGGTGTAGCCGCGCAGGGCCTCGAGCTTGTCGGCGAAGTCGGCGATCGATGCGCCGCGACGCAGGCGGATGATCTCGCCGTTGCCCTTCGAGACGTTGACGCCGCCGACGACCGGCGCCGACCGCATCTCGAATTCCTGGCGCTTCGCCCGACGCGACTTGCGCTGCTTCGACTTGCCGCCGCCCTTGCCGAAGGCACCTGCGGTACCACCGCCAGGACCACGGCCGCGACCGCCGCCGCCACCGGGACGACCGGCGAAGCCGCCGGGTGCGCCCGCACCGGGCGCGCCGCCGGGACGCTGGAAGTCGCCGCCACCGGCACCGCCGGGACGACCGGGGCCGCCGGGACGCTGCTGGAACGGAGCGCCGGGACGACCGCCGCCACCGGGACGACCACCACCACCGGGACGCGGAGCGCCGGGACGGGGGGCACCCGGGCGCGGAGCCTGGGGACGCGGGATGTTGCCGGGGCTCGGGCGCTGGCCCATGCCCTGCGCCGACGCGAAGGGGTTGTTGCCCGGACGCGGGCCGGCGGGACGCTGGCCCATGCCCTGCGAGGACGCGAAGGGGTTGTTGCCGGGGCGCGGGGTGCCACCCGGACGCGGCGGCTGCGGCGTCGCGGCGGCAGGGCCGGGCTTGGGTGCACCGGGCGCGGCCGGAGCCTCCGGCGCCGTGGCGGCGGGAGCAGCCTTGGCGGCAGGCGCGGCGGGAGCCGGTGCCGTCGGGGCCTTCGCGGCGGGAGCCGCAGGGGCAGCGGCCGCCGGAGCGGACTTGGAGGCCGCAGCCGCAGGGGCAGCCGGAGCGGCCGGACGCGCCGGACCGGGCTTCACAGCCGGGCCGGGACGACCCGCGGGTGCGCCGGGCTTCGCCGCCGGCGCGGCGGGTGACCCGGCAGCGGGCTTCGCCGCCGCGGGCGCCGCGTCAGCGGACTTGGCCGCGCCGTCGGCTTCGAGCGCAGCACGGAGCTTCCGCGCTACGGGGGGTTCGATGGTGGACGAGGGGCTCTTGACGTATTCGCCGAGCGCCTTCAGCTTCTCGAGCGCGACCTTGCTGTCGACGCCGAGCTCGGAAGCGATCTCGTGCACGCGTGGTTTGGCAGCCACAAATTCTCCTGTCTGGGTCCACCCAGACAGGGCAGACCGTTATTGGCGGACGGGTCTCATTTCGAGCCGTTCACTTTGTTTCCATAGCCGTTCAGCCTTTTCGCTGGATGTGCTCTTCAATGGTCTGCGTGTCAAGCGGGCCTGACACACGCAATGCCCGCACGAAGGCGCGGCGCCGGATGGCGGCATCCACGCACTCCGGCGTCTCGTGCACCCACGCGCCTCGTCCGGGCATCGATGCACGCTCGTCGACGACGAGGTGGGAATCGATGGCGACCACCCTGAGGAGGGTGGTCCGGAGAGCACGCGTGCGGCATCCGACGCACGTTCGTACAGCGTCCATGTTACACCCCGGGGCTGGGAGCCAGCGCCGCGGGTCAGCCCTCCTCGAGGATGGAGTCCGGCTGGATGTCGATCTTCGCGCCCGTGAGCTTCGCGGCCAGACGGGCGTTCTGGCCCTCCTTGCCGATCGCGAGCGACAGCTGGTAGTCGGGCACGAGGGCGCGCACGGCCTTGTTCGAGGCATCCAGGATGAAGCTCGACGTCACCTTCGCGGGCGACAGCGCATTCGCGACGAACTTCGCGAGCTCCGGGTCGTAGTCGACGATGTCGATCTTCTCGCCGCCGAGCTCTTCGGTGACCGCACGGACGCGACGGCCGAGCTCGCCGATGCAGGCACCCTTGGCGTTGATCGACGGATCGTTCGCCTTCACCGCGATCTTCGTGCGGTGACCGGCCTCGCGGGCGAGCGAGACGATCTCCACCAGACCGGCGGGGATCTCGGGCACCTCGAGGGCGAACAGCTTGCGCACGAGCCCCGGGTGGGTGCGTGAGACGGTGATCTGCGGGCCCTTCGTGCCCTTGGCGACCGACGTCACGTAGACGCGCATGCGCGCCCCGTGCGCGTAGTCCTCGCTGGGGACCTGCTCCTCGGGGGGCAGGATCGCCTCGACGGAGCCGAGGTCGACATGCACCATGCGCGGGTTCGGGCCCTGCTGAACGATTCCGGCGACGATGTCGCCCTCCTTGCCGCGGAACTCGCCCAGCACCGCGTCGTCGGCGATGTCGCGCAGACGCTGGCTGATGACCTGCTTCGCGGCGAACGCGGCGATGCGGCCGAAGTCCTCGGGGGTCGACTCCTCTTCGCCGACGACGGCGCCTTCGTCGTCGAGCAGCGGGATGAACACGGCCACGTGACCGGTCTTGCGGTCGAGTTCTGCGCGCGCACCCTCCGGCAGCTCGCCCGTGGGCGAGGTGTGCTTCGCGTACGCGGTCAGGATCGCCTGTTCGATGATGCGCACGAGCTCGTCGAAGGGGATCTCCTTCTCGCGCTCGACAGTCCGCAGCAGTCCGAGATCGATGTCCACAGTGGCCTCCGTATTCAGCTCTCACCGGCACGTCGACGCGCGCCGGAACCCTCCAACATTACCGGATGCCGCGTCCCACGGTTCTGCGAGTCGACTCGACGCCCCGCGCGGCGGCCGGCGCCCCGCCCGCCTTCAGCCGGAGCAGTCGTCGACGTGGGTGTCGGAGTGGCGGAACCGGGCGTCTGTCCATTCGATGAGCACAGGCACGAAGTGCGATCCGGGCAGCAGCGTGCGCAGATGGTCGTAGCCGCGATACTCGAGGCTGCGCACCTGGTTCCCTTCAGCGCACAGCCGGTCGACGAACTCGCGCTGCAGGTGGGGCGGGATGACCTCGTCCTGGTCCCCCCATGCGACGAGGATCGGCTGCGTCCAGGGACCCGTCGGCGTGTTGTCCTCGAGCCGGCGGCCGAGCGCTCCCGCGGTGAGGTCGCCGACGAAGAGCGGCCGGTCCTCCGAGACGCCGAGCGCTGTCGCGACCGAGACGATCACGCCGGGTTCGGACGGGCATCGTTGCGTCATCTCGCGGACGATCGCCTCCGATCCCGGAGCGATGTAGCGGCTGAGGTCGACATCGTCATAGGTGTCGGCGTAGGGCACGAGCACCCACGAGATGAGGATCGACAGCAGGGCGTTCGCGTCGCCGCTGGTGAGCTCCTCGGCGAGCGCGACCGGCTCGGCGGCCGGCGCGAGCAGCGCCGTGCCCCGCACGTCCAGATCGGGCGCGTAGTCGTCGGCGATCTGCGAGGTCCAGAGGGCCGCGTGCCCGCCCTGGGAGTGTCCCCAGACCGCCGTGCGGCTCGACAGCGTGATGCCGTCGAGCTCTCGCGCGGCGATGACGGCGTCCAGGGACGAGCGTGCCTCGCCGCGGCCGATCAGATACGGGAAGACGCCGGGCGCCCCCTGCCCCGAGTAGTCGGACGCGACGACCACCCAGCCGTTCGCGATCGCCTGGTCGAGTCCGGGGATCGCCCACTTCGTCGCCGACGCATCGCGCAGGCTCGGCGCGCACCCGCGGGCGACGCCGGTGGTGCCGTGGTTCCACACGACGACCGGTCGAGGGCCGGGAGGCGGGTCCTGGGGCACGATGACCAACGCGCTCGCAACCGCCGGCTGGCCATTGGCGTCGCGGGTCGTGTACAGGATGCGGCGGACGTCGGCGCCCGCGGGCTTCTGCCCCGAGAACTCGTCGCTGCGGATCAGGCGCCCGTGGTCGTACGGCACGACGGCGGGCGGGTCGTAGAACGCGTCCACCACCTGGGCGCCGTCTTCGATCCACGAGTTCGCCCACCACCCGCCGGCCGCGAGCACCACCAGCAGAGCCGAGAGCGCGTAGCGCCCCACCGCCAGCCATACGGCGCGGGCGCGGCGGCGACGCGTCGTGGACGCCGGAACGGATGCTGCGGGCAGCCCTGTCGCGGGAACGGAGCGCCTTCCCTCCACGAATGCGCGCACGGCGCGGACCAGCAGAGTGGCACCGAACACGATCGTGCGGACACCGAAGATCACCGCCACGAGGAGGACGGTGACATCAGGCCACGCATACGAGAGCACGCCGAACGCGATCTGGGTGCCGCCCCAGACCCCGGCGAGCACGCGCTGGCTGACACTGCCGCGCGACGCCGCGTCGTAGATCGACGCGAGGCCGCCCAGCACGAGGAGCACCGCGATGATCTCGGGCAGCAGCTCGAGCGTGCGGCCGAGACCGAAGAGCACCGCCAGGCCCAGCGCGATCCACAGGCCGCCGAACACGAGCCGGGACCAGAGCGGTGTCTCGGGCGCCGCGATGATGCGGGCGAGGCCTGAGAAGACGGCACTGAGGCCCACGTAGACGGTCAGCAGCACGAGGGAGGTGAGCGGCCGCGTCACGATGAGCAGCCCCACCAGGAGCGAGAGCGCGCCCACGACGACGAGCACGGCGGGAGGCGCTCCGCGCACGAGGCGAGGTACGACGCTCCAGCCGGTCGCCGGCGGTCGACGGCCCCCGCGGATCATCCGCCCCATGATAGATCGATCGCATATGAGGGCGCCCGACGCGTGGGAGTGGGTCCCCTCGCGGCGAGGGCGCGTCAACCCCCCGCTCGCCCGCACGGCGACGGCTAGCGTGAGGATGTGGAGACCCGCGACGGCGTGAAGGCGAACGCGAAGCACCTCGCCCGTGAGGCGGAGTCGAGCTTCGCCTTCGAGACGCTCGCGCGCGCCGGGTACGTCGCCAACGGCGTCATCCACGCGCTCATCGGCGCCATCGTCATCGTCATCGCCTCCGGCGGACGCGGTGAGGGCGATCAGCTGGGCGCCATGAAGGCGGTCGCGGGGGCCCCGGTCGGTTTCGTGGTGCTGTGGCTCATCGCGATCGGCCTGTGGGCGCTCGCGCTGTGGCACGTGAGCGAGGGCATCCTCGCGCGTGACCTGTCGGACGACATCGAAGGCGCCGCCCGCAAGTGGAGTCGCCGCCTCTCGGAGTTCGGCCAGGCGGCCGTGTTCGTCGCACTCGGCGGGATCTCGGCCGCCGTGGCGATGGGGGCGCGACCCGACGGCGAGAAGACCGCGGAAGGAGCCAGCCGAAGTCTCCTGCAGATTCCAGGCGGGCACATCGTGCTCGGCCTCGTCGGCGTCGGGATCGGCGTCGGCGGCGTGGCCTTCGTCGTCATGGGCGTCCGGAGGAGCTTCCGCAATCGCATCCGCATCCCGGACGGCGGACTCGGTTGGGGCTTCACGACGCTGGGGGTCGTCGGGTTCGTCGCGAAGGGCATCGCCCTCCTGATCGTGGGGGTGCTGCTCGGCGTCGCGGCAGTGCGCGCCGACGCGAGAGTCGCGGGCGGGCTCGACGGCGCCGTCGACGCGGTGCTCGAGCTGCCGCTCGGTCCCGCGCTCGCATGGGTGGTCGGACTGGGCCTGCTCGCCTACGGCGTCTTCACGATCGCCCGTGCCCGCTTCGCGTGGATGTGACCGGGGCCCGGGCACGGGGTTGACCCGCGGCATCCGTCCTGTCAATGGCCTGGCAGAGGCGCGCGACCGAGCGGAATCTGATCGCATGACGCACACAGAGGAAGATCTCGTCACCGGCCCCGAAGCGATCGCGCGGGTCAAGGAACTCGTCGAGGACATCCACTTCACGATGCTGACCACTCGCGATCCCGCGGGGAATCTCGTCAGCCGGCCGATGAGCACGCGCCAGATGGATGGGAACGGCGACATCTGGTTCTTCACTCTCGCCGACACGGCGAAGGTGTCGGAGAGCCAGGCGGATCCGCAGCACGACGTGGGCCTGTCGTACCTCGATTCCAAGGGGCATCGCTATGTCTCGGTCGCCGGCCGGGCCCAGGTCGTGCGCGACGCGGCGAAGATGAAGGAGCTGTACTCCCCTAGCCTCGACATCTGGTTCGAGAACGGACTCGAGACCCCCGGCATCGTGCTGCTTCGGGTGACGCCCGTCGAATGCGAGTTCTGGGAGCCCCGGCACGGCAAGCTCGTCACGGCGGCAGGCATGCTCAAGGCGCTCGTGACGAGGGACACGCCCGACGACACCATGTCGCACGGAAGAGTCAGCTGCTGACGCCCGCCCGGGCGCAGGCCGTCACACCGCGGACCGGCGCGGACACCGGCTCGTTCCCGCTGCGCTCCGCCATACTGGCCGTGCACGACTCAGGCGGCAGCGGCGATCCACAGGGGGGCACGGGCATGACCGACGGCACGACGAACATCGCGATCACCGACGCCCTGCCCGCTCCCCGCGGCGGCGGGCTGCGCGTCGCGGACCCCGGTCTCATCGGCCTGCTGGGCTTCGTGATCGCCACCGTCACGGCGCAGCTCGCGCATCTCGGCCTTCAGGACGACGCGCCCGTGTTCTGGGTGGGCGCCGTGTTCGGGGGTGTGGTGCAGGTGACCGCGGGCATGCTGTCGTACTTCGCGGGCGACAACTTCCACTTCATCGTGTACAACGCCTTCGGCTGGTACTGGATCGTGGTCCCGGGGTTCCTCCTCGGCGAGGAGCTCGGCTTCTTCGAGGTCACCGCGCAGGCGCGCGGCCTCTTCTCGCTCGTGTTCGCGATCCTGGCGCTGCTGTTCACGCCGGCCGGTGCGGCGCACAACTCCGTGCTGCCGATCACGCTGCTGAGCGTCTCGCTCGGGCTGGGGCTCCAGTCGATCGCGGCGTTCACCGCGACGGAGGGCCTCGCGATCACCGGCTCGATCCTGCTGATGGTGGCATCGGCGCTCGCGGCCTACATGCTCGTCGAGAAGTTCTACTGGCGGACCATCGGGCGCCGCGTCGTGCCCCTGGGACCGCCGTGGATCCTCGGTGATCCCAACCCGGAGTCCTGACGCCACGACGAGGACGCCGCCCCGCCTCAGGAAGGCGGGGCGGCGTCTCGATGCGGTGGATGAGTTCAGGCGCGGTAGACCTGCACCACCGAGGGGCGCGGCGCCGTGGCGACGGCGCCGGCCGCGGTCGAGCCGTAGTCCGGGAAGAGGGACGTCGGCGCGGCGAACGTGCCGCCCTCACCCGGGTGCTGCACGGCGACGAACACCAGGCCGTCCTTGTCGTGGATGACAGGACCGCACGTCTCAGCCTCGCGGGGCACCGACAGGAACTGCTGCACGTGGCCGCGCTCAGCGCCCTCGAGCGGCACGAGGAACAGGCCGTCGTTGTAGCCGATCGTGCTCGGCGCGCCGTCGGTCGAGATCCAGAGGTTGCCGGCGGAGTCGAACGCGACGTTGTCGGGGCAGGAGATGGGCGACACGAGCTCCTTCGGGAAGCCGGCGAAGTACGAGTTGCCGAACACCGCGGGGTCGCCGCACAGGAGCAGGATGCTCCAGCCGAACGTGGTGCCCGCCTGCCCGGCCGTCTCGGTCAGCTCGACCACATGGCCGTAGCGGTTCCCGGTGATGGGGTTCGCCTCGTCGATGCTCGCCACCGAGCGCGCCGAGTTGTTCGTGAGCGCGAGGTACACCTTGCCGGTCTTGGGGCTGGGCTCGACATCCTCGGGGCGGTCCATCTTGGTCGCGCCCACGGCATCCGCCGCCAGACGCGTGTAGACGAGCACCTGCTCGGTCGTGAACCCGGGGACGACGCTCTCTCCGTTGCGGGTGAGCGGGATCCAGGTGCCCGAGCCGTCGAACTTGCCGTCGGCCGGCAGCGCGCCGGTGCCTGTGATCTGGTTCGCCGGCGAGTTGCCCGAGAACTTGGCGACGTACAGGTCGCCCTCGCTCAGCAGCTGGAGGTTCTTCTTGCGCGAGCCCGAGATCCTGTTCTTCGAGACGAACTTGTAGAGGTAGTCGTTGCGCTCGTCGTCGCCCATGTAGGCGACCACGCGGCCGTCCTCGGCGACGATGACGTTGGCGCCCTCGTGCTTGAACCGGCCCATCGCCGTGTGCTTGCGGGGGGTCGAGGTCGGGTCCTGGGGATCGATCTCGACGATGTAGCCGAAGCGGTTGGGCTCGTTGACGTAGTCGGCGTTATGCGCGTCGAAGCGGGGGTCGTACTTGTCCCAGCCTGTCGATGTCGAGGTCGAGGATGAGGACTGGTAGCGCTTCTGCGCGGCGGTGTCGGCAGCCCAAGCGAAGTAGCCGTTGAAGTTCTCCTCGCCCGACAGGATCGTGCCCCAGGGCGTGGTGCCGCCCGCGCAGTTGCCGAGCGTCCCGTGCACCCAGCGGCCCTCGGGGTCGGCAGCGGTCTTCACCAGGTCGCTGCCGGCGGCGGGACCGGTGAGCTCGAACACCGTCTCGACCGTGATGCGACGGTTGCGCTTGCCGTCGACGACGTACGACCACGGCTCGCCGGTGCGCCTGCGGGTGATCTCCACGACCGACATGCCCTGCGCGGCCTTGTAGATGTCGCCCCGACGCTGCAGCTCGGCGGCGTCGGTGGTCGGCGGGAACATGATCTCGGGGTTGACGTACTCGTGGTTGTTCACGAGCACACCGGTCTTGCCGCTCGGGTCGGCGACGATGTCGAGGTAGTCGCTGTTGTAGCCGAACTGCACGGCCTGCGCGGCGGGCGTCTGGGCGTTGACGTCGAAGGCCGGAGCCTTCGAGAACAGCGGGTCGCCCCAGCGGATGATCGGCCGCCACGTGTAGCCGGCCGGGACGGTGAACTCGTCGACCAGACGGTTCACCGGCGCGATCGGGTCGAAGGGGAGGCTGCCGCCCGCGGGCCGCGCGAATGCGGCGCCCGCTCCCCCGACACCCGACGAGCCCGCGCCGGACACCGGCGTCTGCCCGCGGAGGCCGCCGACGGCGACAGCGACGGCACCTGCGGCACCCAGTCCGAGGAGCGCGCGACGCGACAGCGCGGCCGCGGCGACCTCCTGGAAGGTCTCGTTGTGCGACGAGTTGCACTCGGGGCCCAGGCACGCGTTGGCGCACTTGTACTGGCAGGTCACGGCGAGGCGCTTGCCTCGTGCGTGGTCTGCCATGGGCAGGGAACGGCGGAATCCTTCGATGATGCTCACGAGCGTCCTCTCGGCATGCATGACAGCGGGCTGGCGTGGGGTGGCGCCAGCCTCGCCGCGTGCGGCGAAGCTCATCGGAACCGGAGGTGAACGGCCGGCGACGAGGACATGAGAACGGCTTCATCGAGACGGATGCCGCATCCCCCCGTCGGCGGGACGCCGAACGGTCAGCCTGCCGGTGCGGATTCCAGCGAATTGACCGCCCGGATGAGGCGGTACAGCTCGCCCACGCGGAACTGGTCCAGTCGCAGGACCAGCCGCGGCCATTGCAGCTCGTCGTCGTCCTCGATCTCGACCGCGAGCGGTCCGCGCCGCTCGATGCCGCCTTCGGTGACGAGGTCGCCGAACGCGGCGTTGAGCGCCTCGACTTCAGCATCCGTCGGCTCGGCCTTCACGCGCAGCACGAGCCGCTTGCCGACCCACCGCAGCGAGTCGTAGTTGCGGTAGAACCCGGTGAGCTCGTCGACGGCGGCGGTCACCGAGTCGGTGATGAGCACCCGATCGAAGTCGCCCTTCGAGATCACGCCGGACGGAATCAGGTGATCGTCGACGAATCGGCGCAGCCCCGTCCAGAACGTGCCGCCGGGCGCGTCGAGCAGCACGATCGGGGTCGGATCGGCCTTGCCGGTCTGCTGCAGCGTCAGCAGCTCGAACATCTCGTCGAGCGTCCCGAAGCCGCCGGGAACGCAGACGAAGCCGCTCGACTCCTTCACGAGCATGAGCTTGCGCGTGAAGAAGTACTTCATCGCCACGCTGCGGGCGTTCGCGCCCACGACCGCGTTCGGCCTCTCCTCGAACGGGAGGCGGATCGACACGCCGAGCGAGTTGTGGGGGCCGGCGCCCTCGGCGGCGGCCTGCATGATGCCCGGTCCTGCGCCCGTCACCACCATCCACCCGCGCTCGGCGAGCGCGGTCGCCGCCTCGGACGCCTGGCGGTACAGCGCGTCGTCCGGCAGCGTGCGCGCGGAGCCGAAGATCGTGACCTTCGGAGTCCCCCGGTACGGCGCGAACAAGCGGAAGGCGGCGCGCATCTCGCTGAGCGCGGCCGATGTGATCTTGAGGTCGAGGCGCTCGGTGTCGTCGATCCCCAGTCCGATGCCCGTCGCGAGGATGCGGGCCACCAGATCGGTGCTCTCGGTGATGCCCGCTGCGGCGATGGTCGCGCGCAGCTCCTCGGTCACGGGATGCGGGATGGTTCCGGTGTCGCTGGGGCCCATGACGCCCAGAGTGCCACGCGGAGCCGCCGTTCGGTGGACGACGCGTGAACGATCTCGTCACGCCGGCGCGGAGCATGACGGATCGATATGGATACACCGTTGTATCCGAACGGTGGTCGGGTGCATCATTCTGCGTGGGGACACATGGCATGCGCGAGGGAGCGGATGCCACTGGGGGTGCGACATGACTGCTGATGAACCCTGGAGCCGCGGCGGCGGCGCCGGTGGCGGCGACGTCGGCTACAGCCCCGCACCACGAGCGACCGCCGAGGGGGTGGCGCCGCAGGAAGAAGCTGCCCCGACTGCATATGTCATCCCCCCGGACGGTCCGCCGCCGGCCCTCGACAGAGGGTCGGCGGCGCCCGCTCGATCGCGGCTGCCCGCCGTTCTCGCGCTCGCCCTCGGCGGTGCGGCGGCGCTCTCGTGCCTGCTCATGCTCTTCGACGGGTGGGGCCAGACCGCGGGGCCGTCGGTCACCGTGGCTCTCGCCGTCGCCGCGATCGCCGCGGGCATCGTCGCGCTCGAAGGGCGCGGGCGTCGCTCCGCGGCCGCAGTCGCGGGGGTGGTGATGGCGCTGGTCGCGGGCGTGTTCGGCGCCGCGAGCGCGATCGCGCAGCCCGATCTCGGCGTCCACGTCTACGGCTACGCGGACTGCCAGCTGCTCTCGGGAACCCCGCCGGACGACATCGACATCGACGCCGACGCCTACTCCTCGGCCTTCTTCGCACCGGACCTGGTGGGGGTCGACACCATCGCCGAACCCTCGTTCCCGTACGGGAGGACGATCACGGTCGCGCCGACCGCCGCGATGGAACCACGCGACATCGCGACGTTCACGGTGGATGCCCCCGTGGACGTCACCGACAGGGCCGCGGCGCCGCCGCAGAACGGGGTGTACGTCGCCGTGCCCGTCACGATGGAGGCGACGCCCGACGGCGGGCTGGACTGCTTCTCGTGGACTGCGCCTCCGAGCTACTGGTTCGTCTACGACGGCGACTACACGGAGTACACGACGGTGTCGATCCCCGGGTATCCCACCATCGAGGACGGCGGGCGCGACAACGGCGACGGCACTTTCACGTACTACGACATCTTCGACGTCTCGCAAGAGGACGTGTCGAACGGCGGATACGAGTTCGATCTGGTCGAGCCCGACGGGACGATCAAGTCGGTCTTCTGGGCGGAGACACCGTGATGAGCACTCCGATCACTCTGGAACAGCCGGCGACGGCCGAACTTCCGCGGCCGCGCGCGCCCTGGCCCGTGATCGCGGCCTTCTACCTCTGGTGGGTGTTGATCTTCGTGCAGTCCGTCGGGCTCGCGTGGATGGGACTCGTCTTCGGCCAGGCCGCC
The DNA here is from genome assembly GCF_000956465.1 of Microbacterium trichothecenolyticum. Classification (GTDB taxonomy): domain Bacteria; phylum Actinomycetota; class Actinomycetes; order Actinomycetales; family Microbacteriaceae; genus Microbacterium; species Microbacterium trichothecenolyticum. The sequence goes on from NZ_JYJA01000018.1 coordinate 18,258, forward strand.
GAGGTCGGCGGTCCGGCCTGGGACATCCTCTTCGTCTACGTGCCGATCGGCCTGCCCACCCTCGCGCTCGTGGTCGTCGAGGTGGTCTTCGTGCTGCGACTGCGGCGCGCGAGCCGCGTGGCGCGTGTGGTGCTGGCCGTCCTCGCGCTCCCGGGCGCGGGCTGCGCGATGCTGATCCTGTCGAACATGTGGTGGGCGTGGCAGGCCGCGGCATCGTCGGTGGCGTTCGTCGGCCCCGACGTCGGCGGCGACACGACGTTCTGGGTGGTCGTGGGCGCCCTCTTCCTCACGGCGATCGCTGCGGCGATCCTGCCGTTCCTGCGGCCCGTCGGCCACTACTTCCGGAAGAGGCCGCGCTTCACTCCCCCGCCGGCGCCGCCCGTGCCCGAGCCCGGTCCCGGGCCCGGTCCCGGTCCCGGTCCCGGAGTCATCGTGACGGAGGAACCGCCGCCGCTCAGCGGGCGCTGAGGCGGGCGACGGCGTCGGCGACCGAGACGACCTCGCGGTCGCCGGTGCGGCGGTCCCAGAGCTCGACCTGGCCGTCGGCGGCGCCGCGGCCCACGATGACGATCTTGGGCACGCCGACGAGCTCGGCGTCGCCGAACTTCACGCCGGGCGAGACCTTGGGCCGGTCGTCGTAGAGCACGTCGAGACCCGCGGCCTCGAGGTCGGCCGACAGCTGCGCGGCCACATCGAACATCACAGGCTCGCGGCCGGCCGCGACGACATGCACATCGAACGGCGCGACCGAGGCGGGCCAGATGAGGCCCTTGTCGTCGTTGTTCAGCTCGGCGATGATCGCGAGGATGCGGGTCACGCCGATTCCATACGAGCCCATCGTGACGGTCACGAGCTTGCCGTTCTCGTCGAGGACCTTGAGGCCCAGCGCATCGGCGTACTTGCGGCCCAGCTGGAAGACGTGGCCGATCTCCATGCCACGGGCGAGCTCGACCGGACCCGAGCCGTCGGGTGCGGGGTCGCCCGCACGGACACTGGCGACCTCGACGAATCCGTCGCCGGTGAAGTCGCGGCCCGCGACGAGGGTGTGCACGTGCTTCTGGTCGATGTTGGCGCCGGTGACCCACGCGGTCCCGTCGACGACGCGGGGGTCGAGGAAGAACCGGATACCGGTCGCCGATTCCTCACCGAGCACCGCGCCGGTCTCCGACCAGGGGCCGATGTAGCCCTTCACGAGCAGCGGATTCGCCGCGAAGTCCTGCTCGGTGGCGGGCTCGACGGCGGCCGGGGCGAACGCCACCTCGACGCGCTTGTCGTCCACGTCGCGGTCGCCCGGCACGCCGACGATCACGAGCTCGCGCGTGCCGTCGAGGTGGGTGAGCGCCAGCACGACGTTCTTGAGGGTGTGCGCCGCCGTCCACTCGGTGACACCGTCGGTGGCGGGACCCGCGATGCCCGAGACGGGCGCCTCCAGGTGCGCGTTCGAGTGATCGACGAGCGTCTGGATCGTCGGCGTGTTCGGCGAGTCGAAGATCACGGGGGCGCCGAGCCCGTCGAGCGCGATGGGCTCGGGCGCGACGGTCGTGAACGCCTCGACGTTCGCGGCGTACCCGCCGGCCGAGCGCACGAAGGTGTCTTCGCCGACGGCGGTCGGGTGCAGGAACTCCTCGGAACGAGAACCGCCCATCGCCCCGGCATCCGCCTGAACGATGACGTATTCGAGACCGAGGCGCTGGAAGATGCGCTCGTACGCGTCACGCTGCGCCATGTAGCTCGCGTCCAGTCCGGCGTCGGAGGAGTCGAACGAGTACGCGTCCTTCATCGTGAACTCACGGCCGCGCAGGAGGCCCGCGCGGGGGCGCGCCTCGTCGCGGTACTTGTCCTGGATCTGGTAGATCGTCAGCGGCAGGTCCTTGTACGACGAGTACAGGTCCTTCACGAGCAGCGTGAAGACCTCCTCGTGCGTGGGCGCGAGGAGGTAGTCGGCGTCCTTGCGGTCTTTCAGACGGAAGATGCCGTCGCCGTATTCCTCCCACCGATTGGTGATCTCGTAAGGCTCCCGCGGAAGCAGCGCCGGGAAGTGCACCTCGTACGCACCCGCGTTCGTCATCTCTTCGCGGATGACCTGCTCGACCTTCGCCTTCACGCGCAGACCCAGCGGCAGCCACGCGAAGATGCCAGGCGCCTGACGCCGGATGTAGCCGGCGCGCACGAGCAGCTTGTGGCTCGTGACCTCGGCATCAGCGGGGTCTTCACGGAGCGTGCGGAGGAAGAAGTGCGACAGACGGGTGACCACGAGGGTCAAGTTTAGGGCGAACGGATGCTGCGCCCCCTCGCCGATGTCGATCCCGGTCTTCCGACGAGCACCGGTGCCTACACTGATCGGGTGCCCGCACGTCGACCCCGACTCGCTCCCACGCAAGCCCACGACGAGCTCGTCGAGTCGCTCGCGCACCTGCGCGAGGACCTGGAGCTTGCGGCCGCCTTCCCCGCCGAGGTGGAGGCCGAGGCGCATCATGCGGCGAGTGCCGTCGCCACCGATCCGGACGCGGCGCAGCTCGACGATCTGCGCGACATCGACTTCGTGACGATCGATCCTGAGGGGTCGGTGGATCTCGACCAGGCCCTCCACCTCGAACGCACCGGGACCGGGGCGGTGCTGCACTATGCGATCGCCGACGTCCCCGCCTTCGTGATCCCGGGTGGCGCGATCGACGCCGAAGCGCGGCTGCGCGGACAGACCCTCTACGCGGCGGACGGCCGGATCCCGCTGCACCCCGTCGTCATCAGCGAGGACGCGGCGTCGCTGCTGCCGGATCAGGACCGGCGGGCGTTCGTCTGGCGGTTCGTCCTCGACGACCGGGCACGGCCGGTCGAGACGACGCTGCGGCGCGCGATCATCCGCTCACGGGCGCGATGGAGCTACGTCGACGCCCAGGCCGCGGTCGATGCCGGCACCGCTCCCCCGAGCCTCGAGGCGCTCGCCTGGTTCGGCCCGCTGCGGCTCGAACGCGAGGCCGAGCGCGGCGGAGCGAGCCTGAACGTGCCGGAGGCCCGCATCGTCGCCGACGACGGCGGCTATCGGCTCGAACGCGACGCGCCGCTCGCCATCGAGGACTGGAACGCGCAGGTCTCCCTCCTCACCGGCATGGCGGCCGCCGACATCATGCTGAAGGGCCGCGTGGGCATCCTGCGTACGATGCCCGCCGCCGAAGCCGACGACGTCGCCGCGTTCCGAGCCCAGACGGTGGCGCTCGGCATCCCCTGGCCTGCCGACGTCCCTTACGGCGACTACCTGCGCGGTCTCGAGCGCGACTCGCCCGCCGCGCTCGCGATTCTGGATGCCGCGGCGGGCCTCTTCCGCGGCGCGGGTTACGCGACCTTCGACGGTGCACCGCCCGCCGACCCGTTGCAGGCGGCGATCGGCGCACCCTATGCCCACGCCACCGCGCCGCTGCGGCGCCTCGTCGACCGCTGGTCGCTCGTGATCTGCGAGGCCCTCGCGAACGGGCAGGAGGTGCCCACGTGGGCACGGGAGAGCCTTCCGTCGCTGCCGAAGATCATGGCGCGCAGCGACGGCGTGGCGAACCGTCTCGGCGCGGCGACCGTCGATCGGGTCGAGGCCGCACTCCTTTCCGGTCACGAAGGCGAGGTCTTCGAATCCGTGGTCCTCGGCCAGCGAGGCGACGGCGCCCGCGTGCAGCTCACGGATCCGCCGGTCACCGCGAAGGTCGCGGGGCTCGACGCGGCCGCGGGGGCGACCGTGCGCCTGCGGCTCGAGACCGTCGACATCGACTCGGGCACCGTCGTGCTCGAGCACACGGCATAGCGTGGTCGCATGACGACAGTGCTGCTCACCGGGTTCGAGCCGTTCGGCGGCGACTCCTCCAACCCGTCGGGAGCGGCCGTGAACCTCGTGGCTTCGCGCTGGGAAGGACCGGAACTGCTCGTCACCGCCGTGCTGCCGGTGACGTTCGCCGGCGCAGCGGAACGGATGCGCGAACTGCTGGCAGAACATCAGCCCGACGTCGTCATCGCCACCGGGCTCGCGGGCGGTCGCGCCGCCATCGGCGTCGAGCGCGTGGCGGTCAACCTCGTCGACGCGCGCATCCCCGACAACGACGGCGACCAGCCCGTCGACGTGCCGAGCGTGACCGGTGCCGCGCCCGCGCATTTCGCGACGCTCCCCGTGAAGGAGATCGCGCGGCGCATCGCCGACTGCGGGATCCCCGCCGAGGTGTCGTACTCGGCGGGCACGTTCGTCTGCAATCACGTGTTCTTCACGGCGCTCGAGGCGGCGGCATCCGGAACCCGTGCCGGATTCGTGCACGTTCCGTGGTCTGCCGAGCTCGCGCCCTCGACGGATGCGACCGCCCTGCCCCTCTCGGACATCGCCCGTGCGCTCGAGATCGCGGTGCGGACGAGCCTCGACGTGACGACCGACACCGCCGTGCCCGGCGGGACGCTTCACTGAGCAGGCTGGGGCGTCAGCGGACGGCGGGCTCGACGGACGCGGCCACGGCCGCCGCGGCAGCGGTCACGGTCGCGACGATCGCGGCGCGGCGTGCTGCGATGCGTGCGGCGCCATCGCCCGCGTCGGGAACGATGAGGGCGTCGAGCTGCGGCAGCACCGGCCAGGCGTTGACGAGGCTCACGAGCGTGAGGAGGAGCTCCCCTGCCTCGACGCGGCCCACGCCCGGCAGCATGCGCTGGATGCGTGTGACCTTCTCGGCGTGGAACTCGGCTCGCACGGGGCTCGCGGCCGCCGCGATGCCGCGTTCGAGTCCTTCCCAGTAGACGAGGCGCGGGATGTGGCCGTTCGCCATGTGGTGGTCGAACAGCCGCGCGGCGTAGTCGCCTACTGCCTGCGGCCCGGTGCCCTCGACCTGGACCGCCTGCAGCGCGGCCTGGAGCGCCTCGGCCAGCACCGTGGCGAAGAGCTCGTCCTTCTTGCCGAAGTACTGGTAGATGCGCTCCTTGTTCACGCCGGCGGCGGCGGCGATGCGGTCCACACGTGCTCCGGCGAGCCCGTGCTCGCTGAACTCCGCCGTCGCCGCTTCGAGGAGCAGCCGCCGGGTGCGCTCGGTGTCCCACGCCATGTGCCGATGATAACGAAGAATCCAACTGGATGGTTGCGGAATAGTCTGCGCGGTGATTCACTTACAACCAGCCAGTTGCAACCATTCAGTTGGCTTCTCGGAAGGATGCCGCACATGTCCGTTTCTTCGACCACCGAGCCTGTCCGCATCGAGGCCCCGGTTCCCGTGCCGTCCGTCCACGTCCGCGCCGTCATCACATGGCTGGCGATCTTCCCTCTCGTGTCGGTGGGGATGCTGCTGCTGGGACCTGTGTCGGAATCGTGGCATCCCATCCTTCGGGCGCTGGTGCTCACCGCCGTCGTGGTGCCGCTCGCGGTCTACGTCGTCGTGCCGCGTCTCCTCGGCGTCTACGCGTCGCTTCGCCGGCGGCGCGCACGTCGCGAGGGCTGAGGCCGCCGCGTCCTCCTCACGGATGCGGCGCGGTCAGCGCGAGCGGCGGCCGAAGTGGAGCACTTCCCGCACGACGAGACCTGCGACCAGGGCCCAGAACGCGGCGCTCACGCCCGCGATCGCGACGCCGGACGCGGCCACGAGGAACGTCACGACGGCCGGCAGCCGTTCCCCCGGATCGTCGATCGCCTGCTGCACCGCCGAGCCGAAGGCGCCGAACAGCGCGATGCCGGCGACCGCCGGGATCACCGATTCCGGCGCCACCACCACCAGTGCGACGAGCGCAGCCGACAGCCCGCCGAGCACGATGCCGCTCGCACCCGTCGACACGCCCGCCACCCAGCGCCGCTTCGGGTCGGGATCGGCGTCCGGTGCTGCGGCGAGCGCGGCGCTGATCGCGGCGAGGTTGATCGCGTGTCCGCCGGCCGTCGCGCCGATCGCGGTGCCGACACCGGTCACGAGCATCGCGGGCCGCCACGGCACCTGGTAGCCGAAGCTGCGCATGATCGCGATGCCCGGCACGTTCTGCGACGCCATCGTCACCAGGAACAGCGGCAGCGCGAGTCCGACGACCGCGCCGAAGGTGAGCGTCGGCGCCGTGAACTCGAGTCGGGGAACGAGCAGCGCGGGATCGATCGTCGCGCCCGTGACCACGACATCCACCGCCACGACGACGGATGCCGCGACGAACGCGAGCGGCACCGCCCACCGCGGCGCGAGCCGCACGAACACGAGCCACGTGACGAGGACCGGTACGACTCCCCACGGGTTCAGGACCAGCCCGGTGATCGGGGCGAGACACAGCGGAAGCAGCACGCCGGCGAGCATCGCCTGTGCGATCGACGGGGGGATCCGCGCGATGAGCCGGCCGAGCTGTGGCCAGAGCGCCGTCAGCAGGATGAGGCCGGCGGTCACGAGGAACGCGCCGACCGCCGCCGGCCAGCCGCCCTCGACGGCTCCAGTGGCCGCGAGCACCGCGGCGCCCGGCGTGGACCACGCGACGGTGATCGGCATGCGATAGCGCCACGCCAGGAGGATCGCCGACGCACCCATCGTGAGGCACAGCACGAGGAGGCCGCTCGCCGCCTGCGCGCGCGACGCCCCCACGGCGTCGAGGCCCGTGAGCACCACGGCGAACGAACTCGTGACGCCGACGAGAGCGGTCACGATGCCCGCGACGATCGGCCGCGACAGCGGTGCGGCCTCGGGCGGAGCGGGCGAAGGATCCGACGCCGCCGCGCCGGTCGAGGAGTCCTCGGTCATGCCTCTTGCCGTCGCGATCCTCGCGATGCGGTCACGATGCGCCGCCCGCGATGCCGGCGACCGCGAGGGCCACGAGCAGGCAGGTCACCACGATCATGATCACGTTGACCCGACGGACGGCATCCCCCGGATCGGCGACGCCGTCCCGCTCCGCACCGGCCACAGCGAGTCTGCGCGCGATGGACGCCGCGACCCGGCCGGCGGGCGTGGTCGCGCTGCCGACCGTCAGCTCGGCCACCCTCCTGACGGGCTGGAACCCGCTCGCGTGCGCGTCCGCGGATCGCATCGCCTCCATTCCGAGGTTCTGCTGCCCCGGCACAGCCCACGCCCGCACACGCCGGCCGCCGCGGAGGAGGAAGTCGAGCGTGAAGCCCGATGCCACGCCGTCGAGGGCGGAGAACGCGAAGGTGGTGGTCGTGAACGTGTTCCGCACGTGCACCGCGTCGGTCTCCACCGTCACGCGGGGCCACACCGCGAACGCCCACAGCAGCCACACCACCAGACCCAGCCCGACCGAGAATCCGAGGTAGCGAGGGTCGAACACCGGCAGCAGCACGAGGACGATGCCCGCGGCGCCCGCCCCGACCGTCAGCGGCACGAAACGCAGGCGCTCGTACACCTCGACATCGCCGACCCTGCGCAAGTGCACCATGCGCTCACAGTAACGGAGCCCTTGCACGGCCCCGTGCGGCGGGCCTCAGCGCGCGTCGAACTCCGACAGCACGTCCGCGATCATGCGATGGCCTTGCGCCTCGAACCGGGTGTCGCCGACCTGATGCGCCCAGCAGGCCGTGCCGATGGCCTCGCGCGCTCGCAAGAGGATCCACCGAGACGGATGCCGGGGGTCCCGGCCGTAGCCGTCGAAGAAGGCCCTCTCGCACGCGGGGTTCTCACACCATTCCTGCGCGGCGAGCCGCACGAAGTCCGTGGCAGCGGGGCGGAACGCGAAGCGCCCGAAGTCGATGACGCGCACCTCGTCGCCGTCGACCAGCCAGTTGCGCGGCTGCCAGTCTCCGTGGGTGGGAACGAGGTCGTCTTCGATCGGCGGCAGCGCGGCGAGCATGCTTCGCAGCCGGCGCTCGACGTCTGGCGCGATCGCGGCGGACGAGTCCAGCCAGGCGATCGCGCGGCGGGTGGCGGCAGCATCCGTCCCCGCAGAGGGCTGCGTCGCCTGCGCATGGAACTGCCGCAGCAGCGCGCCCGCACGACGATGGATCTCGGGGTCGACGCCTGCGGCCGTGCGGTACGCCAGTTCGCCGGGCAGCCAGTCGAGCACCAGGACGCGGGCCTGGCGATCGGCCCATCGCAGCCTCGCCGCGTGACCGCGCTCCGCCCACGCGGAGACGTACCCGCCCTCGTGCGCGTCGAGCTCGCGGCCGAGGTGGTGATCGGCGTCGCCGCCCGCCTTGACGATGAGCGCGCGATCGCCCTGGCGCACCTGCAGCACGACGGTCTCGACCTGGTTCCAGCTGAGGTCCGCGATGACTTCGGCGCCGGGGAGCCACGCTGCGACGAGGGCACGCTGCCGCGGCGACAGACGGCCGAAGCCGGCGCCGGCAGGCGGCATCGCGGGCGGGTGCACCCTCGGATCCTGCCATGCCCGCGGGGATCGTGCGCGTAGGGTCGGTCTGTGCGTCGACTCGTCCCCGCGTTCACGCTTGCAGCGACAGCGGCCGGCCTGAGCGTGCTCGCGTGGGCGGAGTACGTGAACCGGCGCGCCTCCTACCGCGCGCTCGGCGACAGCGCAGCCCCCGAGGGCATCGAGGCGGTGGTGGTCCTGGGCTACCACGATCGAGGGCCGAAGGCGAACTTCGTCAACCGGTACCGCGTTCGCGTGGGGCTGCGTTCGCGGAGTCCCCGGGCGCGCGACAGCGTGCTCGTGCTGTGCGGAGGCAGCGTCGGCGGCGACATCCCCGAGGCCGAGCTGATGGCGCGCTACGCCCGCGAGAGCCGCGGGTACACCGGACGGATCCTGCTCGACACCACGAGCACGACCACGCAGCAGAACATCGAGAACGCGATCGCGCTGGTCGAGGACGCAGACGCCATCAAGGTCGTGTCGAACCCGCCCCACGCCGCGGTCGGACGCGAGCACCTCTGGAGCCTGAGACCGGATCTCGCCGCGCGTCTCGCGCGAGGCGCGGACTACCGCTTCGGCGAGGCGCCGCTGCTCAAAGTGGCTGCGGCCGTCATCGCCGGCCGGTACCACGCGCGGCGGCGGGCCGCGCACCGATGACCGGCGCGGCGCTACGACGCGACGACCTGCGCGGTGCCGATCGGAGCGTCGGGGCCCATCTCGTCGGCGATGCGGTTCGCCTCTTCGATGAGGGTCGCGACGATATCGGCCTCGGGCACCGTCTTGATGACCTGACCCTTCACGAAGATCTGGCCCTTGCCGTTGCCCGACGCGACGCCGAGGTCGGCCTCGCGGGCTTCGCCCGGGCCGTTCACGACACAGCCCATCACCGCGACACGCAACGGGACTGTCATGTCCTTGAGGCCCTCGGTCACGTCGTCGGCCAGCGTGTAGACGTCGACCTGGGCGCGACCGCACGACGGGCACGAGACGATCTCGAGCTTGCGCTCGCGCAGGTTGAGCGACTGCAGGATCTGGTGGCCGACCTTGACCTCCTCGGCAGGAGGGGCCGACAGCGAGACGCGGATCGTGTCGCCGATGCCCTCGGAGAGGAGGATGCCGAACGCCGTCGCCGACTTGATGGTGCCCTGGAACGCCGGGCCGGCCTCGGTCACGCCGAGGTGCAGAGGCCAGTCGCCGCGCTCGGCGAGCTGCCGGTAGGCCTTGACCATGACGATCGGGTCGTTGTGCTTGACCGAGATCTTGAAGTCGTGGAAGTCGTGCTCCTCGAAGAGGGATGCCTCCCACACGGCGCTCTCGACGAGCGCCTCGGGCGTGGCCTTGCCGTATTTCTCGAGCAGCCGCTTGTCGAGAGAGCCGGCGTTGACGCCGATGCGCAGCGACACCCCGGCGGCTTTCGCCGCGGCCGCGATCGCGCCGACCTGGTCGTCGAACTTGCGGATGTTGCCGGGATTCACGCGCACCGCGCCGCAGCCGGCGTCGATCGCCTGGAACACGTACTTCGGCTGGAAGTGGATGTCGGCGATCACCGGGATCTGGCTCTTCGCCGCGATGATGTGCAGCACATCGGCATCGTCCTGCGACGGGACGGCGACACGCACGATCTCGCAGCCCGAGGCGGTGAGCTCGGCGATCTGCTGGAGCGTCGCGTTGATGTTCGTGGTCGGCGTCGTGGTCATCGACTGGACGCTGACGGGGGCGTCACCGCCCACCAGCACCTTGCCCACCTTGATCTGGCGGGTCTTGCGACGGGGGGCGAGCGTTTCGGGGACCTTGGGCATCCCGATGTTGACGGCTGGCACGTCTGACAGCCTACGCGCAGCGAGTGTGGCCCGGCCGCCTGCGGACGGGGCCGAGCGAGCAAGCGTGGAGCGCCGCAGGCGCGACTAGGCGTCGGCGCGGGGCGCGGGCTGGGCGTCGGCCCGGTCCGGCTCCGAGCCGGTGAGGGCACGGATCAGCGTGCGCGCGTCGTACGGCCCCACGTGCCGCACGCCGTTGATGAAGAACGTCGGCACGGACGTGATGTCCATCGCCTCGGCATCCAGCATGTCGTCTCGCACCCGCTCGGTCACCTTCGGCGAGCTGAGGTCCTCCTCGAAGCGCTCGACGTCGAGACCGAGCTCGCGGGCTCGCCGGATGATGTCGGACGGCAGCTGGTGGTCCTGATCGGCGAACAGGCTGCGTGAGAACTCCGGCAGCCTGCCCTGCAGATTCGCGGCTTCGGCGGCCTCCGCCGCAGCGAGCGCGTTCGGATGCTGCCGCTCGAGGGGGGCGTGTCGCCAGACGTACCGCAGCCGGTCGCCGAGCTCCCGGCGCACCTCCTCGATCGATCCGGACGCCTTGAGGCAGAACGGGCACTGGAAGTCGCCGTACTCGACGATCGTGAGCGGCGCGTTCACGTCGCCGTAGATGTGGTCGCGCTTGGGATCGACCGCGCGCACCAGGGTGCGGCCGCCGTCGTCGTCGGGCCGCCGGGCGTCCGAGATGCGGAATACGATCGCGGCGAGGATGAACGCGAGGACGGATGCTGCGAGCACACCGACGCGCGCCTCGTTCTGCACGCCGGGGTCGTCGATCGCGAGATCGATGATGAAGAGCGAGATCGTGAACCCGATGCCGCACAGCATCGCGCCGCCGGCGATGCGGTCGAGGGTGAGGCCGAGCCCGAACTCGCCGAGCTTGAACACCTTCATGATCGCGGCCGCGCCGAAGACGCCGACGAACTTGCCGACGACGAGCCCCACGATGATCGCCCACGTGACCGGCGACTGCACCGCCGCCGCGAGGATCGGCCCCGAGATCTCGACGCCCGCGTTGGCGAGTGCGAACAGCGGAAGGATGACGTACGCCACGTACGGGGAGTACGCCGACTGCAAGCGCTCGTTGATCGAGATCGATTCGCGCAGACTGTTCGCCGCCTGCCGGGCGTACTCGGTGTTCGGCGACTGGCGGAACACCCGGGCGAGCTCGAGCGCCTGCTCGACGTCGCGGCGATTCGGCCGGTAGACGGGGATCAGCAGGGCGATGGCGACACCGGCGAGCGTCGGATGCACGCCCGACGCGAGGAACGCCAGCCACACGATGATCGAGAGGGTCGCGTAGATGGGGCCGCGACCGCGGCGCAGGTAGCGGGTGAAGTAGATGCCCGCGAGCCCGACCGCCGCGACCACGAGCGGCAGCGGCGTGAAGTTCTCGGTGTAGAAGAGCGCGATGATGCTCAGCGCTCCGATGTCGTCGACGACCGCGAGCGCGAGCAGGAACACGCGCAATCGGCCGGAGGCGCGAGGCCCGATGAGGGCGAGCGCGCCGACGAGGAACGCGGTGTCGGTCGAGATCACCACGCCCCACGCGTGCTCGCTGCCCGACCCGGCGGCGATCGCGAGGAAGAGCCCTGCCGGCACGAGCAGCCCCGCGATGGCGGCCATCACGGGGATCATCGCGCGCGACCAGCTCGTGAGCTCGCCGATCGCGAACTCCCGACGCACCTCGAGCCCGACGGTGAAGAAGAAGATGGCCATGAGCGCGTCGTTGACGAGCGCATGCAGCGTGAACTCGAGATGGATGTCGCCGAACCCGATCGTCAGCTCCGTCTCCCAGAAGTCGTGGTACGACGTCGCGGAGATGTTCGCCCAGACGATCGCGACGAGGGTCGCGAGCACCAGCAGCAGGGCGCCGGTGCGCTGTTCGCCCATGTTGCGGATGCGGTCGGCGATCGACGGACCGCGACGAGGGCGCGGCTCCGGCCGTGCGGGCTCGGGCGAGCGCTCGGTGATGGTCAGCTGGGTCATGGCGTACCTTCGCGACGCGGGGATGCGTGGGAAACGGGCTGGCCCCAGTATGGTGCGTAACGCACGGCCGGTGGGCCGATGGCGGGAGCGGGCGTGTGGTAGGTTCGGCGCATGTCCGCGCACCTCTCCTGGTGGCTCACCGCATAGGCGGTGGGTTTCGCGCGACCCCAAGACCGCCCACGGGGCGGTCTTCTTTTTCGTAAGGGACTCCGCCCCACGACGAAAGACGACGCACATGTCCGGGCCCGCCTCCCCGTCCCTTCCCGACCTCGCTGCGAGCGGACTCCCGTTCGCGCTCATCGCTCGTGACGACCGCACCGTCGAGGTGCTGACCGGCGATGTCGTCGACGTCGACCTCCTCGCCGACATCCCGCTGACCGGAGCGTCCGGCGCGCCGAACGAGGTGCTCGCGCTGGTCCCGTTCCGTCAGGTGCGCGAGCGCGGGTTCGAGTGCCACGACGACGGCGCACCGCTGCGCTGCCTCATCGTGCAGGATCGCGCCTCGCTCCCCCGCGACGAGGCTCTGGCCCAGCTGCCGACCGCCGCGGTCGCCCTCGAGAACCCCGGCTTCGACATCGCCGACGAGGAGTACGCCCAGATCGTGCGGCGCGTGATCGCCGATGAGATCGGTCGCGGCGAGGGCGCCAACTTCGTCATCCGTCGCGATTTCACCGCGGGCGTGTCGACGGATGCCGCCACCGCCGCCCTGACGTGGTTCCGGGCCCTCCTCGAGCACGAGCGGGGCGCGTACTGGACCTTTGCGGTCGTCACCCCCGGCCATGTCGCCGTGGGCGCGAGCCCCGAGGCGCACGTGAGCGCGCGCGACGGTGTCGTGACGATGAACCCGATCTCCGGCACGTTCCGCCACCCCGCGGGAGGGGCCACCCCCGAGACGCTCAGCGAGTTCCTCCGCTCGACGAAGGAGACCGAGGAGCTCTTCATGGTCGTCGACGAGGAGCTCAAGATGATGAGCGCCGTCTGCTCGGACGGCGGCCGCATCACGGGCCCCCACCTCAAGGAGATGTCGCGGCTCACCCACACCGAGTACGTGCTGCGGGGCCGCAGCAGGCTCGACCCGCGCGACATCCTGCGCGAGACGATGTTCGCGCCGACGGTGACCGGCTCGCCGATGCAGAACGCGTGCACGGTCATCACGCGTCACGAGACGACCCCTCGCGGCTACTACTCGGGCGTCGCGGCGCTCTTCACTCCCCGTGTGCCTCGACAAGCCCAGCAACCCGGAGGGGCGGGCGAGGCGACCCACGACCTCGACGCGCCGATCCTCATCCGCACCGCCTACCTGCAGGACGGCCGGCTGCGCGTGCCGGTCGGGGCAACGCTCGTGCGCCACTCCGACCCGTACGGCGAGGTCGGCGAGACCCACGGCAAGGCCGCCGGCGTGCTCGGCGCGATCGGCGCCGTTCCCCGCGACATCGAGGCCGAGTCCACGGCCGCCGGCAGCGAGGTCATCGACGAGGACGCACCCGCGGCGGCTCCGCGCCGCCTCGCCGACGACCCGGCGATCGCCGACCTCCTGGCGTCGCGCAACGGACGCCTGGCCGAGTTCTGGCTCAACCCGCAGGGCTCGGGCGAACCCGGACCCTTCGAGGGGCGCTCGGCGCTCGTCGTCGACGCCGAGGACCGCTTCACCACGATGCTCGCCCACCAGCTGCGCCACCTCGGGCTCGAGGTGGAGATCTCGCCGTGGAGCGAGGTCACCGACGCCCAGATCGATGCGGCGGAGCTCCTCGTGACCGGCCCGGGGCCGGGTGACCCTCGCGACGTGTCGAGCCCCCGCATCCGTCGTATGCGCGAGGTCGTCGCGCGTCGCCGCGCCGCCGGCCGGCCGCTCCTCGCGGTATGCCTGAGCCACCAGATCCTCGCCGACACGTTCGGCATCGACCTCGCGCCGCTCGACGCGCCGCACCAGGGCCTGCAGAAGTCGGTCGACGTCTTCGGCGTGCCGGCATCCATCGGCTTCTACAACACCTTCACCGCGCGCGTCCCCGCCGGAACGACGCGCGCGGGCGAGGCGGAGGTCGCCGCCGACGCGGCAGGTGACGTCTATGCGCTCCGCGGTCCCGGGTTCGCCTCGGTGCAGGGACACCTCGAGTCGATCCTGTCGCGCGACGGCATGACGACGCTCCAGCGGCTCGTGGAGCAGGCGCTGAGTCCCGTCCCCGCTTGACCCGCGCCCCCTTGCTCCTCGTCTCCGGGTTTGGGGCGCATTTGCTCCCATGGGGCGTCGATTCTGCGCCCCAACGGACAACATGCGCCCCAAACCAGAAGGGGACGACGGATGCTGCGGCTCAGCGCCCCGCGCGGGTGGCGAGCAGGCGGCGCTCGGCCTCGTTGGCCGTGAGCTCGAGGGCGCGCAGGTCCGCGGCGAGCGCCTCGTCGTCGCGTCCGAGGTCGCGCAGCAGCGACGCCCGCACGGCGTGCCAGAGATGCGATCGTGCGAGCGGGTCCTCGAGCGCGTCGACCTCGGCGAGCGCGACGGCCGCACCGTCGACCCGGGCGAGCGCGACCGCGCGGTTCAGCCTCACCACCGGCGACCGGTCGTACGCGAGGAGCAGGTCGTAGAGCGTGAGCACCTGCAGCCAGTCGGTGGACGCCGCGTCGGCGGCATCCGCGTGGCATGCTGCGATCGCGGCGTGCAGCTGCCAGCGTCCGGGCCGCCGCAGGCGCGCCGCCCGCCCGAGCGCGTCGCGCGCGCCGGCGAGCAGCGCCGCGTCCCACCGCGTGCGGTCCTGTTCCGCGAGCAGCACGAGCTCGCCGTCGACCGACCGAGCCGACTCGCGAGCCCGGTGGAACCGCAGCAGCGACAGCAGTCCCCACGCCTCCGCCGCGTGAGGAAGAGCCTCGGCGACCACCCGGGCCAGCCACAGCGCATCGTCGGCGAGGTCGCGGTCAGCCGCGGCATCCGCCCCCGCCACGAAGTGGGCCTCGCTGTACATCACCGACACGATCGTGAGCACGAGGTCGAGCCGCGCGGCCGCGTCCGCCCCCTCGGGGACGCGCAGGGGGATGCCGCTGTCGGCGATCTTGCGCTTGGCCCGCGAGATCCGCTGCCCGGTGGCGGGCTCGGTCGAGAACGTGGCCCGGGCGATCTGCGCGGTCGTGAGGCCGCACACCGCCCGCAGCGTGAGAGCGAGCTGCGCATCGGGCGCGAGCGCGGGGTGGCAGCATCCGAAGAGGAGCGGAAGCCGCTCATCCGCCGGCGCGCCGTCGACCGCCGGCTCAGGTGCGAGCAGCGCGACCTTGTCCCGGAGCACCCGCTCGCGCCGCACGCGGTCGAGGGCGTTGTGCCTCGCCGCCTGCATCAGCCAGGCGCCGGGCTTCGGCGGGATCCCCCGGCCGCGCCACTCGCGCAGGGCCTCCTCCACCGCCTCGGCGACCGCCTCCTCCGCCACGTCGAAGCTTCCGAACGAGACGGTCAGCGCCGCCGTGATCCGGGCGGACTCCTCGCGCACCACGCCGGCGAGGAGGCGATCGGATGCCGCGGCCCCGGCGCCGCCCGGGTGTTCCGGGTCGCGCGGGGTCGCAGCATCCGTTGCGGACATCACTCGAATTGGCTGTAGTCGGTCACCATCGGGCGGATCTCGATCGCGATGCCGGGGAATTCCATCGACGGCCAGGTCTTCACCAGGGTGATGGCCGCGTCCAGGTCGGGCACGTCGAGCACGCTGAAGCCGCCGATGACCTCCTTGGCCTCGGAGAACGGCCCGTCGACGACGACGGGGCCGTCGGGACCGTACTTCACCGTGGTCGCCGTCGAGAGGGGCATCAGCTCGGCGCCCCCGTCGGAGATCTGGGCCGAGTTGGTCTGGAACCATTCGTAGATCCGCCCGTAGACCTCCTGGCGTCGCTCATCCGGGACGGCGGCGTCGAGCTCGGGGGTCGAGGTGAACATGATCACGTACTTCACGGTCGTGTCCTTTCGTCAGTGGAACCGTTGCATCCCTACAGCGAACGGACAAGACCGATTTCGACACGACCGACCGAGATTCTTCTCGGCTGGTCCGCGGGCGTCAGAAGAGCGTGACGGGGTTGAAGAGGTCGGCGAGGATGAGGATGCCGCCCATCACGAGCAGCGCCACGAACACGGCGAACGTGAGCGGCACGAGCTTGGTCGCATCCACCGGCTTGGGCGGCGGACGCCGGAAGAGCTTGGCCCACAGCCGCTTGATGCCCTCCCAGAGGGCCACCGCGATGTGGCCGCCGTCCAGCGGCAGCAGCGGGATGAGGTTGAACACGAACAGGGCGATGTTCAGCGACGCGAGCAGCGACAGGAATCCCGCGACGCGGTTGAGCACGGGCGAGTCCGCGGCGGCGACCTCACCGGAGAGCCGGCTCGCGCCGACGATGCTCAGCGGCCCGTTCGGATCGCGCGGCTGCCCCGTGACGAGGTCGACGCCGGTCTGCCACACCTTCGCAGGCAGCTGCCAGATGATGCCCGCGACCGCGCCGACGTTCTGGACAGCCATCTGCGGCCCTGCCCAGATCGGCTGCTGCACGTACTCCACGCTGGGGCCGATGCCCACAAACCCGACCTCCTGGGTGGTGGTCGTGCCGTCGGCCGCCGTCACCTCGGTCTGGATCGTCGCCGGCGTGACCTGCAGCGTCTGCTCGCTGCCGTCGCGTTCGACGACGAAGGTCAGCTGCTCGCCGGGCGAGGAGCGGATGATGGCGGATGCCGCGGCGAAGTCGGCGACCGGCTCCCCGTCGATCGACACGATGACGTCACCGGGCTGGATGCCGGCGGCCTCGGCCGGAGCCGCGGGAGACGCGTCGGTGCACTCGGTCGAGCTCGTCGTGGGGACGCACTCCGACAGGCGGGCGACCTCCGTCGTCGCGGTCTGGACACCGATTCCGGTGAGCAGGATCGAGAACAGCACGATGGCGAAGAAGAAGTTCATCAGCGGGCCGCCGAGCATCACGACGATGCGCTTGTGGATCGGCAGGCGATAGAACACGTGCGTGTCGTCATCGCCGTGCAGCGTCTCGTCGTTCGCGTCCCGGGCGTCCTGGACCATCGTCGCGAAGAAGCCCCCGGCGGCGCGGCCGTCGCGTCTGGCCGCCTGCGGCGACGGCGGGTACATGCCTGCCATCGAGATGTAGCCGCCGAGCGGGATCGCCTTGAACCCGTACTCGGTGCCGCGCCAGCGCTTCGACCACAGCGTCGGGCCGAACCCGATCATGTACTGGCCGACGCGCACGCCGAACTTCTTGGCCGGCCAGAGGTGGCCGAGCTCGTGCAGCGCGATCGACACGGCGAGGCCCACGACCATGAGGGCGACACCGATGACGAACGCGAGGATCTCCACACGCTCACGGTACCCGCGCCAGCCTTTGAGTTGGGTGTGACGACCGCCCACCGTCGGCGGGCGCAGGGCGCCTCGCTGCTCCCGTAGGCTCGACGCGAGGAGGAGCCGTGACCCCACGCCATGTGCGCGCGCTGCGCGGCACCGCTGCCGCGTGGGTCGCGACGGTGGTCGCCGCCACGGCGCACACCCTCAGCGGGGGCGGCGCACCGTCGCCCGCCTTCGTCGCGGCGGTCGGCATCCTCGCTGCTCCCTTCGCGGTCGCCCTCGTCGGCCGGCGGCTGTCCGCGTGGCGCGTCGGCGCCACGGTGCTCGCGAGCCAGGGTCTGTTCCACGTCGCCTTCGCCGTGACCGCCGACGCCGATCCCGCGGCGCTGCACGGCCACCACGTGACGCACCTCGGCGGCGACCTGAGCGCCGTCGTCCTCCCCGACTCCCCCATGCTCGCCGCGCACGTGCTCGCGGCGATCGCGACCGTTGCCGCGCTGTACGGCGGGGAACGGATGCTGCGTGCCCTGGGCCGCGGCATCCGTTCGCTCTTCTCCCGCGCCCGCGCGATCGCGCCACGGCCGCCGATGCCGCGGTTCGCGCCGGCGCCGGCCGGTCCGGTGGTCGTCGCGGCGCGGATCGTCCTGTCGGACGTCTCGCGGCGCGGTCCTCCCGTTCTCGTCTGAGCGGCGCCGCGCGCCGCACCGCAGCCGGCCCGCGCCCATGCGCGCGCCGGAACCCTCCTGCGCGCCCGGCTCCCGCCGGCGCGCCCCGATCGGCGATCCCGCCGACGACTCAGACGAAAGACGACACCACAGCCATGACCGATTCCATCTCCCGTTCCTCTCGCACCCGCCGCCTCGTGATCGGCGTCACCGCCGGCCTCGCCCTCGCGATCGGCGCACCGCTCGCCGCGTCGGCCCACGTCCATGTGACTCCCGAGACGGCGTCCGCGGGCGCGACCGCGACACTCACGTTCTCGTTCTCGCACGGCTGCGACGGCTCCCCCACGACGGCCCTCGCGGTCGACATCCCCGCAGGCGTCGGCAACGCCACTCCCGTCGTGCAGGGCGGCTGGACCATCACGCGCGAGCTCGGCGCCGACGGCGTGCCGACGCGCGTCGTGTACACCGCCGACACCCCGGTCGAGGACGGCCTGAAGGCCGCCGTCTCGATGGACGTGCTCTTCGCCGAGGGCACGGCCGACTCGACCCTCGCGTTCCCGGTGACACAGACCTGCGCCGAGGGCGAGACGGCGTGGACCCAGATCGCCGAGGACGGCGAGGACCCGCACGACCTCGACGCGCCCGCGCCGCTGGTCGCGGTCGGCGCCGTCGCGGACGACGCGGACGCCGGACATGGTGACGCCGAGGACGCCGGCCATGCGTCGGATGATTCAGCCGCGGCCGCTGCGGATGCCGGGGACGCGGCATCCGTCCCCTCCGCCGACCCGGTCGCGCGCTGGCTGGCGGCCGGCGGACTCGCCGCGGGGATCGCGGCGCTCGTGGTCGTGCTGGTGCGCGGACGCCGCAGGGCCTGACGCGAACCGCCGCCGGTCGTCGGGCGAGCGCACCACCCGCCGCTCGACGACCGGCCCCATGCGAAGATGGATGCGCCATGCCGACCGACGCGCCTTCGAACCTGCCCCCGGTACTCCGTCCCGACGCGCCGCCGACACACTCGCTCGCAGACCTCGCGGCACGCTTCGCCGTCGACGTCCGCGGTGACGTCGCCGACGCCACACTGACGGGCCTCACCCTCGCGACCGCCGACCTCCGCCCCGGCGACGTGTTCGTCGCCGTGCAGGGCGTCAACCGCCACGGTGCCGAGTTCTCCGCCACGGCCGCCGAGAAGGGTGCTGTCGCGGTGGTGACGGATGCTGCCGGCGCCGACGCCGCGGCAGCGAGCGGGCTGCCCGTGGTGCTGGTCGAGAATCCGCGCGCGGTACTGGGCGAGCTGTCGGCCTGGGTCTACAGCACGGGCCGCGACGACGACCTCCCCACGCTGTTCGGCACGACCGGGACCAATGGCAAGACGAGCGTCTCGCACCTGCTGGAGGGCATCCTCGGGCAGCTCGGCGTGACGACCGGCCTCTCCTCGACCGCCGAGCGCCACATCGCCGGGCAGGTCATCGTGTCGCGGCTGACGACCCCCGAGGCGTACGAGATGCACGCCCTCCTCGCCCTCATGCGCGAGCGCGGCGTCGAGGCCGTCGCCGTCGAGGTGAGCGCGCAGGCGCTCAGCCGCCGCCGCGTCGACGGCATCGTGTTCGACGTCGCCGGCTTCACGAACCTCACCCACGACCACCTCGACGACTACGCCGACATGCGCGAGTACTTCGAGGCGAAGCTGCCGCTGTTCCGCACGGACCGTGCCCGCCGCGCGGTCGTGTGCGTCGATTCCGAGCCCGGTGCCGAGGTGGTCGCACGCAGCGAGGTGCCGACGGTCACCGTGGGCACGCCCGCCCTCGCGTCGGATCCGGATGCCGCGGCCGCCGCCGACTGGGTGGTCGAGATCCTCGACGAGCGCCAGGTCGGCACCGAGTTCCGCCTCACCGCCCGCGACGGGCGCACGCTGACCACGCTCGTCCCCGTGATCGGCCGCCACATGGCCGCCAACGCCGGGCTCGCGATCGTGATGATCCACGAGGGCGGGTACACCTGGGAGCGCCTGGTCGAGGCCCTCGACGGCGGCCGGATCGAGGCGTACCTGCCGGGTCGCACCGAGCTCGTCTCGGGCGAGACCGGCCCCGCCGTGTACGTCGACTTCGGCCACTCCCCCGACGCCTTCGAGAAGACGCTCTCGGCGGTGCGCCGCGTCACGCCGGGCAAGGTCGTCATGCTGTTCGGCGCCGACGGCGACCGCGACGCCACGAAGCGCCACGACATGGGCCGCACCGGAGTCGAGGGCAGCGACATCCTCGTCATCACCGACCACCACCCCCGTCATGAGGACCCGGACTCGATCCGCGCGACCCTCGTCGAGGGCGCGCGTCGCGCGCAGCCGGATGCCGAGATCTACGAGTTCTCGCCGCCCGAGCGCGCGATCATCGAGGCCGTCGCACTCGTCGGCGACGGCGACGCGATCCTCTGGGCCGGTCCCGGTCACCAGGACTACCGCGACATCCGCGGCGTCCGCACGCCCTACTCGGCGCGCGAGCTCGCCCGCCGCGCGCTGCGCGAGGCCGGCTGGCCCGTGCCCGAGCCGCACTGGCCGGTGCCGTACCCGGAGCACGAGACCCCGGCATCCGACCCCCTGCGTCCGGTCCATCCCGAATCCTGAGCCCCTCGCTGCGGGGCCCAGGGACTCAGGATGCCGCGGCGATGACCTTGTCGGCTTTGCGGCGTGCCCAGTGCTCGGCGTCGGCGAGAGCGTCCCGGGTGAGGGCGTCAGGGGCGTCGTGCTTGTCGACCACGCGCTCGATCACGTCGATGATGCCGAGGAAGCTCAGGCGTCCTTCGTGGAACGCGTCGACGGCCTGCTCGTTGGCGGCGTTGAACACGGCGGGATAGGTGCCGCCGGCACGCCCGACCTGCTTCGCCAGGTGCACGGCGGGGAACGCGGCGTGGTCGAGCGGCTCGAAGGTCCACGACGTCGCAGTGGTCCAGTCCAGCGGCCGGCCGACGCCCGCGACGCGGTTGGGCCAGTCGAGCCCGAGCGAGATCGGCAGGCGCATGTCGGGGGGCGAGGCCTGCGCGATCGTCGAGCCGTCGACGAACTCGACCATCGAGTGCACGATCGACTGCGGATGCACGACGACGTCGATCTCGGAGTACGGCACGGCGAAGAGAAGGTGCGCCTCGATGACCTCGAGGCCCTTGTTGACGAGGGTCGCCGAGTTGGTCGTGACGACGCGGCCCATGTCCCACGTCGGGTGCGCGAGGGCCTCGGCCGGAGTCACGTCCTCCAGCGACGCGCGGCTGCGGCCCCGGAACGGACCCCCGGATGCCGTCAGTACGAGCCGGCGCACTTCGCTGTGCTCCCCCGACCGCAGCGCCTGTGCGATGGCGGAGTGCTCGGAGTCGACCGGCACGATCTGCCCGGGGCGTGCGACCGCCGTGACGAGGTCGCCACCCACGATGAGCGATTCCTTGTTCGCGAGGGCGAGCGTGCGACCCGTCTCGAGCGCGGCGAGGGTCGGACCGAGGCCGACGGAGCCGGTGATGCCGTTGAGCACGACATCGGCGTCGACATCGCGCACGAGCTGCTCGGCCTCGACGGCCCCGAGCGCGGTGCTGTCGACGCCGAACTCGGTCGCCTGCGCCTCGAGCGTGTCGCGGTCGGATCCCGCAGCGAGACCCACCACCTCGAACCGCCGCGGGTTGGCCCGCACGACGTCGAGCGCCTGCGTGCCGATGGAGCCGGTCGAGCCGAGGATGATGACGCGCCGCATCCGGCCAGCCTATCGCCGGGCCGGATGCGGCCGCCCCGGGTTACTGCTGGGCGGCGGCGCGCTGCACGCCGAGGATGTCGACGACGAAGATGAGGGGCGAGTTGGCAGGGATCGATCCCTGCGCGGTGTCGCCATACCCCTCCGACGCCGGAATCACCGCGATCACCTGCGAGCCGACGGTCTGGCCCTCGAGCGCCTTCTGGAAACCCTGCACGACGCCGGTGGTCTGGAACTGGGCGGGCGCGCCGCGCTGCCAGCTGGAGTCGAAGACCGTGCCGTCGGGGAGGATTCCGGTGTACTGCACGAAGACGTTGTCGCCCGACTCGACCGTCGCGCCGTCGCCCTTCTTGAGGACCGCGATCTGCGTGGTGTCAGGGGCGGCGAAGTCGTCGGCGACAGTGATCGTCGGCTCGCCGTTCTCGGCGAGCTCGACCTCGGGCATGCCCGCGACGGGGTCCTGGTCCTCACCTGTGGCAGCAGTCGGCAGCTCATCGACGGACTGCGCGACCACGACGACGTTGGAAGCGCCGTCACCGAGCATCGAGCCGGGGATGGTGAACGCGGTGGAGGAGCCGAGCGGCGTGCACAGCACGGCGCTTCCCACGATGCTGCTGGCGTCGACGATCAGTGGGACGAGGCCGCTGTCGTCCGCGGACGTCGTCGCCGAGTCCAGCTGGACCTCCCCGGTGGCGGGATCGATGATCTGGTACTGACCGGAGACGAGTTGCCCGACCGCGAGGTCGTCGCCGTCGCCCGCCGTCGCCACGGTGCGCTGAAGGTCGGCGAACTCCAGATCCGTGGGCACATCGGCGGTGAGCTCGGGAGCCGTGCCCGAGACGGTGACCGCGTCGGAGTCGGCACCCTCCTGCGGGTCGAGACCGCACTCCGACGAAGCGGTCGACGTCGGCGTCGGAGTGGCGTTCGGATCGGCCGACCCGGTGCACCCGGCGAGCAGAAGAGTCGCCGCGGCGACGACGGACAGGGCGGCGAACGGGCGAATGCGCACGGAACAACCTCGAGTCAGGGGAAGGGAAGCCTCCATCCTTTCGCATCTTTCCTCTGTTCGCGCTGGGAAACGGCATGCCGATACCGGAATGCAATCGGGAGTACCCTCTACGGGTGACTTCCGACCTCGTGCCCGGCGCCGAAGACACCGCCGACGAGACGGCGGAAGAGCCCGAATCCCCCGCCGCTCCGGCGCGCCGCATGGGCTTCACGTACGCGCTGGGGCGCAGCATCCTGACTCCCCTGGCCCGGATCGTGTACCGCCCCCGCATCGAGGGCAAAGCCAACGTTCCCAAGTCCGGCCCGGTGATCTTCGCGAGCAACCATCTGTCTTTCATCGACTCGATCGCGATCCCGGTCGCAGCGCCGCGTCCGGTGCACTTCCTGGCGAAGTCGAGCTACTTCGACAAGCCGGCGTCGC
Source organism: Microbacterium trichothecenolyticum (assembly GCF_000956465.1). Taxonomy (GTDB): domain Bacteria; phylum Actinomycetota; class Actinomycetes; order Actinomycetales; family Microbacteriaceae; genus Microbacterium; species Microbacterium trichothecenolyticum. Next base: position 41,484 of record NZ_JYJA01000018.1, read on the forward strand.
GATGGTTCTTCACGTCGATCGGTGCGATCCCCGTGCAACGCGGCGCCGGACAGGCCGCGCTCGACGCGCTCGAACAGCAGCGCGCCCTTCTCGACGACGGCAAGGCCGTCGCCCTCTACCCGGAGGGCACGCGCTCGCTCGACGGCCGCCTCTACAAGGGTCGCACCGGTGTCGCCTTCCTCGCGCTGCAGGCGGGGGCGCGCGTCGTGCCGGTCGGCCTCATCGGCACCGACAAGGTGATGCCGGTCGGGGCGAAGAAGCCGTCGTTCCAGCACCGCATCACGGTCAAGTTCGGCGAGCCGCTCGACCTCGCCCACCATGGCCCGGCCTCCTCGGGCAAGGCACGCCGTCTCGCCACCGACGAGATCATGGCCGCGATCCACGCACTCTCGGGCCAGGAGCTCGCGAACGCCTACAACGAGGTCCCCGCGCACAACACGATCGACCGCATCAAGCAGGTCCTCCCCCACGAGCGCCGCTGACGGCGTCTCGACCCGCAGGCTCGCTCAGCGACCGGGTGAAGCGACCAGGATCGTGGGCTCGTGGCGCACCGGGAAGTTCACCGAGTTCGCGATGAAGCACCACTGGTTCGCCTGCGCGTGCGCGGCGGTCGCGGCATCCGTCATCGACGCGTCCGCGACGGTCACGCGCGGCCGCAGCACGACCTCCCGGAAGGCGCCCCCGCCGCGTCCGTCCTCCACCATGAGACCCGATGCCTCGTCCTCGTAGCCGACGACCACCACCCCTGCCTGCACGCACGCGTGGAGATATGACAGCAGGTGGCATTCGCTGAGCGACGCCAGCAGCATGTCCTCGGGGTTCCAGCGCGACGGGTCACCCCGGAAGGGCTTGTCGGAGGAGGCGAGCAGCGCCGGCTTGCCGTCGATCTCGATGGTCGTCGCCCGGTCGTAGGCCCGGTAGCCCGACGTGCCGGTGCCGCGATCACCGGTCCACGTCGTCCGGACGGAGTATCGATGCTCGCCCCACATGAGCACAGTCTGTCATGCGGGCGCAGGGCCCCTCCGGCGGTAGGCTGTCGGGGTGCCGCAGACCTTCGCCGCGACCGACGCCGTCGAGCTCGCCGTCGTCGAACGCAGCGGTTTCGTCGAGTCGCGCCACGCCGGCATCGCCATCGTGCTCGCCGCCGACGGGACCATCGCCGAGAGGCTCGGTGATCCGTCGGCACTGATCCTCCCCCGCTCCAGCCTCAAGCCGCTGCAGGCGCTCGCGTGCCTGTCGGCGGGCGCGCCTCTCGAGGGTGAGCGACTGGGCCTTGCGACTGCGAGCCACTCCGGCACCGACCGTCATGTCGCCGTGGTCCGCGACATCCTGGCCCTCGCCGAGCTCGGTGAGGACGCACTCGGATGCCCGGCCGCATGGCCCGGCGACGCGGCGACCCGCGACGAGCTGGTGCGTGAACTGGGACAGCCGTCGCGGATCCGGATGAACTGCTCCGGCAAGCACGCCACGATGCTCCTCACCAGCGTCCTGAACGGCTGGGACCCCGAGAGCTACCTCGCGCCGGATCATCCGGTGCAGATCCTCGTCCGTGAGACCGTCGAACGCCTGATCGGCGAGAAGGTCGCCGCGACCGCCGTGGACGGCTGCGGCGCCCCGGTCTACGCGATGACCCTCTTCGGTCTCGCGCGTGCGATCCACCGGATCGGCAACTCCTCGACGACGTCACCCTTCGCACTGCACCGCAGCGCCGGCGCACTCGTCGACGCGGTGCGCGCCGACCCGTGGACGATCGACGGTCCCGGCCGCGCCGACACGCTCGCCATCGAGCGGCTGGGCGTGTTCGCCAAGGGCGGCGCCGAAGGCGTCATGGTGATGGTCGCCCCGAACGGCACGACGGTGACGCTCAAGATGCTGGACGGCAGCGGCCGCGCGGCCACCGCCGTCGCACTGCGCCTGCTCGAGCGGCACGGCGCGCTGGCGTCGGCGGACGTCGCCGACACGATGTCGAGGCTTCCGCTGGCCGTCACCGGCGGCGGACAGGATGTCGGGGCCATCCGCCCCGCCTTCTAGAGGCGCTCCCACGAGGAGCCCGAGCGCTCCAACGGCGGAGCGGAAAGGATCACACGATGCGGATCAGCGTCCCCACCGAGGTGAAGAACAACGAGTATCGGGTCGCCCTCACTCCCGCGGGCGTGCACGACCTGGTCGCCTCCGGCCATGAGGTGCTCGTGCAGCGCGGCGCAGGCGCAGGCTCGTCGATGCCGGATGCCGAGTACGAGGACGCGGGGGCGGTGCTGCTCGACGATGCCGCCGAGGTGTGGGCGCGCGCCGAACTGCTCCTCAAGGTCAAGGAGCCGATCGCGAGCGAGTACGGCTACTTCCGCGACGACCTCGTGCTGTTCACCTACCTGCACCTCGCGGCCGACCGCCCGCTCACCGAACGCCTCGTCGCCGACGGCGTCACCGCGATCGCCTACGAGACCGTCCAGCTGGCCGGCGGCGGCCTCCCGCTGCTGGCGCCCATGAGCGAGGTCGCCGGGCGTCTCGCCCCGACGGTCGGAGCGGCGACGCTGATGCGATCCGCCGGAGGTCTCGGCCTGCTCATGTCAGGGGTGCCGGGCACGCGGCCGGCCACGGTCACCGTCATCGGCGGCGGCGTCGCCGGCGCCAACGCCGCGGTGATCGCGGTGGGCATGGGCGCTGACGTCACCGTCTTCGACACCAACGTGCAGCGGCTGCGCTACCTCGACGACCACTTCCAGGGCCGGGTCAAGACCGCCGCGTCGAACCCGCTCGACCTCGATCGCGCGGTCACCGCCTCGGATCTCGTCATCGGCTCCGTGCTGATCCCGGGGGCCAAGGCGCCGAAGCTCGTCACCAACGACATGGTCTCGCGCATGCGGCCGGGCTCCGTGCTCGTCGACATCGCCGTGGACCAGGGCGGCTGCTTCGAGGACACCCACCCCACCACGCACGCCGATCCGACCTTCCCTGTGCACGGCAGCATCTTCTACTGCGTCGCGAACATGCCGGGCGCGGTGCCCAACACATCGACCTCGGCGCTCACCAACGCCACGCTCCCCTACATCCGCCAGATCGCGCGTCGCGGCTGGAAGGAAGCCCTTCGAGCGGATGCCGCGCTAGCGGCCGGTCTCAACACCGTCGGCGGCCGCGTGGTCAACGCGGGCGTGGCGACGGCGCACGACTTCGAGCTCGCTCCGCTGGAGGCCGCCCTGGTCTGACGGCGCTCGCGGGGTGGAGGAAGCCCCGGACTCCTTCGGGAGTCGGGGGCTTCCGACTGTCTGCTGCGGTGCGCGTGTCGGCGCCCTGGCCGAGACTGGAGTGGTGACGGACGCGCACGTGTGGACGGTGGACGATCATCTCAGGGATGCGGACCCCGCCGCGGTCGAGCTGTGGCACCGCATCGACGGGCTGATCCGGTCGTTCGGGCCGGTGACGCACTCGGTCGCGAAGACGACGATCACGTTCAAGGGTCCGCGCCGCGGCTTCGCCGGCGTCAGGCCGTGGCGTGCAGGGGTTCGCGGTTACTTCGATCTCATGCGCGAGCTTCCGCCCGACCCCCGCGTGCTCAGCGCGTCGCCGTACGGCCGACGCCTTTTCGTCCATCAGTTCCGCCTCGCCGACGAGGGCGAGTTCGACGAGCACGTCGCGGCCTGGCTGCGCGAGGCGTACGACGTCGGCTGCGGGGCGCACCTCGGTCCGTGAGGGCCGTGGCGCCCCGGCTCAGACGAGCCCGCCGTCGATCGACCGGGCGAAGTCTGCCGGGTCCTCGGGGACGAGCACCGGGGTGTCGCGATTGAGGCTCTCGCCCCGGAAGAACGCCTTCGCCCGGGGGAACAGGAACCACAGCACCATGAGCAGCACGCCGAACGCGAGCGAGCCGATGCCCAGGACGAACGTGCCGCCGATGCCGAGCAGGACGGTGTACCCGTAGTCCACGTCGTACATGTCGATGGCCGACTGCACGAAGGCGTACGTCAGCATCAGCGACCCCAGCAGCGGGAAGAGGAACCGGTAGAAGAAGTTCCTCGCGCTGTTGAACAGCTCCCGCCGGAAGTACCACACGCAGGCGTAGCCGGTGATGGCGTAGTAGAAGGCGATCGCGAGCCCGAGGGACAGGATGGAGTCCTGCAGGATGTTGTCGCTGATCAAGGTCATGCCGACGTAGTAGACGATCGCGACGACGCCCATGACGAGCGTCGAGAACGACGGCGTCTTGTACCGCGGGTGCACCGTGGCGAACCGGCGGGGCAGCGCCTTGTAGGCGGCCATCGAGAGCGTGCCGCGCGCCGTCGGCAGGATCGTGGTCTGCGTCGACGAGATCGCCGAGATCATCACCGCGACCACGAGCACCCAGCCGAGAGGCCCGAGCAGGCCGTCCTTGATCGCGAGGAAGAAGTCGTCCGCGTTCGCCTCGTTGCCGAGACCCGTCCCCGTCTCGCCGAGGCCGGCGTACATCATCGCGGCCACCGTCACGCCGACATAGGTGAAGAGCAGGATGACCGTCGTCAGCAGGGCCGCACGACCCGGGATGCGCTTGGGATCCTTGGTCTCCTCGTTGAGGGCGAGGCACGTGTCCCAGCCCCAGTAGATGAAGAGCGCGAGCAGCACAGCCTCGACGAACCCGCTCCATTCGGTGAACGCGAACGGGTTGAACCACGACCAGTCGAACGGCGTAGGGTCCGGCGCCGTGCCTGCGAAGAACTGCCAGAGCGCGGCCACCACGAAGATCGCAAGGGCGAGGTACTGGATCGCCAGCAGCACGTTCTGGATGCGCTCGCCGATCTCGACCCCCCTCCAGCTCACCCACGTCATCGCTGCGATGAACACCACACCCGTCGCGGTCACGAGCGGGACGTTGTCGGCGAGCAGTGCATCCTCCGGGTTGCCCGCGATGCCGTCCACGAGCGCCCAGAAGTAGATTCCGGCGATCTGCGCGAGGTTCGCCAGCACGACCATGCCGGCGACGGCGACGCCCCATCCGCCCATCCAGCCGACCCATGGCCCGAAGGCCTTGGTGCCCCACGTGAAGGTGGTGCCGCAGTCGGGGACGTCGTTGTTGAGTTCGCGATAGGCGAAGGCGATGAAGAGCATCGGGATGAACGCGATGACGAACGCGATGGGCGCCTGCGCCCCGACCGCCAGCACGACGAACCCGAGGGTCGCCACCAGTGAGTACACGGGCGCGGTCGACGCGAGGCCGATGACGGTGGAACCCCACAGCCCCAGCGTGCCCGCGGCGAGTCCTTTGCCCTCGGGGCGGTGCAGGTCGATCGGGGATGTAGCCACATGGCGACGCTATGGCGTGCGAGAAGCACGGGTCAAGACACCTGCCCGACGGTCAGGCCGGACATCTCACGACGGGAGGACAATGCGCACGGGATCGGCTCCGGCGGAGATGAGCCACGCGCGCGCGGCACCGGGCTCGCAGTACGGCGGTACACCGCGGAATCCCGTGAGGACGCGGAGCTCCGACGCGCACGATGCGTCGATCACCAGGTCGTGGTCGCCGCGCACATCGGCGAGGAGGCGCCACTGTCGCTGCCAGTCATCGGGTTCGCCGACGACGACCACGCGTCCCGTGGCGGCGACCCCGGGATCCGCCATGTAGGCTTCCAGGCCGAGCACCCGCACACCGCGCTCCTCCCAGTCGGCGAGCGCCCGTCGCCCGGCCGGCGAGCGCCGAGCCACGACTCCGGTGAGCGCGGCGGAGGGGATCCACGGCGCCTCGGGCTCGATCGGCTCGCGGAACGCGAACGGCGCCGTCGCGAGCTGGAGCGTCCGCCTGTCGAGTCGCCCCCGCCCGGCGGGCGCGGCCGGATCGAACGCCGAAGGATCGCCCCCGGCGGAAGCATGATCGACACGGGTGGCGTAGGGCAGCATGAGGCGTCGGGGGAAGAGCTCGGCGACGCGCGACACGGGACCGGTCAGCCGGTGCGCTCCCACCACCATCAGCACTCCGGCATCGGCCGCCCGGCGGACGATCCCCTCGATCCGCTCCGTGACGATCTGCGCGTACTCGGGGGGCAGCCGCAGTGCGACCACGTCGAGGTCGTCCACGAGCACCGCCGAGCCGGGGCGCGGCAGCTCCTCGTGCAGCGCGGCGACGGCGTCCCAGAGCCGCTCCGGGTGGGTCGGCAGCCGCACCGCCGCCCCAGGCAGCTGGGCTTCGACGAGGTCGAGCGCATTCGACACCCCGGACGCCGGCCCGCCGAGCACCAGCAGCCCGCGGTCGGACGCGCCCAGGAACGCCACCGGCTGCCGCTGGCGCTCGGGCTCGTCGGCCAGCCCGAGGAGCACGGCGCCGACGGGTGGTGCATCCCGCTGCGCTGCGCAGCGATCCACGAGATCGTCGAGGGTCAGCAGCCTCGGCAGCTCGGGCAGCCAGGGCCGACTGGGCGCACGCTGCCCGATCTTGAGCGCGGCCGCCGCCACATCGTCGGGGCCGGACAGCGCGATGCGCAGCTGCTGCGGACTCGGATCGCCGGCGCGACGGACGAACGCCGTCCCGCGGCCGGCGATCCCGCCGGGAAGGCGAGCGGCATCCTCCGTGCCGAGCAGCGCCCGGCTGTCGGCCGCATCGGTCACGCGCAGGCTGATCCGCAGCGGGCAGTTCGCCAGCAGGTTGTCGCGGATCACCCCCGCCGCTCGCTGGGTGCCGAGGATGAGATGGATGCCGAGGGCCCTGCCGCGGGCCGCGAGATCGGCGAACAGGCCATGCAGTTCGGGGTGATCGCCCAGCAGAGCGGCGAACTCGTCGACCACCACCACGAGGCGCGGCAGCCGCACCCGCGGGTCGGCGATGTCACGGGCGCCGGCCGCGGCGATCGCCGCCTCGCGTCGGCGCAGCTCGGCCCGCAGGCTCTCGATGGCGCGACGGGCGCCCGCACCGTCGAGGTCGGTGATGACCCCGCTGACATGGGGAACCCCGGCGAGGCCGTCGAACGCGGTGCCGCCCTTGAAGTCCGCCAGCAGGAACGTCACCTCGTCTGCGGAGCGGGTGGCGCACAGCGCGAGGATCCAGGTGATCAGCAGCTCGCTCTTGCCGGCCCCGGTGACTCCCGCGACGACGGCGTGAGGTCCGTCGGCGACGAGGTCGACGAGCACCGGCTCGCCTCGGCTCGCACCGAGGACCGCGGGCAGCCCGCCCACCGTGGCCGGCACCGCGGCCAGGAGCGGCGACAGGGCGATCGGCTCCGGCGTCCCGCGCCGCAGTCCCAGGCTGTGCGCGGCGCGAGCGGAGAGTTCGGCGGCGATCTCCTCCGCCTGACCCCGGGCCACCGCCTCGACGCTGACCGGGACGGCCCCGCCGGCGTGCTCGAGCCGGGCGACGCCGGGTGAGGAGATCGCGAGCACCGCCTGGCACCTCGGCGGCAGCGGCTCGCCGGGGCGGCCGCGCGCGATGACGAGATCGGCGTCCGCGGGGACCAGCTCGCCAGGACCGACGACTGCCAGCAGCGATCCGCCCTGGCCGTCACGGTGCGGCAGCGCCTCCACCCAGTCGAGACCGCGCCCGAGCGGCGGGCCGACGCGCAGCTCGTCCGGCGCGAAGGCGAGGCACGCCTGCAGGACGAGCGCCCGCTGGACGGCGGCGGCGAGGGTTTCGCCGCCCACGATCACCACGCCCGCGGCGAGAGGGAGCGTCACCGGCGCCCCCGCGACGCGAGCCGCGCGGCGACGCAGGTCCGCAGCATCCGGGTCCCCGTCTCCTCCGGTCACGCGGACGACGCTCGCACGCTCGCCCTCGCCGACCACGAGGCACGCGTCGCGGCCGCCGCGCCAGATCTCCCCTTCGCGGGTGACCAGGCGCGCGACATCGGGATGCCGCGCCCACAGCAGCGCCCGCTCGCTCTCGTGACGCGCCGCCACGGCCGAGGCGACCTCGTCGCGGGCGCGCACCGCGTCGGCCGCGGCGTGTCGCCCGTCCCGGCGGGCGGCGCGGCGCGCGTCGAGCATGGTCGCCGCCGCGATCAGCGGTCCGAGGAGTGCGAACCAGAGGGAGAAGAGCGAGCCGGTGACGAGCCAGAGCGCGACGGCGCCGACCACGGGGACGATCGCGGCCACGAGCGGCAGCGGGGCGCGCGGAGGAGGAACCCACGCCGCCGGGAGGGCGAGCGGCTCATCGTCGAGAACGCCACCGGTCGAGAACGTCGAAGGAACGGGTGAGCGCATGCGCCCACTTCAGCGCGGGCCGGCTCGCCACAGATCCGGGAAAGCCGGATCTGTGGATCTCGGCGGTCAGTCCTCGGTTGGGGAGGAATCGGCGTCGGCCGGGCGACCCACGTCCAGGACGATGATGGTGATGTTGTCACGGCCGCCGTTCTCGAGCGCCGCCTCGAGCATGGCGGATGCCGCGTCGCCCGCGTCGGCGTTCTCCTCGAGGAAGTGGCGGATGCCGTAGTCGGTGAGCTCCTTGGTCAGCCCGTCGGAGCAGATGACGAAGCGGTCGCCGTCGAGGGCGTCCAGCCGCACGTAGTCGGGAGTGACGCCTTCGCTCGGCCCCACGGCACGGGTGATGACGTTGCCGTAGGGGTGGCTCTCGGCCTCTTCGGGACTCAGTCGCCCTGCCGCGACGAGTTCCTGCACGACCGAGTGGTCGGTGGTGATCTGCACGATCGCGCCATCGCGCACCAGATACACGCGCGAGTCGCCGATGTTCAGCGTGACCCAGTGGGCGGCGTCCCCCGAGGTGTCGAGGAACACGCCGGTCACCGTCGTGCCCGTGCCGTCGTCCGTCGCCTCCGGGTGCGACGCGATGTCCTTGACGGCGCGCGCGAGCGCCTTCTCGATGGTCTTCGGCGTCACCGTGCCGCTGTCGGCGACGGCGCGGAGTCGCTCGATCGCGCTGGCGCTCGCGATCTCGCCCCCGACATGCCCGCCCATGCCGTCGGCGACGACGAACAGCGGGTACGCCGCGAACATCGCATCCTGGTTCACCTCGCGACGTCGTCCGGTGTCGGTCACGGCTGCCCAGGAGAGCTCGAGCACGCCACCGGGAACCGGGACGGCGAGAGACTGGGTGGAAACTTCGGGCACGCCCTGTCCTCCCCGTCGGAATACGCCGGAACCCTTCGCCCCGGCGTCCTCACATACTAGTGGGTTACTCGACGGCGTCCTCGGACTCGGCGAGCGCTTCGACGACGATCTGCGCGGTCGTGGGCGGCGGCGGCAATGGCACGGTCGGCACTTCGACCGCCTCTTCCTCCTCGGCCGCGCCCTCGAACTGGGCGTTGTAGAGGCGTCCGTACGAACCCTTCTGCGCGAGCAGCTGGTTGTGCGATCCCTGCTCGACGATCGCACCGTTCTCCATGACGAGGATGAGATCGGCATCCCGGATCGTCGACAGCCGGTGCGCGATCACGAACGCCGTCCGGTCCTCGCGCAGCCGCGACATCGCGCGCTGGATGAGCAGCTCGGTGCGGGTGTCCACCGACGAGGTCGCCTCGTCCAGGATGAGGATGCGCGGATCGGCGAGGAACGCCCGGGCGATCGTCACGAGCTGACGCTCGCCCACGCTGAGGTTGGTGGCCTCGTCGTCGAGCATCGTGTCGTAGCCGTCGGGCAGCGCGTGCACGAAGCGGTCGACGTAGGCCGCCGTCGCCGCGGCGACGATCTCCTCCTCGGACGCCTCCGGTCGTCCGTACGCGATGTTCTCGCGGATCGTGCCTGCGAACAGCCACGTGTCCTGCAGCACCATCCCGGTTCGCGCGCGGAGATCGTCGCGCGTCATGCGGCGGGTGTCGACGCCGTCCAGCACGATGCGGCCGGCGTCCACGTCGTAGAACCGCATGATGAGGTTCACGAGCGTCGTCTTGCCGGCGCCGGTCGGCCCGACGATAGCTACCGTGCTGCCGGGCCGCGCGGCGAGCGTCAACGAGTCGATCAGCGGCTTGTCCTCGGTGTACCGGAACGAGACGTCCTCGAACTCGAGGTGGCTCGCCGAGTCCGGCGCCGTCAGGGCGGGGTCGTCGTCGGGCGTCTGCTCCTCCTCGTCGAGCAGCTCGAAGACGCGCTCCGCGCTGGCGACGCCGGACTGCAGCAGGTTCGCCATGGATCCCAGCTGGCTGAGCGGCTGCGTGAACTGGCGCGAGTACTGGATGAACGCCTGCACGTCGCCGATCGACATGAGCCCCGCGGCCACCTGCAGTCCGCCGACGACGGCGATCGCGACGTACACGAGGTTGCCGATGAACATCATGGCGGGCATGATCACGCCGGAGAGGAACTGCGCCCCGAAGCTCGAGCGGTACAGCTCCTCGTTCTCGGCGCGGAAGTCGGCCTCGACCTCCTTCTGATGGCCGAACACCTTCACCACCGAGTGGCCGGAGAACGTCTCCTCGACGCGGGCGTTGAGGACGCCCGTCGTCTTCCACTGCTGCACGAAGAGCTTCTGCGAGCGCCTGGCCACCAGCACGGTGATGACGATCGTGAGCGGGATCGTCACGAGCGCGATGACCGCCAGCAGCGGCGAGATGATGAACATCATCGTGAGCACGCCGATCACGGTCAACAGCGAGATGACGACCTGCGACAGCGTCTGCTGCATCGTCTGGCCGATGTTGTCGACGTCGTTCGTGACGCGGCTGAGAAGCTCGCCGCGCTGCACGCGGTCGAAGTACGACAACGGCAGCCGGTGCACCTTGTCCTCGACCTGCAGGCGGAGGCGATGCATCGCGCGCTGCACCACGCCGTTGAGGATGCGGGCCTGCAGCCACCCGAACAGGCTCGAGAACACGTAGACGAGCAGCACCAGGGTCAGGATCCGCGCGAGCTGGTCGAAGTCGATGCCGGCGCCGGGCACGAAGTCCATCGCGGCGATCATGTTCGCCTGGTCCTGGTTGCCCGACGCGACCAGCTGATCGATCACCTGCTGCTTGGTGGCCCCGGCGGGCATCTGCAGCGAGATGAAGCCGGCGAACACGATGTTGGTGCCCTCGCCGAGGAGCTTCGGGCCTATCACCGAGAGTGTGACCGACAGGATGCTGAACACGAGCACCACGACGAGCAGCGGCGTATCCGAGCGCAGGGTCGCGAGCAGGCGCTTCGCGCTCGGACCGAAGTTCCGGGCCTTCTCGCCGCCCGTCGCCTGGCCCATCGGACCGCGGCCGATCGGCATGCGCTGCGCAGCGCGCCCCGGGCCGCTCATGCCGCCGCCTCCGCCGCGAGCTGGGATTCCACGATCTCGCGGTACGTCTCATTGGTCTCGACGAGTTCGTCGTGCGTGCCGGCCCCGACGATGCGCCCGTGATCGAGCACGAGGATCTGGTCGGCGTGCTGGATCGTCGACACGCGCTGCGCGACGACGAGCCTGGTCGCGTCGGGCAGATGCGTATCGAGCGCGCGGCGGAGCGCAGCATCCGTCCTCAGATCCAGTGCCGAGAACGAGTCGTCGAAGATGTACGACTCGGGGCGTTTCACGAGCGCCCGCGCGATCGCGAGGCGTTGGCGCTGCCCGCCCGACACGTTCGTGCCGCCCTGCGCGATCGGCGCCTCGAGCCCTTCGGACATGGCACGCACGAAGTCGGCGGCCTGGGCGAGCTCGAGCGCGGTCCACAGCTGCTCGTCGGTGGCATCGTGGTCGCCGTAGCGCAGATTCGACGCGATCGTGCCCGAGAACAGGAAGGCGCGCTGCGGGACGAGTCCGACACGCGTCCAGAGCTCGTCGGGGTCGTAGTCGCGCACGTCGACGCCGTCGACGCGCACACTGCCGGCGGTCACGTCGAACAGGCGCGGCACGAGGCTGACGAGCGTGGTCTTGCCCGAGCCGGTCGAGCCGATGACCGCCGTCGTCGTCCCGGGCTCGACCGTGAACGTCACGTCGTGCAGCACCGCGTCCTCGGCGCCCGGATAGGCGAAGTCGACGTGGTCGAACTCGATGCGCCCGGTCGGGGCGGGAGCCGACGCCGCCGTTTCGGGCGCCGACACCGACGGATCGGTCTCGAGGACCTCGCCGATGCGGTTCGCACACACCGCGGCGCGCGGGATCATCACGAACATGAAGGTCGCCATCATGACGCCCATGAGGATCTGCATCAGGTAGGTGAGGAACGCGAACAGGGTGCCGATCTGCACGCCGTTGTTCTGCACCTGGAAGGCGCCGAACCAGATGACCGCGACGCTCGAGACGTTCATGACCAGCATCACGGCGGGGAACATCAGGGCCATCAGGTTGCCGGCGCGCAGCCCCGTCGCCTTCACGTCCTCGCTGGCGGCCTCGAAGCGGGCGCGCTCCTGGCGCTCGCGCACGAACGCCCGCACGACGCGGATGCCGCTCAGCTGCTCGCGCATGATCTGGTTCACGCGGTCGATGCGCTTCTGCATCTGCGTGAACGCCGGCACCATGCGCCACACGATGAGACCGACGATGATGAGCAGCACCGGGATCGCCACCGCCATCAGCCACGACAGGCCGACGTCCTGGCTGATCGCCATGATCACGCCGCCGATCGCGAGCATCGGCGCCGAGATCATGAGCGTCGCCGACACCTGCACCAGCATCTGCACCTGCTGCACGTCGTTGGTGTTGCGGGTGATGAGCGACGGAGCGCCGAACTGACCGACCTCCCGCTGGGAGAACGCGACCACACGATGGAACAGGTCGCCGCGCAGGTCCCGTCCCATGCCCATCGCGAGGCGCGACCCGAAGTACACCGCGACGATCGCGCACACCACCTGCACGAGGCTCACGATCAGCATCACGCCGCCGGTCGACCAGATGTACGGGATGTCACCGGTGACGACGCCGTTGTCGATGATGTCGGCGTTGAGGGTCGGCAACCACAGCGACGCGATCGACTGTGCGAGCTGGAAGACGACCACCGCCACGATGAGCGGCCACGCGGGACTCAGATACCGCACCAGGAGCTTTCCGAGCACGACGGTCCTTTCCGGCGCGCGGAGTCATCCGTTCGCACGGACCGCGCACGGATAGCGACGCTACGCCCGCGTGCGCGCCGCCGAAAGTCCGGCGCCTACGCCGTCGGCGAACTCGCCCGACGCGATGCGTCGAGGCGTCAGGCGGCAGCCTCCGGCGGGGGGAACAGCACGTCGATCGCCGCGAGGTCCGCGGCCGTCGGCGTCCACACCGAAGCCGCCGCCGCGTTCGCCCGGACCTGCTCGGGAGTGGTGGCGCCGGCGATGACACTCGACAGGGCCGGACGCGACAGCAGCCACCCGAAGGTCGCCTCGAGCATCGTGACGCCGCGCTCGTCGCAGAACGCCTGATACCCCTCGAGCGCATCCCACGGCGCATCGTCGTAGATGTGGCGGCGCTGCCGGATGATGCGGGTGTCGGCGGGCGCGGCATCCCGCGTGAACTTGCCGGTGAGCAGCCCGTTGTGGAGCGGGAAGTACGGGAAGAAGCCGAGACCGTAGCGCTCGACTGCCCGCAGCACGTTCCGCTCGGCCCCGCGTGCGAGCAGGCTGTACTCGTTCTGCGCCGAGACGAACGGCACGCCATGGCGCATGAGCGCGGTGAAGTGGCCCTCTGCGACCTGCCAGCCCGAGAAGTTCGTGTGCCCGATGTAGCGCACCTTGCCCTCGCGGACGAGGTCGCCGAGCGCGTCGAGCGTCTCCTCCATCGGCGTGTCGTTGTCTGGCACGTGGAGCTGGTAGAGGTCGATCCACTCGGTCCTGAGGCGGGTGAGGGATGCTTCGACCGCCCGCCGGATGTACGACCGCGAGCCCTTCGCACCCGACGCCGGGTAGCCCATGTCGCGACCGGGATGCCCGAACTTGGTCGCGAGGATGACCTGGTCGCGCCGGCCCTCGAGCGCCTCACCCATGAGCGTCTCGGACTGCCCAGGGTCGCCGCCGTACATGTCGGCGGTGTCGAGGAACGTCACGCCGGCGTCGATCGCCGCGTCGAGCACCTTCCTCGTGCCCTCGAGCGTCTCGGTGCGGGTGCCGGGGCGACCGAAGTTGTTGCAGCCGAGGCCGACGGCGGAGACGAGCAGGCCGGACGCGCCGACACGGCGCAGGGGAACAGTCGAGGTCATGCCTCCACGCTATCCCCGGATGCGGATGCCTCCACCCGCGGCCGAAGCGACAGCCCCTCGCCGTCGGGCGAGGGGCTGTCGATTCGATTACGGCTTGGGCGCCTCGGGCGCCGGCGGCTCCGCGGTGGGCGGCTCTGTCGCCGGCGGCTCCGCGGTGGGCGGCTCTGTCGCCGGCGGCTCGGCGGCAGGCGGCGGCGTCGCCGGCGAC
>NZ_JYJA01000019.1 GCF_000956465.1 Microbacterium trichothecenolyticum
CTGACCTCCTCGACGTGGCGCAACACCGCGAGCTTGTGATTCGCCCGCCGCTCGAGCTCCCTGTCTGACATGGACTCTTCCTCCCAATCGGAAGACCCAACTGTCAACAACCTCCGTCAGTTTTAGACGCAGATGACCGACGACGACGGCAACACCTGGACCTGGACGTTCGACCAGCGCGGCCGACAGACCGCTACGTCCGACCCCGACGCGGGCGCCAAGTCGTACACGTATGACGACCTTGCGCGGCTGCTCACCACCACCGACGCCCGGGGAACCACCCTCGGATACACGTACGACACGCTCGGCCGCCGCACCAGCGAACGCAGCGGCGGCACAACGGGCACGGTGCTCGCGTCGTGGACATACGACACCCTCGCCAAGGGGCAACTCACCTCCACCTCACGGTTCGACGGTGGCCTCGAGTACAAGACCGCGGTCACCGGGTACGACAACGCCTACCGGCCCACCGGGTCCAAGGTCACCATCCCCGCCGGCGCACCGGCATTCGCCGCAACCAGCTACACCACCAGCACCTACTACAACCCGGACGGCACGGTGGCTGCCACCGTCGTCCCGGCGATCGGCGGTCTCCCCGCCGAGGACCTGTACGCCGGATACGACGACCACGGCCGTCAGACCAGCCTGTCCGGGGCCGCGGGGTACGCTACCGGCGTCGTCTACACCGCAGCCGGCGAGCTCGGCCAGATCGTGCGTCCCGGCACCACATGGAGCGCGCTCACCTTCGGCTACGACCCGGGCACCCGCCAACTCGCCAGCCTCGAGGAGACCACCCGCCGCGGCGGCACCGTGTTCACCCAGGAGGCGCTGCGCAACTACACCCGCAACGCGGCCGGTCTCATCACGCGCGTCTCGACGACGGCGGACACGCACACCGCTGACGTCCAGTGCTTCCGCTACGACGGGCTGCAGGCGCTCACCGACGCGTGGACACCGTCCACCGGCGATTGCGCCACCGGCCCCACCGCCACCCTCGGTGGTCCCGCGGCGTATCGTGCGGCATACACGGTGGACCCGGACACGGGAAACCGGACGTCGGCCACCACGTGGGCGGGATCCACTCCCACGGTGTCGACGTACAGTTACCCGGCGGCAGGGCAGGCTCGCCCGCATGCGGTGTCGCAGGTAACTCGGACCACTGGGACCGGGCAGCCGCAGGTCGCGTCGTACAGCTACGACGCTACCGGTGGCACCACCGGACGCGACGGGCAGACTCTCACGTACGACGAGGCCGGCCGGCTTGGGTCGGTGACCGCGGGGTCGTCGACCGAGAAGTCGCTGTACACCGCAGACGGCACCTTGTTGATGCGGTGGGGTGGGACTGACGGGGCATCCCTTTTCCTCGGTGACACCGTGGTCCGCAATACGGCGGGGGTTACCACCGGGATCCGCTCCTACACGGTCGCGGGTATCACGGTCGCGGAGCGGGTATCCGGGACCGGGGGTGCGCTCAGGTGGCTGTCGCCGGACCCGGTGGGCACCGTGGGCCTGCAGATCAACGTGTCCACCGGTGCGGTCACCCGCCGCTGGATGGACCCGTTCGGCGGCACCCGCGGCACCGCAGTCACCTGGTCGTCCATGTTCGGCTACCTCAACGCACCGACCAGCTCGACCGGCCTGACCCAGCTCGGCGCACGCGCCTACGACAGCGGACTCGGGAAGTTCGTGTCGGTCGACCCGTTGCTGGACGTGGGTGAGCCACGGCACGCGAACGCGTACACATACAGCTACCACTCGCCCATTTCGTACGCCGACCCCACCGGTCTGGTCGCGATGATGCACGACGGCGGAAAGGCAGGGAAGTACAAGCCGAAGGCCACGACGAGCTTCTCAAAGCAGAGTGCTCCCGCGGCAGCCGGAAGTGGCGGAGGCGGTGCCAAGCCGCAGCCCACGCAGGCAGTGCAATGGTGGAACCCCACCACATGGGACAAGGATGCCTGGATCAACGCGGGCGCGATCGCGCTGGGCGTCGTAGCGACCGTTGCGATAGGTGCCTGCGTGGTGGCGACCGCGGGCATATGTGGCGTCGTCGGCGCGGGGATCGGCATCGCCGCGTCGGTGGCGGCAAGTGCTGCCATCTCGGTGACCGCATATCACTTCTCTTCGGGAAAGAAGACGGCAGAGGGGTACATCTTCGCAGGTGCTCTCGGCGGAGCTGCTGGCCTGATTCCGGGCGCCGCGGCGGCACTCAAGCCATTGGCAAGTGCAGCGGTGAAACCTCTGGCCGGCTTCGCTGCGAAGCAGACTGCTTCCGTCGCCGACCGAGCCGCCGCGTCAGTAGCGCGGGAAGCGAGTTCGTCAGTTTCGAGCGTCGCTCAAGGGACACGCCAGGTGCTGCCGTCCGGGCCAGCTATCCAGAAGGTGTGGTCCACTCTGAATAGAGTGGACGAGAAGGCTGCTCCCCTTCCGGGATTTCGTGGCGGCAGGACTTTCCAGAACTCGCAGCAAAAGTTGCCAGAAGGCCCGGGGCTGACATACAAGGAATGGGACGTCAATCCGCAGGTGCAAGGCGTGAATCGGGGCGGTGAGCGCCTCGTGACAGGAAGTGACGGCTCGGCCTACTTCACGGCGGACCACTACGACAGCTTCATGTTGGTCAGGAGCGGGGGATGGCAATGATGCGGTACCTCCTAGAGCCGGACCCACATATGCGGATCTTGTTGCTGAAGGGAGAGCTTGCAGACCTGTCCGCCGCAATGTCCGAGTGGATGTCTGCAAGCCTGGCAGTACGCGTGGTGAGGGGGCGGAAGATGCGTCGAATCACCGACGTCTTCGATGAGTTCGCGGCGGCCATGCAGTTCCCGCTGTACTTCGGCGAGAATAAGGACGCTTTCGACGAATGCATCGCGGAACTGGATTGGCTGCGACAAGCGGTGGGCTGCGTCGTCGTGATTACGGAACCCGACGAAGTGCTATCGGACGCACGTGCTGAACTAGCCTGGCTCGTGAACTCGCTCAGGGCGGCTGCCGAGGACTGGAGCCGTCCGGTGGATGTCGGCGAGGCATGGGACAGACCAGCACAGCCGTTCTACGTCGTGCTTGCTGGCAATCATGAAGAACTCGAGGTGGCAGCAGACCGTTGGTCTCGCGCCGGTGCGAATCTGGAACTTCTTCGTTAGCGCAACTGATTCCCGGTCTGATGACAACGCCACCGACCAGTGACGCCGATACCTCGGCCCCTGAAAGCAGTCGGCTCCGCGCCGCATACGCAACGGCACGATCCAACCGGGTGGCCCAGGCTGCGACGTCTGCCGGTGCACCGGTGCCGGGGTGGTACCCCGATCCGTTCGACCCGCTCCGAACCCAACGCTGGTGGAACGGTCGTGACTGGAGTGACTTCGAAGCTCCACTGAGCAGCGACGCGTTACCTTGGCCAGCGTCGACCTTGCCCGCCGAACCGATGCCTGATCTCTGGAAGCGTCTGTCGAACGGGCGCGTGGACCGTGATGCCGGCACGAACGCGGCGGCCAGCATATCTGTGGCCGCCGCCCTTCTCGGACTCGGGTCGATCAAGATGAGTCGGTGAGTTTTGATATCTATCTGCAGGACTTCTCAGGCGTCCTTTGCGGATCGCAGCCAGTCGGTCGGGCAGCGCATATTGGCACCACTGCTCGACGCCAACAAAGAAAATGTCCTGACCGCTGACGGCTCAGCCGCGGTGTACGGGGGCGGGCAGCGTTCCCTTGTACGGACTGATGTTCAATCACATCGAGGGGGACCTCGCCTGGGAGGTCATCTACGACGCCGCTGTCGCCGGTGGCTGGCTGATCATGCCGGTTGGCGGCCCATTGTGCCTCGTCTCGGAAGAACAGGTCGCTACGGTGCCTGAGGAACTTAGAGCTGCTGGGCTCGTTCATGTACGCACGAGGGAGGAGCTGCGCAACGCAACGGTGGGTGCTGCCTAAGCACCGCCGTCTGGCGGCGTGTTCTGTGTGGCACAAGCGCATCTTGTCGCAGCCTTCAGCTGCTGACGGCTTTCAGCTTCGCGTGGCGGCCGTGAACACCGGCCGCCGATTGCCCGGTGAACCCGTTATCCAACTGTGATGAGCAGGGTGTCAGGGGGTACCGGATCAGAACAACAGTCCAAGTAGAGGGGCCGATGATCTGGAGATGACACCCGCTTCGGTCGGCGCCGGGATGAACTCACCACATTCAGGAAGGGCGGTCATGAGAACGTCATCCACACCTGCCACCGGGACACCAAGCACTGAGAGAGACCAGGTCGCCACTATGGACGAGGCGGGTCGTGGTGCAGAGCGACGCAACCTGCGCCGTCGCGTCGTTGTGCTCGTAGTACTGGCCATCGTGATGGTCGTCGTCAGCGTGGGAACTTGGGTGGTGCTGACCGCCGCCGACCGCGCGGTTACCGCAGAGGGCGGGACCGATTACTCAACGGACGCGTACTCGGTGACCTTCCCTGGTAGTCCCGAGGTGGGTGAACTAGCCATTCCGTCCACGGAACTGTCCGTAGAGACGGCGACGTGGAGCAACAAGCAGAAGATGTACGCCATCTCTTATCTCGCCCCCTACGGCGGCATGCCGAGCGTCGACGGCGCGCTCGAAAGCTCACTGCAGAATTCGGGGGCGACTCTCGTGGACTCCGAAGCGATCTCCATCGACGGCGGCTCCGGCGTAGTTGCGCAGTCAACGGCCGAGGAAGAGATCATCTGGACGATGATCATCGTCAGCGACCGGGGTGAGTTGTTCACGTTGGTTCAGAGCGGTGAAAACAAGGACCAGGCGTACTTCGACTCGTTCCACATCCGTTGACCCGGAGAGCAGCCAGCCAATGACCCTTTCGCCTACGCCACCCTCCTCAATCGGGGGCTCTCCGTCTCCCGCCCAGCAGCCCGCGCTATCCCGCGCTTTCGTGAAGCTGGCCACGGCAACCCAAACCCTCCTGATCATCTGCGGGGGCTTCGCCGTCGCCACGATCGGCATGGAGACATTCGGGATCGCCGCGGTCACGGCGTTCCTCGACGGCAACGACGCAGCGGTCGACCTGATCAACTCGTACGACCAGGCCAGCGTGGCTGTCACCATCCTGTCGGCCGCCTCCCTTTTCGCCACGGCCGTGGTGTGGGTCATCTGGCAGTACCGAGCGGCGAAGCAGGTCGCGGGCCTCACGCGCCGCTCACCCGGCTGGCACGTCGGATCCTGGTTCGTGCCTGTCGTCAGCGCCTGGTTCCCGTTCCAGAACATCACGGACCTCTGGCGGGCTGTCGGCGATCACGCCCCTCGTGGCAGATCCTGTGGTGGCTGCTCTGGCTCGTCAGCAACTCGGTGATCCAGGTCTCGACCCGTCTGTACACGAGCGCGGAGGACCTCGAACAGTTCCGCGCCGCGATGTGGACGAGCGTTGCCGGCCAGGCTCTCCTGCTGGCAGCCACACCGCTGGCCTGGCTGATCGTCCACGGAATCACTCAGGGGGTGCAACGCCGCGGCCCGGTGGCGGCGCACCTGTCCGTGCTCGCCAACGGCGAGGCAGGGCCGCCGCTCACGTTCGGTGCGGACCTCGCACGTGCTCTGAACGGCGAGCCTGCGCCCACCGGCCATGAGGGGAAGCCGCTCATCCAGCCGTGGGCGGTCAGGCCGGCCGTATCATCGGCCTGATCGCCGCGAGCGCCGGCCTCGCGGTCGCCGCGTTCGCACCCGTCCTCGGAATCGCTCTCGGGCTCCTCGGCTTCGTCCTGTCGAACACGGCGTGGGCGCACCTTCGCAACGCAGGTCGACGCCGCACCTTGCCCATCGCTGCACAGTTCATCGCGGGCGCGGCGGCGATCGCCGGCATCGCCGCCCTGATTATCGGCGCCGTGCTCGGGCTCTAACAGGGAACGCCTGACCGCGGCGCTTGGATCTCGCCGACTGATCCAGCGGTCTTCCAACCGGGAGTTGCGATCGGTGCAAGGCCGGTGCCGTCCGCGGGTGCGCGGACGATCGGTGCGGCCTGATCGAGCTTGTCATGCGCGTGGTCAGTACGCGGAGATATCGCTCCGGATCTTCGTCATCCGTGGAATCAGGTGGTGGTGGTCGGTGTCCGGGGCCGGGCCGGTCTGGCCGAGCAGTTGCGGTGCAGAAGGGTCTGACAGACCCGTTTCAGTGGCTCCGACCGGCATCGATCCGGTGACCCTTCGACTTTCAGTCTTGCCAGGTCGTCGGGGAATCCGTCGAGCCATGAGATCGTCGTCATTCAGCGCGGTGTGAGAGATTGTCCTTGCCGAACTGGACGATGAACAACAGGGCGGTGATCGTCTACGTTCGTTCGACAGCCAATGAAGCTGTATGCGAGGGTGATACGCCTGCCCACCTGGTGCCTACGGATGTCGCGGATCGAGGGGGATTGAGAACGACTGAAGCCAGCTCTCGTCCCGATTCCGGACGCGCAAATCCGCGGATTCTGGGACGAGAAGGGCTCAAGAGGATTCGAACGTATGCCTCTCGGCGGAATTCAAACCCCTCCGTCTCCGCCGGTAGTCGTTTGCGCACGAGCAGCGGGCGCCGAGTGCCATCGGGGCACCTTGTATAGCGTCGTTCTCAAACGGGCGAGCTTGCTCCATAGGTCCGTCGCTTCACACGCGAGCACCGAGCCTGACAGCGCGACCGAGTCGATGACACGCATGTGTGCACCAATGTGTGCACTCAGGGCGGCGATCCCAGTGTCCGCAAGGGCTCGACGACGGTTCCCGCTTGACTACGGATCAGAAAGTCTCCGTTCTCGAGCATGGTGGCCATGTCGGGGGCGAAGGGCAGGCCACAAGCGTGATGAATTGTCGAATTCCTGGAAGCTTCGACATGACCGGCCTACGCTAGTCCGATGGGAAGTGTCGAGTCCTACGAATCGAAGTCAGGCCGCCGATACCGGGTGCGATACCGTCGGCCCGACAACAAGCAGACGGACAAGCGGGGGTTTCGCACCAAGCGCGAGGCGGAGAACTTCCTCGCCTCCGTCGAGACGTCGAAGCTCCGTGGCGAGTGGGTAGACCCGAGTCGCTCGCGCGTGCGCTTCTCGGAGATCGCGGAGGCGTGGTACGCAAGCAAGATTCGTGTGAAACCGACCACTCGGTCGGGCTATCGAAACTCGCTGGACAAGCATGTGTTGCCCGAATGGGGCGATGTGAGAATCGTCGACATCGATCACGCGCACGTGCAATCGTGGGTGGCCCGACTGTCGACGACGCTGTCCGCGTCCTCCACGCGGCAGATCTACCTCGTTGTGTCGGGTGCGCTCGCATACGCGGTCCGCGACGGGCGACTGGCTCGCAACGTCGCTGCGGACATCGAGCTCCCAAGGCTCTCGAAGGCGGAGCGTCACTACCTGAGCCACCTGCAGGTGCATGAGCTCGCAAATGGCGTGGGGGAGTGGGGCACGCTGGTCAGGTTCCTTGCCTATAGCGGACTGCGCTGGGGTGAGGCTTCAGCGCTGAGGCCGGCTGACGTGGATCTGGCAAACCGCGTCGTGCACGTGCGTCGCGCGGTCGCTGACGTGCGTGGCTCCCTGGTCTTCGGTACCCCGAAGACTCATGAGCAGCGCATCGTTCCATATCCGTCTCTGCTCGACGAGGGAATCGCCACTCACCTCGCGACCGGACGCCGGCACGACCTCGTCTTCTCCACCCGCGAAGGCGCGGTGCTCCGCGGAGGCAACTTCCGGCGCCGCGTATTCGCGCCGGCCGTCGCCAAGCTTCAACTCGCATCGCCAGACGGATTCCCTCACATCACTCCACACGACCTCCGGCACACGGCGGCGAGCCTCGCGATCTCTGCCGGCGCGAACGTGAAGATCCTGCAACGAATGCTCGGTCACGCGTCAGCCGCGATGACGCTCGACGTCTACGCAGACCTGTTTCCGGAGGATCTGACGTCCGTCTCGATCGCCCTCGACCGGGCGGCGCGTGATTCGTTCGTGGGCAAACCGTGGGCAAGAGCTCCAGACGGCGGTCCGAACCAATCGCAGTGACGACGAGATCTCGTCGAATCTGCGTCTCGATTCCGAGCCCCCGAGGTCCCGAGATCCGCGTAATTCCGCGGGAAAGACGAAACCCCCGCGATGTAGAAGCTACGCGGGGGTTTCAGTGGCTCCGACCGGCATCGATCCGGTGACCTTTCGATTTTCAGTCGAACGCTCTACCAACTGAGCTACAGAGCCGCGCGGCATCTCTTATACAAGACCTGCCGCGTCCTAGACGAAAGGCCCTCTTCGAAAAAAGGGCCCGTCGCTCGGAGCGACCCTGACGGGACTTGAACCCGCGACCTCCGCCGTGACAGGGCGGCACGCTAACCAACTGCGCTACAGGGCCATGCTTATTGAATTGTGGAGTGACCCCAACGGGATTCGAACCCGTGCTACCGCCGTGAAAGGGCGGCGTCCTAGGCCGCTAAACGATGGGGCCGGGTGAACCTTTGGGGCTCACTGCCGAGGACCAAGCATACGTAACTCCTCGCGAAAACGCGAATCGAGCGCGCGTCGCCCTTGTACAACGGGTCCTGAGGGCGCACACTGACCGGGTGACCGCTTCCCGAGGCGGCAACAGCCGTGCACCCCTGGGGGTTGCGCATGTTACTGATGTTGCTAGTGTGAAACGAGTTGACGCCGCGAGGGAGGGATCCGGTGCAGCCCGAAAACGTCACTGACCAGGCCGTGTCCGACGACACCTCCGTGGACTGCGGGTGCGCGCCGTCTGCTCGCGAGCAGCGGCGGCTCTGGCCATCGATGAACCGGCGCACCGCGCTCGGGCTCGGAATCCTGGGCGTCGCGGCGATCGGCGCAGTCGGCGGAACGCTCGGGCCGCTGGTCGCCCCCGCTTTCGCAGCCGACTACCCCTCGTGGGACGACGTCGTCGCGGCGAAGAACAATGAGGCCGCCAAGGCCGCCGAGGTCACGAAGATCCAGCAGCTGATCGCCGGGCTCGAGGCTGATGTCGCCGCCAAGCAGCAGGTCGCGCAGCAGCTGGCCGATGAGTTCTACGTCGCGCAGCAGGCGTACTTCGACGCCGCCTTGCGGGCCGACCAGTTGCAGCAGCAGGCGGACGAGCAGGCCGCGGCTGCGACGGATGCGGCCAACAAAGCAGGCCGCGTGGCTGCCCAGCTCTACCGCAACGGCGGCGACGACACGTCGATGGAATTGTTCTTCGCGGGCTCTGCCGCCGGCGCCGACGACCTGCTGGCGCGCCTGGGCACGATGGACAAGCTCGTCCAGCGAAACCAGGACGTGTACGCCCAGGCCGTCACCGCGCGCGACTCGGCCCAGAGCCTCAGCGATCAGGCCGCCGTCCAGCGCGCCGAGCGCGACCGGCTGCAGAAGATCGCCGAAGAGAAGATGGTCGCAGCGCAGAAGGCCGCCGACGAGGCGCAGGCCGCCCTCGACGCGCAGAACGCCAAGCGCGGCGAACTCGAGGCGCAGCTCGCCGCACTCCAGGACGCGACCGCCACGACCGTCGCACAGTACGAAGAAGGCGAGCGTGTCCGCAAGGAGCAGGAACGCCTGCGCCGCGAAGAAGAGGCACGTCGCGCCAAAGAGGAAGCCGACCGCCTCGCCCAGCAGAACCAGGGCGGAGGCGGCGGCGGTGGTGGCGGTGGCGGAGGCGGCGGGGCCGTCGTGGGCTCGGGCTGGGCCCGTCCGTCATCCGGCTGGCGCAGCTCCGGCTACGGCCCGCGCACCGTGCAGTGCGGCAACAGCTACTGCTCCAGCGGCTTCCACTACGGTGTCGACCTCGCCGCAGGGTGCGGATCCGCCATCTACGCCGCGTCGGCGGGGCGCGTCGTCTACGCCGGGTGGAACGGCGGCTACGGCAACTACATCAAGATCGACCACGGCGGCGGCATCGGCTCGGGCTACGGCCACATCCGCACGGGCGGCATCTTCGTCGGTGTCGGGCAGTGGGTCAGCGCCGGGCAGCTCATCGCGAGCGAGGGCAACACCGGCAACTCGTTCGGCTGCCACGTGCATTTCGAGACGTACGTCAACGGCTCCCCGGTCAACCCGATCTACTTCATGGCCGATCGCGGCATCTCGGTCTGACCGGCATACACACCTCGAACGACGAAGAGCGGATGCCGAGGCATCCGCTCTTCGCATGAAGACAGCCGTCAGAGCGTGTTCGGCGCGACGCCCTCACCCTGAGTCGCGGTCTGGCCCTCGTGCTGGGCGAAGCGCGCGAACGCCTCGTCGACCAGGCGCTCGGCCTCGGCGGCGTCCGCCCACTCGTCGACCTTGACCCACTTGTTGGGCTCGAGGTCCTTGTAGTGCTCGAAGAAGTGCGCGATCTCCTTCTGGAGGAACTCCGGGATGTCGGCGACGTCCTGGATGTGCGCCCAGCGCGGGTCCTTGGCGAGCACCGCGACGACCTTGTCGTCGCCACCGGCCTCGTCGCTCATCTTGAGCACGCCGACGGGGCGGACGCTCGCGAGGATGCCGGGCGCCAGGTCGACGTCGAGGATCACGAGCACGTCGAGCGGGTCGCCGTCCTCGCCGAGGGTGTTCTCGAAGAACCCGTAGTTGGTCGGGTAGCCCATGGGCGTGTAGAGGATGCGGTCGAGGAAGACGCGGCCGGTGCCGTGGTCGACCTCGTACTTCACGCGGCTGCCGCGCGGGATCTCGATGACGGCGTCGTACGCGCCCATAGTGGTGCTCCTTCGAAGACTGTGGATTGCCGCGACCAGCCTAGTTCGGGCGCCCATCGGGCACTAACTCAGGATCGTCGGCGCGCACAGGCGCGACACGCCGCGGCGAGGCGTGACCGCGAGGCTCCGATCCTGAGAACGGTACGGCGTCCCCGGTACGGTGGGCGGGTGGAGGAGCGCAGACCCGGACTCGACCCCGCCGTCGCCGAGGTGCGGCTCGCCGTGCGCCGCGCCCTCGCCGGCCTCCGACCCGGTGCGACCGTGCTCGTCGCGCTGTCGGGTGGTGCGGACTCCCTCGCGCTCGCCGCCGCGACGGCCTTCGAGGCGCCGAAGCCGGGGCTGCGGGCCGTCGCGCTCACCGTCGACCACGGCCTGCAGGACGGATCGACGGATGCTGCCGCCGCCGCAGCCGCGAAGGCCGAGGCGCTCGGGCTCGAGGCCCGCGTGGCGCGCGTCGAGGTCACGGGAGCAGGCGGTCCCGAGGCGGCGGCGCGCGAGGCGCGCTACCGCGCCCTCGCCGAAGGTGCCAGGGCGATCGGAGCGGCCGCGATCCTCACCGGCCACACGCTCGACGACCAGGCGGAGACGGTGCTGCTCGGCCTCGCCCGCGGCGCGGGTGCCACCAGCCTGCAGGGCATGGCCGAGGCATCCGTCCTCGAGGGCATCGCGCTCCTGCGCCCGCTGCTGGGCGTGCGCCGCGTCACGATCCGCGCCGCGTGCGCGGCCGAGGCGCTCGAGCCCTGGGACGATCCCCACAACGCCGACCCGCGGTTCGCGCGTGTGCGCGTGCGCGAGACGGTGCTGCCGGTGCTCGAGTCCGAACTCGGCCCGGGGATCGCCGAGGCGCTCGCCCGTACCGCAGCGCAGCTGCGCGAGGACTCCGAGGCGTTCGACGAGATGATCGACGAGACGATCGAGGACATCGTCGAGCACGCCGAGGCCGGCATCTCGGTGTCGGCGGCCGCGCTCGCCGCCAACCCGGCGGCGCTTCGGAACCGCATCATCCGGCACGTCGTGGCCAGTGAGTTCCACGAGAGCCTCTCGCGGACGCAGACGCTCGAGGTGGCGCGCCTCGTGACGGACTGGTCGGGTCAGGGCCCGATCGATCTGCCCGGTTGCCGCGCCCGCCGTCTCGGCGGGCGCGTCGAGTTCACCGCGCGCTGATGGTGCCCCTCTAGACTCGTCGCATGCGCGCGGCCGACGTTTCCAGCGACATCACCGAAGTCCTCGTCACCGAGGAGGAGATCCGAGCCAAGCTCGACGAGATCGCGGCGCGGGTCGCCGAGGACTACGCCGACGAAGACCTGCTGCTGGTCGGGGTGCTCAAGGGCGCGATCATGGTCATGGCCGACTTCTCGCGCGCGCTCAAGAAGCACGTGACGATGGACTGGATGGCGGTCTCGTCATACGGCGCCGGCACCAAGTCCAGCGGTGTCGTGCAGATCCGCAAGGACCTCGACACCGACATCCTCGGCAAGCACGTGCTCATCGTCGAGGACATCATCGACTCGGGTCTGACCCTCAGCTGGCTGCTGGAGAACTTCGCGGCCCGTGGTGCGGCATCCGTCGAGGTCTTCGCGCTGCTGCGCAAGCCCGAGGCCGCCAAGGTCGAGGTGCACTGCCGGTACGTCGGCTTCGACATCCCGACGGAGTTCGTCGTCGGCTACGGCCTGGACTACGCGGAGAAGTACCGCAACCTGCGGGACGTCGCCGTGCTCGCGCCGCACGTCTACAGCTGACGGCACCGCTCAGCCCCCGAGCATCTCCACAAGAGCGGGCGGTGCCGCGTACGTCGCGATGTGGTCGACGATGAGCCGACGGCATCCGTCCAGCTCCACCGTGATCGGAGCCTTCCCCTCCTCGTCCGCGTCGAGCACGACCAGGGAACCGGGGATGTCGTCGCAGGCCTCCGGCAGCGGCTGAGCGGATGCTGCGGCCCCGAGCACTGCGCGCGTCTCGGCGGCGTCGAGCTGACGGCTGCCGGTGAACCACGCCGTGCCCTCCGCATCGACGGTGACCCAGGTCGTCGACCCGGGCGCGGGCGTCGCCGAGGGGTTCGCGGCGTCGTCGGTGGAGTAGGCGCAGAGGCGGAGCGTCTCGACCTCGCCGGGTGCGGGCGTGCGCGGAGGCGCCCACGGAATGGTCTGGATCCCCGTCGACGACGGCGCGGGGGCGGGTGCGTCGAGGGTGCCCTCCCATTCCTCGAGTTCCTCCGGCGCGGCGATCTGCAGCGGCCGGGCCGACCAGGTCGGCGCGCACCCGGACTCGAGCGCTGCGCGCGGCTGCGTGAGCGTGCGCTGCTCTTCGTCGGTCTGCACGACGGCGAGCTCGGCCAGCGCGTCGCCGATGAGGTCGAGCTTCGGCTGGCTGCAGCCGTCGGCCGGATAGCGGACGCGGATGCCTCGGCCTGCAGCATCCGTCAGCCAGATCTGCGGCGCGATGATCGCGATCGCCGCGCACGGTCCCGGAGAGCGCGCGTCGTCGGGCTCGGCCTGCGCACGCAGGAGCGCCGTGAGATCGCCTTCGAGCCGCTCACGGAGGATGACGGACCAGATGCCCTCGTCGTCCTCGACGGTCTGGAAGGGCACGCAGCGGACCGCGGCGACCGGCTCGAAGTGATCGGGCATGGGCCCGGCTCGACCGGGGTCGCCGCCCAAGGGGTCCGTGCTCGCGCAGGCGATCTCGGCCACGATCTCGGAGGGCGTCAGTGACTGCGGACCGGATGCGCAGCCGACCAGGGCGACGGCCGCCGCAGCGAGGACGATGAGCGAGGGGCGGATGCGGGGCACGGGGTCCTCCTCGTCGTGGGCTCGTGCGGCGCTTCGCCCCCACGCTATCGGGCGGGCTGTGATTACGCCCGGGGCGAATGCACAGACGGCGCCTAGGAATCGCGCGATACCCTGATTCAACCGTCGACGGGGGTTTTCCGTCCGCGGCGGCACGTCGACGAAAGGGGTCGGGCTCGCGCCCGTGCCATGGACTTCAAGAAGATCACCCGCAACCCTCTCTTCTACGTCCTGCTGATCGGGGTCTTCCTCATCGTGGGTTTCTCGCTCATCTCGAGCCTGGGCGGGGCGAAGCAGATCTCCACGCAGGAGGGTCTCGAGCTGCTCTCGGGCGACACGGTCACCGAGGTCGTCAACACCGACGGCGACCAGCGGGTCGACATGAAGCTCTCGAAGGAGTACGAGGGCGCCAGCGACGTGCAGTTCTATTACGTCTCAGCACGCGCTGACGAGGTCGTCACCGCGATCAACGACGCGAACCCCAAGGACGGCTTCAACGACGCCGTCCCGCGTGCCACGTGGTTCGACGGCTTCATCTCCCTCCTCCTGCCGATCCTGCTGCTCGGCCTGCTCTTCTGGTTCCTGCTGTCCAGCGCCCAGGGCGGCGGCAGCAAGGTGATGCAGTTCGGTAAGTCGCGCGCGAAGCTCGTGACGAAGGAGATGCCGCAGGTCACCTTCCAGGACGTCGCGGGCTCCGACGAGGCGATCGAAGAGCTCGAAGAGATCAAGGACTTCCTCAAGGACCCGTCCAAGTTCCAGGCGGTCGGCGCCCGCATCCCGAAGGGCGTGCTGCTGTACGGCCCTCCCGGAACCGGCAAGACGCTGCTCGCCCGCGCGGTGGCGGGTGAGGCAGGCGTGCCGTTCTACTCGATCTCGGGTTCGGACTTCGTCGAGATGTTCGTCGGCGTCGGCGCGAGCCGGGTGCGCGACCTCTTCAACAACGCCAAGGACAACGCGCCGGCCATCATCTTCATCGACGAGATCGACGCCGTGGGCCGCCACCGTGGCGCCGGGATGGGCGGCGGACACGACGAGCGCGAGCAGACGCTCAACCAGATGCTCGTCGAGATGGACGGGTTCGACCCCAAGGCGAACGTCATCGTGATCGCGGCGACGAACCGCCCCGACATCCTCGACCCCGCGCTGCTGCGTCCCGGCCGCTTCGACCGTCAGATCGGCGTCGACGCCCCCGACCTCAAGGGCCGCACGAAGATCCTCGAAGTGCACGGCCGTGGCAAGCCGCTCGCCGACGGCGTCGACCTCGAGGTCGTCGCCCGCAAGACGCCCGGCTTCACCGGTGCCGACCTGGCCAACGTGCTGAACGAGGCCGCGCTGCTGACCGCCCGCTCGAACGCGCAGCTGATCGACAACCGCGCCCTCGACGAGGCCATCGACCGCGTGATCGCAGGCCCGCAGCGCCGCACGCGCGTCATGAAGGACAAGGAGAAGCTCATCACGGCCTACCACGAGGGCGGTCACGCGCTCGCGGCGGCGGCGATGAACCACACCGACCCCGTCACGAAGGTCACGATCCTCCCGCGCGGCAAGGCCCTCGGATACACGATGGTGTTGCCGCTGGACGACAAGTACTCCGTCACGCGCAACGAGCTGCAGGACCAGCTCACGTACGCGATGGGTGGCCGCGTCGCGGAGGAGATCGTCTTCCACGACCCGACCACCGGCGCCTCGAACGACATCGAGAAGGCGACGAACATCGCCCGCAAGATGGTCACCGAGTACGGAATGACCGGCGACATCGGCCCGGTCAAGCTCGGTCAGTCGTCGGGTGAGGTCTTCATGGGCCGCGACATGGGGCATGGCCGCGAATTCTCGGAGCGCGTCGCGGAGCGGGTCGACGTCCAGGTGCGCGACCTCATCGAGCAGGCGCACAACGAGGCGTACGAGGTCATCAACGCCAACCGCGATGTGCTCGACAAGCTCGCGCTCGAGCTCCTCGAGAAGGAGACGCTCGATCACCTCGAGCTCGCCGAGATCTTCAAGGACGTCAAGCGCCTCCCCCCGCGTCCGCAGTGGCTGTCGAGCGAGCAGCGCCCGGTCTCGGAGCTGCCGCCCGTCGAGGTTCCGCAGCGCCGCGACGAGGCCGGTCTCGCCGCGAGTGTCGAGGCCGACGAACTGCCGGCTGCCGAGAAGGCGACGAAGCGCCGCCCCACCGGACAGGCGCGCCCGGCGACCGCGTAGGCTCGGCCTATGGCCGTCGATCGTGAGCGTGTCGCCGTGCTCGTGCGCGAACTGCTCGAGGCGATCGGCGAAGACCCCGAGCGCCCCGGGCTGAAGCAGACGCCTGAGCGCGTCGCCGACGCGTACACCGAGTTCTTCGCGGGGGTGGGGACGGATGCTGCCGCCCCGCTCGCGCACACCATCTCGGTGTCGCGCGGCCCCGCCCCAGACACGCTGCCGTCGGGCGCGGTGATCCTGCGCGACATCATCTTCCGCTCGGTGTGCGAGCACCACCTGCTGCCCTTCCGCGGGCACGCGCATCTCGCATACCTCCCCGGCGAGCAGGTCGTCGGACTCGGCGCGCTGCCCAAGGTCGTGGACATCCTGTCGTCGCGTCCCCAGGTGCAGGAGCGCCTGGGCGAGCAGATCGCCGACGTGATCGCCGGATCCCTCGACGCCCGGGGAGTGCTCGTGGTGCTCGATGCCTCGCACGAGTGCGTGACGATGCGCGGCGGGCGGCAGCCGGATGCCTCGACCGTGACGATCGCCGCCCGCGGGGAGCTCGCCGAACCGGCCGCGCGCGCCGAGCTGATCGCGCTGATCGGGGCTGGTCGCGGATGACGCTCATCATGGGCGTCGTCAATGTGACGCCCGACTCTTTCAGCGACGGCGGGCGGTACGTGGATGCCGAGGCCGCCGTCGCCCACGGACTGCTGCTGAGGGCGCAGGGCGCCGACATCCTCGACATCGGCGGCGAGTCGACCCGGCCGGGTGCTGAGCGCGTGGCGCCGGACGTCGAGCAGGAGCGGGTGCTTCCCGTCGTGCGCGCCCTCTCGGATGCAGGGGTCGTCGTCAGCATCGACACCATGAACGCCTCGACCGCCGCCCTGGCCGTCGAGGCGGGCGCGCGGATCGTGAACGACGTCTCGGGCGGCATGGCCGACCCCGGGATGCTGGCGGCCATCGCCCCGACCGACGCGGACGTGGTGCTCCAGCACTGGCGCGGCCACTCCGCGGACATGTACGCGCGTGCCGTCTACGACGACGTCGTGGCCGAGGTCACGCGCGAGCTCACCGCCAGGATCGCGGCCGCCGCGCAGGCCGGCATCGATCCCGCGCGGGTCATCGTCGATCCCGGGATCGGCTTCGGCAAACGCGGGGAGCAGAACTGGCAGACCTTGCGAGGGCTCGACCACTTCGTCGCGATGGGCCAGCGGGTGCTGATCGGCACCAGCCGCAAGCGCTTCCTCGCCGACGCGCTCGCCCAAGACCCCGCCGACGCCTCCGAGGCCCGGCGCGATCTGGCGACCGCGGTGACGAGCGCCCTCGCGGCGCAGGCGGGCGTGTGGGCGGTGCGCGTCCACGATGTCGGCGCCACGCGGGATGCTCTGGTGGTCGCCGAGCGGTGGGCAGGTGCGGATCGATCAGGCGGCCGGGAGGGCTGATGGACTTCATCGACGAGATCACGCTCACCGGTGTGCGCGCCTACGGGTATCACGGGGTGTTCGAGGACGAGCGCCGCGAGGGCCAGGAGTTCGTCGTCGACGTGACCCTGTACCTCAGCACTGCGGAGGCGGCCGAGACGGACGACGTCACCGACACCGTGCACTACGGCGAGGTCGCCGAGCGCATCGTCGAGCTGGTCGGCGGGGAGCCGTTGAACCTCATCGAGGGCGTCGCGGCGCGCATCGCCGACGACCTCCTCTCCTACGACCTCGTGCGGATGGTCTCGGTCACGGTGCACAAGCCTCAGGCCCCGATCACCGTCGCGTTCTCCGATGTGGCGGTCACCATCCGACGCGGCCGCCCCGTCGAGCCGGCGTGGACGGTGGGCTCGTGAACCGCCGACTCGCCCAGGGCTTCGACGGCGACTCCGACCGCCATCCGCGGGAGGCGGTCGAAGCCGTCGTGGCGCTCGGCGCCAACCTCGGCGACCGTGCCGAGACGATGACCGCGGCCATCAAGGACCTCGCCCGCGTGCCGCTGGTCGACGCGGTCCGCGTGTCGGAGCCGATCGAGTCGGTCGCGCTGAAGCCGGAAGGACCGGATGCCTCCGCTCCGGCGTACCTGAACGCCGTGGCGATCCTCACCACACGCCTGGCGCCCTCGGTGCTGCTCGGCTACCTCCACGCGATCGAGCAGCGCCACGGCCGGGTGCGGTCGGTCGCTCGTTCCGCGCGCGAGGGAGGCTGGGAGGACCGCACGCTCGACCTCGACCTGATCGCCTACGGTGACGTCGTCAGTGGCGACCCGCGGCTGCTCCTCCCGCACCCACGGGCGGTCGAGCGCGACTTCGTGCTCGGGCCGTGGCTGACCGTCGATCCCGACGCGGTGCTCCCTGGCGTCGGCCGGGTCGACGAAGCGCTGCGCCGACTGCGGGCGGGGGACCGATGAAGCGCACCGGCGCCGGCGTGCTGATCATCGCCGCGGTCCTCGGAGTCGCGGCGGGGTTCCTCGCGGATCAGGTGCTGACCTCGTCGGGGAGCCCCACGTTCACGCCTGCGGTGACACTGCCCATCCTCCTCGTGCTGCTCGGCGTGGTGGTGATCGCCCTCGCGATCCCGATCCGCCGCGCCACCCACGGCACCGCCAGCAGGAAGGTCGACCCGTTCCGCGCCGTGCGCATCGCGATGCTCGCGAAGGCGTCGAGCATCGTGGGCGCCGCGATCGGCGGGCTGGGTGCAGGCCTGTGGATCTTCCTTTCGACCCGGCCGGTCACGCCCTCGCTAGGCTCGTTGGGAACGGTCATCGCGACGACCGTGTGCGGCGCCCTGCTGGTCGCCGCGGGTCTGGTCGCGGAGCACCTGTGCACGATCCGGAAGGACGACGATGACGAACAGCCCGGAGGCGATGACCCCGGACTCGAACCGCGGATCCACGGCCACTGACGCGGCGGCTGCGGCTGTCCCCGACGCCGGCCCGGAGTTCGAGCGGCTCGTCGAGCCGCGGTCCGAGAACCGTCTCTCGCTCGAGGGTGGGGTGTGGCACCAGATCTCGCCGAAGTACGTGACGGTGCAGCTGATCTCGACGGGGTCGTTCCTGTTGGTCGTCATCGCCGCCACGCTCGTGCTCACGCTGCTGATGCACCAGCTGTGGGCGTGGATCCCCGGCGGCATCATGACAGTGATCCTCGCGTGGACCCTCGCCATCCTTCCGCGACAGGCGCGGGCGATCGGCTACCAGCTCCGCGACGACGACCTCGTCTTCCGTCGCGGCATCCTGTGGCAGCGCTTCGTCGCCGTGCCCTACGGCCGCATGCAGCTCATCGACATCACCCACGGTCCGCTCGACCGCGGCTTCGGCATCGCGCAGCTCAAGTTCGTGACGGCCGCCGCCGCGACGGGCGTCGTGATCCCGGGGCTGGCGCAATCCACCGCCGAGACCCTCCGCGACCACCTCGTCGAAGTCGCCGAGAGCCGCCGCACCGGGCTATGAGTACGCTTCCCCCTCCTGAGCCGACGCCTGCCGGACCCGGCGTTCCGCCGCCGCAGCTGGTGCGGTCGCCGCTGAGCGACGGCGAGTGGCACCGCCTGCATCCGCTGACCCCGTTGCTGCGCGGCGGCCTGTTCCTCATCGTCGTCATCGGCATCGTCTTCGCGAACCTGCGCGATCGCCTGCTGTACATCTTCCTGCCGTGGCTCGCGCCCGGGGTGGGGGACGAGGTCGTGGAGTGGGAGCAGGTCGGCGGCGACCCCGTCGACTTCATCATCGCGAACAACCTCTACGTACTGGCGGGTGTCGCCGTCCTCGCGGTTCTCATCGTGCTCGTGGCGGTGTTCTACACCTCGTGGCGCTTCCACACCTTCCGCATCACCGACGACGACGTCGAGGTGAGAAGCGGCATCCTGTTCCGCACACAGCGGCGTGCGCCCCTCGACCGGGTACAGGGCGTCAACCTCACGCGGCCGATGATCGCGCGGCTGCTGGGTATGGCCAAGCTCGAGGTCGTCGGCGCGGGCACCGACGCGAACGTCAAGCTCGAGTATCTCTCGACCGCCAATGCCGAAGCGGTCCGTGCCGACATCCTGCGCCTCGCGTCGGGGCGCCGCCTCGCGATGACCGCCGGCCCCGGCGGTGCGGCCGCGCCGCGGCAGGCCGGCAGGGTGGCGTCCCTCAGCCAGACCGTCGGACGCGAGATCACGGGGCTCATCGAGGGACCCGAGGCCCCGGTCGCCGAACGGGAATCGGTCGTGCACATCCCGGTCGGCCGGCTCGTGGCATCCCACGTCCTCAGCGCGTCGACGCTGGGACTGCTGTTCGCCGTCGTCGCCATCGTGATCGGCGTCAGCCAGGGCGTGACGTGGCTGCTGTTGGGCTTCGTGCCCGCGATCATCGGTTTCGGCGCGTACTGGGTGCGCTCGATCGTCCGGTCGCTGCGCTACTCGATCGCCCCGACGCCCGACGGCGTGCGCATCACGTTCGGACTCTTCACGACGATCACCGAGATCGTCCCACCCGGCCGGGTGCATGCCGTCGAGGTGACGCAGGGGGTCTTCTGGCGCCCCGCCGGGTGGTGGACGATCCGCATCAACCGCCTCACTGGTCGCAGCGCCGCCGACAGCACGACCGATCAGTTCACGACGGTGCTGCCGGTCGGCACCGCGGCGGACGTCGAGCGGGTGCTGCGCCTCCTCCAGCCCTCGCTGCCCGACGACGAGCGGGCACTCATCGTGCGGCAGGGCATGTTCGGGCCGACCGACGATGACACCTTCACGAACACGCCCAAGCGCGCCTGGTGGATCCGGCCGTTCTCCTACCGCCGCAACGGCTTCCGCCTCACCGACGACGTTCTCCTGATGCGGCGTGGGGTGGTGTGGCGCAAGCTCGTGATCCTCCCGCTCGCTCGCCTGCAGAGCTTCGGGCTGTATCAGGGGCCGCTCGACCGTGCGTCGCGCGTGACCAACGTGCGCGCGCACGTCGTCACGGGCCCGGTCTCGCCGTTCCTCGCAGCCGTCGACCGGGACTCCGCCCTGGCGCTGTTCGACGACGTCGCCCGCGGGTCGGTGCGCGCCACGCTCGCCGACCGCACGCACCGCTGGGCCGAGGACGAGACGGTCCCCACGCCCCCTCCGGGCGCCGTCCCCGCTGCCCTCGTCTCCACGGCGCGCGATCTTGACGTGCCTGCCGGGCCGCCGCCCGCGGGTCCCGTCACCGTCGGGACGGCTGCGC
Source organism: Microbacterium trichothecenolyticum (assembly GCF_000956465.1). Taxonomy (GTDB): domain Bacteria; phylum Actinomycetota; class Actinomycetes; order Actinomycetales; family Microbacteriaceae; genus Microbacterium; species Microbacterium trichothecenolyticum. The sequence continues at coordinate 20,775 of NZ_JYJA01000019.1, forward strand.
CGCCGGTCCCGCCTCCGCCCGCGGGATACACCGTTGCGGCCGAGCCGGGCAAGGACCGCGCGTGAGCCGGGACGGCCGTCTCGGCGTCGGCATCATCGGCGCGGGCAGGGTCGGACCGGTGCTGGGCGCGGCACTCGGTGGAGCCGGGCACGCGCTCGTGGGGGTCACGAAGGGCTCCGACCCCGAGCGAGTCGAGGCGATCCTGCCCGGCGTTCCCGTTCTGGACGCGACCGAGGTCGCCCGCCGCAGTGAGCTCGTGATCGTCGCGGTGCCGCACGACCAGCTCGAAGGTCTCGTCAGCGGTCTGGCCGAAGTCGGCGCGTGGCAGCCGGGGCAGCTCGTGCTGCACACGGATCCGGCCTGGGGCGCCGGCATCCTGTCGGCCGCCGTGGCGAAGGGTGTGATCCCGCTCGCCGTGCACCCGGCGATCGAGTTCACCGGAACCTCGATGGATCTGCGTGCGCTCTCCAGCGCGTACGCGGCTGTCACCGCGCCCGCTCCCGTGCTGCCGATCGCGCAGGCGCTCGCCGTCGAACTCGGCTGCGAGCCCGTGGTCGTCGAGGAGTCGGCGCGCCCCGCGTACGGGGAGGCGATCGCGACTGCGCGAGTCTTCTCGCGGTCCATCGTGCACCAGGCGGCCGCGCTGCTGGCGGAGGCCGGCGTGCCGTATCCCGGGTCGTTTCTCTCGGCTCTCGCGCACACCACGCTCGACCAGGCCCTCGCGGAAGCAGGCTCTGGTCCCGCGAGCGGCGAGCCCCCCGCTACGATCCAAGGATGATCAGCACCGTCGACGAGCTGCGCGCTCGGCTCGCCGAGGTCCGCTCCGCCGCCCCGGAGGCGCGCGTCGCGCTCATCTCCACCATCGGCTCGCTCCACGACGGACACATCGACCTCGTGCATCGCGCGCGCGAAGTGGCCGACATCGTCGTGGTGTCGGTGTTCGTCAACCCGCTGCGCTTCGCCTCGCCTGCCGAGTTCGCCGCGTACCCCCGGACTCCCGACGAGGACGAACGTCTGCTCGAGTCGCTCGGGGTCGAGGTCGTGTTCGCACCGGACGCGAGCGAGCTGCTCCCCGACGGTTCGAATACGACGAAGGTCACCGCGGGCGACCTCGGCCTTCGCTACGAAGGGCGCGCACGCCCGTTCTACTTCGACGGGCTCCTGACGGTCGAGGCCAAGCTGTTCCATCTCGTCCGGCCGGACGTCGCCCTCTACGGCGAGCGCGACCGGCAGCGGGTGTTCCTGGTACGCCGCATGATCCGCGATCTGTTCTTCGACGTGGAGGTGGCGACCGTCGAGACCGTGCGGGGTGACGACGGACTGCCGGTGTCGACGCGGGTCGGCATGCTCGAAGACCGCGACCTCGTGGCCGCCGCTCTCCTTCCGGCCGCGCTCGACGCGGCGGCCGCGAACGCGGACCGCGGCATCGACGCGTGCATCGCCGCCGCGCAGTCGACCCTGATGGGGGAGCCGCGGATCCGGCTGGAGTACTTGAGCGTCGTCGACCCGGCCACGTTCCTGCCCGTCGACGAGGGCAGCAACGGCCCCGCCCTCGCCCTCATCGCCGCCTCGGTGGCGGGGCACCGATTCATCGACAACGCCGAGATCTACCTGGGCTGACGCCGGGTACGAGGGCTGGGAGGCGACATGCGCGTCACACGGATCGGCGGTCCGACCGCCCTCGTCGAGTGGGAGGACTGGCGGATCCTCACCGATCCCACGTTCGACCCGCCAGGGCGCACGTACTTCTTCGCGCTGGGCACGTCGTCACGCAAGACCACCGGTCCCGCGATCTCGCTCGAGGAGATCGGCCCGCTCGACGTCGTGCTGCTGAGCCATCATCACCACGCCGACAACCTCGACGACGCGGGCAGGGCGGGGCTGTCGGCAGCGCGGACGGTGCTGACCACGGTCGCGGGCGCCAAGGCGCTGACGTCCGACGGCGCGCACCCCGACGCCCGAGGCCTGGCTGCCGGAGATGCCGTCACCCTCACCGCCGAGGGCAAGCGCGACCTCGTCGTCACGGCGACCCCATGCCGGCACGGCGCTGCGCTCACCAGGCCGATCGTCGGGTCCGTCGTGGGTTTCGCCCTCTCGCTCGGGGGTGCCGCCCGTCCCGGCCTGTGGGTGACCGGCGACACCGTGATGTACGGAGGCCTGCGGCGTGCGGCGACCGGGCTGCGGCCCGAGGTGGCACTCGTGCACATCGGGGCCGTGAAGTTCCCCCTCACGGGGCCGCTCTCGTACACGATGGACGCCGATGACGCGGTCGAGCTCATCGAACTTGCCCAGCCTGGCGTGGCCATACCGATCCACGTCGAGGGATGGAGTCACTTCTCCCAGCAGGAGGACGCCGCCGCGGCGGTCTTCGACGCCGCCCCGGGGGCGGTGCGGGAGCGAGTCCGCTGGGCGCCGCTCGGCGTGCCGGTCGACCTGCCCTGACGCGATCCGCGTCCGGGCAGCCGCCGGGGATCAACGTGCCCGGTCGTCCGGCCGCGTGCGTGCCGGGAGCGAGTGACGGCGCATCGCAACCCCGGAGCCGAGCGTCGCGAGGAGCACGACGGCGGAGAAGACGAGAAGCACGGTCGTCTCGGCCACGAAGGGAAGGCTCAGCCCCACGAGGAGCACCGGTGCGACGAGGCCTCCGTAGGCGATGAGGAAGAGGAGCGCGAGAGTCTCGCCCCGGCGGTCGGGCGCCGAGAGCGCGCCGGCCGCGGCGATCGCCGAGCGGAACATGATGCCGGCGCCGGATCCGGCGACGACGCCGCCCAGGATGAAGAGGGCGAGGGTGGGGATCAGCGCGCCCGCGGCGATGGACACGAGTCCGACCACGAAACACAGGATCGCGATGAGGAGCTGCGTCCGCTGGGCGACGTGGACCAGAAGCACCTGCGCGAGCGCCGCGGCGCCGAAGACGGCGAAGACGGCGGCACCGTCCACGAGGTGATCGGACACGCGGAACGTGTCGTGGAGGAATGTCGGCGCCAGCGACGTGAACAGCGCGAACAGCGCGAACGAGGCGGCCGCGCCGGTGCCCGCCGCGGTGAAGGTCGTGCCGGACGCGGCGGGGAGTGCCAGCCGCTGCGGTCGATAGGCCGGATGCCGCGCCGACGTGTCGACCGTCTCGGGCACGTGGCGCAGAACGAGCGCTGCGACGACGAAGAGCACCAGGAAGACGATGTGGGGCAGCTCGAGGGGGTCGGGAGCGAACTCGGCGAACGTGCCGCCGACGAGTGGTCCGAGCGCCAGGCCGCCGAGGTTCGCGGCTCCGGCCACCGACGCCGCGACGACCGCGGTCTCCGCGGGGCGCGCCCTCGCGCGCAGTTCGGCGAGGTGGGCGGTCGCCGCAGCGCTGAGTACGCCGACGCTGACCCCGTCGACGAATCGCGCGACGATGAGGCCAGGGACCGTGTTCCACACGATGAAGACGACCGCCGCGAGCGCCGAGACGAGGATCGCGATCACCGCCATCCGGCGTCGTCCCGCCCAGTCGCTGATGTGCCCGATCAGGAACAGGCTGAAGACGACCCCCACCGCGAACGCGGCGAAGATGAAAGTCACGACCGGAACGGGGAAGTCGTCGGCCGCCTGGTACAGGGGGTACAGCGGCGTCGGGACCGTGGCGTAGGCGGTGACGCTCGTGAACGCGGCCGCGACGACCCAGAACCCGGTGAGATCCGACATCGTGCGACGAGCTTGCGACATCGCGTCGTCCGATCGTGTCGAGGTGGGCGTTCCAAGGGCCGTCCCCGACCTTACTCGCGCCCTTGAGCACCTCGGTAGACTTGGGGGTCCGCGTTCTGCGGAGAACACCCCACCGAGGAGCCCACCCCGTGACCGACGCGACCGCGCCAGACGAGCCGACCGAAGAAGAAGTCTTCGAGCAGAAGGCCGTGCGGCTGGCAAAGCGCGAGCGGCTGATCGCGGAGCGCACGGATGCCGCGGGCGGGGCGTATCCGGTCAGCCTGCCGATCACCGACACGATCCCGGCCCTGCGCGATCGGTTCGCCGACCTCGAGGCGGGCGCCGAGACCGGCGTCACCGCCGCGGTCGCCGGTCGCATCGTCTTCAGCCGCAACACCGGAAAGCTCTGCTTCGCCTCGCTGCAGGCCGGCGATGGCAGCCGCATCCAGGCGATGGTGTCGCTCGCGGCCGTCGGTGACGAGTCGCTGCAGGCCTGGAAGGAGCTCGTCGACCTCGGAGACCACGTCTTCGTCTCGGGTGAGGTCATCTCGAGCCGCCGCGGCGAGCTGTCGATCATGGTGTCGGACTGGCGCATCGCGTCGAAGGCCGTGCTTCCGCTGCCGAACCTGCACTCCGAGCTCAGCGAGGAGAGTCGCGTCCGCAGCCGCTTCCTCGACCTCATCGTGCGCGACCGCGCGCGCGACACGGTCCTCGCGCGCGCGAAGGTCAACGCGAGCCTGCGGCAGACCTTCGCGTCTCACGAATTCGTCGAGGTCGAGACCCCGATGCTGCAGGTGCAGCACGGTGGGGCATCGGCACGCCCGTTCATCACGCACTCCAACGCGTTCGATACCGACCTGTACCTGCGCATCGCGCCCGAGCTGTTCCTCAAGCGCGCTGTGGTCGGTGGCATCGACCGTGTCTTCGAGATCAACCGCAACTTCCGCAACGAGGGCGCCGACTCGACCCACAGCCCCGAGTTCGCGATGCTCGAGGCCTACCAGGCGTACAGCGACTACAACGGCATCGCCGACCTCACGCAGGAGCTGATCCAGAACGCCGCCGTCGCGATCTCGGGCTCGACCACCGTGACATGGGCCGACGGCACCGAGTACGACCTGGGCGGCCAGTGGGATCGCCTGTCGATGTACGGGTCGCTGTCGGAGGCGGCGGGCCGCTCGATCACGCCCGAGACGCCGTTCGAGGACCTGGTCGCGCTCGCCGAGGCCGAGGGCGTCGACCTGCCGCCGCACGCGATCCACGGCAAGCTCGTCGAGGAGCTGTGGGAGCACTTCGTGAAGCCGGGCCTCGTGCGCCCGACCTTCGTCATGGACTTCCCGGTCGACACGAGCCCGCTCGTGCGCGAGCACCGCTCGATCGCCGGCGTCGTGGAGAAGTGGGACCTGTATGTGCGCGGCTTCGAGCTCGCGACCGGCTACTCCGAGCTCATCGACCCGGTCATCCAGCGGGAGCGCTTCGTGGAGCAGGCCAAGCTCGCTGCCAAGGGCGACCTCGAGGCGATGCGGATCGACGAGGAATTCCTGCGCGCGCTCGAGCACGGCATGCCGCCGACCGGCGGCATGGGCATGGGCATCGACAGACTGCTCATGGCGGTGACCGGGCTCGGCATCCGCGAGACCATTCTCTTCCCGCTCGTCAAGTAGTCCGCGGGCGGGATCCTTCGGTACGCGGATCACCGGGCGCTCGCGCGGTGGAACGCCCAGTCCGGGAGGTGCCCGGCGTTCACGAACGACAGCACGATCTGCGACAGTCCGTGCTCGGGCTCGATCTCGCACGCGCGCTCCGCGTACGCCGCCGCATGGGTCGAGCGGCCGAGAGCCCACGACAGCCACGCGCACATCGCGAGCGGACCGGGCTGTGCGTCGCGAGGCGCCACCGCGGCGGCCCGCCGTGACAGCTGCAGAGCGGTCTCGAGCCGAGACACCTGCGGCCGATCGCCCTCTCCCCACATGCGCATCGCGAGGTGCGCCGGATACTCCTCACCCGACTCCCACCGCAGCTGTGCATCGAACGCCTCGTCGCCCTGTGCGAGATTGCCGCTCCATTGCACGAGCGCGACATCCCGCAGCGACGGGCGTGCGAGGCACCACACGAGCGCGGCGACGTCGTACGCGTCCGCCGCATCGAGCGGGCGTGCGAGGGCGTCCTCGAAGAAGCCGGGCAGATCGTCGAACCGGCAGACTGCCGCGAGCGCCTGCGGGTCGACCCGTGCCGCCTCGTCGGTGACGGATGCCTCCGCCTCCACCGCGCCCGGCACCGGTGCGGGAACGGGGCCGAGGTCGCTCATGCGCGCGTTCGGCCGCGCAGCGCTCGTCGCGACCTCCGCCCCGCGGGCGGAGCCCGTCACCGCGTCGTCGCACGCGGTGCGAGCCGATCGCGCGGTGCGCGCCGCAGTACCGCCGTCCGCCTGCGGTCCGCACAGCACCGCCACCGCCGTGTCGAGCGCCGTCATCGCCTTCGCGACCCGCTCCCGCTCCTCGGCCGAGCATGCGGGCAGGTCCGCGCCTGTCGACTGATCGCCGTCGGGCTCCGGGATGTCTCCAGCACCGATCCACTCCAGGTCGCCGAGCGGCCTCCCGGTCGCGGGACACTCCGCGTCGAGGAACGAACCCCACCCGTCGCCGGCGACGCACAGCAGATCGGTGACGCGTAGGCCGCACGCATCCGCACGGCGCTCGAGAGCGGCGAGGAGGTCGCGATGCGGCATCCGTTCCTCGTCCTGGAATCGTGCTCCGGTGTAGGCGATCGCGGCGACGGCATCCGCTTCGGGGAGCCGGCAGACCATGCCGGTGACGGTGGCGGCGATCCGGTCGACGGCGTCGTCATCGCCGTCGGGGAGGTCGAACCGCATCGCGCCGAGGCTGCGGGCTCCCTGGAACGGGATCACCACGAGGCTCTGCGTCGGGCGGTAGCCGAGCATGCGGGGGACGAAGGAGAGGAACTGCGCGGCATCCGCGGCTTTCACGACGGTGGGGGTCATGGCCCGAGTGTCGCCACGCCCGATGCCTGCGTCCCGGTTTCCACAGGTGCTCGGCCTGCGGCGCCCGCAGAGGTGCCCCTGGGGAGGAGGCGATACCGGCACGGCGTATCCTTGGAGACATGGATTACTGGGTCGCGGCGCTCTGGACGCTCCTGCCGACCGTCCTCGTGTCGCTGATCTTCTTCTTCGTGCTGCGCAGCATCGTCCGCGCCGACCGCACCGAGCGTCGTGTCTACGCGAAGATCGAGGCCGAAGAGCGTGCCAGGCGCGGGCTGCCGCCGGTGGCTCCCGGCACCGCCTCCACCGACGCCTGACCGCCATCGACGCCGCGGGCTGATCCCCGCCGGTCCCCCCGCGCGGCACCTCGCGACTCCGCCCGGATGCGCGGCCGCGTCCGCCGCCCCCGATAGTGTGGGCACACCGCTTGGTCGGCGTGTCCGATCACGCGGGTCCGCCCGACGCCGGTGAGAGGCTCCGCTCGATGATCACCATCACGTTCGACGCGACGTGGTGGGTGGTGCTCGTCTTCATCGTCGACATCGTCATCCGCGTCACTGCGATCATCGTGGTGCCGCGCAACCGCCGCCCGACCGCGGCGATGGCGTGGCTGCTGGCGATCTACTTCATCCCGATCATCGGCGTGTTCCTGTTCCTGCTGATCGGCAACCCGCGGCTTCCGCGCAAGCGCCGCCGCAAGCAGGAGCGCATCAACGACTACATCCACGACACGAGTGCGTCGCTGGACTTCGGCACGTTGCGCCCCCACGCCCCGGGCTGGTTCACGTCGCTCGTGACGCTCAACCGCAATCTCGGCGCGATGCCCCTCGCCGGCGACAACGCCGCGCACCTGATCCCCGACTACCAGGAGAGCCTCGACGCGATGGCGGACGCCATTCGCGAAGCCGAGCGGTTCGTCCACGTCGAGTTCTACATCCTGCAGGCGGACGCGGCGACCGACAACTTCTTCCGCGCGCTCGAAGAGGTGGCGGCGCGCGGCGTGACCGTGCGCGTACTGCTGGACCACTGGGCGAACCGCGGCAAGCCGTTCTACAAGCGCACCCTCAAGCGCCTGACCGCGATGGGCGCGCAGTGGCACCTCATGCTCCCGGTGCAGCCGCTGCGCGGCAAGTATCAGCGACCCGATCTGCGCAACCACCGCAAGCTCCTCGTCGTCGACGGACGCGTCGCGTTCACCGGCTCGCAGAACGTCACCGACTCGACGTACAACCTGCGCAAGAACATCAAGCGGGGCCTGCACTGGGTCGACCTCATGGCGCGCATCCAAGGCCCGGTCGTGGCATCCGTCAATGCCGTCTTCCTGAGCGACTGGTACAGCGAGACCGACGAGGTGCTCACCGACCAGATCGACCTGTTCGACGTGACCAGCGGGCCGGGCGATCTCGACTGCCAGATCATCCCCTCCGGACCGGGCTTCGAATTCCAGAACAACCTCAAGCTCTTCGCCGGGCTGCTCTACGCGGCGCAGCGCAGGATCATCGTGGTGAGCCCGTATTTCGTGCCTGACGAGGCGATGCTGCTGGCGATCACGACTGCGTGTCAACGCGGCATCCATGTCGAGCTCTTCGTGTCGGAGGAGGGCGACCAGGCGATCGTCTACCACGCGCAGCGCAGCTACTACGAGGCGCTGCTGCGCGCGGGCGTGAAGATCTGGATGTACAAGAAGCCGTTCATCCTGCACACGAAGAGCCTCACCATCGACGACGAGGTCGCCATCGTCGGCTCGAGCAACATGGACATGCGCTCGTTCGGTCTCAACATGGAGATCTCGATGCTCGTGCGCGGCGAGGAGTTCGTGCGCCAGATGCGCATCGTGGAGGACATGTACCGCTCGCTCTCACGGGAGCTCACGCTCGAGGAGTGGGAGAAGCAGCCGCTGCGCTCGACGGTGCTCGACAATCTCGCGAGGCTCACCTCGGCCCTGCAGTAGGGGGTTCTCCCGGCGGATCGTGACCTTGACGTGACCGGACTGCTGAGATTCCGGGGCGTTTTGCGACACGATATGGGTGACGGATGCTGCGGGGGATGGCGTCCGCAGAACTCCAGGAGGCCTCGCATGCCCACTCGCTCCCGTTCACTGCTCGCCGGTCTCGGCCTGGCGCTGCTCACCGCAGGACTCCTGACGGCCTGCGCGACGCCCGCCGGCGGCGGCACCACCCCGACGCCGGCCGCGACCGGCAAGGACGACGACAGCAGCAACGAGCAGGAGGTCGGCGCGGCCTGGCTCGACGGCGGTCGCATGGTCGGCATCGTCACCCAGGGCAGCTCGACGTGCATCCCGGTCGCCGAGGAGGCGACCTACGAGAACGGCGTGATGAAGGTCACCCTGGTCGACGCCGAGGGCGACGAGGCGTGCACCGCCGACCTCGTCCCGCGCGTGACGCTCGTGGGCACCCCCGACGGTGTCGACCCGGCGAAGGGCGTCGAGATCGAGGTGACCGGCGACGGCTGGCACGGCGACACCGACCTCGAGGGCGTCGAAGGCCTGAAGACAGGCGGTGAGACCGACTACCTGCCGAGCGCCGGCTGGACGGACGTCGACGGCCAGTTCGTGATCCTGTCGTGGGGTTCGTCCTCGTGCGCTCCCACGATCGAGAACACCGAGCCGACGAGCGCGACCGAGGTCACGGTGACCTTCGTGACCCCGCCTGCAGACCAGGTCTGCACCATGGACATGGCCCCGCGCGGTGTCGTGACGGCGGTGAACGGCCTCGAGGACGAAGACGCCGACACCTTCGCCATCCTCACCGGCGGCGAGTTCGACAACATCCGCATCCCGATCTACCCCAACTGACGCGTGGGATTCCGGATGCCGCGGCCCGCGGCATCCGGAATCCCACAACCGGTCCGCCCGCCCCGCCTGCCGCCGCCGCCCCGCCCGCCCCGTCATCGCTCCGCAGTCACTTTTGGCGTGTTCCGAGCCTCGAGTCCGGCCGTTTCTGACTGCGGAACGCCGTGGCCGGGCGCCGCGTACCCCGGCGTTCGCGCAGCTTCGTTCGGCAGTCACTTTCGGCGCGTTCCCGGCGTCTGTCCCGCCCTAGCTGACTGCGGAGCCGCCGTGGGCTGGGCTCCGTCCCCAGGCGTTCGGGCACCTTCGTTCCGCAGTCACTTTCGGCGCGTCCTGGGCCTCGAGTCCCGCCCATACTGACTGCGGAGCGGCAGGCGCTGGTTCCTCCCCAGGAGGAGTGAACGGTGCCGTCGTCCACAGAACGCGGAACGCAGTTCCACCGCGACCGACCGCGCGGTCAGGATCGGGCGGCATGCGCAGAACGCCGCTTCCACACGGTCTCGGGACGGTCTTCACGATCGCGGAGGCGCGGAGTGCGGGTGTCCCGAGGTCGAGGCTGCGGGCTCTCGACCTCGACAGCCCCTTCCGCGGGCTCCGCGTGGTGTGCGACGCAGTCCCCGCGTCGCCGGGAACGCGGTCCAAGGCGGAGGAGGCGACCGCAGCCATTCGCGAACGTGCCCTCCTCTACGCGCGGGTGATGCCCGCGAATCAGTTCTTCTCGCACGTGACCGCTGCGGTGTTGTGGGGGCTGCCACTCCCGTCTCGCACCCTGACCGATGCGTTCGGTCGTCCCCGGATGCTCGACGTCGCGGTGCGGGCTCCGCTGCGGCATCCGCGGCACGACGGAGTTCTCGGCCACCAGGTGAAGCAGCGAAGCGTCGCGGTCGTCGATCACCCGAGCCACGGCCTTCCGCTGACGAGTCCCGCATTCACCTGGGTGATGCTGGCGGCGGTCGTGCGCGACGAGTACGACCTCGTGGCGCTCGCCGACGGGGTCGTCCGCGAGCAGATGTTCTCGGGGGACGCGCAGCCGCTCGGCACTCTCTCCGAGCTCGAATCGGCGGTGCGGTCTGGCCGCAGGGTGGGCATCAGGGCGTTGAGGACGGCATTTCCTCGTGTGCGCACCCGTTCGGCGTCGCGAATGGAGACGCGCTGCAGGTTGATCATCGTCGACGCGGGTCTGCCGGAGCCGCTCCTGAACCATGCGGTATTCGACTCGATCGGGGGACTCATCGGAGTCGTCGACCTCGCATACCCCGAGCTGAGGATCGCCATCGAGTACGAGGGTGAACACCATCTTCGCGATCCCGAGCAATGGGCGAAGGACATCGCTCGCTACGAGGCGCTGGCCAGCGCCGGCTGGTTCGTGATCCGAGTCACGAGGAACGACGTGTTCGACGGTCGGGCGGACCTCGTCCGCCGCGTGCGGTCGGCAATCCGCTCCCGTCGCTGACGGCGACCTCCGCCATCGCCGCTCCGCAGTCGCTTCGGGCGGGTCGCCCCACCGGGAGCTGACCAAACGTGACTGCGGAGTGGGGACGGATGCTGCGGCGGTGGGCGGCCAGAATCCTCAATCCGCCCACACCAGCAGGTCGCCGACCTCGCAATCCAGCGCCCGGCAGATCGCGGACAGCGTCGAGTAGCGGATCGCGCGGGCGCGGTCGTTCTTGAGGATCGACAGGTTCACGACCGAGACTCCGACGAGTTCCGACAGCCGTGTCAGGGTCATGCCGCGCTCCTCGAGCAGCTCGTCGAGCCGGCAGTGCACCCCGGAGGGGCCGTCGTCGTCGGCGGGTGTCACACGAGCCCCCGGACGTCGCGCTGCAGCGCGGCCCCGTGCCGGAACACTGCGCCGAGAGCCCACAGCGCGACGGCGGCGCCGATCGGCCAGAGCGGCACCGTGAGCCGGTAGATGCCCGTCGCGGTCACTGCCGCGTCACTCGTGCTCGGCGGCAGTACCTCAGCCGCGGCCATCGCACGGCCGATGTCGCCGGCGAGTCCGCCGCCGAGGCCGGCCGCCAGCACGACGACGGCTGCGATGACGAGCCAGCGGCCGGCGATTCGAGCGAAGGGTGTTCCCCGCAGCGCCTCGCGGCACACCACGACGAGGAGCACCGCGGGCATCGCGATCACCACGAGCGTGAGCAACTCGCCGAGGGCGAGCATCACCTTGGCGCCCGCGCTGAGCACCGTGATCGTGAGGTCGGCCGCCGGGGCATTCGCGCACCACAGTGCCGTGGTCGCCGTCGGCTCAGCGGGAACGGTCTGTTCGCACGGCAGCGTCTCGGGCCACACCAGCGCCACCGGGACACCGGCGACCCACGTGTCGACCGCGCTGAGCCAGCGCCAAATCGTGAGCCCGGCCGCGAGTACGGTGAGCGCGAGCCACATGCGGGCGACCGCGCCGGTCACCTCGAGGATCACGCTGGGGCTCTTTCGTCGCCGCGCGTCCCAGACGAGCAGGCCGACGATCGCCGCGAGGATCGCGAGCCCTGCGAGGGTGAGGAGCAGGGCGCCGCCGAGGTCTGTCCACCCGATGCCCATCAGACCAAAGCCTCCGTGTCCTTCTGCATGCGCACGCCGATCTGGAAGGCCGCGGCTACCAGCGCGAGCCCGAGCGCCCATCCGACCGGAGCAAGGTCCAACGACAGACTCCATCCCATGAAGCCCTCGTACGGTCCGTCGCCCATGTCGCCGGCAGTCATGTGGCGTGCGCCGAGGTAGGCGACGACCGATGCCCGCGCCGCGCTCGCCAGCACCTGCGAGCCGAGTCCTCCGACCAGCACCGCGATCGAGGCCACGCCGACGACGTTGGGAAGCGACCGCACAAACGGGCGTCCGCGCAGGAGAGCGATGGCGAGCCACGCCACTGCGAGGCCGATCGAGAGAGTTGCGAGCAAGGGCAGCGCGAGTTCGAGGTACAGCAGCCAGCGCGTGCCGTCGGGGAGACCTGTCAGGTCGATCCATGCCGATTCGTAGCCGGCGTCTACAATCGCGCTCGACTTCTCGGTGAACGCAGGCACCAGCGCGTTCCCGAGCGGGAAGCCCGACACCCGCGAAGGCTCCCGGGTGAACACCTGGATCCCCGCCGTCACCAGAAAGACCGCGCTGCCGCCGGCGACGAGCAGGGCGCCCGTGCCCACCAGGGCGACGACCCACTCCTCTACCCGCGAGAGCGCCGTGGCGCGGTCGCCGCGTCTGCTGCGCACCATCACCGCCACCACGAGCGTCGCCACGACGATCGGCAACCCGACCCAGAGTGCGAGGAATCCCCATCCCATGCCTGACCCCATATCGATAAACGTTGTTATCGAAAAACGATAAGCCCGATGGATGCTGCGGCGCAAGGCATCCGTTCCGTTTCGCGCGCGCTATGCCCACGGCGAACACGGCCGTGCGCTCCCGAGCCGCTGGCTACCCTCGATGTAAGGCGAGATGGGCTCAGCAGACCCACACCGCCCCGGAGGAGTGAACGATGTTCGAGAGATTCACCGACCGTGCCCGTCGTGTGGTCGTCCTCGCCCAGGAAGAGGCGAAGATGCTGAACCACAACTACATCGGCACCGAGCACATCCTGCTCGGTCTCATCCACGAGGGCGAAGGGGTCGCCGCCAAGGCGCTCGAGAGCCTGGGCATCTCGCTCGACGCCGTGCGCGAGCAGGTGCAGGACATCATCGGCCAGGGCCAGCAGCAGCCGACAGGGCACATCCCCTTCACGCCGCGAGCCAAGAAGGTGCTCGAGCTGAGCCTGCGCGAGGCGCTGCAGCTGGGCCACAACTACATCGGCACCGAGCACATCCTCCTCGGCCTCATCCGCGAGGGCGAGGGCGTCGCCGCCCAGGTGCTCGTCAAGCTCGGGGCCGACCTCAACAAGGTGCGCCAGCAGGTCATCCAGCTGCTCTCGGGCTACCAGGGCAAGGAGCCCGCGGGCGTGGCCTCCGGCGCCGGCGAGCAGACCCAGGGCACGACACAGGGCGGCTCGCAGGTGCTCGACCAGTTCGGCCGCAACCTCACGCAGGCCGCGCGCGACAACAAGCTCGACCCGGTCATCGGGCGCGAGAAGGAGATCGAGCGCGTGATGCAGATCCTGTCGCGTCGCTCCAAGAACAACCCTGTCCTGATCGGCGAGCCGGGTGTCGGCAAGACCGCTGTCGTCGAGGGGCTCGCTCAGGCGATCGTCAAGGGCGACGTGCCCGAGACGCTCAAAGACAAGCAGCTCTACTCGCTCGACCTCGGCTCGCTCATCGCCGGCTCCCGCTACCGCGGTGACTTCGAGGAGCGCCTCAAGAAGGTCACCAAGGAGATCCGCACGCGCGGCGACATCATCGTCTTCATCGACGAGATCCACACCCTGGTGGGTGCGGGTGCCGCCGAGGGCGCGATCGACGCCGCCTCGATCCTGAAGCCGCTCTTGGCCCGTGGCGAGCTCCAGACGATCGGCGCGACCACGCTCGACGAGTACCGCAAGCACTTCGAGAAGGATGCTGCGCTCGAGCGCCGCTTCCAGCCGATCCAGGTCGCCGAGCCGAGCCTGCCCCACGCGATCAACATCCTGAAGGGGCTGCGCGACCGCTACGAGGCGCACCACAAGGTGCAGATCACGGACGGCGCGATCGTCGCGGCAGCGAACCTCGCCGACCGCTACATCTCGGATCGGTTCCTCCCCGACAAGGCGATCGACCTGATCGATGAGGCCGGCGCGCGCCTGCGCCTGTCGATCCTGTCGAGCCCGCCGGAGCTGCGCGAGTTCGACGAGAAGATCGCCAAGGTCCGTGAGGACAAGGAGCGCGCCTCCGAAGACCAGGACTTCGAGAAGGCCGCGTCGCTGCGCGACGAGGAGAAGTCGCTCCTCGCCGAGCGCCTGCGCCTCGAGAAGCAGTGGCGCTCCGGCGACGTCGCCACCCACGCAGTGGTAGACGAGGGCCTGATCGCCGAGGTGCTCGCCCAGGCCACCGGCATCCCGGTGTTCAAGCTCACCGAGGAGGAGTCGAGCCGTCTCGTCTTCATGGAGAAGGCGCTGCACCAGCGCGTCATCGGCCAGGAGGAGGCGATCGCCGCACTCTCGAAGACGATCCGCCGTCAGCGCGCGGGCCTCAAGGACCCGAAGCGCCCGTCGGGCTCCTTCATCTTCGCCGGCCCCACGGGCGTCGGAAAGACCGAGCTCGCCAAGGCGCTCGCCGAGTTCCTCTTCGACGACGAGCACGCGCTCATCTCTCTCGACATGTCGGAGTTCGGCGAGAAGCACACCGTCTCGCGGCTGTTCGGCGCCCCTCCCGGGTTCGTCGGGTTCGAAGAGGGCGGCCAGCTCACGGAGAAGGTGCGTCGCAAGCCGTTCTCGGTGGTGCTCTTCGACGAGATCGAGAAGGCCCACCCCGACATCTTCAACTCGCTCCTGCAGATCCTCGAAGAGGGTCGCCTGACCGACGGTCAGGGTCGTGTCATCGACTTCAAGAACACGGTGATCATCATGACGACGAACCTCGGTTCGTCGGCGATCGCCGGAGGCCCCGTGGGCTTCCAGGTCGAGGGCAACAGCGGCACGACCTACGAGCGCATGAAGGGCAAGGTCAACGAGGAGCTGAAGCGCAACTTCAAGCCCGAGTTCCTGAACCGCGTCGACGACATCATCGTCTTCCCGCAGCTCGACAAGGACGAGCTCCGCCAGATCGTGGGTCTGTTCACCAAGCGCCTCGGCGAGCGGCTGCTCGACCGCGACATGACGATCGAGCTGACGGATGCCGCGAAGGACAAGCTGATCGAGATCGGCTTCGACCCCGCGCTCGGCGCCCGGCCGCTGCGTCGCGCGATGCAGCGCGAGGTCGAGGACCGTCTTTCGGAGAAGATCCTGCACGGCGAGCTCGACGCGGGCGACCATGTGAAGGTCGACGCGCAGAACGGCGAGTTCGTCTTCGAGCACGGACCGCGCGGCGACAAGGTCGCTGTCGGCGTCGTGCACAACGGCGAGATCACCGCCACGCCGGATCTCGCTGCGAACGCGTAAACCTGATCGGAACGAAGAGCGGATGCTGCGGCATCCGCTCTTCGTCGTTCGTGGGTGCGTTCGTCGGCGAGCGGGGGTCTTACGCTGGACGGGTGGCAGAGTTCACGGTCAGGCCGGCGCGCACGAGCGACGTCCGCCGCATCCAGGCGCTCCTCGAGCCGTTCGTGCAGCGGCGCATCCTGCTCGGCAAGGACCTCGTGGTGCTCTACGAGGCGACGCAGCAGTTCCTCGTCGCCGAGGATGCGAACGGCGACCTCATCGGCTGCGGCGCGCTGCACGTCATGTGGGAGGACCTCGGCGAGGTCCGCACCCTGATCGTCGCCGACGGCTGGCTGCACCACGGCGTGGGCCGCGCGATCGTCGAGGGCCTCGAGACGAACGCCCGTACGCTCGGCCTTTCGCGCCTGTTCTGCCTGACGTTCGAGGTCGAGTTCTTCACGCGCCGCGGGTTCGAGCAGATCGGCGAGCAGGTCGTCGACCCCGACGTCTACTCGCAGCTCATCCGCTCTCCCGACGAGGGCGTCGCGGAGTTCCTCGACCTCGCGCATGTGAAGCCGAACACTCTCGGCAATACCCGGATGATCAAGCGCCTCTGACGCTCGCGGTGCCGCCGGGTCGCGGCATCCGGGGCGCGCCGACGAGAGAAGGCCACGCCCGCCGTTAGCCTGGTGAGCATGACCGGCACCACCCCCCGACGTCGCCCCTCCAAGGCGGTCTACCGTCGCCGGCGGCTTGTGCTGATCGTGGGGCTGCTGGTCATCGCGGCGGTCGTCTGGCTGCTCATCGCTCAGCCGTGGGCGGGGGCGGCGACCACATCATCCGAGGACAAGCCCCCGGCGAAGAACACGGCCGAGTCGCTTCCCGTGCCGTCGTCGCAGGCGACGACCGGAGGAACCGACACCGGCGCCGTCGAGGGGGCTGTCGTCGAAGGGCAGACCCCGACGCCCGGGTCCACCCCCACCGCACAGCCGTGTGTCGCGAGCGAGATCACGGTCGAGCCGGTCACCAGCGCCGACACCTACGCGGGCGACCAGCAGCCGCAGTTCACCATCTCCCTCACCAACAACGGTCCCGACTGCACGATGAACGTCGGCACGAGCGCCCAGTCGTTCACGGTGACCAGCGGCGACGATATCTGGTGGCGCTCGACCGACTGCCAGAGCGAGCCCAGCGACATGATCGTGCTGATCGCCGCCGGGCAGACGGTGTCGAGCGCAACGGCCCTCTCGTGGGATCGCACGCGCTCCGCGGTCGGCACCTGCGCCGACGGCAACCGCCCGATGGCTCCCGGCGGCGGCGCCTCGTACCACCTGTCGGTCGAGATCGGCGGCATCCCCTCGACCGAGCCGAAGCAGTTCCTGCTCTACTGAGACGATCGCGGGAAGCGACGACGGCGCCGGATACCGCTGCGCAACGCGTGAACGCGCGCCGGACGTTTGCGTTCATTGCTTGGAACAAATGCGCAGCCGGTGCCGCGTGTGTCATCGTGGCTAGTGGCTTCGACAGCACGCCCGGCCCATCCCCAGAGGGGCGCAGTAGGGCGGTGCGTTCCCCTGTCCCCAGCAGGAAACGCACGCGCCGTTGATAGCCCGGCCCCCCTCGGGCTTCGGTAGCTGGCAGGCGACGGGCTCGAGGGGGGCTGCTCGGAAAGCGCCCGCGCATACTCGGCCGTTCCCCAGTAGGCATGTCGTGAGGCGAGGCTCC
Source organism: Microbacterium trichothecenolyticum (assembly GCF_000956465.1). Taxonomy (GTDB): domain Bacteria; phylum Actinomycetota; class Actinomycetes; order Actinomycetales; family Microbacteriaceae; genus Microbacterium; species Microbacterium trichothecenolyticum. Next base: position 37,971 of record NZ_JYJA01000019.1, read on the forward strand.
CACAGCCTCCCCAGCGCCTCACGACGACGCCACATTCAAGGTACCTTGTCCCCCAAATGGGGGACACCGAACCGGAGATTTCTTGCGCGAATCTTGCGGTTGCGTTCACGACCCGGTTGCTCTCGCCATCAGTCGCAGACGCGCGCAACGTCAGCCATCTCCGCATGGTGGGCGCGCGGACCTTCCGGCGGACGCGGATCAGGGCGGTCGGGCGAGGGCGCCGCCGCGCCCGGGCCACGATCGGAGTAGGATCACGGACGAACGCGGAGATTCGAAATGCTTCGTGGAGCTGGGGAGCTCGAATGGACTGGGGAGTCTTCGTCTGGCGTCGTCGTTGTCGCGCAGACCGCCGATGCTATTGCTGGCCTTCGGGCTTCGCCGGGTGTTCGTCGCGACGGCGGATTGCGGCAGTCGGCCGCACGTCGTAGCCACACGCTGCGTCGCCGGCGACGGGGCGCGTCACGTCGCGCATGCCGGTGTCGGCGGGGCGTGGGCCCGTCGCGGGCCGACCGGCTAGAGTGAACGCGATTCCGTTGCAGAATCAGCGCAAGGTGTCCCCAGCACCGATCCCCGGCCTCCCCAGTGCCGGGTCGACTGTCCCAGCGGTCGGCGCGGAAACGGAATCGCGGTCCCTCGGACGCCCTGCAATGGCATCCGAGGGACCGCTTTGCTGCGGAAGTTCAGTGGCCCCAGATTCCCCAGAAGATCCCAGCTCCCCAGTGCACCGACTCGGTCTCCCAGCCGTCGACGGCGGATCAACGATAACCATCACGGCCGGGTTTGTCCACCTTTTGGGGGACACGGCATCCGGCGTGTCGAGCGCGAGCGTGCACCGGTCGATTGAGTCGTTTCAGTGCGCGTGAATCGGGGCGGGGCCGCCCCAGGCGGCCACGCCCCGCTCCTCTTCCCCTGCACAGGTGTCTTGGCCGAACACCTAGGGCTTGTTGTCGAAGACCTCTTTCTCCATCGCGTCGTAGCCCTCCGCCTGCGGATCGCGGTGCCGGCCGCCCGACAGCGCGTACTCCTCCTCAGGAGAGAGCACGAGGCGGTGGCGGCCGACGAGGGCGAAGATGACGAGGCCGATGACGTAGAGCACTCCGATCGCGATGATCGCGGCCGTGTATCCGGGGTTGATGAACTGGCCGATGAACGTCGCGAGTGCGATGACGCCCGCGATGGCGGCGCCCGTGATGCCGACCGGGCTGCGGTACGGGCGCGCGACGTCGGGCAGCTTCACCTTGAGCACGATGTACGACACCATCTGCAGCAGGTACGAGATTACGGCGCCCCACACCGCGATGTTGAGCACGATCGCGTTCGAGACGGCGCCGATGTCTTCGTTGGCCTTGGTGATGAGGTCGACTCCGACCAGCACGACGAAGCCGATGATCGCGCCTGTCAGGAGAGCCACCCATGGCGTCTGGCGCTTGCCTGTGAGCGACAGGAACTTGGGGTAGTAGCCCGCGCGCGACAGGGAGTACATGTTGCGTCCGTACGCGAACATGATGCCCTGCAGCGAAGCGAGGAGGCCGATCAGGGCGAACAGGGCGAGCACCGCGGCGAGCTGGGGCGGGAGGAACGCTCGGAAGCCGTCGAGCAGCGGCTCACCGCTGGCCGCGATCGCGGCCGAGCCGGTGACCGCGGGGTTCAGGAACAGCACGATGGCGCCGGTGAAGATGAGGGTCAGCAGGCCCCAGATACCGGCACGGGGGATGTCCTTCTGAGGGTTGTGCGCCTCTTCCGCTGCGAGGGGGAGCTCTTCGATCCCGAGGAAGAACCACATCGCGAACGGCAGGGCGAACAGGATGCCCATACCGCCGAACGGCAGGAACTCCGACGATCCGGCAACGGACTCGTCGGGCGCGATGTCCCACACCCGGGAGAAGTCCACCGCGCCGTTCGCGAACGCGAGCACGCCGAAGAGCACGAGGATGCCGATGGTCAGGATCGACACGACGACGGCGAAACGGAAGGAGATCGCGGCTCCCGCGGTGTTGAGGGCGATGAACACGGCGTAGAGGACGATCCACCAGACCCACTGGAGTCCCGCCTCCTTGAGGTCGAACGCCCCGCCGGTGAGGATCGAGAAGATCCCGTTCAGGTAGTCGGCGGAGAAGAGCACGATGACGCCCGTGGTGAAGACGTACTCGATGGTCTCGGCGAACCCCGTGATGAATCCGCCCCAGGGGCCCATCGCCGATCGCGCGAACGAATAGGCGCCGCCGGTGTGGGGCAGCGCCGCCGACATCTCCCCGATCGAGAAGAGCATGCCGAAGTACATGACGATGATGATCAGCGTCGCGATCAGCAGCCCGCCCCAGCCGGCGGCTCCGAGGCCGAAGTTCCAGCCCGAGAAGTCGCCCGAGACGACAGCCGCGACACCGAGGCCCCACAGGCCCCAGAATCCGGCGGCCCGGGTGAGTTGGCGTTTCTGGAAGTACTCGCTGCCGGCCTGCGTGTAGGTGACGCCGCCGACGGATCGGGAATCTGACATGACGGGCTCCTCGCTCTCGGGAAAGCGCGCGCGATTCTGCGGATGTATCGCCTCTGGGCAAGAGAATGGCGCGAAAGGTACTTCGTGTCTACCTTTAGAAGCAACTTCGTCCCGCGCGTGGCCCGATACGGTGGCATTGGAGGGGCGAAAAGGACGCGCTGCCCACCAATGGAGGACTCATGACGGCCAAGGCCCCACTCAGCGTCTCCGATCTCGACGCCGGGATCGCCGCGGGTGACATCGACACCGTCATCGTCGCGTTCGCCGACGCGCAGGGCCGGCTCGTCGGCAAGCGGGTGTCGGCGCGGCTCTTCCAGGAGGAGGTGCTGCCGCACGGCGCGGAGGCGTGCAACTACCTGCTCTCGGTCGACGTCGACATGAACACCGTCGACGGCTACGCGATGTCGAGCTGGGAGACCGGCTACGGCGACATGATGCTGCGGCCCGACGTCTCCACACTCCGGCGCATCCCGTGGCTTCCCGGATCGGCACTCGTGATGGCCGACCTCACGTGGGAGAACGGCGACCCCGTGGTGCAGTCGCCGCGCGACATCCTGAACCGCCAGCGCGAGCGGCTCGCCGGCCGAGGTCTCGTTGCCTTCTCCGGGACGGAGCTCGAGTTCATCGTCTTCGACGACACGTATCGGGAGGCCTGGGCCAAGGGCTACCGCGACCTCACTCCGTCCACCGACTACAACGTCGACTACGACCTGCTCGCCTCGGGCCGCCTCGAGCCGCTGCTGCGCGACATCCGGCTGTCGATGGACGGGGCCGGCCTCTACACCGAGGGCGTCAAGGGCGAGTGCAACCTGGGCCAGCAGGAGATCGCGTTCCGGTTCGCCGAGGTGCAGCAGACCGCCGACCAGCACGCGATCTACAAGAACGGCGCGAAGGCGATCGCCGGGCATCACGGCAAGTCGATCACGTTCATGGCCAAGTTCAACGAGCGCGAGGGCAACAGCTGCCACATCCACCTCTCGTTGCGCTCGGCGGCGGGCGACCCCGTCATGGCCGGCGACGGCGCGCACGGCTTCAGCCCGCTCATGGACCACTGGATCGCCGGCGTCCTGGCGACGCTCCGCGAGTTCACGCTGCTCTACGCGCCCAACATCAACTCGTACAAGCGGTTCGCGAAGGGCTCGTTCGCCCCGACGGGCGTCGCGTGGGGCGTCGACAACCGCACGTGCGCGCTGCGCGTGGTCGGCCACGGTTCCTCGCTCAGGGTCGAGAACCGGGTGCCGGGCGGCGACGTCAACCCGTACTTGGGCATCGCCGCCATCATCGCGGGCGGCCTGCACGGCATCGAACACGAGCTGCCGCTGCCCGACCGGCTGGAGGGCAATGCCTACACGGCCGGCGTCGACCACCTGCCGACCACGTTGCGCGAAGCGGCGCAGCTGTTCGACGAGTCGGCCATCGCCCGTGCGGCGTTCGGCGACGACATGGTCGACCACTACCTGAACCAGGCGCGCATCGAGGTCGAGGCCTACGACGCCGCCGTGACCGACTGGGAGAGGGTCCGTGGCTTCGAACGCCTTTAGGAAGCCCCTGATCGGCCTGACGACCTACCTCGAGCAGGCCAAGCAAGGCGTATGGGACGTGCGTGCGGCGTTCCTCCCGCAGGTCTACTTCGACTCGGTGACGGCGTCCGGCGGCGTGGCCGTGCTGCTGCCGCCGCAGCCGGACCCCGAGATCGCAGCCGAAGCGGTGCTCGATGGACTCGACGGACTGATCCTCACCGGCGGGCGCGACGTGCAGCCGGAACTCTACGGGGCACAGCGGCATCCGCTCACCGACGAGCCGCGCCCGGACCGCGACGCGTGGGAGCTCGCGCTGTTCCGCGGCGCGGAACAGCGTCGGCTCCCGGTGCTCGCGATCTGCCGCGGCCTCCAGCTCGTGAACGTGGCACGCGGCGGCACGCTGCATCAGCATCTGCCCGAGGCGCTCGGCACCGAGCGGTTCCGCGTCGGCGGCGGCGTCTTCGCGACGAACGACGTCATCGTCGACGAGGGGTCGCGCCTGGCGGAGCTCGTCGGTCCCGGTGAGCTCGAGGTCCATAGCTACCACCACCAGGGCATCGACCGTCTCGGCGCCGGACTGGTCGCGACCGCCCACACCGACGGGCTCGTGCAGGCGTTCGAGTCCGACGGCGAGGGCTATGTGCTCGGCGTGCAGTGGCACCCCGAGCAGAACCAGGAGGACCGCCGGCTGTTCGCAGGTCTCGTGGCCGAGGCATCCGTCTATGCATCACGAGGAGTGCCGACCGCATGAGCGTGTTCACCGTCATCAACCCGGCGACCGCGCTGCCGATCCGTGAGGTCGCCCGCGCGAGTGCGGGCGAGACGGATGCTGCGATCTCGCGCGCCGTCGTCGCGCAGCGTTCGTGGGCCTCGCTGCCGCCGGTCGCGCGCGCCGACGCGCTGCGGTCGTTCGCGCGCGTCGTCGAGGCGCACGGGGAGGAGCTGGCGCAGCTGGAGGTGCTGAACTCGGGTCACCCGATCGGCTCGGCGCGCTGGGAGGCGTCGCACGTCGCGCAGGTGCTGAACTTCTACGCCGGCGCGCCCGAGCGTCTGTCGGGACAGCAGATCCCGGTCGCGGGCGGGCTCGACGTGACGTTCCACGAGCCCTACGGCGTCGTCGGGATCATCGTGCCGTGGAATTTCCCGATGACGATCGCATCGTGGGGGTTCGCTCCGGCGCTCGCCGCGGGCAACGCCGTGGTGCTGAAGCCCGCCGAGCTGACGCCGCTCACGGCGATCCGGCTGGGGGAGCTCGCGCTTCTCGCCGGATTGCCCGAGGGGCTCTTCGAAGTGGTGACGGGGTCTGGCTCCGTGGTCGGGCAGCGGTTCGTGTCCCACCCGGACGTGCGCAAGGTCGTCTTCACCGGATCGACGTCGGTGGGGACGGATGTCGCGGCCGGCTGTGCGCGCGAGCTCAAGCCCGTCACCCTGGAGCTCGGCGGCAAGAGCGCCAACATCGTGTTCGCCGACGCCGACCTCGAGAAGGCCGCGGCATCGGCACCGGGTGCGGTGTTCGACAATGCCGGGCAGGACTGCTGCGCCCGCAGCCGCATCCTGGTCGAGCGATCGGTGTACGACAGGTTCCTCGAGCTGCTCGAGCCCGCGGTGCGGGCCTGGCGAGTCGGCGACCCCGCGGACGAGGCGACAGAGATGGGCCCGCTGATCTCGGCCTCGCATCGCTTCACCGTCGAAGGGTTCCTCGATGGTGCGGACGTCGCGTTCCGCGGGTCGGCGCCGTCCGGTGACGGCTTCTGGTTCGCGCCCACGGTGGTGCTGGCGGACCCCGCCGACCGCATCGCGCGCGAGGAGGTCTTCGGACCCGTCGTCGCGGTGCTGCCGTTCGAGGACGAGGCCGGAGCGATCCGTCTCGCGAACGACACGATCTACGGTCTCGCCGGCTCGATCTGGACGGAGAACCTCGGCCGTGCCGTGCGCGTCTCGCGGGGCGTGAAGAGCGGCGTGCTGTCGGTCAACTCGCACTCCTCCGTGCGGTACTGGACCCCGTTCGGCGGCATGAAGGCGTCGGGGCTCGGCCGCGAGCTCGGCCCCGACGCCGCCGAGCACTTCACCGAGACCAAGAACGTCTTCTTCGCGACGGACGCCTCGTGATCGGCATCCACCACCGTTGCGATGTCCGGACTTCGCGGCCTCCGGGGCGCGGAATCCTGCAAAGTCCGGATTGCGCACGGCAGAAATGGAAGGGAACAGCATGGATCTGACCCAGCGGCTCAAGGACCGGGTGGCCGTCATCACGGGCGGGGCATCCGGCATCGGCCTCGCGACCGCACGGCGGTTCGCCGCCGAGGGCGCACGCGTCGTGATCGCCGACCTCGACCCCGCGACGGGCGAGCGTGCCGCCGCCGAGGTGGACGGCCTGTTCCGGCTCGTGGACGTCGCGGACGAGGCATCCGTCAACATGCTGTTCGACTCGGTCGCGGGGGACCTCGGGCGCCTCGACATCGCCTTCAACAACGCCGGCATCTCTCCCGCCGATGACGACTCGATCGAGACGACCGAGCTGCCGGCGTGGGATCGCGTGCAGGACGTCAACCTCAAGAGCGTGTACCTGTGCTCGCGAGCGGCGCTGCGGCACATGGTGCCGGCGGGCAAGGGATCGATCATCAACACCGCCTCGTTCGTGGCGCTGCTCGGGTCGGCGACGTCGCAGATCTCGTACACCGCGTCCAAAGGGGGCGTCCTCGCCATGACCCGCGAGCTCGGCGTGCAGTTCGCGCGCCAGGGCGTGCGCGTGAACGCGCTGTGCCCGGGGCCGGTGAACACCCCGCTGCTGCAGGAGCTCTTCGCGAAGGACCCCGAGCGCGCGCAGCGCCGGCTCGTACACGTCCCGATGGGCCGCTTCGCCGAACCCGAAGAGCTCGCGGCTGCGGTCGCCTTCCTCGCGTCGGACGACGCGTCGTTCGTTACCGCGAGCACGTTCGTGGTGGACGGCGGCATCACCAACGCCTACGTCACGCCCCTGTAAGGTCTCGCCATGACCGATGCCCCGCTGCAGGAGGTGCGCAAGGCCGTCTACCGGCCGGTGCGCGAGGGCAACGCGCTCGAGGACACCGTCGCGCGGCTGGTGCAGACGATCCGGCTCGGTGTCGTCGCGCCGGGGGAGTCGCTCCCATCCGAGCGGGAGCTCGCCGTGCTCTACGCGGTGAGTCGCGACACCGTGCGCGAGGCGATCCGCGAGCTCGCGGACACCGGCTACCTCGTGCGTCGCCGGGGCCGCTACGGCGGCACGTTCGTCGCCGACCCGCTGCCGCAGCCGCCACACCCCCGCGACGTCACGACCGCCGAGCTCGAGGACGTCCTCGGGCTTCGCCGCGTGCTCGAGGCGGGCGCGGCGCGTGCGGCAGCCGGACGCACGCTCGACGCCGCCGCCCGCGACGAGCTCTGGGCGCGGTACGAGGTCGTGGCCGAGGCATCCGAATCCGACTATCGCCGGCTCGACACCCTGCTCCACCTGACGATCGCCGAGCTCGCCGCCATCCCGTCGCTCGTCGCGCTCGCCGCCGAGAACCGCGCGCGCGTGAACGAGTGGCTCGACACCTTCCCGCTGCTGCCGCGCAACATCGAGCACTCCAACGTGCAGCACGAGCGCATCGTGACCGCGATCCTCGCGGGGCGACCGGATGCTGCGGAAGCCGCGATCCTCGAACACCTGGCCGGTTCCGAGGCTCTGCTGCGCGGCTTCCTCGCCTGAGCCGCTCCCGGTCCGGGGAGAGCGGCGGCGAGCGGGCGATTACGCTGGACGGGTGGCAGGCAAGAAGCGCGCGAACAAGGCGAAGGAACCGCTCGAGTTCCGCAACACGCAGCTCGGCGACGCGCTCCAGACGCAGGACATGGCCGCGGTCGCCTTCGCGCTGCGCCACGGGCCCACCGTCGTCCCGCTGATGCGTCCCGGACACCGCGACAACCCACTCGATGTCGGCGAGGTCTGGACGTACCGCGACGCGAAGACCGGCGACGTCGCGCTGCTGCTGTTCAGCGACGCCGCACACAAGCCCGAGACGCTGCCGCCGGGAGTCGCGCTGCAATCGCCGAGTTGGCTGCGCGCCTTCCTCGGCGCGCACGAGGACGAGATCACCACCGTCTTCTTCGACATCGCCGGACCACACCCTCTGCAGGCGTCGCCCACCGACCTCATCGCCGCACTCGACGCCTGACTCCGGCGTCCCGCCTCCCGGGCCACGTTCGTGTCGACCAGATCAGGAGATCCGGCGAGAACCGGACGATCGGGCGCGAAAGTTCCTGTCTCCGCCAGGTCTCCTGATCTGGCAAGAGGGGGCGCCGGACGGATGCCTCGACCCGGCGACACTCCGGGCGAAGGGTTTGCGCGACGCGGGACCACGGGGCAGACTCGCCGGGTGGAATTCCTGCTGGTCGGAATCGTGTGCGCGGCTGGACTCGTGATCCCCATCGTGCTGGGATTCGCCGACCCGGAGCGTCGCCGGCGGCCTCGCGGTCGCTGAGCGCGTCGCCGCTGCTCAGAACTCGGGGATGTCCTCGCCGGGGCGGCCCTTCGAGCGCGCCCGCACGTCGCTGACGGCGCCGCCCAGCGACCCCGAGCGGTGGTCGATCACGTCCCGATAGCCGAGGCGGGCTCCTTCGCTGCGCCGCTGTGCGGCCTGGGTGACGGGACGCACCTCGCCCGCCAGACTCAGCTCGCCGACGACGGCGATATGCCGCGGGATCGTCCAGCCCTCGACCGCGCTGGCGACCGCGAGCGCGATGGCGAGGTCGGCCGCCGGTTCGGCGAATCTCACACCGCCGACCGTCGAGACGTAGACGTCCTGGTCGGAGGTCTTGATCCGCATCCGCTTCTCGAGCACCGCGAGCACGGTCGCGACGCGCGCGGCATCGACGCCGTTCACGATGCGCCGCGGGTTGCCCGACTTGCTGTCGATGGTGAGCGCCTGCACCTCGACCGGCAGCGCGCGGCGGCCCTCGAGCGCGATCGACACGCACGTGCCGGGCTCGGTGCTGCCGTGCCCGAGGAACAGCGCGCTGGGGTCGGGCACCTCGGCGATGCCGGCGCCGGTCATGTCGAAGCATCCGACCTCGTCCGTGGGGCCGAAGCGGTTCTTGAGCGCGCGCACGAACCGCAGCGACGTCTGCCGGTCGCCCTCGAACTGGCAGACCACGTCGACCAGGTGCTCGAGGATGCGAGGCCCCGCGATCGAGCCGTCTTTTGTCACGTGACCCACGATGATCGTCGGCAGCCCGCGGTCCTTCGCGACGCGGATGAGCGTCGCGGCGACCTCGCGCACCTGCGACGGATGCCCGGCCATGCCCTCGGACAGTGCCGACGACACCGTCTGCACCGAGTCGACGATGAGGAGGTCGGGCGTCACGTCGTCGACGTGGCCGAGGATCGTCGCCAGGTCGGTCTCGCTCGCGAGGTACAGCTCGTCGTGGAGAGCGCCGGTGCGTTCGGCGCGCAGCCGCACCTGTGCCGTCGATTCCTCGGCGCTCGCGTAGAGCACGCGGCGCCCGGCCTGCGCCGACCGTGCGGCGACCTCGAGCAGCAGCGTCGACTTGCCGACGCCCGGTTCGCCCGAGAGGAGGATGGCGGCCCCGGGCACGAGCCCGCCGCCGAGCACGCGGTCGAACTCGCCCACGCCGGAGGTGCGCCGCGGGGCGTCGGAGGTGTCGATGCGGGTGATCGGCTGCGCCGCGCGCCCCGTCCCGGGAGACACCGGCGTGACCGACCGGAGGATGCCGGTCTGTTCGGCGGCCTCGACCACGGTGCCCCACTGCTGGCACTCGCCACAGCGCCCGACCCACTTGAGCGTGGTCCAGCCGCACTCGGTGCACCGATAGGGGGCGGTCTGCGTCGGGCGTCGGGCGGCGGGCATGCGATGAGCCTACGTCCGCCCCGCGACATCGCCGGCGAGCCCCGCTGAGCCGCGCGGGACGAAAGCGAGCTGTCGCAGCATCCGTCGCCCGGATCCGTTACACGGGCGAAACGAGGGCACAATCGCGCCGACACGGGGCCGCCCCATACTTCGAATACCTGTCGTTCGACAGATATAGGTAGGAGCCCCGGGAATGACCACACTCCACGTCACCGACACCGTCGGCAACGCCCGCGCCGATGCCCGCGCGCAGACCGGCCTGACCAGCGACTTCATGCCCTACCTGCCGGCATCCTCCTCTCCCTATGTCCCCGCCGGCGTCGACCCGGCCACGCTCACGTGGGCCGAGACGGTCGCACCTGGCGGCTACACCCACCGCGTGATCGCCCGGGGCACCCACCTGCGTCTTGACGACCCGGCCGGCGACGCCAACGCGCACGTGCTGCTGTTCAATGCCGACGAGCCGTGGGAACGCCTGAACGTCGCCGACACCGTCAAGATCCCGTGGCAGGCCTACCTCGGGGCGGGGCATCCCCTGCTCTCAGGCGACGGCCGTGCGCTCGCCACGATCGTCGCCGACACCTCGGGGCGGCATGACGCACTGTTCGGAACGTCGACGGATGCTGCGAACCTGGCGCGGTTCGGCGATGCACGTCCGGAGGGCCCGGCGCCGTCAGGCCGTGCGCTGTTCCTCAAGGCGGCCGCGAAGCACGGCCTCGCCCCGCGCGACCTGCCGCCGAGCATCTCGTTCTTCCAGGGCGTGAGGGTCGGACCGGACGGTGCGATCGAGTGGCTCGGGTCAGCCGGACCCGGCACCTCGGTCACGCTCGTGGCCGAACTGCCGCTCATCGTGCTCATAGCGAACGTCATGCATCCCGCCGATCCGGCGCCCGGCTACCGCAGCGGCCCGCTGCGCGTGCACGCGTGGCGCGGCTCGCCGACGCTGCCCGGCAGCCCGCGATTCGACGCCTCGCCCGAGTCGCGCCGTGCCTACCTGAACACCCTCGACTACGCGGAGGCCCGCGCATGACCCTCGTCGCAACCCCCTTCGAAAGCGCGGTGCCCGTCGGCGCCGTCGCCGCTCCCGACTCGCTGCTGGACTGGAGTTCGAGTGCCGTCCCCGGCCGCGTCGTCGCGGACGAGCGCATCGTGTCCAACGCGTCGTGGTCGGCCGTCGTCGCCGCCGGCAATGTGCTCACCATCGTCGACGTCGGCGGCAACCAGTCAGCGGACTTCCTCGTGTACGACGCCCACGACACGGCGCACCGCTACAGCGCGCCCGACACCCTCGTCGCGCAGGGCAACGCCTACCTGCGCGAGGGGTCGGTGCTGCTCTCGAACGAGTCGCTGCCGCTCATGACCGTCGTGGTGAACGAGATCGACCGTCAGGACACCATCGGGGGAGCGTGCTCCAAGGAGTCCAACACGCTGCGCTACGGGCACCACGTCGCGTTCCAGCACGCGTGCCGCGAGAACTTCCTCACCGAGGCGGCGGTGCACGGGCTCGGCGCGCGCGACCTCGTCTCGAACATCAACTGGTTCATGAACGTCCCCGTCGAGGCCGACGGCAGCCTCGGCATCGTCGACGGCATGAGCGCCCCCGGCAAACGCGTTGCGCTGCGCGCCGAGCGCGACGTTCTCGTGATCGTGTCGAACTGCCCGCAGATGAACAACCCCTGCAACGACTTCAACCCCACGCCGCTGCGCGTGATCACGGTCGAGCCGCGCGAGGCGGCCGGCACCGAGGAGGCCTCCCGATGACCGCTCTCTCGCGCGACACCGTCCTGATCGCCAACCGCGGCGAGATCGCGCGGCGCGTCATCCGCTCGGCCCGCGACCTCGGCATGCGCACCGTCGCCGTGTACTCCGACGCCGATCGCGCCGCGCCGCACGTGCGCGAGGCCGACGAGGCGGTGCGCCTCGGCCCGGCCGCGCCCAAGGAGTCGTACCTCCGCGCCGACGCCGTGCTCGAGGCGGCGCTCAACGCCGGCGCCGGGCTCATCCACCCCGGCTACGGGTTCCTGTCCGAGAACCTCGCGTTCGCGGCGGCCGTCGAGGGGGCGGGCATCGGGTTCGTCGGGCCTTCGGCAGACCACATCGCCGCGTTCGGCGAGAAGCACACGGCCCGTGAGCTCGCGCAGCGCGCGGGGGTGCCCATGCTCCACGGCACGGGCCTGCTCGCCGACGCCGACGAGGCCGTCGCGGCCGCCGACGCGATCGGCTACCCCGTCATGGTGAAGGCCACCGGCGGTGGTGGTGGCATCGGCATGCAGGCGTGCTTCAGCGCCACCGAGGTGCGCGACGCCTTCGCCCGGGTCGCGGCGCTCGCCGCGGCGAACTTCGGGTCTACGGGCATCTTCCTCGAGCGCTTCGTGCGCCCCGCCCGTCACGTCGAGGTGCAGCTGTTCGGCGACGGCGAGGGCCGCGTCGCGGTGTTCGGCGACCGCGACTGCTCGCTCCAGCGCCGCAACCAGAAGGTCATCGAAGAGGCGCCCGCGCCCGCCCTGCCCGCCCACGTGCGCGACCTGCTGCACCGATCGGCGCGTGAGCTCGCAGCATCCGTCTCCTATCGGAGTGCCGGCACCGTCGAGTTCGTGTACGACCCGGTGCGTGAGGAGGCGTCGTTCCTCGAGGTGAACACGCGCCTGCAGGTCGAGCATCCCGTCACCGAGGAGGTGTTCGGGGTCGACCTGGTCGCGATGATGCTCACCCTCGCCCGCGACGGTGCATCGGGGCTTGCCGAAGACGTGTTCACGCGGGAATGGATGCCGCGGGGATTCGCCGTCGAAGCGCGCGTGTACGCCGAGGACCCGGGCAAGAGCTCGCTGCCCTCGACGGGTCTCGTGACGCGTGCCGCGTTCCCCGGCCAGGGTGCGGAGGCGATCGCCGGGGTGCGGATCGACGGCTGGGTCGAGGACGGCACCGAGGTCACGGCGTCTTACGACCCCATGCTCGCGAAGGTGATCGCGCACGCCGGCGACCGGCCCGCGGCGCTCGAGCTGCTCGGCCATGCGCTCGACGCCAGCCGCGTCGACGGCATCGTCACGAACCTCGGGATGCTGCGCGCGCTCGCCGAGACACCCGCGCTTGTCGACGCGACCCACAGCACCTCCACCCTCGACGTCACCGAGGATCCCGATCCGCGCATCGACGTCATCGCGCCCGGTGCGATGACCACCGTGCAGGACCTTCCCGGTCGCGTCGGGTACTGGCAGATCGGCGTACCGCCGAGCGGCCCGTTCGACCGCGTGTCGTTCTCCGAGGCGAACCTCGCCGTCGGCAACCCCGAAGGCGCACCCGCGCTCGAGATCACGCTCACCGGGCCGACCCTGCGGTTCTCGCACGCCGCGGTCGTCGCCGTCACCGGCGCTCCCGCCGCGGTCACGGTCGACGGCGAGCGCGTGCCGCTGTGGGAGCCGGTGCGTGTGCCTGCCGGTGCGACGCTGGCGATCGGGCCCGCGAGCGGCCCGGGGCTTCGGACCTATGTCGCCCTGCGCGGCGGTCTCGACGTGCCGGCCTACCTCGGCAGCGCGTCGACCTTCACGCTCGGCGGCTTCGGTGGCCACGGCGGCCGGGCGCTCCTGGCCGGCGACGTGCTGCGCCTGGGCGGCGTCGAGGCGCCGGTGGTCGACGCCGAGCTCGGCGACGAGACCCCGGCCGACCGCCGCCCGGCGCTCACCGACGCGTGGACCATCGGTGTGACCGAGGGTCCGCACGCCGCGCCCGAGTTCTTCACCCGCGACGACCTCGATGCGTTCTACGCCACCGACTACGAGGTGCACCTGAACTCGGCGCGCACCGGCGTGCGGCTCATCGGGCCGAAGCCGCGCTGGGCCCGGCCCGACGGGGGAGAGGCGGGGCTGCATCCGTCGAACATCCACGACACCCCGTATGCCGTGGGCGCGATCGACTTCACCGGTGACACCCCGATCATCCTCGGGCCCGACGGCCCGTCGCTGGGCGGATTCGTGTGCCCGGCCGTGGTGGCGAGCGGCGAGCTCTGGAAGGTGGGACAGTTGCGCCCCGGCGACCGCGTGCGGTTCGTGCCGGTCCTCGAGGCCGAGGCGCCGTCGCTCATCACGCGGCGCGCCGCCCCGACGCTCCTCACTGCGGGCGGCGACGGCGATGACGGCGTATACGCGCGCCGCGCGGAGACCGAGACGGGTCCGAGCGTCACCTATCGCCGCGACGGCGATGACGGCGTATACGCGCGCCGCGCGGAGACCGAGACGGGTCCGAGCGTCACCTATCGCCGCGACGGCGACTCCAACGTGCTCGTGGAGTACGGCCCGATGCAGCTCGACCTCGCGCTGCGCATGCGCATCCACGCTCTGCAGGAGACGCTGGCCGCGCACGCCCCGAAGGGCATCGTCGACGTCACCCCCGGCATCCGTTCCCTCCAGGTCCACACCGACCCGGACGTCCTGCCCGCGTCCAAGATGGCGGCGCTCCTGCAGGAGCTGGAGGCCGAGGTGCCGCCCACGAGCGAGCTCGTCGTGCCCTCGCGCACGGTGCGCCTGCCACTCAGCTGGGACGATCCCGCGACGCGGCTGGCGATCGAGCGGTACATGAACGGCGTCCGCAACGACGCCCCGTGGACCCCGTGGAACATCGAGTTCATCCGCCGCATCAACGGCCTCGACTCGGTCGACGACGTGTTCCGCACCGTGTTCGACGCGAGCTATCTCGTGCTGGGACTCGGCGACGTGTACCTCGGCGCCCCGGTGGCGACCCCCCTCGACCCGCGCCACCGGCTCGTCACGACCAAGTACAACCCCGCCCGCACCTGGACCGCCGAGAACTCCGTCGGCATCGGCGGCGCGTACATGTGCATCTACGGCATGGAGGGCCCGGGCGGCTACCAGTTCGTCGGCCGCACCGTGCAGATCTGGAACCGCTTCCGCCGCGGCGGGCTGTTCCAGGAGAACCCGTGGGCGCTGCGCTTCTTCGACCGCATCGAGTGGTACCCGGTCTCGGCCGAGGAGCTGCTCGAGCTGCGCGCCGAGACCGACGCCGGCCGCGGCGAGTACGAGACCGTCGACGGCACCTTCTCGATCGCCGAGTACTCGCGGTTCCTCGACGACAACGCCGCCTCGATCTCGCAGTTCCGCGATCGCCAGAGCGCGGCGTTCGCCGAGGAGCGGGAGCGCTGGCGCCTCGCGGGCGAGTTCGAGCGCTCGGACGAGCCGCCCGCACCGCCGGCTCCCGCCGAGATCACGATCCCCGACGGTGCCGAGCCGGTGTACGCGCCGTTCGCCTCGACGGTGTGGCAGCTGTCGGTCGACGTCGGCAGTGCGGTCGCCGCGGGCGATCCGATCCTGTCGGTCGAGGCCATGAAGATGGAGTCCAAGGTCGTCGCTCCGCGCGCGGGCCGAGTGCTCGAGCTGTACGCCTCACCCGGAGAGCAGGTCGTCCCGGGTCAGATCCTCGCCGCGATCGGAGCACACGCATGACCCGCCGCCAGCCGACCGCCCGCGCCGCCGTCGAGCGCTCCCTCGCCCGGATCGCCGAGGTCGACCGACCCGAGATCTGGATCTCGCTGCGGCCCGCGGCCGATCTGGTCGCGGAAGCCGCCGACGTCGACGCGCGCGTCGCGGCCGGTGACGACCTGCCGCTGGCCGGCCTCACCGTCGCGGTCAAGGACAACATCGACGTCGCCGGACTCCAGACGACGGCGGGAGCGGCATCCTTCGCCTACGAACCCGTCGTCGACGCGACCGCGGTCGCCCGCCTCCGCGCCGCGGGTGCGATCGTGGTCGGCAAGGCGAACCTGGACCAGTTCGCGACGGGACTCGTCGGCACGCGCTCACCGTTCGGAGCCGTGCGCAACGCATGGGATCCGACGCGCATCTCCGGCGGCTCGTCGTCGGGCTCGGGCGTCGCGGTAGCCCTCGGCATCGTCGACCTCGCGCTCGGCACCGACACCGCCGGCTCGGGCCGCGTCCCGGCGGCGCTCAACGGCATCGTCGGCGTCAAGCCGACCAAGGGGCTGGTGCCCACGACCGGCGTCGTGCCCGCGTGCCGCACGCAGGACGTGGTGACGGTGTTCGCCCGCGACCTCGACCTCGCGAGGTCGGCGGTCGAGATGATGACCGGTGTCGACGGGCGGGATCCGCTGGCGAGGACGGATGCTGCGCACGCGGCGCTGCCCGCGCGCGCACGGCTCGCCGTGCCCCTGCCGACCCAGCTCGAGGGCCTCGCGGACGGCTGGCGTGAAGCCTTCGTCGCCGCCACGGAGGTGGCGCGGTCCGCGGGGTTCGAGGTCGTCGAGCGCGACATCTCGGCGCTGCTGGATGCGGCGCGGCTGCTGTACGACGGCGCGTTCGTCGCCGAGCGGTACAGCGCCGTCGGCGCGCACATCGCGGCTCACCGCGAGCTGATCGGCGCGGACCTCGACGAGACGGTCGCGGGCATCATCCTCGCCGGCGCGGCGCCGGCGGCGCACGAGCTGTTCGACGACTTCGAGCGGCTCGACGCGCTGCGCCTGCGCGGGGCAGAGGCGCTCGACGGCTGCGTCGCGCTGCTCACCCCGACGACGACCTGGCACCCGACGCTCGCCGAGGTCGCGGCTGATCCGGTGGGCGCGAACTCGCGCATGGGGCGCTTCACGAACTTCGCGAACCTGCTCGACATGGCCTCGCTCGCGGTCCCCGCCGGCGTCGTCGACGGCCTGTCGTTCGGCATCATGCTGACCGGACCCGCATTCACCGATCGCGTGCTCGCGCAGATCGCGCAGCGCATCGCGGCGGCGCCGCGGCGCCTGTTCGTGGTGGGCGCGCACCTCAGCGGCCAGCCGCTCAACAGTCAGCTCGTCGCCGCCGGCGGCCGCCTGATCGGCGCAGCGTCCACCGCCGCCGAGTACGCGTTCCACGCGCTGGCCACCACGCCCGCGAAGCCCGGCCTCGTGCACATCGGCGCGGGCGGCACGTCGATCGTGGGCGAGGTGTGGGACCTTCCCGCGGCCGGATTCGCGGCGGTGGTGGATGCCGTGCCCCTGCCGCTCGCGATCGGCTCGGTGCTGCTCCACGACGGCACGAGGGTCGCCGGCTTCCTCGCCACGCCCGCTGCGCTCGAGGGTGCCACCGATATCTCGGCACTCGGCGGCTGGCGCGCCCACCTCGCCAGGGCGTGATCCGCTCGACGGGCATCCTCGCGCGATCGTGCGAGGATGCCGGTATGAGCACGACGCCCCGAGCCCGCGTGGGCCGGCCCCGGGCCACCGCCGGCTCCACCCAACTGGCACCTCGCGACGAGATCCTCGATGCCGCCGCCGCGCTGTTCGTCGAGAACGGGTTCGCCGCCACCACGACCCGTGCGATCGCCGAGAGGATAGGCATCCGTCAGGCGTCCCTCTACTATCACTTCGCCGGCAAGGACGACATCCTCGTCGAACTGCTCGAGCGCACCGTGCGTCCCAGCGTCGAGTTCGCGAAGACGCTGCGCGAGGATCCGTCGCTCGCCTCCGCTGCCGCGCTGCACACGCTGGCCGTCCGCGACGTCGAGACTCTGGCCGCCGCACCGCACAACATCGGCACGCTCTATCTGCTGCCCGAGGCGAACCGCGACCGTTTCGACGGCTTCCGTGCGTCGCGGCGCGAGCTGCGTGACGCCTACGGCGCATTCGCGATGGATGCGGCGACCGACGCGCTTCGCGCCACCTGGACGCTCGCCGAACTGGGCGCCGCGATCATTCATCTCGTCGAGATCGTGATCCCGCTGCGTCGCGACGGCGAGATGATCGACGCCGTCCGCATCGCCGACGCCTGCCTGCGGCTGTGCGGCCTCGACGACGCCGCGATCGCCGCCGCCACCGGTCGCTGAGCCCGTTCCGAGGGCTCTGCGGCGCGCGTCCGACCGCGGCCGGAACACTGTTACACGCCTGAAACGGGGCGGCAATCGGTGTGGAATCGCGGGCCTTCACACTCGATGCAAACGATAACTATCGATTGACAGGTATCGGGCTCCATCGCCTGTCCGGCCGTATCAGCACGCCACCTCCGAAAGGGCCCGCCATGGCATTGACCGCTCGCCGATCCTCGCTGCACGACTCCGGTGCCGACACCGACCACGGTTACACGCAGGAGCTCCACCGCGGGGTGGGCTCGTTCTCGTCTTTCGCTGCCGGCTTCTCGTTCGTCTCGATCCTCACGACCGTCTTCCAGCTCTTCGCGCTCGGCTTCGGGCTCGGGGGGGCCGCCTTCTTCTGGACCTGGCCCGCCGTGTTCCTCGGTCAGCTGATGGTCGCCCTCAACTTCGCTCAGCTCTCGGCGCGGTGGCCGATCTCGGGTGCGATCTTCCACTGGTCCAGCCGCCTGGCCGGCACCGTCTTCGGCTGGATGGCGGGCTGGACGATGGTGATCGGCCAGATCATCACCGTCGCCGTCGCGGCGATCGCCGTGCAGGCGGTGCTCCCGGCGATCTGGGACGGCTTCCAGATCGTCGGCGGCCCGGGCGCCGATCCATCGATCGCGTCTCCGACCGGTGCAGCGAACGCCATCGTGCTCGGCCTCATCATGCTCACCGCGACCACCACGGTGAACATCCTCAGCGTGCGGCTCATGGCGCGGATCACGTCGTTCGGTGTCGTCGTCGAGATCATCGGCGCGATCGTGCTCATCGCGATCCTGTTCCTGCTGCCGCAGCGCGACCCGTCGATCCTCCTCACCACCGAGGGGCGCGTCGGCACCGAGCCGTACCTGTTCGCGTGGCTCGCGTCGTCGCTCATGGCCGCGTACGTGCTGGTCGGCTTCGACTCGGCGAGCGAGCTGGCCGAAGAGACCCACAATCCGCGCCGCACCACGCCCCGGACGATCCTGCGCGCGCTGGTGTTCTCGGGCCTCGGCGGCGCGCTGCTCATCGTCGGCGCACTGCTCGCCGCTCCCAGCCTCACCGACGGCAACCTCGCGACCTACGGACTCTCGTACGTCATCACCGCCGTCCTCGGCGACACGGGCGGACGCCTCATGCTGTGCACCGTCGCGGTCGCGGTGTTCGCGTGCACCCTCGCCGTGCAGACCGCCGGAGCGCGCATGATGTTCTCGATGTCGCGCGAGCGCGCCCTGCCGTTCCACCGCGCGATCGGTCGGGTCTCGCCGCGCACCGGCACGCCGATCACGGCATCGGTGGTGGTGGGGGTGGGCGCCGCCATCGCGCTCGCCGTGAACTTCGGCCAGCCCGCGCTGTTCACGGCGCTCTCGAGCATCGGAATCGCGATGATCTACATCGCGTATCTCGGCGTGACCGCACCGCTGCTGGTCGCCCGCATCCGTCAGCGCCGTACCGGAGGTCTGCCCTCGGGCGTCGACGAGGACGGCAAGCCGTTGTTCACCCTCGACCGCTGGGGTGTCGTGGTGAACGCCGTCGCCGTCGCGTTCCAGATCGCGATGATCGTGAACCTCGTGTGGCCGCGGCCCGAGATCTACGACCTCGAGGGCGACTCGCCGCTGCTGCAGTGGAGCGCGCTCATCACGATCGGCCTCAGCCTCGCGATCGGTGGCGCTTACCTCTGGTGGCGCCGGCGCGCACACGGCCCGATCGTGCTCGCGCCGATCCCCATCACGGCGCATGCTCGGGCCACCACCGCCCGCGCCGAGAGCCACGGAGTCTCGTGACCGAGCCGTCGGACGTGTGGCCGCTCCTGTTCGTGATCCTGTCACTGGGGGCAGCCGTCATGGCCAGTCTCCTCGCGACGGCTCGCGGGCGGACATCGGACTCCTCACGGGAGCACGGTTCCGCCCGCGGGCGGCGGTCGCCCTCCGCGACCGAGTGAGAGCTCAGCCGCGCAGCGAGTCTGCCACCTGCTTCAGTGCGTCGGCGGAGGCGTGGAACAGTTCGAGCTCCTGGTGGTCGAACTGCGTCTCACGGATCGGCACGGCACCGGCCGCGCTCACGACGGAGGGCACCGACAGCGCCACGCCGTCGACGCCGTGGAAGTCGCGCAGCACCGGCGAGACCGGCATGACCGCGCGCTCGTCGTTCAGGATCGCCTCGATGATGCGCGCGCTCGACAGGCCGATCGCGTAGTTCGTCGCCCCCTTGCCCTGGATCACCTTGTAGGCGGCGTCGCGCACGTCGATGGCGATCTGGTCGAGCTCTTCGACGGACATGCGGTCGCCCGCGGGCGTGACCCACTCGAGGATCGGGACGGTGCCGATCGTCGCCTTCGACCACAGCGGGAACTCGGTGTCGCCGTGCTCGCCGACGATGTAGGCGTGCACGCTCGAAGTCGAGACTCCCGCGCGCTCGGCGAGCTTCCACCGCAGACGCGACGTGTCGAGCACGGTGCCCGACGCGAAGATGCGCTCGGGCGGCAGACCGGTCTCCTCCTGCGCGAGGACCGTGAGCACGTCGCAGGGGTTCGTGACGATGACGTAGACGGCGTCGGGCGCGACGCTCAAGAGCTGCGGCATCATCGTCTTCATGATCCCGGCGTTCACGCCGGCGAGCTCGATGCGCGTCTGGCCCGGGTTCTGCTTGGCGCCCGCTGTGATCACGACGACGTGCGAGCCCTCGACCACCGACAGATCGCTGCCGCCGATGATGTCGCTCGTGCCCGTGAACTGCGTGCCGTGTGCGAGGTCGAGCACCTCGGCCTCGACCTTCTGCGTGGCGATGTCGTAGAGGGCGACGTGGCGGGCGGAACCGCGGATGAGCGCGGCATATGCGGCGCTCGAGCCGACGCTGCCGGCTCCGACGATGGTGACTTTCGAGTTCTCGATGACGGCCATGCGGCCAGTCTTGCAGTGTGCCAGTGCCTCAGGCCAGCGTGGATCGCCGGGTCTATGCCTCGTCGGGTGAGCGCTCGGGATTGCGGATCCCGAAGAACGATGTGATCCCGCCGGCGATCATGAGCACCGCCGTGACGATGGCCGACCGGTGGAAGCCGTCGAGGTCGAGCGCGCCGCCGACGATGGTGGCGAGCAGGGCGATGGCGATGAGCCCCGCGACGCGCGCGACCGCGTTGTTCACCGCAGAGGCGATGCCCGAGCGTTCGGGCTCGATCGCGCCGAGGATCGCCGAGGTGAGCGGTGCGACCGTGAGCGCGAGGCCCGCTCCCATCACGATCATGCTCGGCAGCACCTGCCACCAGTACGAGAAGTCCGTGCCGACGGTGAGCAGGAGCAGCGCGCCGATCCCCATCGTGATCGGGCCGACGGTCATGAAGAACCGCGGACCCCACCTCCCGCTGAGCGCCCCGACCCGCGAGCTGAAGAGGATCATCAGGATCGTCATGGGAAGGCTCGCCAGCCCCGCGAGAGTGGCGGAGAGGCCGGCGCCCTCCTGCAGGTACACCACCACGACGAGTCCGTTCAGCGCCAGCGCCCCATAGATGAACGTGGTCGCGACGTTGCCGGTCCAGAAGTTGCGCACGCGGAACAGGTCGAGCGGGAGGATCGGATGCCGCACCGTGCGCTGGCGCAGCACGAACGCGAGGAACAGCACCGCGCCGAGGACGAGCGGCACCCAGATCGCGGGGGACCCCCAGCCCCGGTCGGGCTGCTCGATGAGGGCGTAGACCATGCCGCCGAGACCGAAGGTGCACAGGGCCGCGCCGATCCAGTCGATGGACGAATCGGGATGCCGGGTGTCGTGGAAGCCGCCGCGCGCCAGCATCATGAGCGTGACGCCGATCGGCACGACATTGATGAGGAACGCCCAGCGCCACGACACGAAGTCGACCAGGATGCCGCCGATCAGCGGGCCGACGATCATCGCCGAGGTCGTCATCGCCGTCCAGATGCCGATGGCACGGCTCTGGGCGGAGCCTGTGAAGTTCGATGTGATCAGCGCCAGCGAGCTCGGCACGAGGAACGCACCGGCCGCCCCCTGAAACCCGCGCGCGACGATGAGGAACTCCGCCGTCGGGGCGGCGGCGATCGCCAGGGAGGCGACTCCGAATCCGATGAGCCCGATCCGCAGCACCAGCACGCGCCCGTACGCGTCGCTCACCGATCCTGCGACGAGGATGAGCGCGCCGAGCGTGATGAGGTAGGCGTCGACCACCCACTGCTGCGTGGTGATGCCGCCACCGAGCTCGTCGCTGATCGCCGGCAGGGCGACATTCACGATCGTGCCGTCGAGGAAGGCCACGAACGACGCGAGCACCGCGATCCAGAGCACGTACCTCTGAGTTGTGGCCATGCGGCCCGTGACGGATGCCGGCGCCTGGGTGTGGTGCTCGTCGGTCACGGTCCCCACGTTAGACCCGCGCGGTCACCCCGAGGCCGCCGCATCCGTTCTCGACAGGTCGACCGGCCCTCTGCAGACGACTTTCGGGAGACCCGGCCCTGTGCGAGCCCGGCTGACATGTCGGAGCGGATCGCCCGTCCGCGGCCCTCGGGCGCCAGCGCGGCCACTAACCTGACGGTGCGGCCGGTCCGGTCGTCGGACACGGGAGATGCCGATGGACTTCGGAATCCACATCGCTGACTTCACCTGGCGCAGCGGCGCCGCTCAGCTCGGCCCGGCGCTCGCCCGGCATGTGCGCAATGCCGAGGACGCCGGGATCCGTCGCATCACGGTCATGGACCACTTCTGGCAGCTGCCCGGTCTCGGTCCGGTGGAGCACGAGATGCTCGAGGCCTACGCGACGCTCGGGTTCATCGCGGCGCACACCGAGAAGGCGATGCTGCATGCGCTGGTCACCGGTGTGATCTACCGGCATCCGTCGCTGCTGGCCAAGCAGGTCACGACGCTCGACGTGCTGTCAGGCGGTCGCGTGGGCCTCGGCATCGGCGCCGCGTGGAACGAGGAGGAGTGCCGCGGGCTCGGCCTGCCGTTCCCGCCCGTGGCGCAGCGCTTCCGCGAGCTCGAGGAGACGCTGCAGATCTGCCTGCAGATGTGGTCGGACTCGGAGGAGCCCTACGACGGCGCCATCTGGCAGCTCGAGCGCACGCTGAACTCGCCGCAGAGCATCAGCCGGCCGCATCCGTATCTGATGATCGGCGGCGGGGGCGAGAAGAAGACCCTGCGGCTCGTGGCCCAGTACGCGGATGCCTGCAACCTGGGCGTGCGCGACGAGCTGCCGACGCACAAGCTCGACGTGCTCCGCGGACACTGCGACGCCGTCGGACGCGACTACGACGACATCGAGAAGACCGCGATGGTTGCGATCACGCCGGAGTCGACCGCGGCGGATCTCGCGGGTATCGCCGAGTCGTTGGCGGGCGTCGGGTTCACCGCGACCTACGTGTTCGCGGTCGGGATCGACGAGCCGGAGCGCGTGGTGGACGTCATCCGCGGCGCGATCGAGCTGGGCTGAGGCCGCGCGAAGGCTCGATTCGCAGCATCCGCCGACGTGTCGTAAGCTTGTCGGCGGTGACGTGTCCGAGCGGCCGAAGGTGCAACTCTCGAAAAGTTGTGTAGGGTAACCCCCTACCGTGGGTTCAAATCCCACCGTCACCGCCATCTTCACCAGATCAGCCCTGCCTCGTGCAGGGCTGATCTGCGTTCGGGGCAGATTCGATCGCGACGTGATCGGGACGTTCCGCCGAGCCTCCGCGCCGGCCACGCAGTCGCGCAGGGCGTCGATTTGGACGAAAGCGCCATCGCGGGGTAGAGTCTTCTTGTTCGCCCCAAAGGGTAGAGCGAAAGGCCTCAGGGTCTGGCTCCCCTCAAGTAGCGAACCACCCCATCACCTCCAAGACGCTCCGCGTGCTGGACGATGGGTCTTTCACTCGAAGCGCCCGGTCGGTCTGACGGATGGCTTCGGTGGGATAAGATAGTGAAGTTGCCCTGCGGTGATGGCTGTGAAGCCGGATCGTTGGTGCGTCCGATCTTTGAGAACTCAACAGCGTGCACTTGTCAAATGCCAATTTTTTTCTCTGTCGACCATTTTTTGGTTGGTGGGGGTCTTTTTTGGATCAATTCATGGATGTCAGTTTGATATTCGTTTTTGGTCATGGTTGAACTCGCTGCCTTTTACCGTTTTTCCCGGTGGGGG
>NZ_JYJA01000020.1 GCF_000956465.1 Microbacterium trichothecenolyticum
GGGTCTCGTCGCCCAGATGGATTCTCGCGGAATGAGCGAGGAACGGCGGGAGGGGTCAGGCGTTCTTGGTGTCGCGCCAGCGCAGCCACGAGCGGATGAGGTCGTAGTCCCAGTCGGGGCCCTGGAATCCGATCGTGAACAGGCGCACGCCGGCGTCGTAGAGGCCGTCGGCGTGGGCCTCGTCGCGCTGGTGCAGCTCGTTCGAGATGACGAGGTTGGAGGTGTCGCGCTGCTCGCGATCGGCCCACCGCTCGATCACCTCGAGCTTGTGGGACAGATCGGTCCCACGCACGTAGCTGTGCCAGATGTCGGCGTGCCGGGCGACCAGGCGCAGGGTCTTCTGCTCGCCTGCGCCGCCGATCATGACCGGGATGTCGCGGGTCGGGGCCGGGTTGAGCTTCTGCCAGCGCGCCTCGATCCGCTCGAGCCCGGCGGCGAGGTCGTCGAGGCGCGACCCGGCGGTGCCGAACTCGTAGCCGTACTCCTCGTAGTCGCGGGCGAACCAGCCCGAACCGGTGGCGAAGATGAAGCGGCCGACGCCGTCCTTCGCCGAGATGTGGTCGATCGTGCGGGCCATGTCGGCCTGCAGGTCGGGGTTGCGGTAGCTGTTGCAGTTGACGAGGGCGCCGAACTCGACCCGCTCGGTCTGCTCCGCCCATGCGGCGAGCATCGTCCACGACTCGAAGTGGAGGCCGTCGGGGTCACCGCTGAGCGGGAAGAAGTGGTCCCAGTTGAAGAGGATGTCGACGCCCATCTCCTCCAGCCGCAGGACGGCGTCGCGGAAGGAGGAGTAGGGCGCGTGCTGGGGCTGCAGCTGCACGCCGAGGCGCACGGGAGTATCGAGGAGGGGCATGGGGAAAGCGTACGGCCGCCCGAAGGGGGCGGTCCTCGTTCGAGGGAATGCGCCGAGATGCGGACCGCCCCCGGGGTTCGGTCCGCATCTCGGGCCAGGTCCTCAGCTGAGGACGCGTGACGACCCCCGCCGCGCACGCGCAGCCTTGAGTGCGGCATCCACCGTGTCCCAGATCGCGACGCCCGCGATGACGAAGCCGACGATGATCGAGATGATCTCGCCGACCTCGGCGCCGTCGCCGGGGATGATCGTCGGGAAGTACGCCGGGTTGATGAGGCGCCCTTCGAACAGCAGCCACAGCGCGGGCACCGCGATGACGAGATTCAGGATGCCGTTGGCCACCGCGAGTCCGACAGTCCAGCGTCCGATCGCGTAGACGACGACCGCGAGCACGGCTTCGAGGGCCATCACGGCGAACAGCGCCAGGATCCACCAGGGCCAGAGCCCCGGGTCGAGGAACGATAGACCGGGCTCCGTGGGCACGAAGCCGATGAACAGGTCCCACAGCACGACCCCGGCCATGATTCCGAGGAACGCCAGCGAGGTGATCATGTCGCCGAGGCCGACGCCCTTCTGGCGCGGTTCGGGGAGCTGGTCGGGCGTCCAGGGCTGGCCGGTCATCGGCTGGTGACCGGTGCGCTCGAGGATGACGAAGACCAGCGTGGTCCAGAACGCGAGGTGCACGACCACCGAGAGCAGCAGCGGCACGAGCGCGCCGATGATCTCGCCGAACGTGGCACCGTCGAGCACCATCGCGAGCGAGACGCCGAAGGCTGCGCACGCGGGCACGATGTACAGCAGCAGCTTCAGCAGCCGCCACCAGTCGAGGAAGTAGCGCGGGCCGACGAGCCACAGCGGGCGATCCGTGTACCCCGCGGCGAGCTTGTCGGGGTCGCCGAGCTCGGTGAGCACGGCGCGTTCGGCCGTGTCGCGCGGCTCGCCCTGCTCGAGGCGGGCTTCGACCTGGTCGTCGATCGACGCACGCAGCTCGGCCGCGAGGTCGGCGCGCTGCGCCTCGGGCACCGTGCGCATCGCTGCGTCGACGTAGCGATCGGTGAGGGTGGCGGTGGTGGTCATGTCACTTCTCCTGGGGGAGGGCGTCGATCGCGACGGCGATCGCGCGGAAGTCGTCGGTGAGGGCGCCGGCCAGACGGAGGCCGGCGTCGCTGGTGCGGTAGAACTTGCGGGGACGGGATTCGTCGGTGTTCCACTCGCTCGTGAGATACCCCTGCTTCTCGAGGCGCCGCAGCAGCGGGTACAGCGTGTTCGCGTCGGTGGGGAAGCCGCGCTTGCCGAGCTCCTCGAGCAGCCCGTACCCGTACCCCGGCGTCTCGAGGAGCCGCAGGCACGCGAGCACGGTCGTGCCGCGCCGCAGCTCCTGCAGATGCGTCTCGAGGATCTCGGTTTCGCTCATGCCTCACACCATACTGTGCGTCACACACTATCGTCAACGGCACTTTATAGTTCCGATCCGAACTGGGATGCTGGGGGCACCGCGGGACGGGAGGCCCCCATGTCCGAGAAGCCGAGTCGTTGGATGCGCCTGAAGTGGGCACTCCTCGGAAAGCCCGTGAGCCATGAGGAGTACAGGAATGCGCACTCCTCCTCGTACGTCGATGCCCGCGTGATCGGGCACGCAGAAGCAAGGAGTCACCGCTTCCAGGCCGGCAGCGGATTCTGACCGCGACGGGGCAGACTGAGCACGTGACCACGTCTGCCCCGCTCCCCCCGCTCGCCGAGATCCTCGACACCGCGCACGTCGTCGCACTGCCACTCGCGACGCGGTTCCGCGGCATCGACGTGCGCGAGGCCCTTCTCTTCCATGGCCCAGAGGGCTGGGCCGAGTTCTCGCCGTTCGCCGAGTACGACGACGCGGAAGCCTCCACGTGGCTGGCTGCCGCCATCGAGGATTCACGGATGCCGCGGCCCGCCGCCCTTCGCGAGCGCATCGGCGTCAACGCCACCGTGCCGGCGGTGGCGGCAGCATCCGTCCCGTCCGTACTGGCGCGGTTCGACGGCTGCCGCACGGCGAAGGTCAAGGTGGCGGAGCCCGGTCAGGTGCTCCCGGACGACGTGGCGCGCGTGCGCGCCGTGCGCGAGGCCATGGGGCCGGAGGGGCGCATCCGCGTCGACGCCAACGGCGCCTGGAACGTCGACGAGGCCGAGCACGCGATCCACGCGCTCGCCGAGTTCGACCTCGAGTACGCCGAGCAGCCGTGCGCGAGCGTCGAGGAGCTCGCTGAGCTGCGTCGGCGCGTGAAGTACATGGGCATCCCGATCGCCGCCGACGAGAGCGTGCGCAAGGCGGCCGATCCGGTGGCGGTCGCCCGGGCCGGAGCCGCCGACCTGCTCGTGATCAAGGCGCAGCCGCTCGGCGGCGTGCGGCGAGCGCTCGAGATCGTCCAGGAAGCCGGCCTTCCCGCGATCGTGTCGAGCGCGCTCGACACGTCCGTCGGGCTGTCGATGGGCGTCGCGCTGGCCGCAGCCCTCCCCGAGCTCGACTACGACTGCGGACTCGGCACGGCGTCGCTGTTCACGGCGGACGTCGTCGATCCGCCGCTCGCGCCGCGCGGCGGGATGCTCGCCGTCGGGCGCGTCACGCCCGACCCGGCGCTGCTCGCCGCGCACGCGGCATCCGCGGACCGCCGCCGGTGGTGGCTCGACCGGCTCGCCCGCTGCTATGAGGTGCTGCGCACCGCGGGGTGATGCCTGCGGGACTCACCGCCTGCGGAGGGCTCGCGGCGTTTCGACTCGCAAGCTCGCTCAACGACCGGGAGGAGCGCGACTGCCGGGGGTCAGAGGGGGTCGACGAGGGCGGTGGCCACGCGCGCGGTGCGCTCGTTGACCAACTGGTGCATCTCGGGCACGCTCAGGCCGGTCATGACCGCGAAGGCCGACGTGTCCTCCCAGGTCTGCAGGATGAGGCCCGCGAACTCCTGCGGCGACAGGCGCAGCCTGAAGCGATACGTGAGCGCGAGCTCCTCGATGAACGAGCCGACGCGCTCGACCATGCCGGTCTGCCACGCGATGTAGGTCTCGGCGAGCCGCTGGTCGCGCATCGCACGCGTGCGGATCTCGCTCGTGAGCAGGATGCCCTGCTTCTTGTCGAACGCCACGTCGAGCAGCTGGCGCACGAGGGCACCGGGCTCGAGATCCTCGCCGCGCTCCTGCAGCTGGGCGACGCGCTCGGCGACCTCGTCGATCTTCTCGCCGGCGACCCGCTCGGTCAGGGCGAGCATGAGCTCGTCCTTGGTCTCGAAGTTGGAGTAGAACGCGCCGCGCGTGAAGCCTGCGCGCTCGCAGATCGCTTCGACGGATGCCGCATCCAGGCCGACTTCCGCGAAGACCAGGGCGGCGGCATCCAGCAGCTTCTGCCGGGTCGCCTCCCGGCGACGTGAGGTGCCGGTCGCTTCGGCCACGGGGGTGTCGGTCATCGGTCCTCCATCTCGTCCAGTCTCACACGCACTACTCAGGTTGGGGCGACACGTCCGCCCTACGATACACTCATGTATCCGATACAGCGCTGTATCGACGGTTCCCGAACTCTCCACCCGTAACCGGAGGCGCTGTTGTCGACTCTTCTGTATGCGCTCGGCCGTTGGACCTACCGCCACCCCTGGCGGGTGCTGGTCTCGTGGCTCATGCTGCTCGGCATCGCCCTCGGGTTCGCGATCCCGCACCTGGGCGGCACCGACAACTCCTTCTCGATCCCCGGCACGGAGGCGCAGGAGGGCATCCAGCTGCTCGATCGCAGCTTCCCCCAGGCGAGCGGCACGAGCGCCCAGCTCGTCATCGTGACGGCCGACGGCGACCGGATCGACGAGGAGCCGTACACCGGCGCCATCGGCGACACGGTCGCGCACCTCGAAGATCTCGACGGGGTCATCGCCGTGACCGACCCCTTCAACGAGATGGTGACGGGCATGGTGTCGGACGACGAGTCCGCCGCGATCATCCGCCTGCAGTTCGACGGCCAGTCGACCGACGTGTCCGACGAGACGAAGGAGGGCCTCGAACAGGTCGCCGACGATCTGCGCGAGACGCTTCCCGAGGGCTCGCAGGTCGCCATGGGCGGCGACCTCTTCTCCACTTCGGTGCCTGCCCTGTCCCTCATCGAGGCGGTCGGCGTGCTCATCGCGCTGTTCGTCCTCATCGTCACATTCCGCTCGTTCGCGGTGGCGTGGTTCCCGCTCGTGTCCGCGCTCATCGGCGTGGGCCTCGCGATCGCGCTCATCTTCGTCGCCACCGCGTTCGTATCGGTGTCGTCGACGACCCCGATGCTCGCGATCATGCTAGGACTCGCGGTCGGGATCGACTACGCCCTCTTCATCGTGGCGCGACATCAGGATCAGGTGCGCGCCGGGGTCGAGCCCGAGGAGTCCGCCGCCCGCGCGACAGGCACGGCCGGTTCCGCGGTCGTCTTCGCCGGCATCACGGTGCTCATCGCCCTCATCGGCCTCGGCTTCGCCGGCATCCCCTTCCTCACCACGATGGGCATCGCCGCGGCGGTCGCCGTCGCGATCGCCGTCGTCGTCGCCCTCACTCTCACGCCCGCGCTCCTCGGCTTCGCGAAGCACCGCGTCGCCGGCTGGGGCCACGGCAGGAAGCGGCGGGGGATGCCTCTGCCCGGTGCCCGCCGCTCGGCGGCGCAAGAGGCCCGGACTTCGGACGCCGGCGTCGAGCCGAACGACGTCGTCGACGCGCCCCTCCCCTCCCACACGCCGACCAAGCGGACCAACCGCTGGGTCATGCTGGTGACCAAGCACCCGATCGTCACCACCATCGCCGTCGTGCTCACGCTCGGCGTCATGGCGATGCCGGCGGCGAGCCTCGCGCTCGCCCTGCCGAATGCCGGCCAGCAGCCGGAGTCGAGCCAGGCGCGTCAGGCGTACGACCTCACGGCCGAGCACTTCGGGCCGGGGTCGAACGGCCCGCTCATCATGACCGGGACGATCGTGACGTCGACGGATCCGCTCGGACTCATGGCCGACCTCAAGGCCGAGATCGAGAAGGTGCCGGGCGTGAAGGAGGTCGCGCTCGCGACGCCGAACGAGACCGCCGACACCGGGCTGATCCAGATCGTGCCCGAGACCGCGCCCGACGACCCGGCCACCGCCCAGCTCGTGCGCGACCTGCGCGCGCTCGCCCCGGAGCTCGAGGACGAGTACGGCGTCGACCTCAAGGTGACGGGATTCACCGCCGTCGGCATCGACATCTCGGACCGCCTGGGCGCCGCCCTGCTGCCGTTCGGCGTGTTCGTCGTGGGCCTGTCGCTCGTGCTCCTCATGATCGTGTTCCGCTCGATCTGGGTGCCGATCAAGGCCGCCCTCGGCTACCTGCTGTCGGTGATGGCCGCGTTCGGCGTCGTCGCAGCCGTGTTCGAGTGGGGCTGGGGCGCGGAACTGCTGCATGTGGACCGTACGGGCCCCGTGATCAGCTTCATGCCGATCATCCTGATGGGCGTGCTGTTCGGCCTGGCGATGGACTACGAGGTCTTCCTCGTCAGCCGCATGCGCGAGGACTACGTGCACGCCCGCCGCGCCGCCGGCGGTCACGCGACGCGCGGCGGCCGCGATCTCGCAGTCGGCGCCGTGCGCTCGGGCTTCACGGCCTCGGCGCGCGTGGTCACCGCCGCCGCGGTCATCATGTTCGCCGTCTTCGCGGCCTTCGTGCCCGAGGGGGACTCCTCGATCAAGCCGATCGCGCTGGGCCTCGCCGTCGGCATCGCCGTCGACGCGTTCCTCGTGCGCATGACGCTCGTGCCGGCCGTCATGGCGCTGCTCGGCGACAAGGCGTGGTGGATGCCGCGCTGGCTCGAGCGGATCCTCCCCCACTTCGACATCGAGGGCGAGGCCGTCGAGCGCGAGCTTTCGCTCGCCGACTGGCCGGAGCCCGACACGACGGCCGTGGTCGTCGGCGACGGCGTCGCCGTGCGCGCGGACGCGGGCGGCTCGGCCGGCGAAGTCGTGCTGTTCGACGACGCCGCCTTCCGTGCGGAGCCCGGCGGCACGCTCATCGCGACGGGCGACCCCCGCGCGGCGCGGGCCTTCGCGCTCACGATCGCGGCGCGACTGGCCCCGACCGACGGACGCCTGCGCGTCGCCGGCCATCTGCTCCCCGAGCGCGGGGCCTGGGTGCGTGCGCACGTCGGGCTCGCGCTCCTCGCCGACGCCGACGACCGCGTGCCGGCGCTGCGCCGCGCCCTCACCGGGAAGGCGAGCCTCGTCGTGATCGAAGGCGTCGACGCGCTCGATCACGCGGAGCGCGACCAGGCCGCCGCGCTGCTGCGCGACGCCGCTGCGGCGCTCGCGGCGAGCGACAAGCGGCTGACGCTCGTCGTGACCGGCCGCACCGAGAGCGCGGCTCTCGCCCTCCTCGCGGACGCGCACCGCCCCGACGTGACCTCGATCACGCTGCGCTCCGCCACCGCTCAGACCACCCCCACCGCAGAGGTGAACGCATGACCCCGAACTGGATCACCACGGCCGTCGAGCGCGCGCGCTCGACCCGGCCCGTCACGTGGCTGACGCTGATCGGCGTGCTGCTGCTGCCCGTCGTCATCGGCGGCATCCTGGTGGCCGCGCTGTACAACCCCGTGGAGCGGCTCGACAACCTGACCGCCGCCGTCGTGAACGAGGACGAGCCGGTCACCGTCGACGGGCAGCTGGTGCCGCTCGGCCGCCAGCTCACCGCCGGGCTCGTCGAGGGCTCGGACGAGCTCGACAGCAACCTCACCTGGACGCTCTCGAACGCGGATGACGCGGCCGCTGGCCTCGCCGACGGCACCTACGCCGCCGTCATCACGATCCCCGAGAACTTCACGGCCGCCGCCCTGTCGACCCGCCCGGGCGAGACGCCGGAGCAGGCCACGATCGAGGTGACGACGCCTCCCGACAGCCTCATCGTGGACGACGCCATCACGGCGCAGGTCGCCTCCGCCGCCGCCTCGACCATGGGCACGCAGCTGTCGACCGTGTACCTCGAGAACGTCTTCCTCGGGTTCACAACGCTGGGCGACCAGCTCGGCACCGCCGCCGACGGTGCGCAGCAGCTCGCCGACGGCGCGACCCAGGCCGCCGACGGCGCGGCTCAGCTGCCCGACGGCATCTCGCAGATCGCCGACGGCAACGAGCAGCTGGCAAGCGGGGCCTCGCAGCTCGCCAGTGGCGCCGGACAGATCGCGGGCGGGGCGACCTCGCTGCAGTCCGGGCTGACCACGATCGCGAGCAAGACGCGTGAAGCCTCAGCTGGTGCGCAGCAGATCGCCGACGGCGTGAACGCCGGGGCTTCGACCCTTGAGCAGACCGGGGTCGTTCCCACCACCGTGTCGGATTACCTCGACGTCGCGGCTGCAAGCACCGTCACGACAGCAACCGACATCGGGAAACAGGCGGCGGCGCTGCAGCAGCTCTCGGCAGAGTGCACGCCGTCCGATTCGGGCTTCTGCATCCGCCTGGCGAACGCGGCGGCCGGAACACTCGCGGCCGCCGGGCAGGCGGGCACCGCCGCGACGGATGCCGGCACCGCGGTGTACGTGCTCGACCAGTTCAACAAGAAAGCGACGGCAGAGTTCGCAACGCAGTTCCGCACCATCGGCACCGGCGTCGGCACGCTGGCGGGCGGCCTCACCCAGCTCGCCGGCGGCATCGACCAGTCAGCGGCGGGCGCGGGGCAGCTGGCGACCGGCGTGACCGGCATCCAGAGCGGAGCGGACGGCCTCTCCGACGGCGCATCGCAGCTCGCCTCGGGCGCGACCCAGGCCGCCGACGGCGCCACGAGCCTCGCCGACGGCGTGGCCCAGCTCGCGGACGGCACCGGTGAGCTCGCGAGCGGACTGGCCACGGCATCCGATTCCCTCCCGTCGTACACCGACGACCAAGCCACCGACCTCGCCACCGTGGTGGCGAACCCCGTGGAAGCGGAGGGCGTGGGCACGTCGCTGTTCGGCGCCTCCGCGATCCCGCTTCTCGCGACCCTCGCACTGTGGTTCGGCGGACTCGGCACCTTCGTCGCGTTGCAGGCCGTCTCGCGTCGCGCGCTCACGTCGCGCCAGCCCTCGGCGCTGCTCGCGCTGCGCTCGTTCGCCCCGGCGGCGGCGCTCGGCGCCGTGCAGGGCATGCTCGTGGCCGGCGTCGTGCAGCTCGCCGCGTCGTACGCGTGGGCGGACTGGTGGGTGTTCGCCCTGGTGGCGGTCGTCGCCGGCATCGCGTTCGCCGCGGTGAACCAGGCCCTGATCGCCGTGTTCGGCGGTGCCGGGCGATGGATCGCCGCACTGATCGGCGTGTTCGCCGTCGCGACCGGCGTCGTCTCGACGGTGCCCGGTGTGCTCTCGAGCGTCGCGGCCCTGCTGCCCACCGGGCCCGCCTACAACGGGATGCTCGCCGCCCTCACCTCGGCGTCGGGACTCGGCGCCGCGATCGCCGGCCTGGTGGTGTGGACCGTGCTCGGCCTCGGCGCCACGATCCTCGCGGTGGCGCGCCGGCGCAGCACGTCGGCGAGAGCGCTGCTGAAGGCGGCCCCCGTCACCGCCTGACCCGCGCGTCGACGGAGCCCGGCCGCCTCGCGGGCGGGGCTCCGTCGCGTTCCGGCGCCTCGGCCGATCGGCCCGAGATCCCGGCCGATCGGCCGATTGCCCCCGCGAAGGTGGCGCGTCAGGATCGGAGGCATGAACGCTCCAGGGTCCGCTCCGCGTCCGACCGGGCAGCCGCACGACCCCGCCCGGATCCCGCCGCGCTGGTTCATCCGCACCGCGTGGGTCGTTCATCGCGGGCTGTACCGGGTGACCGGCGGACGCGTGGGGCTGCGGCATCCGTCCCCCACCGTCTACGGGATGATGCGCCTGCACACCGTCGGACGCCGGTCGGGCAGCCCGCGCGTCGCGATCGTCGGGTACTTCGAGGACGGCCCCGATCTCGTCACCCTCGCGATGAACGGGTGGGGCGATCCGCCGCCGGCGTGGTGGCTGAACCTCAAGGCCCGGCCCGCGGCATCCGTCAACCTTCCCGACGGCACGCGCGCGGTGCTCGCCCACGAGGCGACGGGTGCGGAGCGCGAGCGGTTGTGGGCCGTGTGGCGCACCCTCGAGGGCGACGCGGACCTGGACGCCTACGCGGCGCTGCGCAGCCGCGAGACCCCGGTCGTGGTGCTCGCTCCGGCGTGACGGACGAGGAACGCGGTCGGCTCGGGCCTGCACCGCGACGGATGCTCGCCGGCTTCAGTTCAGGCCGGAGTAGGCGTGGAGGCCCTTGAAGAACATGTTGACGATCGTGAAGTTGAAGATCACCGCGGTGAAGCCGATGATCGACAGCCACGCCGAGCGCGAGCCGCGCCAGCCGCGCGTGGCCCGTGCGTGGATATACCCGGCGTAGAGGACCCAGATCACGAAGGTCCAGACTTCCTTGGTGTCGAAGCCCCAGTAGCGGCCCCACGCGTCGTTGGCCCAGATGGAGCCGGCGATGAGCGTGAAGGTCCAGAAGATGAAGCCGAGGATCGCGAAGCGGTAGGCCAGCGACTCGAGCGCCTCGGCGCTCGGGAGCGTCTTGAGGAAGCCCGGTCCGGTCTTCGCGGTGCCGGATGCCCCGCCCTCCGCCTTCGCGAGAGCCGCGATCCTCGTCTCGCGCCGGGCCTGCATGAGCTGCAGCACCGAGAGGCCGAAGGCGAGGGCGAACAGCGCCGTCGCGAGGGAGGCGACGAAGACGTGGATGACGAGCCACACCGACTTCAGCGGGTCCATGAGGGGCACGATGTCGGTGTAGAACCAGATGGCCGTGCCACCCAGCAGCACCACCACCAGGCCCGTGATGAAGGTGCCGAGGAATCGCAGGTCGTACCGGAAGAGCACGCCGAGGTACACCGCGACGATCAGCAGCGTGCCGGTGAGGGCGAACTCGTACATGTTCGACCACGGCACGCGCCCCGCCGCGATGCCGCGGGTGACGTCGCCGCCGAGGTGGAAGAGGAAGCCGAGCACCGTCAGCGACGTGCCGATGCGGGCCCACACGAGTCGCGCGCGCTTGCCGACCGGGGCGTTGAGCGCCTCTTCGGACGCCGTCTCCTGCGCGCGCATCTGCTCGATGATCCCGACACGCGAGCCGCCGCCGGCGCCGCCGGCGGCGACGAGTTCGCGCTCGCGCGCGATCTTGGCCGCGGCATCCTTCGCGTCCACGGCGACGGCACCGCGACGGGCCAGGTCGACCGCGTACGCGATGAACGCGAGGGCGTAGATCGCGATGGCCGTCCAGACCAGCAGCACCGAGACCGAGTCGAGGGTGAGGGGGGAGGCGTCGGGCATGGTCCTCAGTCTACGTCGGGGGTGGATTCGGGCTTCGTGGGGGGCTCGCCAGCGGGAGCGGGGTCGGCGAGCGAGGCGAGGTGGCGCTGGGCGAACTGCTCGAGCGCGCCGTCGAGCGCAGGGTCCTCGCCGCGCGCAAGACCGGCGTATTCGAGGTGCACGGTGTGGCCCTGACGCGTCGCCTTGACCCACATGCGGCGACGCGGCACGAAGAGCGCGGCGAGCAGGCCGGCCGTCGCGAGCACGGCGAACACCAGCACCCACGTCGCCGCGGCGTCGCGATGGATCGAGAGCGACACGTACCGCTTGACCGAGTCCTGGAAGCCGGCCGCCTCCGGTGTCTCGTTCTCGAAGGTGATCGTGCCGAGGCCGTCCGGAAGGTCGACGGTGTCGCCGGGCTTCAGCTCGAGCGAGTCAGTGCCCGAATCGCCTCCGGCGAGCTGGGTCATCTCGCTCGGGTCGAGCGTGTACACCGACTTGGGCACGCCGCCGTCGATGCCGAGGTCGCCGGCGTAGACCCAGAAGGTGAGCATCGGGTACTCGAGGTCGCCGTACACCGAGGTGTAGGCGCCGTTCGTGAGCTCCTGCGCGGTGGGATAGAAGAAGCCCACGAGGCCCACCTGCTCACGGAGGCCGTCCGGCACCTTCACGACGCCCTGCGAGGTCATGTTGTTGTCCTGCGGCAGGAACGGGACGGACTCCGAGAAGACCACGTCACCGTCGCTGTTTCGGATGGTGATGGTCGGTGCATAGCCGTTGCCCATCAGGTACACCTTGTCGCCGGCGATCTGCAGCGGGTGGTTGACGCGCACCTCACCCGCCTCGGCATCGGCGTCGGGGAACTGCGTCGTCAGGTGCGCGACGAAGTCGCCGGCCTGCCCCGCGCCCTTCGCACCGGGGGTGACGTAGGAGAGCGAGAACTCGTCGAGCGTCAGCGCGTAGGGCTGGAGGGCGTCCTCGTCGACGAACCGGCCGGGATTGAACGACGTGTAGTCGAGCATCGTGTTCACCCAGGTGCGGCCCTCGATGATGACCGTCTGCCCGGTATAGGTGAATCCGCCGCCGATGCCGACCGCGAGCAGCACGCCGACCAGCGCGGCGTGGAACACCAGGTTGCCGGTCTCGCGAAGGTACCCGCGCTCCGCGGACACCGACAGCGACGTCGCGCCGTCGTAGCGGGCGACACGGTACCCGGCCTTGCGCAGCTGCTGCTGCGCCGCCTCGATCGCGGTCGCGGCGGCGGCCGCGGCATCCGTGTCGTCCTGGAACTCGAGGATCTCGGAGCGGTGCGCGTCCAGGCGAGCCAGTCGGGCGGGCGTGCGCGGCGGCTGCGCGCGCATCGCCTTGTAGTGGTGCTTGGTGCGCGGGATGACGCAGCCCACGAGCGAGACGAACAGCAGGATGTAGATCGCCGAGAACCACGGCGACGTGTACACGTCGAACAGGCTCAGTTTGTCGAGCACCGGCGCGAGATCCGCGTTGTCGACGAAGTACTGGCGCACGCCGTTGGGGTCGGCGCTGCGCTGCGGCACGAGCGAGCCGGGCACGGCGGCGATCGCGAGCAGCAGCAGGAGCACGAGCGCGGTGCGCATCGACGTGAGCTGACGCCAGCCCCAGCGCAGCCACCCGACGACGCCGAGCGCGCCCCCGCCGGCTGCTCCGCCTGTCGAAGCATCGGGTGCCGGGGAGTCGGCGTGATCGGAGGGCCTCAGCGGGTCGGTCACGTCGTCGGTCACAGAGCCTTCCGGAGCATCAGAGCGGGGCCGGGACACTGGCGAACACCCCCTGGAGCTGGGCCATCACGGCGGTCCAGACGCCGGTCACCATGAGCAGGCCCAGCACGATGAGCACCGCGCCGCCGATGAGGTTGACGACGCGGATGTGGCGCCGCACGAACGACACCGAGCGCGTCGCCCACCTGAATCCCAGCGTGAGGAGCAGAAAGGGGATGCCGAGCCCCAGCGAGTACGCCACACCCAGGAGCGCCGCGCGGGCGGCCGAGCCGGAGTCGAACGCCATCGTGAGGATCACGGCGAGGGTCGGGCCGATGCACGGCGCCCAGCCGATGCCGAGCGCGACGCCGAGGAGCGGTGCGCCGATGAGTCCGAGGTTGCCTCTCACCTGGGGCCGCGCGATGCGCTGAGCGAGGCCGAACCACCCGATGAAGACGAGCCCCATCGCGATGATGACGACACCGAGGACGCGGGTGATGAGGTCCTGGTACTCGAGCAGGAAGCGCCCGAGTGTGCCGCCGAGCATCGCCATGCTGACGAAGACCACGGTGAACCCGGCGATGAACAGGAGCACGCCCAGCATGAGGCGCCCGCGGGCGGGCGCGTCACCGTCCCGACCGGCCTTCGCGGTCGTCGAGCGAGCGAGGGGCGCGGTCGTCGAGCGCGCTTGCGAGTCGAAACGCGGAGTCGACACGCGCCGACTGTCCGAGATGCCCTGGGCCGCAGCATCCGTTCCCACGGGAACCGGCGCGGGTCGCGGCGAGACCGCGCCGCCGATGAAGCCGAGGTACCCCGGAACGAGCGGCAGCACGCAGGGCGACAGGAAGGAGATGGCGCCGGCGAGGATCGCGATCGGGATCGCGATCAGGAGTGACCCGTCGGCGACGAGGGCGCCGATGTTCACGACTCCTCCAGGGCGTCGCGCACGATGGTCTCGAGGATCGATGCCTCTTCGATCTGACCGACAAGGCGGGCGGCGACGCGGCCGTGCTTGTCGAGCACGATCGTGACGGGCACCGCGTTGAGCGGGGTCTCCCCCGCGAACGCGAGCTTGATCGAGCCGTCCTCGGTCGCCAGGGCGCTGGGGTACGCCACGCCGTACTTCTCGGCGAACGCCTGGGACGCCGCGGCGCCGTCGTACAGGTTCACCCCGAGGAACGAGACGCCCTGGCCCTGGAACTCCGCGTCGACCGCGGCCAGCTCCGGGGCCTCGACGCGGCACGGCGCGCAGCCGGCGTACCAGAAGTTCACGACGAGCACGTCGCCCGCGTAGTCGGCGCTCGAGGTCGTGCCGCCGGTGTCGAGCACGCCCTCGAACTCGACCGGTTCGGTGCGATCGGCGGCCGGGATCTCGACGACGCGGAAGCCGTCGGCCGCGACGAAGCCCTTGTTGTCGCCCGAGCGGTACTGCTCGGCGAGGGGGTCGCTCGTGCACGCGGCGAGACCGGAGATCAGCCCGACGACGAGGAGAGCGGATGCCGCCGCCCGCAGTCGCGCGCCGCGCGCGGGGCGCTTCGACTCGCGCGCTCGCTCAACGACCCGCTGAGTCATACCGCCCCCACATCCACTGCGCCGGCCGTCGACGCCGGTTCGGCGTAGGCGGTCTCGGTCCATTTGCCGTCGACCATCTCGAAGCTCGTCACGCTCGACAGCGCGCAACGTCGCGCGCGGGGGTCGTGCCGGAGCGGGAGCCCGGCGACCGCGAGGTGGGTGATCCAGATCGGGAGCTGGTGCGACACGATGACGACGTCGCCCGAGTCCGCAGCATCCCATGCGTGCGTCATCGCCGAGTTCATACGGCCCACGACGTCCGCATACGGCTCGCCCCAGCTCGGCAGCGCCGGCTTGCGGAGGTGTCGCCAGTTCCAGGGATTGACGAGTGCCCGCGCCATGCGCTTGCCCTCGAAGACGTTGGTCGGCTCGATCACGCGCTCGTCGAGGAGGGGCTGGAGGCCGAAGATCTCGGTGAAGGGCTCGGCCGACTCCTGCGTGCGCTCCAGCGGCGAGCACACGAGCGCCGACACGGGACGGTCGAGCGACTTGATGTACTCGGCGGCCTGCCGGGCCATGTGACGGCCGTCGGCGCTCAGCCGGTATCCGGGGAGTCGCCCGTAGAGCACGCGGGCAGGATTGTGGACCTCCCCGTGGCGCACGAGATGAAGGCGAGCGGCGGGCACCGGCCCAGTCTACGTGGGGGTCCTCTGTGGACCGGCTGAGCGTTCTCCCAGCTTCGGCGCCCGCCTCAGTCGAGTTCGGGCTCGGGACCGCGAGAGGTGCCACGGGACTCGAGCAGGGCACGGACCCGCACGTACAGGAACCATGCCACGCCGATGACGGCAACAGCGATCACGACGTACTGCAGGATCTCGGCGTACCGCTCGACGATGTGCCACGACTCCCCGAGGAAGAAGCCCGAGAGCACGAAGATCGAGTTCCACACCAGGCTTCCCGCCGCCGTGAGCAGCGTGAACCGCCACACGGGCATGCGGGTGATGCCTGCGGGAATGGAGATGAGGCTCCGGAAGATCGGGATCATCCGGCCGAAGAACACCGCCTTGCCGCCGTGGCGCCCGAACCACGCGACCGTGCGGTCGATGTCTTCCGGGTGAAGCAGCGGCACCTTGGTCGCGATCGCACGCAGCCGCGCGATCCCGAGCCACGCGCCGAGCCCGTAGAGAAGGAGCGCGCCGAGGACCGATCCGATGGTGGTCCACGCCAAGGCCTCGACCAGCGAGAACGACCCGCGGCTGGCCGCGAGTCCCGCCATCGGCAGGATCACCTCGCTCGGCAGCGGCGGGAAG
Organism: Microbacterium trichothecenolyticum; assembly: GCF_000956465.1. GTDB lineage: Bacteria > Actinomycetota > Actinomycetes > Actinomycetales > Microbacteriaceae > Microbacterium > Microbacterium trichothecenolyticum. Next base: position 15,679 of record NZ_JYJA01000020.1, read on the forward strand.
AGGTTCTCCATCGCGATCGCGATGCCCGCTCCGGCGGGTCCGATCACGTCCATCAGGGAGACGGCCCAGTCCGCGAGAGCGGTGAGCCAGGAGCCGTCGGTCGTCGTCGCAGTCGTCATTCGTCGGATCCCGTCCGTCGGTGGCATTTTCGTGGCGGCGGCCGCGACCGGTCGGCGCGACACCGTCCACGCTACGGGGCGATGGTGAACGGAACCCGGGTGCAGACCCCCGGAAGCCGATGGACCTCGCGGGTTCCCGCTGGGATCAGAGGGTCGAACCCGGAACCGCGGCCGAAGCGACCATGAACGCTGCGACGAGCGACAGCACGATGAGGGCGGCTCCGGCGAGCGGAACCCAGAATGCGAGCCGTCGCTTGACCATCAGCACGATCGCCACGACGACCGTCGCGACGAGCATCACCCACGGCAGGATCATGCCCATCAGCCAGCCGAGGGTGATGAGGTCGACGTTGCAGTCGCGGGCGCCGCACGAATCGGACGCCATCACGAGGAAGATCCCCATGAACGACGCGAGCGTCGCCAGCACCGCGTCGGCGACCAGCAGCACGATCGTGATCACGAGGTCGAGGACCTTCACCGGCGGCTTCGTCGGGGCTGCGCCCTCCGCGGAGGGCGTGTAGGCGTGGCCGCCCGGATAGGGAGGCGGAGCCGCCGCGGTCCAAGCCGGCGCAGGCTGCTCGGATTCCGGCGTGGTCATGCCCGCATGGTAGCGGTGGGTGCGGATTTCGGCGAGAAGGCGAGTGCGGCGCGTCCACGTAGACTTGTCGCTCGTGAGTGAACGCGTCCTCGTCAAGCAGCTTCAGGGTCTCGCCGACGGCCCGGTGTCGGTCTCCGGGTGGGTCGAGACCGTCCGTGATCAGAAGAAGGTGCAGTTCGTGATCCTCCGGGATGAGTCCGGCGCCGTGCAGCTGGTGAACCCCGCGACGCGCCCAGCAGAGGACGGCAGCGACCAGGATGCTGCGGCCCTGGCCCTCACGGACCTCATCTCGAACCTCGCCACGGGAACCTTCCTGACCGTGACCGGCGAGCTCAAGCACGACGAGCGCGTGAAGCTCGGCGGGGTCGAGATCAAGATCGCACGCCTGGACATCGCGGCGGCCGCCCTCCCCGAGACGCCCATCGCGGCGGACTCGGGCCTCGACAAGCGCATGGACTGGCGCTTCCTGGACCTGCGCCAGCGCCGCAACAACCTCGTCTTCCGCGTCCAGACCACCCTCGAGCACGCCTTCCGCTCGTACTGGATCGAGCGCGACTACATCGAGGTGCACTCCCCCAAGCTCATGGCCTCGGCATCCGAGTCCAACGCCGAGCTCTTCGAGGTGCCGTACTTCGAGGACAAGACCGCGTATCTCGCGCAGTCGCCGCAGTTCTTCAAGCAGATGGCGCAGGTCGCCGGCTTCGGCAAGATCTTCGAGATCGCCCCCGCCTTCCGCGCCGACCCCTCGTTCACGTCGCGCCACGCGACGGAGTTCACCTCGGTCGACGCCGAGATCAGCTGGATCGATTCCCACGAGGACGTCGCCGCGATGCAGGAGGAGCTCCTGCAGACCGCGTTCCAGGCCGTGAAGGACAAGCACGGCGCCGAGATCGAGGAGCTCTTCGGCCTCGAGGTGCAGGTGCCGGCGATTCCGTTCCCGCGCATCCCGTTGGCCGAGGCGCGCGAGATCGTGAAGAGCCGCGGCTACGAGATCCCCCGCACCGACGGCGACCTCGACCCCGAGGGCGAGCGCCAGATCTCGGCCTACGTCGAGGAGACCTACGGCCACCAGTTCGTCTTCATCACCGACTACCACCCCGAGATCCGCGCGTTCTACCACATGCGCGACGAGGAGACCGGGCTCACCAAGTCGTACGACCTCCTGTTCAAGGGGGTCGAGATCACCACGGGTGCCCAGCGCGAGCACCGCGTCGACGTGCTGATCGAGCAGGCGAAGGAGAAGGGCCTCGGGGCCGAGCACCTCGACTTCTACTTCGACTTCTTCCGCTATGGCGCCCCGCCCCACGGCGGGTTCGGCATGGGCCTCGCGCGAGTGCTCATGCTGCTGCTCGGGCAGGACTCGATCCGCGAGGTCACTTACCTCTTCAGGGGCCCGACGCGCCTCGCGCCCTGACCCGCCCCGGACGGTGCAGGCCGTCGGGCGTCGGCGGCTAGGGTGAATCGTATGGCGATCGAGGGACTGTTCAACTTCCGCGATACGGGCGGGATGCCGCTGACCTCGGGCGGCGTGATCCGCAGCGGCGTGCTCTACCGGTCTGCCGCGCTCAACGCGCTCACCGACGACGGGCTCGCGCAGCTCGCCGACACGGCGGTAGGCGTGATCGCCGATTTCCGCACGCCCGTCGAGCAGCAGATGGCTCCCGATCGGGTTCCGGTGTCACGCCCGTTCCGCGTCGAGTCGCTCACCCTCCTGGAGGGCGCGCTGCCCCAGCCGGCGGTCGGCGCCGACGCGACGGCAGTGCCGGAGTCGTTCGCGACCGTGCTGGCGCAGCTGCCCACGCTCGGCGAGCTGTACCTGTCGATGCTCGCCGCCGGCGCAGAGACCTTCGCGGGCGTGGCACGCCTCGTCGGCGCATCCACCGACGACGAGCCGACGGCGGTGCTCGTGCACTGCACCGCGGGGAAGGATCGCACGGGGGTGGCGGTCGCCCTGATGCTCGACGCCGCGGGCGCGGAGCGCGACGCGATCGTCGCCGACTACGCGTCCTCGCAGGACAACCTCGCCGGTCCCTGGGCCGAGGGCATGCTCGGCACCCTCACCTCGATGGGCGTGCCCGTCACCGACTCGCTGCGCACCCTCGTGACCAGGACTCCTCCCGCTGCGATCGAGCAGGCCCTGACCTGGGTCGACGGCAAGGGCGGGTCCGCCGCCTATCTGCAGTCGGGCGGCCTCACCGACGCGGAGCTCGACGCGCTCCGGACTCGCTTGCGGGCGTGAACCCCGGCATCCGCCACCCGGAACCCGGAGGACGCGGGTCCCTTCCGCGGCGACGCCGGCGCCGATAGCGTGAACGCGGCGACACGCCGGGACGCGGCATCCGTCCGCTTCCCACATGGACCGAGGGGGCTCCGATGGCGGGCAAGTTCGAACTGTGGACCGACAAGGGCGGAGACTGGCGCTTCAACCTGAAGGCGTCGAACGGACAGGTGATCGCGACCAGTCAGGGATACTCGTCGAAGGCGAGCGCACTGAACGGCATCGAATCGGTCAAGACGAACGCGCCCGGCGCGGAGGTCGAAGAGATCGAGAGGTGACGCCGGTCCGTCAGCGCGCGGTGGCCAGCGCCGCACGCAGGCGGTCGGGCGACACGCGCCAGTGTCCGTGCAGCTCGCCGTCGATGAGCACGACGGGGATCTTCTCCCACCACTGCGCATAGAGGGACGGGTCGTCGGCGATCGAGAGCTCCTCGACGTCGACCGCGTCCTCGGGCAGCTCCGCCACGACGGTCTCGACGACCTCGCGCGCCACGTCGCACAAGTGGCAGTCGGGCTTGCCGATGAGGGTGATGGTCCTCACGCGCGGCGTCACGCCTCGACCGGGAAGCCGGCCGCGATCCACTCGTTCGTGCCGCCGTCGACGTTGGTGACGTCGTAGCCGCGCGCTTCGAGCGCTTCGACCACGCGGCCGGAGCGGCCGCCGATCGCGCAGATGACGTCGAACGCGCCGTCGGGCAGTTCGTCGAGGCGACCGCCGATGACCGACATCGGGATGTTCACGGCGCCGGGCACGTGGCCCGCGGCGTACTCGTCGACCTCGCGGACATCGATGAGCGGCGTCCCGACGCGGTCGCGCAGCTGCTGAACGGTGATGGACTTCATGACGGCCTCTCGGGTCGCGGGCTGCGCCGGCGGGGGCGCGGGATACACGAAGCGCCCGTCCGGAGACAGGCGCTTGGTGCGGATGCCGCTTACTTCTTGTTGCGGCGCTGGTGGCGAGTCTTGCGAAGCAGCTTGCGGTGCTTCTTCTTCGCCATGCGCTTGCGGCGCTTCTTGATGACAGAACCCACGGAAAACCTCACTAGATCGGGGTCTGGACGCGGCCTGGCCGCGCCCGGGAACGGGGCAAAAGGAAAATGCCTCGGGACAGTCTAGCCGACGTCGGCGATCGGCCGTTGCAGAGCCTCGGTGACCGCTGAGTCGGGCACGCGGTAGCTGCGGCCGAAGCGCACCGCGGGCAGCTCGCCCGAGTGCACGAGCCTGTACACCGTCATCTTCGAGACCCGCATCAGCTCAGCGACCTCGGCCACCGTGAGGAAGCGCACGTCCGGCAATTCAGCCATGTCGATCCCCCCCTTCCCCAGAAGTGCTGCAGTCACTCTAGAACGCGGGCGACCCGCGTGTAAACACAGAGACTGGTGTGAAGCCTGTGACACGTGATGCCCGTGGGGTGATCACGCTTCCGGACGCTGCCGAGCGCGCCGATCACGCGCCTCGCGCGCGGCCTGACGCTCGAGCTTGTGGGCGTCGCGCAGAGCCTTCTCGGCCTCACGCACGGCCTTGCGGGCCTCGCGGAACTTCTTGTCGTCGGCGATGTCGGCGTCGTCGGGCACGACCCACGACTGCGGCCGTTCCGGGCGTCCGTCGGCTGTCGCGGCGATGTAGGCGCTGACCCCTTCGAGGCCGCGGGCGAGGGCGAAGGAGAACGGATCCGACTCGTCGAGGAACGCGCCCGCCTCGATCGCGGCACGGAGCTCGGGGTAGGCGTCGGCCGTGATCAGGGCGCGGAACATCGCGTCCTCGCTGCGGCTGATCGCCTGGCCGTCGACACCCCGCTCGCGCTCGACCCGCGCGTAGCCCGCGAGGACGGTGCCGGCCCAGTGCGCGGTGCCGGTGACGAGCAGCATGACGGCGAGGCGCTCGGTGTAGCTGAGGTCGGTGTCGGCGAGCGCGCTCAGCCCGGCGTCCATCCATGCGGCGCTGTTCGGCGTCGCGGGGACCCCCGAGATCGGGATGTCGAGGACCCACGGGTGCGTGAGGTAGTGCTGCAACTGCTCGCGGTAGAGCGCTTCCAGCCGCTCACGCCACCCACCGGCCGTCCGCGTCGCCTCCGACGGCGCACCGGTCGCCTCCTCCTGCATGAGCAGGATGAGGTCTTCCTTCGCGGTGACGTAGCGGTAGAGCGACATCGGAGTGAAGCCGAGGCGCGCTGCCACCGCGGCCATCGACACGGCACCGAGGCCCTCGGCATCCGCGATCTCCACCGCCGCCTCCACGATGCGCTCGACGCTCATCTCGCGCTTGGGGCCGCGCTGCGGGTTGGCGGCCACTCCCCACGCGAGGGCGATGCCCCGCGGGAGCTCGGGCTCGACTGCATCGGTCATGGCGTCAGTCTAAGACTGTTTATTACGTAAACAGTGTGTTAGCGTCATAAACAGTTACTGGCATAAACAGTTTCTCCCCTACACGATCTGACGGAAGGATGCCGCGATGATCCCCACACCTACTCCACACGCCGCTGGCGCGTCGCGCGGAGCCTCTCGGTACGTGGGCCCAGCACCCGCCATCGACGTCCGCGGGCTCGGCAAGAGCTTCGGACGCACCCTCGTCCTCGACCGCCTCGATCTCACAGTCGCGCGCGGCGAGATCTTCGCCCTCCTCGGCGCGAACGGCGCGGGTAAGACGACGACCATCTCGATCCTCACGACGCTGCTGCGCCCCGACGTCGGCAGCGCCCGGGTGGCGGGGCACGACGTCGCGACGCAGCCCGACGCGGTGCGCGGGCGCATCGCGCTCACCGGGCAGTCGGCCGCCGTGGACGACATGCTCACCGGGGTCGAGAACCTCGTCATGCTCGGGCGCCTGTCGGGTCTGTCGCGGCGGACCGCGAAGCTGCGCGCCGCCGAGCTGCTGGAGCGCTTCACGCTGACGGATGCCGCGACCCGCCGCGTGGGCACCTACTCCGGCGGGATGCGCCGACGTCTCGACCTCGCCCTCAGCTTCGTCGTGGTCCCCGAGGTTCTGTTCCTCGACGAGCCCACCACCGGCGTCGATCCGCGCAGCCGCCGTGAGCTGTGGGACGTCATCCGGTCGCTCGCCAGCGCCGGCACCACCGTGTTCCTCACGACCCAGTACCTCGAGGAGGCGGATCAGCTCGCCGGCCGCATCGCGGTGCTCGACGGGGGTCGCGTCGTCGCGACAGGCACCCCCGCCGAGCTCAAGTCGCTCGTGGGCACCGACACCGTCGTGCTGACCGGGGCCGGCGGCGAGGTGCTGCGCGAGATCGCCACCGACGGATCGATCGACGGCCTTCGCTCGGCGATGGACCAGCTCGGCGACGGGGTTGCCGGCGCCGAGGTGACGCTGCGACGCCCGACCCTCGACGACGTCTTCCTCTCGCTCACCGGCGCGTCCCACGCCCCTGCCGCCAAGGAGCTCGCATGACCACGACCGCCATCACCCCTCGCCCGCCGCTGCGCGGCTTCACCGCCGAGTCGGTGTTCGTCGGACGCAGTCTCACGCAGTCGCTGCGCGACGGCGAATCGCTCAGCATGTCGATCCTGCTGCCGGTGATGCTCATGCTGCTGTTCACGTTCGTGTTCGGCGGCGCGATCGAGCCCGGCGGGGCCTACGTCGACTACGTCGTCCCGGGCATCATCCTGCTCTGCGCGGGTTTCGGAGCCGCGACGACCGCGACCTACGTCGCGCGCGACATGTCCAGCGGCATCATCGACCGCTTCCGCACGATGCCGCTGCGCAGCGGCGCCGTGCTCACGGGTCACGTCGTGGCGAGCCTCGCCCGCAACCTCGTCGCGACCGCCGTCGTCATCGGGGTCGGGCTCCTCGTCGGGTTCCGCCCGCACGCCGACCTCCTCGCGTGGATCGGCGCGGCCGGACTCATCGCGCTGTACATCCTCGCGATCACGTATCTGTTCGCCTCGATCGGGCTGGCGGCCGGCAGCCCGGAGGCGGCATCCGGCTACGGGTTCATCATTCTCTTCCTGCCGTACCTGTCGAGCGCGTTCGTGCCGGTCGAGACCATGCCCGAGTGGCTGCAGTGGGTCGCCGACAACCAGCCGATCACCCCGATCATCGAGACCCTCCGCGGCCTCCTGATGGGTACCGACCTCGGCACCGAGGCGTGGTGGGCCATCGGCTGGTGCATCGCGATCGTCGCGATCTCGGCGGTCTGGGGCGCGTGGCTCTTCGGCCGCAAGAGCCGTCGCCACTGACCTCGCTCGACGGACGGGATGCTTCGAGCCGAGGCATCCCGTCCGTTTCTGTCGGTCAACGTCCGGGGAGGCGCTTGAGGGCGTTCTCGAGGGCGTGCTTCGCGGACGCGGCGGCGCGGCCGACGACCTCGGCCGCGTGCGCTGCCGAATCCGGCAGCGCCGCGGCGATGCCGTCGCCCTCGATGCCGCCGCCGTCGTCGAGGAAGGGCACGAGCCAGTCGTCGACCTCGTCGAGGGGTGCGGCCGAGAGGCTGTAGTAGCGGTGCTGGCCCTCTTCGCGCACCGAGACCAGGTGGGCGTCGCGCAGCACCTTGAGGTGCTTCGAGACGGTGGGCTGGCTGGCGCCGAGCTCGGTCACGATGTGCGACACGCTGGTGCCGCGCTCTCCGGCGGATGATCGATCGAGCAGCAGTCGCAGGATGTCGCGACGCGTTCCGTCTGCGATCACGTCGAAGATGTCCGCCATGTGCTCAGATTAGTCGGGAGCCCAGCGGAGTACCATGAGCGAGACCGCCGGGCCGCCCGCACGAGGACCGTTCGCACCAGGAGGAACCCCGTATGACGGATGGCAGGCGCGCCGCACCCGTCTCAGGCATGAGTGCGCTGCGCGCGGTCGGCCACGGGTTCATGGAGTTCTTCCGCGACCTGACCCAGCGCTCCCCCGCGCGGTTCGCGATCATCATCTTCCTCTCGCTGATCCTGGTGTTCACCGGACTGTTCTCGCTTCCCGTGGCGGCCGCGAACGGTCAGGTCACCCCCTTCGCCGACGCCTTCTTCACGGCGGTGTCGACGATCTGCGTCACCGGACTCGCGACCGTCGACATGGCGACGCACTGGTCGCCGTTCGGCCATGTGCTGGTGTTCGTCGGCGTCCAGATCGGTGCCCTCGGCGTGCTGACCCTCGCGTCCATCCTGGGACTCGTGATCTCGCGGCGGCTCGGCCTGCGCGCGAAGCTCATCGCCGCCAGCGACTCGAATCCCCTCCGCACCCACGGCGGCCCGGTCAACGAGGGCCAGACGGTTCAGCTCGGCCAGATCGGCAGCCTGCTCGCGACCGTCGCCCTGTCGACCCTCGTCATCGAGGGCGCGATCGCGATCCTGCTCTATCCGGGCCTGCTCGTCGCGGGGGTTCCGTGGAACGTCGCGTTGTGGGAGGCGCCGTTCTACGCCGCGATGTCGTTCACCAACACGGGGTTCACGCCGAACGCCGAGGGCCTCGCGCCCTTCCGGCACGACTACTTCTTCCTCACGGTTCTCATGGCGGGCGTGTTCCTCGGCTCCATCGGATTCCCGGTGATCTACACGCTTCTGCGTCAGCGGTGGCGCGTCCGGCGGTGGTCGCTGCACGCGAAGCTCACCCTCATCACGACGGTGACGCTGTTCTTCCTCGGCGGCGTCGTCTTCCTCATCCTCGAGTACGACAACCTGCTCACCCTCGGCACCAACGATGCGTGGGACACCACGTTCCAGGCGTTCTTCCTGTCGGCGATGACGAGATCCGGTGGCTTCGCCATCCTCGACATCGGGCAGCTCAACCAGTCGAGCCTCCTGGTCGCGTGCATGCTCATGTTCGTCGGCGGCGGCTCCGCGTCGACCGCGGGCGGCATCAAGGTCACGACGCTCGCAGTCATCGCGCTCGCGGTCATCTCCGAGGCCAAGGGTCGCGCGTCGAACCAGGCGTTCGGTCGCCGCATCCCGAGCGACGTGCTGCGCGTCGCGCTGTCGGTCGTGGCCTGGGGCTCGACGATCGTCGCGATCTCGACGATCATCATCACGCAGATCACGAAGGCCGATCTCGGAGACGTCCTGTTCGACGTCATCTCCGGCTTCGCGACCGTGGGCCTGTCGACCGGCCTCACCGCGCAGCTGCCGGATCCCGCCATCTACGTCCTGGCCATCACGATCGTCATGGGTCGCGTTGGTACAGTGACACTCGCCGCGGCGGTGGCCGCGTCATCCCGATCGCAGCTGTACTCGCTGCCGGTGGAAAGGCCGATCGTTGGTTGAGCGGATGAGGGGCGATGCGCCTGTTCTCGTGATCGGACTCGGGCGCTTCGGCGCCGCCTGTGCGGGTGAGCTGGACCGGCTCGACCGCGAGGTGCTCGCCATCGACGACAACCTCGACCTCGTGCAGAAGTGGTCGGAGCGGGTCACCCACACGGTGCAGGCGGACGCCCGCAACATCGACTCGCTCAAGCAGATCGGCGCACAGGACTTCTCGGTCGCCGTCGTCGCGGTGGGCTCCTCGATCGAGGCATCCGTCCTCATCACCGCCAATCTCGTCGACCTGAAAGTGCCGCAGATCTGGGCGAAGGCGGTGTCGCAGTCGCACGGCAAGATCCTCGCCCGCGTGGGCGCGAACCACGTGATCTACCCCGAGCGGGAGGCCGGCGAGCGCGTCGCCCATCTCGTCAGCGGACGCATGCTCGACTTCATCCGATTCGACGACGACTTCGCGCTGGCGAAGCTGTACCCGCCGAAGTTCATCCGCGGTGTCGGCCTGAACGAATCCGGCGTGCGCACGAAGTACAACGTCACGGTCGTCGGCGTGAAGAGCCCCGGCAAGCCCTTCCGCTACGCCGAGGCCAACACCGTGGTCACGAACCACGACCTCATCATCGTGTCGGGCACCAACTCCGACATCGAGCGCTTCGCCTCGCTCGAGCGCTGACGGCCTCCCCCACACACCCCGCTTCCGCGCGGGCGGCTTCCGCCTGCCCGGAAGCGGCCACACGTGGATCCACGCTTTGATCGTTACAAATCGATCCTTGTTCGCGCTCACAGTGAGCGATAACATTCCGGCGGGCCGACCATCGGGAGTCGGCGCGTCCCGGCCGCTGATGACCGGGAGGGAAAGGATCTGCAATGAGGCACTCACGCCTGCGAAGAACAGTCGCAGGGCTCACGGCATTGGCACTCGGGGTCACCGGCGCCGTCGTCGCGACCCAACCCGCCTTGGCGGCGGAACCCCATCTCGTCGCGCACTATCAGCTCGATGAGACCTCCGGCACGGTGGCGACGGATGCCTCGGGGTCGGGGAGGAACGCGACCTATGTCGGCGGCCCGACACTGACGGGCAGCGAGGGCGCACGCTTGGACGGCACCGACGATTACGTCAGGCTGCCGAACAACATCCTCGCGGGCCTCGACTCGATCACCGTGAGCGCCGACGTGCTCGTGCGTGCGTCGCAGGCGACGCCGTACTTCATCTACGGCCTCGGAAACACCGACGGCTCGGGTGTCGGCAACGGGTACCTGTACTCGACCGGCAACACCTACAAGACCTCGATCGCGACCGGCAACTGGACGACCGAGCAGACCGTCAACAGCAGCGCGAACCTCGCCCGCGACGTCTGGAAGACGATCACCTACACGCTCGATGACGCGACCGACACCGCCCGCGTGTACCTCGACGGGGTGCAGGTCGCGCAGAGCACCGGCGTCACGATCAAGCCGGGCGCCATCGGCGGCGGCGTCACGACGGCGAACTACCTCGGCCGCTCGGTCTACACCGCCGACAAGTACTTGGCCGGGAGCCTGCGCAACGTGCGGATCTACGACTCCGCGCTGACGGAGACCGAGGTCGCCGGGCTCGCCCCGGCCGATGCGACGCGCGTGCAGCGCGATGCGGCGGCGCTCTCCCTCGGCAACCTGAGCGCGGTCACCGCCAACCTCGCTCTGCCGTCGACGGCGGCGAACGGGTCGAGTGTCGCGTGGGCGACCGGCAACGCGGGCGTGATCTCGGGGACGGGCGCCGTCACGCGTCCGGCGGCGGGCCAGCCGAGCGTCGACGTCACGCTGACGGCGACGCTCACCCGGGGTGCGTCGACGCAGACGAAGCAGTTCACGGCGACCGTGCTGCCGCAGCCGGGCAGCGAAGCGCTCGCCCAGGCCGACCTCGATGCGATCTCGATCCAGAACGCGAGCGACGTCCGCGGCAACATCACGCTGCCGGCGGCGGGCTCGAAGAACGGCAGCGCCATCACGTGGTCGGCATCACCGGCCGGCGTCATCACCACCACGGCGCAGGGCGGCAAGGCGGCCGGCGTGGTGACGCGCGGCGCGAGCGACACCGTCGTGACGCTCACCGCGACGGTCGCGGCCTCCGGCGTGCAGCGCACCATCCCGGTGACAGTGAAGGCCACCCCGGCCGGTCTCGACAAGGACTACTCGGCGGGCTACCTGTGGACGCACTTCGCGGCGCAGGGCGGCTACGAGAAGATCTTCTACGGCTACAGCGACGACGGCCTGCACTGGGACAAGCTCAACGACAACGAGCCGATCCTCGCGAACCTCGCCGGCGACCTGGGCGTGCGGGACCCGCACCTGGTGCGCTCCCCCGAGGGCGACAAGTACTGGATCATCGGCACCGACCTGCACGCCGAGGGCGGTGGGGCCGGCGGCTCCGGCTGGGACCAGCTGAACGCCAGCCAGAACATCGTGGTGTGGGAGTCGACCGACCTCGTGCACTGGAGCGACCAGCGCATCGTGTTCGCGGGCTTCGACCAGGCGGGCTGCGTGTGGGCACCCGAGGCGATCTACAACGAGGCGACCGGCGAGTACTACGTGTACTGGTCGGCGCGCGACAAGACCGACAACGGCACGAACGACTGGGCGCTGCGGGTGTACCTCACCAAGACGCGCGACTTCACCACGTTCACCAAGCCCGAGATCTGGCTCTCGCTGAACGCCAAGGGCGACGGCGCGACCGGGCCGAACATCATCGACACGACCATCGCGAAGGAAGGCGACACGTACTACCGCTTCTCGACGTCGGACTGGCACACGGTCGTCGACACCGCCACGAGCCTGGACGGCCCGTGGACCACGGTGATCGCCCGCGGCGAGGCGGCGGCCCACGGCATGCGCGCCTCGATGGAGGGCCTCACGGCCTACCAGCTCCCCGACGGGCGCTGGGCGCTGATGGGCGACCAGAGCGGCTACTACGCGCAGACCGCCGACACCCTCGCGAGCCTGCAGTTCACGCAGCTGAGCGCGGGATCGGGTGCGAACCAGTACTCGTTCGACCAGGCCTTCCGCCACGGCTCGGTGATGCGGCTGTCGGCTGCCGAGGAGGAGCGCCTGCTCGCGGCGTACGGCGACGAGCCGGTCGACCCGACCGACCCGGAGGAGCCTCAGCAGGAGCCGATCGCGAAGTACACGTTCGACGACGGCACGCTGAACGACTCGATCGGCGCGGCGAACCTGACCGCGTCGGGCACGGCGGCAGTGGCGACGGATGCCGTCAAGGGCAAGGCGCTCAAGCTCGACGGCTCGACGAACGGCTTCGCGTCGTTCCCGACCGGCTTCTTCGACGGGCGCGACACCATGACCGTGTCGATGGACGTCAAGTCGGAGAAGACCAGCGGCAACTTCTTCTCGTTCGCCTTCGGCAAGGACTCCAACAAGTACTACTTCCTGCGCGTGCGAGGAGGTGATGTGCGCAGTGCGATCACCCAGGCGACGTACACGACCGAGTCCGCGGTGACCGGAACGGTCGCCTCGGGCCAGTGGCACCACATCGACGTCGTCTTCGAGGGCACGACGATGACGGTGTACTCGGACGGCATCCGGATGGGTCAGAACACGACCCTGAACACCAAGGTCAGCGACCTCGGCACGAGCCTCGCCGGGTACCTGGGCAAGTCGTTCTATTCCGCTGACGGCTACTTCCAGGGCTGGTTCGACAACGTGAGCGTGTACAACCGTGCGCTCTCGCCCGTCGAGGTGCTCGCGAATGCGGGCGTCACCGACCAGCTCCTGGACGTCTCGCTCGCGAACGCCGATGCGCTCAAGCTCGCGCCGATCGTCGACGCGACGGACCACTCGGTCGTGCTGCCCGTGAAGAAGGGGACGGATGTCTCGGCACTCGCCCCGACGTTCTCGACCGTTCCCGGGGCCACGGTCTCGCCCGCGTCGGGCACGACGGTGAACCTCACCCAGCCGAAGAGCTACACGCTGACGAAGCCGGACGGCTCGACCGTCACGTGGAAGATCGAGGCGCGCGTGGTGAACAGCCCGGTGCTGCCGGGGTACTACGCCGACCCGAACATCGCGGTGTTCGGCGACACGTACTACATCTACGCGACGACCGACGGGCTGCCCGGGTGGGGAGGCAACACGTTCTACGTGTGGAAGTCGAAGGACCTCGCGACCTGGGAGCGGGCGGCGCAGCCGTTCCTCACCCTCGACGGCGCGAACGGCAACGTGCCGTGGGCGACCGGCAACGCGTGGGCGCCGACGGTCATCGAGCGGGACGGGAAGTACTACTTCTACTTCAGCGGCCACAACCCGACGTACAACCGCAAGACGATCGGCGTCGCGGTGGCCGACAGCCCCGAAGGACCGTTCATCGCACAGCCCGCGGCGATGATCCTCAACAACGAGGCCGTCACGTCCGGTCAGGCCATCGACCCGGCCGCCTTCCACGACCCGGTGACGGGCAAGTGGTATCTGGGCTGGGGCAACGGGTCGCCGGTGCTGGCGGAGCTCAACGACGACATGGTGTCGATCAAGCCGGGCACGTACCAGCGGATCAACGGGCTGACGGACTTCCGCGAGGGCGTCTTCTTCAACTACCGCAACGGGCTGTACCACCTCACCTACGCCATCGACGACACCGGATCGGAGAACTACCGGGTCGGGTACGCCACCGCGACCAGCATGAACGGTCCGTGGACGTATCGCGGCGTGATCCTGCAGAAGGACCTGTCGCTCGGCATCAAGGGCACCGGCCACAGCTCGATCATCAACGTCCCGGGCACTGACGACTGGTACATCGCGTACCACCGGTTCGGAATGCCCGGCGGCGACGGAACGCACCGTGAGACGACGATCGACAAGCTCGAGTTCGGCGCCGACGGGCTCATCAAGCCGGTCGTGCCCACTCTCGAGAGCGTCGTACCGCAGACGATCCAGCTCCCGCCGACCGGCCCGGAGATCCGGGTCACGACCGCGGCTCGCTGCGTCGCCGGCAAGGCCGTGCTCACCGTGACGGCGACGAACCTCGACGATGTCGCAGCTTCGCTCAAGGTCGCGACCGCCTACGGCGCGAAGGACATCGCCTCCGTCGCCGCCGGCAAGGCCACGTCGCAGGCGTTCACCACGCGACTCGGAAACCTCGAAGGCGGCTTTGTCGAGGTGACCGCGACGGCGACGATCGGCGGAGCCCCCGTCACGTCGACGACGACCGCGACCTACGCGGGCACCGTCTGCGGCTGACGCGCTGATCCGACCAGGAGGGGTGGCACGCGAGTGCCACCCCTCCTGCTGTGTCTGCGAGCACTCCGGCCGGGGCTCTGCCCGGGTGGATGCGGTTGTCCGGGGTTCGCGGGATACTCGCGGCATGACAGACCGGAACACGACGGAGGCGGCCGCCCGGCGATGGGTCGCGGCGTACGAGAACGCGTGGAAGACGAACGAGCCCGACGACATCCGAGCACTCTTCACCGACGATGCCGCGTACTTCACCCAGCCGTGGGGTGAGCCGTGGGCGGGTGCTGACGCGATCGTCGCCGGATGGCTCGACGCGCGCGACGAGCCGGGCACGTACGAGTTCGAATGGGAGATCGCGGGTGTCGACGGCCACCGTGTCTTCGTCGACGCCCGAACCGACTACGCCGCCTCGGGTGAGGAGCAGCCCGACGGTCGCACCTACCGCAATCTGTGGGTGATCGACCTCGACGAGGATGGGCGGGCTCGCGCGTTCACCGAGTGGTACATGAAGCAGCCCAGAGGCTGATTCGCACGAATAGCTCACCCGCCCTGGGCGAGCTCTTTCGCACGGGCCAGCGCCGCATCGGTGGCTTCGGCGAACACGTCGTCGAGGCGGGCGTCCTGCAGCACCGCGATGGCCCGCTCGGTCGTCCCCTTCGGGCTGGTGACGCGTCGGCGCAACTCCGCGGGATCGTCTCCGGATGCCTCGAGCAGCGCCGCAGCGCCGATGAAGGTCTGCTCCGCCATGAGCCGCGCCTCGGGCTGGGCGAATCCCTTGGCGACGGCGGCCTTCGTGAACTCCTCCACGAGCAGGAAGAAGTACGCAGGACCCGAGCCCGAGATCGTGGAGAGCGCGTCGATCTGCGACTCCGGCACCTCGACGACGGAGCCGACGGTCTCGAACAGCCGACGGACCGTGGCGACCGCGCCCTCGTCCGCGCGCGAGCCGGCAGCGAGGCCGGTGACTCCACGCCCGACGAGCGCGGGCGTGTTCGGCATGGAGCGGAGCACCGCGACACCGTCCCCGAGGATCTCCTCGAAGGTCGCGACGGTGACACCGGCGGCGAGGCTCACCACGATCGTCCCGGGCCGCAGCACCGGCGCGATCTCCCGCAGCAGGTCCGGCACCATCGTCGGCTTGACACCCACGAGCACGACGCCCGCGGCGGTCGCGGCATCCGTGTTCGCGGTCGACTGCGCCTCCAGGGCGAGGCTCGTGACGCCTTCGAGGCCCTCCAGCTCTGCGGCCCTCGCGAGGGAGCGGTTCGTCGTGGTCACTCCCCCGGCAGCGAGGCCCGATCGAGACAGACCGCGGGCGATCGCACCGCCCATGGAGCCGGCGCCGAGGATCGCGATGGGCGGAAGGGCGGGGGTGTCTGCAGCCATGGATCCGATCCTACGAGCCCACCCGTGTTCGCAATTCAGGATGGTTGCTCCACCCACACGCGTCGAGGCGCGGAAACACGTGGGTCGCACCCTATCCCGACGCCATCCATCCTGAATTGCGAACGGATAGGTCAGCATAGGTCTTGACTTATATAAGCCAGAGCGCAAACATGGTCCCATGCACGCGCTCGACATCCTCGGCGACCCGGTGCGCCGACGCATCCTCGAACTCCTGGCGGAGGGCGAGCGCAGCGCCGGCGAGATCGGCGAGGACGTGCAGCGTGAGTTCGGCATCTCGCAGCCCGCCGTCTCCCAGCACCTGCGGGTGCTGCGCGAGTCGGGGTTCGCGACGGTGCGGCCGGAGGGCGCCCGCCGCCTCTACGCGATCGCGCCGGAGCCGATCGAGAACGCCGCGGCCTGGTTCGACCCGTTCCGGCGGTTCTGGCAGCCGCATCTCGACGCCCTCGGCACCGAGCTCGCACGGGGGCGCCGGGCCCGGCGTCTCGCGGCGGAACAGGACACCGCCGGCGACACCGACGAAACCGACACGACCGAACCCCAGGAGGATTGACATGGTCGACGTGCAGCGCCAGCTCGCCGCAGTGAGCCGCGAGATCGCGAGCGAAGAGATCGACGGCTTCCCGTCGCGCGTGCAGACGCTCGCGCAGACCTATCCGTCCCCCATCGAAGACGTCTGGGACGCCGTCACCCGCGCGGACCGGATCGCACGGTGGTTCCAGCCCATCTCGGGTGACCTCATGGTCGGCGGCCGCTACCAGATCGAGGGCAACGCCGGCGGCGAGATCCAGGAGTGCGCGCCTCCCGCGAACGGCGCCGCGCACTACAAGGCGACGTGGGAGTACGGCGGCGGCGTGACCTGGCTCACGGTGCGGCTCACGGCGGAGGGCGTCGATGCGACCCGCTTCGAGCTGGAGCACATCGCCCGCACCGACGAGGTGCCCGCCGAGTTCTGGGACGTCTACGGCCCCGGCGCCACCGGTGTCGGCTGGGATGGCGGCCTGCTCGGGCTCAATCTTCACCTCACCGGCGGCGGTGGGCCCAAGCCCGAAGACGCCGAGGCATGGGCGTTCACGGACGAAGGCCGCGCGTTCTATCGCGGCGCCGCCGATGCGTGGGGCGCCGCGCACGCCGCCGACGGCGCCGATCCCGCTGCCGCTGCGCGAGCCGCTGACAACACGTTCGCCTTCTACACCGGCCAGACCCCGCCCTCCACGGAGGACTGACCGGTCCCGCGCCCCTCCGCGCGCCGCCGGCGCGCGGAGGGGACCCCCCGGCGCGTGGGCCCGGCCGCGGCCGCGGCATCCCTAACATGAAACCCGATTCACAAGATCCTGCGGCCGGTCTATTCTCGTGAGTGGGCGGGGTCGCAGGGGCTTCCGCAGGACGTGGGAGGCACCCGAAATGACCCTCTTCGACGGCATCGCCGCACGCATCGTCGAGACGCCCGGGCTGTCGGTGAACGTGCTGGAGCGCACCGCGGACGACCCGGCCACACCGCCCGATCGCACCGTGGTGCTCATCCACGGCAACGTGTCGTCGTCGCTGTTCTGGCAGGAGTTGATGCAGGACCTGCCTCACGACCTGCGGGTTCTCGCGATCGACCTGCGAGGCTTCGGCGGAACGGAACACGCGCCGATCGACGCGACCCGCGGGGTCCGCGACTTCAGCGACGACGTGCGCGCGACGCTCGAGGCGCTCGGGATCGCGACGGCGCACCTCGTCGGATGGTCGATGGGAGGCGGCGTCGTGATGCAGTACGCGCTCGATCATGGCGCACTCAGCCTCACCCTGCAGGCACCGGTGTCGCCGTACGGGTTCGGCGGCACCCGCCGCGACGGCTCGCGCCTCACCGATGACGACGCAGGGTGCGGCGGCGGCGGAGCGAACCCGGACTTCGTGCAGCGCCTGATCGACCACGACACCACCGACGAGGCGCCGACCTCGCCTCGCAACGTCTTCCGCTCGGGCTACGTGGCCCCCGGATATCAGACCGACAACGAGGACGTCTGGGTGGAGTCGATGCTCACGACCTCGACGGCGACCGGCAACTACCCCGGCGACATGGTGAAGAGCGAGAACTGGCCGGGCTTCGGCGCCGGCGACATCGGGGTGCTCAACACCATGACGCCCGGTCACTTCGACGTGTCGGGCATCGTCGACCTCTCCGACAAGCCGCCGATCCTGTGGATCCACGGCACCGCCGACGCCATCGTGTCGGACGCATCCTTCTACGACTTCAATCACCTCGGAAAGCTCGGCATCGTCCCCGGCTGGCCCGGGGACGACGTCGCACCGCCGCAGGAGATGGTGTCGCAGACGCGCGACGTCCTGGCCCGGTACTCCGACGCGGGCGGCCAAGTCACCGAGCTCGCGCTCGAGGACACCGGGCACTCGCCGCACCTGGAGCGGCCGGCCGAGTTCCGCCACGCGCTGCTCGAGGTCATCGGGTACGTCGGGCACCCGCACGACCCCTCCCCGCCGACCGAGGCGATCATCCTGCGCTCGTCCGACTGATGCCGGAACCCGTCACAGGCCGCGGCCCGCGCATGACGCGGGTCGCGGCATCCGTAGACTCATCCGCATGAGTGCTTCCGGCGGCGGCAAGGCGATCCTCGCGGCGTTCCTGGCCAACATGGGCATCGCCCTGGCGAAGTTCATCGCGTGGTTCCTGTCGGGCTCGGCGTCGATGCTCGCCGAGGCGATCCACTCGGTCGCCGATTCGGGCAACCAGCTGCTGCTCATGCTCGGCGGGCGCCAGGCGAAGAAGAAGGCCGACCGCGAGCACCCCTTCGGCTACGGCCGCGAGCGGTACGTGTACGCGTTCGTCGTGTCGATCATCCTGTTCTCGGTCGGCGGCCTGTTCTCGATCTACGAGGGCATCGACAAGCTCACCCACCCGCACGAGCTCGAGAACGCGTGGATCCCGATCGCCGTGCTCGTCGTCGCGATCGTGCTGGAGTCGTTCTCGCTGCGCACGGCCGTCAAGGAGAGCAACCACGTGCGACCCAAGGGGCAGTCGTGGGTCTCGTTCGTACGGCACGCGAAGGCGCCGGAGCTCCCCGTCGTCCTGCTCGAAGACATCGCCGCGCTCACCGGCCTCGTGTTCGCGCTGTTCGGCGTCGGCATGACCGTCATCACGCACAACCCGGTGTTCGACGCGATCGGCACGCTCATGATCGGCACGCTGCTGATCCTCGTGGCCATCACGCTCGGCATCGAGACCAAGAGCCTCCTCGTCGGCGAGGGTGCGACCGATGCCGACCACGACCGCATCGTCGACGCCATCAACGACGGGCCCGAGGTCGAGAAGATCATCCACATCAAGACGCTCTACCTCGGCCCCGACGAGCTGCTCGTCGCGGCGAAGCTCGGGTTCGCGTCGGATGCCCCACTGGCGCACGTCGCCTCCGACATCGACCGCGTCGAAGCGCGCGTGCGGGCGGCCGTGCCGGCGGCTCGCGTCATCTACTTCGAGCCCGACATCTACCGACCGGGCGACGACGCCACTCCGCCCACGTCGGAGTTCGTCATCAAGTCGGCGGACTGACCGTTCGACAGGTTCAGCGACCGCCATGGAATACTGCATCTTCACCGAGCCCCAGCAGGGCGCCAGCTACGATGACCAGCTCGCCTTCGCTCAGGCAGCCGAGCGTCTCGGCTTCGACGGCTTCTTCCGCTCCGACCACTACCTGCACATGGGCGACGGCGACGGGCTTCCCGGTCCCACCGACGCGTGGACCACGCTGGCGGGACTCGCCCGCGAGACCTCCCGCATCCGCCTCGGCACGCTCGTGTCGTCGGTGACCTACCGTGTTCCGGGGCTTCTGGCGATCCAGGTGGCGCAGGTCGACGCGATGTCGGGCGGCCGTGCAGAGCTCGGCCTCGGCACGGGGTGGTTCGGTCGCGAGCACGACGCCTACGGCATCCCGTTCCCGGCCAAGCGGTTCGGCCTCCTCGAGGAGCAGCTCGCGATCGTGACCGGCCTGTGGTCGACCCCCGTCGACGAGACCTACAGCTTCGCGGGCGAGCACTATCGGCTGACGGATGCCCCGGCCCTGCCGAAGCCGGTGCAGTCCCGCGTTCCCGTCATCGTGGGCGGCGGCGGGCCGAAGCGCACCCCCGAGCTCGCCGCGCGGTTCGCGACGGAGTTCAACATCGGCTTCCGGTCCGAGGCGGAGTCGGCGGAGAAGTTCGCCGGAGTGCGCGCCGCGTGCGAACGCGTCGGTCGCGACCCCGAATCGCTCAAGCTCTCGGTGGCGCTGCCGACGTTGGCCGCGGCATCCGCGTCCGAACTCGACCGGCGTGCCGAGAATCTCGGCCGCACCGTCGACGAGCTGCGCGGCGACGTGAACATCGTCGGCACCCGCGACGAGATCGTCGCGAAGGTCGAGCGGCTGGTGGCCATCGGCGCCAACCGCGTCTACTTCCAGCTGATGGACCTGCAGGATGTCTCGCACGTCGAGTACCTCGGCGAGGTGCTCCCCCACCTCCCCCGCTGACGTTCAGGGCGTGGCCCATTCCTCGACTCCCTGCCTCGTGGGGGCGCCGGATCCCGGAATCGGGTCCGGCACTTCCCGGTGAGTTGTGCCCGTAACCGCTGATTGTCGCCCCGGGTCGACGCGCGCGCCAGAGGCTCCGGTGCCGACCGGATGCCTTCGCTCAGCGGCGCAGATCCGCGAACGGCGCACCCGGGTGGTCGTTCTCGTCTGCCGGCCAGGCTCAGACGGAGGTCGTGGCCCACAGCGGAGCCAGTGCGATCGCCACCATGATGAGGCCCGCCGTGGCTCCGAGTGCGACGAGATCGATGAGAGGCGGCCTCCGGGCGCTGATCCGCCCGACGACGCTCGCGAGCAGCACGACAGCCGCACCCGCTGCACAGATCAGCAGCAGCCAGCCGACGAGCCACGCGAACACAGCAGCGTTCTCATTCGCGTCCAGTGCTGCCGGGGTCCCGGTATTCTGCACCCAGAGCACGCGGTAGACCCATAGAGCGAGCACGGCGCCGGCTGCCGATGCGAGGGCGACGGCCCCGGCTGTCGTCAGCCGATCGCGCGACGTCGCCCGGTCCACACCGGAACCCTAGCGAAGCACCTGGGCGGTGTCGCCCCCGTCTGCGTGCCGCACGCGTCGGCCGGCCACAGGGAGTTCGCTGTTCACTTCCCGGTCGTTCCGCCGACGGCTCATCACCGCTAGCGTGCAGGCAGGAGTTGCGATGACCACCGTGACGGTTGCCGGCGACGCACCGGCCGTACCGCGGCCGAAGAAGCGGACGCCGCTCCTGCCTGCGCTGATCGCGGGTGCGGTCGGGTTCGCCGCGGTCGCCGTTCCCGCGCTGATCGCCTCCTCGACCCCGCCGCCTTCGAGCTCGCCCGCCTTTCCCACGGCGGTCGCCACCTACTCGTGGTTCGTCTCGCACAGCGACCTCGACATGCCGGCAACAATGATCTACCAGAACGGCATCGGGGTTGAATTCATGGACTCCCCGCAGGCGGTCGCACTCGGCGTCGACGGCAGCACATACCGGCGCCTCGGTGCCGCCGAGCAGCGCTCTGTGCCGACCGACCAGGGCGACCCAGCCGCCATGGTGCTGTCAGCCGACGGCACGTTCGCGGTGATCGCCGGCGCGAACGGTCACGGCAGCGTCCTCGTCCGTTCCCTCGTCGACGGCACCGACCGAGAGGTATCGATCGGAGTCGGGCGCAGCGCCGTACCGTTGAGCATCGCCTCCGACGGAGACCACGTCCTGGTGCTGCTCGGCGACGGTGAGATGAGCCGGTACACCGACCCGCCGTTCAGCGGCACACTCGCCTTGCTCGACCTGTCGAGCGGCGACCTGCTCGAGTACTCGCTGGACGCGGTGACATCGGCGGCATTGGCCCCCGATGGATCTCGCGTCGTCGCGCAGGCGTCGCAGGGCGCCGTGATGATGGATGCCGCGGGGCACAGCATCCGCGAACTCCCCGCGGAGCTGACGGGGCAGGCGTTCGGCGACGACGCGTGGTCACCGGACGGCACCCGCCTCGTGACGCTGGTCCACGACCCCGTGTGGGTGGAGAAGCCCACGGGCAGAACGCTGACCAGCTCTGCGACGCTGCAGATCTCCGCACTCTCGGCCGGCACGACGCAGATGTTCGCGCTCGCGGGCGTCGAGTATGCGGCGGCCCTGGGCTGGCGCGACGACGACACCGTCGTGCTTCAGACCTACGCCGAAGACAACAGCTCCGAGTTCCGATGGGTCGACGCCGACACGGGCGCTGCGCAGACCTTCGCGACCTACGAATCGGGGTTCACCTCGGCATCGATCGGCTCCGCCGACCTCGCACGGGACCTGATCCGCGAGTGGGTGGTCGAGGACCGACCCGTGGATCAGGGGTGGACCTTCGGGATGATCGCCGGCATTGCCGTCGGTGCCGCCACCGGGCTCATCGTGTGGGTTGTGACGCGACGTCGTGAGGGCTGAGCGCGCGTCGATCCCGACGGGCTCCGCGCGGTGTGCGGCGGCGCCGTCGTGATCCGGCGCTGAATCAGGGGTCGGCCCGTCGGAGGTCAGACCGGCAGGCGGTACGAGGGCAGGCCCCGACGGCGGATCAGCCACTCGGCGAAGACGAGGTTCGGGAGCCAGCACAGGAACGGCACCGCGGCGTAGGCGTTCGCGAAGACGGAGTCGAACTCCCACGGCTGCCCGAGCAGGAGCGGCGCCATCAGCAGCAGCGGCAGCCAGATGCGCAGCATGACGCCGGAGTAGGTCAGAGCGTAGTTGCGGATCATCCACGCCTGATGGCTCGGTACGTCGTGGCGACGGATCGCGCGGTACGCGCGCCAACCCGTGATGAGCCACAGGACGGCGAGCGCGCCGAACCCGAAGAAGCCGACGTAGCCGGCGGGGCTCGACGGCGCGATGATGAGTCCGCCGACCGCCCCGATCCCCACCGCGACCAGGTACACCCGGCCGATCCAGCGGTGCACGCGCGGCGCGCGCGTGCGCAGGCCCCGCCAGAACTGCAGCGGACCGGCGACGAGCGCCGTCGCCCCGCCGACGATGTGGAGGTAGAGGGCTCCCTGGACGAATGGGGGCACAGCGGCGTACGTCGGGGCGAGCCCCACGTCCTGCCCGGCGAGGTCGGCCAGCGATGCGGTGAAGTACGGCACGGCGGAGTACGCGACGATGGCGAGCGCCGTCAGCAGGACGAACGTCCAGCCGATGCGTGAGCGGATGCCGCCCGGCCGTGCGACGGCTGGTGCGGTCCGGACGGGTTCGATGAGGCGGGTCATGGCCGTCACGCTAAGTCCGGGCGCGGGGCGTCCAGCAGGGTGCTGTCCCCCCGATCCGCCGGGGCTCACCCCCCGATCAGCGGCGGGCGTCGAAGAAGGCGCGAAGGAGGGCGGATGCCTCGGCCTCGCGCACGCCAGCGACGACCTCGGCGCGATAGGGCAGGCGCCGGTCGCGCACGACGTCGTACATCGATCCCGCCGCGCCGGCCTTCTCGTCCCACGCGCCGAACACGAGCCGCGAGATGCGCGACTGGAGCACAGCGCCCGCACACATCACGCAGGGCTCGAGCGTCACCACGAGTGTGCAGCCTTCGAGGTTCCAGTTGCCACGCGTCGCTGCCGCTGCGCGAAGAGCCACCACCTCGGCGTGCGCGGTCGGATCGTGCTCGAGCTCACGGAGGTTCCGGCCCTCGCCGATCACCGTGCCCGCGGCATCCGTCACCACCGCCCCTACCGGGACGTCGCCCGCACCGCCGGCCACCGCGGCGAGCGCCAGCGCGCGGTCCATCGCGGCGAGGTCGGCGGGGGCGGGAAGCACAGCACGAGCGTAGTCGCCCCCGACGAAGTCGCCCGGGGTTCCGGCACCGCGACGCACTAACCTGTCTCTATGCGCCTGCACGTCGCCGACCACCCCCTCATCACCCACAAGCTGACGGTGCTGCGCGACAAGCGCACCCCGTCGCCGGTGTTCCGCCAGCTCACCGAGGAACTCGTGACGCTGCTCGCTTATGAGGCGACCCGCAACGTCCGCGTCGCGCCGATCGAGATCCAGACGCCGGTGACGACGACGACCGGCGTCCGCATCGACGAGCCGCGCCCCCTGGTGGTGCCGATCCTCCGTGCGGGCCTCGGCATGCTCGAGGGCATGGTCAAGCTCATCCCGACCGCCGAGGTCGGCTTCCTCGGCATGGCGCGCAACGAAGAGACCCTCGAGCCGACGACATACGCCGAGCGCCTGCCCAACGATCTGAGCGATCGCCAGTGCTTCGTGCTCGACCCGATGCTCGCCACCGGCGGCTCGCTGGGCGCGGCCATCGACTTCCTGTTCGACCGCGGCGCACAGGACGTCACCGCGATCTGCATCCTGGGCGCCCCCGAGGGCGTCGCGGCGATCGAGAAGCAGGTCGCGGGTCGCGACGTCACGCTCGTGCTCGGCGCACTCGACGAGCGCCTCAACGAGAAGGGCTACATCGTGCCGGGGCTCGGCGACGCCGGCGACCGGCTGTACGGCACGGTCTGACCCGCGGCCGCCGCACGATCACACGATCGGCACGCGGCGCACATCCGACGCCACAGCGACCTCGGCGGTCGTGGCACCCCGCCCGACGACGGCGACCGGAGTGAACGGGCGGCCGTTGAATCGCGTCGCGGTGACCGTCGTGTACGCGCCCATCGTGGGGCTCACGAGAAGGTCACCCACCTCCAGCTCGGGCAGCAGCACCTCGCGCGCGATCACGTCCGACGAATCGCAGGTCGGGCCCCCGAGGGTCGCCCAGCGGTGGTTCGCCGCATCCGCCGGCGTTGCGGTGAGGTCTCGCTCGGCGAAGACGAGCGGGTGCACGTCTTCGGTGAGCACGTTCGAATACGAGCCGTAGAGCCCGTCGTCCAGGTAGTACCAGCGACCGTCGCCGCGCTCGGCGATGCCCACGACGCTCGTGACCAGGGTCATCGCGTCGGCCACCATCACTCGGCCGGGCTCGGCGATGATGTCGAGCCGCCGCGCGTGCGGCTCGAGCACGGGGCGGAGCGCAGCCGCGACGTCTTCGATGGCCGCTGACTCGGAGTCGTACGACGCCGGGAAGCCGCCGCCGATGTCCAGGGTGTCGAACTGCACGTTGAGACGCCGCTCGAGGATGCCCATGAGCTCGAGCGTGTCGGCGGCCGCGGTCGCGAAACGGGTCGGATCGTCCAGCTGGCTGCCCACGTGATAGCTGAAGCCGGCGACCGCGATGCCTGCGGCGTGCGCGCTCTCGACGAGACGCGCCGCCTCGAACGGCCCGACTCCGAACTTGCTCGACAGGTCGCTCTTCGCGTGCGGGCTGCGGTAGGCCAGACGCACCAGCAGTCGCGTGTCGCTCGGCGCACCCCGGAACTTCTCGATCTCGACGTCGTTGTCGACCACGAAGGTGCGCACCCCCGCGGCCAGCGCCTCGGCGATCTCGGCGGGCTTCTTGATCGGATGCGTGTGGATGATGCGGGATGCCGCGACACCCCGGCGCGTCAGCATCGCCAGCTCCTCGCCGGTCGCGACGTCGAACCCGCAGCCGGCATCGTCGAGCATGTCGAGCACGGCGTCGTGGGCGAGCGCCTTGACCGCGTAGTGGAGCCCGACGAACGGCAGCGCGGTGCGCAGGTGGCGGTACTGCCGGCGCACGCGCTCCGGATCGAGCAGCAGCAGCGGTGTGCCGTGCACGGCGATGGCCGCGCGAGCCGCGACGGACGACAGCAGAGCGGATGCCTCGGCCCGCCGTCTGCTCTCGAGCGCCCGGGTCGTGCGGGGCTCGCGTCGGAGGGCCGCGAGATTCACCTCGTCACCTCCTTGGTTCCCCAGGGGCGACGTGCGTCGCGCAGGCCGGTCTTGGCGGTGACGGTGAAGGCGCCGGCGGCGACCGCGTAGAACACGATGTCGGCGGCGATCTTGCCGGCGAGCATGCCCCACAGCGGATCGGGGATGAGCCACACGCCGAGCATCAGCGCCGCGGGACGCACCAGGAAGGTGTCGAGCAGCTCGGCTGCGCCGAACTCCGCGACCAGCAGCACGGCCGTACGGGCGACAGCCCGTCGCCGTGTCGGCGCGTCAGGCGCCTGCTCGATGTAGATCGTGACCGCGAGCACGGCGTAGAAGCCGATGATCTCGCCGAGGAGGGCCGCCACGGCGATGAGCGGTGCCGCGTCGGTCCAGAGGGTGGCGAGGAGTCCCCCGACCACCATGGCGACGGTTCCTGCCACCTCGGCGGGCAGATAGCGGACGATCCAGAAGACGATCCCACGACGCCGGGGCGCCTCATCGATCGTCGTCTGCGTCTGGGCCGCCGCCTCCGGCGTGGTCGCGATGGTCGCGAGCGGCTGGTCGATCGTTGTCATGTCTTCCCCCTCCGTGTGTCAGAGGAGGAAGCACAGGCAGTGATACCGGAAACGGGGCGGCGCGGCATCCGCCCCTCGCCGAACGGATACCGCGCCTCTGCGCTTTTTACGACGCGTGGCAAGGCTACGTGGCCAGAATTTTTCGCCCAAAGGGGTTGACTTTGGCCACGGCGGCCGTCTAGCGACAACCCCGCGCTCAGTCGCGCAGCGGGGCGTCGCCTCAGTCGCCGAGCGGAGGCTCCTGCGGGTTGCGACGACCGGTTTCCCGCTCCCAGAACTCCAGCTGCTGGGTCAGCGCCTTCGCGAGCTCGAACACCTGGTCGGGTGGGATGCGGATGCGGCTGACGACACGCGCCGGGACGACCGTGTGGCGCTGGCCGGTCTCGGCGTCGACCTGCTCGCGCGGCGGCTGCGCGAGGGTGAGGAAGTCCATCACGAACACGGTCGGCGTGTGCCACACGTTCGCGAAGTCGGCGTAGTTGCCGCCGATGAGCTCAGGCGGGAGGTCGATCTCGAACTGCTGCGAGGCGTCGTCGGCCATGCGGGCTCCTGTTCGGCGGGTATCTCGTCCCTGACCGGTGCGAGACGCTCGGGGGCTGTCGTGTGCGACGTGTTCGACTGTGAGCGCGAGTCTACGCGGGGCTCAGCCCCGGCCGACCAGTCGCGCGAAACCGCTCAGACGTGCCACACCTTCGGGGGTGTACGGCAGGTCGTCGAGGAGCCCCGGCGAGTACACGACGAACGCCGTGTGCATCGCGCGCGAGATCGCGACGTTGAGGCGATTGCGCAGCAGCAGGAACTCGAGCCCGCGGGGCGCGTCGCGCCCGCTCGAGGCCGCCAGCGACACGATCGCGACGGCGGCCTCCTTGCCCTGGAACTTGTCGACCGTACCGACGGGCACATCGGGAAATCCTGCCGCGGCGAGGGCCGCCTCGACCGCGACCTGCTGGGCGTTGTACGGCGTGACGACGATGAGATCCTTCTGCTCGAGCCACCGCGGCGGGTGCGAGAATGACGAACCGTCGGAATCGTCGGTGGCGGCATCCGTCCACTCCCGACCGATCAGATCGGTGACGAGGCGGGCGACCTCCGCGGCCTCTTCGAGCGACTGCGTGGCGTTGCCGTGATGGCGCAGCGCGATCGGGACGAGGCCCGCAGGCACGCCCTCGATCCGCCGCAGCGCCGTCGAGGGGTGCGCCTCGAGCTCACCGCGGTACGAAAGCGTCGACACGGGCGCTGCGACCTCGGGACGCATGCGCCGGGTCTCGGCGAGGAAGTACCCGTACTCGTGCGGGATGACGTCGGCGCCGTCCATCACCCAGCCGAGCGCCGACGTGTCGACGGGGGCGGGGTGCGTGCCCTGGCTCACCTGCGGCAGCTGCTGCGGATCACCGAGCAGCAGCAGCCGGGGAGCGGCGAGCGACACCGCGATCGTCGAGGCGAGCGAGAACTGGCCGGCCTCGTCGACGACGAGGAGGTCGAGGCTGCCGCGCGGGACGCGGCCCTCGTGGCTGAAGTCCCACGCGGTGCCGCCGATGACGTAACCGGATGCCTCGTGCTCGGCCGTGAAGGCCGCCACGCCGTTCTTGGGCAGCACGGTGAAGGCGTGATCGGTCGTCGCGTCCTTCGGCGCCTTGCCCACCTGGACCGCCGGCACGCCCGCAGCGATGACGCGGTCGAGGAGGTGCTCGATGGTCGCGTGCCCCTGGGCGACCACGCCGACCTTGTACCCGTGATCGCGCACGAGCCGGGCGATCACGTGGGATCCCACATAGGTCTTGCCGGTTCCTGGCGGGCCCTGCACGGCGAGGTAGCTCCGGTCGAGGTCGCGCACGGCCCGCGCGATGGCGTCGACGGCATCCGCCCCCGCAGCAGGCAGATTCCCGTTCAGCGTGCGCGGCGGCCGGCGGCACAGGATGTCGGTGGCCGGGTCGGTGGGAAGGTCCGGCGCGGCAGCGATCACGGCATCCGCCCACGCGTCGATCGCCTTCTGCTGGTTGCCTGCGGCGGGCGGCGCCTGCGGGGTGAGCGCGAGAGGCAGGTCGTTCCAGGTCACGCCGTCGACGGCGGTCTCCTCGATCACGGCGCCGTCGTCGAGGACCTCCACGACGGTCACGGACCGGTATGCATGGATCCAGCGCGGCGACGCCTCGAACGGGAACGGTGCGGGCAGTTCGTACAGCGCGAACGGGTTGGTGCCCTCGCTGAGCCGTGTACCGGGGGCGAGGTCGCCGCGCAGCTCGACGATGCGCCGCTCGCCGCCCCTGCCGCTCTCGAGGAAGTGCCAGTCCTCGCGCACGCGGCTGCGAGCCGGGTCGATGGCCACGACGTCTCGGGTCTGGTCCCACAGCGAGACGGGCTCGCGCAGTCGCAGGAAGTGCGTCGCCCAGAAGGACTTCGCCTCGCGCGGGTAGTAGTCGATCGCCGCAGCGCCGAGGCGCAGCGAGCGCGCCTCCACGGAGTCCTCGGGGTGGTCGAGCGCCAGCGCGTCGAGCACCGTCGCGCGAACCGACGGCTCGTACGCCCGCTCGTCGGGCTCGGGGTTCGGCGAAGGCACCAGCTTCGCCTCGCGGGCGCGGTCGACGAGCCAGTCCCGCAGGCGTCGCGTCGAGACGCAGTCGTAACGGTTGTAGTCCCCGAGGTCATCGAACACGAGGCTCGCCTCGGCCTCGGCGCCGTCGGCCTGCAGCGCACGCGCCTCGACGTAGCGGACGATGGAGTCGTCGCCCTTCTGCACGTCGCTGGTGCGCACCTCATCGCCCATGTAGAGCGGCTCGAGCTTCTTGATCGAGTAAGAGCGGGAGCCGACCCGCAGCGCGCGGCGCACGACCGGGTACAGATCGACGAACACGCCGTCGCGCAGCAGCCGGTCGACGTCGGCCTCGCGCGCGCCGTGGCGGGCCGCCATCGCGAGCAGGTGCGTCGGCTCGTACGGCGCGTAGTGATAGATGTGCATGCCGGGGAACTGCTGCCGGCGGAGATTCACGATGTCGAGGAATGCCTCGAGCGCGCGCTTCTCGTCGGCGAACGAGTGGGCCCACAGCGCGGTGTACTGCTCCCGCGTATCGACCCAGCCGAACAGATAGTCGATGCCCCACTGGGTGGGCTCGCCCGGTGCGGGCGGCTCGGTGTGCAGCGGGTCGCCCTCGAAGTCGAAGAACAGGTCTCCGTGGTCGGGTCGCGGAAGCGCGCCGAGCGCCTTGGGCGCCACCACCTCGAACACCGGGATCGGCGGAGCAGGAGCGGCCGCAGGAGCCTCGAGCACGGCGGCCACCGTCGCCTGGGCGAGCGTCGCGCCGTCGGCGGCGATCACGCTCTCTGCCACCACGATCTCGTGCGGCACGGGCTTCGGCGCGATGAGCGGCGGCGTGCCCGCCGGGCTCTCGAGCTGCAGGCGCGCCTGCGTCCGCAGCGACGCGAACACGTCGGGGTTCATGCCCGCCGGCCCGCTCGGCGCCCCGGCGAGCTGCTCGATCGTCTCGATGCCGGCGGCGCGCAGACGCTCGCGCTGCACGGGGCGCATACCCGCCACGAGCAGCAGATCGCGGGACGCCACGACCTCGGCATCGCACGTCGCGCAGCGTCCGCACGCGACGACGCCGAGCTCGCCGCGCGGGTCGCCCCACGCTATCGGCTCCCCCGCCGGGCCGAGGTCGAGGCGACGGTCGGCGGTGAGCGCGCCGAGCCGCTCTCGGCGCAGCGCGAACACGGGGAGCAGGTCGTCGACCTCGTGCTCGCTGACGCTGCCGTCGCCGAGCAGCAGCTGCACGCGGTCGGAGCGCGGCACCCCCAGACGGTCGAGCTGGTCGACGTATGCCGCGAGCTGCATGAGGGCGGTGACGCGCGCGTGGCGCGCCAGCTTGGTGTCCTGCACCAACCAGCGCCCGGCCTCGTCGCGCACGAGGAAGTCCGCGAAGCCCACGAACGACTCGGTCGAGAACGCCGCCTGATAGACGACCTCGGCATCCGACGCGAGGGCGGCATTCGTCTGGGCCACCGCAGCGGCGAGGGCGGCAGCATCCGATGATCGCGTCTCGGGGATCTCGACCACGCGATCCCCGTAGCGCTCGATGTAGTCGGCGAGCACCCGGCGCTCGTGCACCGTGCCGAGGCGACCGGCGCGCTCGAGGGTGAGGTCTTCGGGATCCTCCACCGCGGCCACGCGGCCGAGTCGCGCGTCGATCGCGCGAAGCCACGCGAACTCGCACTCCGCAGCGGTCTTCAGATCGCTCGCGCTCCAGACGATCCGGCCCTCGTCCTCGATGTATCGCATGCCGCGCCCTTCTGCCCACCTCGACAGTAGCCGCGACGGCAGACAGCGCGCCCGTCCGGGCGCCGCGGGCGCCGACACGTCCGCCCTCATGCACCACCTGACAGACTTGACCCATGAGCCTGCCCTTCGACAGCGCGTACCGGCACGGGTTCGCCCGCATCGCCGCGTGCACGATCCCGGTCGCCATCGCCGACCCGGCGACGAACGCCGACGCCGTGCTCGAGGCAGCGCGGGTGTGCGACGCCGACGCGGTCGCCGTCGCGGTCTTCCCCGAGCTGTGTCTGACCGGCTACGCGATCGACGACCTCGTCATGCAGGACCCCGTGCTCGACGCCGTCGTCGACGCGATCGAGCGGCTGGTCGAGGCATCCGTCGATCTCCTGCCGTTGCTCGTCGTCGGCGCGCCGCTGCGCCACCGCAACCGCCTCTACAACTGCGCCGTCGTGATCCACCGCGGCGAGCTGCTGGGCGTCGCTCCCAAGTCGTATCTCCCGACCTACCGCGAGTTCTACGAGCGCCGCTGGTACGCGCCGGGCGACGACCGGGCCGGCCAGGACATCCGCGTGGGCGAGCTCGAGGCGCCGTTCGGACCCGACCTGCTGTTCGAGGCGCTCGATGTCTCCGGTCTCATCGTGCACGCAGAGGTCTGCGAGGACGTGTGGGTGCCGATCCCGCCGTCGTCGCGCGCGGCGCTGGCGGGCGCGACCGTGCTCCTCAACCTCAGCGGAAGCCCCATCACGATCGCGCGCGCGGAGGACCGCAAGGACCTCTGCCAGTCGCAGTCGCTGCGCTGCCTCGCCGCCTACGCATACGCAGCGGCGGGCGCCGGCGAGTCCACGAACGACCTCTCGTGGGATGGCCAGACCATGATCTATGAGGGCGGCAACCTGCTCGTCGAGACCGAACGGTTCCCGGACGGTCCGCGCCGCTCGATCGCCGACGTCGACCTCGACCGCCTGCGCCAGGACCGCCTGCGCCAGGGCACCTTCGACGACAACCGCAGGACGACGGGAGCGGATGCCTCGTTCCGCACCGTCCACTTCCGGCTCGACCCGCCGCGCACCGACGTGGGCCTGCGCCGAACGCTGGACCGGTTCCCCTTCGTGCCCGACGACCCCGCCCGCCTCGCGCAGGACTGCTACGAGGCGTTCAACATCCAGGTCTCGGGTCTCGTGCAGCGGATGCGCGCGATCGGCGCCCCGAAGCCGGTGATCGGCGTGAGCGGCGGCCTCGACTCGACCCACGCGCTGCTGGTGGTCGCGCGCGCCATGGACCTGATGGGGCGCCCGCGCAGCGACATCCTCGCGTACACGATGCCTGGCTTCGCCACGAGCGAGCACACGAAGTCCAACGCGATCGCCCTCGCCGAATCGGTCGGCGCCTCGATCGACACGATCGACATCCGGCCGCTCGCGATCGAGATGCTCGAGCGCCTCGGGCACCCGTTCGCCGACGGCGAGCCGGTGCACGACATCACGTTCGAGAACGTGCAGGCGGGTCTGCGCACCGACTACCTCTTCCGCCTCGCGAACCACCACGGCGGCATGGTCATCGGCACCTCCGACCTGTCGGAGCTCGCCCTCGGCTGGGCCACGTACGGCGTCGGCGACCACATGAGCCACTACGCCGTCAACGCCGGCGTGCCGAAGACCCTCATCCAGCACGTGATCCGCTGGGTGATCTCCGAGCGCGAGGGCGTCGACGACCGCGAGGCCGAGGTGCTGCAGTCGGTGCTCGACACCGAGATCTCGCCCGAGCTGGTGCCCATGGGTCAGGACGGCAAGATGCAGTCGACCGAGGACCGCATCGGACCCTACGCGCTGCACGACTTCGCGCTGTTCCACATCCTCCGCTACGGCTTCCGCCCGTCGAAGATCGCCTACCTCGCCGCGCACGCGTGGGGCGATGCCGAGGCCGGCGCCTGGCCCCCCGGCTTCCCCGACGAGGACCGCTACGCCTACGACCTGCCCACGGTCGCGAAGTGGCTGCAGGTGTTCCTGAAGCGCTACTTCGCGTTCGCGCAGTTCAAGCGCTCCGCGATCCCCAACGGTCCGAAGGTCTCGCCCGCAGGTTCGCTGGCGCCGCGCGGCGACTGGCGCGCCCCGTCGGACGGCAACGCCCGCGTGTGGCTCGCGGAGCTGAAGGCGGCCCTCCCCGATCTCGTGAAGGACTGAAGAAGCGGATGCTGCGGCTCGCGGCATCCGTTCCGCCGCCGCTTTCGGCGGTGCACGCTGTCGCCGGGATCAGGAAGAACGGCGATTCCGGATGCTGCGGCTCAGGCGGGTGCCTGCGTGTACGCCAGCGTGATGATCCAGCTGTCGCGGGACAGGTCAGCGAGCTTGTAGAAGACCTTGCGGTCGGGGATCCAGCCCTTCGTCAGCGGGCTGTCCAGGCGCACGTGATCGGCGGCGACGCGAGCGCCCCGGCCGTCGGCATCACGCACGGCCTGCACGCGGGTCCAGTGGGCGAGGAGCTTGCCGAGGTCGTTCTCGTCGAGCAGGTGCGAGTGCCGCTTCATGAGGTGCAGCTCTGCGTCGTCGGGGTGCGCGTCGCGCAGATCGAGCCCGAGGGAGGCGTCGGCATCGGCGACCGCGACGACGGTGGCGGCGCGGAAGTTGACGTTGCGGATCTTCAGCGGTACCTCGGCACCGCCCACCTCGGCGATCAGCTGGGTGTGGAACCCGAACGTGCGGGGGGCCTCGCGCTCGACGCGCACGTCCTTCGGGTCGACGCCGAGCTTCGTCGCGACGATCTCCTTCGCGAGCGCGCGTTTGCGGTCGTGGTCCGAGAGCTTGGGGTCCCAGCCGAGACGCGCCGTGATTCCTGCCGGAGTCTCGAGAAGCACCGATTGCATGATCCACCCCATTCTCCGCGGCCCGTCCGCACCTCCATCCTGTCGCGGCGGGAAGCGGTGAGGAAGATCGCCACGCCCCTTCGTCTCCACCCGATCGAGTCCCCGCGATCCTGTCGCCTGTGCGGACACGCGGGTCGGTGACGACGACGCGCCGATGACGGGTGCCGCCTCCCGGCGTGTCGCGTCCCGCACCCGCCCTTTCGCGCGAGACGGGCCGTCAACCCCCCTCCCAGGACCGCGGGGCGATGGAAGGATGGGGCGCATGGCGAGGCGCGCGACGGTGATCGGCAGTGGCCCCAACGGGCTGTCGGCCGCGGTCGCGCTGGCGCGCGCCGGCTACGAGGTGCGCGTGCTCGAGGCCGCCGCGACCATCGGCGGCGGCGTCCGCACCGCGGCGCTCACCCTTCCCGGCTTCCGCCACGACGTGTGCTCGGCGGTGCACCCCGCGGCGCTGTCGTCGCCCTTCTTCCGGGCGTTCGGCATCCACGAGCGGGTCGGCTGGATCCACCCGCTCGCCTCGTACGCGCAGCCGCTGGACGGCGGGCGCGCGGCGATCGCGTGGCGCGACATCGAGCGCACGGCCGATGCCCTCGGCCCCGACGGCCGCGCATGGCGGGCGGTCCTGCGCCCTCTCAGCCGTCACCTCGGCGGCCTCGTGGACTTCACCGGGTCACAGCTGCTGCGGTGGCCGCGGCATCCGGTCACCACCGTCCGGTTCGGTTTGCGCGCCCTGCAGCTCGGGACGCGCCTAGGCCGCGGGACCTTTCGCACCGAGGAGGCGAACGCGCTGCTCGCGGGCGTGCTCGCGCACGCGAACACCCCGCTGCCCTCGCTCGGAGGGGCCGCCTCGGGGCTCTTCCTCGCAGCGCACGGGCACTCCGCCGACGGCTGGGCGTTCCCCCGCGGCGGCTCGCAGGCGATCGCGGACGCGCTCGTCGCCGATCTGGAGGCGCACGGTGGCGGCGTCGAAACCGGCAACCGGGTGCAGACCCTCGCGGGACTGGACTGGGGTGATCCGGATGCCGGCGACCTGCTGCTGCTCGACACCACGCCGCGGCTCCTCCTCACGCACCCCGACCTTCCCGCGCGGTACGCGCACGCCGTGCGGCAGTACCGCTACGGCCCGGCCGCCGCGAAGGTCGACTTCGCCCTCGACGGCCCCGTGCCGTGGTCCCATCCCGACGTCGCCCTGGCCCCCACCGTGCACCTCGGCGGCACACGGGAAGAGGTCGAGGCGAGCGAGAACGCAGTGGCGCGAGGCCGCCTGACCGACCGGCCGTACGTCCTGACCGTGCAGCCGAGCGTGCTCGACGGCACTCGTGCCCCCTCGGGCAAGCACGTGCTGTGGGCGTACATCCACGTTCCGGCGGGGTCCACGTTCGACCCCACCGAAGCCGTCGTGCGGCAGGTCGAGCGCTTCGCTCCGGGATTCCGTCACGGCATCCTCGCGAGCCACGCGATGACGGCCGCCCAGCGCGCCGCGTACAACCCCGCCGACATCGACGGCGACATCCTCGGCGGCGCGTTCACGTTCGCGCAGGCGATCCGGCGCCCCGTCGTGTCGACGACGCCGTGGCGCACCCCGCTGCGGGGCGTTTACCTCGCGTCGGCGTCGACCCCGCCCGGACCCGGCGTCACCGGCATGCCGGGGTGGTACGCCGCACGCCAGGCCCTGCACGATCGCGGGCGTCGTCGTGGCGACCGCCTCGAACTCGGGGATCTCTTCGGAGCGTGACCGGGTGGACGCTTTCGCCGCGGTCGACTTCGAGTTCGCTCGACAGGTGCTGCAGCGGGGCATCGCGGCCCTGTTCGTCATCGCGTTCGTCTCGTCGCTGAACCAGTTCCGCCCGCTTCTCGGCGAGCACGGCCTGCTGCCCGCGTCGGAGCTGCTCGAGTGGGTGCGAACCTCGAAAAGAGGGGCCCGGATGCTGCGCCCCACCCTGTTCCGTCATTTCCGGTACACCGACCGCAGACTCGTCGCCCTGTGCTGGACGGGCATCCTGATCGCCGCGACGCTGGTCGCGGGCCTCCCGCAGCTCGGTCCGCCGTGGGTGCCGATGCTGTGCTTCCTCGCGCTGTGGCTCGGGTACATGTCGATCACGAGCGTCGGGCAGACCTTCTATGGATTCGGGTGGGAGATGCTGCTGCTCGAGGCCGGCTTCCTCGCGGCGTTCCTGGGCTCTGACGACCAGCCGCCGCCGGTCGTCGTGATCGTGCTGTTCTGGTGGCTGGTGTTCCGACTCGAGTTCGGCGCGGGCATGATCAAGATCCGCGGCGGGCGCGAGTGGCGCGACCTCACCGCGCTCACCTACCACCACGAGACGCAGCCGATGCCGGGGCCGCTCAGCCGCCAGGCGCACCTCCTCCCCCGCTGGTTCCACAAGGGCGAGGTGCTCGCCAACCACTTCGCGCAGCTCGTGGTGCCGTGGTTCTTGTTCGCGCCGTTCGCCGGGCTCTTCGTGTCCGGACCGGTGCCCGCCATCGTCGGGGCGGTGGCGGCCGCGATCGTCATCGCGACGCAGGCGTGGCTCGTCGTCACCGGCAACTTCGCATGGCTCAACTGGATGACGATCGTGCTCGCCTTCGCGGCGATCGGACTGCCGGGCATGGGCGCAGAGTATGAAGGCGCGGCTGGGCCCACGCGCCTGGAGGCTCCGGCCACCGCGCCGGCGGTGACCGGCGAGGGCGTGGGGACCCTTCCTCCCGGTGTGTTCAGCGGGATCCCGGTGTACTGGCTCGTCATCACCTGCGCGGTCGGCGTGCTGTACCTCGTGATCAGCTGGTGGCCGCTGCGGAACCTGTTCGCGCGGCGGCAGCTGATGAACGCGTCGTTCAACCGGTGGCAGCTCGCCAACGCCTACGGTGCGTTCGGCACGGTCACGAAGGAGCGCATCGAGATCGTCGTCGAGGGCACGATGGACGACGATCCTGACAGAGCCACGTGGCACGAGTACGGCTTCAAGGGAAAGCCCGGCGAGGTGCACCGCATCCCGCGGCAGTTCGCACCGTACCACCTGCGCCTCGACTGGCTGATGTGGTTCCTCCCGCTCGGGCGGTCACTGGACGAGTGGTTCACCGCATTCCTGGTGCGGCTGCTGGAAGCGGATGCTGCGACCCTGCGTCTGCTCGCGCACGATCCGTTCTCGGGCGAGCGGCCGCGATGGGTTCGGGCCGTGTCGTACCGCTACCGCTTCACCACGCGCGCGGAGTTCCGCGAGTCCCGCGCCCGGTGGAAGCGCGACCGGCGGCGCACGGTCATGGGACCGGCGTCCCTCCGCCGCTGACGGCGGCCTTGCGCTCGCGCGCGCTGCGGCGCGCGGTGAGGTCGACGATGGCCACCAGGAACGCGAGCGCGAGGAAGACCGCGACAGACAGCATCCCGAAGGCGTACGCGTCGTGGTAGACGACGAGGCTGTCGTGGGAGCCGGACTCGCGGTAGATCGCGGCGTAGAACAGCGACAGCGCGACCGCTGTGCCGACCGCCGCGCCGATGCGCTGGCCCAGCTGGCCGACGGAGCCGGCGAGGCCGCCCTGCTTGACCGGGATGTCGCCGAGAGTGAGCGCCTGGTTCGGGGCGATCACGAGACCGCCTCCGGCACCCCCGACGGTCATGACCGCGGCGGCGATGTAGGGGGTCCACGCGGGGTCGCTGTAGAGCGCCGCGAGCACCAGCCCGCCGACGCACAGCAGCATGCCGGCGAGACCCCACACCACGACCACGCGGCCGTGCGTGCTGACGAGGTTGCCGCCGATCCACGAGGTGACGGCGGAGGCGAGCGCGAATCCGATCGAGACCATGCCCGCGTACACCGGTGCGAGCCCGAGGCCGAGCTGCAGGAACAGCGTCGTGACGAGGAACATCGCCGGCGCCGCGGTGAAGTACGCCGTCTGCAGCAGCGTGCCGTTGCGATACGACGTGATGCGGAAGAGGCCGAGCGGGATGAGCGGGTTGCGGCCGCGCTTCGCGTAGCGACGCTCCCACGCGATGAAGGCGGACGCGAACAGCGCGAAGGCGACGAGCAGCCACCACCGCGCCGGGTTGTCGGTGGGCGCGCCGGTGGTGAAGAGGAAGGGCCACATGAGCGAGATCACGCTCGCGCCGAACAGCAGCACACCGACCGGGTCGAGCTGCACCTTGCGCTGGGATCGCGTGCGGGTGTCGGGCAGGAGCCACAGCGCGAGCGCGATCGCGATGAGGCACAGCGGCACGTTCATCCAGAAGATGAGCCGCCAGCCGTTCGTCGGCCCGCCGAGGGCGATGAGCAGACCGCCGAGCGTCGGGCCGAATGCCGTCGCGATGCCGATCGTCGCGCCGAAGAGGCCGAAGGCGCGGGCACGCTCCTTGCCCTGGAACAGCTCCTGCGCCATGCCGAGCACCTGTGGCATCTGGATGCCCGCCGCCACGCCCTGCAGGAGCCGCCCGATCAGCAGCGCCTCGGCGGTCGGCGCGAGCGCGCACAGCACGC
Organism: Microbacterium trichothecenolyticum; assembly: GCF_000956465.1. GTDB lineage: Bacteria > Actinomycetota > Actinomycetes > Actinomycetales > Microbacteriaceae > Microbacterium > Microbacterium trichothecenolyticum. Next base: position 53,437 of record NZ_JYJA01000020.1, read on the forward strand.
TGGTGACCGTATAGAGCGAGAGACCCACGACGAACAGCGTCCGCCGCGAGCGCTGGTCGCCCAGGCGGCCCATCGGCACGAGCACGAGCCCGAAGGTGAGGACGAATCCCGACACGATCAGCTGCAGCTGGGTCGAGCTCGCTCCGAGCACCTCGCCGATCGACGGCAGCGCGACGTTGACCTTCGTCATGTCGAGGATGGTGATCGCCGCGACCGAGACGCAGACCCAGAATGCGCGCCAGCGGGCGCCGTGGGACAGGGGGATGACGGCGGTCGTGACCGGCACGGCGCGCGCCGGCCTCGAGGTTCTCTGCGGCGTCGGCTGTGGCTGGGACATCTCGCCCAGGCTAACCCCGTCCGCGGCGCGTCGGGCGCAGACTCCGGCGAGCGGGAGATGATGGGAGGGTGAGACTCCTCGTCGCCGCCCTCGCCTCCGAGCTCGTCGCGTTCCCCGACGACCTCGACGGATTCGACCGCCTCGTCACCGGCCCCGGCAAGCTCCAGGCGACATACGCGCTCACCCGCGCCCTCGACGCGAACGCATACGACGAGGTGGTGGTGGTCGGCACCGCGGGCGCGATCGACGCCCGGCTCGAGGCATCCGTCTACGAGATCGCCGCCGCCCTGCAGCACGACGTCACCGACATCGACGGGATCGTCGGTCAGCATGTGTCGCTGCCGGCGCGCGTCGAGCTCGACGCCGACGGCGTGACGATCGCGACCGGCGACCACTTCGTCGACGACTCCGAGGCCGTGGAGGTCATCCGGCCGCTCGGCGCCGGCCTCGTCGACATGGAGACGTACGCCTACATCTGGGTCGCGCAGCGGTTCGGCGTGCCGATCCGCGTGCTCAAGGCCGTCTCAGACCGCGCCCAGGACGGCGCGATCACCGACTGGCGCACGGCCGTGGCCGCCTGCAGCCACCAGCTGCGCGACCGCATCCGCGCCGACTACGGCGTCTGACCCCGCCTCACGACACCCACTGCGTCTTCGCCCATGTGATGTTCGCCAGCGTGGCCTGGCCCGACAGCGACGGGTGGAAGTAGTCCCGCGTCGAGATGTCGGACTTCGCGAACGCATAGTTCGCGACCGCGTATCCGTCGAATCGGCACTTCGCGGTGGCTGCGCAGGCGGCCTCCAGCACCTTGTTGAAATCGGTCACCCGCTGCTGCACCAGCGTGCGGCGCTGCACGTCGGCGGTCGCGCTGCTGCTCGGGTTGGCGAGCATCGATTGGCAGGTGCCGAGCAGCGACCACGCGAGACGGGCGGACAGACTCGACCTGTTGATGTCGTAGAGGCGCTGCAGGCTCGGGATGCTCGCGACGAAGATCTCCGGCGCCGCCGGACTCGCTGCCAGGGTGGAGAGCGCCGCCTGCACGTTGGTCCGGAACGCATCGACCGACGTCATCTGCGCCACGGTCCGGGTGCAGGCGTCGATCGCGCCGATCTCGATCGTGACGTACTCTGCCCCCTGTCCGGCGGCCATCTGCGCCTGGGCGGGCAGCGCCGACGATCCCACGCCTGATTTGGCGTCGTTGAAGACGTTGACGAGGCCTGCAGACCCGGCCGCCCGCAACCGCTGCAGGTGCGAGTTGACCGATGTCGTGGTTCCGGTGGACCAGCTGTTGGCCGGACATGACGTGAGGCTCGAACACGTCATCGCCGCCTGGGTGATCGAGTCCCCGAGCGAGGCCATGCGGGTGATCATCGCCGGCGCGGGTGCGGCGTGCGCGGCGGAGGCGGCGCTGAGAGTGCCGGTGAGAAGAAGGGCGGATGCCGCGAACGCGGCGAGGGCGCGGCGCGCCCGAGAGGTGGAACGCATTTCGACTCCGTACGTCGTCGTAACGAGAGGGCGCGGCTGACGGCCGCGGCCGGACGAGCGCCGGCGGTCGGGCGGGATCGCGAATCCCCAGGAAGCGATCTGCCGCGAACGATACACCCGTGCATCGCCCCGGCGACAGGGGGACCAGCCCCACCACGGTGCCGCGCTGGATGGGCGGAGCCGAGCCCGTGGCTCAGACGCGGGCGGCGGCGTCCTGCCGGATGACGCTCGGCCCGGCCGGTGTCGCCTCGACCGCGAGCTGCGCGGGCAGCTGCTCCTTCATCGCGGCCACATGGCTGATGACGCCCACGGTGCGCCCGCCCTGGCGCAGCTCGTCGAGGGTGCGCATGGCGAGGTCGAGCGTCTCCTCGTCGAGCGAGCCGAAGCCTTCGTCGACGAACAGGGTGTCGAGTCGCACACCGCCCGCACGGGCGGTGACGACCTCGGCGAGCCCGAGGGCGAGCGCGAGCGATGCGAGGAACGTCTCGCCGCCCGACAACGACTGGGCCGGACGGGACTGGCCGGTGAAGGCGTCCATGATCTCGAGGCCGAGGCCGGACGCGGCGCCGCGCGCGGCCCGCGCATCGGTGTGCTGCAGCCGGTAGCGACCCGACGACATGTCGCTGAGCCGCAGGTTCGCGGCGGCCACGATCTCTTCGAGTTCGGCGGCGAGCACGAACGTCTCGAGGTCCATCTTCATCGTGTTGGGGGCGCGGCCCGCGACGGTGTCGGCGAGCCGTGCGATGGCCGCGGCCTCTGCGGCGCGTGCGGCGACGCCGGCGTACGCGTGATCGATCTGCATCGCGAGATCGCGGAGTCCCGCCACCAGCGTGCGCGCGTCGCTCTCCGCGCGGAGCGCCTCGGTGCGTGCCGCGTCGGCGGCCGCGAGCGCCGCCTGTGACGCATCGGTGTCGACGCGCTCGCTCGGCGCGCCCGCGAGTTCGAGCTCGAGCTCGAGCATGCGCGCCCGCGCGGCTCCGAGCTGCGTGTCGTGCGCCGAGATCCGCTCTGCGAGGGCTTCCACGTCGGGGAGTGCGGCGAGTGCGGCGGTCGCCTCGGCGACGTCGGCGAAGACGGATGCCGCGATCCTCTCGTCGACGTCGGTGCGCGCCTGCGCTGCCAGGGTCGCCGCGCGATGCGCATCGGCGCGGGCGTCGACCGCCGCACGGCCCGCGTCGCGGATCGAGGTGGCGTGGGCGACGCGGTCGGCGACGCTCACGTGCTCGCCGCGGGCCGCGTCGACCGCCTCGCGCGCAGCCGCGACCCGCTCTTCCAGCGCCGCGATCCGGGTGCGTGCCTCGGCGAGTCGCTCCGTCAGGGATGCTCGGGATGTCTCGGCCTCGTGGTCGAGCGCCGCCAGCTCGGTGCGCCGGGCCGCGAGCGCATCGCGGCGTTGGACGGCGCGCTCGGCGGCGGCCAGGTCTGCGGTGGCCGCGGCCAGCTGCTCGCGGAGCCGCTCGACGCCTTCTCCGCCGGCGCGGGCGGCTGCCGCACCATGGCGTTCCCGCGCGGTCTTCGCGACGTCCGCTGCGGTGCGCTCGCGCGCGACAGCCGCGTCACGCTGGGCGTCTGCCGCCGTGAGGAGCTCGTCGGTCACCGGCTCGTCGGCCTGCGCGGCCGGCGACGGATGTGCCGTCGCACCGCACACGGCGCAGGGCTCGCCCTCGACGAGCGTCGCGGCGAGCTCGCCCGCGTAGCCGTCGAGACGGCGCTGGAGGAGTGCGGCGACCCTCTCGGCGGCGGCGGCGGCCGCCGCGGCCGCATCGCGGTGGACGATCTCTGCTGCGCGCTGCGCGTCGGCGAGCCCCTCGGCCTCGACGGCGGCCGCAAGGCGCCCGGTGAGCTCGTCGTGGCGCACCTGAGCGGGATCGCGACGGGAGGCCGCCGCGCGCTCGGCCTCGAGCTCCGTGTCGATGCGCTCGAGCTCGGCCGGCACCTGCGCGCGCTGTGCATCGAGTGCCACGACATCGGCCTCGAGCCGCGCCGCGTCCGCTGCGGCAGCCGTCTTCCGCGTCTCGCCGTCGGCCAGGGCCGCCTCGTGCGCGAGGGCCGCGGTCCATACGGCCAGCTCGCCGGTGAGTCGCTCGACCACCGCGGAGAGATCGTCGGCGCTCGCGTCGTCGGTGCCGGCGACCGCACGAGCCCATGCCGCGTCGGCGGACGCGGCCAGCTCGGCCGACGTCGCCGCGCTGCGCTCGGCTCGGCGTGCCGTCTCGAGTGGCGCGCGCAGCACCTCTGCAGAGCGTGCCCGGTTGAGTCGCCGACGGTCGTCGGCGATCTGCGGGCCCGCCTCCTCGAGCGCGGCGAGCCGCTCCCGCGCGCGCGAGAGCTCTGCCTGCGCCTTGGCCAGCGCGACGCGCTCGGCGTGCGCAGCCTCCGCGAGGGTGCGGGTGTCGTCCGCAGCGGCGCGCTCGCGCGTCAGCGTGTCGAGGCGGTACGACGCACGCTGCTGACCGAGGTCGACCGCCGCGCGCCGCGCAGCAAGGTCGAGCGGCCTGTCGCCCTCGGCCTCCTCGGCCGGCACGAGCTCGTGCGCCGCGATGAGGCGCTCCGCCTGATCGAGCAGGGTGCGGGCCCGTTCGCCGAGCGCGTCCAGCTCGTGCTGCGCCGCCTTGCTGCGCTCGCCCAGTTCGCGCGCGTACTCCTCGTAGCGACGCGTGCCGAAGAGCGCGCGCAGCAACGTCTGCCGCTCCGTGCCGGAGGCGAGGAGGAACCTCGAGAAGCGGTTCTGCGCCAGCAGGATCACCTGCTGGAACTGCTGGGCGTTGAGGCCGAGCACCTCGTCGAGGAACAGCCCGACGTCGCGTGGTTTCGCAGCGCGGCCGATCCACTCGCCCGCGACGAGCTCTTCGAGCTCGGCCCGCGTGGGCTCGGTGGTGAGCCCGCCGCCGCGTCTTGCAGGCCGCTGGTACTCCGGAGCGCGGGTGACCCGCCAGCGCCGGTCGCCGACGGTGAACTCGAGGCGGACCTCGGTGGGATCCTCGGGCGCGCAGTGGTCGCTGCGCAGGCGCTTGTCGCCCGTCTCGTAGCGGGGCACGCTGCCGTACAGCGCGAAGCAGACGCCGTCGAGGATGCTCGACTTGCCCGCGCCGGTGCGGCCGGCGATGAGGAAGATGCCGTCGTGCGAGAACGCCTCGAAGTCGACGCTCTGCCTCTCGAGGAAGGGCCCGAAGCCGGTGAGCTCGAGGTGGTGCAGCCTCACGCGGTCGCCTCCACCCGCGCGCGCTGCTCCAGCAGCTCGCCGACGAGCTCGGCCTCGCGGATCGACGCGCCCTCTCCCTCGCGCACATGGGAGAGGAAGGCGTCGACGAGCTCGGCGTCGTTGCGGGCGGAGCGGACCCGTTCGGCGTAGGAGCGCGCATCGTCGATGCGCGTCGCGACCGGCGCGTGACGCACCTCGGCGCAGAACGGGAAACGGGCGAGCAGTCGCCGCATCGGGTCGCGCTGCGGCAGTGGATCGGTGTATTCGGCGCGTACCCACTCGTCGGCGTGGGACGCGAACCGCTCGTCGGAGAGCAGCTCGTCGAGGGTCGCGGTCAGCGTGGTGAGGGCGCGCGGCACCGGCAGCGGGAGCCACTCGATGTCGCCGAGTCCCTCGGCGCCGAGTTCGACGAGCCATGCCCCGCGCGGCTTGTGCCCCTCGTCGAAGCTGTAGTGCAGAGGCGCCCCGGCGTATCGAACGCGCGGCGAGAGCTGCTGACGCCCGTGGATGTGGCCGAGGGCCATGTAGTCCACGCCGTCGAAGGCGGACAGCGGAACGATGTCGAGCCCGCCCTGCTGGATGTCGCGCTCGAGGTGGGGTGTCGGCTCGACCCCCGCCGCGAAGCAGTGCGCGACCGCGATCGAGCGCGCCCCGCGGGTCGCGGCATCCGTCCGCACCAGGTCCATCGCATGCGCGAGCACATCGGCCTGCGTGCGCACGCCGGGCCAGGCGCCGCGCAGGAGCACGGGCTCGAGGTACGGGATGCCGTACACGTGCACGGGGCCGTGCTCGTCGTGGACGGTGATCGGGGTCCCGATGGTCGCGGGATCGGTGATGACGTGGACGCCGTCGCGGAGGAGGCCCGATTGAAAGCCGAGCCGCGCCGCCGAGTCGTGGTTGCCGCTCGTGACCACGACGGTCGCACCCGCGTCGGCCAGGCCGCGCAGCGCGTCCGTCAGGAGCGTATATGCGCCCGCCGCGGGTGTCGCGGAGTCGAACACGTCGCCTGCGACGATCACGAGGTCGACGTCGCGCTCCGTCACCTGCGCGACCAGCGCCTCGAGCACACCGCGCAGCGCATCCAGCGTCGAGTGGCCGTGGAACGACCGCCCGATGTGCCAGTCCGAGGTGTGCAGGATCCGCATGCTCACACGGTACGTTCGGCCCCTGACATCGCCGGCGAGGCAGGCCGCGGACCGGCGAACCACCGGGGTTTCCGCGTCGGCGCGGCGTCTCCGGCGCGTACCCTCGAGCCATGTCCTTGCCCGAGGTCTGCGTGGTGTTCCTGCTGCGCCGCGGGGCGGACGGGGCCGAGGTGCTGCTGGGCCGCAAGCGCGCCGGGCTCGGCCGGGGGAAGGTCGTCGGCATCTGCGTCGAGGTCGACCCGGGCGAGGGCGCCGACGAGGCCGCCGTGCGCGAGGCTCGGAAGTCGCTCGGCGTGCGGGTCGAGGCATCCGATCTGCTGTTCGCCGGAACGGTCGAGTACCACTTCCCGACCCGGCGCGCGTGGTCCCGGCAGGCGACGGTGTTCGTGTGCCGCAGGTGGCGGGGCGACCCCGTCGAGCGCGACGGGATGACGCCGCAGTGGTACGGCCTCGACGCGGTGCCGTACGCGCGCATGTGGGACGACGCCTCGCGGTGGCTCCCGGGCGTGCTCCGCGGCGGCACGGTCGACGCGCGCTTCACGTTCGGGGCGGATCTCGCGACGGTGGTGCTCACCGCGGAGTGACCGCGGCGGCGTCGCCGCCGGCCGGGTTCGCTCCTCTTCCGGCGGTGCACCCTCCCTTCGGTCCTCCGCCGGACGTATCGTGGAACATGGCGCACAACGCAGACACCGCTCCGCGATCGACCGTGGTGGCGCTCGTCGGAGCCGACAGCGACGAGCTGCTGACCGGCCTCGCCGATGTTCCCGCGCTCGTCGCGCTGTCGTTGCGCGAGGCCGAGCCGGCCGTCGCCGCGCACCTCGTCGCCTCCGTCTCGATGCCCTACGTCGTCCACGACGCGGACCCGCTCGAGCACGTCGCGTCGGCCTGGGTCGAGCTGTACGAGGAGCGCGCCACGCTGGGCTCCCTCGAGGCGGAGGTCGGTGCGCTGCTGTCGCTGTTCGCGTCGGGCGAGGCCGTCATGCCCGACTACTACGTCGTCGCCGGACCCGAGGCGATCGAGGGCACGTGGCGGCACTGGTGGCTCGGTGCGCTCGCCCACCACGCCCCGTCGCGCGTGCTTCCGGTCGAGGCATCCGGCACCGCCCTGCGGGCGAGGCTGCGCTCCCTGCCCGCCTCACGGCCCTGGCCCGAGCCCGAGGCCTGGCTGCCGCGGGTGCACTTCGACATCCCCGATCGCGTCGGCCTTCGCGATCAGCCGGGCGCCGCCTGATCCATGACGGACGTGGAGAGATTCGCGCACGCCGGCGCGACGCTGGTCGCGCAGCGGCGCGGACGCGGCGAGCGCGTGTACGTCCTCATCCACGGCATCGGAATGGGCCGAAGCGTCTTCGCCGACCTCGAGCGTCATCTGGGCGACGGCGAGGTCGTCTCGTTCGACCTCCCCGGCTACGGCGAGGCCCCCGAACCGCGCCGCGTGCTCACGATCGAGCGCACCGCCGATCTCGTCGCCGCGTACCTCCGGGCTCGCGTGCGCGCCCCCGCCGTCGTCATCGGGCACTCGATGGGCGCGCAGGTCGCGCTGGAGGTCGCCGTACGCCATCCCGCGCTCGTCGACGGCATCGTGCTCATCGGGCCGACCGTCGATCCCGAGGCCCGGACGGCACCGCGGCAGGTGTGGCGGCTGCTGCGCGACATCGCCGTCGAGAGCCCGGTGGTGATCGCGCGCGGCGCTCGGGAGTACGTGCGCGCCGGGCCGCGGCTGCGCGCCAAGTTCCGCGCGATGCTCCGGCACCGTCCCGAGGAGGTACTGCCGCGCGTGCGGATGCCGGCGCTGGTTCTGCGCGGCGAGGACGACATCGTGGCGCCGCAGCAGTGGTGCCGACAGGTCGCGGACGCGCTGCCCGACGGCCGGCTGGCCGAGGTGGCGGGGCACGGTCACGAGACGATGATCCGGGATGCCGCACCCGCCGCACGGGTCATCCGCGAGTTCGCCCGATCGGTGTGACGACGGCTCGCGACTGCCTGGTCCCGCCGGAATCCTGCCATCCCCGTCGCAGCCTGCAATGTCGGAACCCCCGCGTAGGTTTCACACTGTCGGAACCAACGGAGGAAACCATGTTCGCTGTATACGCCGCCGAACAGCAGTACCGCCACGACACCTGGTCGCGAGACCGCGAGCACGCGATCCTCGCCTCCATCCGCGAGCGGAGGACCGCTGCCGCCGTGCGCCGCCCGGCCCGCGTCATCGCCCGCCCGCAGCGCGTCGCGTGGGCGCGGCCGATCGGGCTGCACGTCTCGGAGCACGACCCCGCGGTCTGCGCGGTCGCGTAGCCCACGAGGTCAGGGCGTGCGCGGGTCCGGGGGAGCAGGCCCGCGCGCTGCGCCGGCGGCCTGCTGGGCCGCGCGGTCCTTCGCGACCGCATCGCCGATCATCTGGCCCCCGCTGCGCAGGAGGGCGCGACGCCACGGCAGAGTGCCTTCGATCTCGATCTGGATGGAGATCGACAGGATGGTCCGGATGAGCACGATGAGACCCAGGATGGCCGCGTCCTCGAGAGAGGGCTTGGAGGTGATCGTGCGGATGAGGTCCGCGGCGACCAGGACCTCGAGCCCGAGGAGGATCGCTCCGCCGAGGGTCGTGCGCAGTGTCGTGAACGCGGTCTGACCGCCTTCGTGACGCGCGAGCGACCGGCCGCCCAGAACGAGCGCGATCACGAAGCCCACGATCATGGCGGCGGCGCCGACGGCCTCGAAGCCGACGGCGACGGCCGTGAACACCGCCTCCATGTGCACGCGCCCAGCCTAGGGCCGGGTGCGTGCACATCGGCGGGCGAATCGCGGAGTCAGTCCGCGGCGTGGCGCCGCGGGTGCGCAGGGTCGTCGGTGTCCCCGACCGACACCTGTCGCGCGAGCTCCTCGATGTCGTTCTCCGGCAGCTCGATGCCGGACTGCGTGAGCCGCTGGCGCAGCACATGCGCGGTGTGCTCCAGAGGATGCGTGCCGACGTCCTGGCGCGTCTGCGCGACGATGCCCGCCACCTTGTCGACGTCGGACGCGTTGTTCTGCGCCATCGCGGGAAGCCGCTGCTCCTGCTCGGTCCCGAGTGCACCGGGGGTGCGCTGCGCCTCCCCCGCGGTCTGGGTCGCGCGGGCGCCGTCCTGGCCGTGGTGGTCCCTGCCGTCTTCCACGACCCCGATGCCGACCGCCTCGTGGCTCGGCGGGGGCGCCGCCGGCACCCCGGGCTCGACGTCGGTCCGACCCGGGTCCCCCGTCGCGGATGCGGCATCCGGCGCGTCCGGCGCAGGCTCGCCCAGCGCGGGCGGTGCCGAGGGCGGCTCGTCGCGCACCGGTTCGCCCGGCGCCTGCGTGCCGCCGGCACCTGCGGCATCTTCTCGATCGGGGCGGTCGACCCCCGCCCGCTCGTACTCGTCACCGGTCGTGCTCATCACGGCTCTTCTCCTCGTCCGCTGTCGGTCGCAAGGTCGGGATCGGCACCCTGCCGCGCCGCCTCCCCCTCGACGGGGTCGTCGGGCTGCAGCGCGGCATCCGTGAGCAGGTCGGCCCCGCTCACCGCCGCGGTGCGCTCCCGCGACTCCGTGTCGTCGACCTGCTCCCAGCCGCCGGGCGGGTCGGCGTTCACGACGCCCTCGGGCAGGTCCTGGTCTCTCGCTCGATCGCGATCCATGGCGTGCTCCTCTCGTCCTCCCCCAGCCTCCGTCGCGCGGCCGCACGGCGACATGGGGTTGACAAGAAGTGCCGACGATGTCGGCGGGGCACACTGCGGCTACGGACGCGGATTCAGGATGCCTCGGCGCGACGGGTTCGCATCGAACCAGTCCGCGACGTACCAGCACACCGGGATGACCTTGCGATCGCCGCGCGCCTCCAGCTCCTCGACCGCGCGCTCGACGAGTTCGCCGGCGTAGCCGTGCCCGCGGAAGGTGGGAACCGTATAGGCGCGTGTCATGGCCACGGTGCGTCCGTCGTCGCGATAGTCGAGCACGCTCACGAGATCGTCGCCGCGGTGCAGAGTGTACCGCGAGGCGTCGGGCTCTTTCGCGAAGCGGAGGTCGGTCACGCCGCCAGGCTACGCCCGCGGCGCCACGGCGGGACGCGTCGCCCGGTATGTCGCAGTGATCACCCAGCTGACACTCGGTCTCACCCGACGTGGGACTGAGCAATCTGTCACATTCCGAAACGATCTGGGCCCGGAACCCGTGCGATTTGACGTTTTTGGACAAAGTCGGTAATAATCGGGCTCATGACTGACAACGCGCTGTATCTGTCCGCCCGGGAGGCGAACAGGACTGCCGGCATGATGATGGCCGGTCGCGTTGTCATGTGTTGTCGAATGTGCCACTAGCACGGTGACCCCCGTCGGACTCCTCCTCCGCTTCTGAACACGGATCGTACGGAGTCCCCCGAAGCACCGGTTTCGTGCGTCGATCACGCGCACCCGGACCCGCTTCGCACACCGCCCAACGTCGGGCACAGGCCCCATCCGGCCTACGGCCTTTCTCGCCACCGACGACCAGGGCCGCAGCACATCATCCAACCCGGTCTCCGCCACCCGGGTTCCTCCCGCAAGGACCATCATCATGTCGACCACCGCACTCCTCGACCGTCCCACCGCCACCGCCCCGTCCCGTCCGGCCCAGTCGTTGTCGGGCGGCGAGACGTTCCTCGCATCGCTCGCGCTCGCCCTCGGGCTCGCCGAGGTCGTCACCGCCCGTGCGGGCGGTGTGCGACTCGCCACCCTGTTCGTCGACGAAGGCTTCGGCTCGCTCGACGAGTTGAAG
>NZ_JYJA01000021.1 GCF_000956465.1 Microbacterium trichothecenolyticum
CGCCTTTGGAACCCCCTCCGCAGCCAACCTGCGAATCAGTGCCCAATCCTCCAAAGTGATCACTCTCCAATCGTTGAGTGTTCACTTTTCGCCGCCGCAAGTGTTCAGTTTTCGAGCGCCGCCGACACTCATCTCGCCGCGCATGCGCTTTCTGGGGATTGGGGACATGATGCGCAGACTCGCAGCACGCTGGTTCTTCAGTGCCGGGATGATCGTCTTCGCTGGCGCCGTCGTGAACGGTTGTAGGCAAGTAGTCATCCATTTCCCGTCGTAGGTGGGGGACCTGTGCCTGGTTCGGGGTGGACCGCCGCCGAGGTCACCAACTTCTGGTCCACCGTCGGGGCTACGCTCGTCGCGTGTTTGGCGATCATTGCCGGCGTTGTGGTTGCCCAGATCGAGCGGCGCCACCGCGAGCGTGGACAATTCCGAGATGTGCGTCGCGCCGCCTACGTGGATTTTCTTCGCGCGGCGGACAAACTCCGAGTCAGCGGAAATGCACGCGGCAATGCGCTCAATGAACCGCTCGCTCAGTTGCAGGCAGCCTCCACGGCCCTCTTTCTGGTCGCACCATCGCGCGTTAAGGCCCCTGCGCGCCGGCTATGGCCAGCGATTACAAAATGGCACAAGGCGTCCGGACGCGCTCGTATTCTCGCTGGAAAGGCCGTCGACGATCGACTGACGGAGCTGCGAAACGCGATGACGGACGACATCACGCCCAGAAGCGAACGACGCCACATGAGACGGAATCAGGATGTAAGCCCGCCGCAACTCGAACCGCCAACGCTGGACGCGGGCCCCGACGCACGACTCTCCTAACGAAACCGACGACACCTAAGCCCGGCCCATAGTCACACGCGTCCGGTAGTAGGTGCGTCCATAATGCTCAGCGGACGCCCCTATTCGTCCACCCGCTCGCACGGGATTCACGAGTGGCCGCGTGCGGGATTCGGCGCGGGCGACAGCTCCGCTCTCGTTCTTGTTCTCGCATGCGGGTGCTCGATGCGCTCGCTGAACAGGGTCTCAGACGGGGTCGCGACCCTGCACGCCGTTGTCGGCAACAGCATCCGACCAGCCGGCCCCGTCCCGCCACCGGTACTGGTGACGGCCAGACGGGTCGAGCGACCAATGCAGCGGGGGTGACGTCAGGGGGCTGCAGCATCGTGACGATCCCGATCGCGCCGACGAAACGCGTTCGCCGTGCGGGGGCACCCTCTCCACGAGCGTGGGACAAGCATGTTGGCCGCTCAGCGGTGCGCGCGAGCTCAGTTGGCGCGGTGGCGTCGGCGCTTGGCCGACTCGATTGCGACGCCGAGGCCGAGGAGGGTCACGCCGACGAAGAGAGGGACGCCAAAATTGGTCGGAAGGCCGGTGGCGGCCAGGTCGCCTGGATCCGAGGGTGAGTCGAAAGTGTTGGTGACCGTGACGACTGCGACTTGGTCGGCGGTGACGGTGGCGGGGCTGCCTGCGACGGTTGTGGTGACCGACACGGATGCTGACGAGCCGTCCTGTGGTTCGGTGACGGTGCAGACCGTCCCGACGGGCAGGTCGTCGATCGTTGTGGTCGTGTCGCCGGCGGGCGTGTTCGCAGCGATCGTGATGTCCTGCTCCAGTCCGTTGTCGCACGACACGTGCAGCATCACCGCTCCCTGATCGCCGGCCGCTGAACCCGAGATCGTCTTCGTCACCTGCAGCGATGACAACACCGTCTCGTACGTGTTGGTCACGGTGACGTCGGTGATCTGGTCGGCGGTGATGGTGGCGGGGCTGCCTGCGACGGTTGTGGTGACCGACACGGATGCTGACGAGCCGTCCTGTGGTTCGGTGACGGTGCAGACCGTCCCGACGGGCAGGTCGTCGATCGTTGTGGTCGTGTCGCCGGCGGGCGTGTTCGCAGCGATCGTGATGTCCTGCTCCAGTCCGTTGTCGCACGACACGTGCAGCATCACCGCTCCCTGATCGCCGGCCGCTGAACCCGAGATCGTCTTCGTCACCTGCAGCGAACCGACCTGGAAGAAGTCCGCGGTCGCACTGGTCAGGGTGGATACTTCGGCGTCCTGCGCGAGGATGAGCCGCTGGGCGTCATTCACGCCGGTTGTGTTGCCGTCGTAGAGGTAGACGTTGCCGCTGGGCACGGTGGCGACGCCGCGCGCGGTCATGGTCACGGTGCCGCCCGTCACCGCGTTGGGGAGGAGCCAGATTTGGGTGTTGTTGGGCACCGCGGAACCGTCGGCGATAGGAATGGTCCCGCCGGCGTCGGCGTACATCGTGCCGCCCGCGGTTCGCACGGTGATCTGAAGATCGGGGTCGGTGGTATCCGACGTCACCGTGTATGGGCCGAGCGGGGTGTCGGAGGGCCCAGCAGCGGTTGTCGGATCGATGACCAGGTTCGGTGGGCTAGGTTCGGGGAGCGGACCGGCGGCCAGGACTGTGGCCACGATTGCCGCGGTGAATGGTCGAACGGGATCGGTGGACGACAGCACGTAATTGTCACTGAAGAACCAGATCGCGGCCTGCACAGCGGCGGCCCTCGCGTTGTCGTTGGGTGCGTCGGCGGGTTCTCCGGTGTTCGGGTAGTACTCGTCCAGAATCCTCGCGATGTAGCCCACGTTGGGAACGTTCGACTCGTCCCATGTGCCGTTCTCGTAGCCCAGACCCGGGTATGTCAGTGTGCGGATATCGATGCAGAACATATTGAGCGTTTCACCGGAGGTCACCGATTGCGCATGGATGACTCCCGCGAACCCCTCGTTGAGTGGCTCGAATCCGGCGGGAACGTCCGCCGGGTAGCCGGCGGACGGGTCGAACCCGCTGCCGATCGGGGCGATCCCGCCCGTCACCCCCTGACCCGGGCCCGTGCCTGACATGACGATGTCAGTGTTGGGCCCAACCCGGGGAGTCGCACCAGGCGGGCCAGGAGTCGCTTGCGCCGGCATCGCGGACAACACGACGACTGCGGCCCCCACCAGCATCACCATGAGTGCACGCACTGGGGTCCGCGCCGTGGATCGCGCCATTCCGTCACCTCCGTCGGAGATGGAACCGCCTACGCCGATCGAGCTCGACGGAAACCGCGACACAGCTCGAAGTCGGACAGACAGATTGCATCGCTGGACAGAATCTAGCCGCACTGAATCAAGTGGTCTACCCCACGGGCTGTGTACTTGCTCTCATTCGCCGAGGGGCAGTCTCGGTTACTGCTGTCGGCGAAGCGACCATCGTGGCTCTCGTCGCCGAGCAGCTCGAGCCCTGCGACCACGCATGTTGTGCGGATACGTCCCGTTCTTGCTCAGGCCACGCGCCCCTAAAGGTTGCATCGGCGACGATCACGATCGCGCCGCATGCGCACCGAGAGCTCCGCTCCCGATCTTCTGTCGCATCCGAGGTTGCCTTGCTGACCGGCCTTCATGCCACGCTCCATGACGCCTACAGGCATCGAATGCGCGACGGCCGTCCTTCACCGTGCCGGCGCGTATTGGGATGCTGCGGCTAGGTCATGAGCGACGTTTTGCGCCGGCACGCCGGCCCGCGAGGAATGCGAGCGCGACCAGGCCGAAGGCCAGCACGACCATTCCGACGATGGTCGTGGGGGATAGGAACACTCCCGCACTGGCAGGTGCGAAGGTCGCATGGGCGAGAGGCTGATACGCGAACCAGCCGAACGCTACCGGGGTGAGCAGCCCGGCGATGAGGATGACGGCACCGGCCACCGCCAGGGCCACGGCAACGCCCCACGCCAGGAGCGCTCGACGTCTCGCCATACGCTCGACATTACAGACGCGGGCCAGATGATCGCGGCGTTCACATGACCTTGCACGCCGACGGCTCGGCTTATTGCGCGCCGGCGTACCCAGTTCCGTTCCCCGCCCGCGTGAGTGTCAGCGACGACTGATCGAACGCACGATCGCGCCCAGCACCACGACAGCGCCCGCGGCTGCGGCGATCACGACGCCGGGACGCTCGCGATAGGTCTGCTTCAGCTTGTCCGTCCACGCCCCCGCGACCGTCTTGGTCTGGGCGACAAGGCTGTCGACATCGACGTTGTCGGCTACATCCTTGATGCTCGCGGTTGCGGCCTTCGCGGCGTCGACCGCGGCATCGGCGGCTTTTCCGGCCGCGGCCTTCGCCTCGGACGCCGCGCTCTTGGCTCCATCGACGACGTCCCCGACCTTCTCGCTCACCGTGTCTGCGATGTCGCTCACGGTTCCTGCGACATCGCTCTTCGTGGCTTTCGCGCCAGCCGAGACCTCGTCAGCGATCTGCTCCGCCGTGGCGCCGAACGATTCTGCGCCCTCGGCGGCCGACATGCGCACTCGCTCGGCGGCGTCTCGCGCCGCCTGTGTGGCTTCGGAGTTTCCCTGGGTGTCGGTCATTTTCGTCTCCCTTGGTCGTGCGGTCGCGCAATCGTACGCGCGCAAGCCGTGACCGAGCATGAAAACGAGGTGGGGTTGCCAGCGGCGCGAACGGATGCTACGCCCCTGGGTCGGCCGCTGCTCTGTCGAGCGGTATCCATCGTCGATCGCCTGGGTCCATGCCTCGGGTGCCGGCTTGCCCATCTGTGCCGACGGGGCGGGGTAGCTCTTCTGCGCCGTTCGTGACGGGGTTACGGTCGGTTGCATGGCCTCGCTGCTGGAACGCCTGGGGGACGCGATGAACTCCCATGATCCGGTACGGGTTGCATCGCTCGTCGCGCAGGACTACGAGAGCAGCCAGCCGGCACACCCCGCCCGCGCATTCGGCGGCCGTGAGCAGGTGCTCGCCAACTGGTCGGCGGTGTTCCAGGGCGTCCCCGATTTCACTGCCCGTGAGGGCGATATCGACGCCGCGGTACGTGACCTCTACCGGTCGCCGATGAGCGACTGACCGAGTCGCCTCCTATCGCGAAACTGACGAACACGCGCTGAGGGCTCCGATCGCATCCGCGGCGCGCTGTGCGATCCCGAGTCGTCGTGATACCCGACGCCGGGGCCGTCGCGGGTGGCGGACGCTCGGTTCATGAATGGGATCAAGATCGGCGACGCCCGCGCCGGAGCCATCAGTCGTCTTCGTTCTCCCGCTGCTCTTCCTTGAGTCGCTTCTCCTCCTCTTGGGCTTGCTTGCGCTGCTCCCGCTCGAGTTGCTTCTGCTCCTGCTCAGCCTGCTTGCGCTCCTCCTCCGTCAGACCCGAGTCCTCGCCGCCGCCGGTTCCGGTGGTCACCTCGGTGGGCGGGGCGTCGGACGGGTCCGGGGCTGCAGGAGTTGTCACCACCGGCGCGGGCGCGGGTTGCGGCTGATTGAGCGCCGCGATCCCGACGACCGCTCCGACGAGGACCGTAACGGCCGCAAGTGCGGCCATCAGGCGCTTGCGCCGGGTGGTTCGCCCGGCTGCGGTTGCGTCCGCCGCGAGTGCCGCCGCGTCGGGTCGACCGGCCGCGGCCGTGACGACGCCGCCAGCCGGAGCGATCAGCGTCGGGGCGGTGAATGGGACGGTGGCCGCCGTCGTTGCGGCGAAGGTGCCGGCCGGAGTGCGCTGTGCGAGGTTGCCGGCGGCTGCCGCGACCTCGGCGGCGGTCGGTCGCTGCGCAGAGTCGGGATGCAGCATCCGTGTCAGCAGATCGGTCCAGGGCTCATCCAGGGAAGCGGGGATCTCGGGCCGGCTCTCCAGGCGAGCGACCGCGGCGGCCATGCCGCCGCCCTGCGGGTGCGCCCGCGCGCCGGTGAGGGCCTCCAGAAACACGAGACCCAGCGAATAGATGTCGGCCGCAGGTGTGGGCGAGTCACCGCGGAGCTGCTCGGGGGCCAGGTAAGCCAACGTTCCGATCACCAGCCCCGGAGAGGTGATCCGCGATGTGTCGAGCAAGTAGGCGATCCCGAAGTCCGCGAGCTTCGCGCGCGGGCGCGCGCCCGGGATCTGCGGAGGACTCAGCAGCACGTTGGAGGGTTTGATGTCGCGGTGCACGACACCGGCCTTGTGGACGACATGCAGTGCCTCGGAGAGCTCGGCCCCGAGGTGACCGACGATGTCGGGTGGCAGCGGTCCGCCCGAGGCCAGTCGAGAACCGAGAGTCGGGCCGTCGACGAACTCCATGGCGAGGTACTCGGGCTGGCCGGGCACGAGGCGGGCATCGAAGAGGGTGACGAGCGACGGGTGGTTCAACGAAGCGAGCACCGTCATCTCGCTGCGTGCGCGCTCCGACGAAGCGCCGTCGATGCCGGGCCGGATGAGCTTGATCGCCACCGTGCGGCCGAGCATCACGTCCTCCGCGCGGTAGACCCGGGCCATGCCACCCTCGCCGACGCACTCGCCCAGCCGATAGCGGCCGTCGAGCAGCGGCGCCGTGTCGTCGGCGTTCGCATCTGTCATCGGTTCCTCCTGGCCGCGGACCGAGCCCGCGACAGCCCCTTCGACGGTAGCCGCTGCGTACGCATCGCGACGTGCCCTTGACGGTTCTGCGCGACCGTGGGAGCGAGGATCTCGCCGTCGCGGTAGGGCAGCGCGCCGTTCTCCGTGTCGTGCTGAACACCTCATAGCTGCACAGGCCGGCATCGGCGTAGCCTGCGCGCATGAGTCCGGAACAGCCAGGATCGACAGGCACTGCCCGCGCCGGCGGGATCGCGGCGGTTCTGGCCGGTTCGATGTTGTTCGTGGCACTGCCCCTGGAACTGCTTGCCGGTCGGCCAGATGCCGACAACGTGGCCGCGTCGCTGGCATGGCTCGAACGCAATGCCGCACTGGCGAGCGTCACCGCGGGACTCCAGCTGTCGGGCGGTGCGCTGCTCATCGTCGCGGTGACGGGCTTCGCTCTGGTCCTGCGTCGCCAGGTCGGACCAGCGCTCGGATCGGCCACCGTCTTCGGTGTGTTCGCGGGAGCGCTGTTCGCGGCCGTGGGCGCGATTCGAGGCAATACCGGTGCGATCCAGTACATCGGCAGCTTCGAGCAGGACTGGGCGGAGTCCGCCTACCTCGCGACACACCTCATCGGAGTCCAATCGCTTCTTCCGCTTGCGGAAATCGCGGCGAGCGGTTGGCTCATCATCATCTCGATCGCGGCCGCCCGGCGCGGCCTGCCTGGGCTCCTCGCCGTCGGGGTGCTGCCCGCGGTCGGAGTTCTCGCGGCACTTCTGGCGAAGTTCGCGCCCGTCCTGACCGCGGGCGACCAGATCGGGCTCGGCTGGTTCCTCCACATCGGGAACATCCTCGTCGGGGTCCCGCTCGGGATCGTCGCCGTCGGGATCGCACTGCTCGTTCCCGATGCCGCCGCGAGGTTCGCGACCGGACTCCGGTCACACCAGGAGCCGAAGTAGCCGTGCCCGAAGCGGGCTTGGACCTGCGCGCCGCGCGAGGCGATGCCGGAAACCGCAGGCTGCACCACCGATTGCGGGTGCTGGCGACCAAGCACAACAAGCACATCGTCGCGACCACCGCGACACCACATATCAGTAGTAGCCGCCCTCCGGGTCGGGCGCCAGGTACACGCCGACCACATCGTCGCGGAGGATGAACCGGATGTGGGCCGCTGGTTCGCCGGACGGAGCTGGTGGGACCAGGCTGGGCTCGATGTTGAAGTCGGCGATCGTGTCGAACGTGGGTGCAGAACACCGGAACAGTGAGACGCGACCTTCCGCCACGATCGCGAGGCACCGCAGATCCTCGGGTTCCGTCGTCGTCGTGCTCCAGACCTCCAGCGCGCCATATGAGCCGTGGGAGACGAAGTCGGCGGCGGTCAGGCCGAGGAACTCCACATCCTCGTCGACAGCGAACGTCCCCTCCACCGAGTCGTCCTGCGTGAGCTGCGCCACCGGCCGACGCTCGCTCGCCTGGTTCACAACGAGCACGACGATCGCGATCACGGCGATCAGCGTTGCAGTGGCGGCGATTGCCCAGGGGAGGATGCCGCTCGCCCGGCGCTCGCCCGAATCTCGCGCCATGGGCTCGACCGGCGCCGCTGGTGACTCATCCATGACGTGTCCTCCTGCCTCTTCACGTCCATCGACGCGTGTCCCGGTTTCGGCGTGGTACCGATGCCCGGCGACCGGTATCGGCGCGGTTCCGACGGTCTTGACGCCTGTCGCGTGCAGGCTCACAGTGGCGTCATGGAGGTGCGCGTACTCGGTGCACTTGCACTCGACGACGGCCGGATCCCGCTGGCTCGGCGGGAACGCGCGGTTCTCAGCGCGCTGACGGTGCAGCCGGGCATCTCCCTCTCCGCCGGAGCGCTGGCCGCTGCGCTGTGGGGCGACGAGCTCCCCGCCTCGTGGACGAAGGTGATCCAGGGATGCGTGATGCGACTACGTCGACTGATCGCGCCCGCCCAGATCGAGACCACGCCGCACGGGTATCGGCTGTTGCCGGACCACGTGGAGATCGACGCCGACCTCTTCGCGAGCCTCGTCCAGCGAGGAAGCGACCAACTCGAACTCGGCGAACCCGAACGCGCCGCGCATACGTTGTCGGAGGCGCTGGCGCTGTGGCGGGGTGAGGCCTATGCCGAGCTGGTCGACTGGCAGCCGGCTCGGATCGCCGCCGGTCGCTTGGAAGAGTTGCGGCTGTCGGCCGAGGAGCTGCTGCTCGACGCACGGCTGCAGGCCGGCGAGGTGCCGGAGGTGGCGGCCTCGGCACGCGCGCGTGTCGCGGAGGCGCCGCTCCGCGAGAGGCGCTGGGTGGTGCTCGCCGCGGCGCAATACCGCCAGGGCCGGCAGGCTGACGCTCTCGCCACGGTACGCAGCGCGCGATCGCTGCTCGCCGCAGAGTTGGGGCTGGATCCCTGCGTCGAGCTGGCCGAACTGGAGAAGGCGATACTGCGCCAAGACCCCGACCTCCTCTCCGACCGCGTGTTCCGGGCGGCGTCGGCCGAGTGTCCGTACTTCGGCCTTCCGCCGGCCGACGTGCAAGACGCGGACCGGTACTTCGGTCGTGAGCAGGAGCTGGCCGAGGCCCTGCGGATGCTCGAGGAGCACGGCGTGCTCCTCGTCGCCGGAGCATCGGGAGTGGGCAAATCGTCGTTCGTGAGGGCCGGGATCGCTGCGCAGCTGCGCGCGGGCGGTGCCGAGGTGGCCATCATCACGCCCGGGGAGCATCCGGTCGAGGCTTTGAGAGGCGCCGACCTCGAGGGCGCAGCATCCGTCCTCATCGTTGATCAGGGCGAGCAGGCCTTCGCCGCAGACGAGCCCGGCGAGTCCCGCGAGTTCTTCTCAGCCCTGTCTCAGCTGGTCTTCCGCGACACGCTCGTCCTCGCGCTGCGAGCCGATCGGCTCGGAGACCTGGCCGAGCAGGAGGGCTTCACGCAGATCATCCGGTCACGGATGCTGATGCTCACCTCGCTCGGATCAGACGGTCTGCGGGCGATCATCGAGAAGCCCGCGGAGCAGGCGGGGCTCATGCTGGAGCCGGGCCTCACTGCAGTCCTGGTCCGCGACGCCGACGGCCGATCGCTCCCACTGCTGTCCCACGCGCTGCGCCAGGTGTGGTCCCGTCGCGAGGGCCGCGTCATGACCGTCGACGGATACCGCGCTTCTGGGGAGATCGACGGCGCCGTCGCGCAGACGGCCGAAGAGGTGTACGCGGAGCTGCCGGAGGAGCAAAGACGACTGCTGCGCGACATCCTGCTGCGCCTCGTCGACGCCGCAGATGGCGTCGCCAACGGCCGTCGCGTCGAACGCGCGCTGGTTGCGATCGATGACGCCCACGCGAGGGTCATCGACCGACTGGTCGACGCCCGCCTGCTGACGACGGACGAAGAGTCGGTGCAGCTCTCGCACGAAGCACTGGCTCGGGAGTGGCCGCGCCTGACGGAGTGGCTCGCCGGCGATGTGGAGGGCCAGCGGATCATGCGCCACCTCGCTTCCGCGGCCATCGCCTGGGATGCCATGGGGCGACCGGACAGTGAGCTCTATCGAGGCAGCCGACTGCTGACGGTCCAGCAGTGGCAGGATGCCGCGTCTCCATCACTCACCATGCTCGAGCGCGAGTTCCTGGCGATGTCGGGGGAGCATGAGAAGGCGGAGCTGGCGGCCGCGCAGACTCAACTCCGCCGCGAGCGTCGGATGGTCAGGCGGCTCACCTGGGTGTCGGCGGGGGCCGCCGGCTTGGCGATCATCGCGGTGGCGGCGAGCGTGTTCGCCGGGATCCAGGCGAACATCGCAGGCGAGGCCGCGATCGCCACCACGGCCCGCAGAGTAGCCGAGGTTGCGATCGACGAGCCGAACCTCGATCGAGCCTTGCTGCTCGCCGCCCAGGCCATCCACCTGGACGACAGTCCGGAAGCGAGGGTCAGCCTCATGGAGGTCTTCGCGCGGGCGCCCCGGGCCACGTCGGTGACGCACACCGAGCCCAAGGACCGGACGGGCGACTTCCCTGGGCCGGAACTCGTCAACGAGTACTCGCCGGACGGCGCCCTGCTCGCCATCCCCGCTCCTCTCCAGTCGGAGGATGCCTCGTGGGGGACGATCAAGCTCTGGAGGACGAGCGCGCCGGAAGACACCAGTCCCACGACGCTGTGGCTGAAGGTCAGGGGCGATGACCCGATGACCGGCTTCGCGAAGCGGATCGTCCTGAGATTCTCGGCCGACGGCTCCCGCCTCTACGCGAGCGGAAACGGGCCGATCACCGTGTTCGACACGGCGACGGGAGCGCAGCTGGATGAGATCCGGGCAAACGGGCTGCTCGCCGTCAGCGCCGATGAGCGCCGCCTGGCGATCGGAGCCGACGGGGTGGGGGTGCGCATCGTGGATCCCGCGGGGACCACCGCGCCGGTCGTCATCCCGCTGCCCCGCGCTGCGGTGGCGGCAGAGTTCAGTCCGGACGGGTCCCAGCTCGCGGTGGCCGACACCGCGGGAAGCATCGCACTGGCGAGCATCGACACCGCCGACGTCACCGAGATTCTCGGCGGACACCAGGGTTCTGTCGCGGAGATCGGGTACCGGACGGATGAGGAACTGGTGACCATCGCGAGCGTCGGCGAGGTGATCACGTGGGACCTGGGCGACTGGCCCGCGGAGTACCGCGACGTCGTATCCAACGTGACCGGGCAGACCGAGCGCGCTGTTCGGCTGGAACAGCCCGATGGGCGCATACGGAGCGTGACTGCCGATCCGGCGGTCTGGCTGAAACGCGCGTGCGAGGTCGCCGGGCGGACGCTCACCGAGCGGGAGTGGCAGGAGTACATCGGCGGGATCCCTTACGACCCCGCATGCCGGGGTTGACCGCGCGTCCCGTCGTCGAGCTCGAGCGTTCCGATCCCATCACCGCGCGTGTCGCGATCCCGAGCCGCCATGAAGCCGAAAGCGGTCCCGCGCGGTCAGCGCAGGCACCTCTGGCCGCTGTCGTGTGACCACGGTAGAACGGGTTCATGGGATCCCCGCTGGTGTTGGGGCCGATGCTGCGCTACGTCGATGAGACGTCGGCGAGCATCTGGGTGGAGACGCGAGCCGATTGCCTGGTGCGTGTCCACGCCGGGGGGCGATCGTGGCAGGCCCGCAGCTTCGCCGTGCACGGCCACCATTTCGCCCTCGTCGAAGTCGACCGGCTCGAGCCCGGCACCGTCTCGCCCTACCGGATCGAGATCGACGGGGTCTCGGTCTGGCCGGACCCGCGCTCCGAGTACCCGGCATCGGTGATCGCCACGCGTGCGCCCGGGCGACCGTCGCGGATCGCCTACGGATCGTGCCGCACCAGTGTGCCCCACGACCGGTCAGGCAACCGAACGCATGGCGTCGACTCGTTGCGCGCTTTCGCCCTCGCGGTGGCCGATGGCCGCGAGGTGCGACCCGATCTGCTGCTGTTCCTCGGCGATCAGGTATACGCCGACTCGACCACGAAGCAGATGCAGGAATTCATCCGAAGCCGCCGCGACATTCATGAGGAACCGGGCAAGGAGCTCAAGGACTTCGAAGAGTACGCCCACCTCTATCAACTGGCATGGTCGGATGACGCGAATCGGTGGCTGCTCTCGTGCGTGCCGAGCGCGATGATCTTCGATGACCATGACATCCGCGATGACTGGAACGCCTCGCTCGACTGGAAGAGGAAGATGGAAGCCACCAACTGGTGGCACGAGCGCATCGTCGCCGGCTTGGCGTCGTACTGGGTGTACCAGCACCTCGGCAACTTGTCTCCCCGGGAACGTGCCGCGGACGAGATGTGGCAGCGGGTCATCGGGCGGCGTCACGATGCCCCTTATCCCGACCTGAGCGCCGCGCTCGACGAGTTCGCCGACCGGTGCGACAAGGACCCCGACAGCTACCGCTGGAGTTACTCCCGAGACTTCGATGGAACGCGGCTGATCGTCCTGGATTCACGCGTCTCGAGAGATCTCACTCCGTCGGCTCGGGGACTGCTCAACGGTCAAGAGCTCGCGTGGTTCGACCGCCGGATGCAGGGCGGATTCCGCCACGTCCTGGTCGCCACCTCGCTCCCCTTCCTTCTGCCGCTGGGCTTGCACCATGTGGAGGCTTGGGATGAGGCGATCGCGCAGGGCGCATGGGGTCGACCGGCCGCGTGGGTCGGGGAACAGCTGCGGCAGAGATTCGACCTGGAGCACTGGGCGGCGTTCCAGAACAGCTTCCAGGCGGTTGCCGGGATTGCGACGGAGTTGGCCGACGGCAACCGCGGCCCGTCGCCGCTGACGGTGACCTTCTTATCCGGCGACGTGCACTACTCGTATCTGGCCGAGGTAGAGCGTCCGAACGGCAGCCGCATCTTGCAGGCAGTCTGCTCGCCTGTTCGCAATCCCTTGCCTCGCTTCCTGCGTTGGTTCTCCGTGGTGATGTCGTACGGCGCAGCGACGCCGCTGGGCGCCGCAGCCGCGCATTCCGCAAAGGTTCCCGACCCGCCCTTCCGTTGGAAGACGGTCGAGGGTCCGTGGTTCGACAACAACCTCGCGCTGCTGCAGGACGGACCCGATGGGCTCACGATGACATGGCACACCGGGGTGGTCGAGGACGGAGACGAACGGCATCCTCGTCTCGAAGAGGTGGCGGCGATCACGGTGCCGGCGAAGAGAGATTCCGAAGCTTCGTCCTGAGCGGCTGCGGATCTGTTCGAGTCAGGCGTGCGTGGGGCTCGAACTCGTCGACCCTCCGCGAGAACCGCTGGGGAGCGCGGAAAAGCCGGCACTCGCCTCTTGAGAGTGCCAGTTCAGCTTCCTATCCTTGAAGTGACCACATTCCGGCGGGAGTGCTCGCGTTCGCACGTCCGGGGTTCTGGGAGTCCGTCCTGCGGGCTGTCGCACGGTGACGTGCGTGCTGCGGACGTGACGGGCGGGCGCTTTCTGCTGGTTGATCCAGATCGG
Organism: Microbacterium trichothecenolyticum; assembly: GCF_000956465.1. Taxonomy (GTDB): domain Bacteria; phylum Actinomycetota; class Actinomycetes; order Actinomycetales; family Microbacteriaceae; genus Microbacterium; species Microbacterium trichothecenolyticum. The sequence continues at coordinate 13,266 of NZ_JYJA01000021.1, forward strand.
AGGCGAACAATGTCAACTGAACCGAACCCTCGATTCGAACTGCGCAGGGTCACCTCTATCAAGTGGCTGATCGAGGACCTCTCTCTGCCCGAGAGCCACCCTGAACGTGTCGTGGCACACGTCTATGAGGTCGACGACCTGGAATACGACGTCGTGTGGCTGCGCGACCTCGGGCTCGCGGAACACTTCATGTGCCCGTCCGACGTCCTCGACGCGGTCATCGACAGGGTCACCGCCCCGCGACTGCCCGCTGCGCGACGCCCGATTCCGATCCCGCACCTGCCGCCGATCCGGGAGCGCATCCTCGCCTGAGGGAAGCCGCCCCTCCCTCCGGTAACGGGGAGGTCGACTTGTACGTCGTGCTTCAGGTGGAACGTGAACCCGGGGTTCCTGAGCAGGTTCGCGTACCACGACCGGGCTCCGGGCGTGCCGGTGATGTACACGTCGCCGTCGATGCTGTGGAACCAGATCTCGATGCGGTGCGGCCGGCCGGAGCGGGCGCCGCGGGTGGTGATATCGACGGTGCGCTGCTCGAGGGTCGATGCCTCGGTGAGGGCGAGGGCGTCGGTGATCGCGGCATCCATCTGTCGCTCCTCCGACGAGTCGTCAGCCGCGCTGCCGCCGCAGCGCGCGACCGAGCCGGGCGGCCGCCTCGGTGAGGAGGTCCTCGCCGGTGTCGCCGAAGGCGAGCCGCAGGTGGCGCGCGGCATCCGTTCCTGGTCCGGAGGGGAAGAACGAGCCGCGCTGGTACTCGACGCCCTCGGCGCTCGCGTCGTCGGCCAGCCGGTCGGGGTCGACGTCCGCGTCACGCAGGCGCGGCCAGAGGAAGAGGCCGCCTTCCGGGACTACGACGTCGAATGCTCCGGGCGCTTCGCGCTCGATCGCCTCGGCCAGCGTGCGTGCACGCGACGCGTAGAGCGCTCGCGCCCGGTCGAGGGTCGCGTCGAACAGCCCCCGGTCCTGGGTCAGCAGGTCGGCGACGACGGCCTGCACGAAGGTCGACGAATGCGAGTCCTGGCGGCTGCGCAGCGCGATGACGTCCGGCACGAGCCGCTCGGGCAGCACGAGCCAGCCCAGGCGCAATCCGGGGCCGAGCGTCTTGGTGAAGGTGTTGACGTGGATCACGTGCTCGGAGTGGTTGAACGGCTCCTCGTCGGGCCCGGGACCGGCGAACCGCAGCTCGCGGTAGGGGTTGTCGGCGAAGATGACGAACCCGTAGTGCTCGGCGAGCCGCACGAGCTCGCGCCGACCCTCGAGCGAGAGGGATCCCTGCGTCGGGTTGTGGAAGTCCGGGACGGTGTACAGCGCGGCCGGACGCGCGCCGTCCCGCAGAAGCGCGCCGAACTCGTCGACGTCGAGACCGTGGGCGCCCACCCGTACGGGAAGGGTGTGCGCCGCCGAGAGCTCGAGACCGCGGAGGAAGAGCGGGAAGATCGGGTTGTCGACGGCGACGAGATCGCCGCGTTCGACGGTCGTCTGGATGGCGAGCGCGAGCCCGTGGAACCCGCCGTTCGTCACCACGATGCGAGAGACCGGCACGCCTTCACGCGCCGCGATCCACTCCCGCAGCGCAGGGATGCCCTCGGTGCGCGAGTACTGCAGCGCCGGCAGGCCGGGCTGCGCGAGCACCCGGGCGGTCGCCTCGGCGAGTTCGCCCGCGGGAAGCACGGAGGGATCGGGGATGCCGCCGAGCAGTTCGATCGCGTCGGCTCGGCGTTCTCGCAGCGTCTGGTCGCCGAAGCCCTTCGGAACCGTGAACGCTGACACCAGGGCGGTGCGTCGGTCGAGGGCGGGCAGGGTGTCGAGGCTCATCGAGGACTCCAATTCTCAGGCGGTGCGGGCGAGTTCGGTGGGGATGCGGGATCCGGGGCGCGGGATCGCCGACAGCAGGGTCTTCGTGTAGTCGTCCTGCGGGTCGGCGAACACCCGCTCGACGGGTCCGCTCTCGACGACCTTGCCGTTGCGCAGCACGGAGACGGAGTCGGCGACCTGCCGGACGAGCGCGAGGTCGTGCGAGACGAACAGGTAGGTGAGGCCGCGCTCGGCCTGAAGCGTCAGGAGCACCTCGACGATGTCGGCCTGCACGCTCACGTCGAGGGCACTGGTGGGCTCGTCGAGCACGATGACGTCGGGCTCGAGCACCAGCGCTCGCGCGATGGCGACGCGCTGCCGCTGACCGCCCGACAGTTCGGCGGCCCGACGGCGGGCGTGTGCGGGCGTGAGCCCGACGGCGGCGAGCGTCTCGGCCACGCGGGCCGCGCGCTCGCGGCGCGCGCCGACCCGGTACCGCTCGAGCGGCTCGCGCACGATGGCGCCGACGCGCCACGACGGGTCGAGGGAGGTGAACGGGTTCTGGTACACCAGCTGCAGATGACGACGGATGCTGCGCACCGCGTCCGCGCTGCGCCCCACGACGGACTCGCCGTCGACGAGGAGAATGCCGGCATCCGGATGCTCGAGGCCCAGGAGCGTTCGCAGCGCCGTCGTCTTGCCCGAGCCCGACTCGCCCACGAGGGCGTGGGTCGTGCCCGCGGGCACGGAGAACGACACATCGTCGAGCGCCTTCACCGCGCCGCCGTCGGCCGAGAAGGTCTTCGTGAGACCCGACACCTCGATCCGCAGCGGCGCACCCACGACGGGCGGCCGGTCCGCGCGCAGTGCGGCGTAGCGCTCGGGGTTCAGTGCCGGCGCGTCCGCCTGCAGTCGAACCGTGTAGTCCGATCCAGGCTGGGCGAACACGTCACCGGTGGCCCCGGCATCCTGTACCCGTCCGTCCTTGAGGACCACGATGCGGTCGGTGCGCTCCCCGGCGATGGCGAGGTCGTGCGTGATGAGCAGCAGTCCGATGCCGCGTTCGGTCTGCAGCTGGGTCAGAACATCGAGGATGCGCTTCTGGATGGTGACGTCGAGCGCGCTCGTGGGCTCGTCGGCGACGATGAGCGCGGGTGCCGGAATCAGTGCCAGGCCGATGAGCACCCTCTGCAGCATGCCGCCCGACAGCTGGTGCGGGTAGGAGTCGTACGCACGGTGCGGGTCGGAGAGCCCGACCTTCTCAAACGTGTCGAGGATGAGCAGCCGTCGGGCCTTCGCGTCGCGCGGCTCGAAGAGCGCTGCGGCCTCGTGGGCCTGCGCGCCGATGCGACGGACGGGGTTGAGCGCGTTCGCCGGATCCTGGGGGACGAAGCCGATCTGGCGGCCCCGGAGCGGACGGAACCGCCGCTCCGGCAGCGACAGGGTCTCGGTGCCCTGGAACTCCACGCTTCCCCGCGCCCGAGCGCCCTCGGGCAGCAGGCGCAGGATCGACCGGGCGATCGTGGACTTGCCCGATCCGGACTCGCCGATGAGCGCGAGGCTCTCGCCGCGGGCGAGGCTGAAGCCCGCGTCGAAGACGACCGGGGTCGATCCGTACCAGACCGACAGGCCGTCGACGCGGAGGAGGTCGTGGGAGGGGGTCATGAGCGATCCTTCTGTCTGCCGGTCAGGAGGTCTTGCGCAGCCAGCGGCTGATGCGGTTGATGGAGAGCACCGTCGCGACGGTGACGAGCGCCGGGTAGAGCACGAGCCACGGAGCGCGTGGGTAGTCCTTGCCCGACGAGATGAGCAGGCCCCAGTCCGAAGCCGGCGGCGGGTCGCCGTAACCCAGGAAGGCGAGCCCCGCGATGACGAGGATCGACAGGCCGAACTGCAGCACCGCGAGGGTAAGCACCGAGCGCGAGGCGTTGGGCAGCACATGGCGGAAGAGGATGTGACCGCGCGAGCCGCCCTGGAGAGCGGATGCCTCGACGAAGACCGCGCGCCTGGTCTTGATGACCTCCGACCTCATGACGCGGGCGAACACCGCGACGGCCGAGACGCCGGTCGCGATCGCGGCGTTGATGGTCTGGAAGCCGAGCGCGCTCACGATGACGACCGCGAGGAGGAAGCTGGGGATGGCGAGCAGCACGTCCACGACGCGCGCGAGCGCGACATCCGTCCACCCTGCGAAGAAGCCGGCCACCAGGCCGATCGCACCCCCGACGACGACCCCGATCCCGACGGCCACGAGCGCGCTCAGCACCGACGACTGGGTGCCGAACACCACGCGCGCGAACTGGTCGCGGCCGAGCTGGTCGGTGCCGAACAGGTGCTCGAGGCTCGGCGGCAGGAACTTGTCGGCCGGAACGCCGACCGCGGGATCGTAGGACGTGAACAGCGTGGGGATGCTCGCCCAGGCGAGCACGACGGCGAGGGCGATGAACGATGCGACGACGGTCGGCGGCACGACCGCGGCGAAGGCGCGGCCGGCCGTGACAGGGCGTCGGATCGTGAGGGCTGCGCCGGTCATATGACGCTCACCTCCTCCTGGAGCGGGGTCCGGGTCGGCTGCTCGGCGGCGGGTGACGTGTCGCGCGAGCGGAGGGTCCGCTCGAGGCTCACCCGCGGGTCGAGCAGGGGGTACGCGAGGTCGGCGATGAGGTTCACGACCACGAAGACGACGGCCGCGAGCGAGACGACGGCCTGCAGCACCGGCAGGTCCTGGCTGGCGACGGCGCGCTGCACGAGTGTGCCGATGCCGGTGCGGCCGAAGATCGTCTCGGTGATGAGCGAGCCGCCGAGCAGCTCGCCGACGATGAGCGCCAGCACGGTGATCGTCGGCAGCGCCGAGGGTTTGACGAGATGCCGCGCGAACAGCCGGGTGCGGCGCAGCCCCTGTGAACGGGCGACAGCGACATACTCCTGGCGCGACTCGTGATCGAGGTTGGCGATGAGCACCTCGGCGAGCTGGGCCGACACGGGGATGCCGAGGGCGATCGCCGCGAAGAAGGTGGACCAGGGACTCTCGGCGTCGATGATGCGGAACAGCCCGAGGCCGAACGCGAAGACCTGGATGAGCAGCAGGCCGATCACGAAGTTCGGCACCGACAGGAACAATGACGGGAGCGCCCGCAGAAGACCCTGCCCGTACTTCGCGGGCAGCACCTGGGTGCCCCACGCGATGAGCGCGGCCAGGATGATCGCGACGACCAGTGCCGTCGAGGCGAGGATGAGCGTGGACGGCAGCGCCTCGGCGATGAGCTGGCCCACCGGGAGGTTGGAGCGCAGCGAGATGCCGAAGTCGCCGGTGAGGAAGCGCGTCAGCGAGGTCCACAGCTGCGTCAGCAGCGGCTCGTCGAGCCCGTAGTAGGCGATGATGCGGTCGATGTCCTCCTGCGTGAACCCGTTGTCGGGATTCTTCAGGGTGCTCGACACGGGGTCGCCGGGCAGCACGCTGATCACGAAGAACGTGAAGACATAGGCGAGCAGCACGACGACGATCGCCTGCGCCGTGCGCGAGAGCGCGAAGCGCGCGTAAGGGGATTTCATCTCGGCATCCTCGGGATCTTCAAACGGATGCCGGGGCGCCGCGCCCGCGGAGGAGGCGGCGCCCCGACGGGTCAACGGTCGAGCCAGGCGGTGAAGTAGTTCGCGTACGCGAGGCCGTTGTAGCTGACGTCCTTCACATCGGGCGACTGCACGTAGACGCGCTGCACGATCTGGGTGATCGGCGCGAAGTAGCCCTTCTCGAGGACGTACTGCTGCAGCTCGTCGAACACCGGCTCACGAGACTCGCGATCGGTCGCGGAGGCGAGCTGCGCGGCGAGGTCGTTCAGGGTCTCGTCGCTCGTGCCGACCTTGAACCAGTCCTCATCGCCCGGATTGCTCGCCGTCAGCACACCGGGAATGGTGCCGATGTCGACGAAGCTGCGCGTGATCTCCGTGGCCTGCAGGGTCTTGTTGTTGATGACCTTCTCGCCGTAGGTCACGACGTCGTAGGCCTCGATGTCGACCTTGAAGCCGATCTCGGCGAGCTGCTGCGCGACCAGTTCGTCGATCGCCTTGGAGGTCGCGAGATACGGGTTCGGGTAGAGGGTCAGCGCGAGCTGCTGTCCATCCTTCTCGCGGACGCCGTCGGCGCCTTCCACCCAGCCGGCATCGTCCAGGAGCTGCTCGGCGGTGTCGGGGTCGTATGCGAACGCGTCGGTGTGGTCGGTGGCCTCCGGCACGTTGCTCTGCACGAACGACTCGGCGGCGAACCAGTCCTCGGTGTAGACGGTGGACAGGATCTCATCGCGGTCGATGCCGTGCGTGAACGCCTGGCGCACCGCCTCCTCGCCGAACGGTGCTGCGGTGGTGTTGAGGGCATAGCCGTTGACGAAGCCGAGGTAGCGCGGCACCGCGACCTCGAAGCCCTCGTCCTTCAGCGCGTCGAGCTCCTGCGGCGACGCGTTGTACGCGACATCCGCCTGTCCCGACTGGACCGAGCCCGTGCGCAGCGTCGGCTCGGCCACGATCTTGTAGGTGATCGTGTCGAGGTAGGCAGGGCCCTCGTGCTCGAGAGCCGCAGGGCCCCAGTCGTAGTCCTCTCGTTTGGTCAGGACGACGCTGTCGCCCTCCTTCCACGATTCGACGACGAACGGGCCGCTGCCGATGTCGTTCGACAGATCCGCCTGCTCCTCCGCCGGGAGCGCCAGAGACTCGGGCGAGATGAGGATCGAACCGTGGTACGCGAGCGTCGGGATGAAGCTCAGCGTCGCCTTCGAGAACGTCACCTTCACCGTCGCGTCGTCGACCGCCTCCGCGCCGACGTAGTTCGCCGACGGGAACAGCCCGACGCGGGCGATGCCCTTGTCGGGGGCGCCCTTCGCCCAGATGTCGATGTTGGCGACGACGGCCGCGGCGTCGACCGGGGTTCCGTCGGAGAAGGTCACGCCGTCCTTGAGGTGGATCGTGAACTCCGTCGCCGCGTCGTTCTGCTCCCAGCTCTCGGCGACCCACGGGCTGAGTTCGCCGTCGCCGTCCACGTAGATGAGCTTGTCGGTCAGGTGACCCCACACGTGACCCTGGTAGCTCGAGATCGAGCTCGAGTTGGGGATCCAGGTGGCGCCGAGCGAGTCGATGAGGAAGGTGAGGTCGCCGCCCTCCTTGGGCTCGTCCGAGCCGGCGCTCGCCTGCGGGGCGGCGCCGCCGGCACAGCCGGCGAGGAGGGCGACGGCGGCGAACGCCGCGGTGGCGACGAGGCCGGCCCGTCGCAATGGGTGTCGGGTGCGGGTGGTCATGATCTTTCCTTGCTGTGAGGGTGAGGGTCGGCGGTGGGGCGGGTGCCGACATGTCCGGGGCCGGTGGCCCCGAGGTTCAGAGGGCCTTGCCGGGGTTGAGCACGTCGAAGGGGTCGAAGGCGGCCTTGACGGCGAGCTGGGCTTCGCGGCTGCGTGATGAGAGCTCCAGCGCCGCGAGCTCCCGCTTGACCGTTCCGATGCCGTGCTCGCCGCTCACCGTCCCGCCGAGCGACAGCGCGAGGCGTGCGAGCTCGTCGGACGCCTCGTGGAGCTCGGCCGGCGGGACGAGCGGGTCGGCACCGTCGGGGATGGGCTTGGTGATGACGGGATGGAGGTTGCCGTCGCCCGCGTGCGCGACCGCCCCGATCTCGACCCCGAAGCGATGCTCGAGCTCGGGCAGCGCGGCGTAGACGTCCGGGATCCGCGACTTCGGCACGGCGATGTCGCCGCCGGCGAACCACGAGCGCTCGTCGAAGCCGCGCCCACCCCGGCGCAGGGCCCACAGCGCCTGGCCCGCAGCATCCGTCTCCTGGGTGACGCGGCCGCCGACGGCCTCGAGGGCGTCACGAAGGTCGGTGAACTGCTCGTCGATCCCGTAGCCGTCGAGCTCGATGAGCAGGAGCGATCCGCCACGGATGCGGAGGTCTGTGCCGCGGTGCTGGTCGATGTTGGCGAGCGTGCGTCCGTCGAGGAACTCGATGACGGCGGGACGCACCGAGCTGCGCGTGATGGCGGACAGAGCGGATGCCCCGGCCGCGGTCGTGTCGAAGAACGCCGACACCGTGCGGCGGGCGACCGGGATGGGCCGCAGCCGGACGGTCACTCGGACGACGATTCCGAGCACGCCCTCCGAGCCGACGAACAGCGAGACGAGGTCGAGCCCGGTGACGCCCTTGATCGAGCGGTGGCCGACCGTGATGAGCTCGCCGTCGGCGAGCACGACGTCGAGCGCGAGCACGGACTCGCGCGTCACGCCGTACTTCGCGCAGCGCAGACCCCCGGCGTTGGTGGCGACGTTGCCGCCGATCGTCGAGATCTCGTAGCTCGCGGGGTCGGGCGCATAGAACAGGCCCCACGCTGCGAGATGTTCGTTGAGCGCAGCGTTGAGCACCCCCGGTTCCACGACGGCGACCTCGTCGAGCGGGGCGACCTCCACGATGCGGTCGAGCCGCTCCGTCGAGATCACGAGCTGTGCGGCGGTGGCCGAGGCGCCGCCGGAAAGACCTGTGCCCGCGCCGCGCGGCACGATCGTCACGCCGTGGCGGGCGGCAGCGCGGACGACCTCTTGCACCTCCTCGGTGGTGGCCGGGAACGCGACGGCGGGACCGGATGCTGCATCCCCGCGCGCGCGCCGCGTCGCAGCGTCATCGAGATAGGCGATCGTCTCGACCGAGGGGGCGAGTACCGCGATGTTCGGGAAGTTCGCGGCGAGGTCGTCGAGCACGTCGGCGAGCGCGCTGATGCGCGAGGTGGGTTCGCTGACGGGGGCCGTGGCAGCCATGGGGGGCCTTTCAAAGGGAGTCTCGAAGCGGAGCAGGTACCCCTCCGCGGCTTCCCCAGACGGTAGGGACAGCGCCCGCGGTCACGCGCTGCCGCATGTCACCCGGCGTCCGAGTGAGTCACGGCTCGTCGCACAGCGTCACGCGGCGACATCTTCTTGGACCCGGTTCAACTCATCGACGCCGTCGTCCGCAGACGTGAAAGGCCGCCTCCGCGGCCGGGAGTATCGCCTGCCGTCAGCGCCCATCCGGGACGCATTTCCCGAACGGGGTGATCCTGTTCATCCCGGCTTCTGCATGTCATCCAGGAATCCCGAACGCAACTCGGATAACACTCGGTGACCGTCGGTGTCCGGGTTTGACGAGCGGCTAGGTCGGAGGCACGGGCGCTTCTACTGTCGCCGGTGGGACCCCGTAGGGTCCTCCTCCGACGTTGAATCCGCTGCCGGAGGCGTGCGAGACGTATCGCGCTCGCACGATGCCCCTACCCACAGCACTGCCGAACAGAGGCGACACCGTGAACATGATCCGCACTGCGACAGCACTCACAACCCTGGGACTCGTGGCGGCGATGATGGCCGGCTGCGCCTCCGCCGCAGGATCGCCGAGCGAGACCTCGGCCGGTGACGCCGGGCCGTCGGTCGACGAGTTGCGGCTGGGCTACTTCGCCAACGTGACGCATGCGCCCGCGCTCGTGGGGCTGGAGGAGGGCCTCTTCCAGGACGCCGTCGGCGACGACGTCACCATCACGACGCAGGTCTTCAACGCCGGCCCCGCCGCCATCGAGGCGCTCACCGCCGGCGCGATCGACGCGACCTACATCGGCCCGAACCCGTCGATCAACACCTTCATCCAGTCCGGTGGCGAGTCCGCGCGGATCATCGCCGGTGCCGCCACGGGCGGTGCGGCGCTGGTGGTGCGTGACGGCATCGACGACCCCGCCGACCTGGAGGGCACCACGATCGCGACGCCGCAGCTGGGCAACACGCAGGACGTCGCGGCCCGGGTGTGGCTGGCGGACCAGGGCTTCGAGACCGACACGTCGGGTGGCGGCGACGTGCAGATCACACCGACCGAGAACGCGCAGACGCTGACGCTGTTCCAGGACGGTCAGCTCGACGGCGCGTGGCTGCCCGAGCCGTGGGTGTCGCGGCTGGTCATCGACGCGGGCGCCCACGTGCTGCAGGACGAGGCCGACCTCTGGGAGGACGGCGAGTTCCCCACGACCGTGCTGCTGGTGCGCAAGGAGTTCCTCGACGAGCACCCGGACGTCGTCGCCGACCTGCTGAAGGGCCACGAGGCCGCCGTGCGGTGGATCGCCGACAACGCCGACCAGGCACCGGCCGTGATCAACGACGCGATCGAGAAGGAGACCGGCAAGCCGCTCGCGGACGCCGTCATCCAGCGCGCGCTCGAGCACGTGACGTTCTCGGTCGACCCGCACGCCGACACGTTCGAGACGCTCGTCGACAACGGCATCCAGGCAGGCACCCAGAAGGACGGCTCGATCGAGGGCCTGTTCGATCTTCGCCTGCTCAACGAGCAGCTCGAAGCCGAGGGCCAAGAGCCCATCTCGGCAGCAGGACTCGGCGAGGACTGAACCCGCCGAAGCTGGAAGGGCGCCTGAGGTCGGCAGCCGGTCGTCAGTGCAGGGACTCGCCCCGTTTCAGCATCTCGACGTACTCGGCGACGCGTGAGGCTCGCGAGGCCGGCCGCTTGAGATTCGCCACCCGGAAGGCCATCGCGAACCGGTTCTGCGCCGACTGGGAAGCGAAGGCTTCGGCGATCTTCGGGTCCGCGTTCAGTGCTTCCTGCAGCTCTTCGGGGAGGTCGCCGTCGCGCTGCCGATACGCGCGGTCCCATCGCCCGTCGGCCTTCGCGCGGTCGATCTCGAGCTGACCCTGGGGTCGCATGCGGCCTTCCTCGATCAGCCGTGTCACGTGGCCGATGTTGACTTTCGACCACATGCTCCGCGGTCGTCGGGGCGTGAAGGTCTGCAGGAAGTAGTCGGCGTCGAGGGATTGCTTCTGCCCATCGATCCACCCGAAGCACAGCGCGACATCGAGCGCCTCGGCGTACGTGATCCCGGGTCGGCTCGTGGCGGCCTTGCGCAGTCGCAGTCGGATCCCGCTCGGGTCGGGGTCCGAGTCCAGCCAGGCTTCCCAGTCGGCGACGGTGTCCACGTGCAGTTCAGGCTTGTTCGCGCGGTCGACCATGGCGGCAGGATAGCTCTCGTCCCCGTGCCGGCGGACCTTCCGGGCTCTCGCCGGTCCGGGCTCCTCTGTGCGTGATGCGTAGGGTGAGGTGTGTGAGTGATCCGAAGCCGTCTCCCGGTCCGCCGCACCCCGCCGCTCGCGCGTTTGCGATCGCACTTGCTGTGGGTCTCAGCGTCGGCATTGCGGTTGGCTCATCGTTGGGAGTCGCGCTCGGCAACGCCGGAGTCGGCATCGCACTTGGAGTCGGTATCGGCGCGGTGCTTGCGTCGTCGTTCACCGTCCTCACGTTGCGGAGCCGCTCCACGACGGATGGGCCAGCCGAGGAACCACCCGCCGCCGATCGATAAGCGCGCCGATGGTCTTCTTACAGGAGGGACCAACTCACGACCCGCGAGACGCGAAATCCACGCACAGGAGGAGCCCATGGGGAAGGTGGTCATGAACGCGTCGGTCTCGGTGGATGGTTTCATTGCGGCCGAGAACGACGATCCCGGCCCACTGTTCGAGTGGCTGGTCAGCGGCGACGTGTCGTTGGATGACAGCGGCGTGCTGAACGTGTCGCAAGCGTCATATGACCACATCCGGCCGTACTGGGATCAGGTCGGGGTGACGATCGTCGGCCGCCACGCCTTCGACATCACGGACGGCTGGGACGGGAAGCCTCCGAGCGGGATCGCCCACGTCGTCGTCGTGACGCATCGGCAGGCACCCGAGGGCTGGGACCCAGACGCGCCGTTTCACTTCGTCGACGGCATCCACGCGGCCGTGACCAAGGCGCAGGAGCTTGCGGGTGACCGCATCGTCGAGATCGCTGCCGGCGACGTCGGCGGTCAGGCACTCGCCGCAGGCGTGGTCGACGAGGTGCGCATGGACGTCGCCCCTGTCGTGCTCGGGTCAGGCAAGCGGTATTTCGGCTCCGTCGCCTCGCCGCACCTGATGGAGGATCCAGCCGTGGTCGTCCGGGGCGAGCGGGTGCTTCACCTGTGCTACCGGGTGCGCCGCATGCCGATCTGAGCGGGAACGCGAACCGTCCCACAGCGACGCCAAACCTCCGCATCAACGATGCGCTCACGTCGGGGCGTGCGCTACCCCTTGACAGGCTGCGGGCCCACACTCTGGGCGCAGATGCAACCCCCGCGACGCAGTGCGGGACCTCCCGTAGCGTGCAGACGGGAGAGAGAGGCGCGGCGCGATCGTGTACGCGACGGAACTGACAATCGGAGACCACGCGTACCTGTTGCGCGCGGGGACGGACGAGCGGGGCGTGCTCGACGAGTTGACGGCGGCGGTGCGGGCCGGCGGGGGTGTGGTGGAGTTGCCCGCCGGCGCGCCGAACTCGCCGCGGTCCGTGCTGATCAGCCCCGGAGTCCCCGTGTTCATCGAACGCATCCCCATTCCCGATGACCCTCCCACCCCGGACGACGATGCCGGTGAGGACGCATGCGCGGAGTGGGTGCTCTGAAGCGGCGACCAATCCACATCTGACCATCGCGCGCCGCGCCCGACCCGCTGCGCCGCGTCGACCGCGCAAAGCGCTCCACACGGGGACCCGTGGCGATGACCTGCCCGAGGGTCTACTGTGAGCGCCGGGTCCCTTCACCTCGCCGGTCTGCACAAGGGATGGAGCGTCGTCATGAGTGGTCGAGTCGAGCGCACCGAGCAGGAGATCCTGCGGTGGTTCCAACGGGACATCGAAGGTCCGATGGCGGACTTCCGCGATCCGAGCCAGGAGTGGCGGCGGCTGGTGTCCGAGCTCTACGGGACGTTTCTGCTGGTGCTCGTGGCCGCTGGCGCGGGGATGATGGGGCAGGCGTTCCCGGGGACGATCTCCCGCGCAGCCGCGGTGGTCGCTCCTGCGCTGATGGTGATGGGGGTCATCCTCTTCATGGGCAAGGTGTCGGGGGCGCATCTGAATCCGGCGGTGAGCATCGCGTTCGCGCTGAGGCGCGACTTTCCGTGGCGGCGGGTGCCGGGGTACATCGTGGCCCAGCTCGCCGGGGCGACCCTGGCCGCGCTCTTCCTGCAATGGGTGGTCGGAGTGTCGGCCACCTACGGCTCGAATCACCCCGCCGAGTCGTACGGTGCGGGACCCGCCTTCGTCATGGAGGCGGTGCTCACGCTCGGCCTCGTGAGCGTCATCCTGGGGACGGCGTCCGGGGCGCAGAACATCGGCATCTTCGGGGCGCTCGGAGTGGGCGGGTACATCGCCCTCGCGGGTCTGTGGGGCAGCCCGATATCGGGAGCATCGATGAATCCCGCTCGCACTTTCGGGCCGGATCTCGCCAGTCTCACGTTCACCGACTACTGGGTCTACGTCGCAGGGCCGCTCGTCGGCGCCATGATCGCGGTCGGCATCGCCTACGTGTTGCGGGGTCGAGGCGGAGGCGAGTCCGGCTCCACCGCGGCGCAGGGAGCCCTGTTCACCGAGACCGGCAGCCCCGATCAGACCTGACGATGACGGATAGGGTGGCGTGGTGATAGCGCCCGCTCCGCCGAGCCCCGCCCCTGCGCCGAGGCCGGGCGCCATCTACTTCCTCGGGCGGGTGGTCCTGCGGCCGTTGTTCTGGCTGATGTACCGTCCGCGCATCGTCGGTCGAGGGAACGTGCCCGAGCGTGGGCCGGTGCTGCTGGCGAGCAACCACCTTGCGTCGCTCGACACGGTCATCATCCCGACCTCCGCGACCCGCCCGGTGCAGTTCCTCATCAAGTCGTCGTACTTCACGGGCTCAGGAATGCTCGGCCGCATCAAGCGCCGGTTCTTCACCTCGATCGGCGGTGTCCCGGTGTACCGTGCGACCGGTCGCGATGCGCGCGCGGCGCTCGACGCGGGCAGCAGCATCCTGCGGGCCGGCAGCGTGTTCGCGGTGTTCCCCGAGGGAACCCGCTCACGCGACGGGAAGCTGCACGACGGTCACGGTGGTGCGGCGTGGATGGCGCGCGACACGGGCGCCGCTGTGGTGCCTGTCGGACTGATCGGGACCGGCACCGTCACGCCGCTGAGTCATCTGCTGCCGGGGAGGCCGCGCCTCGAGGTGCACTTCGGCGAGCCGCTCGACCTCGCCGACCTCGAAGGGATGCCGGACGGCAAGGCCCGCCGCGAGATCACCGAGCGCATGATGGCCGCGATCGCACTCCTGAGCGGACAGGAGCGCTCCGGCAGCGTCAACGCGACATCGCGCGACTGACCCGCTTCGGGAGAAATGCCCCGGACGCACCGATTCAGTCGCACTCACCCGATGCACGCCGGCCGATCCGCTGCGACCGATCCACGGGAGAGCTCTCGCGGCGGGTGATGGCCGGGCTGCAGCATCCGGATCCCGTCAGGTCACGGAGATGAGGGACCTCTGCCAGCCCGACGATCCGTTCGGCGCGATCGGCGCCGCCTCCTCGAGCTGCAGTTCGCCGTTGTTGTCGGTCGCCCGCACTGAGAGGTAGTGGGTGCCGGGTGCGGCATCCCATTCCAGGAACCACTGCACCCATGTGTCGGTGTTGATCGGGGTCGACAGCATCGCGGGCTGCCAGTCGCCGTCGTCGATGCGCACTTCGACACCTTGGATGCCGACGGATTGCGCCCACGCGACGCCGGCGATCGGGATGCGCCCCGCCGCGATCGGCTTGCCGATCTTGGGGGTGTCGATCCGCGACGAGAACTTGATCGGCGCCTGCGCGCTGTAGCCGCGCGGGGTCCAGTAGGCCTCGTCCTGAGCGAACGTGGTGACGGTGAGCTCGGTCAGCCACTTGGTGGCCGAGACATAGCCGTAGAGACCGGGCACCACCATCCGGACGGGGAATCCGTGCTCGAGTGGCAGCGGCTCACCGTTCATACCGACGGCGAGGATCGCGTCGAGTTCGTCGTCGGTGAGCGCGGACAGCGGGGTGCCGGCGGTGTAGCCGTCGACGCTGCGAGAGAGCACCATGTCGGCGCCGGATTGCGGCCCCGCGAGACGGAGGATGTCGCGCACCGGCACGCCCAGCCACATGGCGTTTCCGACGAGCTCGCCGCCGACGACGTTGGACACGCACGTCAGTGTGATCGCGTACTCGTCCAACCCCATCGCGAGCAGTTCGTCGAAGCCGAGCTCGACACGTCGGTCCACCATGCCGTCGATCACCAGCCGCCAGCTGTCGGGGTTCACGGTGGGAACGGTGAGCGCGGTGTCGACCCGGTAGAAGTCGGCATTCGGAGTGAACAGCGGCGTGATGCCGGGGATGTCGAGTTCTGCGCCCGCGGGCACCGTCACGGTCGATCGTGCCGCGGGCAGGCGAAGCGCACGCCGGACCGCCTCCACCGACGAGGTGGCCATGCTCACCGCTCTCGCGGTGACCCCGACGATCACGGCGGACGCACCGGCGATGCCGGCCATGACGAAGAACCGGCGCCGGTCCATACCCCGGTCGGAGTTCGGGCTCGCCTGCTCACCAGACGCCGGCGGAAAGATCGGGCGCTGCCATGCCTGAAGGCGTCGAGACAGCAGGACCAGCACGATCGAACCCGCGAGCGCTCCGACCACCGGCGGCAGGAACGCGAGCGGGGTGACGCCCGGCCGCGTCACGATCGCTGCGACCGAGAGCGCCCCGGCGACACCGAGCGCGACGACGCCGAGGGGCGGCCGCACGAACTGCAGCACCCCCGCGATCGCGGACGCGATCACGACCGCGAGCCCGAGCCCCGCAAGCAGAGCGACCTTGTCGAACTCGCCGAACGTCGAGATGGCGAGCTCTTTGAGCGGCTGCGGCACGATGTCGATCACGAACGATCCGACAGCCAGGATCGGGCTGGCGTCACGTGCCACCACGAGCGCGACCAACTCGGAAGCCGCGAGGAACACCGCTGCGCTGACCACCCCCGAGAGCGCGGCGAGCGCGATGAACCTGCGCGGACGACGTCCGGCCACGGTGCACCCCCAATCCACGAGCCCGGTGCTCGACGATTGTTCGGAGCGCCGCCCGGATCGGATCGGGTCGCCGGGTCCGGCGCGCCGGACCCGGCGACCCGGGGTTATCCGTTCCCTACGCCTCCGGGATGACGCGACCGAAGGCTTCGAGCGTGATCGCCTCGGGTTCCGGGCCACCGCGCTTGCCGGTGTCGAGGGCGTCGATCTGCGAGAGTTCGTCGAGCGTGAGGTCGAAGTCGAACACATCGAAGTTCTCCGCGATGCGTTCGAGCCGGATCGACTTGGGGATGACTTGGATGCCCTTCTGGATGTGCCAGCGGAGCATGACCTGCGCGGCGGACTTGCCGTGCTTCTCACCGATGGCCAGCAGCACCGGGTCATCGAAGCTGCGTCTGGCGGAGTCCCGGTACGACGTGATCCCGCCGATCGGCGACCATGCCTGGGTGAGGATGCCGTGTTCCCGATCGAGAGCCTGCAGCTGCGTCTGCTGGAAGTACGGGTGCACCTCGATCTGGTTCACGACCGGAACCACGGACACCTCGTCGAGCAGTCGGGAGAGATGCTCAGGCATGAAGTTGCTCACGCCGATCGCGCGCACCTTCCCGTCCGCGAGGAGCGTCTCGAGCGCCTTGTAGGCGGCGATGGTCGAGTCGAACGCGGACGGCAGCGCCTGGTGGAGGATGAACAGGTCGATCTGGTCGACGCCGAGCTTCGCGGCGCTCTTCTCCCAGGCGTGCAGCGTCTGGTCGTAGCCGTAGTCGCTGATCCAGACCTTCGTCTCGATGAAGACGTCCTCTCGCTTCACCCCCGATTCTCGGATGCCCTGACCGACTTCCCGCTCGTTGCCATAGGCCGCGGCGGTGTCGATGTGGCGGTATCCGGTGCGGAGAGCGGCTGTCACGGCATCCACCGTCTCGGCCGGCGGCGTCTGGAAGACCCCGAGGCCGATTGCGGGGATCTCGACGCCGTTGTTCAGGATGAAGTTCGGAACGGTCATGGTTCCCACGCTAAGGACCGGAACCCCCGCGGCGGGAGGCACTGACACTCATCCTCTGGCTGAGGCACGCAGCGACACCTTCGTCGATCGGTGGAAACAAAAGGCGCAGGCGTGGTTGGCATACTGTAGGCACTCTTCGCTCACCGCCCTGAAAGGTTGCTCATGACGTCGGACATTCCGCTCGGTCTGGCTGATCAGCCGCTATCGGCCAAGATCTACGAACTTCTGCGTGAACGGATCATCGAAGGGGTTCTGCGGCCGGGGGAACGGATTCGTGAACGCGAGCTCGCCGCGGAGCTGAACGTCTCCCGCATCCCGATCCGGGAGGCGATGCCTCGGCTGGAGGCGGAGGGCTTCATCAGAACCCTTCCGCGGCGGGGCGCCGTCGTCACGGAGATGACGCTCAACGATGTCGAGGAGCTGTTCGCGGTGCGGTCGAGCCTCGAAGTGCTCGCCGCGAAGCTGGCTGCGCAGGCATGCGCCGCGGGACGCTCGCCGGAAGAGCTGTTCGATCGACTGGCTGCCTCCGAAGCGGCGTTGGAGGGTGCTGACGACGCGGCGATCGCCGCCGCGAACTCCGCGCTGCACGAAGAGATCCTGAACCTGTCGTCGAACTCGTTGCTCATAGGCCTGATGGGGCCCATCAATGGGCGCGTGCGACGGCTGTTCCGACTCGAGGCGGAGCGGGATCAGCGAGTTCTCTGCGCCGAGCACAAGAAGCTGTGCGACGCCATCGCGGAGGGCAACGTGGAATGGGCCGGCGCTCTCGCCTACGCACATGTGGAGCACAGCCGCGTCGATTCGCTCCGGCTCATCCGCGAGCGCCTGGAGTAGCTCGTGAAAGCGGTTTGGTCTACCAGATAGGCGAAACATTCAATTTACGTCCGCGCTGATCCGGCGAAACACGGGAATGGAATCTTGTATACCAAGTTCCTCCTCCCGAAGAGTCACCGGTGTACGAATTGCTCCACCTCCTCGACGGCACGCTGCCGGACGGCTCCCGCGTCGATCTGACGATCGCTGACGGCCGCATCCGCTGCGTCGCGCAGGCGAAGGAGCCGTCCGAGCGCGGGTCCCTCGCTGTCGCGTCGGCCGGTTTCGAGGATGCGGTGCGAACCGGCGCGGTGTCACGCGAGACCACCATCGACCTCGGGGGGCGGCTCGTCCTCCCGGCGCTGGTCAACGGCCACGCCCACCTCGACAAGACGTTCGTCGGATCGGGATGGCAGCCGCATCGCCCGGGGACGACGGTGGGGGAGCGCGTCACCGCCGAGCGGGCGATCCGCGACGAGCTCGACGTGCCGGTAGCGGAGCGGGCCGATGCCCTCGCTGCCGCCATGATCGGCTTCGGCACCGGCACGGTGCGCACGCACGTCGACATCGATCCGGCCGTCGGGCTCGCATCGCTGGAGGCGATCCTCGATCTTCAGGATCGCCTGCGCGACACCCTCCGCGTTCAGGTCGTCGCGTTTCCGCAGAGCGGGATCATCGCGTCCCCCGGGGTGGGCGCCCTCCTCGAGGAGGCGCTGCGCGCTGGTGCGGATGCGATCGGCGGTCTCGACCCGCTGTGCTTCGACCAGGACGCAGAGGGCCACCTCGACACCGTGTTCGATCTCGCCGCGCGCTACGACGTCGGCGTCGACATCCACCTGCACGACCTCGGTGAGCCGGCGCGGCGCCAGTACGCCATGATCGCCGAGCGGACGCGACGTCATGGCCGGGCGGGACGGGTGGCCGTGAGCCACGCGTACGGGCTCGGATCGATCGGTGTCGACCAGGCCCGACGCGTCGGCGCCGAGTTCGCAGCCACCGGTATCGCCGTCATGACGAACGGCCCGGCCGGGCCGATGCCGCCGGTTCTGGCGATGCGCGCCGAGGGCGCGACGGTGTTCTCGGGCTCCGACAACATCCGCGATGCCTGGTGGCCCTACGGCGACGGCGACATGCTCGCCGTCGCCCGCCAGGTCGCCTACCAGTCCAACTTCCGCACCGACGAGGAGCTCGGCGTCGCACTGGATCTGGTCACTGCGTCCGCCGCGCGGGCCCTCGGTGTGCACGACTACGGCGTGCACGAAGGGGCCGTCGCCGATCTCCTCGTCATCGACAGTCCGTCTCCGGCCGCCGCTGTCGCCGCCCACCCCGCATCCCGGCTCGTGCTGCACGGCGGACGCATCGTCGCCGCCCAGCTCGCGTCGGCCCACGTACTCGCGCCGATCACGCTCGACGCGATGGCCACCCGGCCCTGATCCACCCCGTTCCTGCAGCACCCGACCATCCACAACCCGGAGTGAACATGAGAACCAACAGGACCCGAGTACTGGGCGCCATCACGGCAGGACTCGCCGTGGGTGCGCTCGTCACCGCCTGCGCGAGCGGCTCGGCGACCCCCTCGTCGTCGAGCGACCGAGACGACACCGTCATCATCGGCACAGGAGCCACGCCGCAGACGCTCGACCCGATCCTCGCCTCAGACGTGCAGACCGACTTCACGGTCGGCGGCGCCTACGACAAGCTCATCGACTACGACGACGACGGCGCGATCGTGCCGCTGGTCGCCACGGAGTGGACGTACAACGGCGACGCAACCGCCGTCACCCTCACCCTTCGCGACGACGTGGTGTTCCACAGCGGGAATCCGCTCACGGCAGCCGATGTCGTGTACACGCTCGACCGCATCGCTTCCCTGGGGATCGGGGTGTCATCGTTCCTCTCGTCGTATGCCTCGAGCACCGCGGTCGACGACACGACGGTGGAAATCGCGCTGAACGGCACCAACACGACCTTCGTCGGAGCCCTGAGCAAGGTGTACATCCTCGACTCGGCGCTCGTCTCCGAGAACGAGGGCAGCGACCAGGGCCAGGCGTGGCTCGCCACCAACGACGCCGGCTCCGGGCCCGAAGCCATCCTCGACCCGATCCGCGATCTCGGGGGTACCGACGGCCAGCGGACGTGAGGCTTCCGTGTGCGCTTACGGGGTGAAGAGGACCTTCAGCGCCGTGCGCTGGTCCGTGCCCTGGGCCTGCTCGTAGGCCGACATGTACCCGACCGCGCCGAGCACCGCGTGGGTGCCGGATCAGCCCGGTGATCGGCTACGACTGATCCGCGGCCGACGGCGGGAGCCGGTCGTCACGTGCGGTCGCCGCGGCCCCGCCTCGACGACTGGGCGGCCTCGAGGAGCTCGGCGCCCACCGTCTCGGTGAGCCAGGTGCACCAGGTCGAGACCGTGCGCCAGTCGTCGGCGATGATGTCGTACGCGTCGGGCGTCCACATCCAGTCGGCCGGCGGCTCTCGCCTGCCGACCGCGAGTCGCTTGAGCTGAAGCAGCTGCAGGCGCGGGTGGTCGGCGCGGTAGCCGCGGGGTGCGGTCTTGAGGGCATCTTCGCGGCGCAACTCGAAGCCGGCGCTGCGCAGCTCCTCGAGCAGCGCATCGAGATCCTCGGCGGTGCGCGGATCGTCGACCGCTTCCCGGAAGCGGGCCAGCGCTGCGGGCGGCACGTCGTAGATGCCGCCACCCAGCATCAGGCCCTCCTCGCTCAGCTGCAGGTAATGCGCCGGGGTCGCCTGGGAGACCATGCCGATGTGCAGCTTGTAGGGGGTCTTGTCGGCGCTGAAGCGGACGTCGCGATAGGGGCGGAAGATCTTCAGCGCGCCGAACTCGGGCTCGAGTTCCGCGCCGAGCGCCTCGAACGGTCCGCGAACGGCCGTGTCGTAGCGAGCTCGGTTGACCGTCCACCACGTCTTCGTGTTGTCGGCGCGGAGCTCGGCGTAGAACGAGACGGCGTCGCGATCGAGTCCTTCGAATCCCACTCGCCGATCGTATCGACCGGATGCTGCGACAGCGGTCGTGCGCGACCGAGACGTCCTCGGCGACGATGCGGACGACGGCGAGAAGACTCCTCTCGGCTCAGCCCGCCCGCACATCCGCGTCATCCGGAACAGACGCAGGAAGTGCAAAACCTCCATGTGGAGGTTTTGTGCTAGTCTGCCCTGGCACGATCCAGTCGATCCGCACGACGATGTACGAAAGGTGTCCGAAGTGACTCGACCCGAGAGCTCGGTGCAGCTCTACACCCTGGCCGCCGCCTTCTCCGCCGACATGTCCGGCTCGCTGGACAAGCTCGCCGCGATCGGTCTGAAGAACGTCGAGGCCTTCGACTTCGTCCGTCGTCCGCAGGAGATCCGCGCCGCACTCGACGCGGCCGGCCTCGCGTCGCCGACCGGTCACGCTCCACTGCTGTCGGACGAGCTGTGGACGCCCGACGGCTCGATCCCGACCCCCGCTCCGCAGGTCGTGTTCGAGGCCGCCGCGACGATCGGCGCGACCACGGTCATCGACCCGATGGTGCCGACGGACCGCTGGCTGACCGAGGAAGGCGTCGCCGACACCGCTCGCCGGCTGAACGACCTCGTCGACATCGCCGCCGGGTTCGGTCTCACGGTCGGCTACCACAACCACGCGCAGGAGTTCCTGGCCTCGTTCGACGGCCAGACCGCGTTCGAGCGCTTCCTCGAGCTGACCGACGACCGTGTCGCCATCGAGCTCGACCTGTACTGGGCCGCCGTCGGCGGACAGGACGTCACGGCGCTGACCCGCGCCATCGGCGACCGCCTGGTCGCGCTCCACATCAAGGACGGACTGGTGCCCGCCAGCAACCCGTTCGCTCCCGACGCGCCGGCCTTCACCTCGAAGAGCCTGCAGCAGACCCACCCCGGCGATGGCGTCGTCGCGCTCTCCGACGCGCTCAACGCCGCCACCTCGGTGAAGTACGCCGTCATCGAATACGACAACGCGCCCGGCGACGTCTTCGCCGACATCGCAGCGTCGTACGCGTTCCTGCAGAACGGCGGCTTCGTCCGATGACCCGCGTCGGAGTCGGCATCATCGGCGCCGGCGTCATCAGCGACACCTATCTCAAGAACCTCACGTCGTTCCCGGACGTCGAGGTGCTGGCCGTCGGCGACCTGCTGCCCGACCGCGCGCAGAAGAAGGCCGAGGAGTACGGCGTGCCGGTGCACGGCGATGCCTCTGCGGTGCTCGACCACCCGGACGTCCAGGTCGTGGTGAACCTCACCATCCCGGCGGCGCACGTCGAGGTCTCCGAGGCCGCGATCAACGCCGGCAAGCACGTGTGGACCGAGAAGCCGGTCGGGCTCGACCTCGCCGACGTCTCCCGCATCCTGGCGGCCGGGGACGCTGCCGGGCTGCGCGTCGGCTCGGCGCCCGACACGATCCTCGGACCGGGCTTCCAGACCGCCAAGCGGGCGATCGCGGAGGGCGTGATCGGCGAGCCGCTGTTCGCGCAGACCGCGTTCCAGACGCAGGGCCCCGACCTGTGGCATCCGGATCCCGCGTTCCTCTTCAGCACGGGCGCCGGCCCGCTGCTGGACATGGGCCCGTACTACATCAGCGGCCTCGTGAGCCTCCTCGGGCCGGTGGCCCGCGTGTTCGCGGCAGGCCTGCGTGCTCGCGACGAGCGGACGGTTCACCTCGGCCCCATCGCCGGCACGAACTTCGCCGTCGAGGTGCCGACGACGGTTCAGCTGACCACGGTGTTCGAGGCGGGCCAGCAGGCGCAGAGCCTGCTGAGCTTCGACTCCGCCCTCGAGCGCCATGGCATCTTCGAGGTGCACGGCACCGAGGGCACGATCGTGCTGCCCGACCCCAACCAGTTCGAGGGTCGCATCGCCTACGTGAAGCCGCTCGGCGTGCTGCGCGACGGTGCGAAGTTCGAGCAGGAGTGGATCGACGTCCCCCAGCAGGGTGCCGTCGTCGGTCGCGGGCTCGGCCTCCTCGACATGGTGCGGGCCATCGCCGAGGACCGCCCGCACGTCGCGAGCGGCCGGCTGGGCCTTCACGTGCTCGACGTCATGCTCTCCGCCGAGCAGTCCGTCGAGTCCGGCCAGTCCGTCGAGATCGAGACCACCGTCGCTCCCGTGCCGTCGGTGCCCACGGACTTCGACCCGTTCGCAGCGACGCTCTGACACCGCATACGCACAAGAGGCCGCGTCGTCCCATCTGGGGCGGCGCGGCCTCTTGGACATGGGGACGGATGCCGCGGCGAAGGGCGAACCCCGGGCCGCAGCATCCGTCACGGACGGCTATCCGGCGAAGTGCGCCAGGATCCTCGCGACGACGTCGGCACGAGCGGCATCCGACTCGAGCTGCTCGAGGCCGAACCCGAAGAGCAGCGTGTCGGGCGTGGCCGTGACGGCCACGACGTCGCCCAGGCCGTCTGCGATCTCGAAATCGCCGGCATTCGCAGGACTTCCGTCGGGCGCGCCGAGTACCGACCAGGCGCCGAAGCCCGCTTCGAAGCCCTCGGCCTGCGTCGGCGCTCCCGCCACGACGAGCCTGGTGTCATCGACGATGAGGCCCGCGCCGCCGGTGGACGGGTCGGTGACGTAGCTCACGACCACCTCGATGTCCTTGCCCGCGTACGCGCTGAGATCGAACGCCACGGGGATCCAGCCACCGGAGGCGCCGGTGAAGGAGTTCCACTGGCCCGTCGTGCCGGTGGGCACGCACGGGTCGCCGAGGGTCAGGTAGTGCTCGAGCTGCGGATGCTCTCCCATATAGAAGCCCGCCTCGCATTCCGTCGGTACGGCGGTGGAGGTGTTGCCGTCGAGGTCGGGAAGTGTCGTCCAGTCATCCGACCCCACGGGGCGCACCTCGACGATCACGTTGTCGTAGCCCTCTTCGAGGTCGTAGGCGATCTGCGCCTCGAAGGTCGGGGCGTCGGCGGCGGTGACGCCGGTCAGATCGAAGGTCCGGCCCAACCGCTGGTAACCGTCGTCGACGTGCGTCGCCGCCGCTGCCAGGGCTCCTTCCGCCGCGACGAGCCTGCCCGTCACGTCGGTGTAGTCCGCCGCTGCCCAGCTCTCGAACTGCGGGAAGTCGGCCACCGGGAGCCGTTCGCTGGTCGGCGTGAAAGCGCCGACCTCGTCGATCGGATTGTCCACGGTGGCCGGTCCGCCGAAGATGGCCTCGAAGCCGTCGAGCGGCTCAGCGGTGCCTGCCACGCCCTCGGCTGCCAACGGAATGCGATCGTACGCGCCCATCCAGTACTGGGTGAAGTCGTCGGCCAGCAGCAGGCAGTCACCTCCCGGATCGGTGGTGACCACGCACTCCTGATCGGGGTGGCCATCCAGACCGTAGTAGATGCCGCCGAATTGGCTCCCGCCGAGGCCGTAGTAGGCCGTCGTCTCACCGGCGTAGGCGACCTTGCCGCCCTCGTTGAGGTAGTCCCTCATGGCGATCGTCAGGTACTGCTGGCGCTCGGCCACCGCGAGGTCGGGAAGCTGCGCAGAACCGTACTGCGTGAGCTCATCCTCGGGATCCTGCGTCAGCCTGTTGTCGCCGAGGTACCAGAGCACCGTGTCGTAGTGGCCGAGCACGCCGAGGTCGTGGGGCACACCCTGCGCGTCGACATCCCACACGTCAGGGGTGACGCCGTTGGCGAGAAGGGCATCGGCGTACTCGTCGATGTACTTCGGTGCGTCGGTGCCCGCCGGGTAGGTGGGGTTCACACCCGTGTAGTCCTCGTTCGCGACGATCAGCACGGAGTTTCCGGTGTCTTGCGCGACCTCGTACGTGAAGTGCTCGCTCTCGCGGGGGCCCGCCCCCTGCTGGCCCTTCGGGATGTCCTTGCCCGTGGCCGTGCCCTTGAACCACACCTCGACGTGATCGCCCGGTCTCGCGCCCGTCACGACCCCGCGGTACTCGGCGTAGTAGTCCACATTCTCGGAGCCGTAACGCTCGCCGCCGGCCCACTCGGTGACGTCCACGGTCTTGGGGCGTCCGCCGTTGATCGTGTAGGTCATCTTCTTGGCCTTGAGCGCCTTCTTCGCCCAGACCGCAACGGTCTGCGGGTCGCCGTACGACACCGTGAACGAGTCGACGCGGAAGTCCTCGGCGTCGCGGCCCACGACGGACACCGGGTCGTCGGGGTCGATCGCCGACTCGGCGACGGCCAGCGCGAAGGGGATGTTCTTCTCGAATTCGGCCTGGATCAGAGCCTCATCGTCGGGGAAGTCGAAGCCCAGGAACTGGCAATCGTCTTCGGTCCATTCGTCGTCGGGGACGGAGTTCACGGCCGCCTCGCACGTCGACATCTCCGGAGTGAAGCCCAGTGTCCCGTGCGCCTCCTGCATGTGCGAGTCGAGGTCCCCGTTGGTGGTGTAGAGCTCCGCCGAGATGTCGGGGTCGTAGCCGGGAACGGCAGGGTTCTCGTCGTCGCCCACCATGGCCTCGTAGATCACGTCATCCGGAGAGGGCGTGGCGACCTGCCATCCGATGCCGTGCAGCAGAAGTTCGGCGGCGGAGTGGTAGTTGATCATGAACTGCGGCGTGATGTCGGCGAACAGCCCGTCGAGCGCCTGCGTCTCAGGCTCTGATGCCGGCGAGGGCCCACGGTAGGTGTCGCTTGCCGGGTTCGGAGAGGAGCCCTCGTTGTCGTAGCCCCACCGCGTCGCAGAGTTGCGGTTCAGATCGACGCCGTCACCCACCGTGATCTCGCCATTGCCGTCGTTGTCGCGCAGGTTCTTGCGCCACAGCCGCTGGCCGTCTTCGAACGTGAAGTCGTAGCCGTCGGGGTTCGCAACGGGGACGAACCACAGCTCGGTGTCATCGACCAGATCCGTGATGCGATCGTCGGTGCCGTACTCGCTCAGATAGAGGTCGAGCAGCCGCCGCACCATCTCCGGCGTGATCCACTCCCGCGCATGCTGGGCGGCGACGTACACGGTCGCCGGCTTCTTCCCGTCCTTCGCTTTCGCGACGTTCTTCGTCACCCGCACGGCGCCGATCGGCGTGCCTTGGACGGTCTCGCCGATGACACGGAACTCGGCGATCTTGGGGTGCGCCGCAGCCTGCGCCTGGAGCTCCTTCAGAATGCCGTCGTCGCCGATGTACGTGCGGAAGACGCCGCCGGTCCGCTGGAGTGATCGACGCTGACGCGAAGGGTCCGCCTGGACCTGGAGATCCGTGCCTCCGGCGGCGAGTGCGTCGACCTGTCCGCCGCTCAAGATGACCTGCACGTCGACGAGGCCGGATCCGTCAGCGCTCGGCGCCGTGACGATCTCACCACGGTCGACGCCGAGCTCGACGATGGCGGCGAGTCCATCGGAGTCGACGGTTCCCGAGTACACCGCGAGTCGGTCGTCGCCGCTCGGCGTGGGTGGACTCGCGACACTCGGCGCGGCAGCCAGCCCGGTCAGAACGAGGGCCGCCGCAGTGGCGACAGCAACCTTACGGAACATCTCTACTCCCTTGTAGCTGACGTGTCCGACCGAGGAGATCCTCGGGGAGGTCGGCGCGAAACCCTCAAGCCGCCGAACGGTCCCCATCCTGGACCCGCGTTCGAGGGCGGTCAACAGGGGTCGTGACGCCCGTTGTCGGCGCCCCTGCGTGGTCGGCCGCGGATCGCAGGGTGGACGCCGCCGTGGATGTGCTGTGCGTCGCTACTCGTCGGCGGTCTCGCGGATTCCACGCATCACCAGGCGTGGGTCGGGGGTGCCGATGACCTTGTCGTCGCGTCCGTCGTAGTCGAACTGGCGGAGGAAGAAGCGCATCGCGTTCAGGCGGGCGCGCTTCTTGTCGTTGGAGCGCACGATGATCCAGGGACCGTGCTTCTTGTCGGTGCGACGGAACATCTCCTCCTTCGCGCGGGTGTAGTCCTCCCACCGGTCCAGCGAGGCCAGGTCCATCGGCGACAGCTTCCACCGCCTGACGGGGTCGAGCTGGCGGATCGCGAACCGGGTGCGCTGCTCGGTGCGCGACACCGAGAACCAGAACTTGGTGACATGGATGCCGGAGTCCACCAGCATCCGTTCGAAATGAGGTGCCTGCACCATGAACTGCTCGTACTCCTCATCGGTGCAGAACCCCATCACACGTTCCACGCCGGCGCGGTTGTACCAGGAGCGGTCGAACATCACGATCTCACCCGCCGTTGGCAGGTGCTGCACATAGCGCTGGAAGTACCATTGCCCGCGTTCGCGCTCGGTCGGAGTGCCGAGTGCCACCACGCGAGCGGTGCGGGGATTGAGGTGCTCGGTGAATCGCTTGATGGTTCCGCCCTTGCCCGCGGCGTCCCGGCCCTCGAACAGGATGATCGCCTTCCGGCCGTTGTCCTCCAGCCAGTACTGGAACTTGAGCAGCTCGATCTGCAGCCGGTACTTCTCGAACTCGTACGCGTCGCGGTCCATCAGGTCGCCGTACGGGTAGCCCTCCTGCCAGGTGTAGACGGGGTTCCCGTGCGGGTCGATCAGATCCGGATCCGCGGTGTGCCCGTCGCGCACCGAGTAGCCCTGCTGACGCAGATGCTCGATGTACTCCCGCAGACCCTCCACCGGCACGCCATCCATCACCGTCAGCTCCCTTCAGGGCGGCACACCCGCGCCGCCTTGCACCGCATTATCCCGGGCGGTGATGACCGACCGATACGCCGCGTGCGCCGAGTGTCGCCCATCCGATCGTGCCGGCACCGAGCGTGACGCCGGCGAGCACGAGCAGCGCAGCCGGGAGCGTCCACGCGGTTGCCACGGCGCCGACGAGGAGGGGGCCGCCGGCGTCGCCGAGCTCGCGACCGAGCTCCGCGTTGCCCATGGTCCGTCCCATGCGCTCCTCCGGGGTGGCCGCGGCGAGGTGAGCGAAGGCGAGCGGCGTGACGGTTCCCACCATCACGCCGTACGCGACGGCCGCCGCGAACAACGTCAGCGACGAGGGGGCGAGCGCAAGGGGCGCCGTTGCCGCAGCCGCGATCGCGAGGCCGGCCGTCGCGCCGAGACGGGTGGTGAGGCGGCCGGAGTCTCGCAGTCGTCCGATCAGGGGCTGGGCGAGCGTGGAGACGAGCGCCAGCACCGCGACCGGGGCCGCTCCGGCCAGGGGGTGCAGGCCGAGGCGGGTCGCGAGCAGGGGCAGGAATCCGACGGCGACGCCGAGGACGGCGGTGCTCGTGGCCAGCAGGAGCGTGGGCACGAGGAAGCTGCGCTCGGTGGTCTGCCGGACGAGATCGAGGATCGTGTATCGGGGCCGCGGCACGACGGGCAGCGCGGGCATGGCGAGCAGCACCCACAACGCCGCGCCGGCGGCCAGGGCGCCGAATGCGATGTAGAGGGCCTCGATGCCGAGCGTATGGGCCAGCGCGACGCCGATGAGCGGACCCACCACGTATCCGAGGCTCTTCCACGCGCCGTACCGGCCGAAGTAGCTGCCGAGCCGCTCCTTGCCCGCCAACCGTGCCACGGCGGCGGAGGATGCCGGGGAGAAGGCGGATGCGGCGGCGCCCTGACCGAGCCGGGCCAAGGCCAGAACGAGCGGGGTGGGGCTGATGAGAGCGAGCAACGACGCCGCGACGAAGCCCAGAAGACCGCCGACGATGACCGGCTTCGCGCCGATCCTGTCGCTCAGCGCGCCGAAGATCGGCTTGAGGATCACCTCCGCGACGTCGTACAGCGCCAGCACCGCTCCGAGCCCCAGGAGCGAGAGGCCGATGTCTTCGGACTCGGACCCGAGGACGCTCGCCACACCATGCGCCCCGAACGCGGTCGTGAACCCGGCAAGATACAGCGGCGCCAGGGCTCCCCGCCGAGGTTCAAGGTCTGTCACGCGTGCAAATGTAACATGCGTTACATGGCTGGCGACGATATTGCCCTGGACGAAGACCGGGCCGACGTCCGCAGGCATCGCGGGTCAGCGCGACTCCGCCGTGCACCTCCCATCGACGGTGAGCCTCGCCGCGCGTACTCTGGCGCTCATCATGTGGGGAGGGACCGTGAAGAAGCGGCATTCTCAGCAGGCGATCACTGCGGATGAGCAGATCGCGCGATACGCGTACGTCCTGGGGAACGTGCCGGCGAGCGTCGCCGACAAGGCGTACGCCGCCGCCTATTTCCGGCTGTCCCGAGCGCAGCGTGAGGAGATCCTCGGCCAGCTGAGCGCGGAGCTGCCGGGCGCGCCGAGGGAGGCGGCATCCGTCGATCCCGCCGCATTCGCCATGCTCATGCGCGACCTGCGCGCCCGCGATGCGCTGGTGCGCATCCGCGATGGCGTCGTCGTGGCCGCTGCGTTCGTTGCGAGCGCTCCCGTCGCCGCGTACTTCACGACCGGGGCGGGGTCGGTGACGATGGAACAGCAGCCGCCGTGGATCCACCGGCTGGCCGGGCATGAGACGTCCCCCGTCGACGGCGGGAGGACCCACCACCGCCCCGGTGTGCCCGGCTTTCTGGGCTTGGACCACGACAACTCGGGTGATTCGCGGGAGTGGTGATCCCGCGGCGCGATGGCACACTCGGGCCCCGGCGTCCTGCCGCTGACTCCCACGCGACAACCGCCGAACACGTGCGATCCGGAACTCGTCCTGGCTTACTGGGGCGTCTGAGGGGTGACTTCGCGGGCGGTGTCGGCGGCAGGCTTCTGCGCGCGGCTCAGCACGACGAAGGGGACCGCCACAGCGGAGATCACGCCGCCCCAGACCAGCGAGGCGCCGTAGCCGCCGACATCCGCCACCCGTCCCAGCGCGGGTTGGATGACGACGCCGCCGCCGGAGCCCATGAGCGAATCGAACGAGAGCACGGTGGCGCGCTGCTTCGACGGGATCATGTCGTTGAGGTAGGCGCGATGCACGGGGTCGTCGATGGCCGAGGCCACGCCCCAGAGCGCGACGAGCACCACCGCGACCCAGAAGTTGCGCACCAGTCCGATGCCGATCAGCACGACCGCGCTGGTGATCGTCGCGAGCAGGATCGTCGAGGTGCGCCGGTGGAAGAGCTTGCGCACCCAGGGTGCGAGGGTGCCGCCGAGGATGGCGGTGCCTGACACCAGCGCCGCCGCGAGCCCGGCGACGGTGTACGCCTCCTCGTCGCCCCACAGCTCCAGCAGATAAGGCTGGAGTGCGTAGAACACATAGATGCCGACGCCTGCGGTGAACGGGCTCGCGAGCATCAGCCAGCGCACGGGTGGATCACCCAGGCCGTAGCGGAGCGAAGCGCGCAGGACGGTGCGCGTCGCGCGCAACGGGCTCTCGCTCCGATCCGGCGTGAAGCCCAGGTCCCGCATCAGCAGCGCGGCGACGACGAACATCACCAGCAGGATGGCGCCGCGGAGCAGGAAGGGCACACCGAGATTCGTCATCTGGGCGATGACACCCCCCAGCACCGATCCCGACAGCATCGCGACGCCGCCCACGATCTGCGCCCGGCCGAAGACGGTCTCGAGGCTGCCCTGGTAGCTGGTCGCCTTCAACGCGTCGACGAGCCACGCATCGACGGCGCCCGAGAAGAACGTGAAGCCGAGACCGAGCAGCACCGACACCACCGCCCACGCCCAGAACGGCGATTGCCAGACCCACAGCATCCAGTACAGGATCGTCGTCACCGCCAGCGTGACCGTGCCGAGCAGGTACGACGCGCGGCGCCCGACGGTGTCCGCCACGACGCCCGTGGGGATCTCGAAGATGAGCATCCCGGCGCTGAAGAAGGCATTCGCCGCGAAGGCCTCGAGGTTGGAGAGACCGGCATCGAGCAGGAACAGCGTATTCACGCCCCAGATGAGCGACGCGGCGAGCGTGTTGCCGAGCATCAGCGTGTAATACGTGCCTTGGATCCTGCGCGGACTGGGCAGGGAGACCGTGGCATCAGGCCTGGAGATCGCGGCACCGCCTCTCTCCGCCGGAATCGGACGACACCGTGACCGTATCCCTCGCACGCTCGGACGGCTACCCGATTTCGGTGATCGGAGATGCGCATGGTACAGTTGCTAGTTCCCTCCTGGGAACGCGCGTTCATCTCTCTGCCTCATCGTGGAGACGCAGATCCGAACGCCCCGAACCTCTCTGCGGCTTCTGCACGCCGCCCGCCGCGAAAGCTCTCATCGCTTCGCGCCACGACGAACGAAACACACGATCATGCACTCCCCTCCACAGGCGCTCGCCTGGCGACAGGCCGACGACGACGTCTACGTCGCGACGCGCGCCGACGAGTACGCCGGCTTCATCGACACGACGCTGCGCGGCTTCCGCGCGCACGGACCCCGTGGCGAGGATCTCGGGCTCCACGCGACGCCGGATCAGGCGCGTGCGGCGGTCGCAGCATCCGTATCCTCACCGTTGTCGACTCCGGCACCGGTCCCCATCCGTCCGCACCGCATTCGTCGGCGCGGCACCCCCGGTCGCTCCGGCGGCCCGAAGAATAGGAAAGACACGATGGCCACTGGCACCGTGAAATGGTTCAACTCCGAGAAGGGCTTCGGCTTCATCGCACCCGATGACGGCTCGGCCGATCTCTTCGCACACTTCAGCGCGATCGCAGGCAGCGGCTTCAAGGAGCTGCGCGAGGACCAGAAGGTCGAATTCGACGCCGAGCAGGGCCCCAAGGGCATGCAGGCGGCGAACATCCGTCCGCTCTGACGCTCCCGCGTTCACAGGCGCCCGCCCCGGCTTCGGCCGGGTCGGGCGCCTGCTGTTCACCTGGGCATCACCTACGAATCAGGGTGTATTCCCCCCGGATCATGTGGGTCCACGTAGCCTGAGGGCAGCGATGGGCAACCGCCTCTGGCTGTCAACGGCCAAACGGTCCCCATCGGAACTGGTGCATCATCTCCTCCACCGCTCTCGAGTCCCGGCTCGGTCCCGTCCGCCAGACGTATGCAGGCACCGCCGAGTTCCCCCCGATGGCCCGCGCGTACACCGAGGTCTCGCAGGTCGTCCGCGAGACCGGGCTCCTCCGCCGTGCCGAGTGGTTCTACGCCCTCGTCGGCGCCGGCCTTCTCCTCGGCTTCGGCGGAGTGATCACCGGCTTCATCCTGCTCGGCGACACCTGGTACCAGCTGCTGATGGCCGGTGCCCTCGGAATCCTGTTCACGCAGGTCGCGTTCCTGGCGCACGAGGCTGCGCACCGTCAGATCCTCGCCTCCGGCCCGGCGAACGAGCGGCTCGCGCGCTTCCTCGCCGCCGGCATCGTGGGCATCAGCCTCTCCTGGTGGAACAACAAGCACAACCGCCACCACGCGAACCCCAATCGGGTGGGCAAGGATCCCGACATCGAGATCGACACGATCTCATTCCTGGAGACGGATGCCGCCTCCGCAGGTCGATTGCGCGCTCTGGTGACCCGCAAGCAGGGATGGCTGTTCTTCCCGCTGCTCACGCTCGAAGGCCTGAACCTGCACGCGCACGCGTTCCGGCACCTGTTCTCCCGCCAGGACGTCAAAGATCGCTGGATCGAGCTGGGGCTCATCGCCGCGCGCTTCGCGGTGATCTGGACGCCGGTCTTCCTCTTCCTTCCGCTGGGCATGGCGTTCGCGTTCCTCGGCGTGCAGCTGGCCGTCTTCGGCGTGTACATGGGCGCATCGTTCGCGCCGAACCACAAGGGCATGCCGATCATCGCCGCGGATGCGAAGCTCGACTTCTTCACCAAGCAGGTGCGCACCTCCCGCAACGTCACAGGCGGCTGGTGGGCGACCTGGCTGATGGGCGGTCTGAACTACCAGGTGGAGCACCACCTGTTCCCCAACATGCCCCGCCCGCACCTGGCACGTGCCCGCGAGATCGTCATCGAGCAGTGCCGTACCCTCGGCGTGCCGTACACCGAGACGACATTGTGGCGCTCCTACGGAATCGTCATCGACTACCTCAACCGCGTCGGCCTGGCCGCGCGCGACCCGTTCGACTGCCCGATGGTCGGGACCTACCGCCGCGCCTGACGCAGGCGCTCCGCCTGACGCAGGAGATGCTGCTGCTCGAGGCTGCTGGTCGCGCGGCGGGCGGCCTCCGCGTATTCGGCGGCGGCAGCATCCGTTTCGCCGGCCCGTTCGTGCAGGTACGCGAGCGCGGCGTGGTACCGCGGCACATGCTCGCCCACGGGGTGGAGGGCGGCGAGGCCCGCTTGCGGCCCGTCAGCCTCCCCGATCGCGACCGCACGATTCAGGCGGATGACGGGCGAGTCCCCGAACGCCAGCAGCTCGTCGTACCACTCCACGATCTGCACCCAGTCGGTCTCGTCGGCCGTCGACGCATCGGCATGCAGCGCCGCGATCGCGGCCTGCGCCTGGTACTGACCTAGCCGGTCGCATGTAAGGGCCGCCTGCAGAACGGCGACTCCCTCCGTGATCGCGTCCACGTCCCAGAGAGCGCGATCCTGCTCGGCGAGCGGGATGAGCCGTCCACCGATCACACGAGCCGGCTGCCGCGCATGGTGCAGCAGCATGAGTGCGAGCAGCCCGGCCACCTCGGGCTCGTCGGTGAGCACAGCGAGCTGCCGGGTCACCCGGATCGCCTCGGCCGCGATGTCGATCTCGCCGGAGTAGCCCTCGTTGAAGAGGAGATAGAGCACGCGCATCACACGCGACATGTCGCCCGGCTGATCCAGCAGGATGCCGGTGAGCCGCTGCTTCGCGCGACTGATCCGCTGCGCCATCGTCGCCTCCGGCACGAGGAAGGCGTCCGCGATCTGCCTGGTCGTCAGACCGGCGACCGCCCGCAGGGTGAGGGCGATCGCCGACGTCGGGGTGAGGACGGGGTGCGTGCACAGGAAGTACAGCCCGAGCGTGTCGTCATGCTGCGCAACGGGGCCCGGTCCGGGCTCCCGCGCGAGCCGCTCCTCGCGGGCGGTGCGCGCCGTATCGCTGCGCACCTGATCGAGGAACGCACGCCAGGCGACCGTGACGAGCCACCCCCGGATGTCGCGAACACCCTCGGGGACCGGTCGCTCGAGTGCGCGCACGAGGGCGGTCTGCACGGCGTCCTCGGCCGACGCGAAGTCCGCGCCGCGCCGGACGAGGATGCCGACGACCTCGGGGATCGCGCGGCGCAGCGCCGCCGCATCCGCCTCGCTCATCCGACGTCGGCGGGCGGCGCGCTCATCACCTCACGAAGCTCGAGCCATTCGCCGAGCGGCGTGCC
Organism: Microbacterium trichothecenolyticum; assembly: GCF_000956465.1. Lineage (GTDB taxonomy): Bacteria > Actinomycetota > Actinomycetes > Actinomycetales > Microbacteriaceae > Microbacterium > Microbacterium trichothecenolyticum. Next base: position 46,847 of record NZ_JYJA01000021.1, read on the forward strand.
GCCGGCCCACGGCGCCGCCGACAGCTCGGAGGCGACGTCGAGTGCGCGCTGGTAGGAGTCGACCTCGATCATCATCCAGCCCGCGATGAGGTCCTTCGTCTCGGCGAACGGGCCGTCGACGACGGGCGGGCGGCCTTCGCCGTCGAAGCGGACCCAGGAGCCCTCCATGGCGAGCCCCTCGGACGAGACCAGTTCGCCCGAGGCGATGAGGCGCTCTTCCATGTCCTGCATGTACTGGATGTGCGCGGCCCACTCTTCCGGGGTGAGCTTATCCATCGGGACCGAGTTCACCGAGGGGCGCCCGCCCCGGTAGTGCTTGAGCATCAGGTACTTGGCCATGACAGCCTCCCGTTCGGTGCGGCCCATTCTGGCCGCTTCAGATAGGAGACGGAACCGACCCCGGCGATCTCTACATCGCCCGGTGAAGAAGATTCTCGATCCCGTCGGAGGCGGGCGATCTGCCGGGGCTGAGCGCCCTAGAATCCAGGGATGACCGCGCCGATCACCCTTGCGCGAGTAGCGGCTGCGCGGCGCGGGGTCTCGATGCTCTTCATCGCGAACGCGTTGGTGTTCGCGACGATCGTGACCCGCTACCCCGAGTTGAAAGATCGATTCGGCCTCGGTGAGCTGGCCTTCGGCCTGATGGTCGCGTGCGGGCCCGTGGGGTCCGTCGTCGGAAGCCTCCTCGCGGGCAGGCTGGTGAACCGTCTCGGCGCGGTGCCCGTCGCCGTCACGTCTTCCGCGATCCTCGGTGCCTTGCTGGCGGGGGCGGGCTTCGCCGGCTCACCGGTCGTCCTCGCAGCTGTGCTGTTCGCGATCGGGTTCGGGGATGCCACGGGCGATGTCGGGAACAACGCCCATGGCCTCGCCATCCAGCGGCTGATGGGCCGATCGATCATCAACGGCCTGCACGGAGCGTGGAGTGCCGGAGCGATCGCGGGCGCGCTGCTCGGCGCACTCGCCCTTCAGTTCGCGATTCCGATCCATGTCCACCTGCCCGTCATGGGAGCCGTCATCATCGCCGGAAGCCTTGGCGCGCTCCCGCTCGTGCGGTTGCGCACCGAGCCGGCCCTGCGACCGGGCCAGCCGCACTCCCCACGCCACGGTCGGCTCAGTGCAATGCTCATCGCGGCGTGCGCCATCGCTGCCATCGGTGCGTTCCTCGAAGACCTCGGATCGACATGGGGTGGGGTCTACGTGGTCGCGGAGACCGGTGCCGGTGTCGCCGAAGCAGCGATCCCGTTCGCCGCGCTGATGGGCGCGCTCACGCTGGGCAGATTCGCGTCCGACGCGCTCGTCGACCGGATCGGTGCGGTCGGCACGGTTCGGGTCGGCTCGGTCGCGGCCTTCGTCGGACTCGTCACCGCGGTGTTCGCCCCCGAGACCTGGGTCGTCGCCGTCGGCCTCGGCCTGCTCGGGCTCGGAATCGCGCCCATGATTCCGCTGGCGATGGACGCCTCCGAACGCGCGCCCGGCCTCGACCCCGGGACGGGCCTGGCCGCCTCTGCGACTTTGATGCGGGTCGGCCTCCTCGCTTCGCCGTTGCTCGTCGGAGCCATTGCCGAGTGGGCCGGGCTTCGGCTCGCGATCGCCGTGTGCCTGCTCGTCCCTGCGGCGGCGCTGATGCTCGCGGGGCGGCTGCGCCACCCCGCGGCGTGAACCCGGAGCCGCGTCGGCGGCGCTGACCCGTCCGCCGTCGAACACCCTGCGACGGTCACTGCTGCGCCGAGAACCAGCACGCTCATGACCACACGCGGTCGCACGTTCATCCGTCGCTCCAGTCAGTCAGCCATACGCGAGTCCTGCCGGCCACGCTACCGACCCCGATCCGGGTCAGGCGGCAGCGTCCGTGTCCGTAGCCGCCGAGTCCGCACGCTCTGCCGTGGCGAGCGTTCGGGTGAAGAGCAGCAGCCACCCGACGACGAGGCCCGCGCAGACCATCTCGTGCGTGGCGAGGGTGTAGTACCCGATCCAGAACAGGCTCGCGGAGAAGAAGATGCCGGCCGCCACCGTGTACGCGAGCGCGATCATCGGCCACCGCAGGCACGGCAGCACCCAGTGCAGGCCGAGCAGGAAGGCCCCGAAGATGATCGCCATGCCGATGGCGAAGATGTTGTGGCCGACCTGGCTGAAGGTGACCGGCACCAGCGCAGCGCCGAGGAAGCACGCCGCCAGCGCGAGGAACACGAAATAGACGATGAGCGCACTTGCGCGCGTCACTCGGGACTCGGTGCGCGCCCACGCCTGCAGACTGGTCAGGAGGTACATCGCGAGCAGCGCCGTCACCCCGCCCGCGAGGATCAGCGTCGCGTTGAACACGGCGGACGTGATCCCGCCCCGTCCGCCGAGTTCGCTGAAGTTGAGCCGGTACCACTCGTCGTCCTGCGTCGTCGCGACACTCACGGTGAACCCGGTCGCCACGACGGCGAACAGCAGCAGCACGAGCCGTGTCGCCGTGACGTGCGCGGCGAGCGCGAACGCCGTGTACCCGCAACAGCCGGCCACCAACGCGACGATCATCGTCGCCGTCAACGTGTCGACCGCGGCACCGGGCCAGATCATCGACGCGGCGTTGAAGAGCATCCACTGGACCATGCCGAACACCGCCGCCAGCGAGGCCGCCACAGCTGCGGTCATCCACGCCCGCCGAGCACGCGTGACACCTTTCAGCCATGCCTGCCGCGGATCGCGGGCAGCCAGGCGATAGCTGACGCACGCAGCCGCGAGCGTGACGGATGCCGCGACCACGATGCCCGCCGCGCCGACCGACGCCCCTTCCCACACGAGTGCGGTGCGGCCCCAGAATCCGAGAGCTCCCGCGGCGAGGCCGATACCGAAAGCGAGAGCGGCGACGACGATCGCCCGGGCCTCGGTGCGCACGGCGAAGCGTCGCGCTTCGACCACGCCGTCACGGTGCAGCTGCTTCTCGACCCGTACCGCGGCAGCTTCGAGGCGTGCTTCCTGCGTCCACGCGCCGCGTGCCATGGCTTGATTGTCCACCCATCACGGGCCCTTCGGGCGGTGCCGGGATGCGCGATCATCCGTCAGGCAGACCTGATGGGACACGGATGCTGCGGGGGCCCGCAGCATCCGTCATCAAGAGCGTCGCCCCACCCGCGAGGGCGCGGGGGTACGTTGAGGCTGTGGATGGATCGCCCTCCGCACCAGACTCCCGCCCCGAGTCGCTCGAGCTCACGGAAGGAAGCCCGCGCCCGTCAGACACCGAACGCGAGCTCGACGAGCTGCGCGCACGGGCGTATGGTCCCGAAGCCGACATCGAAGGGGACCCGGCGGCGATGGCCCGGCTGGTCGAGCTGGAGGCGGCTCACCTGTCGGCCGTCACGGCGGTGCGAGCCGGTGGATCGGCTGCCGTCGCCGCGCCCGTCCCGGCAGCGACGCCGGCGGATCCTGCGGGAGGCATCACGCCGGCGACCGCCCGCCGAGGTCCGGGACGAGGAGGGGCCATCGCAGGGGCGATCGTCCTCGTCGTGGTCGTCCTCGCGGTCGCCGCGTGGAACCTCGTGCCGCGTCCGGACGCGACGCTGAAACAGATCGAGGTCGAGGCGAACAGCGACATCATCCGCGTGCTGAGCGCCCAGGGGAGGGGGCCGGTTCCCTCTACGCTGCGCCGGTTCGAGCCATACCACGACGTGCGCGTGTGGTCGGTCGAAGACCACGCAGGAAAGGTCTGCTTCATCGTGTGGGACCTCGCCGTGAGCGGCAGGTTCTCCATCACGTGCGCCCCGCCGGGGACAGAGGTCGCCCTGACGCTGAGCGTCGCGTCGGAGGGGGACGAGTTCGGGCGATGGCTGCTCGACGGGAGCGAGGTCGTCTTCCGATTCCGCGAGGACACGGTCGACGTCTTCGTCCGGCCTCCTGATCGCTGAGCGCCGTCAGCGTCGCTCGGCGATCGCCTGGACCTGCCAGTCGTGGGCGACGAGCCGATCCAGCGGCGCCGGCGGATCGATGCGCGGGTCGTCGGGCGCGCGTCCGCCGCGCAGGGCCTCGACGTACGCGCGGTCCTCGGCGATGCGGGGGTGCAGCTGTCCGGGTGCCAGAGCACGTGGTCCCAGTCGGGGTGCATCGAGAAGGCGGCGATGACGGGCGATCCAGCCCGCGGCCCGCGGCGTGAGACGATGCACGAGATGGATGCCGCGACCCTCGACGAGCTGCGCACGCTGCGCGCCCGCGCCTATGGCCCCTCCGCCGACATCGACCAGGATCCCGCCGCGCTGCGGCGACTCCACGAGCTGGAGGGGCGCCGGGGCGCGCCGGACGCCGCCGTGCCGGTCGAGCCGTCCGGGCATCAGGCGCTCGTCCAGTCCGAGCCCGTGGAGGCGCCGTTGCTGCCCACGGCCGACGACGGCGCAGAGATCTTCGCCGTCGATGAGTCGAGCGCGACCGAGCCGGATGTTCCCGTGTCCGCCCGGGCCCGAACGTCCCGCCGTCCATCGAGCCAGACGGTGGCGCTCTGGACGCTCTCGGTCCTCGGGGCCGCGGCCCTGGCCTCCGGGCTCACGTACTCGCTGACGTCCGCGCCGCCGGTCGCCGCCCCGAGCGGTGCGACGCAGATCGACACGCTCGAGCCCGATCCGTTCATCGAGGTCCCCGTGGGCTGGTTCGGCGCCGGGCCGAGCTCGATCGCCTTCGAGTACTACGGCCTCACCATCTTCGAGAGCACCGGTGGCTACGCCGCGGTCGGGACCGACTGCTTCGCCGTGGTCGCGACCGAGCAGATGCCCGAGCTCGACGCTGACACGAACTCGTGGTCGATGTCGGGGATCATGTACAACGGCTGCCGTGCGGGCGCGTTCCCCGCCACCGTGCAGTTCGTCGTCGACAGCAACGCGCCGCAGCAGCTCCGCGACCGCTTCCCCTCCGACAGCGCGCTGCAGTTCGTCTTCGACGGCAGCCGCGTCGGCGTCTTCCTCGCGCCCAGCGAGTCCTGACCCGCGTCAGTCCTTGCGGCCGGCGACGCCGAGGAAGCGGATGAACACGGCGATCCAGCCGAAGATCAGCGCGAACACGATGATCTCGAACGCGGTCAGCGAGAAGTAGCCGACGGCGGGGATGAACAGGATCACCGAGGCCGCCATCGCCGCGAGGAACGCCCACGACGCGACGAAGTAGGTGCGCGGCATCCCTCGGAAGAAGCGCGGCCCGCCGATGAGCAGCACCAGGTACATCACGGCCATGCCCGATGCCGAGAGGTTGTGTGCCGGCATGTTCACGTCGACGGGGAAGATGCCGACGCACGCGAGCATGATGCCCATGATGACGAAGAGCACCGGCACCGTCCGCATCCCGCGGGGGTTCTGGAGGATGCCGGCGTCGGTGAGCTCGCGCATGTCGTTGGCGACGTAGACCGCGAACGTCGTCACGAGAAGGCCGGCGGCGATCAGGGTGCCGTTGAAGACCCAGCTCGAGAGGTCGTCCTCGAAGGTGCCGAGGTGACTGAAGTGGATCGTCCACCACTTCGGGTCGGGCGTCGTGACCATGGCGGTGAGCGTGCCGATCGCGATGAACGTGAGCAGGAGCGACGACATGCGCTGCGTCGTCATCGCCGACACCGACAGATAGACGAACCACGTCGTGAGGCCGAGCGTGACCGCCATCAGCACGACTGCCCAGAACGTCACGATCGGCAGTCCGATGAAGCCCATCGCGAGCACGCGGTACAGCGCATACACGGCGACGAACGCGAGCGCCGTGTGCACGATGACGACCGACACCGTGTTGACGATGTACTTCCACGACGGCAGCGACTGCCGCCACTGCTGGCCGGGCCGGTCGCGGGAGCGCCAGTACTCGAGCGTCGACGCGACGGCGGCGACCACCGCGGCGCCGCAGGCGGCCCAGACCGAGAATGAGTCCGCGACGCCGGCGAGCTGCAGATCCGGGGCGAAGATCCCCACCAGCAGGCCGTAGATCGCGCCGAGGATGCCGGCGGCGAACGCGGCGTAGACCGCCTCGGATTCGGCCCGGCGACCGGGCGACGGCGCGGCGTCCGGCAGTGGCGAGGTGTTCACGGTGCTCACGAGGTCAGAGTACGACCGCGTGAGAACCTCGAGGGCGATCGGCGGAAGAAGATTCGGTCACAGAATCCTCAGGCCTCGCGCTGGAGCCACGGCCGCAGCATCCGTGTCACCCACGGGAGCACCGCGTACGTCATGACGGGGGTGAGCAGCACCGTCGAGAGCAGCACGCGAGCGATCAGCGGCCACTCCGCGAAGCCCGGGACGAACCCGAGAAGCCACGACGCGAGGAGGTTCGTGGGGAAGAAGCCGAGCCAGATCGTGACGGCCTGCTTCCAGCGCGGCGGAGCGGCCGGGATGGGCTGCTGCACCGGGCCGGTGACCGGTGGAGTCGCGTGACCCGGATGCCTCGACTCGACGTGAGTGGCGAACGGCGCGTCGAACCATCCCTCGATGCCGGTGCGTCGCTCGACCCTGACTTCGCTCGCGAAGGCACGGCCGGAGTCGAGCCACCATGACCGCTGCGGCGAATCCTCCCAGGCTTCGAGGGTCGGGATGTCGCGGAAGCGGTAAAGCATGTACCAGAGGTCGCTGCCTTCGCCGGCGCGTACCCAGCCGGAGCCGAGGAACCCCGCGAAGCCCGCGGCGAGATCGGTGCCGGCTTGCATCCAGCTCGTGGCTTCGACGGTGCGAGAGGGATCGATGCGCCGTTCGATCGCGACGGTGATGGGATGGGCCACGGGTTCTGCCATGCCATCCATTCTGCGGATGCCGGAGCGGTGGTGGTCACCTGGACGGGTGCGGGCGCGGGTGCGTAGGCGAGGGCGCGCGGCAGCGACAGCAGCCAGATGCCCATCGTGACGAACGCGACGAACTCGAAGAGCGCGAGCGTGATGAAGCCGGCGGTGAGCACGCCCATGCCGGCGACGAGCAGGGCGACGCAGAGCCCGGTGACCGCGCGGAACCGTCGGCTGCGACCGGGGATCGCAAGTCCCGTCGCGACGGTCGAGACGAAGGACAGCCCGAGCGCGGTGGCGATGAGGTCGTGCCCTACCGGGCTCACCGGGATCGGCACGAGCCCGACGCCGGTGAGGAAGAGTCCCGCGGACACGATCGATCCGCGGAACGCGCGTGATGCACGAGGACGGATGCCGCTGGGCAGGGCGACCGCGATCAGCACGCCGTAGACCGCGAGGAAGAAGCCGGAGAAGATCGTGATGCTGTTGAAGGTGCGGCCCGAGAAATCGGTGTGGGTGCCGAGCTGCGAGAAGTGGAGCTGCCACCACGTGGCGTCGTGCGTCGTCAGGATCGCCACGGCGACCCCCACCGGGAGCGACAGCACAGCGAGCCGGCCGATGCGGTGGGCGATGTACCCGTTGTCGCCATTCGACGCCGCCGGTCGGGCCGGGGTCGTGGCGACGGTGGTGGTCGTGACGGTGGTGGCTGTGGCGGTGGCCGCGAGGGCGGTGGTCGTCGTCGCGGACAGGGATGCTGCGTCCGTGCTAGTGCTCGTCGCGGCGTGCGAGAGCACCCGCGCCATGGCGGGGTCGGGGTCGACGCGGGTGAGCGTCGACGCGTTGACGGCCACCTTCGCGCGCGACGGCGAGACGGTGACCGGTGGAGCGTCGGAAAGGGTCGTGGGAGGCATTCGACTCACGATCGGTTCTGCACGGCGTGCCCGAAGCCGGACATCCTCCCAAAGAACCCCCGGTCCGGGGCCCGTTGGTCAAGACGGCAATTCCCCAGTTAAGCGGCGAACCGCCTACCTGAACTGTATCCCGCCGAGCAGGGAAAGCGCTGGTCGATGGTATATGGCGTCTCCGCGGTGGAGGTATCGTGCCCCGGGTACGCTGGACGGGCCGGTTCACGCGCCGCGCCGCGTGGACGGCGCGGGGGTGCCGCGGACCCGCACCTGGAGGAGCCGGATGCCCAAGAACAAGAAGCCCGGCGGCGGCCGCGCGGCGAAGAACTTCGACCCCCGCTACAACCCGAAGTACCGCGCGGCGAGCGAGGGTCGCGACGCCCAGGGCGGCAAGCGCCGCCCTGGCGAGTCCTCGGCAGGCAAGCCCGGCAGCCGCAGCACCGGGCACCGCGGACACCGCGCGGAAGCTCCGGATGCCGCGGCCCCGAAGCGCCGCTGGAGCGAGCAGGAGCGCGCGGGCCGGGATGAGGCTCGAGCGATCCGGACCCACTCGCGGGACGACCGCGGGCGACCGGGGCGCGACCGCGACGACCGCCGTGATTCGGGACGCGGCGAGGCACCGCGCCGTGACGCCGCCCCGCGCCGGGACAACGCTCCGCGCCGGGAGGAGGGTGCGCGGCGGGATGCCGCGCCGCGCCGGGACGAGGGTGCGCGGCGGGATGCCGCGCCGCGCCGGGACAACGCCCCGCGCCGGGCGGAGCCGGCTCGCCGCGACGTGGTGCACGAGCGGCTCGAGGCCGCAGCGGTCGCGCCTGACGAGGTGGGGGGCGTGACGTTCGCGGACCTCGGCCTCGGGCAGAACATCGTCAAGACGATCGCGGAGCTGGGGGCGCTGCATCCGTTCCCCATCCAGGCGGCGACGATCCCGGCGATCCTTGCCGGTCGCGATGTGCTGGCGCGCGGGCGCACCGGGTCCGGCAAGACCATCGCGTTCGGCGCGCCGCTCGTCGAGAGCGTGCTGCGGTCGCAGGCGCGAGAGAAGCGCGACTTCGGCCGTCCGCCGCGCGCGCTGATCCTGGCCCCCACGCGCGAGCTCGCGCTGCAGATCGACGCGACGGTCCAGCCGATCGCCCGCAGCGTCGGCCTCTTCACGACGCAGATCTACGGCGGTGTGCCCAAAGCGCGTCAGCTCGGCGCGCTGAAGAGAGGCATCGACATCGTCATCGGCACGCCGGGGCGCATCGAAGACCTCGTGGAGTCGCGCGCTCTCGACCTCTCGCAGGTGCGCATCGCGGTGCTCGACGAGGCCGACCACATGTGCGACCTGGGCTTCCTCGAGCCGGTGCAGCGCATCATGCGTCGCACGTCCCGTGACGCGCAGCGCCTGCTGTTCTCGGCGACGCTCGACGGCGAGGTGTCGTCGCTGGTGAAGGAGTTCCTCAGCGAGCCGGCGGTGTACGAGGTCGCCGGCGAGACCCAGCGCACCGGCACCATCGATCATCGTGTGCTCGTGGTCGACCATCGCGACAAGCGCGACATCCTGCGCACGCTGGTCGATCGCAGCGGCAAGACGCTCGTCTTCACGCGCACGCGCGCGTTCGCCGAGATGCTCGCCGACCAGCTGGACGACGTGGGCATCCGCGCTCTCGCGCTCCACGGCGACCTCGACCAGGCCCGCCGCACGCGCAACCTCGAGAAGCTCACGTCGGGCCGCATCGACGTGCTGGTGGCGACGGATGTCGCGGCCCGCGGCATCCACGTCGACGACATCGATCTGGTGGTCCAGGCCGATGCGCCCGACGAGTACAAGACGTACCTGCACCGCTCCGGCCGCACCGGGCGTGCGGGACGCTCGGGCACGGTCGTGACGCTGGTGACCCGCGCGCGCCGCGAGCGCCTCGCCGACCTGCTCGAGCGCGCCGACATCGAGGCGCCGTTCGACGAGGTGCGCCCCGGCGACGACCTGCTGGAGGAACTCGCCGGACGCTGACGTCACGCGCTCACCGCCCGGACCGGGCCGCGAACCCTTCGAGCAGCTCGGCCGCGGGCGGCGCCCCGCCGAGAGACCTGAGCTCTGCGGCGACGCGGGCGGCGGCATCCGTCCCGCCGGGGCGCCCGCTGCCGCTTCGCCCGGGGCGGGCGCGGGTCGGACCGAGGGCGCAGCATCCGCGGCCGCGTCGGGCGGGGGATCAGGCGATGGGCGCCGCGCCGATCGAGGCGATGAGCTCTGGGTCGCCGCCGAGGGACGTGAGGCGCGCGCGGAGTGCGACCTCGGCGCGGCGGTAGGGCTCCTCGCTCGTGTGGAGCAGTGAGCGGGTGTTCGCCGCCTCGAGGAACGACACCATCTCGAACGTGAGCTGGCGCGCGTCGTCGAGGAGGGGCAGCTCGCCGGCGGCCATCGCGTGCTCGATGCTCACCGTGAGGTAGTCCTCCCACTCGCTCGACGCCGCGACGATCGCGTCGCGGACCACGCCCGGCTTCGCATCGAACTCCACGGAGGTCGCGGCGAAGAAGCATCCGCCGCGGAACACGCGATCGCGGGAGTAGGCCAGCCAATCGCCCAGCAGCGTGCACACGCGGACGAGGCCGCGGGGGGTGCGAGCGCGGGCCGGCGCGACGACGCGGTCGATGAAGACCTCGCGGGCGGCGGCCACGACGGCGAGCTGCAACTGCTCCTTCGAGCCGAACAGCGTCGCGATGCCGCTCTTGCTGTGGCCCGAGGCATCCGCCAGCCGCCCGATCGTGAGGCCGTCGAGGCCGTCGACCGTCGCGGTGTCGACAGCGTGCGACAGCACGGCGCGCCGCGACTCGTCGCCTCGGAGGCGGCGTCGGTCGATGGGGGCTTGTGTCACATATCGAGATTACCGTACGATCGTTCGTATTCATAAGTACGATCGTTCGTATTCTTCTGATCGGAGCATCATGAATCTCGCACTCGCCGCCGCAGGCACGTCCGTTCGCGCTGCGGCCGCCTTCTCGCCCCGGTGGGGAGCCGCCGTCGCCATGCCCCTCTTCGGTCATGTCGCGAAGCCGCGACCCGTGCACGCCGACGACGAGGCCACGCTGCTGCGCGCGCGCCCGAGTGCGGTGCGCATCGCCGGCATCGACCGCCGCGGTGTCGACGTCGACACGTTCGCGTGGGGCGACGGCCCGCGCACGGTCGTGCTGTCGCACGGCTGGAACGGCCGGGCCAGCCAGTTCTCTGTGCTCGTGCGCGATCTCGTCGCCGAGGGGTATCGCGTCCTCTCATTCGATGCGCCCGCCCACGGCGGATCGGGAGGTCGTCGCACCTATCTCGTCGACTGGCTCGACGTGTTCGCCGCGCTCCAGGAGCGCCACGGCGGGTTCGATGCGATGGTCGGGCACTCGTTCGGCGGCCTCGCGACGCTCGTGGGTGTCGCGGGCGGTATCGATGCGGCGCGCGTCGTGACCATCGCCGCGCCCGCCGACGCCGACCTGCTGCTGAGCCAGTTCCAGGGCATGCTCGGCTACTCCGACGCGGTCGCGGCGAGCATGCGCGAGCGCTTCGCGACCCGGTACTTCCCGGGCGAGCCGGACCCGCTCGCGTGGCTGTCGGGTGTGCGGCGCCCGCTGCCAGGCGGGGTGCCGCTTCTCGTCGTCCACGACCACGGCGATCGCATCGTGCCGTTCGCCGAGGCGGGGCGGGTCGTCGCCGCCAACCCGGGGGCGCAGTTGCTCGCGACGAAGGGCCTCGGGCACAACCGCATCCTCACCGAGGACGCGGTGCTCGATGCCGTGCTGGACCACGTCCGCACTCCGCTCGTCGACGTCGAGCGGGTCGAGGCCGAACGTGTCGAGGTCGCGGAGTTGGGCGCGGTCGCGGCGTAGCAGCACCGCGTGCGCAGAATCGGAGGTTCTGTGCGACGCGCCGGGACACGGATGCTGCCGCTCGGCGCGTCGCGCGAGACCTCCGATTCTGTGCGCACAGATCTCGGCCGTTCGGCACATCTGCGACGCAGCGCGCAGCGGCGAGTACTCGCCGGGCGGGGCTCAGAAGAGCCGAGCGGATGCCTCGGCCCCAGGCAGCGACCGGGAGGACGCCGCCCGCAGCGACGTCGCGGCGGCACGCCCGCGCGAGGTCGTGATGATCGGCGGCGCGCTGCGCGCGTCGGCTCGATCGGCGAGACCCGCCACGGGCGCGCCGCGCGGATTCTCTTCCTCGGACTGCCCGTCGAGGCCGTGCACGCGCAGCAACGGGCGCACCCGCTTGGCGAGCCACGAGCGGTATGCCTTCGGCGCGTACGCCGTCGCGCCGGGGTAAAGCCCTCGATATGACGACACGAGCTCGGGGTGCCGCTCGGCAAGCCACTCGAGGAACCACTGCTTCGCGCCGGGCCGCAGGTGCAGTGCGCCATAGACGACCCGCACCGCTCCCGCCGCCTTGATGCGGGCGAGTGCGTGGTCGATCGCCGCGATCGAGTCGGTGAGGTGCGGGATGATCGGCATCAGGAACACCGTGACGCGGAATCCCGCCTCGGTCGCCGCGCGCACCGTCTCGAGGCGCGCGGCCGCATTGGGCGTGCCGGGTTCGATGAGATGCTGCAGCTCGTCGTCGAACACCGCGATCGACATCGCGAGCGTCACGTGCACCTGGCTCGCGGCATCCTGCAGCAGGGGCAGATCCCGCCGCAGCAGCGTGCCCTTCGTGAGGATCGAGAACGGCGTGCCCGACTCGGTCAGGGCCGACACGATCCCGGGCATCAGCTTGTAACGCCCCTCCGCGCGCTGGTACGGATCGGTGTTCGTGCCGAGCATGACCGGATCGTGCTGCCAGCTGCCCCGGCGCAGTTCCTTTCCGAGCACCTCGGCGACGTTCACCTTCACCACGACCTGCGTATCGAAGTCCCGGCCGGCATCGAGCTCGAGGTACTCGTGCGTGCCCCGCGCGAAGCAGTAGACGCATGCATGACTGCAGCCCCGATAGGGGTTCACTGTCCAGTCGAAGGGCATCGCGGAGGCGCTCGGCACGTGGTTGAGGGCCGACTTGCAGAGCACCTCGTGGAACGTCACGCCCGCGAACTCGGGGGTCGTCACCGAGCGCACCAGACCGTTCAGCTGTTCGAGGCCGGGCAGGGCCGCGGCATCCGCCACGCCCAGTTCCTGACCTTGCCACCGCATGCATCCATGAGAACAAAGCTTCGAACTTAAGTCAAGACGGATGTCGTCGTGTCTAGAACATCGACGAGACGGACGCCGCTTGCCTGGCCAAACCGGCCGTCGCGGGTGAGAATGGCTGACGTGACGGAGCCTGGCGGGCTCGCTACCCCCCGAGCCGCCCCCGAGACTCGTCGTGCCGCCCGAGCGATGCGCGAGGAGGCGGCGAGGCGTGCCCGCGAAGCGGAATCCGCCCCCGCCGATGCGGCCGCTCCCGTCGCCGATCCCGCCGACGACGTGCGGGCGTCCGAGCTGCCGAGCGACGAGTTCGCGCCGGGTTCGATCCCGGCCGGCGCGCCGTCCACGCTGCCGCTGGATCTCCGCCCGACGGGCGCCCCGGCGCACCGCACCGACTCGACGCCCCACCGCATTCCCGAGGCGCGCGTGCGCGGACGCCGCCGGGCGGTGCGCTCACCCCGCCCCGTCGTCAGCGAACGTCGCGCGGCGCGCGCGGCCGAGCTGCTCGAGGTCGACGAGAGCGCGCAGCCCGTCCGGCATGCGCGGCCGCGTCGACTGACCAAGCGGCTGATGCTGGTCGCCGGGCTCGCGACCGGTGCGGCGCTGCTGCTCGGGTCTGCGGCGATGACCGCGATGATGCTCCCGTCCGAGCCGCAATCCGTCGGTGCCGACGCGGCGCCGACGATGACGATGGAGCTGCCCGAGATCCAGCAGCTTCCGGTTCCCCAGGTCGAGGAATCCCCGCCGGCGGCCGACATCTGCGCGCTTCCCGACGTGGCCGCCTCTCTCCAGCGGGGCGACGACGAGGCGGCGATCGTCGCGGCCGGCGGCGGCGAGGCGTTCCGCGCCGCGGTCGTCGAAGGGCGGGCTCCGTGCGTCGACCTCGGCGACTCCGCCCGCGTCTGGACCGTCATGGACAAGATCCGCCCGGCCAGCCCGATCGACTATCGCCCCGGCGCGCTCGTGCTCCCCGACGGGGTGCGCAACATCGAGGGCGGCGCGCTGCGTTCGGACGCGGCATCCGCTCTCGCCTCCCTCGCCACTGCCGCCCGCAACGCGGGCGTCGGCGAGATCGCGCTCGAGAGCGGGTTCCGCTCGTACGAGACCCAGCAGCAGACGTACGGGCGCCACTTCGCCGAGAAGGGCGAACGCGCCGACCAGGTGAGCGCGCGGCCCGGTTACAGCGAGCACCAGCTGGGACTCAGCGCCGACGTCGTCGCGTGCGCCGGCTCGTGCGGCACGCTCGACCAGCTCGCCGCGACGCCGCAGGGCCAGTTCGTCGCCGAGCACTCGTGGGAGCACGGGTGGATCGTCCGCTACACAGAGGGAGCCACCCCCGTGACCGGGTACCTGCCCGAGCCGTGGCACCTCCGCTACGTCGGCCACGAGCTCGCGAAGGCCTATCACGAAGGCGGCTGGACCTCGCTCGAGGAGTTCTTCGCGCTCGACCCGGCACCCGACTACCTCGGCTGACGTCGGGCGTCGGCGCTACGCTGCGGATCACGGATGCCGCGGCTCACAGCATCCATCACGGTGAAACTGAGTACCATATGCCGTGAGATGCAATTCCACCGGGGGTGCGTCTCCACACAGACTCGAGGATGAGAGGAAGGCGCATCATGGAGCGCGAGATCTACGACGAGGACCACGAGGCGTTCCGCGATGTCGTCAAGGAGTTCGTCAAGCGCTACGCGTCGGACGAGAAGCGCAAGCAGTGGGACGCCGCCGGCGAGATCGACCGGGCGACCATGCTCGCCGCGGGCGAGGCCGGCATCATCGGCCTGTCGGTGCCCGAGGAGTTCGGCGGCGCCGGCATGCTGCAGGACTATCGCTTCCGCTCGATCGTGCTCGAAGAGACCATCGGCGCCGGCCTCGGCTCGCTCGCCGGCGCCCTCGGCATCCAGGATGACCTGGCCGTGCCGTACATCGTGCACATGGGCACGCAGGAGCAGAAGGAGAAGTGGCTCCCGGGCATGGCGACCGGCGAGATCCTCGGCGCCCTCGCGATGACCGAGCCCGGCGCGGGCAGCGACCTGCGCGGGATCAAGACCACCGCCAAGCGGGTCGAGGGCGGCTACGTCGTCAACGGCGCCAAGACGTTCATCTCGTCGGGCAAGACCGCCGACATGGTCGTGACGTTCGTGAAGACCGGCGAGGGCAACCGCCCCGACGCGTTCAGCCTGCTGATCCTCGAGGACGGCATGCAGGGCTTCGACCACGGCAAGAAGCTCGAGAAGATGGGCTTCCACGGCTGGGACACCGCCGAGCTCTCGTTCACCGACGTCTTCGTGCCGGAGGAGAACCTCATCGGCGGCACGGAGGGCCTCGGCTTCATCCAGCTCATGATGAACCTGCCGCTCGAGCGTCTGTCGATCGGTGTGGCCGCAGCGGCAGCCGGCGAGGCCGCGTTCGTCTGGACGCGCGACTACGTGCTCAGCCGTGAGGCGTTCGGTGAGCGGATCGCCGACTTCCAGAACACCCGCTTCAAGCTGGCCGACATGGCGACGACCGTCGACGTGATGTGGGCCTACGTCGACCGCGCGATGCTGCTCTACAAGGACCAGAAGCTCACCGCCGAAGAGGCGGCGAAGGTCAAGTTCTGGACCACCGACCGCGAGGCCGAGCTCCTCGACGTCGGCGTGCAGCTGCACGGCGGCTACGGCTACATCACCGAGTACCCGATCGCCCGCGCCTACCTCGACGCCCGCGTGCACCGCATCTACGGCGGCACGAACGAGATCATGCGCGACCTGGTCTCGCGCCAGATCGTCGGCAAGCGCTGACGCCTTCTCGACAACGGATGCCGCGACCCCGCGCCTCTTCGAAGGCGCCGGGTCGCGGCATCCGTCGCGTGTGAGCGTTCCTTCCGCAGTCACCTTCGGCGGGTGCAGTTCGATCCGACCCGCACGAAGTGACTGCGGAACTCAGTGCTGGCCGGCGGGACCCGCACCGCGGCCGAGGCCACGCGACGCCAGGCCGCGGCGACGCGCGAGCTTCGCGACGCCGGCCCTGCGGAGACGGTCGGCCACGAGGATGCCGAGCGCGACGCCTGCGACACAGCTCGCGATCGTGAGGGCGAAGAAGGTGATGAGGGCCCACGGCTCCATCGCCCACAGGTTGAACGAGGCGGCGGCGAGAAGTGGGTAGATCGCACCCACGAAGACGGCGCCGGCGTAGTACTGCCAGGTCCGCCACGAGCGGTACAGGGTCACCAGGAACGCGAGCTCGGCGAAGAACGCCCACCAGATCGCCGCCCCGAGGAACGGGAACACGACGAGCCCCGAGATCACGCCCACGAGGATGCCGGCGAACGGGCGCTCGAGCAGGCGCAGCGCGACGGTGGCCGGCAGGAGCCAGAGACCCGCGATCGCGACCGAGACGAACGGCACCGTCGCGAAGAGGACGGTCGAGATCCAGCCGGCGCCCCACAGCATCACACCGCCGGCGACGCCGATCGCGGCGCACGTCAGCAGGTACGCGGTGGTCGCGCGACCGCGGGGGCGGCGCGGGGGCGTGGGGGTGACGATCGTGTCGTCCGCGCCGCTCACGAGTGGGCCTCGGCGGTCGCACGCCGGGACTTCGGGGCGGGCGACGCGGCTCCGACGCGCCAGTAGCCGCAGAAGCTCACCTGGTCCTTCGGGACGCCGCACTCGCCGACGAGGTGCCGGCGACCCTCGGTCGCGAGGGCCTGCTCGCCGACGATGTACGCGTGGGATGAGGCATCCGGGATCGAAGCCTGGCGGAGTGCCTGCAGCGCCAGGGTTCCGGGCTTCACATCGTGGTCGCGGACGATCCAGCGCACCGTGACGCCGGCGGGATGCGGGAAGTCGAGCGCATCCTCCGCGGAAGGCACTTCGACGATCGCGAGACCGGTCGCATGCGACGGGAGCGCCGCGCAGATGCCGGCGATCGCCGGCAGGCCGGTCTCGTCCGAGACCAGCAGGACGCGGTCGGTGCCGCGGTCGGGGTTGAAGGTGAGGCCCTCGTCGATCACGACGACGCTCTCGCCCGCCTGGCACGACTCGGCCCAGCGCGAGGCGGGTCCCGCGGTGCCGTCGGCGGCGGAGCCGTGCAGCACGAAGTCGACGTCGATCTCGGCGCCCGTGGTCGCCGTGGCGGGGCGGAACGCCCGCACGGTGTAGTTGCGCATGACCGGCCGGACGCCGTCGGGGATGCGGAGGTACTTGAGGTACCCGAACATCTTGTTCGCCTTCGCGGGCAGGCGCTCGAGGCCCTCGTCACCACCGAGCGGCAGGAACAGGCGGAACCACTGGTCGTAGCCCATCGGGCGGAACCGATCGATCTCGCCGCCGCCGAGCGTCACGCGCAGCCAATGCGGCGACAGGCGCTCGGTGCGCAGCACCGTGAGGTGCACGAGCCCCTGCGTCTCGGGCTTGACCAGTCGGGGATGAGCCATGTCGGTGCTCCTTGTCGGGAGGGCGAGGGGGTCAGAGGCCCCAGGGGAAGAAGACGGCGAACACCGCGGCGGAGGCGAGCCAGAAGGCGAGCACGAACACGGTGTCGCGGACGCGCCACGGCACGAGGTATCGCTCGGTGCGGTCGGGGTGGGCGCCGAACGCACGGGCGTCCATCGCGAGGGCGACGCGCTCCGCGTGGCGGATGGCGCCGGCCATGAGCGGCACGACGTAACCGAACCAGCGGGCGATCGCGGCGAACGGCCCGCGCCCGCCGTGGGCGCCGCGCACGCGGTGCGCCTGGCGGATGACGTCGAGTTCGTGCCCGAACCTCGGGACGAACCGGAACGCCGCCAGCGCCGTGTACCCGATGCGGTACGGCACGCGCAGCTGTTGCACCGACGCGCGCACCAGGTCGGGTCCGGTGGTCGAGAGCCCTGCGATGAGTGTGAGGCCGACGATCGCCGCGAGGCGCAGACCCGTGGCGAAGCCCACCTCGAGCGCGCCGCCGTACATCGTCCAGCCGCCGATCTGCCACACCACGACCGACTGGTCGACCCGCGACGCGTCGGTCCACAGTGCGAAACCGAAGCCGATGACGAGCGCGCTGAGGGGCAGCGCGAGGAACAGGATCGCCGCGAGGCGCCGGGTGAACGACACCCCCACCAGCAGGACGACGTACGCGAGCGCGAGGAACGCGGCCGGCGTCGCGGCATCCCGCACGAACACCAGCAGCGCCATCGCGGGCAGCGGCGCGGCGAGCTTCGCGAGCGGGTTCATCCCGTAGAGGAAACGGACAGCGGATGCCTCGACCCGCCGCGCGTACGGATCGAAGGTCGAGTGCGCGGCCGTCGCCGCGGTGAGCGGGCCGGTGTCGGTCACGCGGCACCTCCCGTGGCGTGCGGGGCCGGGGCGGTCGTCGGCGTCGATCCGGTTCGCAATTCAGGATCGTTGGGGCGCGGGAGGTCGATTCGGGGGGATTCGACGGCGTCGGTCCTGAATTGCGAACGCGACGGGGCGAGGGGCGCGGGTGCGTCGGGCAGGTCGGCGAGGCGGGCGATGCCGGAGAGTCCGGGATGCCGCTGCACGGCCTGCAGCGCGCGGCGCAGGGGTGGCGGGCGCAGTCCTGCGCGGGCGATGAGGGCGTCGTCGGCGAAGACGTCGGCGGTCGCGCCCTCGGCGAGCACTCGGCCGTCGGCCAGCACCACCGTGCGTTGCGCGTAGTCGGTCACGAGCTGCATGTCGTGCGTGACCACGATGATCGTGGTGCCCTCGGCGTTGAGCTCCGACAGCAGCGAGAGCAGCTCGTCGGCGCGGGCGCGGTCCTGACCGAAGGTCGGCTCGTCGAGCACGAGCACCGGCGCGCCGGCCACCAGCGCGGTGCCGACCGAGAGCCGGCGCTTCTGCCCGCCCGACAGCAGGAACGGATGGCTCTCGGCCTTGGCCGAGAGGCCGAACCGCTCGAGCAGCGCCTGGGTGCGCATGCGAACCTCTTCGTCCGGGAGGCGCTGGCGACGCAGGCCGTGCGCGATCTCGTCGAACACGCTGTGCGCGATGAACTGATGCTCGGGGTTCTGGAACACGAAGCCGATGCGCGAGCTCAGGGTGCGCGCGTCGGAGCGGCCGACGTCGAGCCCGTCGACGTGCACGGTGCCCTTGGGCGGTGAGACCACCCCGGCGAGCGCCTGGATGAGGCTCGTCTTGCCCGCGCCGTTCGCGCCGACCACCGCCACGAAGGCGCCTCGGGGCACGTCGAGGTCGACGTCGTGCAGGACCTCGGTGCGGCTGCGGCGCAGCGTGAGGCTCCTGACGCGGATCAGCGGTGCATCCCCACCCCTTTTCGCGGATCCGGAACTCGGAGATTCGTCGCGTTTGCGGAGCGCGGCGGCCGCAGCATCCGGAATCGGTGCGATTGTCCGAATTCCGGATGCTGCGGAGAGAGGCACGTGCGAAACCCCGGCGGGAGCGGGGGCGGGAGCG
>NZ_JYJA01000022.1 GCF_000956465.1 Microbacterium trichothecenolyticum
GGCGGGAGGGGTCAGGCGTTCTTGGTGTCGCGCGGGGGCCGAGCGGGGGATCCGTCACGAACCGCGACCCGGAGTACCCGGCGACTAAAATCGCGGAGGTGACCGCAGCACCGCCCGCACCCCGGTTCGCCCTCGACATCGACGGGGTTCCGCGACCCGAGAGGTCGCAGCAGCTGCTCGACGGCGTGCGTGAGCGGGTCGTCATCGCCGACGGCGCGATGGGGACGATGCTCCAGCGGTACGACCTGTCGATCGACGGCGACTTCCAGGGCCTCGAGGGGTGCAACGAGATCCTCAACGTCTCGCGCCCCGACGTCGTCGGCGCGATCCACGACGCGTACCTCGAGGTCGGCGTCGACGCGGTCGAGACCAATACGTTCGGTGCGAACTGGTCGAACCTCGACGACTACGGCATCGTCGACCGCATCGCCGAGCTCGCCGAGGTCGGTGCGCGCATCGCGCGCGAGCGCGTCGAGGCGGCGGAGGCCGTCGACGGGCGCGTGCGCTGGGTGCTCGGCTCGATGGGTCCGGGCACGAAGCTGCCGAGCCTCGGCCACACCACCTACGACAACCTCAAGCAGACCTTCGCACTTCAGGCCGAGGGCCTCATCGACGGCGGCGCCGACGCGTTCCTCGTCGAGACGAGTCAGGACCTGCTCCAGACCAAGGCCGCGATCAACGGGTGTCGTCAGGCGATCGTGAGCCGCGGCATCCGTCTTCCGATCTTCGTCGAGGTGACCGTCGAGACCACCGGGACCATGCTCATGGGCTCCGAGATCGGCGCGGCGCTGACCGCGATCGAGCCGCTCGGCGTCGACGCGATCGGGCTCAACTGCGCCACCGGCCCGACCGAGATGAGCGAGCACCTCCGGCACCTGTCGAAGCACGCGACCGTGCCGATCGCGTGCATGCCCAACGCGGGGCTTCCCGTGCTCGGCGCGAACGGCGCGCATTACCCGCTCACCCCTGTCGAGCTCGCGACCGCGCACGAGCAGTTCGTGCGCGAGTTCGGGCTGGGACTCGTCGGCGGATGCTGCGGCACCACGCCCGAGCACCTGGCCGCGGTGGTCGAGCGCCTGGCCCACCTCCGGTCGTCGAGCGAGCGAACCGACACGAAACCTGCCGCACCCGGCCCAGACAGCGAGCGCGCGCTTCCCGTGCGCGCTCTCGGCGACCGGGCCATCGACCTCGACCCCGGCGTGGCCTCGCTCTACCAGCACGTGTCGTTCCAGCAGGACGCCTCGTACCTCGCGATCGGCGAGCGCACCAACGCGAACGGATCGAAGGCGTTCCGCGAGGCGATGCTCGAGGAGCGGTGGGACGACTGCGTCGAGATCGCCCGCGACCAGATCCGCGTCGGCGCCCACCTCCTGGACGTCTGCACCGACTACGTCGGGCGCGACGGCGCCGCGGACATGCGCGAGGTCGTGTCGCGTCTCGCGAGCGCGTCGACGCTGCCGCTCGTCGTGGACTCGACCGAGCCGGCGGTCATCGCCGCGGGGCTCGAGTTGATCGGAGGCCGGCCCGTCGTGAACTCCGTCAACTACGAGGACGGCGACGGCCCGACCTCGCGGTTCGGACGCATCATGCCGCTCGTCAAGGAGCACGGCACCGCGGTGGTGGCGCTGACGATCGACGAGCACGGCCAGGCGCGCACCACCGAGGGCAAGGTGCAGATCGCGACGCGGCTCATAGACGAGCTCGTGGGCGACTGGGGCCTGCGGGTGAACGACATCATCGTCGACTGCCTGACCTTCCCGATCGCCACCGGCCAGGAGGAGACCCGCCGCGACGCCATCGAGACGATCGAGGCGATCCGGCAGATCACCGCCAAGTACCCCGGCATCAACACGACGCTCGGCGTCTCGAACGTGTCGTTCGGCCTCAACCCGGCCGCGCGCAGCGTGCTGAACTCCGCGTTCCTG
This sequence comes from Microbacterium trichothecenolyticum, assembly GCF_000956465.1. Taxonomy (GTDB): domain Bacteria; phylum Actinomycetota; class Actinomycetes; order Actinomycetales; family Microbacteriaceae; genus Microbacterium; species Microbacterium trichothecenolyticum. Next base: position 1,926 of record NZ_JYJA01000022.1, read on the forward strand.
CACGAGGCGGTCCAGGCGGGCCTCACCTCGGGCATCATCGACGCCGCGAAGATCGTGCCGCTCGCCTCCATCTCGGAGGAGCAGCGCAAGGTCGCGCTCGATCTGGTGTGGGACCGCCGCGAGTACGACGCAGACGGCAACGTCACGTACGACCCGCTGGCACGGATGCTGGACCTCTTCGCGGGCGTCGACACCGCGGCCCTGCGCAACCAGCGGGCGGCCGAGCTCGCCGCGCTGCCGGTCGGCGAGCGGCTCGAGCGGCGCATCATCGACGGCGAGGGCAAGGGCCTCGAGGCAGACCTCGACCTCGCCCGCGAGGGCGGCCTGGCGCCGCTGCAGATCATCAACGACCACCTGCTCGAGGGTATGAAGGTCGTCGGCGAGCGGTTCGGCGCCGGCGAGATGCAGCTGCCGTTCGTGCTGCAGTCGGCCGAGGTCATGAAGAACGCGGTCGCCCTCCTCGAACCGCACATGGAGAAGTCGGATGCCTCGGGCAAGGGCCGCATCATCCTGGCGACGGTCCGCGGCGACGTGCACGACATCGGCAAGAACCTCGTCGACATCATCCTCACCAACAACGGGTACGACGTCGTCAACCTCGGCATCAAGCAGCCGATCGCGGACATCATCGCGGCCGCCGAGGAACACGACGCCGACGTCATCGGCATGTCCGGTCTCCTCGTGAAATCGACGGTCGTGATGAAGGAGAACCTCGAGGAGCTCACGTCGCGTGGCCTCGGCAAGAAGTGGCCGGTGATCCTCGGCGGTGCGGCGCTCACGCGCGCGTACGTCGAGGACGACCTCGCCTCGCTGTTCGACGGCGAGGTGCGCTATGCCCGCGATGCGTTCGAGGGGCTCGCGCTCATGGACCCGCTCGTGAAGATCGCGCGCGGCGCCGATCCGGCGTCCGTCGGACTCCCGGCGCTGAAGAAGCGGCGGCATGCGGCGGGCTCCAAGCTCACCCTCACGGAGCCCGAGGCGATGCCGGCACGCTCGGACGTGGCATCCGACAATCCCGTCCCCGCTCCGCCGTTCTGGGGCACCCGCATCGTCCGCGGCCTGGCGCTGCACGATTACGCCGGGTTCCTCGACGAGCGCGCGACGTTCATGGGCCAGTGGGGCCTCAAACCCGGCCGCGGCGAGGACGGCGCCACCTACGAGCAGCTCGTCGAGACGGAGGGCCGGCCGCGGCTGCGGTACTGGCTCGACCGCATCCTCGCCGAGGGCATGCTCGACGCCTCGGTCGCGTACGGGTTCTTCCCTGTCGTGTCGGAAGGCAACGACGTCGTCGTGCTGCACCACGGCGACGACCCCTCGGGAGCGCTGGGGGACGCCGGCCTCCTCGCCCCCGACGGCGGGTCGGGCGGCACGCTCGGCACCGACCGGCTGCGCTTCCACTTCCCGCGCCAGCGCCGCGACCGCCACCTGTGCCTCGCCGACTTCGTGCGCTCGCGCGAGTCCGGCCAGGTCGACGTGCTGCCGGTGCAGCTCGTGACCGCGGGCGCGAACATCGATTCGGTCACCGCGAAGCTCTTCGCCGAGGACAGGTACCGCGACTACTACGAGCTCAACGGGCTGGTGATGCAGCTGACCGAGGCGCTCGCCGAGTACTGGCACGCCCGCATCCGCTCCGAGCTCGGCTTCTCGCAGGAGGACCCGACCGACACGGCGGGCCTCTTCAAACTCGAGTACCGCGGCGCCCGCTTCTCGCTCGGCTACCCCGCGTGCCCCGACATGGAGGACCGCCGCAAGGTCGTCGAGCTCCTCCGCCCCGAGCGGATGGGGGTCGAGCTCAGCGAGGAGCTGCAGCTTCACCCCGAGCAGTCGACCGATGCGTTCGTCTTCCACCACCCCGAGGCGAAGTACTTCTCCGTCTGAGGTCGGGTGCTTTCAGAACACGGATGCGGCGACCCGCGGCATCCGTCAATCCGACGTGATCCGGAAGTCGATGCCGGCGGGCACGCCGCCGTCGAGCCATGCGTCGGGCGATGCCGTGATGAAGGACACGATGCCGAGCACGGAGGCCACGAGCGGCACCAGCCACAGGGCGGTCGCGGCGATCCGGAGGATGCGCGTGATCTGGGCGGTCGTCGTGGCCTTCGCGGCGCGGCTCAGGGCGATGACGAACACGAGCGCCATCACGAGCCACGTCAGGGGCGACGGGCGCAGCGTCGCGGTGTAGCAGATCTGGTCTCCGCCGGACGCGGAGCCCAGGCATCCGCCGCTCGAGGCGAGGGTGAGCATGCCGTAGAGCACCGCCCACAGGAGGCCGCGCTTCGCGAGCGAGACGATCTCGGGCAGGTACGCGCCGACGAGGTCGGTCGGCGGCGGTGCGGTCGCGGTGATCACGTGGGCTCCTTCCGGCACGTGACCCTCACGATAGGGCAGATGCGCGCTCTCGCGGGGCGGGGATGGGCTGCGTCCGTGTCGCCAGCGGCTTGGTGCGCCGCAGCGCCGCGAGGATCGGACGGCCGACCACGATCAGTCCGAGGACCGTGGTGATCGCGCGGAGGGTGTCCCAGCTGAGGGTCGAGGTGACGAGCGAGTACAGCAGGAAGCTCGTGAGGTTCACGTCGAGCGGCGCGCTGCCGTCGTACGAGATGCCGGTGCCGTAGCCGACGGCGAACGGCCAGAACCAGAGGTTCATCAGCAGGCCGAACGCGTATGAGGCCACGACGCCGTAGACGCTGAGCATCGCGATCTCGCCCCCGCGCGAGATCCGCCGGGGGAGGAGTCCCGCGATCGCGCCGACCCACGCACACGCGAACATCTGGAACGGGGTCCACGGACCGAACGTGCCCGTGATCAGGGTGGACAGGGCGATCGTCGCCATGCCGAGCAGCATGCCGAACCGTGCGCCGTACGCACGCCCCGCCAGGATCAGCAGGATGAACACCGCCTCGACGCCGCCGACGCCGGTGCCCGCGATGCGCACGGCCGCGCCGATCGCGGCGAGCGTGCCGAGCAGCGCCAGCATGTGCGCCGATCGCACGCTCCCGTCGAGCGTCGCGACGACGACGAGCGCGGCGAGCGGCACGAGCGCGAGCGCCGCCACGGGCACCGCCGCGTAGGCCTGTTCGGGTACCGCGGTGGCGACCAGTGGCCAGCAGAACGCCCCGACCGCGACGAGGTTGGCGGCGGCCAGTGCGGCGAGCGGCAGACGGCGTCCCCGGACGCGTCGCCGGGAGCCGTCGGGCACGGTCTCGCCTGTTCGCAATTCAGGAAGGTTTGCAGGACCCGCGTCCGCAGGAAGGCGTTCCCACCTTTCGGCCTGGGTTGCAGACCGGGAGGGAGCCGGCGCGCGGCCGGCCGGATCAGGGTGCTCCCCGAGGCCTGAGCCGTCCGCGGAGGGCCGGAGCGTCCGGTCACGAGTTCCCAACTCAGGATCGTTCGAGCCGACGGCATCAGCACCCCCCGAATTCCGCGGTTCGCGCACGGTCGACGCGCGCTCATCCTGAGTTGGGAACGGCGCGGCGGTGAGCACCCCGGCCCGCATCGTCAGGGTGCGGTCGGCGCGGGCCGTGAAGTCGGGCTCGTGCGAGGCCACCAGCACCGCCGTGCCGGATGCGGCGAGCGAGGTCAGCGCCGCCCAGACCAGGTCGCGGGCGGCGGGGTCGAGGCCGCGCGTGGGCTCGTCGACCATGAGCACCCGCGGCGAGCCCGCGAGCTGGATCGCCAGTGCGAGGCAGCGTCGCTCACCCGCAGAGAGGTCGCGTGGATGCCGCGCCAGCCGTGCTGCGAGTGCCGGGCTGTCGGGGTCGAGACCCAGGAATCCGGCGAACCGTGCCGCGGTGCCCGGCGCCGAACCCACGTCGCGGCGCGCGGCCCGGCGGTCCGCCCGACGGCATTCGGCGGCGACGCTGTCGGACACGAAAAGGTCGTCCGAGGCATCCGGAACCAGCGAGACCCGACCGGCTGACTCGATGTCCGCTCCCCGTGCGGGCAGTGCGAGCGCCGCGAGCAGGCTCGACTTGCCGGCGCCGTTGGGTCCGACGAGTGCGACGATCTCGCCGGCGCGCAGTTCGATGTCTGCACCCGCTACGGCCACCGTTTCGCGGTGGCGCACCGTGATTCCGCGGGCGCGCAGCACGACATCCCCCGGTTCCGCGGGTTCGGGGCGCATCCCGTTCACTCGGGGCGCATCCCGTGCGCCCCGATCGTCCGCGGTGCGCCCCGAACCCGTGAAGGACTCCACGGAATCGACCACGCCGTCGTCGATCCGCAGCACCGTGTCGGCGATCCCGGAGAGCGCCTGGACGCGGTGCTCGGCGACGACGACGCACATACCGGCCTCGTGCGCGAGGGCATCCAGCAGGTGTGCGACGCGCACGCGAGCGTCCGCGTCGAGGTCGGCGAGCGGTTCGTCGACCAGCAGCAGGATGGGGTGCTCGACGATCGCCGCGGCGATCGCCACGATCGTCGCCTCACCGGCCGAGAGCCCGCGGGTGGTGCGGTCGAGCAGCGGCACGCCGACCCGCTCGGCGACCTCGGCCACGCGCGCGGCGGTGATCACGGGCGCGACGCCGCGCAGCTCGAGCGAGAGCCCGATCTCGTCGCGCACCCACTCGGTGGCGAACGCGTCACGCGGATGCTGCAGCACCACGCCCACGCGCTGGGCGAGGTCGCGCGGGGGCACCGTCGCGCGTTCGTGCCCGACGACCCGCAGCGACCTGGCGATCCAGCCGCCGTCGGTGTGCGTGTGCAGGCCCGCGACGGCCCGCAGCAGCGTCGATTTGCCCGCGCCGGTCGGCCCCGACACGAGCGTGAGCGTGCCCGCCTCGAGCGTGAGCGACGGCGGAAGCCGGAGACCGAGTCCCGCAGCGCCATCGCCGAACGCGATCTGCACGCTCTCGGCCTGAACCGGTGCGAGGCAGTCCCCGTCCAGCCCGCGTCCCGCGAAGCCACGCAGCTCGAGGGCTGCGGCCACGGCCCCGGCGCGCTCGAGGGTTCGCTCCAGCAGCGGCAGCAGCATCCGTGCCCCGCCGCGCTCGCCGCGGAGTCGTTGCGCGAACCGCACCGCGCGGGCGCCGTCGGCGAGCGAGGGGAGCGTGGCCGCGGCGATCGCGAGCGCCCGTGCGACGCCGCGCAGCGGGCCGCGTCGCGAGGCCCGCGCGAAGACCCGGTGCAGGTCGACAAGGGCGTTCACCACCCCGAACGCGAGGATCGCGAGGGCGATCGGCACGGCGCTGGCCGCGGCATCCCACAGTCCGTCGACCGTGACGGGACCCAGCAGCACCACATGCGCGAACGGCGACGGCAGCCGCACCGCCGGAAGATCCAGCAGGACGAAGCCGTCGCCGTCGGCGCCGTGGAAGAGGATGCGGTAGACGACCCGGGCCGCCACGAACCCTGCGGCGAGGATCGCCGCGGCTCGCAGGGGACCGGGTCGGAACGTCATGTCAGGACGTCGGCGCTGCCGGTTCGCCGTTCAGGGTGAAGAGCAGTTCGAGTCCCTCGCCGGGCTCGAGCTCGAGGGTCGACAGGCCTTCCTCGGCGTACCCCCACTCGCCTTCGGCGGGCTTGATCCACAGCGACCAGTAGGCGAACGCCGCGGGCATCGATTCGCAGGTCTCGAAGTACTCCGAGCCGTCGTCTGCGGTGATCGCCTGGTCTTCAGCCGGGACGCCGTTCACGCGGCACACGACCTGGTCGCCGTACTCCTCGGTGCCCTCGGTCGTGACGTTCACGAGCGTCAGCGCGTCGGCGGCGGCGAGCGTCTCGTCGGTCTCGATGCACCACGACTTGCTGTCGCCGTCCTCGAGCGCCGAGGCGTCCACAGCCACGGTGATGCCGGCGTCATCGGCGCACGCCTCGTCGCTGACCTGCACGGCCTGCGTGTCGGAGGCCGTCGGCGCAGCCTCGGGGGCGTCGGACGAGCAGGCGGCGAGGGCGAAGAGCAGTGCAGCGGATGCCGCGGCGGCCGCCACGGCGCGAAGAGTCGAAGTCACCGATCCAGGCTAGGCCCCTGCTGCCGGTGTCCGGTTGCACATGACGCCCGCGCGGAGCCCGCCGTAGGCTGGCCGGGTGAGCGTTTCGGAACTCTTCGACGACAGCGAGTGGCAGCAGGCGCCCGGCCGGCCCGAGGGCGGCTACACCGACATCACGGCCCACGTCTCGAAGGACGGCCGCATCGCGCGCATTGCGTTCGACCGGCCGGAGGTGCGCAACGCCTTCCGCCCCCACACCGTGGACGAGCTCTACCGCGCGCTCGACATCGCTCGCCAGGACCCCCGCGTGGGTGTCGTCCTGCTCACCGGAAACGGGCCGAGCCCCAAGGACGGCGGCTGGGCCTTCTGCTCGGGCGGCGACCAGCGCATCCGCGGGCGCGACGGCTACAAGTACTCCGAGGACGAGTCCGCGGTCCCGGCCGAGCAGCAGGCCCGCGCCGGGCGACTCCACATCCTCGAGGTGCAGCGGCTGATCCGGTTCATGCCCAAGGTCGTCATCGCGGTGATCCCCGGGTGGGCCGCGGGCGGCGGGCACTCGCTGCACGTCGTGTGCGACCTGTCGATCGCCTCCGCCGAGCACGGCCGGTTCAAGCAGACGGACGCCGATGTGGGCTCGTTCGACGCCGGGTACGGCTCCGCGTACTTCGCCCGGCAGATCGGGCAGAAGTTCGCGCGCGAGGTCTTCTTCCTCGCCGAGGAGTACTCCGCGCAGCGCGCCTACGAGATGGGCGCGGTGAACCGGGTCGTGCCGCATGCCGACCTCGAGCGCGAAGCCGTGTCGATGGCCCGCACGATCCTCACCAAGTCGCCGACCGCGATCCGCATGCTGAAGTTCGCGTTCAACGCGGTCGACGACGGCTTGGTCGGTCAGCAGGTCTTCGCGGGGGAGGCCACGCGCCTGGCCTACGGCACCGACGAGGCGGTCGAGGGCCGCGACTCGTTCCTCGAGAAGCGCGACCCGGACTGGTCGCCCTACCCTTGGCACTTCTGATGAGCACCAACTCCTCCGAAACTCCCGCCCTGGGCCTGGGAGCGCGGCGAAACGGCCTGGGCCGGCAGGTTTCCGAGGAGTTGATGCCCGCATGAAGCTCGTCCCCGTCGTCGGCGATGACCCCCGCGAGATCCTGCGGGGTCTGCGCGGTGCGCTGCACGGCGCCGGACCCGCGCTCGGCCTCGGCCTCGTCAGCGGGCTGCCCGGCGAGGTGCGGGCGGGCACGGCCGTGGTCGTGACGACGTCCGGGTCCACCGGCATCCCGAAGAGCGTCGTCCTCAGCCGTGACGCGCTCACTTCGAGCGCCCTGTCGACCGCCGACCGCATCGGCGACGGCGCGTGGCTGCTGGCGCTGCCGGCGAGCTACGTCGCGGGACTGCAGGTGCTCGTGCGCTCCCTCGTCCAGGACCGCGAGCCCGCGATCCTGGCGGGCGCTTTCACCCCGCAGGCGTTCTCGGCGGCCGCGCTGATGATGGTGTCGACCGAGCGCGGCGAGCGGGTGCCGAGCTACACGTCGCTGGTGCCGGCGCAGCTGTCGAAGCTCCTCGACGCGGCCGAGCACGACCCTTCGGTTCTCGCGGCGCTGCGCTCCTTCGAGACGATCCTCGTCGGTGGCCAGGCGCTCCCCGCGGCGACCCTCGAGCGCGCTCAAGCCGCGGGCGCACGCATTGTGCGCACCTACGGCTCCACCGAGACCAGCGGCGGCTGCGTCTATGACGGCGTGGCCCTGGGCAACGTGCGGCTGCGCATCGAGCGCGGGGAGGTGCAGGTCTCCGGCCCGACACTGGCCGACGGCTACCTCGGCAACGACGAACTGACGGATGCTGTGTTCCTCCGCGACCGCGACGGCTCCCGGTGGTACCGCACCGGTGACGCAGGGCTGATCGAGGACGGCGTCCTGCGCGTGCGGGGCCGCATCGACAACGTCATCGTGTCGGGCGGCATCAACGTCTCGCTCGACCGCGTCGAGCGGATCGTGCGCGGGATCCCGGGGCTCGCTCTCGCCGTCGTCGTGGGGATTCCCGACGAGCGGTGGGGCGAGGCATCCGTCGTCGTGGCCTCCCGGGGCGAGGCGCTGCGGCGCAGCGAAGCCGTGCAGCTCGAGGAAGCGCGTGCCGCCGTCCAGGCCGAGATCGGCGCACATGCCCGCCCGGCACGGCTGGTGCTGGTGGACGAGCTCGCGACGCTGCCCTCGGGAAAGCCCGACCGCGAGGCGATCCGCCGCGCGGTGATGGCCCTGCACTGACGCGGCGCGCCGCGGGGTCAGCCCTGCGGGTACGGGCCGGTGTCGACGACGCAGAAGCGGTTGCCCTCGGTGTCTTCGAGGACGACCCAGTCGGCGTCGTCGGGGTAGTCGTGCCAGTCGACCTCGCGCGCGCCGAGCCCGAGCAGGCGGGTCACCTCGGCCGCCTGGTCCTCGGCGTACAGGTCGAGGTGGATCCGCGGCGGGTAGTGCTGCGGGTACCCGGTGACCGACAGCGCGAGGCTCGCTCCGGGCGCCGACCAATCGGTCTTGCCCGGCGGATCGAGGATCACCCAGTCGTCGGAGGGCTCGTTGCGGTTCACGTAGCCGAGGGCCGTGCGCCAGAAGTCGCCGGCGCGTGAGATGTCCTCCACGGTGAGGACGATGGATCCGATGCTCAGCATGGGCTTCATCCTCGCCCTCGGCGCCGACATCCGTCAGGGGGTTGACGGATTCGCGTGCCTCATCGGCGCGGCCCCTATGATGTGCATTCGTGGCAGGAACCCCGAGCAAGAAGCGAACCACCGCCGGACGCAGGAAGCAGCCTCCCCGCGGGAACCCGCAGAAGGCGCACGTCCCGCGCGACCCCGCGCACGTCGCGAAGCCCACGGCGCGCGACTGGATCGGCGCGGCGCGCCTGCGCACCCTGCCCCTCGCGATCACGCCCATCCTCGTCGGCACGGGCGCCGCGATCCTCGTGGTGGACGTCTTCCACTGGGTGATCGCGCTCTTCTGCCTCATCGTGTCGGTGTCGCTGCAGATCGGCGTCAACTACGCCAACGACTACAGCGACGGGATCCGTGGCACCGACGACTTCCGGGTCGGTCCCGCCCGCCTCACGGCCGGCCGCAAGGTGAAGCCGCGCACGGTGCTCATCGTCGCGCTGGCGTTCTTCGCGATCGCCGCGGTCGCCGGGCTCGCGATCACCATCCGCACGCAGCAGTGGTGGCTGATCGCCGCCGGTGCCGTGTGCATCCTCGCGGCGTGGTTCTACACCGGCGGCAAGCGCCCCTACGGCTACTACGGCCTCGGCGAGCTCTTCGTCTTCGTGTTCTTCGGTCTCGTCGCGACGCTCGGCACGACGTGGGTGCAGGCCTTCGCGCTCCCGCAGGAGGCGTGGTTCGGCGCCGTCGGCGTCGGTCTCATCGCCTGCGCGGTGCTGCTGGCGAACAACCTGCGCGACATCGACCAGGACCGCGCCGCGCACAAGCGGACGCTCACCGTGCTCATCGGCCGCACCGCCACGCGCTGGCTCTTCACCGTGTTCCTGCTGGTGGCGTTCGCCATCGCCGCGTTCCTGGCGTGGATCGGCTACCCGATCGCCTGGCTCACGCTGCTGGCGCTGCTGGCCGGTGCGCCCGCGATCCTCATCGTGTGGACCTACCGCGACCCGCGCGAGCTCGTCGTCGCCCTCGGGCTCACGTCCCTGACGTCGGTCGCCTACGGCGCGTTCCTGATGTGGGCCTTCATCGGCTGACGGATGCCGCACGCCGGCCGGCCGCGGACTCAGATACCGCGTCCTGGTCGAGAAACCACGCGCCGCGTGGTGTCCCGGCGTGGATGAGGTATCTCGCGCTCAGGAGCGGCTGCCGGGCGTCTCGGCGTCGGGCGCGGCGGGCGTAGCAGGGGCGGCGGGCGTGGCAGGGGCGGCGGCGTCGGCCGCGGCATCCTCCGCCTCCTCGTCGCTCGCCGCCGCACGCGCCTGGGCGCGGCGCTCGGCAAGGCCCGACGTGACCTCGTCGAGAGGCTTGCGCAGGAACAGCACCGAGAGGCTCAGGCCGATGAGGGCGGCGAAGATGGCGGCGAGCCAGTAGTACTCGCGCATGATCGGGAACAGCATCAGGATGCCGAACGGCACGAGGAACGCCAGCAGCCGCAGCACCGAATAGACGATGGCAGAGCGCGCTTTCACCCGTCCATCCTACGTTCCGTCGGCGAGTCGGATTCTGCGGCGGTTGCGTCACGGAGCGCCCGCGAACGCCCACTCGGGGCCCCGCCCGCCTAGGATGGGAAGATGCCTCGGGTGCTGTTGATTCTGGCCCTGGTGGCGACCGCGTTCTGGGTCTTCACCATCGTCGATTGCGCCGTCCAGCCCCCGACCCGCCACCGCGGCGTGAGCAAGCCGATCTGGATCCTCATCGTCGTCCTGCTGCCGGTGCTGGGCGGCCTCCTCTGGCTCATCGTCGGCCGGGGGCGCGCGTCGGCCGTCGCCGCCCGCAGGGCACCCGACGACGACCCCGAGTTCCTCGGCCGCATCGGCACGATCTCCGACCAGGACGAGCGCATCCGCCGCCTCGAGGAGGAGCTCGCGCAGCTCGACGCCGAGGGCGAAGACCCCCGCTTCAACCCGCCGGGCGGTCCCGCGGCATCCGACGACACCGCCGTGCCCGGAAGCGCGGCAGCCGCGGGCGGCACCGCCACGCCGGGAACCCCGCCGCAGCCGAAGCCGCCGATCCGTCCCGCGGACGGCGACGACGACGCCCGCGGTCAGCGCGAGGCCCTCGGCTGACGTGACCGACTCCGACAGCGCCGGGGGCGCGCTCGACGCCGCGCCCGCGACCGATGCCGCCGCTGCGCTGCTGGGCCGGCTCGTCGAGCTCGGTGTGCGCCACGTCGTCCTGAGCCCGGGCTCGCGCTCGCAGGCGCTCGCCCTGGTCGCCGCCGAGCTGGAACGGCGCGGGGCCCTCCGCCTCCACGTGCGCATCGACGAGCGCGTCGCCGGCTTCACCGCGCTCGGCATCGGACGGGAGACACGGATGCCGGCGGCCGTGGTCTGCACGTCGGGCACCGCGGTCGCGAACCTGCTGCCCGCCGCGCTCGAGGCCCATCACGCCGGCGTCCCGCTGCTGCTGCTCACTGCCGACCGACCCCCGGAGCTGCGCGGTGTCGGTGCGAACCAGACGACGCGCCAGCCGGGGATGTTCGCACCCACGGTGCGGCTCGAGGCCGACGTGCCGGTGCCCGAGGCGCTCGATCCCGATGGCACGCACGAGCAGAGTGCGATGCTCCGCCTCCTCGCCGAGGACGCGATCGCCGCGGCGCTGGGTGCGGGCACGCGGTCGCCGGGTCCGGTGCACCTGAACCTGCCGTACCGCGAGCCGCTGTCGGGCGCTCTCCCCGCGTGGATGGGCGTGCCCGCCGCCGAGCTCGACACCGCGGTCGTCGACGACCCCGACGGACCTCCGGTGGCGGTCGACGCCGAGGACGAGGCATCCGGTGCGCTGTATCAGGGCGGGGGCGGCATCGGCGAGGCCGACCTCCCGACCGAGCCGGAGGACGCGCCGCTCGTGCTCGAGCGCGGTCCCCGCACCATCGTGCTCGCAGGTGCCGACGCCGGCCCCGACGCGGAGGAGCTCGCCCACGTCGGCGCGTGGCCGCTCGTCGCCGAGATCGTGAGCGGTGCGCGCTTCGGCCGTCAGCTCGTGCACGGCTACCGCGCGCTGCTGCGCGACCCGCAGCTCGGCGGCCGCATCGAGCGGGTCGTCGTGCTGGGCCACCCGACTCTCAGCAGGGAGACGGCGGCGCTGCTCTCCGCCCCGGAGATCGAGGTCGTCGCGATCCGGGGTCCGGGCGAGCCGCTCAACCTCAACGGCGTCACTCTGGCCGCCGACCGCATCGCGGTCGCGACCGGCGACCCGGACCGCGAATGGCTCGGGGAGTGGATGCAGGCATCACGCGCAGCATCCGTCGATCTCACGCCACCCGCACCCGATGCCGACGGTCTCTCGTCGGCGGTGCCGGGGGAGCGGCTCGGTGCGATCGCGGCGGAGCTCGGGGTGATCCGCGCACCCGTCGACCGCGCCGCGCTCGTCGACGCCGTCTGGCGGGCGACGTGGCCCCATGATCGCCTCGTGTTCGGCTCGTCGCGTCTGGTGCGCGTCGCCGACCAGGTGCTCCCGGGCAAGAAGGTGCCGGTCCACGCCAATCGCGGGCTGGCGGGCATCGACGGAACGATCGCCACGGCGACCGGCATCGCCCTCGCGAGCCAGTCCGGCGGGGGCGCAGGCGTCACGCGCGTGATCCTCGGCGATCTCGCGCTGCTCCATGACGCCGGCGCGATGCTCCTGCCGCCCCAGGAGGATGAGCCGCGCATCCAGCTGATCGTCGGCAACGACGGCGGCGGCACGATCTTCGACGGGCTCGAGGTGGCAGCCGTCGCGGGCGCCGATGTGATGGACCGGGTGCTGCTGACCCCGCACACGGTGCGCCTCGAGCAGCTCGCGCTCGCGTACGGCTGGGAGTACCGTCGCGTCACGACGCGGGCGGCCCTCGACCAGGCGCTCACGTCGCCGGTCGGCGGACGCCAGCTGATCGAGGTCCCGCTCGAGCGCTGAGCCCGCGGCATCCGCCATGATGGCTCCATGATCGCCTCGAGTCAGAAGCACTGGAGCGGCGACGTCGCCGATCTCCTCCGAGTGGGTGAGAGCTTCGTCCTCGCCGACGTCGACACCCGCTCGACCCCGGGATACGAGAAGGACAAGGCGCACGCGGCGGATGACCTCCAGTCCGGCGCCGCCGATCTCGACGAGTATCAGGAGCGTCTCTACGCCCGCAGCCGGGTCGATGCGACGAACGCCTCCGTGCTGCTGGTGCTGCAGGCGATGGACTCCGCCGGCAAGGGCGGCATCATCCGTCATGTGGTGGGCTCCGTCGACCCGCAGGGCATCGTGCTCTCGGCGTTCAAGAAGCCGACGGAGGAAGAGCTGAAGCACGACTTCCTGTGGCGGGTCAAGCAGCGGCTTCCCGTCTCGGGCATGATCGGCGTCTTCGATCGCTCGCACTACGAGGACGTGCTCATCGGCCGCGTGCGACGGCTCGCCCCCGAGCAGGAGATCGAGCGTCGCTACGCGGCGATCAACGACTTCGAGCGCCAGTTGACCGATTCCGGTACGAGGGTCGTCAAGGTGATGCTGCACATCTCGCCGGATGAGCAGAAGAAGCGCCTGATGCGGCGACTCAACCGCCTCGACAAGCACTGGAAGTACAACCCGACCGACGTCGATGAGCGCGAGCTGTGGCCGCAGTACATGGCGGCGTACCAGACCGTGTTCGAGCGCACGTCGACCGAGCACGCGCCGTGGTTCGTCGTGCCCGCCGACCACAAGTGGTACGGGCGCCTCGCCGTCCAGAACCTGCTGCTCGAGGCACTCCAGGACATCGACCCGCAGTGGCCGAAGGCGACGTTCGACGTCGAAACCGAGAAGCGGCGCCTCGCGGCCACCTGACCCGCCGCTCGCACCGAACGCCTCCCCGCCGAACCCCGGCAGGGGGGGCGTTCGTCGTGGAGCAGGCGGGTATTCGAGCTCGCAAAGTAGTTGATGCTCACGAGTACTTGACGTGATACAGTACTTGACATGACACAAGACGACGCGTTCGCGGCCGACCTGCTGCGCGGCCACACCGACACGATCGTGCTCGGTGTGCTGCGGCGCGGCGACGCGTACGGCTTCGAGATCTACAAGACCATCCGCGATGCGACCGGCGGCGATCACGAGATCAAGGAGGCGACGCTGTACGCCACGTACCGCCGCCTGGAGAAGGACGGCCTCGTCGAGTCGTACTGGGGCGACGAGTCGCAGGGCGGCCGTCGCAAGTACTACCGCATCACCGACGCCGGCCGCGCGGTCTTCCGCGGCAACGTCGCGGCCTGGACCGCGACCCGGCGCATCATCGACTCACTGCTCGACGTGAAGGAGAGCCAGCAATGAACACCGACATCCATCGACTCCTCGACGAGGCGTTCCAGGGCATCGAGATGACGCCCGACGCGCAGGACCTCAAGGAGGAGGTGCGCGCCAACCTCGTCGCCCGCACCGACGAGCTGGAGGCGGCGGGCATCGCGCCGACCGAGGCCGCGCGCCGTGCGATCGCCGAGCTCGGTGATGTGCGTGCCCTTCTCGATGCGACGACGGATGCTGCGCCCCGCCCGCACGCGGACGGCTACGCGGCCCTGCAGCAGCGTCATCGCGTGCGTCCGAAGCCCGGCTTCGTGGTGCGGGCCGTGGTGTGGTCCATCGCCGCGGTGATCGGCATCACGCTCGGCATCCTCGGGGCGGCCGGCGTGTGGCCGATTCCGCTCGGCGCCCAGATCGGCGCCTTCGGGTTCGCGGCGACCGCCCTCGGCCTCCTCGTCGGCGACTCGCTCTCGCAGGAGACGACGACCAACCACCCGATGCCGCAGAACCGCGCCGCCGGGTACTTCCTCGCCACGCTGCTCGGCGCGTACGGGCTCGGCTTCGTCGCGCTCGTCGCCTTCGGTTCGATGCCGGTGTGGGGCGTCGTGTTCGCGGCGCTCGGCGTCATCGCGTCGATCATCCTGTTCGCGTTCCTCGGGGCGAGCCAGACGAACCGCCACAAGGCCTGGACGCGTCAGGCGCACACGAGCGAGCCGCCGAACCGGTTCGAGCGCGAGCCCGAGACCGCCGCACGCTTCGGCATCTACAGCGCCGTCATCTGGCTGGTGACCTTCGCCGTCATCGCGGTGCTCGTCTTCACCGTCGGCTGGTGGTGGGCGCCGGTGGCCTTCGTCGGCGGTTTCGCGGTCATGATGCTCGTCCTCGCACGCATGCTCTTCAGCCCCGAGAAGAAGTCCTGAAACGTCGGGCGGCGCAGCGCGACGCCCGACCCCTCAACAACCCATTCGCAGGAAGGGATGCTTCGCCATGCCTGAAAACTCCATCACCGGTGATCGCGCGATCGTCGCCACCGATCTCGTCAAGGTCTATCCGGGTCGCGGCCGCAGGCCCGCGGTCCGCGCCCTCGACGGCCTCGGGTTCTCGGTTCCGGCCGGCCGCGTGTTCGGCCTCCTCGGCCCGAACGGCGCCGGCAAGTCCACGACCACCAAGATCCTCACGACGCTGTCCCGCCCGACGAGCGGAACCGCCGTCGTCGCGGGGCACGACGTCGCGACCGACCCGGCGTCGGTGCGCGCCACCATCGGCTACGTGTCCCAGGGGGCGAGCACGGATCCGCTCCTCACCGCGCGCGAGAACCTCGAGATCGCCGCGCGGCTGCGTGGCGTGGGATCGGGGGAGGCCCGTGGCCGCGCGGCGCGCCTGCTCGACGAGTTCGGGCTGGCCGAGGCATCCCGTCGTCCTGTCGGCACATTCTCCGGGGGCATGCGCCGGCGTCTCGATGTCGCAGCGGCGCTCGCGCACCGGCCGCGCGTGCTGTTCCTCGACGAGCCCACCACGGGGCTCGACCCCGAGGCGCGCGCGACGATGTGGGCCGAGATCCGGCGGCTCTCGGGCGAGGAGGCGCTCACGGTCGTGCTCACGACCCACTACATGGAGGAGGCCGACCGCCTCGCCGACGAGCTGCTCATCGTCAATCGCGGTCGCGCGGTCGTGCAGGGCACGCCCGACGAGCTCAAGGCGGCGCTGCACGGCGACTCGCTGAGGGTGTCGCTCGTGGAGCCCGACCCTGCTGCCGTGCGCGCGGCGATCGGGCGCGTGGCGGGCCTGCGGGACGTCGTGATCGAGGCGTCCGGTGTCGACGGCGTCCTCGCTGCGCGTACCGACGACGCCTCGGCGGCGGTCGGGGCCGTGATCGGAGCATTGGATGCCGCGGGCATCCGCTTCGGCCAGGTCGCGGCATCCCACCCCACCCTCGACGACGTGTACCTCCACTTCGTCGGCCACACCTTCGGCGACGCCGCAGTGCCCGCCCTCACGGAAGGAGTCGCAGCATGACGACTCTCGCTCTCACCGGCGCAGCGCCCCGCGCGGGCTGGTTCACGCAGGCCGGCCAGGTGCTGCGCCGCTGGCTGATCGCGACCCTGCGCCAGGTGTGGGGACCGGTCATGTCCCTGATCCAGCCGGTCATCTGGATCGTGCTGTTCGGACAGGTCTTCCAGTCGCTCGGCGCGCTGCCGCAGTTCGGCGGTGCCGGCTACATCGACTACCTCGTGCCCGGCATCCTCATGATGACCGTCCTCTACTCGGGGGCTTGGGCCGGAACCGGGTACATCGACGACATCAACTCCGGTGTCATGGATCAGTACCTGACCTCGCCGGTGTCGCGTTCCGCGATCATCACGGGGCAGCTCGCACAGCAGCTGATCATCAACCTCGCGCAGTCGCTCGTCGTCCTCGGCATCGGCTGGCTCGCCGGTGCACGGTATCCGGGCGGGGCGGGAGGCACGCTCGCCGCCCTCGGCATCGCGACGCTGCTCGCGACGATCTTCTGCTGCGCATCGACGGCGGTAGCGCTCGTCTCGCGGAGTCAGATCGCGCTGATCAGCCTGTCGCAGCTCGTCGTGCTTCCGGCGACGTTCCTGTCGACCACGATGATGCCGGCCGACCTCATGCCCGAGTGGGTCCAGGACGTCTCGCGCTGGAACCCCATGACGTGGGCGGTCGAGCTCGGCCGCGGCGGCCTGTCGGGCGAGTACCCGTCGAACGGCTGGTGGCAGCTGGGCGGACTCGCCGTGCTCGCGGCCCTGGCGTTCATCTGGGCGATGCGGTCGATCCGCGCCTACCAGCGCTCGGTGTGACGGTCGCCGTCCGTGACCTCGGGTTTCGGGGCGCGGAAGGCGCGTTCGGGGCGCGACGGATGCGCCCCGAACGTATGCGGTGCGCCCCGAGCCCGGCTCACGTCGGCCGCCGCCGCGACCTCAGGCGAGCGCGTCGACGATCGGGCGGAACTTGACCCTGGTCTCGAGCAGCTCCTTGTCGGGGTTGCTCTGCGCGACGATCCCCGCGCCCGCGTGCGCGACGACGGGGATCGTCGCGCTGTACTCGGCGACGTTGCGGGGCGGCTCCCCGCCGATCTGCGCGCAGCGCAGGGCGATGGCCCACTCGCCGTTGCCGTCGCCGTCGATCCAGCCCACCGGACCGGCGTAGCGGCCGCGGTCGAACGGCTCGAGCCGGCGGATGAGGTCGAGCGCGGCATCCGTCGGCGTCCCGGCCACAGCCGCTGTGGGGTGGAGCTCCGCGACCAGGTCGAGGGCGGAGGCGTGGTCGGCCAGGTCGCCCGCGACGTCGGTCGCGAGGTGCCAGAGATTGGGCAGCTTGAGGGTGAACGGCTCGGGATCGGCCCGCAGATGACGCACGTGCGGCCCGAGCCTCGCGAGCACGCTCTGCACGGCGTAGCGATGCTCGTCGAGGTCCTTCGCGCTGTGGGCGAGGGAGGTCGATGCCGCGGTGTCGTCGTGCGCGTCGGTTCCTCGCGGGATCGTCCCCGCGAGCACGCGCGCCGTCACGACGCCGCGCGCGGCGGTCACGAGCGTCTCGGGGCTCGCGCCGATGAGGCCGTCGACGGCGAAGGTCCAGGTGTCGGGGTAGTCGTCGGCGAGGGCGCGCACGAGCCGTCGCAGGTCGGCGCCGGCCGGGATCGTGCCGACGAGGTCACGCGCGAGCACGACCTTCTCGAGCTCTCCGCGCACGATCGCGTCGATGGCGCCGCGCACGGCCGCCTGGTAGCCGGCGGGATCGAGTGTGCCGGGTCCGAGCGTCGCCGACCAGTACGACCCATATGGCCTGGGCTCCACGATGACGTCGTCCACCTCCGCCGAGACGCGTCGGATGCGCGTGACCCACGAGCGTCCGCGGTGGCGACCGATGACCGCCTGCGGGATCAGGAGGCGGCTCGTGGCAGACGACCTCTCGTCGAAGACGAGCGTGCCGAACGCGACCAGCCCTGTGCCGGGGAGGCCGACGGGGTCATCGATCTCCGCGGTGGCGGCGATCTGCCGCCACGTCTCGGCCGCCGACGGCAGCGTCGCCGGATCGACGCCAGGAGCGGAGTGGGGTCCGCGCTCGTAGCCGCCCAGCCAGCCGATCCCGACGATGCCGTCGCCGCGTCTCAGCCAGGCGAGAGGCTCGTCGGGAGAGGCATAGGTGAGGAGGTCGTCGATGTGCTCGATCTCGCGGGTCTCGACCACCAGCTCAGGCGGGCGGTGCGAAGGTGTCACGAGTCCAGCCTAGACTCGCGGATCCGGGCCGGATGCCGGTCGCGGCTGCCCTTGTGCGTGCCGCGGCGCGGGGTGAGGATGGCCGCGTGAGCGTGCGTTATCTGATCACCGTCGACCCCGATGCCGACCAGAGCTCGGTCGAGGCAGGCCTTCGCGACGCCGGCGCGGAGTCGGTCGCGCCGCCGGCGCCGGAGCTTCCCGACGTGTTCATCGCCACGGTCGACGAGTCGGTCGCCGACTACGCCGATCGCGCGCAGGCGGTGTCCGGAGTGAGAGTCGCCGAGCCCGACGCGTGGGTCGGCTTCGGGGGAGAAGGCGGCACCGAGACGCGCGACATCGGCCTCATGCCCGTCGAAGAGCCCTTCGGGGAGCCGCCCGCCGGCGATATGCGCTGAGTCACCGCAGCCGCAGGGGCGGGTGCGCGACGCTTGCCGAGGGGCCGGCGCAGCGCAGCAGTGTCAGCACGACGCCCGCCGTGCCGTCGAGGACCGCCGGTGATCGGCCGCCCCGCACACCGTGTCTGAACCTCGTGCTCCCGTCGGCATCGATGCCGGCGGCGACGACGGATGCCTCGTACCGTGCCGCGCGCCGGTGCTCCTCGCGGGATGCGGCATCGGTGGACCACTCCGCCTCGGCGCCGGCCAGGTGCAGCTCGACGATGCCGGAGCGGCCGTGGCACAGGGTGGCGTCGTCCTCCGCCTCGTCGGGGATCTCCCGCCGGGCGCGCTGGACCGAGCGCAGCGCACGGAGGTAGGTCGCTTCGCTCTCGAGGGCACCGTCCCTGTCGATGCGGGAGCGGAGCGCCGCCGCGATCCCGATCCCCGGAGCTCCGTGGCACCACGCCAGACCGATCGCCGGCTCATCCAGGCGCAGGTCGTACCAGCCGCCGTCCTCGGCGCCGTAACCCGCGTCCTCCCACGTCCACGCGGCATCGGCGAGCGCTCGGTCTGCACCGGCGACGCCGGCGGCATGCGCGGCGAGCAGCGCCAGGCCGATGCCCGACGAGCCGTGCGCCAGGCCGGTGACAGCGCGGTCGCCGTCGGCCATCGGCCAGCGTGCGCCGCAGACGTCGACGACGGCGCGAGCGCGCAGGTCGCGCACGAGCCGCTCGGCGGCCGTCGCCCGATGCCGCTCGGCGCTCGCCGGCAGTGCGGCGGCGAGCACCGCGAGCAGATGGCCCGCTGAGCCGTCGAGAAGATCGGCGTACCCGGGAAGCCACGAGTCGTCCGCCGTCGCGAGCGCCGCGACCGCCCGGGCAGCGAGCCGGCGGCTTCCGTCGGCGAGGTCGGGCCGGCCGAGCAGGTCCGCGATCCGCTCCGCGGCGATCGCGATCCCCAGGTCTCCGCTCTGCCAGCCGAGCTGTCCGCGCCGCGCGGCCCGGCGGCGGTCGAGAACGTCCGCGAGGGTCGCCTGGGCGAGCAGCGCAAGGGATTCATCGCGCGCGTGCCGTGCCGCCGCGGCGAGAGCGAGGGCGATGCCCGCCCGCCCGGTGAGGAGGCCATCGTCGACGGGCCCCGTCTTCAGGACGGATCCGTCGGCACTCGCGGCGAGGTCGATCTCGTCGCCGATCCACTCCGGCGCCCCGCGGTCGTCGACGACCACGTCGGCAGCGAGGCGGTGGGCCAGCGCGATCGCCGCGGCTCCGAGTTCGCCGGGCGACCGCACCGCCGGCGCCGACGCAGCGAGGGCCGGGGCGACGGCGGTCATGGCCGCGCCCTCCAGGGTCGTGTCACGTCGAGACCGACCGTGCCGGCGGCCTCGCGCAGACGGTGCGGCGCAGCATCCGTATGCGCGGTCATCGCCGCGATCGCGGCGACCTGGGCCGTCCGCAGCTGACCGAAGCTGGTGCCGTCGGCGGGATCCTCCGACATCCCGATGCCCCGGGCGATGCGTCGCGTCGTCGGCGGGATCGACGCATCGACGTGGGGCGCGATGTCCATGGCCTGGCGACGAAGCGCCGCGGCCACCCGCGCCCGGACGACCCGAGGCGTGTAGACGACGAGCGCGTCGGGCCGGCCGTAGCCGGCGGGCGCAGGCAGGCACTTGAGTGAGAAGGCGCTCCCGGCGTCTGCGAACGCGCCCATCAGCGCAGGCAGCAGGGCCGCGGAGTCCTCCGGCGAGCGGGAGTGCGTGTACCAGCGGTCGAGGGGGCCGTCGGGGACGCCCTCGCCGGAGTGCGCCCACCACCATCCCGACCCGCGGTCCCATCCCGACGACCCCCGGGTGATCGTCACCAGATCGCCCGGCGCCGGGTGGCAGCCGGGCCGCGAGGACGAGACGACGCGGTCTATCGCGATGCGGACGTGGCCCGGTGGGGCGGAGGAAGGAGGACGGGATGCCACGACCGTGGCGGTGCCGTCACGCACGGCCAGGACGATCCATGCCTCGGACGTGCCTGCCGCGCGGCGTCGCATCGCCTCGAACAGGCCGACGCGGGGGAACGCGGCAGGAGCGCCGAGGGTGCGCTCCGACGGTGTGGGGGCATCGCCGGCCGGGCCGGTCCACCAGTTCGCATAGAGCCATTCCGCGAGCGGGCTCTCGATCTCGACCCCGGTCGGAGCGCCCGCGCGCAATCCTCGTGCTTCCTTTGCGCCCTCGACGAGCGCGAGCGCCCGGCTCAGCGCACGCAGTGTCGCCTCGGGGATGCGCTCGCCGCGGGCGACGGCCGCCCCGGCCGCGGCGACGGAGGTCATCGTGCGAGGCATGAGCGCAGCTCCTCCGTGAGTGCGGACAGGTGATCCTGGTGTCCGATCGCGAGGCCCGCGAGCTCGTGGGACTGCTCCTCGTCGCCGTGCTCGCTCCGCTCGGCGACCTCGAGCGCGAACTGCGCGAGGCGCAGCACCGCGGCCAGCGCGACGCGCTCCGCGAAAAGTCCTGTGGCGCGCGACGAGATCCGCGCGGCCTCGCCGTAACCGCGCACGAGCTCACGGCCCGTCGACGGCAGCCCGGCCGCGGCCGACCTGCCGCGCAGCAGATGCTCGGCGACGAGGCATCCGAGGTCCCATGCCGGATCGCCCGCCCCCGCCAGTTCCCAGTCGACGATGACGGGGGAGGGGCCGGGCGCGACGGCGACGTTGTCCCACTTGAGGTCGTGGTGCACGAGCGCGCGCCCGGCAGGCGTGCGCAGGCGCGCGGCTGCGGCCATCAGGGCGGGCTGCGCGCGAAGGAAGGCGATGAGGTCGCGCGTCGTCAGGGCGAGGCCGAGCGAGTCGGCGCGTTCGACCGTGCGCAGCACGTGGAGCACGAGCGGCGGGCGCGCCGGCGGCAGAGGCAGCCCGGCGGTGGCGCGATGCACGGCGCCCACGCGGGCGCCGAGGAGACGGAAGAAGGCGTCCTCGTCGCCGATCGTGTCAGAGACGAGGGCGAGGGACGCCGGATGCCCCGCTCCGAGGTCCTCCACGACGAGGATGCCATGCTCCTCGTCGACGGCCGCGGGCGACGGGATCGCGTCCTGCAGGGGAAGGCACCAGCGCGCCATGCGCTGCACGAACAGCTCCGCGCCGAGTCCTTCCTGGGCAGAGCCGGTCGATCCGTCGGCGGGTGGCGTGAAGGCGCCGGATTTGACGACCACGCGTCGGTCGTCCGGGAGGTGCACGGCCCACACGCCGTGGGCGCGGGACAGGTCGGTGGGCTCGGCGCGCAGCAGCTCGGTGGGACCGAGCAGCCCCACCGCGCGCAGGGCGGTGACGGACGGATGCGGGGTGGTGCCCGCATCCGT
Organism: Microbacterium trichothecenolyticum; assembly: GCF_000956465.1. Lineage (GTDB taxonomy): Bacteria > Actinomycetota > Actinomycetes > Actinomycetales > Microbacteriaceae > Microbacterium > Microbacterium trichothecenolyticum. The sequence goes on from NZ_JYJA01000022.1 coordinate 23,739, forward strand.
CCGCACCATGGTCGCGTCGGCGATCACTCGTCGAACAGCCCCTCGCCGTAGGCGTCGCCGCCGCCGGACTGGAGCTCCTCGATCGCCGCGGCATAGCCGGCGGCGAAGCCGGCCTCGTAGTCGCCCTGCTCGACGCCGAACGGGTCGGCACCGCCAGGCTGGGGTCCGGGTCCCGGGCCCGTCACGGTCGTCGGGACCTTGGTCACCGTCGTCGTCACGGGGCATGCGATGTGGATCGACTTGATCTTCTTGCACTGCAGCGGAAGGACCGTCTTGATCGTGCCGCACTCCGGGAGGGTGATCGTCCTCGGTACGCAGGCCACCACAGGAGTGCGCAGCTTGACGGTGATCGTCGGCTTGATGACGATCGGCCCTCGCGCCTTGAGCACCGCCGCAGCGGCGTCGACGAGTCCCCAGCCGTACCGGTCGTTCGGCACGGGATCGCCCGCGACGTCGCGGAGCGGCTTCGCCGTCGAACGGAGGATGTCGCCGATCTCGGTTGCCGTCAGGCTCGGCTTGACCGCCTTCACGAGTGCCGCGACACCCGCCACGTGCGGCGAGGCCATCGACGTGCCGGCCATCGTGGCGAGGCCCCCTGCGAGGTACGTCGACAGGATGCCGACACCCGGCGCCGAGATGTCGATGTGCGGTCCGGTCTGCGAGAACGCCGCGCGCGACTCGTTCGACTGGATCGCGGCGACCGCGATCACGTCCGGATAGGCGGCAGGGAAGCTCGGCGAAGAGCTGCCGTCGTTGCCCATCGCGGCCACGACGACCACGCCCTTGCTCACCGCGTACGCCACCGCGCTCGCCTCGACCGAGGTCGAGGACGGGCTGCCGAGGCTCATGTTGATGACATGGGCGCCGTTGTCGGCCGCGTACCGGATGGCCGCGGCGACGTCGGCCGACGAGCCCGTGCCGCTCACGCGACCGTCGCTGATGCGCACGACCCGGGTGAGCGCCTTGATCGGCATGATCCGTGTCTGCCACCCGACGCCCGCGACGCCGACGGCGTTGTCGGACACGGCGGCGATGGTGCCCGCGACGTGCGTGCCGTGGCCGACCTCGTCCTCGGGGATCGCGTCGCGCCCCGCGAAGTCGCCCTCGAAGCGCCACCCCGGGTTCGGCGTCGGGTTCGGACCCAGATCGACCATGTCGAATCCCGGGACCAGCAGCGGCGCCAGCTCGGGGTGGTCGAGGTCGACGCCCGAGTCGATGACCGCCACGACGACGCTCGCGGATCCCTTCGTGACGTCCCACGCGTCCGGGGCGTTGATCTTGGTCAGCCCCCACTGCGCCCCGAACTGCGGGTCGTCAGGGATGACGCTGGCCTCCCGCCACCGGTTCGGCTCGGCGACCTCGACCTCATCGAGGGCGTCGAGCTCAGCCGCCGCCTTGTCGGGGGCGACCTTCGCGTCGATGCGGACACGGAACGAGCGACCGAGGATCGATTCCTCGGGCTCGGGCACGCCGTCCAGGGCCATCGCGGAACGCGCGATGCCCTGCGAGGGCGGGGCGAGCCGGGTGATGTCGTAGGCACCGAGGCTCGCGAGCACGGCGTCGACGCCCGACACCCCCAGCGAATCGGCCATCGAGACGCCGCGGCCGCCGGGGTGGATGGGCACGGACGCCGTCATCGCATCGGCGGCGTCGGCTTTGAGCGTGACGATGACCTCGCCGGGAATGACGTCGTCGCCGTCGATGTAGAGCGGAGCGGAGGCACCCAGTTCCGCCCGAGGAGCGGACGTGCGCTTTCGCGACGAGCCGCCGGATGTTGCAGCCATTTTCGGACTTCTCTCCTCAAGGGCCGCGAGGTTGCGGCCACCGTGGAGGAGGGATGGCGGGAAGAGACTGATACAGCCCTACACTGAGGCGGGTGCCGACCCCGATGCACCTCTCAGGTCACCCGGATTCCGACCGCCCCGAGCCCGGAGCCCCGCTCCAGTTCCGCTGGCGCAAGTGGGACGGCGGCCCGCACTGGGTCAACGACTGCATCTACCTCGGCAGGGACCGGTGGGGCGACTGGGTCGGTCAGCCCTCCGGCTGGCGCAACGTCCGTCCGGGGCTCGAGTTCGTCGCCGACGGACCCAACGTCACCCTCATCCCGCCGAGCGGCGACTACGCGATGACGGTCCACGGCGCGCCGCGGCGCGTGCGCATCTACATCGACGTCGCGTGGGACATCCGCTGGGAGGGCCACGAGCCCCGCGGCATCGACATGGACCTCGACGTCGTGAAGGCGATCGACGGGCGCGGCCTGTTCATCGACGACCGTGACGAGTGGGATGAGCACCGCGTCGCGTACGGCTATCCGCTCGACCTCGTCGACAAGCTCGAGGCGCTCGCCGTGGACCTCGAGCGCCGCGTCGCGGCGGCGGAGGCGCCGTTCGATGACGCGACGCCCGATGCGTGGCTCGCCCGGCTCGCGTCCTACGACGCCGTCGCGCCGCCCCCACCCGTCTCCTTCGCGGCCGCAGGTGACGGCGGCCCCGGCGCAGACGGCACCGCCGCCTAGACTCGAAGCCGTGGCATCCCACCCCTCCGATCCCGAGCCGAACCGCGCCGACCTCCACAAGGACCCGTCGCGCGTGAGCGGCATGTTCGACCAGGTCGCGGCCGGCTACGACCGCACCAACACCGTGCTGAGCATGGGCAACGACCGGTTCTGGCGCGCCGCGACGACGCGCGCGGTGAACCCGCGCGCCGGGCAGCGCATCCTCGACCTCGCCGCGGGCACGGGCGCCTCGAGCGTCGCGCTCGCCGGCAGAGGCGCCACGGTGGTCGCGGCGGACTTCTCGCCCGGCATGATCGCCGAGGGGCGACGCCGGCACAGCGGCATCCGGAATCTCTCCTTCGTGCAGGCCGACGCGACCGACCTGCCCTTCGGCGACGACGAGTTCGACGCGGTCACGATGTCGTTCGGGCTGCGCAACGTGAACGAGCCGAAGAAAGCGCTGAGCGAGCTGCTGCGCGTCACGAAGCCCGGCGGGCGCCTCGTCGTCTGCGAGTTCTCGCACCCGCCGTCGAAGACGTTCAACGGCCTGTATCGCTTCTACAACGACCGTGTGCTGCCCGTCGTCGCGAAGACCGTCAGCTCCAACGCGGAGGCCTACGACTACCTGAATGAGTCGATCCGCGACTGGCCCGACCAGCGCACGCTCTCGGCGTGGATCCGCCAGGCCGGCTGGACCGACGTCGCGCACCGCAACCTGTCGATGGGCATCGTCGCGCTGCACCGCGCCACGAAGCCCCGGGCCTAGCGTCGTCGGTCGACGTGCGGCGGACCGCGACGAAACGCGCCCCCGGTAGGCTGGGCGTGTGACACCGACAGCGCCGGGCTCGCACATCGCGGGCAAGCTGGGCCTCAGCGACCGCATCTTCGCGGGCGCGCGATCGCGCGGCCTGCTCAAGACCGTCGAGGCGGGGCTCAAGCGCGTCGACAGCGCCCTCGAGCGCGAGCTGCGCGTGGCCGACACGCTCGCCGACGCGACGAGCCGCTATCTGTACGACGCCGGCGGCAAGCGCATCCGCCCGATGCTGGCGCTGTTGACCGCCCAGCTCGGCGACGGCGCCACCGATGCGGTGATCGACGCCGCGACCGCGCTCGAGATGACGCATCTCGGATCCTTGTACCACGACGACGTGATGGATGCTGCCGACAAGCGTCGCGGTGTTCCCAGTGCGCACGCGGTGTGGGGCAACAACGTCGCGATCCTCACCGGCGACCTGCTGTTCTCCCGCGCGAGCCAGATCATGGCGCGCCACGGTGAGGACGCCATCCGGCTGCAGGCCGACACGTTCGAGCGGCTCGTGCTCGGGCAGATGCACGAGACGGTCGGCCCGTCCGACGACGACGACCGCGTCGCGTTCTACCTCCAGGTGCTCTCCGACAAGACGGGTTCGCTCATCGCGGCGGCCGCGCAGTCGGGCATCGTCTTCTCCAACGGGCCCAAGCAGTTCGAGCAGGCGATGGTGACGTTCGGCGAGAAGGCCGGTGTCGCGTTCCAGCTGCTCGACGACGTCATCGACCTGTCGGCCGACCCCGACGAGACCGGCAAGGTGCCCGGCACCGACCTGCGGGCCGGCGTGCCGACCATGCCGTACCTCGTTCTCGGGCAGCGGACCGATGCCGCCTCCGTCGACCTGCGCACACGCATCGACGAGGGCGTGGCGCGCATCGCCGACGGGGCCGATCCCGCGATCCTCGACGACCCGCTCGCGCAGCTGCGCGACCACGAGGCCACCCAGGCGACCCTCGACCTCGCCAACGCGTGGTCGACCGAGGCGATCGAGGCGCTCGCGCCGCTGCCCGACGGCGCGGTGCGGGAGGCCCTCACCCGCTTCGCCCAGGCCGTCGCCGACCGCTCAAGTTGATCCCCGTCCGAGTTCTTCTCCGCCTCCGGCATCCCGGCCGTTGAGCGAGCGATGAACGAGCGAGACGAAACGCCCGAAAGGACCACCATGACCAAGCTCCGATTGGCGATCGTCGGCGCAGGACCGGCGGGCATCTACGCCGCCGACATCCTGCTGAAGGCCGAGCGCAAGTTCGACGTGTCGATCGACCTGTTCGAGCAGCTGCCCGCGCCGTACGGGCTGGTCCGCTACGGCGTCGCCCCCGACCACCCCCGCATCAAGGGCATCATCACGGCCCTGCGGGAGGTGCTCGATCGCGGCGACATCCGCATCTTCGGCAACGTGCGCTTCGGCGAGGACATCACCCTCGACGACCTCAAGCGCCACTACAACGCGGTCATCTTCGCCACCGGCGCGATCCGCGACACCGATCTCGACATCCCCGGTATCGACGCGGTCGGCTCGTACGGTGCCGCCGACTTCGTGAGCTGGTTCGACGGGCACCCGGATGTGCCGCGCGAGTGGCCGCTGGAGGCAGCATCCGTCGCCGTCATCGGCAACGGCAACGTCGCGCTCGATGTGTCGCGCATGCTGGCCAAGCACGCCGAGGACCTGTTGCCGACCGAGATCCCCGACAACGTCCACCGGGGCCTGGTCGCCTCGAAAGTGACCGACGTGCACGTGTTCGGCCGTCGCGGACCCGCGAACGTGAAGTTCACCCCGCTCGAGCTCCGTGAGCTGGGCGAGCTGCGCGACGTCGACATGGTCGTGTACGACGAGGACTTCGACTACGACGACGCGGCCCGCGCCGCCATCGCGAGCAACAAGCAGGTCATGGTCATCGACCGCGTGCTGCAGTCCTGGCGCAAGCGCGACTCGGTCAACAACGCCGGCGGCTCCGCGTCGCGCCGGCTGCACCTGCACTTCTACGCCAAGCCGATCGAGGTGAAGACGGATGCCTCCGGCCGCGTGTCAGCTCTCGTCTACGAGCGCACGCGTCCCGACGGGGAGGGCGGTGTCGTCGGCACCGGCGAGCTGCGCGAGGTGCCGATCCAGGCGCTGTACCGCGCCGTCGGATACTTCGGATCGCCGCTGCCGGGGGTGCCCTTCGACAAGCGCCACGGCGTCATCCCGAACCGCGAGGGCCAGGTGCTGAGCAAGGACTCGAACCAGCGCGTCAACGGCGTGTACGCCACCGGCTGGATCAAGCGCGGCCCGGTGGGCCTCATCGGCCACACGAAGTCCGACGCGATGGAGACGATCCGTCACCTCATCAACGACCAGGGCACGTGGTGGCAGCCTGCCGACCCGTCGGAGGCCGCCATCCCCGCACTTCTCGCCGAGCGCGGCGTGGCCTGGACCGACCTCGACGGCTGGCACCGCCTCGACGAGCACGAGATGGCCCTGGGCGCACCGCACGAGCGGGCGCGCATCAAGGTCGTGCCCCGCGACGAGATGGTCACGATCTCCCGCAGCACCCCCGATCGTTGAGCTCGTCGGGACGCCGCCCCTAGGCTGAGGGCATGGCCGGGCCATCCCTCACCTGGGTCCCCGACATCCTGGGGGAGCCGTTCGAGCAGCTGACGCTGCCGCTCGGCCTGGACGGCGAGCACGGGCCGCTGGTCGCGACGCTGGTGCGCAGCATCCCGAATCCGCTCCTGACGCTGTTCGCGCCGCTGCGCGAGGTCGACGTGCTCTACGTGCACGGCTGGTCGGACTACTTCTTCCAGCGGGACCTCGCGCGGTTCTGGACGGGGCGCGGTGCGCGCTTCTACGCGCTCGATCTGCGTCGCTACGGGCGAAGCCTCAGGGACGGGCAGGCGCCCGGGTACGTCGACTCCCTCGAGGACTACGACGTCGACATCGCGGCCGCGCTGCACGCGATGGGACACGCCGCGGATCCAGCCGGACAAGCATCGCCCTCCGAACCGGACACGCGCGGCGGCCACCGCAAGCTCGTCCTGATGGGCCACTCGACCGGAGGCCTCACACTCACGCTCTGGGCGGCTCGGCACCCCGGCCGCGCGCACGCGATCGTGCTCAACAGCCCGTGGCTCGAGCTCCAGCTGGGCACATTGGGTCGCCAGGCACTGGCACCGCTGGTGGACATGCGGGCGAGGCTCGACCCGCGCGGAACGCAGCCCGCCGTCGACTTCGGGTTCTACACGCGCGCGCAGCACGAGATCGGCACGCTGCCGCATGACGATCACCGCGCCGTCTGGCGGCCCGACCGGGGATTCCCGACGGCGCCGGGGTGGTTGTCGGCCGTCATGGAGGGGCACCGCCGCATCGCGGCCGGCGTCGACGTGGCATGCCCGGCGCTGGTGCTGCTGTCGGTGGCCTCGACGACGCCGCTGTCGTGGAAGGAGTCCATGACGTCGACGGACTCCGTGCTCGTGGTCGACGACATCGCCCGCGCCGCGACCCGCATCGGCGGGCTCGTCACGATCGCCCGCGTCGAGGGTGCGATCCACGACGTCTTCCTCTCGCGCCCCGCCCCTCGCGCGATCGCGTACGATGCTCTCGACCGCTGGGCTCGCGCGTACGTCGTACCGGACGAAAATGTCCCCCGAAGAGGGGACAGCGCTCTTGTGGACAGTCGGGTTAAGCTGTAGGGGAGATGTCCCCAGCATCTCAGGGAAGGCCCTCCCCAAGAATCCTTCCCATCCGTCGTCACGCGCCGCTAACCGGGGGGTTGGTTGTGCGAGAGCAGACGACGACAGGCCCCGGGTGTCCCCAGCACCCGGGGCCTTTATCGTTCCCGGCCGCGTCGGTCACTCCGCGCGGCGGGCGAGCACGCGCACGAGAAGGACGTAGGTCGTGAGCGAGAGGACGTACCCGAGCAGGTACACGACGAGCTCCTGCGCGACGAAGCGGCTGTAGTCGAGTGCTCCTTCGGCGACCGCCGGCGAGCTCTGGCTCAGCAGGTACGCGGCCGTCTGGCCGGCGGCCAGGATCGCCAGCAGCGCCAGCACGGCGAGGAGCGCGAGCCAGATGCGGCTGCGCCACACCCGGCCGGCCGCGGCCATCGCGGTCGTCGACGTCCAGTCCGGCACCTCGGGGTCGAGCCACCCGTTCACCCGGGGGATCAGGATGACCGCTGCGATGAACGCGGCGTTGAGGATCGCGGTGCCGACACCGGCTGCTGAGCCCCCGTCGACGTCGCTGCGCACGAGCGAGGGGATGAGGAGGACGACCAGCACCGGCAGCGTCGCGACGACGGCCGACAACACGGCCCGGAGGAAGCGCATGGCCCGAGTGTAGGGTCAGTCTCCACCGCGATTGAGGAGCGACGACGATGCCCATCACCCCCACGTCGGCCGACGCCATGGAGACTCTCCGCCGACGCACGAGCGAGAAGTGGGGCGTCTACGCCGACGACGTGCTGCCGATGTTCGTCGCCGAGATGGACTTCCCGCTGGCGCCGGCGATCAGGAGGGCGTTGCACGAGGCGATCGACCTGGGGGACACCGGGTACGTCAATCCACTGGATCCCGGGGCTCGGAAGGCGTTCCGAGACTACGCCGCGGCCGCGTGGGGATGGGAGCCGGATATCGAGCGGATGGGCATCACGACCGATGTCAGCGTCGTGATCGTGGAGTCGCTGCGCCGGCTGATCGAGCCCGGCGAGGGGGTCGTGATCACGCCGCCGATCTATCCGCCGTTCTACGACCTCGTCCCCGAGGCAGGCGGAGTCGTCGCCGAAGTGCCGCTGCACGACGACGGATCTTCGTACGCGCTCGACCTCGAGGGCATCGACCGGGAGCTGGCCGCGGGCGCGAAGGGCGTACTGCTGTGCAGCCCGCACAACCCCGTCGGGCTGGTCCACGACCGGGCGACCCTCGAAGAGCTCTCCCGCATCGTCGCGCGCCACAAGGGGTTCGTCATCTCGGACGAGATCCACGCACCGCTGACCCATCACGGCGTGGAGTTCACGCCGTACCTCACCGTCTCGGAGGAGGCGCGGGCCCACGGGATCGCCGCCGAGTCGGCAAGCAAGGCGTTCAACCTCGCCGGGCTCAAGACCGCGCTGTTCGTGTCGGAGTCGGACCGCATGACCGACCTCATCCGCTCGCTGCCGGAGGAGGTCACTTTCCGGGCGGGGCAGTTCGGGCTGATCGCGACGCGGGAAGGGTTCGCCCACAGCCGCGACTGGCTCGACGGCACGATCGCCGCGGTGCAGCGCAATGCCGACCTTCTCCAGGCCGAACTCGCCGCTCGTCTGCCCGCGGTGCGACTTCGGCGTCCCTCGGCGAGTTACCTCGCGTGGCTGGACATGTCCGCTCTGGGCTGGGGAGACGACCCCGCCGTCCTCGCCGAACAGCACGCACGTGTGGCGCTGTCGAGCGGACCGAGGTTCGGTCGGCAGGGCGCGGGGCATGCGCGGATGAACCTCGCCTGCGCGCCCGAAACGATCACCGAGGCGGTGCGGCGGCTCGCGAGCGTGACAGGCTGAAGCGGAGCCCCAGCCCCATCAGGGACCAGCGCTACCGGTAGTTGACGAACTGGAGATCGACGTCGAGGTCCGCCGCCTTCAGCAGGCGCTGCACCTCCTGCAGGTCGTCGCGGGACTTCGACTGCACGCGCAGCTCGTCACCCTGGATCTGCGACTTCACCGACTTCGGACCCTCGTCCCGGATGATCTTGGAGATCTTCTTCGCGTTCTCGGACGAGATGCCGTCCTTGATCGTCGAGACGATGCGGTACTCCTTGCCGCTGGCGAAGGGCTCGCCCGACTCGAGGCTCTTCAGCGAGATGCCGCGCTTGATGAGCTTCGACTGGAAGACGTCGAGAACCGCCTTCGCGCGATCCTCGGTGCTGGCCTTGATGAGCACGGACTCGCCGCTCCACTCGACGGACGCCCCGGTGCCCTTGAAGTCGTAGCGCTGCTCGATCTCTTTGCGGGCCTGGTTGAGGGCGTTCTCCGCCTCCTGGTGGTCGACCTTGCTGACGATGTCGAACGAAGAATCTGCCATGGCCGGAAGTCTATCGGCGGCTGTCGCGCGGCGCGGGAGAACGGACGCCGCTGCAAGCGGTTCCCGTCGCCGTCAGGTGTGCAAGCGATTCCACGCAGACGCTGAAAGTCACGGCGAGGTATCGATCCGATCCCGGTGTTGCCATATGGCGTCTGCTGAGTTACAAATGTAAGCGCTTGCATTTCGCAGGTATGAGTCGAACCCGCACCGTCGCGACCGACAGTGCGGCCGGACTCACTCAGCACTCCAGAGAGGCACTGCACCGATGAAGGTGAACAAGAAGAGCTGGCTCGCGCTCGGCGGTCTCGCCGTCGCGTCGATCGTCCTCGCGGGCTGCGCGGGCAGCGGTGACAACACCGGTTCGAGCGACGAGGGCGACGCCACGTCGACCCTGACCGTCTGGGTCGACTCCGAGCGCGTCGACGCGCTGAAGGGCGCCGCCGACGCGTACAGCGAGAAGACCGGCGTCAAGGTCGACCTGGTGGGCAAGGACACCGGCAAGATCAAGGACGACTTCATCCAGCAGGCCCCGACGGGCAAGGGCCCGGACGTGGTGATGGGCGCCCACGACTGGCTCGGCGAGCTGTCGACCAACGGCGTCGTGGCGCCGATCGAGCTCGGCGACACCGCCGGTGACTACCTCCCGGTCGCGCTGCAGGCCTCGACCTACGAGGGCACCACCTACATGCTTCCGTACGCGGTCGAGAACATCGCCATCCTGCGCAACGCCGACATCATCCCCGAGCCGGCCACGAGCTTCGACGACATGATCGCGAAGGGCCAGGCCGCCGGCCTCACCACCCCGTTCGTCGTGCAGCAGGGTGTCGAGGGCGACCCGTACCACCTCTACCCGTTCCAGACCGCGTTCGGCGCTCCCGTGTTCGGCACCGACGCCGAGGGGAACTACGATCCGGCCGACCTGCAGATCGGCAACGAGGGCGGCTTCCAGTTCGCCAGCTGGCTCGGCGCGCAGGGTGTCGCGGGCAATTTCAACACCGACGTCGACGGCGACATCGCCAAGACCAAGTTCCTCGAGGGTGAGGCGGCCTTCTGGCTCACCGGCCCGTGGAACGTCGGCGCCGCGACCGATGCCGGTATCAACGTGGCGATCGACCCGATCGCGAGCCCGACCGGTGCCCCCGCCCAGCCGTTCGCGGGCGTGAAGGGCTTCTTCGTGAGCGCCGAGTCCGACAACAAGGTCGCCGCGAACGACTTCCTCGTCAACTACATCGGCACCGAGGATGTTCAGCTCGAGCTCTTCAAGGCCGGCAACGTGCTGCCCGCCCTGACTGCTGCTGCCGACACCGCTGCCGCCGACCCCATCATCGCCGGTTTCCAGACCGTCGGTGCCGACGCCGTTCCGATGCCCGCCATCCCGGCGATGGGTGCCGTGTGGCAGTACTGGGGCATCGCCGAGGCCGCGATCATCAATGGCGCCGACCCGACGGCGACGTGGCAGAAGCTCACCGACGACGTGAGCGCAGCCATCAAGTAACACCCTGCGGTCCCAGGACCGTGACAGGCGACCGGGACGGATGTCGAGGCATCCGTCCCGGTCCCGATGATGAGGATGATCGATGACCGATACTCTCTCGACCGCGACTGACGAGAAGGTCCCGCCGCAGACGCCCCGGCAGCGCAGCGCTGCCCGCACGGCGGATGCCGCCGGCGGCCGGCTGCGCTGGATCGTGCTCAAGATCGTGATGCTGGCGATCGTGGACGCCGTCGCGCTGTACGCCGTCTTCGTCCTCTTCCTTCACAACGAGTGGCTCGTCCTCACCCTGGTGACGGCCGTGACGATCCTCGTCAATTGGATCTACTTCTCTCGCAAGCAGATCCCCGGGAAGTACCTGACCCCCGGCATCATCCTGCTGGTCGTCTTTCAGATCTTCACCCTCAGCTACACCGCCTACATCGGGCTGACCAACTACGGAACCGGCCACAACGGCTCCAAGGATCAGGCGATCGCGTCCCTCATGCGATCCTCGCTCGTCCGCGTCGAGGACTCGCCGACGTTCGACGTGACCGTCGTCGAGCGCGTCGGCGAGCTCGGCCTGCTGGTGACCGACCCCACCGACGGCGAAGCGTCGCTCGGCACCAACCAGAAGCCGCTCGAGTCCGTCGACGCCACGATGGACGGCGGCAAGGCCGTCGCGGTGGATGGCTGGACCACGCTCACCTTCGCGGACGTGCTCGCCCGCAGCAACGAGGTCGAAGAGCTCGCGGTGCCGTACAGCGACGACCCCAATGACGGGGCCATCCGCACGCAGGACGGTCAGAAGGGCTACCTGTACACCTCCACTCTCGTGTACGACGCCGCCGCCGACACGATGACCGACACCGCCACCGGCACCGTCTACACCGACTCCGGCGAGGGCGCCTTCACCTCCGAGTCCGGTGAGCAGCTGCTGCCCGGCTGGCAGGTCTTCGTCGGCTTCGACAACTTCGTGCGCGCCCTGACCGACACGACGATCCGCGGCCCGCTCCTGGCGGTGACGGCATGGACGTTCGTGTTCGCCATCGTCTCGGTGGCCACGACCTTCTTCCTCGGCCTGCTGCTCGCAATGCTGTTCCAGAACAAGCGCATGCGGTTCAAGAACGGGTATCGGATCATGCTGATCCTGCCCTACGCGTTCCCGGCGTTCCTGTCGGCCCTCATCTGGGCGGGCATGATGAACAAGAGCTTCGGCTTCATCAACCAGGTGCTCCTGGGCGGTGCCGAGATCGGCTGGCTGACCGACCCGTGGATCGCGAAGTTCTCGGTCCTGCTCGTCAACCTCTGGCTCGGTTTCCCCTACATGTTCCTCGTGTGCATGGGGGCCCTTCAGGGCATCCCCGAGGAGGTCAACGAAGCCGGTGTCATGGACGGCGCGAGCCCCTGGCAGATCTTCCGTCGCATCAAGCTGCCGCTGCTGCTCGTGACGGTGGCGCCCCTGTTGATCGCGTCGTTCGCCTTCAACTTCAACAACTTCAACCTGATCTACATGCTCACCGGCGGCGGGCCGCGATTCGAGGACACGGCGATACCGGCCGGGCACACCGACCTGTTGATCTCGATGGTCTACAAGGTCGCGTTCACCGGGCAGAACCGCGACTACGGCCTCGCCTCGGCGTTCACGATCCTGATCTTCATCGTGGTCGCGGTGATCGCTGTGATCAGTTTCCGCAAGACCAAGGCCCTCGAGGAGCTGAACTGACATGTCGGAATCCCAGGACCGTCTCGCCCACCCCGACAAGACCGTCACGCAGAATGCGACCCTGGCCGTCGCGGGCGGCAGTGCCGCCGAGCAGTTCGAGACCGCGGCCCCCGGCATGGCGCCTTCGCCGCGTGCCGAGCGACCGGCTCGCCGTCGCCCGTTCGGCAGGTGGTTCGCCGACACCGGCTGGCGCCACGTCGTCGCGATCGTGGTGTCGGCGTTCGCGATCTTCCCGCTGCTGTACGTGCTGTCGGCGTCGCTGAACCCGAGCGGCACCCTCACGGGCACGAACCAGCTGTTCTCGGCGGTCGGCATCGACAGTTACGTGCGCATCCTCACCGACCCGCAGATCCCCTACCCGCAGTGGTTCCTCAACACCATGATCGTGGCGCTGATCACCGGTTTCACGATGGTGTTCATCGGGGCCCTCGCCGCCTACGCCTTCTCGCGCATGCGCTTCACCGGGCGCCGCGTGGGCCTCATCACGATCGTGGTCGTGCAGATGTTCCCGCAGATGCTGGCCGTCGTGGCGATCTTCCTCATGTTCAGCGCCATCAGCGACTGGTTCCCGGCGATCGGACTCAACACGCTCAGCGGGCTGATCCTGATCTACCTCGGCGGCGCGCTCGGCGTGAACACCTACCTGATGTACGGCTTCTTCAACACGATCCCCAAGGAACTCGACGAGGCGGCGAAGATCGACGGCGCCGGCCACGCCCGCATCTTCTTCACGATCATCCTCCGCCTGGTCGCGCCCATCCTCGCCGTCGTCGGACTGCTCTCGTTCATCGGGATCGTGAACGAATACATGATCGCGAGTGTCCTGCTCATCGATCCCGACAAGCAGACGCTCGTGGTCGGTCTCACCAAGCTGGTGTCGAACCCGCGATACGCCGACTGGTCGGGCTTCGCCGCAGGCGCGGTCATGGCCGCGATCCCGGTCGTCATCGTCTTCCTGCTCCTCCAGAAGTACATCGTGGGGGGCCTGACCGCCGGCGCCACGAAGGGCTGATCAAGCACAGCTGATCGCAGAGCGGATGCGAGAAGGCGCCACTCCTTGGAGCCCGTCGGAACTTCCGCTCTGCGATGATCGAGGCGAGCACCGCCACCGCCCGCCTGACGAAAGGCCGAGCCATGACGACCGTCCTCCCTCACCACGACGGCTCGCCGCTGCACGTGTCCGACCTGGCGCCGCAGCTCGGCGACGTGGTCACCGTGCGGCTGCGCGTGCCGGCGGGCTACGGCCCGCTCGCGGCGGTGCGCACGCGCTCCAATCCCGATCACGAGCCGGAATGGACGGATGCTGCGCCCCTCGGCTCGTCCGACGGCTGGGAGTGGTGGGAGGCACCCGTCACCGTGCGCAACCCGCGGCACGGCTACCGCTGGGTGCTCGTGCACAGTGCCGATTGTGGTGGTGACGGGCGGGTGGAGTGGCTGAACCAGACCGGCCTGCACACGATCGAGACCCTCGACGCCGAGGACTTCGCCCTCGTCGCGTCCCCTGCCCCGCCCGCATGGCTCACCGACTCCGTGATGTACCAGGTGTTCCCCGACCGCTTCGCGCGGTCGGCGCAGGCCGATGCGCATCCGACCCCGGACTGGGCGATCCCGGCGGATTGGGACGACCCCGTCGACCCCGTCGTGCCGGCGCGGTCGCAGCAGTTCTACGGCGGCGACCTCGGCGGCGTCATCGAGAAGCTCGACCACCTCGTCTCGCTCGGCGTCAACCTGCTGTATCTCACGCCGATCTTCCCCGCGGCCTCGAATCACCGCTACGACGCCTCGAGCTTCGACCGCGTCGACCCACTGCTCGGCGGAGATGAGGCGTACGTCCGGCTGATCGAGGCCGCCCATGCCCGCGGCATCCGTGTCATCGGCGATCTCACGAGCAACCACTCTGGTGATCGGCACGAGTGGTTCCAGGCCGCGCTCGGCCATCCCGGCGCCCCGGAGGAGGAGTTCTACTACTTCACGGATGACGCGAACACCGAGTACGCGTCGTGGCTCGGCGTGCCGAGCCTGCCCAAGTTCAACTGGGCGTCGCAGGAGCTCCGCGACCGGTTCATCGAGGGACCCGACTCCGTCGTCGCGAAGTGGCTCAAGCCGCCGTACTCGGCCGATGGCTGGCGCATCGACGTCGCCAACATGACCGGGCGCCTCGGGTCCGTCGACCTCAACGCCGAGGTGCGCCAGCTGCTGCGGCGCACGATGATCGAGATCAACCCCGACACGATCCTGCTGGGGGAGTCGACCAACGACGCCGCGAGCGACCTGCAGGGCGACGGCTGGCACGGCGCCATGACGTACCCGTCGTTCACGCGGCCCGTGTGGGGGTGGCTGTCCGAGCCGACCCACGCGGCCTACCTCACGTACGACGGCCGTGAGGCGACCGAGCCCTGGTTCTTCACCCAGCCGATCGGCGGCATCCCGCGGTACTCCGCGCGGCAGTTCGTCGACGCCGTGGTGCGCTTCACCGCCGGCATCCCGTGGCGGGTGCGGCTCGGCAACATGCAGCCGCTCGACACGCACGACACCGGGCGCTTCGCGACGAACGCGGCGCCGGGGACGGTGCCGGTCGCGGCAGGCCTCATGATGACGCTGCCGGGCCTGCCCGTGATCTTCGCGGGCGACGAGTTCGGACTCGTCGGGGTCGACGGCGAGGCGAGCCGCACACCGATCCCGTGGGGCACCGAGAGCGAGCCCGAGGTGGCCGAGCGGCTTGCGCTCTACCGCGAGCTCGTCGCGCTGCGCCACGCGCACCCGGTCCTGTCGACCGGAGGGCTTCGGTGGGTGCACGTCGACGACGAGTCCGTCGTGTTCGTGCGGGAGGCCGCCGACGAGACGCTGCTCGTGCTGGCGGCGAAGGGCGACGCGGATGCCGAGATCCCCGCGGGTGCGCTCCCGGGCGCCGCTTCGGCTGAGGCGCTCGTCGGCGACGCGACCCTCGCGGTGGCCGACGACGGAGCGGTGCTGCTGTCGGCAGACGGGCCCGCGTTCGCCGTGTGGCGGCTCTCGGGCGTCAAGGTGCCCGCACCGGAGCCTCGGTCCGCGACTGCGGACGAAGTGTCGCGCGGCGTGGTGTCGGCCGACGAGACCACTCCCGCGGAGCAGGTCGAGTCCGCCTGACGACGCCGCTGCGGGCTGTGGACAACCGTGACACGCAGTCGCATCGTTTGACACACTGAGTCCCATGTCAGCGTTGACCACCATCGGCCTGCCCGTGGCCCTCGGAATCATCATGTTCGGGCTCGGCCTGAGCCTCACCATCGGCGACTTCGCCCGCGTCCTCAAGCAGCCCAAGGCGGTGATCATCGCCCTGGTGTGCCAGCTGCTGCTGCTGCCCCTGATCTGCTTCGGGCTGGTGCTCGCGTTCCAGCTGCCGCCGATCCTCGCGGTCGGCATGATGATGCTCGCGGCGTCGCCGGGCGGCACCACAGCCAACCTCTACAGCCACCTGTTCCGGGGCGACGTGGCCCTGAACATCTCGCTCACGGCCGTGAACTCGGTGATCGCCGTGTTCACGCTCCCGCTCATCACCAACCTCGCCATCCTCTACTTCAACCCGTTCGACGACCAGCTGGGACTGCAGTGGGCGAAGACGGTGGAGGTCTTCGCGATCGTGCTGCTGCCCGTGGCGCTCGGCATGATCGTGCGCCGCTTCTGGCCGCGTTTCGCGGAAGCGATGGACAGACCGGTGCGCATCGCGTCGGTCATCATCCTCGTCGTCGTGATCGCGGGCGCCGTCGCGCAGAACTGGGCGCTGCTGCTCGAGAACTTCGGCCGCCTCTCGCTCATCACGATCGTGTTCTGCCTGATCAGCCTCACGGTCGGCTACTTCGCGCCGCGCCAGGTGAGGGTCGGCAAGCGGCAGTCGATCGCGTCGTCGTTCGAGATCGGAATCCACAACGCGACGCTCGCGATCGTCATCGCGCAGACCGTGCTCGGCTCCGTGGAGCTGTCGCTGCCGGCAGCCGTGTACGGCGTGCTGATGTTCTTCATCGCGTTCGGGTTCGGCTTTCTCATCCGCGGCCGATCCGGCGCTGCCGAGGAGCCGTCGCCCGACGCCGTGGACGACGTGGCCGAGCCCGCGGCACGCTGACCCCGGGCGCTCCGACCGCGCCCGACCCCCCCGGGCCGTGAGACGACAGCTGCAGGACGAAGACCCCGGGTGAACCCCACTGTCTCGTCGCGTGACTGTCGTCTCACGGTGGAGGCTGAGTGCGGAGGTCTGCCGACGACACGCGGGGTGGCGGCATCCGTCGTCCTTCGTAGACTGGGCGGGCGAGGAGGTGCCATGCGCCCACTGACCGAAGATGAGCTGCGTTCCGCATTCGTGAACGCCTCCGCCGACGAGCTGCGTCTCGTCACCCTGCCTCACGACTTCGTGCTCACCGACTGGGATCACCTCGACTTCCTGGCGTGGCGCGACCCGCGCACCCGCGGTCGGGGCTACCTGGTCGCCGAGATCGACGGCGAACCCGCCGCCATCGTGCTGCGCGGCGCGGAGGGCTCGTCCCACGCGCGCGCGGCGCTGTGCAACCTGTGCCACACGATGCAGCCCGCCGATCAGGTCACCATGTACACGGCACGCAAGGCCGGCGAGGCGGGCATGCACGGCGACAGCGTGGGCACGTACATCTGCGCCGACCTGTCGTGCCACGAGAATGTTCGCCTCGCGCCGCCGCTCGCGCCGAACGAGGTGAGGGCGAGCGTCGACATGAAGATCGACGGCACGCGCCGGCGCACCGAGGCGTTCGTCGGCCGTGTGCTCGAAGCCGCGAGAGTGCCGCGATGACGGTGGTCGTGGTGGGCGACGCGCTCATCGACGAACTGCGCGACGACCATGGCGTCCGCGAGTTCGTCGGAGGAGCCGCGCTCAACGTCGCGGTCGGCCTCGCGCGGCTCGGCGTACCGGCGACCCTCGTCGCGATGCTGGGCGACGACGAGCCCGCCTCGCGCGTGCGGCGCTATCTCGCCGACTTCGGCGTCGGGCTCCTCGCGACGCCGTCGCTCCTGGGCACCGCACGCGCCGTGAGCACGCGCTCCGGCGCGGGGGAGCCCGTGTACGAGTTCAATGAGGCGTCAGAGCGCCGGCGGATCCGCTTCGGCGACGCCGAGCGCCAGGCCTTCGCGGACGCCGACCTCGTGGTCGTGAGCTGCTTCGCCTTCGACGACGCCGAGCAGGCCACGGAGCTTGCCGACGCGATCGCCGGGGCCGAGGCACTCGCACTGAGCGGGGGACGAGCCCAAGTGTCCGTCGCGATCGATCCCAACCCCCGCACCGGCATGATGCACGACGAGGACGAGTTCGTGCGCGGCTTCGAGGCCCTCGCGGCCGGAGCTGCGCTCGTGAAAGTCGGCGAGGACGACGCCGCGCTGCTGTACGACGACCGGCTCGACGCCGTGCGCGCCCGCCTGATCGACCTCGGTGCCCGCGCCGTGCTGGCGACCGAAGGTGCTGCCGGCGCCACGATCGAGGCCGGCGACGTCGTGGTGACACGGCCGATCTCGAACCTGCCCGGCCGCATCGTCGACACGATGGGCGCGGGCGACGCCGCCTTCGCCGCCGCTGTCGCCGCGCTCGTCGCGAGGACGCCGGACGGAGCCGAGGACTGGGACACGGTGCTGGTCTCGGCGATGGACGCGGCGGCCGCGACGTGCCGTTTCGAGGGGGCGCTGCTGCGCACGCCGAGCGCGCTCGAAGGCCTCGACCTCGACCACATCGGCACGTAGAGCGGGCCGATTTCAGACCTCGGGCATCTACGCGTAATATGGTGGATCGCGCCTCCGGTCGTCTGGAAAAGTCGGACGGGTGCGCACCTGGCGAGTTACCCAAGCGGCCAAAGGGATCTGATTGTAACTCAGCTGTCATCGACTTCGGGGGTTCGAATCCCTCACTCGCCACCGTGAATCGAAAGCCCCCGGGTCCACCGGGGGCTTTCGCGGTTGTTGCGACGGCGACGCAGGAGGCGCGCGGGGGCCGGCTCAGTGAGTGACGTCGGCCGCTTCCTTCCTTCGTCCCGAAAGTCGCGTCGTCGACCGCTCATGGCCCCACGCCGAGGAACGATCCCGCGTCCGTGGTCAGCAGCACGACCGTGCCTCGTCCGAGAGCTGTGTCGATCAGCCGACGAGGCATCGCGCGAGCGGTCTCGGCTCCCGCGCAGTGGCCGATGCGCTCACTGAAGGTGACGATGAGGCGCCCGTCATATTCCGAGTGCGCGATCGACGCGATCTTCGAGCACTGCTAGCATTCGAAAACCGAGCGAGCGCTCGGAATTCGAGAACGAAGGAGTTCTGATGATCGCGAAGACGCGAACGCGCGCACGTGCGATCCTCGCCACGGGAGTGGCCCTCGCCCTCGCGGCGGGAGGCATCATCCTCGGCGCGGCCCCCGCCACAGCAGCCGGTGGCCCGGCGCAGTCCTGCGCGCGGACCCTGCCCGTCGGCGCATCCACGCTGGAGGTGTCCTTCGCGGGAGAGACCTATGGCGTCCTCGTCCAGGTGCCCGACGCGCCGCTGCGTCGCGAGCTGCCGCTCGTCGTCGACCTCCACGGGTCGAACGCGAACGGCGGCGTGCAGGCCGATATCTCGGATCTCGGAGAGATCGGCGCCGCCCAGGGCTTCATTGTCGTCAACCCGACCGGCGACATCGAGTTCCCACGGACGCTGCCCGACGGCAACTGGGCCTGGAACGTCCCCGGCGTGCCGCTGACCTCCGGCACCTACCCTCCCGCCGGGTCTCGCGACGACGTCGCCTTCCTCCGCGCCGTCGTCGACGCGGTGGACGCGGCCGGGTGCGTCGATGAACGCCGCGTCTTCGCCACCGGCTTCTCCGGCGGCGGCCGCATGGCGTCGGCGCTCGCGTGCGAGGCATCCGACGTCTTCGCCGCGATCGCACCGGTCGCCGGTCTTCGAGCCGGGCGTCCGGACCCCGCAGCGCTTTCCGGGCCCGTGGCCGACTCCTGTTCCCCTGACAGGCCGGTCGCCGTCGTGACCTTCCACGGAACCGCCGACTTCGTCAACCCGTACCCGGGCAACGCCGACCCCCGCTGGGGATACACCGTCCAGCTGGCCGCCCAGCGCTGGGCCGCGCTGAACGATTGCCGTCGTGGCCCGGTCGTCACGCCGGCAGGCGCCGGGATCACCGCCTACTCGTGGCCGAACTGTGCCAAGCAGGCCGACGTCGTGCTCTACGAGGTGGCGGACGGGGGCCACACCTGGCCCGGAACCGACGTCGACCTCTCGCCGCTGGGCGCCGTCTCGCAGGAGATCAGCGCCTCGCAGATCATGTGGGACTTCTTCAAGGCCCACCCGCGCCGCGGCTGAGGCGGCTCGTTCGAGGCGCCGGGGCACCCGCTCCGGCGCCTGGAACCATGCGCGGGATCATCGAGGGTCGAGCCCACGCGGATCCGCCTGAGCGCGCCGCCGGGCGGCATGTCAGGATGGGCGGTGCAGGCACTCCGCCCGCGTCACGAGAGGAACGCCATGACCGCGCCCGACCCGTATGCGACGCCCGCTCCGAGAGGGGAAGCAGGGCAGACGGATGCCTCGCCCTCGCCGCTGCTGCGGATCGCCATCTGGGTCGCGATCGGCGCCCTCATCGCCGCGGCGCTCGTCTGCGTCGTCTGGGTGCTGATCGGTGGGCAGAACGGCCTCATCGGACGGGCGTTCCTGACGATCCTGCTGCTCGTCGCGTTCGCCGGGGTCGCCATCCTCGACGCCCACCTCGCGCCGCGGCGTCCGGCCTGGTTCGCGCTCGCGAGCATGGCCTCGTGGATCATCGCGCTCCTGCTCGGCGCCATCATGATCTGGATGCCGGAGCGCTACTACTGGATCGGATTCTCGAAGTTCGTCCAGTTCCTGCTGATCGTGCTGATCCTGCAGCTCGTCCTGCTGCATGTCCGCCTGTATATGAAGGCGCTCCACCGTCACGACACGCCGTTCACCCGCACCGTGGCGGTCATCACGATCGCCCTCGTGGTCGGCCTCGCGGCCCTGCTGATCATTCCGCTGGCGTTCGGCGAGTGGCTCATCCTCGCCGACCTCTACTGGCGCATCGTGGTCGCCGTCGCGATCCTGGCGGCGGTCGGAACGGCGCTGCTGCCGCTCGTGAACGTGCTGCTCGCGCCGAAGAAGCCCCGATCCCACGTCGCCTACCCGGCCCTCGCCGCACCGGTCGCCCACGCAGCCATCACCGCGCCGGGCGGCGCTCCGGCCCCGCAGGAGCTCCTCCCGTGGCCGACGTACGTCGACGGCGTCACGCCGTTGCCGATGCTGCCTGACGGCTCGCCCGACTGGAACGCGTACTACACGGGGTACCCGTCGCCGGGCGCGCACGTCTTCACGCGGATCGAGCCGGCTCCGTCCGCGCAGCTGCCTGGCCCGCAGGCTCCCGCGCTCGCCGAGCCCGCCACCCCCCAGCCGCCGGCGACGGCGCCGGGGTACGAGGGCTACCCGCCACCCCCGCCGCTGCCGCCGCGCCCCTGAGCGCCGGACCCGCTGCGGGTCGCAGCATCCGACTCCTTCTCGCTCAACAGGTCAACCGGGGTTCTGCAGGAGAGTTCGAGCCGATTCCTGCTGTGGAGCCGCGGTTGACCTGTCGAAGCGCGTTCACACGCTGCGCACCCGACCACGGCATGGCAGGTCATCGCCCGAGCATCTCCAGCGCGGCCATGGCGGCGTTGTGCCCGCCGAGGCCGCTGACCGCGCCGCCGCGGCGCGCTCCCGAGCCGCACATCAGCACGTTCGAGTGCTGCGTCGCCACGCCCCAGCGCTCGGCCGGCGTGTCGAGCGGCTCGTCGTCGCCCGCCCACGGCCACGAGAGCGGGCCATGGAAGATGTCGCCGCCCACCATGCCGAGTGATCGCTCCAGGTCGGCGGTGGTGCGCGCCTCGACGCACATCGTGCCGTCGGGAGCCTCGTAGAGGCAGTCGGCGATGGGCTCGGCCAGCACCGTGTCGAGCGAGCGCTGGGCCGCGTCGAGGAGCGCAGCGCGCGCAGCATCCGTGTCCCGTCCGTCGACGAGGCGGTGCGGCACCTGGAGGCCGAAGAGCGTCAGAGTGTGCGCGCCCGATGCGCGCAGCTCGGGACCGAGGATGGTCGGATCGGTGAGGGAGTGGCAGTAGATCTCGGCCGGGAGGGGATCAGGGATGCTGCCGCCCACCGCCGCGCGGTGTGCGTCGTCGAGCTGGGTCATGGTCTCGTTGACGTGGAAGGTGCCGGCGAACGCCGCCTCGGGAGCGACGCTGTCGTCCCGAAGACGGGGCAGCCGCTTCAGCAGCATGTTGACCTTCAGCTGCGCGCCCTCGGGTGCCGGCGCGTCGGCGAGAGGGGCGCCTGCCCCGCCGGCCGCGAGCAGTCGCGAGAGAACCGCCGGGCCGACGCCGCTCAGCACCAGCTGCGCCTGCACGACGCCACCGCCGGCGAGCGTGACCTCGCCGTCCGGCGTCACGGCGGTCACGTCGGTCCGCGTGCGCAGCTCGACCCCCGCTTCGGCCGCGGCGCGCGACAGTTCGGCCGTCACACGGCCCATGCCGCCCACGGGCACGTCCCAGTGCCCTGTCCCGCCGCCGATCACGTGGTAGAGGAAGCAGCGGTTCTGGCGGAGGCTCTCGTCGTCGGCGGAGGCGAAGGTGCCGATGAGGCCGTCGGTGAGCGCGATGCCGCGGGCGATGTCGGTGTCGAACGACGACCGCAGCACGTCGCCCAGGGGGCGCTCGAACAGGTCGGACCAGAGCCGGCCGTCGCCGAGGTCCGCCCGCACGTCTCGCTCTCGATGCAGCGGCTGCGTCATGGAGGGGAAGAGGAGACGCGCGATCGGCTCGATCCGGTCGGCGAAGTCGCCGAAGCGCGTCGCCTCACCGGTGGTCCCGGTGACGCGCGCGAACGACGCGCCGGTGGCCGCGGCATCCGCGGTATCGATCAGAATGCCCCGCGACGGAGCCGCCGGGTCGGGCGTGTACGAGGAGTAGCGGCGTCGGAGGAGACGGATGCCGAGCCCGAGGTCGTCGATGATGCTCTGCGGGAGCAGGCTGACGAGATAGGAGTAGCGCGAGAGCCGGGCGTCGACGCCCGCCCACGGCTGCTCCGACACCGCGGCCCCGCCGACGTGGTCGAGCCGTTCGAGGACGACGACGGACCGTCCCGCCCGGGCCAGGTAGGCGGCGGCGACGAGGGCGTTGTGACCGCCGCCGACGATGGCGACGTCGAAGCGGCGGGACTGGGCGGCAGCGACCATGGGCTCCACGCTACCCACGCGGTTGCTCGAGCCGCGCGCCGCTTCGTTACCGTGGAGGCATGAGCCTCGAGCACGACCTCGAATCCCTTGCCATCGACATCGCCCGCGAAGCCGGGGAGCTCGCGCGGACCCGCCGCGAGGCGGGCGTCGCGATCGCCGCGACCAAGACCGCGCTCGCCGACATCGTCACGGAGGCCGACCGCGAGGTCGAGGCCCTGATCCGCGCCCGGCTGACGGCCGCGCGCCCCGACGACGGCTTCCTCGGGGAGGAGACCGGCGGCGACTCTGGCGAGAGCGGCGTCACGTGGGTCGTCGACCCGATCGACGGCACCGTCAACTACGCCTACGGCATCCCCTCGTACGCCGTCAGCATCGCCGCAGTGCGGGGCGAGCCCACGCCCGGCGAGTGGGAGGCGCTGGCCGGCGTCGTCTACACCCCGGCGCTCGGCGAGATGTTCCACGCCGCCCGCGGCGAGGGCGCGTGGCTGGGCGTGAACCGGCTCTCCGTCAACCCGGAGGTCGGGGGAGCCGGTGCTCTCCTCGCGACCGGGTTCGGCTACGACCCGGCGACCCGGCCCGGCGACATCGAGCTCATCGGCCGCGTCATGCCCGCGGTGCCCGCACGAGACCTGCGCCGCGGCGGATCGGCCGCGAGCGACCTCGCATTCGTCGCCGCCGGCCGCTTGGACGGCTACTTCGAACGTGGGCTCGCCCCATGGGACCTCGCGGCGGGGTCGCTGCTCGTCACCGAGGCTGGGGGGCGTTTCGGCCGGGCGGAGCCCGACGGCGGTCCACGTGCACCCCTCGTCGTGGCTGCGACTCCGGCGATCTTCGATCGCCTCGCCGAGGCCGCGGGACTCGCGTGATGACGCGCCTCTCATCGAATCCTCACGAAACGCGCGTCATGAAATCCGAGCCGCACATGGCATTCCCAGGACGCCCGGGGTAGGGTTTACCCGATCGTTACCTTCGCCACCCGAACGGCGGAGGGGTCCTTTGCCCGAAGACCGCCTTGTCGCGAACACCCCCCTCGCGGCACGACCTGAGAGCCCGCTTCCGCTTTGCCTTTCGACGCCCCCCAGGCCGGATCTGTGCCCACGCGCCGCTCCAGCCGACCCTCCGCAGC
This sequence comes from Microbacterium trichothecenolyticum, assembly GCF_000956465.1. Lineage (GTDB taxonomy): Bacteria > Actinomycetota > Actinomycetes > Actinomycetales > Microbacteriaceae > Microbacterium > Microbacterium trichothecenolyticum. The sequence continues at coordinate 47,628 of NZ_JYJA01000022.1, forward strand.
GCCTGCTCAGGCGACGCCGGAGGCTCCCGGGGCAGGCCGTGCGACCGCACGGCGGCAGGCGGCGAGCACCGCTCCCGAGCGTCCCGCGGTCGTGTGGGGTCGTCCGATCGAATCGCAGCGGCCGGCCGCTGCGGCCACCCCCGCGGTGAAGCCCGAGGCGACGTCGTACGTCGCCTCGACACCAGCGGTCGCAGCTCCGGCGACTCCGGTCGCTCCGGCTCCGGTGGCTCCGGCTCCGGTCGCGACGCCTGTCGAGCCGGTGGCCCCGGCGCCGTCGTCGGTCGAGCTTCCGGCCGCTTCCGGCGCCGTCATCGACGCCGTCGCGCCTCGCGCACGAGCCCGCTCCTCTGTCGCCGCCTCCGCCGCGCCCGCTGCCGAGCAGGTGAGCCGGCGCTCGCGCCGCTCCCAGACCGCCGAGCAGCCCGTGGCCGTCGTGCCGCCGATCGCCCCTGTCGCTCCCGCCGAGCCCGAACGTCCGGCCGCGGCGTTCGAGGCCGGACTGCCGACCCGCGAAGAGCCGGCACCGCTGCTCGACGCCGTCCTCGCTCCCGCCGAGCCGTTCGAGCTTCTCGAGCCCGTCGCGATCGCCGAGTCGCCGGCCTCCTCCACTGCCGTTGCGGCGCCCGCCTCGAGTGCCACGCCGGCTGAAGGCGCCTCCACGTGGATGGCCGACTCCTTCGCGAGCCTCCTCACCGCCGACGCCGCTGAGACGGTGGCCACGACGGCGGCCGAGGTCGAGGCCGCCGCGCCGCAGCCGACCCCGGCACCGGCGCCCGCCTCGAAGCTGGCCGAGCCGCAGATGACGGCCGCGCCCCGGGTCGCAGCGCCGTCGCAGACGGCGACCACGGCCCAGTCGGACGTCGACGCCGGTGCCTCGCAGCCCGCCGAGCCGCACGCATCGCGCGCGCGCACCGAGCGCCCTCGCACCGAGCGCATCGAGCCCCTGACCGGCCCGATCCCCGCGCCGGCAGCATCCGGAGTCGACGAGTTCGAAGCCGCATCCCGCCTGTTCGCCTTCACCGGCGAGACCCCCGTCCAGCAGCCCGCGCCGGAGGCAGAGGCGGAGGCCGAGGCAGGGTCGACGCCGCACGCAGCACCCCGCCGTGCGCAGGCCCGTCGCGGCTCGGCCTTCAAGCGCGTGGCCACCGCCTCGTTCTCGATCGGCGTCTTCGGCATCGTCGGTCTCATGGCCGTCGGCATGACGACTCCGGCCGAAGCGGTCGCCGCCGTCAACGGCACGGAAGCCTCGCTCTCGGTTCTCGCCGTGGGCGACGACTCCGTGCCGCTCGTGGACGAGGCCGAGATCCAGGCATACGTCGCTCCCGGCGACGCGCAGAGCGACACGCTCCAGCGCACCGAGAACTACGCGACGACGACCACGGCGCAGCTCGCGTCGGAGGCGGGGATCAAGAACTTCTCGAACCTCTTCCACAACAACCCGAACTCGAACATCCAGTGGCCTTTCGCGGTCGGTGTCACGATGTCGTACGGGTTCGGCATGCGCTCCGGCCGCATGCACGAGGGCATCGACTTCACGCCCGGCAACGGTGCGCCCGTGCAGGCGATCGCCGACGGCACCGTGCGCGTCGCCTCGGAGGCGGGCGGCGCCTACGGCGTGCACGTCATCATCGACCACATCGTCGACGGGCAGCTGGTCTCGAGCCACTACGCGCACATGCAGTACGGCTCGCTCCAGGTCAGCCCCGGCCAGCACGTCACTGTCGGCACGGTCATCGGCCGCACCGGCAACACGGGCCGCTCGTACGGCGCCCACACGCACTTCGAGATCCTCGACAACGGCACCACCGCCATCGACCCGTGGCCGTGGCTTCAGAAGTACACCGACGGGACCCACACGGTGGGTTGAGTGGTTCGGAAGGGTGCCACGCCTCTGGTATCCTCTTCTAGTTGCCTGCTTGCAGGCAGCACGCCCCGATAGCTCAGTGGCAGAGCACTTCCATGGTAAGGAAGGGGTCGTCAGTTCAATCCTGACTCGGGGCTCGCGGCATCCATTTCGTGACCGTTGGATGCGTATGGCAGGGTAGCTCAGTTGGTGAGAGCGCACGACTCATAATCGTGAGGTCGCGGGTTCAAGCCCCGCTCCTGCTACAGATCAAAACCCCCGGTAAATCGGGGGTTTTGTCGTTCCTGGCTCATGTGCTCGGAGTCGTCAATCTGCGGCTTGCCCACATTTTGCCCACCGTTGCGCGAGGCGTGCGTGCCGACCTCCTAATGCAGGGGACCGAGGTCGGGCTCGGGCCAGACCTTGCCGGCGAAGTGTGCGGCCGCCTCCCGGTCGAGCGCGTCTGACACGGCATTGAGGTCCTCATCGAAGAGATCCGCATATACGTCGAGGGTCATCGCCGCCGACGCATGCCCCAGCATTCGCTGGACGGCCTTCACATTCGCGCCGGCTGAGACCGCGAGGCTGGCCGCCGTGTGGCGAAGATCATGGGGCGTGACGACCGGAAACAACGGATCCTGCTCTCGCACCTTCGCGAGAGCAGGATTGAACACACGATGCCGGAAGTTGTTGTTCCGCATCGGCGTGCCCGTCAGCGTCGTGAACACAAGATCGTCTCCGCGCTTGCCCGTCATGCGGCGCTTCAGTGGCGCAACAAGGAAAGAAGGCGCGACCACCACGCGAGACTCGTCGCTCTTAGGCGTGCCCCATGCCAGGGTTCCGCCGATCTCGCTGACGCTCTCGACGATCGACAGTCGCCTGTGCGCAAGGTCTACGTTCTTGACGCGAAGCGCGGCAAGCTCGCCCCAGCGCAGTCCGGTGTACGCGAGCGTCGCCAGAAGGTCGCCCCAGTCGGCAGCCGCCTCCACAAGGACCGCGACCTGCTCGTGCGTGAGGTAGCCGCGTCGCCGCTTCGTGATCCGGGGCAGTTTGATATCTTCAGCGGGATTCCGTGTCAGCTTCCGATCTCGAACTGCGAACTTCAGCATGCTCGCCAGGACGTGATAAACCTGCCGTACGGTCGACGCGGCAAGCTGCTGAGAGAGCTCGCTGACCCAGTGCTGCACCTGCGCATGAGAGATGTCACCGAGCCGATGGCTGCCCCACCGGGGGAGGATGTGCTTTCCCAGCGTGTACTCATACCCGGATCGCGTGGTGGGCTTCAGGTTGACCAACGAGCTCAGCCACACCTGCGCCCAATCGCGCACCAGGATCCTGGAGTGCGTGGATGACACGAACTCGCCAGTCGCTTTCAGGGTCTCGACGCCAGCCAAGAACTCCTCGGCGTCCCGCTTCGTACGGAACCCGCGCTTATCGGTCTGGCGGTTGTTCGGCGTGCGGTACCGGACGCGGTAGCGGCGGCCCTTCGCGGTGTCGTACGACTCGACGCTGCCCATGACTGACTCGAATCCGCGCGCTGCGCGCTATATGTCCGCGGGCCGGCCGACGTTCGACGTCAGGCCGACCAGCCACCCCGCGGCGCGCGCGCTCTTGATCCAATCGCTGGCCGTGCGTTCGGGTACGCCGAGCTCGAGCGCGATCAACTTCACGGGAGGCAGTTCTGAGAGCGCGGCGGTCCCGTAGAGGATCTCGACGACCTCCCACCGTTCGTCTTTCACGCCGCGTTTCACGACTGCCTGCGCGAGCCATGGGGGGATGATCCGTCCCTCGCCTGTTGTGAGATCCGCGACCGTCGTACGCTTCGCATCCGCGCTGTCGTCGAGCTGCAGAGCGATGCACTGCGGGATTGCGGCCTGAAGGATCGCCTGCGGTGCCGTGTGCTTCAGTCGGTACTCGCTGAAATCTGCTGCAATCGCTCGATTCAGGATCATCGTGAGGACGTAGCGTCCGCGGTCGGTGCGGTACTGCGCTTCGATCGTGGTTTCCACTCCCGACTCGTAGTCCACAGCCGTAGCCACGAACGCGGGCGCGATGCGCAATGCGGCACCCAGCGACTGTGTTGCGTCGCTCGCAGTCATGCGAGCTCCATCAGGGGTCTTCACGTCGACCTGCACCTCCTCATCTTGCCTTACTTCAACTGAATTCTGCACTTCCCTCTTGCGAAGAATACTCTTTAAGTGTGTACTCATGTCAAACACAAAAGTTATTCGGCAGGAAGGCTGGAGTGTGATGACGGAAGCGAAACCGGGGGAACCGGTGCTGAACAAGGATCTTCTGACCCCAGACCGGGTGGTCGCGCTGATTCCGGGGTTGAAGCTGAAGCTGCTGGCGGAGTGGCGATACAAGAAGACGGGGCCGCGCTACTACAAGGTGGGGCGGATCATCCTGTATCCCTTCGACGACCTCGAGGTGTGGTTCGAAGGCCTCGAGCGCGGGGGCGATCCCGATGACTGAGATCGACCCGCCACCGTCGGGCACCCGTGCGCCATCGATGGCGCTCATTGCGGTCGCGAACCAGAAGGGCGGGGTCGGGAAGACGACCGTTGCGATGCAGGTGGCGGCGGAGTTGTCGCGTCGGCATCGGGTGCTGGTGGTGGACGTGGACCGGCAGGAATCCACGGTGTGGTGGGCGGAGAACGCCCGTGACCTGCTGCCGTTCGATTTCGCCGGCAGTCAGCACCCGAACATGCTGAGCCGACTGAGGGATCTGCGAGCGGACTACGAGTTCGTGCTGGTGGACACCCCCGGCAGCCTCGAGGACACCGCCGTGCTGGAGACCGTGCTGGATGCCGCCGACTACGCCCTCGTACCGGTCACCCCGGAGCCGCTCGCGGTCGACCCCACCCTCCGCACGCTGAGCCGGCTGATCGAACCACGCCAGCTGGGTCACGGGGTGCTGCTGAACCGGATCGACCCGCGCGTGCCGCACCAGCTGCAGACCTGGCAGGGGCTACTGAACTCCGAGCTGGGGGTTCCACGGCTGGAGTCATATCTGCGGCAGTACAAGGTGCAAGCGGACGCCCCGGTGCTGGGTCAGCTGGTCACGAGCATGCGCCGTAACCGGCGCACCGAGGGTGCGATCGCGGACATCGCGGCCATCGCCCGGGAGCTCGAGCGGTTGCTGTCGCCGGCGTTGACGGGGGCGTGGTGATGATGGCCCGGGTCGACCTCGCGGGGAAGCTCAGTGACGCCCGCGCCCGCGTCGCCGCAGAGACACCGTCCGCGGGGCCGCTGGCGCCGATGTTCGCCCAGCTGTCCCGGAAGGATGCCCGCATCCGCGACGATCAGGTCACTGCGCTGACGGCGCTGGCGGATGCGGTGATGCGGCGGCGGCGGTTCAAGGCGGAACGGATCACGGAGAACACGCTGATCCGTGTCGCGATCGATCTGCTCCTCGCCCACGCCGACCAGCTGCGCGGCTCCACCGAGGACGAACTCCGGTACTCCCTGACTTCCGGACTCCCGAAGTCCGGAAGTCCGGCACCCACGGAATCCGGAACTTACGGTGTCACCGCTCGCGAGCTTGCGGTCGATCAGGCGCCGGGTGTTCCGGACTCTCGGACGCACCCGCCGACTCCGGCACCTACGCAATTCGGAAGGCCGGGTGTTCGTGACTTCGGCAGTCCCGGACTTCCCGCGCTCACCGGATCGGCGGCTCCCGCATGAATGCCCCGGCTGAAAGCGGTGAGGAGCGCGCCGAGGCGGAACGGAAGAACGAGGTGCGGCGCCGATACCGGGAGCGCAACGCGGACCGGATCCGTGAGGGCAAGCGGGCGTGGCGCGAACGCAACCAGGACCACATCCGCGCGTACCGGGCCGCGTATGACGCGGAGCATCGCGAGGAAGTGCTCGCGCAGAAGCGGGAATACAGCAGGCGAGACAGTGCCCAAAAGGCGGCCGAACGGCGCCGGAAGGAGTCGAAGAAGGCCTCGTCGAAGAAGTACTACGAGGCGCACAAGGCCGAGCACCGCGAGTACACCCGGCAGTGGCGGGCCCGCAAGCGCGCCGAGGATCCGGAGGGGTACCAGGCGATGCGCGCGACGGCGCAGCGCCGCTGGTGGAAGACCCATAAGGACGAGTACAACGCGAAGCTCCGCGCCCAGCACCGCGAGAACCCGGAACCCAAACGCGCCCAAGCCCGCGCGTACTACGCCGCACACGCCGAAGAGCTGAAGGCGAAGAAGCGTGCCTACTACGCCGCCAACCGGGCGAAGGTACTCGCCGGCAACCGGGCCTGGAAGGAACGCGAGAAACGCCGCCTCGCCGCCGGGCTTCCACCCCGCCGGCTCCGCACCACCCCTGCCGCGGAGCGCCACGCGAACACGGCCGCCGCTGACGCGTTCTTCACCCGGCAGCGGACGCCCGAGGAGATCGCCGCGCTGCGACGCAAGCCGCGCGCTCCAGTGGAGATGCTGCGGGCGACGCCGCCGGAACTGGTGGCCGCGTTCGGACGCGACAGCAAACGGATCCGGATCGAACACGCCCTCGCCGCCGACGGCAGCTACGCGAGCCGACAACTGCTCGCGGAGGCCCGCCGGCAGCTCGCCGCACAGGAACGCGCGACACAGCGCGAGCAACGCGACGCCGTGGAGAATGCCCGGTTGGACGCGATCGGCAAGCAGGTCAATGACCGGCTCCGTCACCGCGACCCCCCGCGACGCCGACACCACCTCGACCCCGACCCGGCTGCGCCGCACCCGATGCTGAACCCGAACACCACGATGGGAATGAACCGATGACTACCCCCACGCCAAGCGGAGAACCGCTCATGCTCGACCCTGCCGCCGCCGAGGACGCCTTGTACAAGGTCGCGATCTGCGCCTTCACCTGGTACCCCGCCAAAGAGGTCATTGAGCCTGGCTGGACGATCACCGAGGACCTCGACTGGTGCCTCGCCCCCCTCGCCGGGCTCCCCGTCGATAAGCTCGCCGACCTGCGCGTCACGGTGCGGACGCTGATCACCACCCCGACCGCGGACCGGCAAGCCTTCATCCAACACCTCGCCGCCCTCAGCGGCGACACCTCCTTCGACAACCTCTAACCACCGGCATCCAATGCATCGACGGAAGGAACCGCCATGAATATTCCCACCCACCTCATCCCGCTGCTCGCGGCCACCGCAATCGCATCCACCCTGGCCGTGCTGCTGCTCCCGGTCGCCGCGGGTCAACTGATCCGCGGGCATCCGTTCCACGCTGCGCGCACGATCGGCGCCGCCGTGCTCTGTGTCGCGGTCGTCGCCGTGCTCGCGGCCGGCTTGGCCGCATCCACCTTTCCTGCCTCGCTGAACTGACCCACCGACGTCGCGAAACGAGGGAACCATCATGAACACCACAACGACTTCCCCCCGCGCCGCTGCGGGACGGCACCCGGACAGCATCGTCGCCTGGGACCGGCTGGAAGCGACCATCGACCGGCTCGCCGACATCCTCGATGAGCGACTCGCGGGCCACGACGACCAGCTGGTCTGCAGCCTGCAGTTCCCCGAAGCGGAAGCACTCGCGGAGGTGCTCGACGCGGGCAGGCACACCCACACCGCGGCGAGGCTGATGCACCGGTGGGCGCTGACCGAACCCGACTGGGACGACGACCGCGCCCACGAGGAGATCCTGCGCAGCTGGCTCGAACTCGACCACCAACCGCAGCGGCCGGGCGTGGGCCGCTAACCCGCGGGGTCGGGGTGCCGGGGGAGTGGGGCGAGGGCGCGCTGCACCGAGTTGGCGCTCACGCCGAGCACCCTCGCGATGTGGGTGATCGGCCGATCCAGGTTGCGCAGCTCGACCGCCATCGCCACCTTCTCCGGCGTCATCACCGTCGGCCGGCCAGGTCGCTTGCCGGCGGCGGCCGCGGACGCCATCCCCGCCCGGGTGCGCAGACTCACCAACCGCCGCCGCAACCCCTCCTCCGCCGCGACCACCTCCGCGGGATTCACCGCGTTGTCCACAGCCGTGCACAGCGCCGGCTCCGTCAGCGATCGGAACTCGACACCGCGGGCCGTCAGCGCGGCCACCGTGCTGACGAAATGGGTGACAGTGTGCGACAGGTGCGCCGCGCTGGGCACCACGAGCACATCGCCGGCCTCGAGGAATCCCAGGCATTCGGTCAGTGCGGGGCGTTTGCGGGGGTCCGTGGTCTGGTCGTCCACGAACACCCGCACCACGCCGGCCGCGGTCAACGCCGAGATGTCGGGGGCGGGGTCCAGGTCGGGGGAGAGCTGGCGGGTGTATCCGACGAGGCGGGTCACCGCGACACGCCTCCACGCTCCGGACCCGGCGGGGCGACCGCCGGGGCGGCGATGTCGATGGGTCCGGCCGTGGGAGTGAGGGTCGGGCGGAGGGCGACGAGGGCGGCGACGGTCTTCTGTTCGATCGCGGTCGCGAACTTCCCGCCCGCGGGGATGTGCAGCTGCGGGATCACGTCCCGCAGGGCCGTCTCATGCAGGTCCACCAGCATTTCAGCCACCCCGTCCGGCATCGCCCGCAGCGTGGTGGCGTAGTCGGTGACGTGGTGCAGCTCACTCAACCACTGCGTCGCATCGAACCGGCCCATGCGGGCCGACTGCGCCGCAACCAGCGCCGCCTGCGCCCCCGCGAACCCGGACTCGGTCCGGGTCCCGTCGAACACCGTGCGGCCATCGCGGGCGACCACGGTCACCCGGTCCACCCACCCGGACTCCTCCACCGAGCCCACCAGCCGCCGGGTGGCGTCGAACGCCTCATCATGCGCAGCGCGGCCGGTCAGCGCCGCCGGGCGCCGCCCCTGCACGTCCTGCAGGTACCCGGAGGTGAGCGACAGCAGGCTTTCCGCGCGCGTCGAGCCGACCACGACCAGCCGGGTGGTGAACCCCTCCCCGGCGAACCGTTCCGCGCTGCCGGCCGCGGCGGGCATGTTGCCGAACGACCCTTCCAGCACCATCGACCGGTGATGCTCACGGGCATACCGGATGCACCCGGCCACCCACCCCGCCACCGCCTGCGCGACCTCCGCCGACACCGCGCCCCTCGGATCGAGAAAGCCGGGATGGAAGGCGCGCAGGTCATCACCGGTCACGACCGCGGCGTCGGCGTCCGCCCCGTCACCGAGCGCGACGCGGCCTCGTCCAGCGCCGGGCTGCCCGGCGAGAAGCGTGAACGTCGGTGCCGGGCTCGACGCGTCCCCGGGAAAGTACAGCGGCAGGATGTCGCGACGCAGGATCTCGTCGCGTGCCGCGTCGTCCACGATCGGGGAGCTCACTGCGGCACCTCGAGCTCACGAATCCGAAGGTCGATGCGCTCTGTAAGCGCGGCCACCGCGGCCCGATCGAACCCGTCCACGGCCCCCACCTCACGACGCCACCCCGCCAACTCGACCCGCGCCGGCTCCGCCTCATAGTCACCTGCACGGGCAACGGCGACCAGTAACGCGGTGAGCGTGGTGGCGTTGTGGCGCATCCGGTCGTAACGGACCACATCGTTGACTCGCCATGGCGAGGTCGCTCCGGGCATCGACCCTCCTCGCGGCCCATCGTACCGAGAACCCCCAAAAAGGGTGTGGTGCCTCTTTTGGCGAATCACCCTGGATCTCAGTGGTCAGCCGCGGGCGGCTGGCAGTGCTGTCCGCCCGCCGTCGGCGGACGTTGTTCGCCGTGAAGCCTGCGGCAGTCTACGGTCGGCGCCGCTGCGCGCAAGCAGCTTCGCTGCCGGCTCCTCCGAGACTTCCGGCGCGCGGTCGCAAGCTCCCTTATTTCGCACCGAAACTCTCTCCCCCGCCGCCCTGGCGGGTTGACGCTCCGCGTCGCGCTCCCTAACAGGCACTTCGTGCCTTCCTTACTGTGAAGCCTGTGGATCCGGGGCGCCCGTAAGCTTCGGAACGCGCCAGGGGTCCCGGGTATGGTTTCGTGCCTTCTGCCCATCTGATGGCATGCCGTGAATAGCCGCCCGGGATCCCGCAACGGCAGGACCGCTCATTGAGAATCGCGCGAGAGATCGCCCCGTAAGGACATGCCGGCGTGGTCGTTGATGGCGCGCACCCACATCCGAGAGAAAGGGACATCTGCGTGCCGCAGCTATGGGCCGGAATCGATGCCGGCAAGTCACACCACCACTGCGTCGCCATCGACGGCGACGGGAACAAACTTCTGTCTCGCAGGTTCGCGAACCGTGAACCCGAGATCCGTACTCTGCTGGGCGATGTCGCGAGCCTGCCCGGCGGCGTTGAGGTCGCGTGGGCAACCGACCTCAACCATGGGGGCACCGGATTGCTCCGTGCGGTGTTCACGGAGCATCGCCAGCCTTTGCACTACATCTCCGGCCGGGCGATCCACCACGCCGCGCACACTTACCGCGGTGAGGCGAAGACCGATGCGAAGGATGCAGTGATCATCGCCGACCAGGCGCGCATCCGCCGCGACCTGAATCTCATGCGACCCGTCGATGACCTCACCGCCGAGCTGCGGTTGCTTTCCGCTCGACGTGAGGACCTCGTCCACGACCGCACCCGCACGGTCAACCGGCTGCGCGCGATCCTGTTGCACTACTTCCCGACGCTGGAGGCCGCGTTCAACTACGCCACGTCGAAGGGGCCATTGATCCTGCTGACGAAGTATCAGACTCCCGGCGCGATACGACGCGTCGGGCATCGTCGAATCACGACATGGCTGAAAGGAAAGCACTGCCGTAAGGCGACGGATGTCGCCACCATCGCCCTCCAGGCTGCCGCCGAGCAACATGCCACGGTCGCGGGCGAAGCCGCAGCGGCTCGACTGGTCGGCACGATCGCTCGAGACCTGCTCCGCCTCCGCGAGCAGATCCTGGAAGTCGAGGCCGAGATTACGGCGGTCCTGCCCGCCAACCCATTGGCCGCGTCGTTGATGTCCATCCCCGGATTCGGGCCGCGACTTGCAGCAGACTTCCTCGCCGCGACTGGCACCGACCTCTCTTACTTCGAAACTCCGGACCGGCTCGCAAGCTTCGCCGGTCTCGCGCCGGTTCCGCGCGACTCGGGAAAGATCTCCGGCAACCACTACCGTCCCCGGCGCTACGACCGCCGACTACTGAACGCCTGCTTCCAGTCCGCATTCATCGCAGCCAGAAACTGTCCAACATCTCGAGCGTTCTACGAACGAAAGCGATCTGAAGGCAAGAGTCATAAGCAAGCTTTGATCGCACTCGCGCGGCGACGCATCAACGTCATCTGGGCCGTCCTTCGCGACGGGACAGTCTTCGCAGCACCAGCCACATAAGGAGCGCGGCTCGCTCCACGCCGATCCGCACCCACACACCCTCGACTTCAACGAGATGGGCCGGCCAGACCGGCTATGGTGGCGAGTTTGCTTGCGCTCGCTCCACGGGTTCGGAAGGGTGGCGGAGGGTGTGTTCTCGCCCACGAGAGAGGATGAGCATGGACCAGCAGGATCCCTCAGCGACGATTGCGCAAACCAACACCGCGTTGCTGTCGACATTGCCGTTCGGTGACATAGCCGACTTCGACGCGAACAAGCGCGGGTTCGTCGGCACACTCGATTCCCCGCAGGTGCGCAACGCCGCCGGTGAGGTCGTGTGGGACGCCGCATCGTTCGATTTCGTCGACGGTGACGCGCCAACGAGCGTGAACCCCAGCCTGTGGCGGCAGTCGACACTGATGCGCACCCACGGACTGTTCGAACTCGCCGACCGGGTCTATCAGGTGCGCGGTCTGGATCTATCGAACATGACCCTGATCGAGACCGACAACGGAGTCATCGTGGTCGACACGCTCCTTTCCAAGGAGACCGGCGCCGCCGCGCTCGCGTTGTACCGCAAGTTCCGCGGCGAACGTCCGGTCAAGGCGGTGATCTTCACCCACAGCCACGCCGACCACTACGGCGGCGTCCTCGGCGTGGTCACCGAGGAGGAGGTCGCATCGGGGGCGGTCGAGGTGATCGCACCGGAAGGGTTCCTCGAGCACGCGGTGTCGGAGAACGTGTATGCGGGTGTCGCCATGAACCGTCGCGCCGGATACATGTACGGGGCGGCTCTCGATCGGGGCCCGCAGGGACAGCTTGGTGCCGGGCTCGGGATGACATTGTCGACGGGCGAGGTGACGCTCATCGAGCCGACCCTCACGATCACGACCACCGGTCAGACACACACCGTCGATGGCGTCGACATCGAGTTCCAGATGGCGCCGGGAACGGAGGCGCCCGCCGAGATGCATTTCTACTTCCCGCAGCTGCGGGTGCTGTGCATGGCCGAGAACGCGACCCACAACCTCCACAACCTGCTCACCCTCCGCGGTGCGGTGGTCCGTGACCCGCACATGTGGTCGCAGTACCTGACCGAGGCGATCGAACTGTACGCCGACCGCACCGATGTGCTGTTCGCCTCCCACCACTGGCCCACGTGGGGCACCGAGAACATCCGCACGTTCTTGGAGTCGCAGCGCGACCTCTACGGGTACATTCACGACCAAACGCTGCGACTGCTGAACAAGGGACTCACCGGACCGGAGATCGCCGAGGCCATCGAGTTCCCGCCGGCCCTGGAAGGTTGGAGCTCGCGCGGCTACTACGGCTCGGTGAGCCACAACGTGAAGGCGATCTACCAGCGCTACCTGGGCTGGTTCGACGGCAACCCTGCCCGGCTGTGGCCGCACCCGCCCGTCGAAGCCGCGAAACGCTACGTGAGGGGCTTCGGCGGAATCGACCAGGTCATCGCGCAGGCGCAGGCCGCCTTCGATGAGGGTGACTACCGGTGGGCGGCGACCCTGCTCGACCACGCCGTCTTCGCTGAGCCGGACAACACTGCCGCCAAGGCGCTACTGGCGGACACGTTCGAGCAGCTCGGGTATGGGGCGGAGAACGGAACCTGGCGGAACTTCTTCCTCGCCGCCGCGACGGAACTGCGCGAAGGCAACTTCGGCACCCCGACCGAGACGAACGCCCCCGGCGTGCTCGCGCGCCTCACCCCGGAGCAGCTGTTCGACGCGGTCGCAATCACCATCAACGGCCCGGAAGCCTGGGATCTGCACCTCACGATCGACATCACTCTCACTGATCTCGGTCAGTCCTTCCGTCTCACCCTCCGCAACGGGCTGCTCACCTACGTTCGAAGGGAGCCGGCCGGCGACGCGCAGTTGCACCTCACGCTCACCAAGCAGCGACTGCTCGCGCTCTTCAGCGGCGACACCACCTCCGCGGGAGTCGGCATCGTCGGGGACATCGGAGTCGTGCAGCAACTCCAGGCTGTGCTAGACCCGGGCGACAAGTCCTTCAACATCGTCACACCATGACCGAGGAGGATCGGCGGACAATGGCCGCCGGTCCTCCTCTTCGGCAACCACGCGACCGCAGGATCTCCCACCTGCACGTGCCCGGCGATCACCAGTACACGACTGAGGGTGTGTGTCCGAAGTCCGCTCCGATCGGCTGATGGGATGCGGTGACGCCGCCAGAATGGACGCAGCGTCGCGCCGCTCGCGCTCAACATGAGCGTGTACGCCATGATGTGCGCATGGCGACGCTCTCGGAGATGCTCCAGGCGCTCATCCCGCCAACGCAACGGCAGACCGCGGCTGAGGTCACCGAGGCGCTCGACCTCGGCTCCGGTGACCGCGCGGGCAAGCGCAGCGGGTTCCTCATCATGCTGACCCTCGCCGGGATCATCGCGATCGCCGGGGTGCTGACCGACTCGACCGCGACCGTCATCGGTGCCATGATCATCGCGCCGCTCGGAACCCCGATCCTCGCGATCGGCCTCGGCATCGTGACAGGCCACCTCAGCCTCGTCGTGCGGTCCATCCTGTGGGTACTGCTGGGCCTTGCCATCGTGGTCGTGTTGGGCCTTGCGTTCTCAGTGTTCGTCGCGACACCCGAAAGTCTGGAGACCAACTCGCAGGTGCTGGGTCGGACATCGCCGAGCTTCATGGACCTCCTCGCGGCACTAGCGACCGGGTTCGCGGGCGGATTCGCGATGTGTCGCAGGGACCTCAGCGCAATCCTCCCCGGCGTCGCCATAGCGATCTCGCTCGTGCCGCCGCTGGGTGTCGTCGGCGTCTGCGCCGGACAGGGCCTATGGGCGGACGCTCTCGGCGCGCTGTGGCTGTTCCTCTCGAACGTGCTTGCCCTGATCATCGCCGGCAGCATCGTGTTCACTCTGGCCGGCTATGCGCGCGACCCCGGATCGTCTCCGGTGGCGAACCGTCGCCGCGCCTACATCATCGTCTCTGTCCTCACAGTTGTCATCGCCCTGCCGCTTGTGGCGAACTCGATCGTCTCCGTCGCGTTGGCGCGGTGGTCGGTGAGCATCCAGGACGCGGCCAGCGACTGGCTCGCCGACGACGACGGCGCCCGTGTCTACGGTGTCGACTGGTCCGGGACAACCGCCACTGTCGAGGTCACAACCGACGACGGACAGACGCCGCCGATAGACGATTTCCGCGATTCTCTCGCGAGCGTGATCCCGTCGTTCCTCGGCGTTGTTGTGGACGTCGGGCAGGGCGTGGAGGTCACGATTCAGTAGGCCTGCGTACCGCCACTGCTGATCGAGACCGGCTCCGACGGCCGGCCAGGAGGCGCTTCCCGCTCAGCACCAGAACCACTGCATCAGCGGCCACCCGACTCCGCTCGAGACTCGCGCTCGCTAACGGGGTCCACGCAAGCCGGGACCGAGTCCATTGGATCGCCCGCCGTCCTGTGGGCGCCTCGTTAGAAACCGCGGACGACTGGAATGCAACCGGGGCATCACCCGTAGGGTCCAGGCGGTGGCCGGCCTGCGGCCGATGTGCTCTCTGCGCTGGGCGCGTTTTCGTCTGGAAGCCTTCGGCAGCATACGGGCCGGTGGCGTCCGCGCAAGCGGCAAGCCGCTGGCTCCTCCGAGATTCTCGGCACGCGGTCGCTGCGCTCCCTTGTTTCGCGCCGAGATTCTCTCCCCCCGCCACCCTTCGGGTTGCACTCCCGACGCCGCCCCTTCGCGGCACTACGTGCCTTCCAGGCGAAGAGCACTGGGGGAGTGAGGACAGCCAGGACCGATCGAGCCCGCCTCGGCTTGACAAACCTGATTGAGATTCCCGGCAAACAACGAAAGGGAGAAGGACATGACCATCAACGCGGTCACCGTGTACACGACCGGACCCAGCTGCCAACGCTGCAAGCTCACCAAAGACGTCCTCACCCGCAAGGGCGTCACCTTCGTCGAGGTCGACATCCGGAAGCAGCCTGCGGCACGCGAGTACGTCGTCGACGAACTCGGCTACACCGAAGCCCCCGTGGTCGTCGTCGACGAACACGACCACTGGAGCGGGTTCCGCCCCGACCACATCGACCGAATCGCCCGCTCATGACCACGCTCATCGACCTTTGGCTCGAAGCCGCACACGAGGCGCATGCGCTCCGGGCACAACTGGCCCACCTTGAACAAGCCTGGCTCCGCGCCGAGAACGACGCGGACTACTGGTACTTCCAGGCTTGCAACGGCAAGACTCCCGGAAACGCCACGCTCAGCACGACAACGCCGACGCGGCGACAGGGGCAGATGCCGTAGCCGAGGTGCGCCGGACCGCGGGGACTCAACCGAACGTCGTCCCCGAGAATCGGTCAAGGGCTGGTGTAGCGAGCGGCGAGGGCGCATTGTTGGTTCGGAGGTTCAGATGATCACTGTCGATCAACAGAATCTGGTGTTCGAACCGCTCGACGAATCTGCGTGGCGACTGTGCGACACCAACATCGACGAGCACGACGCCGCGCGTCTGGTTGCCTACGTCGAACGAGTGGACGGCGGCTACGAGGCAATCTGGCTCGGGCTTGGCATGCGCCCCGGCTGGTATGCATCGCGGGACGATGTGCTCACCACCGCTAGGGGCCTGCGGCGACCGGACGTGACGATGACGCAGTCTCAGCCGGACCCCATTGCCCGGGTCGCTCCGGTGTGAACGGTGCGCCACGGGCGGGCCATCCCCGCAGGCGTGTACACCGTGCGTAGCGGGCTTTCCGGGATCCCATGTCTTCTGGCGTTAACACGGGTGTCGTAGCATCGCATCAGCACCGCGACCGCTCCTGAGAGTCAGACCCGGGATGAGGTGAATGCATCGTGACCGCACCGGGCTATGAGGTGAGCGTCTGGGAGCGCTACGCCACCGAGTTCACACTTGCTTTCGGTGGCAATCCGTCGCGCATCCGGGCGGTGCGGGTGGCGTACTTCGAGCACGAGTTCGATGTCGACTTGATTGCGCAGCTCAGCGGCTTTCCCGTCTGGCGGATCCGACAGGCGTTATCCCAGGGGCCTCCACAAGCGAGCTGAAGAGTCGCCGACCATAGTCCCAGAGCTGCCTCGCCCATCGACCATCCTCATACGCGCATCGAACGCTCGAGGTGCCCCGGCGTGCATTCCAGAATCCAGTTGGCGGCGTTATCGAGTCTGGAGTGCGCGATGCATCGATCCGGCGCATCGAAATCGTTGCTCGCGACCTCGCGAACTATCTAGAGTTGCGACAACTGGGAGGTTGTTCGACGCGGGCGAGGGGCGACGAACAAGCTATGTTTGACGCGTGCTAGCGGGGGCGCGCGAATGACATGCGAGTTCTGTGGTGCTGTGGATGCGCCGCACGAAGTGACGTCCGTCGACGAGCGTTCGATGTCTGATCTTGAACAGGTCCTCGCCGTTCATGCTGAGCTGCAAAGAGTTGACGTCGGTCCGAACGAGCGCTGCGGGCAAAGCAGCTGCGCTACACGCCCTAGCGTCCTGATCTCGGGGGAGCAACGGCGTGTGCTTCTCGTCGCGCCGGAGCACAGACTCAATGAAGAGTATCTTGAGCAACTCGCTCTTCACTACGTGCAGCGTGGGTACTTCGTCGATCGGTCAGCCGCGGTGGCCCCGTGGCTGACCGAATGGCGTGCTCGGCATATCGAAGCCTTTAACGAGTATTCACGCCTAGAGCTGGCCAGCGAGTCGGTCCCATCGGATCTCTTTGAAAGTCTGACCCCAGAATTCTTCTGTGCCATGTACGCGCTAACCATGGTCGGAGCCCCAGACACGAAGATTGCCGTATTCGTGCCGAGGGAAGCCCGCTCCTCTCCCGCAGCTAGCGCTGAAACCTCGTCACTCGAATTTGCTCTCGACCATCTTGACCAACTCGTGCTAAATGCGTGGCTTAGCGTGGCTGATATCTCTGAGTATCAGGGAGAGGCGGTTCCGGAGCGTTCTCTGATGGACCGGGTATCGAGCTTTGTCGTCCTGAGCGCGGTCCCTCCGCGCGTGCTGGATCGCTGGATCGAGGTGGCGCAGCGCCTCATCTCGAATCCTGCAATCTCTGGCGCCAATCGCTACGCGCTCGGAGCCATCAGTGCCTACCTGTGCACGGTGACCCAACGTGAGCTGCCCTTTCGTCGACAGTGGTCGTGGGCGTGGCTCCAGATGGAAACCATGGCTGAAGCTCAGGCGCCCCATGCGGAGTCGCTTCACCTCCCGGCAAATCTCGTCGCGGCTTCCACCGATCCATCGGACGTGGTCGACTGCGCAGTTTACCTCTGCCGAGAGCGGCCGCATGCGTTCCCAGCGATGGCGAAGGCCCTTGTCCGGACCGGGCGGGGCTACTTGCTGGAGTCAGTTCTCTCCAGTGCTGCCGGGGTCGACTCTGGACAGCCCATGGAGGTCGCTCGCGAATGGTTCAGGGCGAGGTCGCCCTACGCGCTCGGTCCCGAAACGCAGTTCCTACTCGCGGGAGTGGCAGTCTCAAGGACTGTCACCACGGATCGCCTTCCGCTCGCCTTCGCGCTTCGCGAAGAGTTGCGGGGGGCGCTGGCCGAGTGGTTGGTAAATGGTGCGATCAGCAAAACCGACTGGCTCACCCACTCGATGCAGGTCGACGCCTGGGTTGGCACGATCTCGAAGCTCTACGGTGCTCCCGCCGCCTTCTTGGCCTTGGTTGGCTCAGAGCCGCGCCCTGAAGAATCGTCGGCGCCGCTGAACGCACGTTTCGCGCTAGAACTCGAGCGCTCTAACGCTCTACGGCTGCTCGGGCGCATTCCTGATGCGCTAAGGGCGCTCGAACGCTACGCCGAAGAAGTTGAGGAATCTGATGGAGGCGACGTGCGCGCTGAGCAACTCGCGTTGCTCAGGCTCAATCGCGCCATCCTGCGCCGTGAGTTAGGGGATCTCGAAGGGGCGCTGGCCGCGCTTGAGGGCCTAGCCGACGAGATGCCAGAAGCGCACCGAGCCGCAGCACATGCAAGCCTCGCAGCCACGCACCTGGCACTCGGCGATCCAGACCGCGCAGCCGAAGCATCTCGCCGATCGCTCTTGGTATCCAAGAGGATGGCTCGCCATCCCCTTGGCTATGTCAGTGCTGCAACCCGCGCGCAGGAGCTGGAACTCTCGGGCGATATGGCTGGCGCTCTCGATGCACTCGAGCAGGTGCAACTAGAAGAGCTCAATGACGTCGCAACCCTCACTATGGTGTGCGCGACGATACTGAATCTTGAGCTTCAATCGGGCGGAGTTCTCGGCACCGCGCTAGGGAGGGCCGCCTGGAGCGAGGCAACCCGACGCATCGAGGACACGAGTGAGTTTGGCGATTGCGGCGCACATATTCGTCATTTGCTCATGGCCGTCTGGGCGATGAGAGCCCAGCTTGTTCTGAAGGACTGGGAGCACGAGCGGTGGAAACGCCTGGCCAATCTCACGCACGAGATGTGGGGTTACGCTTCCCCACTGGGTTTGGTGGGCGTGGCTCTACAGTCTTGGCATCGAGGAGATGAGAAGTCGATGCGGGCGGCACTTGACTCGGTGCCAGAGTCCCTGCGCAGAACGTACAGCGCGACTGTCGATGTCGCCGCCGTATCTGCATCAACGAGAAACCTGAGCGTGCTCCTGGAGCACGCTACACAGGAAATGCTCGGATCGGGGGTGTCGACCGATGTCGCCCGAGTCATAGCCGAGCTGAGCAGGGACGTAGTCGGGCGGGCGGTGGAATCTGACGCGCCGGGTGGCCTGCCATGGCCTGATCAACTTCCGCGCTTGCCAAAAAGTTGGGGTGTCATCGAATGGATGGCGTCACGCGAAGAGGTCTTCAGCATGCTCTCTCGCGAGGGTGAGGATCCAATCCAGCTGCCGTTCCCCGAGGGGCTCGATGACATGGCTTACCGCCTTGCGCCCCGATTGACATTCTGGGGAAGCGACATGAGCGGGGACGTTTTCGATGTTGAAGGATGGAGCCGGCTACGGGAATGGGCCGAAGCTGTGGTGCACGAGTTCTCTCTCGCAGGCCTGGTCATCATTGAGCACGCCCTGCTCGCGGGCATTCCCTGGCAGGCAGTCTTCGGTCCGTTGTGCCCGACCACGACTATTCCGTCGTGGGGCACACTCAGCTCGGCGCCGGCTTGGCGCAGGCCAGGCAGTATCGGGGTGGTGACAGTGCCGCGCACAGGAGAGAGCGAGGACGTCGCGCGCTCGCTCTTTGAGGCCGCCAACGCGCTATCGACACTCGGTGCGAAGGCAATCGACCTCGCAAACGAACGGGCGACCGTCGACGATTGCCTCGCACTGATGGCGAGTGTCGATCTCGTCGCGATGCTGTGTCATGGAGTTCGCGACGCCGAAAGTGCGACGATGACCTGGCAGATCAGCGCGGACGAAGCCTTGCCGTGGACCGAGGATCTTGGTGGTGCAGGTCCCGGCGCGGAGTTCCATCTGGGGCCTCGGGAGATTAGGGGTCTAGATAAAGCACCCGTAGTCGTGCTGTCCGCTGCCTGCTCAACTGGGGTTTCGCGATACGCCGGTCTGGGCGAACAGCTTGGCCTCTTTAGGGCCCTCCGTCGCCAGGGCACGGCGGTCTTGATTGCACCGAGGTGGGACGTTCCAGCACCCGAGATATTGTCAATCCTCACCGAGGTTGGGCGGCGCCTACTCGACGGCGAGGATCCAATCGAGGCTACGCGCAATGCTTGCATCGAGGCTGCTAGGACCAAACCCGCCTGGATAGCATGGGCGCTATTCGTGCAAGGTATGCCGCGAGTCTAGGAGATTGAATGAACGATGCTGACGGAACCGGCCCTCGGCTGTCGAACGCGACCGACGTGCAACGCCTAGTCGCACTGGAGTACTTTGCCGCGCGGAAGAGCAACTTCGCCACGGAGCAGGAGTTGCGATCGCAAATGCAGGACACCCTACCCGCAGATGTCGAGCTGGATAGTGTCCTCGCACAGTTCAGGGATCCTGCGGTCGTCCGCGCTGCAACCCGCTTTGCGGTGGACGAGCTCCTGAAGGATCCGTCGTCAAGAGCCATCCTGGAAGAGGGGGCGAGGCAGGCAGAATCCAAGCTGAGCGGGCTGGAACCGATTCTCCTCACTCTTCTAATCATGTACGGCGTTCATTACGTAGTCACCGGAGGAAAAGCTTCCGAGCGCCGCGTCAAGAAGGGCCCCGACGGTTCATCTGAGGAGACCGTCATCTCCTACGGCTGGCCTGCGGGATGGCTCGGAGACCTGGTCGGGCTGTTTCGGGCAGGCTCGGGCATGGCGCAGTTACCTCAGCCCCCCGAGGAGATGCCTGAGATAACTCCGGGCGAGGAGGGTGACGGAGACACCGCAGCTCAGGAAGGGGTGCCGAACGCCTGAGCTGTCAGTTTGCGTGATCGACGGCAGTGCTCGATGCGATTGAACAGGTCCTCTCAACACTGCCCGCTGACATGAGCACGGCGGTCGCAGCTCTCGTTGCGGATGCAGGTAATGCGGTCGAGACTGATTCTCCTTCGCGGGTCAAGCGGGCGTTCAGCGCGCTCGGTTCCTTCCTGGGCATGCGGCTTCGGGCACCCTTGGCGGGCGACTCAGCGCGCAAGCAAGCTGCTGCACTGATTCCACTGCTGGGCGGATAACTCACACTGATCCTCATGCGAGCAGTGGCACGATCCGGGAGGCTGACCGTGCAAACGGCGGTGGACGGACTCAAGTTGAGAAGGCCGCCGTGGCGCGCATCCGGATTCGTGGTCGGACACCCGCGCGTTCGCGGGGCGCCCTGCGTGCCTATTGGCCAATGAAGATCTCGGAACGATGGTCTGGTTGTGTACCCGACCGGGACTGGCGATCAGCTGTCGTTGAGGAACCGCTCATAAGCGTCCGCCTCCTCGCGCATCTCCCATTCCTCGATGAAGTCATCCCACTCCCTCAGGATCGGACGCACGACCTGCGAGCCGTTGCGACAGACGACGTCGTCGTACCAGTTCTCATTCATCGTGGGGTCGTATGTGCACTGCCAATCCTTCATCGCCGGAAGGACGGGCGCGGGACTCTCTGGTGCAGGAGGAGGCGCACACGAGTAGGGCAATGCCTCCGAGAACCCGTTGGCGTAGATGTCCGACGCTGGATGTCCGCTGTTGGACGGTGTCATCATGCCGGTTCGTACCATTTGGTATCCGACGTCGTTCACGCCTTGCAGGCTGACATACACCAGCAGGCTCCCCGCGTCATCCCGGTCCTCTACCTCGGGCGGGTTCTCGACGTATATTTCTTGTCCGGTCACCCACTTCGCCAACTCCGCAGTTGCCTCCGCGGATCCGCACTCGCCGGGTGGGCGCGGCGCGATGCCGATGAGTCGCAGCCTGTCACCAGTGCTGATATCCAGAGTTGCCCCGTCCACCACTGCGGTGACCGTGATCGGCGTAAAGACGAGGCGGTCGATGCGCCAGGGCGCACGCACGCTTGATCCTGCCGCCGGCTCCGTCCCCAGTAGCGGGAGAGTGTCGTAAGGAGGCACAAGCGCCCACTCATAGTCGGGCGCGTCGATGTCCTGCGCCGCTAGCGCCGACAACGCCTCAGAAGCGGTCAGGCCTGCGACATCCGGCACGATCTCGGCCGGTCTACCTTCGCACCCAACCAGCAGCGTTGCCAGCATCCCTACCACAGTGGCAGCCGTCGCCGCCTTCCCCAGACGCACCGGTATCCCCCCAAACGCGCCCCGCGGCGGGCGCCATCTCACCCGCGACACGCAAGCCCAGGGTGTGCCGCCCGACCTCACGATAGTCGGAATCGACGACGCCTCCAGTCAGCGATTGAACGCGGTGCGATGGAATCCCTCTGCGTGCGTCGTTCGAATGCGGAACCGTCGGGGGGTATCCGGCGGATCACGTTCTGTGACCGCCCGTCGGATGGTGCAGAGATTCAGATCTCGCGGCCCTTGCCGCCGCCGGAGGCACGCCCAATCGCGGGACCATCTACGGACAACGCGCCAGTGGACCCGCCGTAGGGTTTCAGCATGGCGACCGACTTCTGGGGCGTTGTCTTCCCCAACTACATCTCGGCCTTCGGTGGGTTGGCCGCCACGGCACTCGCCGTCGTATCCCTCATTCTCGGACTAACGAACCGGCGGAAGACCGCCGCGGTGAAGGCCGAAGCGGATACGACGAGAGATGTACTGGCTGACACGATCGATGCGGCCGGCGCCACGCAAGCCGATTACAACAGAATTGCGCGAGAGTGGATGCGGTCGATGAAAGGGCGCGAGGACCCAGAGGCAGAGCAGGCCATGCGCGATCTCTTAGAGTCGGCTCCCGAAGCAGGTCGAGAATCGATCGATCCCCGGATCTGGGAGTACCTGCGGCTGCGACTCTATTCGTCTAAAGAACGACCGCCATCCCTATTCGCAGAGACCCCGCTGAGCCCTCGCCGGCCGCGTGCACGGGGGTGACTTCCCCTCCGAATCGGTTACTCGTGCCGGCGTTGCACGACAGACAAAGTGTTCGCGGATTCTCCTCGCTCGCCACCGAGGATCCTCGTGCGGGCACCGGCACGCTTCGGGACGCCCATCGCGCACCGGGATTGTTGTCCGTGAGGCTAGACCGAGCGGAGCCGCTGCGACCGCTCGACGGGCGCGTGACCCGGCGCGCGCGGCGGCGGTGCTGTGTGCGTGCACCTGAAGCGATTCACCGCCCCGGCCACTCCTGGTGTGTCGAACAGTGTGCGCTACTGCTGCCCAAGGTTCTTCTGCATCTCCTGGTAGGACCCGGAGTGCAGCACTTCACCGGTCGCGTCGTCGACGAAATCTACCTTGACGTCCACATTGTCTTGCGCGACTCCAGCGAACTGCTGGTACAAGGCCCCCTGGAGGTAGAAGGCAAGGACGAGAAAGCTCTCCAACTGGGAGAAGCGCGTCGCGTCCACAGCCACGCGGAAGGATGTCATCGTGTCGTCAAATTCGACCCCGGTCACCGAGTTCGAGTCGTCCGCGATCATCTCGTCGACGGCCGTCTGAGCGGAGGACCGCATGTCCGCCAGCATCTCGTCCCGCTGCGGTTTGGTCATGGTATACACGACCACATCGCCGTCAACGACGGCGGCGAAGCCCTTCTCGCTAGCCGCGGCAACGATCGCGTCATCGGTCAGCGTGCCATCGGGATCGAGCAGGGATCGAGCGATCCTCATGTCGACGGTGAGCAGCTCCTCCTTGACTTCGACGGCGCCGGGTGTAGAAGTGCTGCCGCCGCTCGTTTCCCCAGCGCCTCCTGCGGAGCAACCCCCGAGGACAAACACCACACACACAACCGTCGAAGCGACCGCATTGCGGACGAGCTGATTCATTAGTCCCCCAACACTCTCTGTCGGGCCGACCCGACGAAACGATCATAGAAAGGTCATAGGACTGCCGCCGCGCGCACCCGGCCCGCGGGTGGCCCGGGGTTCGTGAATAGGACGACGCGGCGGCGGCCGGACTAGAGCGCGACGTACTGCCCGTATGCGGTCGCGAGGAGCGGACCGGTGTACGAGTCCGGCACCTGATAGACCACCACTGCCGAGCCCGTCTGCCCCTCGTAGAGGTCGTTGACGTCGTACGCGTTGTTCCACCCGTCTGGGTAGACGACGGTCGTATTGGATTCGCCGATCAGCGTGCCGTCGGTCTGCGCCAGCGACCAGTCCCAGAGCAGCGAGGTCACGTTCGCGGGCTCGGTCTTCGAGGCGCCAGTGAACGTGTACTCGACGGCGACATAGTGATATCCCGGTTGTGCTGGGTCATTGAACTGGTTCGCCGCGGCGATCGCGGCACCCGCGTTCGGATCCTTGATAGCGACTGTGAGCGTCGCAAGAGTGTTGTCCGGATCGCCCTGATAGATCGTCAGCGCGTAACCGGCCGGATGCGGGCTCTCCAGCGTCCCGGCCACGTCTTCCTCGACAGTGACTTCGACTTCTCTGCCGGACTCGACATCCGCCCCTGCACGCACGGACTGCCAGTCGATGACCTCGTCGTCGGCAGCACCCGCCGGCGCGGCGAGCGTGAGGCCAGCAGACTCGAGCGTGGCGCGTCCCTCCGAAATCGTCATGCCGATCACATTCGGGACAGCTACCGTCTCGGCGTCAGCGACCGCTGCCTCACTCGTTGCTGGCTTCGCCCCGGCAACGCTGCCTACCGCACTACCAAGAGCGAGAGCAGTGCCGGCGATCACCAGAATCACCACTACCAGACCGAGTGCGCCTGCGAGAATCCAGACCCACAATGGGATCTTGCGTGTCGGCTTCTGCGGAGAGGGCTCGTCGTTCGGCGCGGGGAGAGTCATGGTCGCAGCGGCAGTGGGCCGAACCTCGTCAGTCCACGCGGTGCCATCCCAGTAGCGCTCCTGACTCTCAACGCCGGCGGGATACCAGCCGGCCGGTGCAGCGGGAGTCGTCTCCGACATTTGTTTGTTCCTCTCACCCACACGTTGAGCAGCGGTAAGTGCCGGCCCGAGAGGGCTGGTCCTCCCGCTACTGATGGCTGTTGGAAAGCCATTCCGTCAACGCGATTCCCCCAGAATCCCTTTGACCTTAGCGAGCACTGTCGGCGGCGCTGCAGAACTGGTCGATTCCGGCGCTTGAAAAGTGAACGGTTGCGGGCAGTCTAGTCAGGCGTTTCTGCGGTGGTGGTGCGGATGCTGGGGAGGCTGTCGATGCCTCGTCCGCGGA
>NZ_JYJA01000023.1 GCF_000956465.1 Microbacterium trichothecenolyticum
GCTCGGTGTCGAGATCGGCGACGAGGTCGACGCCACCATCGATCTCGACACCGCCGAGCGCGAGGTCGAGGTTCCCGCTGACCTGGCCGCCGCGCTCGAGGCTGCGGGGGTGAGGGCCGCGTTCGACGCCCTGACGTTCACCCGCCGTAAGGAGCTCGCCCGCGGCGTGACCGAGGCGAAGCGTCCCGAGACCCGCGAGCGGCGCGTCGCCGCCGCCGTGGACGAGGTCTCCGCTTCGTAAGAGGGTCGCCCGGCTGCGGTCCGGGTTACGCAGCCCGCCTGCGGGTCTCGCTGCGAAGTCCGGACTTCGCGCTGTGCTTGTGCGCGGAGGCGGGCCGGCCCGGTGAACGATCGCGTCGGATCGGGCACGGCGCGCCGCACCGGCGCGCCCGTCGGGCGTCAGAGTCCGTTCACCCTGCTGTTGTCGCATGG
This sequence comes from Microbacterium trichothecenolyticum, assembly GCF_000956465.1. Taxonomy (GTDB): domain Bacteria; phylum Actinomycetota; class Actinomycetes; order Actinomycetales; family Microbacteriaceae; genus Microbacterium; species Microbacterium trichothecenolyticum. The sequence continues at coordinate 433 of NZ_JYJA01000023.1, forward strand.
GGGGCATGGGTCGTTCGCTTGACGTGGTGCCACGGTCCGCTGTCGTCGGCACGGCAGCGATCGCGCTGGGCGCGGGGCTCGTCCTGCTCGCCGGACGTGCGGTGCTGAAGCGACAGGCGGCGGTCGCGAGGCGCCGCATCGGCAAGCCGCTCGGTGAGGAGGCGCTCGACGCCGACCGTGTGTGGGCCCGACGCTTCGACGGGCCGCCGATCGAGTTCGTCGTGCTCGGCGACTCGATCGCGGCCGGGCTCGGCGCGGAGCGGCGCAAGGACACGCTCGGCGCCCGCCTGGCGAAGGGCCTCGCGCGCGCCGAGCGACGGCCGGTGCGGCTGCGCACCGCGGCGATCGTGGGCTCGGAGTCGTCCGTGCTGGCCGCTCAGGTGGACGCCCTTCCGGCCGGCTATCGCCCCGACGCGGCCGTCATCGTCGTGGGAGGCAACGACATCACGCACCGCGTGTCCGTGTCGACGTCTGTCGCCCACCTCGAGGAGGCGATCGTGCGCCTCCGCGCACGCGGCGCCGTGGTCGTCGTCGGCACCTGCCCCGACCTCGGTGCGCTGCGCCCGGTGCCGCAGCCGCTGCGGGCGCTGGGCTCGCGCCTGTCCCGCCAGCTCGCCGACGCTCAGGCCGTCGCCGCCGCCCGAACCGGTGCGCGTGCCGTGTCGCTCGGCCGGACCGTCGGGCCGTTCTTCGTGACCCAGCCCGACGAGATGTTCAGCCTCGACCGGTTCCACCCGAGCGCCCTGGGCTACCGACGCACCGCCGAGGCGCTGCTGCCCGCGCTCCTCACCGAGCTCGCCGCCGCGCAGGAGGATGCGGTCAGCCCCCGCTGACCGAGGCGGCCCACTCCGAGACGCGCGCGGCGCTCTCCTGCTCCGACAGATCCTCGACGCGCGTCATGATCGACCACCGCACGCCGAACGGGTCGCGCACGCTCGCGTAGCGGTCGCCCGACACGAAGGTGGACGGCTCTTCGCGCACGGTCGCACCGGCGGCGACGGCGCGAGCGGTCACCGCGTCGGCGTCGTGCACGTAGATGCCGATCGAGTAGCAGTCGTCGTCGCCCTGCGGCGCCGGGACGAGCCCGTACGCGGGGGACGGTTCGCCGATCTGGAGGATGCCGAGGCCGAAGTCCAGCCCGGCGTGCACGACGAGCCCATCGAACTCGGTGACGTCGGTCACGCGCGCGCCGAATACGTCGCGGTAGAAGTCGAGCGCCTCCTTCGCCCCGCGGATCGCGAGGAAGGGGGTGAGGCTGGTCGCGCCGTTCGGACGGCCGTCGGTCGTGTGCGCGCCTGTGGCGCCTGTCGTGTTCTGAGTGCTCATGAGCCCATGCTCGCGGTGGACGGATGCTGCGGTCTTGGAGATACGCGACACCCTCGGTTCCCGGGTGTCCCAGCCGCGCACTACCTTGACGGAGTGACCGATCCGACGCGGGGGGTGCTCTACCCGCAGCGCCTGCCGAGCTTCACGCGGCTCAGACCCGAGGGCGAGGCATCCGCTCTCGCCGAGTGGTTCTGGATCCCGCAGTGGGAACTTCCCGAGGGCGTCGTGTCGCACCAGCCCGTCCTGGGCTATCCGGCCGCGAACCTCGTCGTCGAGCCGGATGTCGTCACGTTGTGGGGCGCCACGACGCGGGCTTCGGAGCGCGAGCTGCGCAGAAGCGGCTGGGCGGTGGGCGCTCTGCTGAAGCCCGCGGCCTTCGCCCGTCTGCACGGCGCGCCGAGCGAGCTGGTCGATGCGCACATCGTCCTCGACGAGCCGGAGCTGCAAGTCGCGGTGTCGGCGGCCATGCCCGACCTCGGTGCGGCGGTGGCCGCGGTCTCGGGATGGCTCCGGGAACGCGTCGGGCCGCCCACGTCCGACGCGCGCCTCGCGAACGCGATGGCGGACCTGCTGATGAGCGACCCGACGATTGTCCGGCTCGACAACGCGGCCGAGCGCCTGCGCGTGTCGGTGCGCACCCTGCAGCGGCTCGCGCACCGCACGGTCGGTCTGTCGCCGGCCGCGATGATCCGGCGCCGGCGCTTGCAGGAGGCGGCGCAGCGCGTGCGCGAGGACCCCGACGCGCCGCTGTCCGACATCGCCGCCGAGCTCGGCTACGCCGATCAGGCGCACCTCGCGAACGACTTCCGCGCAGTGCTGGGGTTCACGGCGACGGACTACCGCGCCGACCTCTGAGCGCTAGGCGCCGCTCGCCGACGCCGTGGTCACCCGCTTCTTCTCGCGCACGTACACCTCGCGGCGCACGCGCGCGACGACGTCTCCCGCGGCATCGGTGATGTCGGTCTCGAACCACTCCAGCACCTTCGCGCCGCCGCGTGCCCGCACGCGGAGCTCCTCGGCCTTCTCGCGCGGCACCGCGAAGTGTGCCGTGAGCACTCCGCGACCCGGCTTCAGGAACTCGATCTCGCCGCGGGTGTCCCACACCACGTAGTCGCGGCCGAGCTGATGCATCACCAGCATGAAGTAGTACGGGTCCGTCATCGCCGACATCGAGCCGCCGAACGCCGTCCTGACGTAGTTGCGAGTGAAGACGTTGACGTGCAGCTCGACCGTGGCGCTCGTCCAGTCCTCGGCGAACCTCCGCACGCGGATGCCGCTGAAGAGGTTGGGGATCCACAGGCTCATGCCGACGGCGAGGCGTCGAGGGGTCACGCGCATGGGCATCAGCATCGCTGCCCTCTCCCGGTGGGTCGTATTCGATTGGTCGATCTCCACAATCGGGTCGTGAACTTGTTCTAGTTGTCATAGAATTAACGTGTGTTGGTGAGGATCGATCCAGAGAGCGATACACCGCTGTTCGCGCAGATCGCCGCATCCGTGCGAGCGGATGCCGCGGCCGGCCGCGTGCAGACGGGTGACCGCCTTCCCGCGGCCCGTGAGATCGCGGCCGCGCTCAGCGTCAACGTCCACACGGTGCTGCACGCCTATCAGGACCTCCGCGACGAAGGGCTCCTCGAGCTCCGGCGAGGACGGGGTGCGGTGGTCACTGCACAGGCCGCGACCCTGGCGTCCCTCCACCACGACATCCACGACCTGGTCGCGCGGGCGCGCGCGGCAGGGCTCCCGTCCGACGCACTCGCCGCCCTCGTGAAGGAGATCGCCGCCGATGACGAACGCCACCCCCGCTGACCGCTCCGACCTGGTCGTCCGCCGCTTCGTGCTCGTCGCGGTGTGGCTGCCCGTCGCACTCGTCGCCCTCGCGGTCGGCGTGCAGCTCTTGCTTCTCCCGCAGGTGCCGTCGACGGTCGCGGTGCACTGGAACGCGGCGGGGGAGGCCGACGGCTTCGCGCCCGCGTGGACGCAGCCGCTGATGACCGTGGGGTTCGGGCTCGGCGTCCCGTTCCTGATCGCGGCGACGACGATGCCGGGACTGCGTCGCGGTGAGCGCGGGGCGACGTACCGGCTCATGGGTGCGACGGCGGCGGCGACCTGCGCCCTGACGACGGTGGCATTCACCGTCACGTTCGCGATGCAGGCGGGCCTGGACAGCGCCGACGACGCGCCCGCCGTGTGGGCCGCGCTCGCCGCGGCGCTCGCAGCGGCAGCACTGATCGGCGTGGCCGCCTGGCTCGTCCAGCCTCAGCAGCAGACCGCTCATGCCGCGCCGGTGCCCGGCGCTCCGCTCGCGCTCGCCGCGAACGAGCACGCGGTGTGGGTGCGGGCGACCGCGATGAACACGGGCGGAGCGATCGCCATCGTCACCGCCGTGCTCGCCGTCGCCGTCGCGGCCGCCGTCGCCTGGCTCACCGGCGCCGAGCCGCTCGTGGCGTGGCTGGTCACCGGCATCGCGCTCCTGCTCCTGGTGTTGGCGGCGACGACGCTCGCCTTCCACGTCCGCGTGGACGACACCGGCCTGCACGTCGACTCGGTGCTCGGCATCCCGCGGTTCCACGTGCCGCTCGCCGACGTCGTCTCGGCGGCGCGCGTGGAGGTGAACCCGATGGGGGAGTTCGGCGGCTGGGGGCTTCGCCTCAGCACCGGGCGCCGGTTCGGCGTCGTGCTGCGCACAGGGGAGGCGATCGAGGTGCTCCGCCGCAGCGGCAAGCGGTTCGTCGTGACCGTCGACGACGCCGGCACCGGGGCGGCGCTCCTCGAGGCGCTCGTCGCGCGGGTGGCCGCCAGGTCTTGACGCCCGGTGGGCGGCCGGATTGGCTGAGGGCATGGCCGATCCAACCCCCGATACCTGGCGCCGCGTCGACGCTTACCTCACCGAGCTGCTGATCGGGCACGACCCCGGTCTTGAGCGGGCGGTCGCCGACCAGAACCATGCGGGCCTCCCGGCGATCGAGGTCGCGCCGGTCAACGGCAAGCTGCTGCACCTGATCGCCCGCATGTCGGGCGCGAGACGGGTGCTCGAGATCGGCACGCTCGGCGCGTACTCGACGATCTGGCTGGCGCGCGGCATCCCCGCCGGCGGCCAGGTCGTCACCATCGAGGCCGAGCCTCTCAACGCGGAGCTCGCCCGCGCGAACGTCGACCGCGCCGGCGTCGGCGACAAGGTCGAGATCCGGCTCGGCCGCGGCGCCGACGTGCTGCCCACACTGGAGGGCGGCGAGCCTTTCGACCTCGTCTTCATCGACGCCGACAAGGAGTCGAACACGATCTACCTCGATTGGGCGGCCCGACTCGGACGGCCAGGCACCGTCGTCATGGTCGACAACACCGTCCGCGGCGGCGAGGTGGCGAACCCCGCGACCGAGAATCCCCAGATCATCGGGGTGCAGCGCGGACTCGAGATGCTCGGACGCGACCCGCGGTTCGACGCGACCGCCATCCAGACGCTCGACGCCAAGGGCTACGACGGGATCGCGATCGCGCTCGTCGTATGACGGACGCCTGTGGTCTCGGCATCCGTCATCACTAGACTCGTGGGCGGACCGACGACGCTCCGACGAACCACCCTCCACCAAGCAAGGAGACCCCCTGTGGCACAGATCGAGGCTGTAGGCGCCCGCGAGATCCTCGACTCGCGCGGAAACCCGACCGTCGAGGTGGAGGTGCTGCTCGACGACGGGATCGTCCAGCGCGCGGCCGTCCCCTCGGGCGCGTCGACCGGCGCTTTCGAGGCGTACGAGCTGCGCGACGGCGACAAGAGCCGCTACGGCGGCAAGGGCGTGCTGAAGGCGGTCGCGGCCGTCATCGACGAGCTCGGCCCCGCGATCGAGGGCGTCGAGGCGAGCGAGCAGCGTCTCGTCGACGAGATCCTCATCGCCACCGACGGCACCGAGAACAAGTCGCGCACGGGAGCAAACGCCATCCTCGGCGTGTCGCTCGCGGTGGCCAAGGCTGCCGCCGACTCGGCCGACCTGCCGCTGTTCCGCTACCTGGGCGGCCCGAACGCGCATGTTCTGCCCGTGCCGCTGTTCAACGTCATCAACGGCGGCGAGCACGCCGACAACGGCATCGACTTCCAGGAGTACTTCCTCGCGCCGATCGGCGCGGAGACCTACGCCGAGTCGCTGCGGTGGGGCACCGAGGTCTACCACGTCCTCAAGGGCGAGCTGAAGGCCGCCGGCTTCTCGACCGGCCTGGGCGACGAGGGCGGCTTCGCGCCGGACCTTCCCAGCAACCGCGAGGGCCTGGACTTCCTCATCAAGGCCATCGAGAAGGCCGGTTTCACCCCCGGAACGGACATCGGCGTCGGCCTCGACGTCGCGGCGACCGAGTTCTTCAAGGACGGGGTCTACACCGTCGAGGGCAAGGCCTGGTCGGCTGAGCAGCTGACCGACTACTACGCCGACCTGGTGGCGAACTACCCTGTCGTCACGATCGAGGACGCCCTCGCCGAGGACGACTGGGACGCGTGGAAGGACCTCACCGACAAGATCGGCAAGAAGGTGCAGCTGGTGGGCGACGACCTGTTCGTCACGAACCCGGAGCGCCTGCAGCGCGGCATCGACCTCGGCGTCGGCAACGCGCTGCTGGTGAAGGTGAACCAGATCGGCACGCTGTCCGAGACGCTCGACGCGATCGCCCTCGCCACCCAGAACGGCTATCGCTCGATGCTGTCGCACCGTTCCGGTGAGACCGAGGACACCACCATCGCCGACCTCGCGGTCGCCGTCAACGCGGGTCAGATCAAGACCGGCGCGCCCGCCCGCAGCGAGCGCGTCGCGAAATACAATCAGCTTCTGCGCATCGAAGAGGAGCTCGGCGAGGCCGCGGTGTTCGCGGGCCGCGGAGCCTTCCCCCGTTTCAAGGGCTGATGCACTGAAGACGCTGTAAGAGAGGGGGAGCCGTGGCCAAGACGACGGCTCCCCTTTCTCGTACCCCGGCGGCGGGCGCCGGTGCCGGTGCCGGTGCGCCCCGTCGCCGCCCCGTGAGCGCACGACGCCCGGTCGATGTGCGCGCGTGGCTCGGAGGCATCCGTCTCTCCGGCTTCATGGTCATCATGATGGGCCTGGTCGTGCTCGCGGCCTTCGTGCTCGTGCCCACGATCGGCACCTACGTCGACCAGCGCCAGCAGGTCGCCGCCCTCGAGGCGGCGGTGCAGGTCAGCCGCGACGACGTCGCCGAACTCGAATCGCAGCGCGACCGCTGGCAGGACCCCGCGTACATCACCACGCAGGCGCGCGAGCGGCTGTACTACGTGAAGCCCGGCGAGGTGGTGTACCTCGTCGACGACGACCTGCCGCCCGAGCTCGCGCCGCAGGAGCAGGCCCCGGTGAGCGACGAGCTCCGGGCCGCCGATGCGGACTGGATGGCGAAGCTGGTGCGTTCGGTCACCGAGGCGGGGCTCGCGCAGACCGTGGCGCCTGTGACCGTGGGCGTGCCCGATCCCGAACCCTCGACCACCCCGACGCCGTGAGCGTCGCCGGCCGCCGGGATGACGGCGGCGCGTTCGCCCGCGGCGCGGCCCAGGACCGTCCCAGGTGGCGCCGGTAGCCTGGGCCCGACCAAGGAGCACCTCTGTGACGACCCCGCCGTACCCCCCTGTCAGCGACGCCGACCTCGCCGTGCTCCGGGAACAGCTCGGTCGTCCCGCGCGCGGTGTCGTCGGGATCGCCGCGCGCTGCGTGTGCGGCAACCCCACGGTGGTGGCGACGTCGCCGCGCCTTCCCGACGGCACGCCGTTCCCGACGTTCTACTACCTGACCCACCCCGCTGCGACCGCCGCGATGTCGGTGCTCGAGGCCGAGCATGTGATGCGCGAGCTCTCGGACGAGCTGGCAGTCGACGAGGACGTCGCCGCCGCCTACCGGCGCGCGCACGAGGCCTACCTGCGGGACCGCGCCGAGTTCGGCGAGGTCGACGAGATCGCCGGCATCTCCGCCGGCGGCATGCCGACGCGCGTGAAGTGCCTGCACGCGCTCGCCGGCCACGCGCTCGCGGCCGGCCCAGGCGTCAACCCGATCGGCGATCGCGCGCTGGCGATGTCGTCGTGGTCGCCCGAGCGCTGCGTCTGCGCGCAGCCGGGATCGGGCGGATGATCCGGCGCCTGCTCGCGGCTGTCGCCGCGGCCGCCGTCGCGACGACCCTCGTCGTGGCCGGGCCTGCGGCCGCGCAGGCGGCCCCCGCCGACGACCCGGTGCGCAGCGCCGAGTACTGGCTGACCGACTACGGCATCGAGAAGGCGTGGGAGACCACGCGCGGCGCCGGTGTGAAGATCGCGGTCATCGACACGGGGATCGGCCGCGGACCCGTCGCCTTCGACGGTGCGGTCGCCGGGGGGACGGATGTCTCGGGCGCCGGCTCGTCCGATGGGCGCACGCCCGTCGGCGCCGTCGACAAGGACCACGGCAGCTGGGTCGCCTCCCTCGCCGCGGGCAGGGGCACCGGCCCGGAGACCGGCGTGATCGGCGTCGCGCCCGAGGCGCAGCTGCTGTCGGTGTCGGTCGCGTTCGGGTCCTCGGCGCCGCGGCCGTTCTCCGACCAGATCGCCGACGCGATCCGCTGGTCGGTGGACAACGGCGCCGACGTCATCAACATGTCGCTGACGACGAACGTGCCGGACTGGCCTGAGAGCTGGGACGACGCCTTCCTCTACGCCTTCGAGCACGACGTCGTGATCGTCGTCGCCGCGGGCAACCGGGGAAGCGGCACCACCCGCGTCGGCGCGCCCGCGACCATCCCCGGCGTGCTGACCGTGGGCGGCGTCGACCGATCGGGCAAGGCCAGCGTCGAGGCGTCGACGCAGGGCATCACGATCGGGGTCACCGCGCCGAGTGAGGAGCTCATCGGGGTGTCCGCCGACTCGACGCTGGTCTCGTGGGACGGCACCAGCGGCGCAGCACCGATCGTCGCCGGCATCGCGGCGCTCGTGCGTGCGGCGCACCCCGAGCTCGACGCGAACAACGTGATCAACCGCATCATCAAGACCGCTCACCCCGCAGCGGGTGCGAAGGACGTGCCGGACGTCCTCTACGGCTATGGACTGGTGGATGCCGCGGCCGCCGTCACCGCGAGCATCCCGAGCGTCACCGCGAACCCCATGGGCAGTCTCGAGGACTGGGTGCGCCTGTACCGGCGGGCGCCGGTCGCGCCTCTGCCGGAGGAGCCGGCCGTACCCGTGGAGGTTCCGCCGCTGCCGGACGCCGATCCGGCGACGCGCGCCGCATCCCCCCTTCTTCCCGATCGCGACACCGTCATCTACGGCACTCTCCCGCTCCTGCTGGTCACTGCGACGGCTATACTGGTGGCGCTCGGCGTCACCGCTGCTGTCCGACGCATCCGATTGGCGTCCCGCGCGCCGAGCCGCTGACACAGGAGGAGTACTCCAAACCGTGACCAACACCGTGCCCAAGATCCTCATCGTCGGTGGCGGATACGCAGGCTTCTACACGGCCTGGAAGCTCGAGAAGCATCTGCGCAAGGGTGAAGCGGACGTGACGATCGTCGACCCGCTGCCCTACATGACGTACCAGCCGTTCCTCCCCGAGGTCGCCGCCGGCTCGATCGAAGCCCGCCACTCGGTGGTCGCACTGCGTCGTCACCTCAAGAAGACCAACGTCGTGGCCGCCAAGGTGACCGGCATCAACCACGCGAACAAGGTCGCGACGATCACGCCGATCGCCGGCGAGCCGTACGAGTTCGAGTACGACCAGATCGTCGTCACCGCGGGTGCCGTCTCGCGCACCTTCCCGATCCCCGGGATCGCGGACAACGCGATCGGCCTGAAGACGATCGAAGAGGCTGTCGCGATCCGCGACAAGCTGATGTCGAACTTCGACAAGGCGTCGACCCTGCCCGCCGGTCCCGAACGCGACCGTCTGCTGACCGTCGTCGTCGTCGGCGGCGGCTTCGCGGGCATCGAGGTGTTCGCCGAGCTGCGCTCGCTCGCCTCCTCGCTGGTCAAGAGCTACCCGCAGCTGACCTTCGACGACACGCACTTCCACCTCATCGAGGCGATGGGGCGCATCATGCCCGAGGTGTCGCTGAAGACGAGCGAGTGGGTGCTCAAGAACCTCGCGAAGCGCGGCGCCTCGGTGCACCTCGACACGCAGGTGACCGGTGCCGTCGGCGGCAACATCGAGCTGTCGACCGGCGAGACCATCCCGAGCGACCTCATCATCTGGACGGCCGGCGTCATGGCGAACCCCACCGTGGTGCGTGGCGGCGACCTGCCCGTCGAGGAGCGCGGTCGCATCCGCACCCGCGCGGACCTCCGTGTCGGCACCGAGGACGAGGTCGTCGAGGGCGCCTGGGCCGCCGGCGACGTCTCGGCCGTGCCCGACCTCACAGGCGGCGGTGTGGGCGGCTACTGCGTGCCCAACGCCCAGCACGCGGTGCGTCAGGCGAAGCTCCTCGCGAAGAACCTCGTCGCGGTCCTGCGCGGCGAGCTGCCCCGCGAGTACATCCACAAGAACCTCGGCGCTGTCGCGGGCCTCGGCCTCTGGGTCGGCGTGTTCCAGTCCGGCAACATCGCCCTCAAGGGCTGGATCGCGTGGCTCGCCCACCGCGGTTACCACGGCCTGGCCATGCCATCGTGGGAGCGCAAGTGGCGCGTGCTGTGGGGCTGGTGGAACAACTTCTGGCTCGGCCGCGACATGGTGAACCTGTCGACCGTCCAGAACCCGCGCTACGTCTTCGAAGAGTTCGCCGCGCGCCCGCGACCGCCGCAGCCGGTCGAGGCGCCCGCCGACACGGCTGCTCCCGCGGCCGCGCCGGCCAAGAAGGCGCCCGCGCGCAAGGCTCCGGCGAAGGTCGCGGCCGACGCCGAGAAGGTCGCCGCGAACTGACGTCGAACGCCGGATGCCGCAGGCTCGTCTGAGAAGATGAGCCTGCGGCATCCGCGTTCCCGGCGGCACGCGACCCGCCCCCGTAGCCCAACGGCAGAGGCAGGCGACTTAAACTCGCTCAAGTGTGGGTTCGAATCCCACCGGGGGTACTCCCGCCAGACCCTCGCGTTCCCCGAGAAGGCCCGCTAGCCTGGGCAAAACCGGCAAGGGGATTCCGGCATGAGCGGGCACAGCGCGGACAGGCAGGGCGAGGCCGCCACGAGCGCACCGAAGAACACCTGGGGGTGGAAGTTCACGGCGCTGTTCATGGGCGCCCCGCCGATCGCGGTCTACGGCGCTGAATCCGACGTCGAGCAGGAGCGCGCCGCGAGGGCGAAGGACTGACCCCAGGACAACGTGGCCCGATCGCCTGCGAACGGCCTTCCACATGCGGTCATCGGAACCGCTCCCAGCGCTCTAGGCTGGGGCGATGTGCACGCACCCGAAGCGAGCCGTATGAGTCTCGATCTTCTGTCCACGCCCACGGCGACGAAGCCGTGGGACCACCCCGCGTCCTACTGGGACGCCATGAGCCATGCCCTGGCGGACGTGAGTGGCCCGGTCGCCGCCATCAGCGCCGAGGCGCTGCGTTACAACGCCCTCGATCTCGTGGTGCGCGCCGGCGGCGTGCCGATCCGCGTCGCCAGCAAGTCGGTCCGCGTGCGCGAGGTGCTGGACGCCGTCCTGGCTCTGCCCGGCTACCGGGGCATCCTCGCGTTCACCCTTCCGGAGGCGCTGTGGCTCGCCGAGACGATGGACGACATCGTGCTGGGCTACCCGACGGCCGACCGCGCCGCGATCGCCGCGCTGGCCGCCGACGAGGCCGCGGCGACGCGCATCACACTCATGGTCGACGACCTGGCGCAGCTCGACCTGGTCGACGCTGTCGCCGCACCCGGCGCGCGGCCCGAGATCCGCGTGGCGATCGACGCCGACGCCTCGTGGCGCGCGCCCGCCCTCGGGCACATCGGCGTGCTCCGCTCGCCCGTGCACGAGGCGGCTGAGGTGGCCGCGCTCGCGCGCTCGATCGCCGCCCGCCCCGGATTCCGCCTCGTGGGCCTCATGATGTACGAAGCCCAGATCGCCGGCCAAGGCGATGCCACCGGATCCGGCGATGCCGTGATCCGGTGGATGCAGCGCCGGTCGGCCGCCGAACTCCTCGATCGGCGCGGCGCCATCGTCGCGTCGTTGCGCGACATCGCCCCGCTCGAGTTCGTCAACGGCGGCGGGACCGGATCCCTCGAGCTCACGGCATCCGATCAGGCGGTCACCGAGGTCACCGCCGGCAGCGGCCTGCTCGCCGGCCACCTGTTCGACGGCTACCGCGCATTCCATCCCGCGCCGGCAGCGGCCTTCGCGCTGGAGGTCGTGCGCAAGCCGGCCCCCGATGTCGCGACCGTGCTCGGGGGCGGATGGATCGCCTCCGGCCCGGCACTCGAATCGCGTCAGCCCCGCGCCGTATGGCCCACCGGCCTGCGCATGGCGCCCCGCGAGGGCGCCGGCGAAGTGCAGACGCCGCTTCGCGGCGACGCCGCGCGCGGTCTCCGAGTGGGCGACCGGGTCTGGTTCCGGCATTCCAAGAGCGGCGAGCTCGCGGAGCGCGTGGACCGCTACCACCTCGTCGACGGCGACGCCAGGGCGGGGGAGGTGGCGACCTACCGCGGCGAGGGTAAGGCGTTCCTGTGACCCGCCCGGGAGCAGTGTGGCGCAACTGGGGCCGCACGGAGTCGGTGCGGCCCCAGCGCACGGAGTTCCCCCGTACGGTCGATGCGGTGCAGCGCGCCGTCGTCGCGGCGGCGGCGCAGCGGATGCCGATCAAGGCGGTCGGCGCCGGCCACAGCTTCACCGGCATCGCGGTGGCGCCCGGCGCACTCCTCGAGCTCCGTGACCTCAGCGGGCTCGTATCGGTCGACGTCGACCGCGCCCAGGTGACGCTCCTCGCGGGCACGCGCCTGCACGAGGTCCCATCGCTCCTCGCGCCGTTCGGCCTCGCCATGGAGAACCTCGGCGACATCGACCGCCAGTCCATCGCAGGCGCGATCTCGACGGGCACGCACGGCACGGGGGAGCGCTTCACCGGCATCGCGGGCCAGGTGGTCGGCGCAAAGCTGGTGACGGCCTCGGGCGACCTCTTCACCGTGAGCGAGGACGAGAATCCGGAACTCGTGCCGGCAGTGGCGCTCGGGCTCGGCGCACTCGGCATCCTCGTCGAGGTGACGATCCAGTGCGTGCCCGCCTTCGTGCTGCACGCGGTCGAGCAGTCCGAAGACCTCGAAGAGGTCCTCGGCGGCTTCGACGAGCGCGCGGCGGCCGCCGATCACTTCGAGTTCTACTGGTTCCCGCACACCGACCGCGCGATGACCAAGACCAATACACGGCTCCCCGAGAGCGCGCCACGGCATCCGCTGCCCGCCGTGGGCAAGTGGATCGACGACACCCTCGTCGGCACGGGCGTCCACCAGGTCGCGTGCGCGGCCGGCGCGGCGATCCCGGCGCTCGTGCCGCCGATCAATCGGCTCTCGGCGAAGATCTGGGGGAATCGGGAATTCACGGATGCCTCGGCCCGCGTCTTCGCGACGAACCGGTCCGTGCGATTCCGCGAGATGGAGTACGCGGTACCCGTCGAGAACCTGAAGCCGGCGTTCGAGGCGATGCGCGCACTCGTCGACGAGCGCGGCTGGCGGATCGGGTTCCCCATCGAGGTGCGGGTCGCGGCGGCCGACGACCGCTGGCTCTCGACGGCTCACGGCCGCGACTCGGGCTACATCGCGGTGCACCGGTACTGGCGCGAGGACCCGACCGAGTACTTCGAGGCGGTCGAAGAGATCATGCTCGGCTTCGACGGCCGGCCGCACTGGGGCAAGATGCACACCCTCGGCGCCGACGCCCTGCGGTCGCGCTACCCCCGGTTCGACGACTTCGTGGCTCTGCGCGACCGCCTCGACCCGGAGCGGCTGTTCCGCAACGCGTACCTCGATCGCGTGCTCGGTGGGTAACGGCTGAGAGTCGGGGAATACCCCACGTGCGAGGGGGTTTCTCGTCGGTAGGATGAGGGCACTATCGAACGGAGCCTCGGCAATGGAATGGCTGATCCCAGTCCTCATCGTGTTGGCGCTCGTCGTCATCGTCGGCATCTATCTCTGGGCGACGTACAACTCGCTCGTCCAGCTGAATGTGCGGGTGGACGAGGCGTGGAGCGACATCACGGTGCAGCTCAAGCGACGCGCGGATCTGCTGCCGAACCTCATCGAGGCCGTCAAGGGCTACGCGGCTCATGAGAAGGCGGTGTTCGAGAACGTGACCAGGGCCCGCGCAGAGACGCTGTCGGCGTCGGGCCCCGCTGAGGCGGGCGTCGCCGAGGGACATCTGCAGCAGGCGCTGAAGTCGCTGTTCGCGGTGGCCGAGGCCTATCCGCAGCTGCAGGCGAGCCAGAACTTCTTGCAGCTGCAGCAGTCGATCGTCGACACGGAAGACAAGATCCAGGCCTCGCGCCGGTTCTACAACGGCGGCGTCCGCGAGCTCAACACGAAGATCAAGGTCTTCCCGAACAACCTGTTCGCGCGCAACCTGGGATTCCATGAGCGCGAGTTCTTCGAGGTGATCGACGGCGCCGCGATCTCGGAGCCCCCGCGCGTTCAGTTCTGAGTCGGGGCCGGGTCAATGCGACGAGGCAGCGTTGATGCGGTTCGATTCAAGGTTGAGCGAGCGGAGCGGGTCGAAACCGCGTGACGCACGTCGGACGTCGGACGTCGGCGATAGCGTCGGGACATGGTCCATCGGCTGAGCCGCGAGCAGGCGCGCCGCGTCGCGCTGCGCGGGCAGCTTCTGACGGCTGAGAGGCCGGCGGGGATCGTCGAGACGATCGACGCGCTCACCGTGGTGAACATCGAGCCGACCGCCGCGATCGCGCCCAGTGCCGACCTCATCCTGTGGAGCCGGCTCGGGTGGCCCTATCAGCCTGCCGACCTGGTGCGTCTGTGCGAAGAGGACCGGGCGGTGTTCGAATGGGGCGGCTTCTACCGCGCCATGACCGACCTCGCCCTGCTCATCCCCGAGATGCGGCGCCGACCCGAATCCGCGCAGGCGCGCGAGTGGCTCGCGGCGAACGAGGCCTTCCGGCGCGAGGTCCTCGCGCGACTTCGTGCCGAGGGGCCGCTGCGGGCGTCCGACATCCCCGACGCCGCGCAGGTGTCGTGGCGTTCGTCAGGCTGGACGAACAACCGCAACTCGATGCAGCTCCTCGAGATGCTGGTGCTGTGCGGCGATGTGGCCGTGTCGTCGCGAGATGCCCGGGGCCGCTTGTTCGACGTGGCCGATCGCGTGTACCCGAGGGAAGTGCCGCATCTGACCGACGAGGACGCCGGGCGCGAGCGCGCAGAGCGTCGGCTCGCGTCGCTCGGGATCGCGAGGGTGAAGGGCATCGCCCAGCCGTTCGAACCGATCGACGTCGGTGAGATCGGCGAACAAGCCGTCGTCGACGGGGTCGACGGCGTCTGGCGCGTCGACGCGGACGCCCTGGCCGCGGCCGACGTCTTCGTGGGGCGCACCGCACTGCTGTCGCCGTTCGACCGTCTCGTGTTCGATCGGCGGCGGCTCGAAGAGCTCTTCGGCTACGAGTACCTGCTGGAGATGTACAAGCCGGCTGCGAAGCGGCGGTGGGGCTATTTCGCGCTGCCGATCCTTCACGGCGACCGCTTCGTCGGAAAGCTCGACGCCAAAGCCGACCGCCGGGCGGGCCTGCTCCGCGTGCATGCCGTGCACGAAGACGAGCCGTTCACCGACGAGGTCAGAGAGTCCGTGGACGCCGAGATCCAGGACCTCGCCCGCTGGCTCGGGCTCGAGGTGGTCGGTCCGGGCGCCTGAGTCCGGTCGATCGCCGGATCAGCCCGCGAGCGCCTCGACGTCGAGGTCTCGTGCGCCTGCGACGGGCTCGTCCGGGGCGAGCGGCACCGGCTCCGCTGGACGCGCCTCGTGACGCGTCGCCTCGGGCAGGACCCGGGCGAGGTCGTCGGTGGCATCGCCCCAGCGTGAGACGGAGAGGGACTCGAGGCCCTGCCAGGCTGCGGCGAGCCGGAGTTCGTCGGCGAGGCGAGGCGCAGCATCGGGAGGCCCGCCGTGCTCCCACCACGCGGACTGCACGAGCAGTCTCGAGGCGGCGCGGTCGGCTTTCAGATCGACGCGGCCGACGATGTCGTCGCCGATGAGCACGGGCAGCGAGTAGTACCCGAACCGGCGACGCGATGCCGGTGTGTAGATCTCGATGCGGTACTCGAAGTCGAAGAGCCGCTCGGCACGATCGCGGAACCACACGACCGGGTCGAAGGGCGTCAGGATCGCGGCGGCGTCGACTTTGCGGGGCACGACGGCGTCGGCGTGCAGCCACGCCTTGGCCGGGCGACCGGCGGTCGTCCACCCTTCGACGGTGATCGGGTGCAGTTCGCCGGCGTCGACCAGGTCGCCCAGGGCGGTCGTCACGGCCTTGCGGTCGGCGATACGCCAGTAGTCGGCGATGTCGGCGGCGGTCGCGACCCCGTACGCGCGCGCCGCGCGACGGGTGAGCTCGTGCACCGCGTCATCACGGGGGACCGGCGCCTCCAGCACGTGGCGTGGGATCACCTGTTCGGCGAGGCCGTACCGTCGCTCGAAGCCGCGACGGCCGGCGATCGCCACCTCGCCGAACATCCAGAGATATTCGAGGGCCTGCTTGACGACGTCCCAGTCCCACCAGGGGCCGCGCGCGCTCTCCTTGGCGTCGTGCTCGATCTGCGCCGGGCGAAGCGGACCGCGATCGGCGAGCTCGGCGCGCACCCAGTCGACGATGTCGCGGTTCGCGTCGAACCAGCCACCGGGCTTGCCGTACTTCGCACGCAAGGCCTGCATGCGGAAATCGAACAGTCCCCAGTCTTCGGCCGGGATGAAGGCGGCGACGTGAGCCCAATACTCGACGTAGGGTGAGCGCCGCGCGAACAGCAGGCGGTCGAGCGCGGCGGTGTCATAGGCGCCGACGCGCGAGAACAACGGCATGTAGTGGGAACGGGCGAAGACGTTGACCGAGTCGATCTGAAGCGTCGCCATGCGTGCCAGTGCGCCGTTCAGCTGCCGGGTGCCGGCGGCGGTGGGTCGGGGTCGCCCGAACCCCTGGGCGGCGAGAGCCACGCGGCGCGCCTCCGCGGCGCTGAGTGAGGACTTCACGCGCGCCAGCGTAGCCCGGGGCGCGGACATCGCGCCGACCGCCGTTCATGACCGGCGCGGAATGCGACGCGCCTAGACTGGGTCAATGAGCGGCCCCGACGAAAAGCCCCGCGGCTCCCTCTTCGACGCCGTCCGCGACCGCAGCAGAGTCGTGTCGACCGAGACGTCCGCGGCGGTCCCGCACGGCCTCCGCGTCGCGACCGCCTACTCGTGGCGGCTCATCGTCGTCGCCGCCGCGATCGGGGTCGGCGTGTGGCTCGTCATACAGCTGAAGCTGCTGGTGATCCCGCTCCTCATCGCCATCCTCATCACCGCACTGCTGTGGCCCGCCTTCACCTGGATGCTGCGGCGCCGCGTGCCGCGCTGGCTGGCGATCGTCATCGCAGTGGTGGGCACCATCGCGATCGTGTCAGGGCTGCTCTGGCTCGTGGTCTGGCAGATCATGCAGCAGTGGGGCTCGGTGCAGGCGAGCACCGTCGCGGCGATCGAGCAGTTCCGGCAGTACCTCATCGACGGCCCCCTCCACCTGAGCGAGGACCAGATCGACGACCTCCTCGCACAGGGCTGGACCTTCCTGCAGCAGCAGGCCGAGCTGCTGTGGTCGGGCGCACTCGCCATCGGCTCCACGATCGGCCACGTCGTCACCGGCGCCGTGCTCGCGTTCTTCATCCTGCTGTGCCTGCTCGCCGACGGCGCAGGCATCTGGCGCTGGACCCTGCGGCTGTTCCCCAAGAAGGCGCGACCCGCCGCCGACGGCGCCGGCCGCGCCGGATGGATCACCGTCGTCAACTACGCGCGCACGCAGCTTCTCGTCGCGACGATCGACGCCGTCGGCATCGGTCTGGGCGCCGCGCTCCTCGGGGTGCCCCTGGCGATCCCCGTCGCCGTGCTCGTGTTCCTCGGCGCGTTCGTGCCGATCGTCGGTGCCGTGGTCACCGGAACGGTCGCCGTCTTCCTCGCGCTCGTCTACAACGGTCCGTGGATCGCGCTGTGGATGCTCGTGGTCGTCCTGGGCGTGCAGCAGCTCGAAGGTCATGTGCTCCAGCCGCTCCTGATGGGCTCCGCCGTCAAGGTCCACCCGCTCGCGGTGGTGCTCGTGGTCGCGGGCGGTGCCATGATCGCAGGGATCCCGGGAGCCCTCTTCGCCGTGCCGCTCGCCGCGTTCGTGAACGTCGTGGCGGTCTACCTGGCCGAACGCGCGTGGGAGACCGGCGCCAGACCCACCGGGGATCTCATCTGGAGTACCGTCCCCCGGCAGAGGAGAGTCCGTTCGTGACCACCGCCATGTCATCCGCCGATCAGGCCGCCCAGACCGCGCCCGCCCCGGCGGCGCTCGCCTCGGCCGTTCCGACGCTCGCGGACTTCGAGGATGCTGCCGCCACCCTCGAGGGTGTCATCGCGCACACCCCGCTCGACGCCTCGCTGCACCTGTCGGACGTCCTGGGCGTGCCGGTGCACCTCAAGCTCGAGAACCTGCAGCGCACCGGGTCGTTCAAGATCCGCGGGGCGACCTACCGCCTGTCGCGGCTCACCGCCGAGGAGCGCGCCCGCGGCGTCGTGGCCGCCTCGGCAGGCAACCACGCGCAGGGCGTGGCGCTCGCGGCGAAGGCGCTCGGGATCCATGCGACCATCTTCATGCCCCTCGGCGTGCCGGTGCCGAAGCTCCTCGCCACGCGCGGGTACGGCGCCGACGTGGTGCTGGAGGGCGCCACCGTCGAGACGCCGCTGCGCCTTGCAGCGGAGTTCGCCGAGCGCACGGGCGCCGTCTTCATCCACCCGTTCGACCACCACGACGTCATCGCCGGTCAGGGGACCCTGGGCCTCGAGCTCATGGACGAGCTGCCCGACCTCGACACCGTCGTCCTCGGCATCGGCGGGGGAGGACTCGTCGCCGGCGTCGCCGCCGCGGTCAAGGCGCGCGCCGCGGCGGAGGGCCGTACGGTTCGGGTGATCGGCGTGCAGGCCGAGAACTCCGCCGCGTATCCGGCGTCGCTCGAGGCGGGGCATCCGCTCGAGGTCCCGACATCGCCGACGATCGCCGACGGGATCGCGGTCGCCCGGCCGGGGGACCTGCCCTTCCAGATCATCCGCGATCTCGTCGACGAGGTCGTGACGGTGACCGAGGACGACATCGCCCGCGCCCTGCTGGTGCTGCTCGAACGCGCCAAGCAGGTCGTCGAACCCGCGGGCGCGGTGGGTGTCGCGGCGATCCTGGCCGGCAAGGTCGTCGCCACCGGTCCGACCGTCACGGTGCTCTCGGGCGGCAACATCGATCCGCTGCTGCTGCAGCGCGTCGTCGCGCATGGGCTCGCGGCATCCGGTCGGTACATGACGCTGCGCATCCCGCTGCCGGACCGCCCCGGTCAGCTCGCGCGCGTGTCGGAGCTGCTGGCGATCGCCGGGGCGAACGTCATCGAGGTGCTGCACACCCGCCACGGGCAGGGCATCCAGATCAGCGAGGTGATCCTGCAGCTGAGCGTCGAGACGCGCGGCGAGGAGCACCGCGCGCATGTCATCTCGGTGCTCGAGGATGCGGGCTACGCGCCCACGGTCGTTCCGGACTAGGCGAAGCCGCGTCCGGCGGCCTCAGAGGACCCGCTGGGGCCGCAGTCGGGTCACTGCCCGTTGTAGGTCTCGACCTTGACGATCTCGACGGCGATCTCACGGCCGTTGGGGGCGGTGTACGACGTCTTCTCGCCCTCCTTGCGGCCAAGGATGGCGACGCCCAGAGGCGAAGCCTCGCTGTAGACGTCGAGCTCCGAGCCGACGGCGATCTCGCGGTTGCCGAGCAGGAAGACCTCTTCGCCGCCCGCCACGATCGCGGTGATGACGGTGCCGGGCTCGACGACTCCGTTGCTCTCGGGCGCCTCGCTGACCGTCGCGGTCTTGAGCAGGTGCTGCAGCGTGCGGATGCGCGCCTCCTGCTTGCCCTGCTCGTCCTTGGCGGCGTGGTAGCCGCCGTTCTCCTTGAGGTCGCCTTCTTCGCGCGCGGCCTCGATGCGCTTGGCGATCTCCTCGCGGCCGGTGGTGGAGAGGTGCTCGAGCTCGGCGGCCAGGCGATCGTAGGCGTCCTGGGTGAGGAAGGTCACGGGGGCGTCGGTGGACACGGCTGACTCCTTCGTTGGGCCCGCTGCCGACCGGAGCGGTGCGGGCATAAACCGAACGCCCCGGCTCACGGCCAGGGCGCGATTCTGCTGATGTCCCGCCAGACTACGTCACGGCGCCTGTTCGGACAAACTCATCCGGGCAGCACCCAGCACGAATTCACGAAGCCGGTGGTGGCGAGCGCGGTCGTCGGGATCGCCTCGCGGAAAGCGCGCGCGTGGAGGTCGGATGCCGGCAGCTCGACGATCCGCCAGCCCACCACTCCGTGCTCCTCGTCCTGCGCCTCGATCGCGCATGCGACCGCGGCGCCGGGGGGATTGCTGATCTGGAATCCGAGCATCACGGAGTGCTCGTCGACGACCTCGAACGATGTCGTGTCCGAGTCGACGGAGTTGAGCGACCCCCGCACCGTGAACCAGCCGAAGAGGCCGACGACGCCGACCGCGACGACGATGCCGGCGCCGATGAGCCACGCCCGTGCGGGGGAGCGGCGGCGGCCGTACCGCTCGTCGAGCATGTCCTGCGTGGTCACGCCGCTCCTTCGGGCTCGTCGGGTCGGATCGGAAGATTAGGCTGGAACTCCAGGCTATGCGCTCGCGCGCACCCCCGATGACACAGCCCGCCCCGCGGGCAGAGCGAGGACCCCATGCAGCACGCGATCGTCGCACTCCTTTCCGCCGCGACGACTCCGACGCCGACTCCCACTCCCGCGGTCGATCCGAACCTCGTGAGCCCGGGAGTCGTGGGATTCCTGTTCACCGCGCTCATCGCGATCGCCGTGATCTTCCTGATCTGGGACATGATGCGTCGCATCCGCCGGGGCCGCGTGCGCGCCGACATCCAGGAGCAGCTGGACGCCGAGGAGCAGGCGGCGCGCGCCACGGAGGCCACCGAGGTCGACGACCAGAGCATCGACCCGGCGGCCGACGAGGGGCGCGGGGACGCCGCGGCGCCGCCCAAGGGCTGAGCCGCCCGAGCGGTGGCGGCGACGGATGCTGCGGCCCGCAGCCGGACCCGCGCGCCCGAGGGGCGCGGGGACCGTCTCGTCCTCAGTTCGCAAGCCCCAGTGACGGAGAGTACGGGTGCAGCGCGATGATGAGGCACGCCGTCCAGTGGCAGAGGAATGCCAGCACCGTGCAGACGTGGAAGATCTCGTGGAACCCGAAGTGGCCGGGCCACGGGTTGGGGCGCTTGAGCGCGTAGACGACGGCGCCGCCGGTGTAGAGCAGGCCGCCGATGGCGACGAGGACCATCATGGCCGCGCTGGCCCGGAACAGCGGCACGATGTACATGACGGCCGCCCATCCCAGGAGGAGATACAGGGCGACATAGAGCCAGCGCGGGGCGTGGATCCAGAAGACGCGGAAGAGGATGCCGAGCAGCGCGCCGCTCCAGACGAGGACCAGCAGAAGCGCTCCCTGCTGGGGTGGCAGTGCGAGCACCGCGATCGGAGTGTAGGTGCCCGCGATCAGCAGCAGGATGTTGGCGTGGTCGATGCGCTTGAGGATCGCCTTGGTCTTCGGCTTCCAGTCGAACCGGTGGTACAGCGCGGAGTTGCCGAAGAGCAGCAGCGAGGTGGCCATGAACACCGCCGACGCCCACTTCGCCGGCGCGCCCTGCGCGAGGACGATGAGCACGATGCCGGCCGCGATCGCGATGGGGAAGGTCGCCGCGTGGATCCAGCCGCGCCACGTCGGCTTGAGATCGGGCGTCGAGGCGTCGACGGCCGCGGCATCCATCAGCGGCAGCACGGGGACCTCAGGGGCCCGGGGAAGACTGCGACGACGGCTCATGTGCCCAGCGTAGAGGGGGGTGCATGCCGCGAGGGGAACATGCCCGGTCGCGGGGGAAGCGGTACTGGGTCGCACGCTAGGGTCGACGTCGCGACCGGGGTAGCGTAGGCGTGTGGCGCGCGGCGAGACGAACGAGGGCAGGGGGCCCCTGTATCGGCTCTACATCAACCGCCTCCGTCGACGTCTGGACCCGGCATCCGTTCCCCGCCACCTCGCGATGATGATCGACGGCAACCGCCGGTGGGCCAAACAGCTCGGCTACGACTCCGCCGCGCACGGCCATCGCGCGGGCGCGGCCAAGATGAAGGAGTTCCTCCGCTGGTGCGACGACGTGGGCATCCGTGTCGTGTCGCTGTACCTCCTGTCGAACGACAACCTGCGCAAACGCGATTCGCGGGAGCTGTCCGACCTCATCGAGATCATCGCCGAGCTCGCCGATGAGCTCTCGCACGAGCGCGACTGGCGCGTGAAGCACGTGGGGCGGGCCGACGCACTGCCGGAGGACCTCAGGCGCGTGCTCGCGGACGTCGAGACCCGCACGAAGGACAACGCAGGGATGCATGTCAACCTCGCGGTCGGCTACGGCGGCCGGGGTGAGATCGTCGACGCCGTGCGCAGCATCATCGCCCAGCATGACGAGCGTGGCGGGTCGCTCGAGGAGCTGGCGGCGAGTCTCACGCCCGAGCAGATCGGCGAGCACCTCTATACCGGCGGCCAGCCCGATCCGGACCTCGTCATCCGCACTTCGGGAGAGCAGCGGCTGAGCGATTTCCTCCTGTGGCAGTCGGCGCACTCGGAGTTCTACTTCGTCGAGGCGCTCGGACCGGATCTGCGCGAGGTGGACTTCCTGCGCGCCATCCGCGACTTCGCCTCGCGGGACCGCCGATACGGCGGCTGATCGGCCTGTCACACCGGGGTTCGCACCTCTGCCAGAATGATCCGCGTGACGGATCTGGATTCATATCTGGCGTCGTTCGATGGGGAACCGGGGTATCTGGACTGGGCGGCGTTCGGGCCGCTCTCTCCTGCGGTCCGCAGCGAGGCGCAGGGGGACACCGAGCTGCTCGGCTCTGGCCGCCGCACGAGCATCGAGCTCGTCGCCGAGCACGTGCGTGAGGCCCGCGAGCTGGTCGCGGAGCTGATCGGGACGGATGCCTCGCACGTGGTGCTGCAGCCATCCACCACGTACGGGCTCATGCACGCGATCTACGGGCTCGCCGGCGGGCTCATGCTCGGTCGCGGCGAGTTCCCGAGTCTCACGGTCGCGGCCACACGCGCCTCGGAGGCGTTCGGATCGGTGCAGCTGCAGTGGGTCGAGCCGCCTGACGGCTTCATGACACCCGATGCGATCCGCTCGGCACTCTCCGACGACACCCGCGCCGTCGCGGTCAGCCTCGTCGACTTCCGCACCGGGTACCGCACCGACCTGTCGGCGATCCGCGGGGTGATCGGCGATCGCCTTCTCATCGTCGACGCCGTCCAGGGCTTCGGCATGGTCGAGGCCGACTACCTCGCTGCCGACGTGGTCTGCGCGAACGGCTACAAATGGCTGCGCGCCGGCCGCGGCACCGGGTTCGCCTGGTTCGGCGACCGCGCGCTCGAGCGCATCGCGCCCGTGCTGTCGGGTTTCCAGGGCGTCGACGGCGAACTGCCCGTCGACGCAGTGCCGGCTCCGTCGGCCTCCGCCCAGGCGTTCTCGGTGGCAGGCCTCGACACGCTGGCTGCCGCACGCCTGGCCACGGCGCTTCGCGAGGTGGTCGACGTGGGCGTCGCCGAGATCGAGGCGCTCCTGGCGGCGCGCGCTGCGGACGTCATGTTCTTCGCCGACCGTTACGAGGTGCCGGTGGTCACTCCCCGCGAACCCGGGCGGCACGCGGGCATCGTGACCCTGGAGCCCGCCGCGCAGGATGCGGCCCCGCTCGCCGCCTCGCTCGCGAACCACGGCCTGACCGTCACCACGCGCAGCGGTCGCATCCGGGTCGCCCCGCACGTCGGCACCGGTGCCGACACGCTGCGGCTGTTCGGCGACGCGCTCGCGGCCTTTTCGTCCTCACGCGTCTGGTGACGTGGATGCGGCGTGTGCAGCATCCGTTAACCAACATGTCACGCGATCTTGCGTGTCGGGCGCGTCCGTTGTCGCAGGGCGGCCTTAGCGTGAGCGCATCGGGCAAGGAGCCCGGTCGAGTCGGCCTTCCGGATCGCGACTCGTGACCCATGGTCGACTCGTGACTGCCGGGTGAAGCACCCGGGGCGGGAGTGGGTTGTGACCACACGAGCACCACACGAGCAGCGCAGTCAGGACCTCGAGCGGGTCGCCGATTCCGATCAGGATCTGCGGACCTATGTTCTCGACACCTCGGTGCTGCTGAGCGATCCGCGGGCGTTCTTCCGCTTCGCCGAGCACAGCGTCGTGATCCCCGTCGTGGTGATCACGGAGCTGGAGGGCAAGCGGCATGATCCCGAGATCGGCTACTTCGCCCGGCAGGCGCTGCGCCATCTCGACGAACTCCGCGTCGAGCATGGACGCCTCGATTTCCCCGTTCCGGTCGGTCAGGGCGGCACGCTCCGCGTCGAGCTGAACAACACCGATGCGACGGTCCTCCCCTCGGGGATGCGGCTCGGTGACAACGACAGCCGGATCCTCGCCATCGCGATGAACCTCGCCCAGGACGGGCAGGAGGTCACCGTCGTCTCGAAGGACCTGCCGATGCGGGTCAAGGCGGCGTCGCTCGGCATCACCGCGGAGGAGTACCTCGCCGAGCAGGCGGTCGATTCCGGCTGGACCGGCATCTCCGAGCTCGATGTGTCGGGCGACGACATCAGCGACCTCTACGAGAGCGAAGTCGCCTCCAGTGAGGACGTGCAGGGACTCCCGGTGAACACGGGCCTGATCATCCACTCCGAGCGAGGCTCGGCGCTGGGTCGCGTGGTCGGTGACGGCGAGTACCGTCTGGTGCGCGGCGACCGCGAGGTGTTCGGCCTGCACGGGCGGTCTGCCGAGCAGCGGATCGCCATCGACCTGCTTCTCGACCCCGAGGTCGGCATCGTGTCGCTCGGTGGCCGCGCCGGCACCGGCAAGTCGGCGCTCGCCCTGTGCGCGGCGCTGGAGGCGGTGCTCGAACGGCAGCAGCAGCGCAAGATCATCGTGTTCCGGCCCCTGTTCGCCGTCGGCGGGCAGGAGCTCGGCTACCTGCCGGGGGACCAGCAGGAGAAGATGAACCCGTGGGGCCAGGCGGTCTTCGACACGCTCGGCTCCGTCGTGTCGACCAACGTGCTCGACGAGGTGGTCGAAAGAGGCCTCCTCGAGGTGCTGCCGCTGACGCACATCCGCGGTCGTTCGCTGCATGACGCGTTCGTGATCGTCGATGAGGCGCAGTCGCTCGAGCGCAACGTGCTGCTGACGGTGCTGAGCCGCATCGGGCAGAACTCGCGCGTCGTCCTCACCCACGACGTGGGCCAGCGCGACAACCTGCGGGTCGGGCGCCACGACGGTGTCGCCTCGGTCATCGAGACGCTCAAGGGCCATGCGCTGTTCGGCCACGTGACGCTGGTGCGGTCGGAGCGGTCGGCCATCGCCGCGCTCGTCACCGACCTCCTGGAGGCGGGAGAACTCGCCTGAGCGCCACTGCCATCAGCTGACGATGCAGCGGGTCGGGTGCCGGATCCCGGCCCGCTGCGTCGTGCGCGCATGAGGAAAGTCTCATCGCCGGCGGCGCATACCGCGCGATCGGTCTGTCACCATGGATGAGGGGAAACGATTCCGCGCACAGGGAGGGCAGGCGAGAATTGCACGTACGCACGGGGCTCGTGATCGGCGGCATGACCGCTGTCGCGGCGAGCGTCGCGGTCGTGACCGCCGTCGCCCTCGCGAACACCGCGGCCCTGGCCGACTCGCCGGGCACGAGCATCGCGTCCAAGCGCGTCGTCGTCCCCGCGGCGGGAGCCCCGTCGGCGGCGCCCCAGCCCGCGCAGGCCACGACACCCGACGCCCTGACCCCCTCGGCCGAGCCGGAAGTGGTCCAGGCGCCCGAACCCGTCGAGGTCGTGCCGCCCCCGTCGATCAGCCCGCGCACACCGGCGACCGCAGCGCCCGAGAATGCGCCCGCCGCTCCGGCACCTCCCGCAGCGACCGGCGACATCGACTCGGCCATCGCCGCGGCGAAGGCCGCAGGCACCTGGGACGCGCTGCGCACCTGGGCGGACTCGCACGGCTGGCCCAGCGGCCGGCTCGATGCGCTGATCGCACGGCTGGAGCGCGAGATCACCGACCAGAACCCGCTGGACGAGGGGAACAAGTCGGGCGGCGCGAACAGTTCGAGTGAATCGAACGACTCCACCGCTCAGCGGCAGGGCGTCGTCCAGGCTCCCGCACCGGAGCATAAGGTCCCCGCACAGCAGCGGCCCCAGAAGCAGCAGAAGGAGTCCGGTCAGCAGTGGACCGGTCAGAAGCCTCCCGCGCACGCGGGATCGAACGTCGGAAACGGCAACGGCGCCGGCAACGACGGGAAGAAGGACCAGTCGCGCAATTCCCCAGACAGGCGCGACTGACAACGGCCGGATCCCCCAGTCCGGCCTTTCACAGCCCCCGGCGTCCCCCAGCGCCGGGGGCTTCTTCCTGCCTGCGGCGCGTGTGCACCCCGGATCATGGCTGACCCGGTGGCGGCTCACTCCCAGCGGTAGCCCGCGCCGCGGACCGTGACGATGTGGTCGGCGCCGAGCTTGCCGCGCAAGTACCGCACGTACACATCGACCACGTTCGAACCGGGGTCGAAGTCGAGACCCCACACCCGGCTCAGCAGCTGCTCCCGGCTGAGCACGCGGCCGGGGTTGCGCAGGAACTGTTCCGCGAGGGAGAACTCGCGCGCCGACAGATCGACTTCGCGGCCGTCGACGGTCGCGCGGCGGGCGAGGATGTCGAGCACCACGTCGCCGTGCGAGATCGCGACGCCGGGCTGCGGCACGCTCTCGCGCAGGCGCGAGCGCACGCGTGCCAGCAGCTCCTCGAACGTGAACGGCTTCGGTACGTAGTCGTTGGCGCCCGCGTCCAGCCCGGTGACCGTGTCCCGCGTACTGGAACGCGCGGTGAGCATGATCACCGGCACCGCGGAACCTCGGGCCCGCAGCTCGCGCAGCACCTCGAAGCCGTCCATCGTGGGCAGGCCGACATCGAGGAGCACGAGATCGGCATCCCCGCGCAGCGCCGATTCGAGCCCTTCCGGGCCGTCCTCGAAGACGAGCGTCTCGTAGCCGGCGGCCTCGAGGCCGCGACTCACGAACGCGGCGATCCGAGGTTCGTCCTCGACGATGAGGATCCTGGTCATCCGGCGGCCTCCCGTTGCAGCACGTCTCCGGCACGAACCGGTGCCGGCAGTTCGGCCTCTGTGGGAGGCAGGTGGATCGTGAATGTCGCGCCGCCGCCCGGCGTATCGGTGACGACGCAGTGCCCGCCGTGGCCCTTCGCGATCGCATCGACGATGGCGAGGCCGAGACCGGACCCGCCCACCGAGCGCTTCACGTGCGCGCGGTCGAAGCGGCGGAAGATCCTGGCCCGCGCTCCTGGTGGGATGCCGGGCCCGTGGTCGCGCACCCAGAGCCGTGAGCCGTCATCGGAGTGGGCACTGCCGATCTCGATGGGGCTGCCTTCGGGCGTGTATTTGGCGGCGTTGTCGGCGAGCTGCAGCCATGCCTGCAGCAGGCGGTCCTGGTCGCCGACCGTGACGCCCTCGGCACGGGCCTCGATCGTCCAGTGGTGCCCGGGGATGACGGCGACGAGCTCGCCCACCCGCTCGGTGAGCGAGGCGAGGTCGACCGTTCCGAGGCTGTAGGAGTCGGCCTCGGCGGTGGCCAGCAGGTCGATGTCCTCGACGAGCCGCGTGAGCCGGTCGAGCTCCGCGATGCCGATGTCCCGGGCGGACGCCACGTCCGCCGCATCCTGCGGATTCATGAGCTCGAGGTGCCCCCGCACGATCGTGATCGGCGTCTTCAGCTCGTGGCGCACGTCGTCGAGAAGCTGTCGCTGCACATCGACGGAATCCTCCAGGCGATCGAGCATCGAGTTGACCGTGCGCGACAGGTCGGCGATGTCGTCATTGCCCTGGGGCTCGAGTCGATGCGAAAGGTCGGTGATCGAGATGGCGTCGGCCGTCTCGCGGAGGCGGCGGATCGGCGACAGCAGCCGGCCGGTGACGAACCACCCCACGATCCCGATCGCGAACAGCACGGCGACCGCTGCGATGACGTACGTCGTCATGGCGAAGGTCACCGGCTGCAGCTCCGCGCTCAGATCGACCGCGCGGACGTACAGGCCCTGTCGCGGATCGCCGGCCATGCTCACCGGGATCGCGATGTAGCGGAGCGAACCCTGGTCGGTGACGGCGGTGCCCCGCTTCGTGTCGCCTTTCGCAGTCTCCCGGACGACCCGATCGATGAGCTGCTTGTTCTCAGCGATGCTGAAGCCCGACAACGTCTGCGGCGCCCATCGCGGAACTCCGTCGATCAGAGCGAGCGACGCCTCGTTGCGAGCAGGGACCAAGCGTGCCACCACCGCGTTCAGGTAATCGTCGACGTTCTGGAAGTCGTTCTTGTCGAGATCCTCCACCGCCGCGGAGGTACCGTCGGTCGGGTCGACCGCTTCACCGGTCGCGACGTCCTCGAGGACCTTCACCTGGTCCTTGAGACGTTCGTTCACGTCGCCGAGCGCCTGTTCGCGCTGCACCAGGAACGTGACGCTGCCCACGATCGCCAGACCCACGCACGCGAC
Organism: Microbacterium trichothecenolyticum; assembly: GCF_000956465.1. GTDB lineage: Bacteria > Actinomycetota > Actinomycetes > Actinomycetales > Microbacteriaceae > Microbacterium > Microbacterium trichothecenolyticum. Next base: position 28,506 of record NZ_JYJA01000023.1, read on the forward strand.
CGCCAGGATCGCGGCGAGGATCCTGACGCGCGCGGGAACCGGGCGGGGCGTTCGGGCCATGACCTGATTATCCCGCCGACGCACGGCTGGCGGCATGGGGTGGGCGGATCAGCCCGGGTGCGTCATCGAGAGAAGGTCGAGCTTCTCGTCGAGCTGCTCGAGCGTGAGCTCGCCGCGCTCGACGTAGCCGAGGTCGATCACGGCCTCGCGCACCGTGATGCCCTTCGCGACGGAGTGCTTGGCGATCTTGGCGGCGGCCTCGTAGCCGATGAGCTTGTTGAGCGGCGTGACGATCGACGGCGACATGCCGGCGTACGCCGCGGCGCGCTCGATGTTCGCCTCCAGACCGTCGATGGTCTTGTCGGCGAGCACCCGTGAGGTGTTCGCGAGCAGCTCGATCGACTCGAGCACCGCGCTGCCCATGATCGGGATGGCGACGTTGAGCTCGAAGGCACCGGAGGCGCCCGCCCATGCGACGGTCGCATCGTTGCCGATGACGCGGGCGCACACCATGAGCGTGGCCTCGGGGATCACTGGGTTGACCTTGCCGGGCATGATCGACGATCCGGGCTGCAGGTCGGGGATGTGCAGCTCGCCGAGGCCCGTGTTCGGGCCGGAGCCCATCCAGCGGAGGTCGTTGTTGATCTTGGTCAGCGACACCGCGATGGTGCGAAGGGCGCCGGATGCCTCGACCAGGCCGTCGCGGTTGGCCTGGGCCTCGAAGTGGTCCTTGGCCTCGGTGATCGGCAGCTCGGTGTCGGCGACGATGAGCTCGATCACGCGCTGCGGGAAGCCGAGCGGAGTGTTGATGCCGGTGCCGACCGCGGTCCCGCCGAGGGGGACCTCGGCGACGCGCGGGAGTACGGCCTGCACGCGCTCGATGCCGAGGCGGATCTGGCGGGCGTAGCCGCCGAACTCCTGCCCGAGGGTCACGGGAGTCGCGTCCATGAGGTGGGTGCGGCCGGACTTGACGACGGTCTTCCAGAGGTCGGCCTTCGCCTCGAGGGCGACGGCCAGGTGGTCGAGCGCGGGGATCAGGTCGTCGATGAGCTCCTGCGTCACGGCGATGTGCACCGAGGTCGGGAACACGTCGTTGGACGACTGCGAGGCGTTGACATGGTCGTTCGGGTGCACGGTCGCGCCGAGCGCCTGGGTGGCGAGGGTCGCGAGCACCTCGTTCATGTTCATGTTCGACGACGTGCCGCTGCCGGTCTGGTAGACGTCGATCGGGAACTGGTCGGCGAACTCGCCGGCGATGATGCGGTCGGCGGCGCCGGCGATGGCGTCGGCGATGACGCCGTCGAGCGTGCCGAGCTCCTTGTTCGCGAGCGCCGCGGCCTTCTTGATGCGCGCGAGCGCGACGATCTGGGCGGGCTCGAGCCGGTCGCCGGAGATCGGGAAGTTCTCGACGGCGCGCTGCGTCTGCGCAGCGTAGAGCGCGTTCTTGGGAACGCGCACCTCGCCCATGGTGTCGTGCTCGATGCGGTACTCGATGTCGGTCACGTCGTTGTTCCTCACGTGTCGGTACAGGGGTGTCTTGGCAGAGCTTTTTTGTGTTCAGGCGGTGTCGGTGATCCCGACGATGACGTCGGGCACCGCGGTGCCTTCGCCGAGGCGGTAGTTGGCGCCGACGATCGCGAGGCGCCCTTCGGCGACGGCGGAGCTGATCAGCTCGGAGGAGTGCAGCAGCTCGCCGACGGTGTCGCGGAGATGCTCGCGACCCACCTCTTCGGCGTCGATCACGTCGGGGTACTCGCCGTCCACGGCGGACGCCCGCTGGACGCGGCGCACCGCGGGCACGATCGGCGAGATCAGCCGCCAGATGTGCGGGGGCAGCGGATCGGCGTCGGGGCTGGTGCTGTCGATCGCCGCGCGGACTGCGCCGCAGGCGTCGTGGCCCAGCACCACGATGAGGGGCACTTCGAGCACCGCGACGGCGTACTCGAGGCTGCCCACGACGGATTCGGAGACGACCTGGCCCGCGTTGCGGACGACGAAGAGGTCGCCGAGGCCCTTGTCGAAGATGATCTCCGCCGCCAGACGCGAGTCCGCGCAGCCGAAGAGGGCGGCGCGGGGTCGCTGCCCTCCCGCGAGTTCATGCCGGGTGTCGGCGTCCTGCCGAGGGTGGCGGGGTTCGCCGGCGACGAAGCGCGCGTTGCCGCGCTGCATCTCCCGCCAGGCCTTCGCGGGGGTGGGCTGATCGGTCACTCGGCCTCCTGGCGCAGTGCGGTGATCTGGTCTGTGACGGAGCGTGCCGTCTCTTCGAGGGCGGTCTCGCCGGCGGCGCCGTAGATGAGCACCGTGTCGGTGCCGGCGTCGGTGGCGAGCGCGACCGAGATGTTCCCGGTGCGGTCGGGGTCGAGTTCGTAGCGCTCCCAGGTGATGCCGTCGATCGTGACGGTGTCCTGCGGGGCGGAGCCCGAGAGCACGCGGGCCGGCCACGCCTCGTCGGCATCGAATCCCTGCGCGACGCGCAGGAAGCCGCGCTCGTCCTCCTCGGCGGGGGCGTAGACGACGGTGAACGCGCGGACCCCGCCGTTGCCCTCGATGCCGGCGCGGTTCACGATCCACGCATCGGACATCTCCGCAGTGATGACCGTGCGCCCCTCGGAGGCGGCGACGCCCGCTGCGACCGAGGCGACGTCGATCGCTTCGCGCGGCGGCGGGGTGCCGCGGGGCACGGCGGCGATGATCACGATCACGACCGCCAGCGTCGCGAGCAGCGCCGCGATGAGATTGCGCACGTTCTGGCTCGAGCGGTAGATCCGCGACGACTCGGCCTTGCGGTCGGCGGTCTCCTCGGGCGTCTCGGGGCGACCGAGTTCGGCGACGATCCGTGGTCCGCGTGCCATCAGTGCACCTCGCCCTGCGCGCGATCGGCGGAGGCGCGTGCGGCCTCGAGCCGGCGCTTGGCCCCCAGCAGCCATTCCTCGCAACGAGCGGCGAGCGCCTCGCCGCGCTCCCAGAGAGCGAGGGAGTGCTCGAGGGTCGGGGCGCCCTGCTCGAGTTCGGCGACGACGCGGACGAGTTCATCGCGCGCCTGCTCGAACGAGAGGGTCGCGACGTCCGTGAGGGCGCCGCTCGTCTCAGTCATAGTCACAGTCTATTCGGCTGCGGGGTCCGCCCCGCGCGCCGCTCGTTCGGACGCAGGACCGGCCCGCGCCCCGCCCGATTCGGCTAGACGACGTCGCCCGCCCGGCCCTCGTCCTCCGCGATCTCGCCCTCGGAGCGTGCCGCGAACGAGCCGCGTCCGACGGTGACGACGATGGGGGTGGAGGGCGGAGCCTGCGTCGCGTCGCGCACGATGACACCGTCGGCGAGGTGCGCGATCGCGTAGCCGCGGGCCAGGGTCGATGCGGGGGAGAGGGCGCGCAGCGTCGCGCGGAGCTCGGCCGTGCGCTGCTCCTGGATGCGCAGCGACCGGTCGATGCGATCGCGCCCGCGCGCGGCGAGGAGCTCGACCTCGTGCGAGCGGGTGGTCAGCAGTGTCTCGGGGTCGCGCAGCACCGGGCGGGAACGCAGCTGCTCGAGCTGGGCGATGTCGTGCGAGATGCGCTGCGTGAGCCGTGTGTTCATACGGGCGCGCAGCTGCCCGACGAGCGCGCGCTGCTCAGCGACATCCGGCACGACGCGTTTGGCGGCGTCGGTCGGGGTCGACGCGCGCAGGTCGGCGACGTCGTCGAGGAGCGGATGGTCGTTCTCGTGGCCGATGGCGCTGACGACGGGAGTGGATGCCGCCGCCACCGCCCGGATCAGGCGTTCGTCGCTGAAGCCGAGCAGGGTCTGCGGGTCGCCGCCGCCGCGGGCGATGATGATGACGTCGACGTCGGGTGCGGCATCCAGCGCCTTCAGAGCCGCGATCGTCTCGGGAACGCACCGGTCGCCCTGCACGGCGGCGTATTTCGTCTGGAACCTCACCTGCGGCCAGCGCAGCTCGGCGTTGCGATGGACGTCCTTCTCGGCATCCGAGTTCTCGCCGGTGATGAGGCCGATGAGGTGCGGCAGGAAGGGGAGAGGCTTCTTGCGGGACGGGTCGAAGAGACCTTCGGACCGCAGCTGCACGCGCAGGCGCTCCAGCTTCTCCAGCTGGTCGCCGAGTCCCACGTGACGCATCGCCGAGACGCCGAAGCTGAAGTCGCCGTTCTTCACGAAGTAGTCGGCTTTTACGCACGCGATCACGTGGTCGCCGACCTTCAGGTCTCCGGGCAGCCGGTCTCGCGTGGACGACCAGATGCGGAACGAGACGGTGGCGTCGGTCACCAGATCCTTCAGGCGGCCGAAGACGTTGCCGCCGCGCTGGTTCCACCCCGTGATCTCGCCCTCGACCCAGACCGAGCCCCATGTCTGGACGAAACCGCGGATCGTGTCGTTGAGCCGGGCGACGGAGGTCGGCGCCTGCGCCGTGGAGTCACGCGGCGCGACCGAGTCCGGGGGCGGCGGCTCGCCGGGGACGGTGGCGGGCTGGAAACTCGTCATGCGGTCCTTTCGTGCCCGGGAAGGGCTTGCTCTCGCCGGTCGGCCGGCGGGCGCCGCGGGCTCCCGGTCGGAGGCCGCGCTCAGGAGCCCGCCCGTAGAATCGAGGGGTGAGCATCAGCACCGCGGGACAGACCCGAGCGAGTCAGGCCCCTGTGAGCATGCCCGTCCCGCGGATCCCGCGGCGGCGCGAACCGCTCAAGGATATCGCCGGGGCCGGACACAAGCGGGTGCTCCTGGCATCCCCGCGCGGCTACTGCGCGGGGGTGGACCGCGCCGTCATCGCCGTCGAGAAGGCGCTCGAGCGCTACGGCGCACCGGTGTACGTGCGCAAGCAGATCGTGCACAACATCCACGTCGTCACCGAGCTCGAGAAACAGGGCGCCATCTTCGTCGAAGAGGTGGATGAGGTCCCCTCGGGCGCCCACGTCGTGTTCAGCGCGCACGGGGTGTCGCCCGCGGTCGTGAACGCGGCATCCGATCGCGGTCTCCGCGCCATCGACGCCACGTGCCCGCTCGTCACGAAGGTGCATCGCGAGGCCGTGCGCTTCGCGCGGGACGACTTCGAGATCCTCCTGATCGGCCACGTCGGCCACGAGGAGGTCGAAGGCACCGCGGGTGAGGCTCCCGACCATGTGACCATCGTGAACTCGCCCGAGGAGGCCGACACCATCGAGGTTCGCGATCCCTCGAAGGTCGTGTGGCTGTCGCAGACGACGCTCTCGGTCGACGAGACGATGGAGACCGTGCGCCGTCTGCGGGTGCGCTTCCCTGAGCTGCAGGATCCGCCGTCGGACGACATCTGCTACGCCACCCAGAACCGCCAGGTCGCGATTAAGAAGGTCGCGAAGGATGCCGATCTCGTGATCGTCGTCGGGTCGGCCAACTCGTCGAACAGTGTCCGACTCGTCGAGGTCGCGCTGGAGCACGGCGCGAAGGCCGCCTACCGCGTCGACTACGCCGACGAGGTCGAGCAGGCGTGGCTCGAGGGGGTCGAGACCGTCGGCGTCACCAGCGGCGCGTCGGTGCCCGAAGTGCTCGTGCAGCAGGTGCTCGACGACCTCGCTGCGGCCGGCTACCGCGACGTCGAAGAGGTGCGCACCGCCGAGGAGGATCTGCAGTTCTCCCTTCCGAAGGAGCTGCGAACGGATGCCGCCGGCAAGCGCGACGACCGCGCCCTGGGTGGACGGACCCGCTCGTGAGCGACGCCGTCGACGCCCAGCCCGATCCGCGCTCGCGTCCCCGTCCCCAGTTCGGCGAGTACGCGACGCCGGAGGAGCAGCGGGCACGCATCCAGGAGCCGGCTCCGTGGCAGCTGGAGCCGATCGCGCCGATCATGACGGATGCCCCGGCAGACGGCATCCCACCCGCTCCTGCCGTCGCCGAGAAGCGTCCGCACCCCGTCGACCGCATCGTGACGTTCGCGCTGCTCGCCTACGGCCTCGTCAACGTGATCACCTCGGTGCCGGCGTTCCTCGACTACGGCTCGTACGCCGAGACGATGCTCGGGCTGATGGGCGCCGACGTGCAGCTCTCGGATCCCGCCGCCGGAGAACCCTGGGCGATCGCCGCAGTGCTCGTCCTCGTGGCCGGCTGGTGCGTCACGGCGGCCCTCTCGGTCTGGAACATCCGCCGCGCCCGCCTGACATGGTGGATCCCGCTGGTGGGCGGCATCGTCTTCTCGCTGATCGCGGGCGCGCTCATGGTCGCGCCGCTGACGAACGACCCCGCGGTCTGGCAGGCGCTCCTCGACAGCGCGCGGCTCTGACCTTCCGCGGCGCGCGGATCGCGCGCCGCGATGTCCCGCAACGGCGGGTCCATACTCACAGGTGACGACACGGGCGTGCTGCGGATTCACGTGAACCCGCAGGTGGTGTGTCTCGTGTCTCCTGCGGGAGGTGATGGATGCCGCACGACGACGTGGAGCGTCGAGACAGTGCCGCCGGACGCGATGCCGCGCGCCTGGCCGCTCTGTACGACGCACACGCGGCGCCGGTCTGGCGCTATGTCGTGCATCTCACCGGCGATCGCGCCGGTGCCGACGATATCGTGCAGGAAACGCTGCTGCGGGCGTGGCGAACGCCCAAGATCCTCGAGCAGGATCCTTCGACCACGCGCTCGTGGATGTTCACCGTCGCGCGCCACCTCGTGATCGACGAGGCGCGCAGCGCGCGGCGTCGGCGGGAGATCGACGTCGCCGAAGTCCCCGAGCGCACCGCGCCGGACGCCACCGACGCGCTGTTCGAGGCGATCCTCGTGGAGGAGGCGCTGGCCACGCTCACGACGGACCACCGCGCCGTCGTCGTGCGCGCCTACTACCGCGGCCTCTCCGTGGCCGAGATGGCCGACGAACTCGACATCCCGGAGGGCACCGTCAAGTCGCGTCTCCACTACGGGCTGCGCGCCCTCCGGCTCACCCTGCAGGAGAAGGGGGTGACGCGATGACCACCACGGATCACGGCCGCTTCGCCGATTGGGACGCCGCATACGTCGTGCGCGCTCTCAGCCTCGACGACCGCCGTCGATTCGAGGCCCACCTCGACAGCTGTCCCGTCTGCCGCGAGGCGATCGCGGACCTGGCGCCGACGATGGGGCTCTTGGCGAGGGTCGCACCCGAACGCGCCGAGACGCTGCTCGAGCCGTCGGACCATGACGGCCCTGATCCCGCTGCACGCGAGCGCATGGTCGTCCGCGGCACGCGCGACGGCCGTCGGCGCCGCATGATCGCCTGGGGCAGCGGCCTCGCGGCAGCGGCCGCCGTCGCCGTGGTGATCGCCTTCGCGGTGACGACGGCGGTCGCTCCGGCGAGCGTGCCCGAAGAGGTCGTCGCGCTCCAGGCCGTGACGGACGTGCCGCTGACCGCGAAAGTGGAACTGACCGACGTGGCATGGGGTACCCGCATCGCGATGACGTGCCACTACCCTCCCAGTCGCGATCCCTACACGGCCGATCAGGAGTGGCCGTACGTGCTCGTCGTCACCTCGACCGACGGCACCACGAGCGAGCTGTCTTCCTGGCGAGCCGGGCCGGGGACGACGGCCCACCTCGACGCCGGCACGGCGCTGGACCGCGCCGACATCGCGTCGATCGAGGTGCGGGCCGTCTCGGACGGCCGTGTGCTGCTGCGAGGCGAACCCGCGCCGCCGGGGGAGTGAGCGTGGCGGGCATGGACGCTCGCTAGGATGAGCGGATGCCTCGCCTGGTCGCCGTCTGCGCCGTCCGACGATTGCGTCCCGATGCCGGCTCGGTCGGCGTCACCGCGATCGACAAAGGCCCTGTGGACGGACCCGTGCGCGTCGGGCCGTACGGTGTGTACGCCGACGTGCAGGCCGACCGCAAGCACCACGGGGGCTTCGACAAGGCCCTCTACGCGTACGCCGACGAGGATGCCGCGTTCTGGGAGTCGGAGCTCGGCCGGGAGCTTCCGCCCGGCTGGTTCGGCGAGAACCTGCGGGTCGAGGGAATCGACGTCAACGCGGCGCTCATCGGCGAGCGGTGGCGCATCGGCGACCGCGTGGAGGTCGAGGTCACGATGCCCCGCACTCCGTGCCAGACGTTCGCGCGCTGGGTCGGCGGCGACGACGCGCGCGGGTGGGTCAAGCGCTTCTCGAACGAACGCCGCCTCGGACCCTATCTGCGCGTCGTCCGGGGCGGGCGCGTGCAGGCGGGCGACGAGATCGTGGTGGTCCACCGGCCCGACGGTGCTCCCGGGCTGCTCGACCGCTACGCCGACCCCGAATAATCCTCACGCCTCCGTGCGCGTCGCTTCGCGCCGCGTACGGAGCCTCGGGCGCGGGAGCCCACCCTCGGGGTCCGGGAATGCGCGAATGCCCCGGCACCTGCCCCGCGAGGCCGCTGCCGAGGCATCCGTCGAATCTGCTGTCTACGCGCCGAGGCTCTTGCCGGCCGAGCCGAGCTGCTTCGTGGCCTCGACCACGCGGGCGGCCATCGCCGACTCGGCGATCTTGCCCCAGGCGCGCGGGTCGTAGGCCTTCTTGTTGCCCACCTCGCCATCGACCTTCAGGACGCCGTCGTAGTTCGAGAACATGAAGCCGGCGACCGAGCGCGTGAACGCGTACTGCGTGTCGGTGTCGACGTTCATCTTCACCACGCCGTTGGCGACCGCGAGCGCGATCTCCTCGTCCGTCGAGCCGCTGCCGCCGTGGAAGACGAGATCGAGGGGCTTCGGGCCGGTGCCGAACTTCGCCGCGATGCCCTCCTGGATCTCACCGAGGAGCTCGGGACGGAGCTTGACGTTGCCCGGCTTGTACACGCCGTGCACGTTGCCGAAGGTGAGGGCTGAGATGTAGCGGCCGTTCTCGCCGAGGCCGAGTGCCTCGACGGCCTTCGTCACGTCGGCGACCGTCGTGTAGAGCGCCTCGTTGGAGCCCTCGTGCTGGACACCGTCCTCTTCGCCGCCCACGACGCCGATCTCGACCTCGAGGATGGCGTTGATGTTCTTGAGGCGGGGGAGCAGGTCCTTCGCGATCTCGATGTTCTCGTCGAGCGGGACCGCTGAGCCGTCCCACATGTGCGACTGGAAGATCGGGTTGCGGCCGGCCTTCACCTCTTCCTCCGACGCCTCGATGAGGGGGAGCACGAAGTCCGCGAGCGCCGGCTTCGGGCAGTGGTCGGTGTGGAGGGCGACCGTGATGGGGTAGCTCTTGGCGACCTCGGTGGCGAACTTCGCGAACGCGAGCGCACCGGCGGCGCGGTTCTTCACGGTGTGGCCGGCGAAGTAGTCCGCGCCGCCCGTCGTGACCTGGATGATGCCGTCCGAGCCGGCCTCGGTCAGTCCCTGGAGGACCGCGTTGATCGACTGCGAACTGGCGACGTTGATGGCGGGATACGCGAAGCCACCGGCCTTCGCGCGGTCCAGCATGTCGGCGTACTGCTCCGGGGTGGCGACGGGCATGAGTGCTCCCTTGATCGAGTGGGGTTCACGGAAACTCTACCCAAGGGCCGGAAGTCGGAACGGATGCCGCCCCCCCGGCCGATCGCGGGAAAACCACGTCCCTGCACTAGCGGAAAGAAAGGCGATTCCTTCGCTTTCCGTCGCGTGAAATTCCCGTGAATCGGGCGGGATGCTGGCATAGGCTGACCGCATGGTGAGCCTGACCGCGGACATGAGTCCCCTCCACCCCGACCGCAACCTCGCACTCGAGCTCGTGCGAGCGACCGAAGCGGCGGCGATCCGCGCGGTGCCGTTCATCGGCCGCGGCGCCAAGGAGGCGGCCGACGGGGCGGCCGTCGACGCGATGCGCGCCTTCTTCACCACCGTGAACTTCGACGGCACGATCGTCATCGGCGAGGGCGAGAAGGACGAAGCGCCGATGCTCTACAACGGCGAGCGTGTCGGCAATGGCCGTGGACCGCAGGCCGACGTCGCGGTCGATCCGATCGACGGGACCTCTCTCACGGCGGCCGGGCGCAACAACGCTCTCTCCGTGATCGCCGTCTCCGACCACGGCACGATGCTCGACGCGTCGAGCGTCTTCTACATGGACAAGCTCGTCACCGGCCCCGCGGGCGTGGGCGTCGTCGACATCCGCCTGCCCATCGGCGAGAACATCCGCCGGCTCGCGAAGGCCCTCGACAAGCCCGTCGACGAGCTGGTGGTCTCCGTGCTGCACCGCCCCCGCCACGAGCGCCTCATCGAAGAGATCCGCGAGGCCGGCGCGGGCACGCGACTGATGAGCGACGGCGACGTCGCAGGCGGCATCAACGCCGCGCGCCACAACGCCCGCACCGACATGTGCGTCGGCGTGGGCGGCAGCCCCGAAGGCATCGTCACCGCGTGCGCGATCAAGGCGCTCGGGGGTCACATCCAGGGCCGCCTCTGGCCCCGCGACGACGACGAGAAGCAGCGCGGCATCGACGCAGGCCTGAAACTCGACGGCTACGTCTACGAGGCCGATGACCTCGTGAAGGGCAACAACACGATCTTCGTCGCGACCGGCGTCACCGACGGCGCGCTCGTCGCCGGCGTCCGACGCGAGGGCGGGTACGTCTACACCGAGAGCGTCGTGCTGCGCGGCGCGTCGGGCACGCTGCGCCGGATCTCGTCGGAGCACCTCGTCTCGAAGTGGCTCTGACCGTCTGACGCTGAACGGCCGCGGTGGTGCGACACGTGATGCCGCCGTGACCGTTTCGTGACCGGCCTCCGAGGGAACTCTGGCAGAATCTTCAGTGGTGTCGATGGAGACACGACTGTGTTCCCTACTCGAGGAGTTGACGATGTCTGCGTACTCAGCCGATCCGTCGTCGCCCCAGACGGGCGCGCAGGCGGTGGTGGCGAACGCCATCGATCCCGCCCGCCGGCCGGACGTGCTCCTGCGGGTCCGTCGTGACGAGGGTCACGAGATCAGCGCCTGGTGGATGATCGGCGCGTTCGTCGGCGTCTCCGCCGCGGTCATCGTGCTCCTGAGCTTCGTTCCCGGCGGCGCCTGAGCCTCACTCGTTCGGAGAGGCGATGCGTGCGCGCACCTCGCCGAGCTCCGCGGTCGCGGAGCGACGCGGCGGGTCGACGTCGTCGCCTGCGCCCGACCCACGCCGCTCTTCGAGCCCGGGGAGCGTCTCGTCGAGCATCTCCGGCGCCGTGAGGCGGCGCGGGCTCTTCTCGATGGCGGCGGGCTCGTTGACGGCGTCGAGCTTGGTCGCGTCGATGCCGGGGAACTTGCGCGCGCTCACCAGCACACGCGTCTCGAGCGATCCGGCGAACCGGTTGTAGCTGTCGACGGTGCGCTCGATCGCTCGGCGCAGGTCGTCGGCGTGCGACGCGAGAGAGCCGAGCCGCTCGTAGAGCTGGTTGCCGAGATCGAAGAGCGCACGGGCCTCTTGCGAGACGTCCTGCTGGGTCCAGGTGTACGCGACCGTCTTGAGCACCGCCCAGAGGTTGACGGGCGATGCCAGTGCGACGCGCTTGCCGAAGGCGTAGTCGAGCAGCGACGGGTCTTCTTCCAGGGCGGCTGCGAGCAGCGACTCGCTCGGCACGAAGCAGACGACGAACTCTGGGCTCGACGAGAGCCCCGCCCAGTAGGTCTTGCGGGCGAGGGCGTCGACGTGCGCCCGCACCGCCTTGACGTGCTTGTCGAGCAGGCTGCGCCGACGGGCGGCCTCCGCTCCCTGCGCCGTCAGCGGGATGGCGCTCGCCTCCAGGAAGGCGTCGAGCGGGACCTTGGCGTCGACGGCGATCGCCTTGTCGCCGGGGAGGCGGATGACCATGTCGGGGCGGCCGGCGCCGGCATCCGACGTGATCGATGCCTGCAGGTCGAAGTCGACGTGGCGCGTGAGCCCGGCGGCTTCGACGACGCGCCGCAGCTGCGTCTCGCCCCATACGCCGCGGGTGCTCCCCGAACGCAGGGCGCCGGCCAGCGACTCGGTTGTCGCCCGCAGCGCCTCGTCGGACTCGTGTGCGCGTCGCAGCTGTTCGGCGAGCGTGCCGAACTGCAGGTGCCGGTCCCGCTCGAGATCGTCGACCTTCGTGTGCATGGCCGCCAGCGTCTCCTGCACGGGCGCGAGCGCCCGCAGCACCGACTGCTCGCGACGCTCGCGTTCCTCGCGGGCCGCCTGGTCGTGGCGCGCCTGGCTCGCGAGCTCGCGGTAGAGCACCTGCTGGTGCTCCAGCTGGGCCTGCACGCCCTGCCGCGCGGCCTCCGAGCCGGCGAGCCGCGCGGTGAGGTCGGCCTGTTCGCGTGCGGCCCGTGCCGCGCCGCGGGCGAGACCCGCCGCCCAGCCGGCCATCACGCCGACGAGGAGGCAGGCGATTGCCACCACACTGATCACGACTGCGTCCATGGCTCCAGGGTGCCGGATGCCTCGGACATCGCCCGTGCGGCGGGCCGCAGCATCCGGTTCCGCGTCATGCGACGGCGAACGAGACCGCGGGAGCCTCGGCGGCCGCGATCTGCGACACCCGGACGCCGACCGCCTCGGCGAGGGCGTCGATGTCGCCGGCGCCCACGCGCCGCGCCGCGTCGATCATGACGTGCGCGCAGGCCATGGCGTCGGCGGTGGCGTTGTGGTGCGGGAAGTCGGCGAATCCGGCCTCCGCGGCGACGAACGGCAGCCGGTAGGACTCGAGACGGTAGACCCTGCGGGCCACCTGGAGACTGCACGCGTAACGGTACGGCGGGCATTCGTCCCCGGTCGCGTCGCACGCCCGCTTGAGCACCGCCATGTCGAAGCCGGCGTTGTGGGCGACGAGGATGTCGTCTGCGGCGAAGGCGACGATGTCGGCGAGCTGGCTGCTCCACGGCGCCGCGTCGACGACGTCCTCCGGCCGGATGCCGTGGATGCGGACGTTCAGCTCGAAGAACACGTCGTGCCCCGCCGGTGGGCGGATCAGCCAGCCTGTCCGGTCGACGATCTCGCCATCGCGTACCCGCACGAGTCCGACCGCACAGGCCGAGGCGTTGCTGGAGTTCGCCGTCTCGAAGTCGATCGCGGTGAAGTCCAGAGGCACATCCCCAGACTCACCCCGGCCCGGCTGCGCGGACGGAAGGCGCGCCGAGCGCGCGCTCTCGTCATAGGGTCGGAGACATGGCCAGTCGCGAAGAGATGTCGCGCTCGTTCGGGGCCGCCGCCGGCGCGTACGAGTCGGGCCGGCCCGACTATCCGCGCGAAGCCGTGGACTGGATGCTCGCTCCGGTCCGCGAGCCGGGCCGCGCTGTGCGCGTCGCCGACGTCGGGGCGGGCACCGGCAAGCTCACCCGCACGATCGTCGAAGCCGGGGCCGAGGTCGTGGCGATCGACCCCGACGCCGACATGCTCTCGAGCCTCCGCGAGCACGTCCACGGCGTGCCGACCTTCGTGGGGACGGCGGAACGGATGCCGCTTCCCGACGCTTCCGTCGATGCCGTGCTGCTCGGCCAGGCGTGGCACTGGGTCGACCCCGTCGCTGCTTCGGCCGAGGTCGGGCGGGCGCTTCGCGAGGGAGGTGTGCTCGGGCTCGTCTGGAACATCCGCGACGAGACGGATCCGTGGGTCGCTCGTCTCACGGCCGCGATGCACGGCAGCCACGCAGAGGAGATGCTCGCGGGCGACGGCCCCCGGGTCGCCGAGCCCTTCGACGGACTCGAGCCCCGCTCGTGGAGATGGACGCGCTCCATCACGCGTGCAGCACTCATCGACATGGTCGCCTCGCGCAGCTACGTCATCACCGCGTCGGACGCCGACCGGACGGAGATCCTGGCAGCGGTGAGCGACCTGTTCGACGAACGCCGGGTCACCGAGGCGACCGGCGCCGAGGTCGTGGACCTGCCGTACGTGACGCACGCGTTCCGGGGCCGGGCCCACGCGCCCCGAGGGCCTGCGCAGCGCGCCAGCGCTGCGTCGAGGGGGCGTGAGGATCGTTCCTGAGATCTCGGCGGGTCACGCGCGGACGGTGCCCACGACGTGCCATGGCCCGCTGGCCTCGCGGTAGCGCGGTTCGAGCCCGCGCCCGCTCAGCACCGCGATCATGGCGTCCGGCATGTGCGCGTACGCCCGGTAGGGATTGCCCGTCAGGGCGTAGAGGGTGTTGATCGCGCGCGCTGAGAACCGGGCGAGCACTGTGCGCGGCGGGTGACTGAACACGACGGCGCGGTCGGCCCGTCCGGCGGCCGCACCGAGCAGACGCTCGTAGTCCGGGTAGCAGCAGACGACGCGATGCAGCACGACGATGTCGGCCCGCTCCACCGCCTCGGGCGTGCTCGCGAGATCGACCCCCAGCATCCGTGTCACGCGATCGCGCAGGCCGGCCTCGTCGAGCAGCCTCGCAGCCTCGGACTCGTAGGCCGCGGACAGCTCGACGTTGGTCGTGTGGGACGCGCCCCGCTTGAGCGCTTCCAGCTGGATGTCGCCGATCCCCCCGCCGATCTCGAGCAGAGACGCCCCCTCGAGCCCGACCGAGCCCGCGAAGTCGAGCACCAGCGCCGCGCTCGGCGTGAGACCGCCGTTCCGGTACTGGCGCGCGAGCCGACGGGCGAACCGGGCGTTGAACTCCCGGTCGTAGCCCTCCGGCACTCTCGGCGCGCAGCACTCGTCCACGCGCTCAGTATCGCGTCGCACGACACGCCCGGCAACGGGCGAGCGTCGCGGCGCCGCGGTGTCGACGGGGCGGCGTACCGTGGCGCGGGTGCGCACTCTCACCGTCTGCAACTTCGTCACCGTCGACGGCCGCTACGAGGACGACGATCACGACATCGGCTCGTTCTTCGAGCACTGGCATCCCGACTACCAGGGCGCCGACACCTTCGACCACTACACGACGGCGCTCCTGCGCGCGTCAGACACCCTGCTGCTCGCGGGCCGCCGATCGACGCTCGGCAACCTCGGCTACTGGACGGGCGTCCGGTCGGACCCCGATGCGACCGACATCCGTCACCAGTTCGCCGAGCTGATCCTCGGGGTCGAGAAGGTCGTCGTGTCCGACACGATCACCGCGGACGACATCGCGTCGTACGAGAACATCCGCATCGTGCGGGTCGCCGACGCACGGGAAGAGGTCGCGGCCCTCAAGCAGCGCGAGGGGCGCGGCATCCTCGTGCTCCTCGGCCGGGTGCTGTGGAACGACCTCATGCGCGCCGGGCTCGTGGACGAGCTGCACCTCGTCACGTTCCCGCTGATCGCCGGGTCCGGCGTGCCGCTGTTCGACGAACGGCCGGCGGTGGCCCTGAAGCTGCTCGAGACCCGGTCGTGGGAGGAATCGGGCAACGTGCTGATGCGATGGCGCGTCGATCCGGACTGATCCTGGGAGGGACGGATGCCGCGGGGTGCGGCATCCGTCCCGCCAAGGCGCGGGGCCACCTCGCCTAGACTGGATGCCCGTGGCTCTCACCATCGGAATCGTCGGTCTCCCGAACGTCGGCAAGTCGACCCTCTTCAACGCCCTGACCAAGAACCAGGTGCTCGCGGCGAACTACCCGTTCGCGACGATCGAGCCCAACATCGGCGTGGTCAACCTGCCCGACCCGCGGCTCGACAAGCTGGCCGAGATCTTCCACTCCGAGCGGATCCTGCCCGCCGCCGTGTCGTTCGTCGACATCGCCGGCATCGTCCGCGGCGCGAGCGAGGGCGAGGGCCTCGGCAACAAGTTCCTCGCGAACATCCGCGAGGCCGACGCCATCGCCCAGGTCGTGCGCGGCTTCGACGACGACGACGTGGTGCACGTCGACGGCGCGGTCAACCCGCAGAGCGACATGGAGACCATCAACGCCGAGCTGCAGCTCGCCGACCTCGAGACGCTCGAGAAGGCGATCACACGGTACGAGAAGGAGGTCAAGGGCAGGAAGCTCGACCCCTCGGTGCTCGCCGCGGCGATCGAGGCGAAGGACGCCCTCGAGCGCGGGGTGCTGCTGTCGGCCTCGGGCATCGACCTCTCGCCGATCAAGGAGCTGGGCCTGCTGACCGCGAAGCCGTTCATCTTCGTCTTCAACGTGGATGAGGCTGTGCTGACGGATACTGCGAAGAAGGCCTCGCTCGAGGCTCTGGTCGCGCCGGCCAAGGCCGTCTTCCTCGACGCGAAGATCGAGTCGGAGCTCATCGACCTCGACCCGGAGGACGCGGCGGAGCTGCTCGCCTCGACCGGGCAGGACGAGTCCGGTCTCGACCAGCTGGCGCGCATCGGCTTCGACACGCTCGGGCTGCAGACCTACCTGACAGCCGGCCCGAAGGAGGCCCGCGCCTGGACCATCGGCAAGGGCTGGAAGGCCCCGCAGGCGGCCGGCGTGATCCACACCGACTTCGAGAAGGGCTTCATCAAGGCCGAGGTCATCTCGTTCCACGACCTCGTCGAGACCGGCTCGGTCGTCGAGGCCCGATCGAAGGGCAAGGCCCGGCTCGAGGGCAAGGACTACGTCATGCAGGACGGCGATGTCGTCGAGTTCCGCTTCAACGTCTGACGAACGCTCCTCGGAAAGGCTTCCCATGACCGACACCACGCAGATCTTCGAGCCCGACGGACGCGCGATCCCGTACATCGTCGAGGGCGACGGGCCCATTGGCCTGGTGCTGATCGCCGAACCCGGGCAGGACGCTCTGGGTGTGGTGGGGCACTACCTCGCCGAAGAGGCGGGGTTCCACATCATCCGCGTCGGCTACCGCGCGAACGTCGATGCGGCGTCGACAGGCGATCAGGCCGACGACGTCGTGGCGGTCATCGATGAGCTGGGACTCGAGCGCACCTGGGTCGGCGGCCACGGCCGCGGCGGCACCGTCGCGCGCGCGCTGGTCGCTGCGCACCCCGATCGCGTCAACGGGCTGCTGCTGCTGGGCGTCGAGGACGAAGACATCGCGCTCGCCCCGGTGATCCCCGTGCTCATCGTGCAGGGTGCGGACGACGAGGTGACCCCGCGCGCGAACGGCGAGAGCCTGCAGGCGACGGCGCCCGAGCGCGCGAGCGTCAAGAACCTCGACGGTGCCGGTCACCTCTTCCCGCTCACTCACCCCGTCGAAACGGCGGTCATCGTCGAGGAGTACCTCGACTGGGACTGAGGTCCGGACGCGTCAGCCGATCGGGATCAGGTACGCGACCACGCCCACGACGGCCGCGATGGCGAACGCCAGCAGGCTGATGAACAGCGCCTTGCGCTGATCCTTCCGCCGGAACTCGGCATCCTGGATGCTCTCCTCTCCGCCGAGGTCGCCGAAGTTGTAGAGACCCCGGCTGGCGAACCCGACGCAGAAGTGGAACGCGGCCTGCAGGAACCCCTGGGCCGACAGGAACACCGGCAGCGCGACCAGCAGACGCCACGGAGCCGCCCACCCGAGGGCGAACGCGACGCCCAGGAAGACGACGGCGATCGCGAGCCCCCACCACCCCGACGCCCGGCGCCTGCGGATCTCGGCGGGACCGATGTTGCACACGCCGGGCTGGTAGACGGTCGTCTGGTTCATGGCGACATTCTGGCGCACCGCCTACGCGATCCCCGCGAATCGCGCGAGACGCGCCCGCCCCGCGCCGATGTTCTCCTTGAACCTCGCCGCGGCGGCGAGCACGGCCGGGTCATCCGCCCGCTCCGGAGCAACCCGCGCGGGGTTCAGCGACGTGGTGTTCGACCACGCGCGCAGGTCCGTCTCCTTCGACATCGCGAGCGACGCGTCGCCGCCGATCGTCTGCATCGTGGCCCAGTCGGCGGGGGTGTCGGAGTACGGCGAGGGGCGGCACACACGGTTCTTCTCGGCGTCGTCGCCGCGGGTCGCCTCGACGTAGCCGGAGAGCGCGGCGCCGTAGCAGGGGAAGCCGACGCGCACCGGCTGCGGGGTGATGGCCTCCGGGGTCCAGATGGGCCGCAGGCCCGGGTACTTCAGCCCTTCGGCTGCGCAGTGCACGACGAGAGAATCGGCGGGCACGTGCACGTCGCCGTCTGCGAACGTCAGGCGTCCACGGCCGACCGACTGCACGTGCCCGCGGCGGACGACGTCGTCGATCGTGCGGACGAGGTCGAGCTCCCACGTGGCGAGCGTCGGCGTCTTCGCCATCGTCGGCGTCACAGCGGGATCGAAGCGCAGCATGATCCCGGCATCCTCCATCCGCAAGAACACGTCATCGGGATCCGAAGCCGCCGCCGCGGCGGCCATCGTGTCGGCCGCCATGCCGAGGAAGATCGCCGGATCGGGCTGCACGACGGCACGGTTGAGCAGCCACGGGTCACGCGGACGGACCCAGGTGATCGCGTTCGCGCCGACGCCGTTCTGCAGCAGCCACACGCACGTGTCGGTCGCGGTCTTGCCGGCACCGACGATGACGTAGTGGCCGGGAGCCTCCGCGAGGCGGACGAGGTCGTTGACGGCCACGACGTCGGCGCCGTCCTCGACCGCGAAGGGCGGGGGAGTGAGCAGCGGGATGTCGGGGGACAGGTACCGTGCGTCCACCACCCGGGCTCGGGGCGCATGGAAGCGCGCGCCGCTGAGCAGCGACACGAACCGGCGATCACCCAGATACTCGCTGCGACCGTGGAAGGCGACCCTGCCCGACCGGACGAGTCGTGCGAGCACGCGGGCGTAGTACTCCGACACCTCCGCGGCGCTCGCGCGCTCGTGAAGTCCCCGCTCCGGACCGTCGTCCTGCAGCCGCCCGCCGCCGAGCAGAGTCGAGGCGACGCCGTAGAAGGCCGACGCCTGATGCAGCCGCACGAATCCGTACGCATCGAGCCAATGACCGCCCGCCCCGTGTCGGCGGTCGACGATCGCGACCGACACGTCATCGGCGGCCGTGGTGAGGGCGTCCACGAACGCCATCCCCATCGCCCCCGCCCCGACGACCACGTAGTCGACGTCGACGATCGCCTCCATGCGCTCATCAGAGCAGTGCGCGTGCGGCCCGTCAATGGCCCCCATACGATACCGAGACCGTACACGGCAAGAGGGCGCGGCGAAGACTGCTCCGCACGCACAATGGTCGCGTGGGCGAGAACGAGGAACCCCAGGTCGGTCCCGCGCCGCTCGCGGCGCCGTCCGATGAGCCGCTTGCGCATCCCGACCCCCACCGCGCGACCGTCCTGGTGGTCGGCGTGGTGGCCACGGTGCTCTTCGTGATGCTGCGCTTCGCGGTGGCGCTGGGCGGGCACGATCCGCTCGCTGTCGACCTCTGGTGGGACGATGTCATGCTCGCGGGCTTGACCGACGTGGGGCTGGTGATCGCCTGGGTGCCCTCCGTCATCGGCGGCGTGGTGGGTGCGCCTGTGGTCGGGATCCTGATCATCGCGATCTTCCTCTGGCGGCGGCGGCGATGGGAAGCTGCGACCCTCGCGGTGGCCATCGTGACCGTGACGGCGATCGGTGCACCGATGGCCGCGATCATCGCGCGGGTGCGGCCGGCTGATTCGCTCGCCGAGAGCGTGGCCACCTCGTTCCCGTCCGGTCACACCGCCGTGGCGACGACCATCGCCGTGACGCTCGGGCTGCTGCTGCGCCGCTGGTACGTCTGGACGCTCGGAGCGCTCTGGGTCGCCTGGATGATGTGGAGCCGCACCTACCTGCACGCCCACTGGGCGAGCGACGTGCTTGCGGGGCTGCTGGAGGGCATCGCCGTGGCCTGCCTCGTGTGGAGCGCAGCCCAGGCCTATCGGATCCGGCGCGCCAGGCGGTCCGCGCCGCCCGCTGCGTGAGCACGGTTCCCCGCCCGAGTGCAAGCCCCATCCCGCGCAGCTGCGCCGGAGATACGCTTCGCGAATGACCACTGCGAAAGGTGCGGCGCGGGCCGCGACCGACTCACCCGTCTTCCGGACGATCGCCCGCATCGGCTACGTCGTGCTCGGCATCGTGCACATCGTGATCGGCGCCATCGCCGTATCCGTCGCCACCGGCGGTGCGGGTGAAGCGGACCAGGGCGGTGCCATGGAGAAGATCCGCGACACCCCCGCCGGAGTGCTCCTGCTGTGGGCGATCGTGCTGGGGCTCACGGCGCTCGCCGTCTGGCAGGTCGCCGAGGCGTTTCTCGAGCGGAACTCCGACGCCAAGAAGAAGTGGGGCTACCGCGTCAAGTACATCGGCACCGCGGTCGCCTATCTCGCCATCGCGTTCACCGCGCTCGTGTACGCGCTCGGGGGCAGCTCGGACTCCTCGCAGTCCTCGCAGTCTCTGAGCGCGCAGCTGATGGACAGCCCGGGCGGCCTGTTCGTGCTCATCCTGATCGGGCTCATCGTGCTCGCCATCGGCATCGCGTTCATCGTGCGCGGATTCACCCGCGCCTTCGAGAAGCGCCTCGACCTCCCCGCCGGGGCTGCGCGAAAGGGAATCGTGACGTTCGGCGTCGTCGGCTATGTCGCGAAGGGCGTCGCCGTGGCGGTGACGGGAGCGCTGTTCGTGGTCGCCGCCTTCACGCACGATCCCGAGGCGGCGGGTGGACTGGACGGCGCCTTGCACACCTTGGCGGGCCTGCCGCTCGGATCGGTCATCCTGTGGGTGGTCGCGGCGGGACTGATCATCTACGGCGTCTTCTGCTTCGCCCGCGCACGCTACGCACGGATGTGAGCACCGCGGGGCGACTACTCGGCCACCAGCCCCGCACCCGACCGGAGGGCGGTCTCGCGCAGGGCCGCAGCATCCAACGCCGCCGCCGCCGCGCGGCGCCCTTCTGCGATCAGGCGCGGCACGTCGGTCATCCGCCATTGCGCCATGCCCTCCATCTCGGGCTGGACCAGCACGACCGACGGATCGGCGACGAGATCCGCAGTGCGGGTGACGGTGCGCATCATTCGCACGTTCTCCCACCTCGCGTGCAGCCGCACCACGATCACACGGGTGGCGCCGAGGGCCCGCGCCGCGGCGACAGGGACGTTGTCGATCATGCCGCCGTCCGCGAGCAGCGCATCGCCGCGGCGGATCGGGGGGAGCAGACCCGGCACGGCGACCGTCGCACGGAGGGCGGCGCTCAGCGGTCCCTCATCGAGGATGATCCCGCGGCGCGTGCGCAGGTCGGTGGCGTACGCGGCGAACCGGCGGGGCAGGTGCTCGATGTGCGGGTCCTCGCCGAGGGCACGCGGGACGGCATCGACGATCGCGGTGGTGTCGAGCAGACCCCAGCGCGGCGTCATCGACCAACGCGCGATCGTGCTCCAGCGGAACGCGCGCGCGGCGCGCTCGATGACATGCGGTTCCAGCCCTGCGGCATAGGCGGCCGCGACGAGGGCTCCCGAGCTCGTTCCGGTCGCGATGCCGGGACGGATGCCACGCTCGGCCAGCACCTGCAGCACGCCGACGTGAGCGGCGCCGAATGCGCCACCGCCACCGAGTACGAGCCCCAGCTCAGGGTCGTCGATCATCCGTCCTCCACTCGTCGCGACGGGGCGAAGGTAGCACTGCGCGTTGGGGAACGCCTGAGACGTGTGCCGATCGCCGAGGAGATTGACGCGTCACGCGTCAGTTGGGATCCTGGGCGGGATCACGGATCGGCACTGGGGCGAGAGGTGACTGCCATGGCGATGTCGACACGGGCGACGGCGGCGAAGGCGGCAGTGGATGTCGTCGGCTCCTACTTCTCCCGCATGCAGGTCGTCGCGTCCGACCCGGAGGCGCTGGTCTTCGCGTTCGGCAATCCGCATGAGATGGCTCTGCCCGGTCTGCCGGCGGCGATCCAGAGGCACGCCGAGCCGCTGACCGTCGACTGGTTCGCGTACAAGAGCAGCGAGCGGTCTGCGCAGGAGGTCGTGGCTTCCGCGCTGTCAGGAGAGCTGGGGCTGGAGTTCGATCCCCAGGACATCGCCATGACGCAGGGTGCCTTCGGTGCCATCTCGCTCGCGTTCGCGCTGCTGGCCGACGCGGGAGACGAGGTCGTGATCCCGGTGCCCGGCTGGTTCTGCTACGCGCCGATGCTGCACGCCGCGGACCTCGTCCCGGTCGGCGTGGACCTCGCCCCCGTGACGTTCGACCTCGACGTCGATGCCATCGCGCGCGCGATCACCGCTCGCACGAGGATCGTGGTCGTGAACTCGCCGGCGAACCCGACCGGTCGCGTCTATCCGCGGTCGACCTGGGAGGCGCTCAGCGCAGTCCTCGAGGAGGCGTCGCATGCCCAGGGACGCCGCATCTGGCTGCTGTCGGACGAGCCGTACCGTCGCATCCGCTTCGACGGCATCGAGTTCACGAGCCCCGCCGCGCACTACCCGTGGACGGTGATCGACTACAGCTACGGCAAGGTCCTGCTCGCCCCCGGCGCGCGGCTCGGCTACCTCGCGCTGTCCCCCCTGATCCCCGCGGTCGAGCGGGAGGAGCTGCGCGACGCGCTCTTCCCCCTCGGGCTCGCCATCGGCTGGGGGTTCCCCGACGCGGTCATGCAGTACTCGGTACCGGAGTTGGAGACCCTCTCGCTCGATATGGCCGAACTGACGCGCAAGCGCGACCGGATGTACGGCGCACTCGCGGGCGCCGGCTACGAGGTCACGCGGCCGGAGGGAACTTTCTATCTGTGGGGCCGCGCGCCGGGCGGCGACGCCCAGGCGTTCTGCGACGCCCTCGAGGAGCGGGGCGTGTACGTCATGCCCGGCTCCCTGTTCGAGCAGCCGCATCATTTCCGGATCTCGTTGACGGCGACCATGACGATGATCGACCGTGCGATCCCGCACCTCCTGGAGGTGGCCGCGGACCACGACCGGACCGAATGAGGCGGAGGGGATGTCGCGTCGCCTGCCTTCAGGTCACGCCTGAGCCTGCCTGGGCGGAGGGACGGGATCCTGCAGCGACCTCGCGAGCAGCGTCGCTCCCGCCACGGCTGCCGGCATCGTCGCCACGGCGCCGAGCGGGACCAGGAAGCACAGCTGCGTCGCGACGCCGAACCCCAGCACGCGCAAGCGTCTGCGGTGCAGCAGTTCTCTACGGGCGCGCCTCGTCAGCCCGCGGGCGGTCAGCGCGCGCGAGCTCAGCTCATCGGCGATCAGCCATCCGGTGAAGAGCACCGCGAAGAGGGTGCTCGCCACCGCTCCGACCACGGGGACGAGGCCGATCAGCGCGGCGACCAGCGCCGTGCCGACGCCGCGTGCGACGAGCGAGAGCCCGTCCGCGACCGAGCGCCAGAACCCATAGTCGCCGTCGAGCTGCGGGGAACCGGCATCCTCCTCGACCGCTCTCCAGATCCGTTCGTAGAACGGCTCTCCCACCAGCAGCGTGAGCGCCGTGAACGTGACGGCCACCAGCACGAGCGCGGCCCCGAGCAGCGCGGTGCCCACCGCGACGCGGAAGACCGCTGCCCACACGCCCGGCCAGCCGTCGGCGAACGGCGTCATCGCCTCGGTCAGCGCCGGCAACGAGGCGCTGAGTGCGATGAGCCCGCCGAGGAACAGCACCCCGACGATCGCGGCGGGGACGAGACCGAGCGCCATGAGGCCCGGCCTGCGCCGCCATTGCGCGAAGCCATGACCCAGCAGGCCGACCCCTCTGATGAACTCGCGCATCTGGATCAGCCTAAGACGCCCTCCTCGGCTCGTCCGTGTCCAGGTGGTGTGGGTCGCGGATTCCCCGGCGGTGCGAGTCCGGATCGATCCACCACGCACTCGAGCAGATCTCGCGCCCCGTGGCGTTCTGACCCGCGTCGTCAGCTCGCGGGGAGGGCGGTCTCCGAGACCATCGCGAGAACGTCCTCGAGGAAGCCGGCGACGATGCGGGCGTCGCTCGCCGGCAGTCCAGATGCGAGGCTGCGCAGCTGCATCGTGAGCGGGTCGAGGCGATCCGGGTCGATGTTCCGATCGAAGGGCCGGACGATCTTCTTGCGTCGGTCGTGCGGGTGCGCTTCCACGACGACGAGTCCGCGTCCGACCAGACGGTCGATGAGTGCGGTGCCGGAAGCGGGGGAGAGGTGAAGCGCCCTCACGATCATGGAGGGCGTGATCTCCGCCGTTTCCACCTGCTCGAGCAGGTAGCGCATCGCTGCCCGGTCCGTCTCATTCATGCCGGTCTGCTGCTCGCGTCGACGCGCGAGCTTCGCTTCAGCGAGCCGAAGGCGCTCGAGCAAACCGGCCACATCGGGTCCGCGCCCATCGGCGGTCGCCGTCGACGGCGTCGCGATCTCCGTCACGAGTGCACTCCCTCGTCCGTCCCCCGCTCACGGGAGAGCGAAAGGATGCGTTTCATTCGACCACAGAAATCTTGCATACGAAACCTTCTGTCAGCGAACTGTAAGTGCAATCAACGTCTGATGATAAATGATTCACTAGTAACACGTCAGATACCGAACTATTCTGGAAGCACGTCTCCGAGAGGAGCGGTCCACATGGCTGAACTCGCCTACGGTGCCGAAGGCACCCCCATCTACATCCCGGAGCACCTCCTCGCGCACGTCAAGGTGGTCGTCACGACCAAACTGCGCCGCCACGAGAGCTTCATGATGTCGTGGCGTCACACCGACGGCTCAGGACGCTCGTCCGTCTGGCTGGAGCAGTCGATCCCGCTCCGCTTCACCTTCGAGAGCGTCGACGAGCCTCGGATCGACCCCGCTC
This sequence comes from Microbacterium trichothecenolyticum, assembly GCF_000956465.1. Lineage (GTDB taxonomy): Bacteria > Actinomycetota > Actinomycetes > Actinomycetales > Microbacteriaceae > Microbacterium > Microbacterium trichothecenolyticum. The sequence continues at coordinate 52,889 of NZ_JYJA01000023.1, forward strand.
TGCTGTCTCGCCTCGCTGCTGGGGCCAACTCCAACGCCGGCCTCATCCTCGAGCTCGACGAGATCCACCCGCTGGGTCCGCCGGCGACCGCCTCGCCCGCCCTCGAGAAGTCCGTGGCGTAGGAGGGGATGGGTGGGCGCCACGGCGCGCGTGTCGGGGCTCGATGGCAGGATGGGGCCATGCCTGAGTCGCCGGAGGTCGAGGCTCTCGCGCGGTTCCTCGCTGAAGAGGCGTCCGGGCGAGAGGTCCGCGGAGTCGATGTGCTCGAGTTCCGCACGGTCAAGACGCGCGCCGCGCCCCCGGCGAGCATCACCGGACGCACGATCACCGGTGCGCGCCGCCACGGCAAGCATGTGGAGCTCGTGCTCGACGAGGCGAGCCTGGTCGTCTCGCTGGGGCGCCACGGATGGATGCGGTGGCTCGATGCCGCACCCGACGAGGCGGTCTCCCTCTCGGCTGACGCGCCGCCGGCTCTGGCGTCCTTCGAGCTGTCGGGCGACCGCAGCCTGCAGGTGACGGACGCCGGCAGCTGGGTGTCGCTCGGACTGTTCGTGGTCGGCGACGCCGGTGAAGTTCCCGCGATCGCGAAGCTCGGCCCGGATCCCGCCGACTCCGCGTTCACGCGCGACCAGTTCGACGGCGCGCTGGGCGGCCGCCGGAAGCAGATCAAGGCAATCCTGCAGGAGCAGGAGTCGCTCGCCGGCATCGGCAACGCCTACTCCGACGAGATCCTGCACCTCGCCAAGGTCTCGCCGGTGACGCACGCGGCCGCTCTAGACGATGGCTCGGCGGACCGGCTGTTCGACGCGACGCTGACGACCGTTCGCGGTGCGATCGATGCCCGCCGTGGCGTTCCCATCGACCAGCTCAAGGCACACAAGGTGGCGGCGATGCGCGTGCACGGTCGCACGGGCGAGGCCTGCCCGGTGTGCGGCGACATCATTCGCGATCTGACGTTCGCGGGCACGTCGGCGCAGTACTGCCCGACCTGCCAGAACGGGGGAGTGCCGCTCTGAGTGGGAGCCATCCGCGATCCGGGCGGCCGACGTCGGTGTTCCCGTGGGTAGCATGGTCGCTATGACGACTTCGCAGCAGCCGGCCCCGATCACCCTCGCACCCGTCCCCGACGAGAAGAACCTCCTGACGGTGGTCGAGTCCGCCGGTTCGTGCTGCGGCGGCGGCAGCTGCAGCATCGACTGACCCCCTCCCGTTCACGCCACGACGCGCCGGCGATGACCGACGAACAGCTTCACATCACCCCGCGGGTCGGCCGCATCCTCATGTCGGAGGAGGCGATCTACGGCCTGATCCTCGTATCGGGGATGATCGTCGTCTCGGCGCGGGGCACCTCCTGGGAGGCGTTCGTCACCGTCACGGTCACGGTGATCGTCTTCTTCGCTGCTCACGTGTTCGCCGGCACTCTCGGTCGCCTGGCCGCCACCGATGGTCATGCCGGGCTCCGCGCCAGTCTCCGCGCGTCCGCACGTCAATCCGGCGGCATGCTCATCGCGTCCGTGCCGCCGCTCATCATCCTGCTGCTGGGTGCGACGCGCGTCATCGAAGACACCGCCGCGCTCTGGGCGGCGCTCATCGCCAACACCGTGTTGCTCGGCGCCCTGGGCTGGATCGCCGTCGCGCGCTGGAGCACGCACTGGCTTCCGCGCATCCTGAGCGCACTCATCACCGCCGCTTTCGGCGGAGTGCTCATCCTCTTGAAGGCCGTCATCCACCACTGACGTCGCCGCGTGCGGCCTGCGCCGGCGCGAGCAGGGCCGCGACCAGCGCGGGGTTGAGGCCCGGTACGTCGTCGACGGGGACCGCCAGGGCCAGCAGCGCCCGGCTGAAGTAGTTCCGCACGGCGGCGGCGAGCGTGATGTCGACGATCTGCCGATCGGTGAACCCGAGATCGCGGAGGCGCTGCGTGTCGGCGTCGGTCATGGTCGCGGCATCCGTCGAGACCTTCTCGGCGTACGCGACCACCGCCATGTCCGTCTCGTCGAGGCCGGCGTCCGCGCCCTCGCGCGCAAGCCGGGCGAGCTCCTCCTCATCGAGGAGGCCGGCCCGCAGGCTCTTGCGGCCGTGTGCGAGGAGGCAGTGATCCGACCCGATCGCGCGCGCGGCGCCGAGCGTGGCGAGTTCGTAGTTGCGCAGCCCGATCGACGGGACGATGGTCCGGACCAGCGTCTCGAAGGCCGCATGGGCCTCGGGGTTGATCGCCATCGCGCGCGTGTGCCCGAAGACGAAGCCGTCGCTGCGGAGGTCGCCGTCGTACATCTCGGCGACGTGGCCGGTGGCTGCGTCGAGGTCCGGAGTGCTCACGATCATGGTGCTGCCTTCCCGTCGGGTTTCGGGCGCATCCAGAATCGCGGATGCCCCACCCCTTGTCGAGGGGTGGGGCATCCGGGTGATACCTCTGTCAGTGACCGGCGGGCGCGCCCATCGGTGCGTCGGCCGGCTTGCGGATGAGGAACGCGCCGACCAGCAGCGGCAGCGACAGGAACGCCGCCGTGAGGAACGCGGCGTGCGTGCCGGCGGCGCCGGCGGTCACGGTGTCGGCGCCCGACGACGCCGCGGCCGAGGTGGCCGCCGCCATGACGCCGAACATCAGCGCGATGCCCGCGGCGCCCGCGACCTGCTGCACGGTTCCGACCACGGCCGAACCGTAGGAATAGAACCGCGGCTGGAGCGAGCCGAGCGACGCCGTGAACAGCGGCGTGAACGAGAGCGCGAGGCCGACCGAGAGCACGGTCTGCGCCACGGCGATCAGCCACACCGGCGTCTCGGTGCCGAAGGTCGTGTAGAACCACAGCATCGCGCTCGTGATCACGGCGCCCGGGACGAGCAGCACCGTCGTGCCCCAGCGGTCGTAGATGCGACCGATGAACGGACCGGCGAGGCCCATCGCGAGGGCGCCCGGCAGCACGACCAGGCCGGTGGTGAGCGGGTCGACGCCCAGGACGTCCTGCAGGTAGAGCGGGACGACGGTGATCGCACCGAAGAAGGCCATCGACATGATCGCCATCTGGCCGATCGAAAGGGAGAAGTTGGCGCTGCGGAACACGCGCAGGTCGAGCAGCGCGTCGTCCTTGCGCTGCAGCACGACCTGACGCCAGCCGAAGAGGCCGAGCGCGACGACGCCGACCGCCAGCGACACGATGAGCGTCGTGGTCGACGCTGCGCTCGCGGCCGCGGCATCCGCTCCGCTGCCGTGCCCACCGCCGCCCAGCTGGCTGAGGCCGAAGACGAGGCCGCCGAAGCCGAGGGCCGACAGGATGACCGACAGCACGTCGATCGGGGCGCGCGTGGTCTCGCCGAGGTTGTGGATCCAGCGCGCGCCGACGACGAGCGCCACGATGGCGATCGGCAGCACGATGCCGAAGATCCAGCGCCACTCGAAGTTGTTGAGGATGGCGCCCGCGAGCGTCGGGCCGATCGCCGGGGCGAGCGACATCACGATGCTGACGCGGCCCATCATGCGGCCGCGGATGGCGGCGGGCACGACCGTCATCAGCGTCGTCATCAGCAGCGGCATCATGATCGCGGTACCGGACGCCTGCACCACGCGGGCGACGAGCAGCATGGGGAAGCCGGGTGACAGGAACGCGATGAGCGTGCCGAGGGAGAACAGCCCCATCGCGGCGACGAACATCGTGCGCGTCGTGAAGCGGCGCAGCAGGAAGCCCGTGATCGGGATGATCACGGCCATCGTCAGCATGAATGCGGTCGTCAGCCACTGCGCGGCGAGCGCCGTGATGCCGAGGTCGGTGATGAGGTGCGGGATCGCGACGCCCATCGTCGTCTCGTTGAGGATGGCGACGAAGGCGGCCGCGAGGAGCAGCCAGATGACGCGGCTCTCTTCGGGGCGCAGTGTGGGGACGGCGCCGGCATTGCCCGCAGCAGCGGGGATGCTGCCGGTTCCGGGGTTCGTTTCGATGGCGGCCATAGGTCGTCTCCTCGAGGCTCGGATGGGCAGCGAAATACCACCCGAGGATGGCAAGCCTTCAGGATAACCACAGGTTCAGACATCGCATTCCCGCTTCGGGGAACGGATATCGGCGGGAATGGGACCCGAGGGTCAGCTGTCGGAGGGCTCGGGCTCCGCGTCGTCCCACTTCTCGGAGCCGATCGCGTCGGTCGGCTCTGCCTCGGGCTCGCGCTCTTCGAGGTTCTTCGGGAGGGGGTTCACGATCTCCTCGTGCGGGATGGCCTTGAGGGCGTCGATCTCTTCGCGGAGCTCCGCGAGGTCGCTGCCGTCGTGTTCGGGGAGGTCGGGCGTCGAGGTCATGGCCCGAGCCTAGCGTCGGCGGCGCTGGTTAGGCTGGCCACGTGAGCATGCGCGGCGGTGGGGGCGGGGGAGGACACCCCGGCTTCCGCCCGGTCGACACCGAGGCCCAGCGGCGGGCGAACGCCGAGGCGCCGCAGATCCCGGATCTCGGGCGGCGGGTCGTCGCCCTCTTCCGGCCGTACAAGTGGTCGATCGTCATCACCGGAGTGCTCGTCGTCGCGGGCGCCGGCATCGCGGTGATCCCCCCGCTGCTCGTGCAGCGCGTGTTCGACGATGCGCTGTTCCCCGTCGACGGCTCGCCGCCGGACCTCTCGCTGCTGTGGAAGCTCGTGCTCGCGATGATCGCGCTCTTCCTGCTCTCGGCGGCCGTCGGTGTCGTGCAGACGTGGCTCACCTCCACCGTCGGCAACCGGGTCACGGGCGACCTCCGGGTGAAGCTGTTCGACCACCTGCAGTCGATGGAGCTCGGATTCTTCACGCGCACCAAGACCGGCGTCATCCAATCGCGACTTCAGAACGACGTGGGCGGCGTCTCGGGCGTGCTCACGAACACCGTGACGAGCATTCTGGGCAACACGGTCACGGTCGTCGCGTCGCTCGTCGCGATGATCATCATCGACTGGCGGCTGACCATCATCGCCGTCGTGCTCATGCCGTTCCTCATCCTGGTGCAGCGTCGTGTCGGCCAGGTGCGCGCGCGCATTGCGGGAGAGACACAGGAGTCGCTGTCGGAGCTCACGGCCATCACGCAGGAGACCCTGAGCGTCTCGGGCATCCTGCTCTCCAAGTCGTTCAACCGCCAGCGGACCGAGTCGACGCGCTACGCCGACGAGAACATCAACCAGGTGCGGCTGCAGGTACGTCGCGCCATGAGCGGCCAGGGCTTCTTCGCCGTCGTCCAGGTCATCATGGCGAGCGTGCCCGCCATCATCTATCTCGTGTCGGGCTACCTCATCGGCGGCGGCACCGACGCCATCACGGCGGGCACGATCGTCGCGTTCACCACCGTGCAGGCGCGTCTGCTCATGCCCCTCATGGGGCTCATGCGCGTCTCGCTCGATCTGCAGACGTCGTCGGCGCTGTTCGCCCGCATCTTCGAGTACCTCGATCTCGTGCCGGCCATCCGCGACGCCCGCGACGCCATCGACGTCGCCGACGCCCCCGGCCCGCTCGGTCGCATCGAGTTCAGGGATGTGGAGTTCCGCTATCCGGATGCCGCCTCCGACACCCGCGCGACGCTCCAGGGCGTGTCGTTCACGGCCGAGCCCGGTCAGCACGTCGCGTTCGTCGGGCCCTCCGGTGCGGGCAAGACGACCGTGCTGTACCTCACGCCGCGGCTGTACGAGGCATCCGGCGGCTCCGTCCTCTTCGCCGGTGAGGACGTGCGGCGTCTCACGCAGGAGTCGATCATCGACAACGTCGGAATCGTCTCGCAGGAGACGTACCTGTTCCACGCCACGATCCGCGAGAACCTGCGCTACGCGAAGCCGGACGCGACCGACGCCGAGGTCGAGGCTGCGTGCCGCGCCGCGAACATCCATCACGTGATCGAGCGCTTCGAGAGGGGCTACGACACCGTCGTCGGCGAGCGCGGCTATCGGCTCTCGGGCGGTGAGAAGCAGCGGATCGCCATCGCGCGGGTGCTCCTGAAGGACCCGCCCGTGCTGCTTCTGGACGAGGCGACGTCGGCTCTCGACACCGTGTCGGAGCGCGTCGTCCAGGAGGCGCTGGATGCGGCCGCGCGAGGCCGCACGACGCTGTCGATCGCACACCGCCTGTCGACGGTGATCGCGGCCGACGTCATCCACGTCGTCGAGGCGGGGCGCATCGTCGAGTCCGGCACGCACGCCTCGCTGCTCGCGGAAGGGGGGCTGTACGCCGAACTCGCGGCTCAGCAGCTCGCGACGACGAGGATCCTCCAGGCGGAGGACGCCGAGCCGCCCGCCGACCACCCCGATCGGCGAGCCGACAGCCCGCCCGACGCGCCCGTCCTCACCTCGGAAGAGGTGATGGCTGCCGGTCGCGGCAGTGTCGGCGACCCGGAGTGGCGCGAGGACTGAGCTCCCGCGCGGCCGGCCGCGGCGTCGTCACCAGAGCCGCGCGGCGGCGAGCGCCGTCGCGGCCGGCTCCGACAGCGCGACCCCGTCCGCGCGCGACGACAGCGTGCGCGCGAACGCGCCCAGTTCTCGCCGGTAGGCGTCGTCGACGTGGACGCGCGCGAGGTCGACGAGCGGTGGCAGGTCCATCGCGAGGATGAGGCGGACGCGGGATGCCGCGGCCCGCGGCTGGCCCGCCGCATCCAGCACCGCGATGCCGCCGGTGAGCGCCTCGAGGTAGTCGCGGAGAACGGGGAGCTCGCCCTTGTGCTGGGTGATCGAGGATCCGTCGGCGCGCTCGCGCCACTGGACGACGACGTCGGGGATCACGTCGAACGCACGGGCCCGCGTGTACATCTGCTGCGCGACGATCTGGTCCTCGTAAGCCTTGCCCTCGGGAAACCGCAGACCGGTGCGCCGCCACAGATCCGTGCGGCTCACCTTCGACCACGCGACGATGTTGCCGGATGCCTCGGGATGCTGCTCGAGGGTGACGCCGACGCGTGCCGGATCCGTCGCAGCCGCGACCCAGGGCTGCACGCTGCCGGCCTCATAACCGCCGGCGCTGTCGGGGCGCAGGCGCACATAGGCGCCGAGCGCGACGTCGCTGCCGCTGCCGGCGACGGTGCCGACGAGCCGCTCGAGCGCGGTCGGGGTGAGGCGGTCGTCGGCGTCGAGGAACCCCACGAACGGGGTGCGGACGAGGTCGAGGGCGGAGTTGCGCGCGGCGCCGAGCCCGCTCTGCACGCGGTGATGGACGACCTGGAACCGCTCGTCCGCCGCGGCGGCGGCGTCGAACAGCGCACCCGTCTCGTCCCCCGACGCGTCGTCGACGAGGATCGCGACCCAGTCGTCGCGCGTCTGCGCGCGCAGGGAGTCGAGCGCCTCGGCGGCATAGAGAGCCACGTCGTAGCCCGGGACGATGACGGTCACGGCGGGGGTCACGTCCCGATCCTACGGGCGACCTGGACGGCCGGGCTCCGCTGCGTCAGTGCTGCGTGCCGCTGACGGCGGCAACGGATGCCTCGACCGCGTCCGCGACGAGATCCAGCGGCGCGTTCAGCCGGCGCGGGAAGGTGAAGCGCACCGCGGTCTGCGCGACCTCCGGGGCGATGCCCATCGCCAACAGCACGTGGGAGGGCTCGTCGCTGCCCGCCGCGCACGCCGAGCCGCTCGATGACACGACGCCGCGGCGCTCGAGCTCGAGCAGCACGGCCTCGCCGCTCGTCCCGGCGAACGTGAAGCTCGCGGTGCCGGCAAGGCGATGCACGGGGTCGCCCGTGAGACGCGCCGCCGGGACCCGTTCGAGCACGCGGGCGATGAAACGGTCGCGAACGGCCGACACGCGAGCGGATGCCTCGACCCGTTCGGCTTCGGCGAGCTCCAGCGCGGTCGCGAAACCCACCGCGCCGGCGACGTCCTCGGTGCCGCTGCGACGGCCGCGCTCCTGACCGCCCCCGTGCATGAGGGGCTCCAGCGGAATCCTGCCGCGGACGGCCAGCACGCCCGAGCCCTTCGGCGCGCCGAGCTTGTGCCCGGCCAGGGAGATCGCGTCATACCCGAGCTCGTCCGCCGACAGCGTGAGCCAGCCCGCCGCCTGGACGCCGTCCAGGTGCAGAGGGATGCGCCGCTCCCGAGCGACGGCGGCCAGGCTCGCAGCATCCTGCACCGTCCCCACCTCGTTGTTCGCGTAGCCGATGCTCACCAGGACAGTGTCGTCGCGAAGGCTTTGTGCGACGGCATCCGTCGACAGACGCGCGTGCTCGTCGACGGGCACGCGCGTCGCCGAGAAGCCGTGCACACGCTCGAGATAGTCGACCGATTCGAGCACGGACTCGTGCTCGATCGGCGTGGTGACGACGTGTGCGCGACGATCATCGCGGCGCTGGGCAGCGGCGATCGCGATGCCCTTGATCGCGAGGTTGTTGGCCTCCGTGCCGCCGGACGTGAAGACGACGTCGCCGGCGCGGAGGCCGAGCACGCGCGCCACGCGCGCACGGGCGTCGGCGAGGGCGTCGGCGGCCGCCTCGCCCACGGTGTGGTGGCTCGAGGCGTTGCCGTACCAGCGGGTCAGGTACGGCATCATCGCCTCGAGCACCTCGGGTCGCACCGGCGTGGTCGCGGCGTTGTCGAGGTACAGCATGCTCATCGGATGCTCCCGGGTGGATCAGGCGGCGTCGATGCGCACGTCGAGCCCGAGATCGAGAGCGCGTGCCGAGTGTGTGAGGGCGCCGACCGAGATCACGTCGACGCCGGTCTCGGCGATCGCGCGCACCGTCTCGAGCGACACCCCGCCGGATGCCTCGACCGTCGCCCGGCCCGCGACCTGGGCGACCCCCGTGCGGAGATCGGCGAGAGAGAAGTTGTCGAGCATGATCGTGCCGATGCCGGCGGCGAGCACGGGCTCGATCTGCTCGAGCCGGTCGACCTCGACCTCGATGTGCGCCGTGTGGGGGAGCAGGTCCTTCGCGGCGAGGAGCGCCGCCGTCGGCGAGACGCCCTTCTGCGCGAGGACCGCGAGGTGGTTGTCCTTCGCCATGACCGCGTCCGACAGCGAGTGGCGGTGGTTGCGGCCGCCGCCGTCGCGCACGGCCTTGCGCTCGAAGGCACGGAGGCCCGGGGTGGTCTTGCGCGTGTCGGCGATCCGCGTGCCGGTGTGCGCGACCTCGGCCACGTAGGTGCCGGTGAGGGTCGCGATCCCCGACATCCGCTGCACGAAGTTGAGGCCGATCCGCTCGGCCGTGAGCACGCCGCGCGCCGGACCGGTGACGACCGCCAGCACGGCGCCGGGTTCGAACCACTCGCCGTCCTCGACGACGAGCTCGACGTCGATCGCCGGGTCGGTGAGCCGGAATGCCGCCTCGAACACCTCGCCACCAGAGAACACGCCGCGTTCGCGCGCGACGAGATCGGCGCGGGCGACCGCGTTCTCGGGGATCAGCGCTTCGCTGGTGAGATCGCCCCACGGCGCGTCCTCGTCGAGGGCGGCGGCGACGGCACGGTCGATCACGGCGCGGGTCAGCATGCGACGGGCTCCTTCGAGGGGTGCGGGGAGGGGGAGTGCGAGGCGGCGTTCGCGCTGCGAACCTCCGCGAGGTGTGCGGGAGCCTCGGCGGGCGTGCCGTCGGAGCGGAAGTGCGCGCCGACAGACTCCCGGCGCGCGAGGGCGGCGGCGACGAGGTGCTCGGCGACGAGGAGCAGGTTCTCGTCCTCGAAGTCGTGCTCGGTGACCGGGGTGCGCTGCTGCGTGCGCCAGGTCGAGATGACGGACGCCGCGTGCCCGAGGCCCGCGTCATCCCGCACGAGTCCAGCGTCGTCCCAGAGCAGCTCCTGCAGAGCCGCCCGCGAGAACGCCGGCGCGTCGACACCCCGGTCCTGGCGTTCCGCAGTCACGAATGGCGAGCCGGTCGCCTGCGCAATCGCACTTTGCGACTGCGGAGCAGGGCGACGCCCAGGGGCGGCCGGCCAGGATCCGGAAGCCGCATCCGTGGCGATCACGTCGCCGGCACGCGCGCCGAAGACCGCGCCCTCGAGCAGCGAGTTCGACGCCAAGCGGTTGGCGCCGTGCACGCCGGTGCGGGCGGCCTCGCCCACTGCGTAGAGCCCGGGCAGGGTGGTGCGGCCGAACAGGTCGGTGCGGACGCCGCCCATCAGGTAGTGGGCGGCAGGGGTCACCGGGATCGGCTCGCGCGCCCAGTCGAGGCCCCGTTCGCGCACGGCACGATCGATCGTCGGGAAGCGGCGCGCGAGGAACGCCGCGCGCTCGGCGGCGTCCTCCGAGTGGATATGGGTCGCGTCCAGGAACACCGGGCGGCCCTGCTGGGCCTCCATCTGCCGCGCGATCGCGCGGGCGACGACGTCGCGGGGCGCGAGCTCGCCGTCGGGGTGGGCGTCGAACGCGAAGCGGCGGCCGCGCTCGTCGACGAGGGTCGCGCCCTCGCCGCGCACCGCCTCCGACACCAGGAACGAGTCGCCCACCGCCAGGACCGTCGGGTGGAACTGGAAGAACTCGAGGTCGGCGACGTGGGCGCCGGCACGGATGGCTGCGGCGATGCCGTCGCCTGTGGCCACCTCGGGATTGGTCGAGTGCGCGTACAGTTCGCCCGCGCCGCCCGTCGCGAGCACGACCGCGGCGGCAGTGATGATCTCGCGGCGACCGGGCTCGGCATCCGTCTCTCCGACGATCAGCTCGACGCCGCTGACGCGACCGTCCGTCACGACGAGGTCGACGAGGAATGCGTGCTCGATCACCGCGACGTCGCTGGCGCGCAGCCGTGCGACGAGCGCCTTCTCGATGGCCGTGCCGGTGGCGTCGCCGCCGGCGTGGAGGATGCGCGGGTAGGAGTGCGCGGCCTCGAGCCCTTTCACGAATCCGCCGGTGTCGTCGCGGTCGAACGCGACGCCGAGAGCGATGAGCTCACGGATCCGCGCGGGCCCCTCGTCGACGAGCACGCGCACCGCGGCCGGATCGCTCAGGCCGGCTCCCGCGACCAGCGTGTCGCGCACGTGGTCGTCGGCACGGTCGTCGTCGAACATCACCCCGGCGATCCCGCCCTGTGCGAAGCGGGTGTTGGCGTGCTCGAGCACGTCCTTCGTCACGAGCGTGACGCGGCAGCCGCGCTCCACCGCGTGCAGGGCGGTGAGGAGCCCCGCGATGCCCGAGCCGACCACGATGGTGCCCGGCCCGCCCGCGGTTTCGTGCACCGTCATGAGGCGTTCTCCCACGCCGCCGCGGGTGCCGCCGGGGGCTTGGCTGCCAGCATCCGCTCCAGCGCCACGCGTGCCGGATCCGCGACGGAGGCCGGCACCGTGATGCGGTTGCGCACCTCTCCCGCGACGAGTCCCTCGAGCACCCACGCGAGGTAGCCGGGGTGGATGCGGTACATCGTCGAGCAGGGGCACACGACCGGGTCGAGACAGAAGATCGTGTGCTGCGGGTGGTCGGCGGCGAGCCGCTGCACGAGGTTGACCTCGGTGCCGATCGCGAACGTGGTCGGCTCGGTCGCGGCCTCGATCGCCTTGCGGATGTAGTCCGTCGAGCCGGCCTCATCGGCGGCGTCGACGACCTCCATCGGGCACTCGGGGTGGACGATGACGCGCACACCGGGGTGCTCGGCGCGGGCCTTGTCGATCTGGTCGACCGAGAAGCGGCGGTGCACCGAGCAGAAGCCGTGCCACAGGATGACGCGGGCATCGGCGAGCTGGCCGACGGATGCCCCGCCCAGGGGCTTGCGCGGATTCCACATCGGCATCTGCTCGAGCGGCACGCCCATCGCCTTGGCGGTGTTGCGGCCGAGGTGCTGGTCGGGGAAGAACAGCACGCGGCGTCCGCGCTGGAACGCCCACTCCAGCACCGTCCGGGCGTTCGACGACGTGCACACGATGCCGCCGTGGCGTCCGACGAAGCCCTTGATGGCGGCGGAGGAGTTCATGTACGTCACGGGGATGACGGGCACGAGGCCTTCGGCATCCGTCGCATCCATGTCGCCGTAGACCTCGGCGAGCTGCTCCCAGCACTCCTCGACCTGATCGATGTCGGCCATGTCGGCCATCGAGCAGCCGGCGGCGAGGTTCGGGAGGATCACGGCCTGCTCGGGACGCGACAGCAGATCGGCGGTCTCGGCCATGAAATGGACGCCGCAGAACACGATGGCCTCGGCATCGGGGTGCTCCAGCGCCGCGTTCGCGAGCTGGAACGAGTCGCCCACGTAGTCGGCGTGGACCACGACCTCTTCGCGCTGGTAGAAGTGCCCGAGCACGACGACGCGGTCGCCGAGTGCGGCCTTCGCGGCGCGGATGCGCTCGTCGAGCTCGGCCTCGGACGCCTCGCGGTACTCGCGGGGAAGCTCGCCCTGGCGCGGTGACCCGGTGGGGATGACGTCGCCCATCGACGAGCCGGGGCCATAGCCGGGACGGGTGTCGAAGTCCCAGGGCCCGGCGGCGAGATCTGTGTTGCAGGTCTCGCCGACGACGGCGCCCGCGACGATCGCCTGGATGGCATGGTCGACCGAGGCATCCAGTTCGGGGCGGGGCTGGAGGGTGATGTTCACGGCAGGCATGTCGGGTGCTCCGTTCGGGGGTCAGTGGCGGGCGTCGAGCGGGCCGCGGTCGGCGAGTTCGACGTCCTGGTTGTAGCGGTAGAGCCGCGCGGGGCGGTGGCTTCCGGTGCGGAAGCGGTCGGTGGGGATGAGGGTGCCGGAGTTCTCGACCTGACGGCGGAAGTTCGCCGGGTCGAGGCGCCGACCGAGGATCGCCTCATAGACCTCTCGCAGGTCGGCGAGCGTGAACTCGTCGGCGAGGAGGCCGTGGGCGATGCGGCTGTAGCCGACCTTGTTGCGCAGGCGCCACAGCGCGTAGCCGACGATCTCGTTGTGGTCGAAGGCGAGTTCCGGAAGGGCGGCCGCGTCGAACCACTGCACGTTCTCGACCGAGCCGTCGGTGATCTCGTCCGCGCGCAGCAGCGCCCAGTAGACGATCGAGACGACCCGCGTGGGCGAGCGGTCGACGGCGCCGAACGCGTACAGCTGCTCGAGGTAGCTCGGTGCCAGCCCTGTCGTCTCGGCGAGGGTACGGGATGCCGCGGCATCCAGTCCCTCCGTCGCGTCGAGCCATCCGCCGGGGAGTGCCCACTGGCCCTCGTGCGGGTCGCGCGTGCGTCGCACGAGCGGGAGCACGACCTGCACGGCGTCGCTTCCGGCGAGCCGGCGGAGCGTGAAGATGACCGTCGACACCGCCACGCGGATCGTGTCGGTCTCGGCCGGGGCGCCGGGGGAGTGGGGTTCAGATGCTGTTCTGGTCATGGTGACTCTAACTGTCTGGTCCGATCATAGTGTCACTCTGACCAGAAGCCAAACCCCCGCCGTAACACCCCTCGGGCGCCCGTCCTCACCTGAACCCGTTGCCAAGACGTGACGTATACAGCGGGTTCCCAGGATGCGCAGGAGCGGGAATGTTTGTTAGGTTTACGTTCAAACATTTGTTAAGACTCAGTACTTAATGGATGCACGGGTGCCCGCGCACCTCCTCCCTGCAATGCCGCACGAGAGAAAGAACCAACGATGATTCGAAACGCGAAGCGCCGAGCGGCGCTCATCGCCGTCGCCGGGGCCGCCATCCTCGGTCTCGGCCTGTCGGGCTGCGCCACCGGCGGCGGCAACGACAGCGGCGATTCAGAGGGCCGCACGTTGCGGGTCTGGGCAGGAAGCCAGACCCCCATCGAGGCGAACTTCAACCCGTTCTCGCCGAGTGTCCTCCACGCCGCGCTCGGCCCGATCTACGAGCCGCTGTTCTTCTACAACAAGACCGCGGACGACGCGCCCGAGCCCATGCTCGGCGAGAGCTTCGAGTACAACGAGGACGGCACCGTCATCACGGTGACGCTCAAGGACGGCGTCAAGTGGAACGACGGTGAGGACTTCACCGCCGAAGACGCCGCGTTCACGTTCAACTACGAGCCGAACCACCGCGACGGTCTCATCTCGGCCGAGGCGACAGACGACACCACCGTCGTGCTCACGTACGAGACGCCGCAGTTCACGAATGAGTTCCAGATCCTCGGCACCACCTGGATGCTGCCCGAGCACATCTGGTCGGAGGTCGACGATTACACGACCTTCACCGACGAGGAGCCGGTCGGCACCGGTCCGTACGTGGTCGACAAGGTGACGGATGCCTCGTACACGGTGGTCGCGAACGACGAGTTCCGCGACGAGGGCGTGCCGGCGATCAAGAAGGTGCAGTACATCGGCATCGACGCCAACCAGTCCGCGCAGGACCTGCTCACCGCCGGCGAACTCGACTGGACCGGCATGTTCGTGCCGAACCCCGACTCGGTGACCTCGAACGGCGTCATCAGCATGCTGAACACGCCGCAGGACCCGACCGTGCTCTACACCTGCTCGAACGCCGAGCTCGGCTGCACGGGTCCGCAGACCGACGTGGCCGTGCGCCAGGCGCTCAACGTCGCGATCGACCGCGGGACGATCAAGGAGAAGGCGTTCGTCGGCCTGACCGGCGACATCTCGCCCACCTTCGCGCTGCTGCCGCGCGACCAGAAGTGGGTCGCCGACCCGACGGCCGAGGTCAGCCCGCAGTCGCCCGACGCCGCGGCCGCGGGTGAGATCCTCGAGGCCGCCGGCTACACCAAGGGCGGCGACGGCTTCTACGGCAAGGACGGCGCCCCGATCGAGCTGAGCCTCATCTCGGTCGACGGCTGGACGGACTACAACGACGCCGCCAAGCTCATCAGCGAGCAGGCGGCAGAGGCCGGCATCAAGGTCAACGCGTCGACGGTGCAGTGGCAGGAGTTCTCGGACGCCCGCCAGACCGGTCAGTACCAGCTGATCATGGGCGGCGTCATCGGCACGTCGGTCGCCGACCCGTTCCAGATCTACAAGGACTGGTTCGCCGGCGAGTCGACCTCCGAGGTCGGCCAGGAGGTCCCCGCGGGCCGCTGGAACTTCAGCCGCTACGACAACGCGATCGTGAACGAGGCCGTCGCCGCGGCCGCCGCCACCGACGACGAGGCCGTCAAGCAGGAGGCGTACGCCACCCTGCAGACCGAGATCGTGCGCGACCTTCCGTACATCCCGCTGGTGATCAACGCCACCCAGACGTTCTTCAACACGAAGGACTTCACGGGCTGGCCGACCGAGGACGACCTGTACGCCTTCCCGCCGGCCTGGGGCTCGGTGGCGGCCGGCTACGTCCTCCAGCACCTGGAGCCGGTGAAGTAATGCGGAACCGGGCAGAAGCCGCGGCACGGAGGAGCGGGCTGCGATGAAGTTCTATGCGCGGCGGATCGCGTTCTATGTGGTGACACTCTGGGCGACGATCTCCCTCAACTTCCTCCTGCCGAGGCTTCTGCCCGGCGACCCCGCCGACATCCTGCTCGCGAAGATGCAGCGCGCCGGCGGGGAGCTCAGCGAGACCACGGTCCGCAACATCAAGACCCTGCTCGGCGGCGACTCGTCGTCGATGTGGGACCAGTACCTCGCGTACTGGGGCCGGATGCTCCAGGGAGACCTCGGCGTCTCCATCACGAAGTATCCGGCCCCGGTCACCGACCTCATCGCCGCGGCGCTGCCGTGGACGGTGATCCTGGTCGGTCTCGCGACCGTCATCTCGTTCGTCCTGGGCGTCGGCATCGGCGCCTGGGTGGGGTGGCGCCGCGGCACGTGGGTCGACCACCTCGTGCCGTTCACGACGGTGCTGCAGTCGATTCCCTACTTCTGGCTCGCGCTCGTGCTCGTCGCGATCTTCTCGGTCGCGCTGGGCTGGTTCCCGATCTTCGGCGGCTACGACGTGTGGGCCTTCCCGGAAGGCCCGGAGTGGAGCTGGGCCTTCATCGGGAGCGCCGTCTACCACGGGTTCCTTCCCGCCCTGACGATCGTCCTGAGCTCGGTGGGTGGGTGGCTCCTCGGCATGCGCAACATGATGGTGTCCACGGTCTCCGAGGACTACATCGTCACCGCCGAGGCCAAGGGGCTGAAGCCCGTGCGCATCCTGCGCACCTACGCGACCCGCAACGCGGCGATTCCGTCGATCGCCGGGTTCGGCATCTCGCTCGGCTTCGTCGTGGCGGGCTCCATCGTCATGGAGCAGGTGTTCACCTATCCCGGCATCGGCAAGCTCATGATCCAGTCGGTGCAGAACAGCGACTACGCGCTGATGCAGGGCGTCTTCCTGGTGATCACGATCGCGGTGCTCGCGGCGAACTTCATCATGGACATCGTCTACGGATTCATCGACCCGAGGGCCCGCCACAATGTCTGAGAGGCTCGAAGTGACCGACACGTCGACCGACTACGAGAGCGTCCCCGAGACCCTCTCCGACCGCACGATCGACCCTGCACTCATCGCACCGGGCGCGATGATGTCGCCGCCGGTCGGCGCCGACGTCGAGGCAGCCCGCGACGAGGCGCGCGCCGCGCGCCGCGGCTTCCGCCAGCTGCTGCCGCGGATGTCGCTGAAGCTCGCGCTCGGCCTCACCATCGTCATCGGCATCACCCTGTTCGGCATCCTCGCGCCGCTGTTCTGCCAGGATCCGACCGACTCCGACAACCCGGCGCTCTCGCCGCCGAGCGCCGAGCACTGGCTGGGGACGACCAAGCTCGGCTACGACGTGTTCGCGCAGCTCGCGTGGGGCACGCGCGGATCGCTCATGGTGGGCATCGTCGCCGGCCTGATCGCCCTGATCCTGTCGATCGTGTTCGGCATCATCGCCGGCTACAAGGGCGGATGGTGGGACGAGGTCCTCTCTCTCTTCACGAACATCATGCTCGTCATCCCCGGTCTGCCGCTCGTGATGGTCATCGCCACCTACATCCCCGGCAGAAGCTGGGTGCTGGTGGCCATCGTTCTCGGGATCACCGGCTGGGCGGGGTCCGCGGTGGTGCTGCGCGCGCAGGCGCGCTCGCTGCGGTCGCGTGACTACGTCGCGGCCAGCCGTGTCGCGGGGGAGAAGACGGCGCGCATCATCCGCGTCGAGATCCTCCCGAACCTGCTGCCTCTGCTCGCGGCCCAATTCCTCTTCGCGATCATCTTCGCGATCCTCGGCGAGGCGGGCCTGTCGTATCTGGGACTCGGGCCGACCGGCTCGATCACGTGGGGCACGATGCTCAACGACGCGCAGACCGGCCAGGCGCTCGGCACCGGTGCGTGGTGGTGGTTCGTGCCGCCCGGCCTCATGATCGCGCTGCTCGGCGCGGGGCTCTCGCTTATCAACTTCTCGATCGACGAGATCATCAACCCGAAGCTGCGGCTCGCACCCGAGAACGCCCGGCGGGTGCGCAGGGCCAAGCGCGCCGGGCGGGGCGTCGAGTCTGTCCATCTCACGAACGGAGCCGAGGCATGAGCGGCGACGCCGTCCTCACCGCGAGGAACGTCTCGATCGAGTACGAGGTCGACCCGCCCGTCAAGGCGGTGCGCGACGTCTCGCTGACCCTCAACCGCGGTGAGATCCTCGGCCTCGCCGGTGAATCCGGTTGTGGCAAGTCCACCCTCGCGTACGGCATCAACCGGCTGCTCAAGCCGCCGGCGCTGATGACGGCGGGCGACATCGTGTTCCACGACCGCTCCGGCGAGGACATCGACGTCGTCGGCCTCGCCGACGAGGACCTGCGCCGGTTCCGGTGGGACAAGGTGTCGATGGTGTTCCAGGGGGCGATGAACTCACTGAATCCGGTCATCAACGTGCGGGCGCAGCTGTTCGACGTGTTCACGACGCACCGTCCGGGGATGTCGAAGCGCGAGAAGCAGCGGCGCAGCGAGGAGCTCCTCGAACTGGTCGGCGTCGACCCCGAACGGCTCACGAGCTTCCCGCACGAGCTGTCGGGCGGCATGCGACAGCGCGTCATGATCGCGATGGCGCTCGCGCTCGACCCGCAGGTCATGATCATGGACGAGCCGACCACCGCACTGGACGTCGTGGTGCAGCGCGGCATCATCCGCGAGATCATGCGCCTGCGCGAGAAGCTCGGTTTCGCCGTCATCTTCATCACGCACGACCTGCCGATGCTGATCGAGATCTCCGACCGCATCGCGGTGATGCTGCAGGGCGAGATCGTCGAACTCGGCACCGCGACCGACATCTACCGGACGCCGCAGCACGACTACACGAAGAAGCTGCTGTCGAGCTTCCCGAGCCTGCGCGGCGACCGCGGCGACTTCGTGCGCACCGGCCATCAGCCCATCTCGGCGACGCTGGGCGCGGCCTCAGCAGAAGGAGGGGCCGCATGAGCGCCCACCACCCGGCCGCGCGGGCACCGCGCACCCTCGAGGCGCGGAACCTGGTCAAGGACTTCCGGCTGCGCAGCGGCCTGAAGTTCTCCACCCTCCACGCGGTCAAGGACGTGTCGTTCACGCTCGAAGCCGGCCGCACCATCGCGCTGGTGGGGGAGTCCGGGTCGGGCAAGTCGACGATCGCGAAGATGCTCGCCCGGCTCGAGACGCCCACGAGCGGGCGGATCCTGCTCGACGGGACACCCGCCGGCGGCCGCAGCCGTGACGTCGCCGCGTATCGCGGCGACGTGCAGATGGTCTTCCAGGATCCGTTCGCGTCGCTGAACCCGTTCCATTCGATCGAGCACCACCTGGAGCGTCCCTTGCGCATCCACAACCCGGGGATGGGCAGGGACGAGGTGCGTCAGCGCGTGCTCGAGCTCCTCGAGAGGGTGCGCCTCACGCCCACCGACAAGATGGCCGAGCGGCGTCCGCACGAGCTGTCGGGCGGTCAGCGCCAGCGCGTGGCGATCGCGCGGGCGCTCGCGCCCGGAGCGCAGTTCATCATCGCCGACGAGCCGGTCTCGATGCTCGACGTGTCGATCCGCCTGGGCGTGCTGAACCTGCTGGCGCAGCTGCAGCGCGAGGACCACCTCGGGGTGCTGTACATCACGCACGACCTCGCCACGGCCCGGCACTTCTCCGACGAGATCCTGGTGATGTACCGCGGCGACATCGTCGAGCGAGGACGCGCGGACGACGTGATCCTCGATCCGCAGCACGAGTACACACGCACGCTCCTGGGCGCCGCGCCCGATCCCGAGAACCAGGGGATGCTGCGCGACGAGGTGCGGAGGGAGCTCGCCGCCGAGCGCCGCTGACCCGCCCTCGCGCGCCGGCGCTCCCGACACGCCCGGGCGGCCGATCGGGGTCCTCTCCCAGCCTCGATGCGTAGCCTGACGAGACGGATCCCGTCGGGCGGAAGGGGTGGGGATGATCGTCGTCGACGTGATCGTCGTCCTCCTCCTCGTCGCCGCCTGCGTAGCCGGTGTCCAGCGTGGCTTCTTCGCCAGCATCGGCACCCTGGCGGGCCTCGCGGCGGGCGCCTTCGCGGCCTTCTGGCTGACCCCGCTGGTGAGTGCGTGGGTGCCGTCGCCGGTGTGGCGCGGTCCCGCCGTGCTCCTCACCGCCCTCGGGCTGGTCTTCGCCGGCGCGGCGGTCGGCTCGGCGATCGGCTCGGCCCTGCGCTCCGGCGCCGACCGGCTGAAGCTCCGGGGGATCGAGCGCTTCCTCGGCGGCATCGCGTCGGTCGTCGCGGCGATCCTCGCCCTGGCGCTCGTCGCACCGGCGATCGCGGTGGCGGGCATCCCCGTCATCTCGTCGGCCGTGGCGTCCTCGGCCATCCTGCGCGGCATCGAGGCCGCCACCCCCGACCCCGTCGCCGCCGCCCTCGCACAGCTGCGCGGCGCCGTGCTCGATGACGGCCTGCCGGGGCTCGGGCTGCTGCTCGGACCGGGGACCGCGGAGCCCGCGCCCCCGGTCGCCCTGGACGATCCCGAGCTGCAGCGGGCGGCAGCATCCGTCGCCCGCGTGTCGGGGAATGCGTACGCGTGCGGGCGCGGATCTTCGGGCACCGGCTTCGTCGTGGCCGAAGACCGGGTCGTCACCAACGCCCACGTCGTCGCCGGCGTCGACACGCCCATCGTCGAGCTGCCGGGGGTGCCCGCACGGGAGGGGCGCATCGTCTACTTCGACCCGATCGACGACCTCGCGGTGATCGCCGTGGACGACCTCGGCGGAACAGCCCTGCCGCTCTCGCCCACACTCGCGGCGGGTGCCGCCGCGGTCGTGCAGGGCTACCCCTACGGCGGCCCGTTCACGATGGTACCGGCGAGCGTGCAGTCGGTGGGTGTCGCCAACGTGCCGGACGTGTACGACACCTCGTGGAACCCGCGCGAGATCTACTCGCTGCAGGCGGTCGTGCGCCCGGGCAACTCGGGCGGCCCGCTGCTGACGGGCGACGGCGAAGTCGCGGGGGTCGTGTTCGCGCGCGCCGAGGACGAAGACGACGTCGGCTACGCCATGACGATGGCCGAGCTCACCCCGGTCGCCGATCGTGCGTCCTCGCTCACGAACACCGTGTCGACGGGCTCGTGCGTCGGCTGACGGCGCCGACCGGTATGCTTGCTGCGCAAGTCAATAACGGCCCATCACCCGGGCGGGAGAGCCTCGGCAGCGTGATCGCCGAGCACCGAAGGAGCAAGCCTCCCCGCCAATCTCTCAGGTACGCGTACCGTTCGGGCAGGCCGACTCTGGAAAGTGATTCCAGCGAAGCGAGAATCCGGTTGAGTAAGGCGCCCCGGCGCCGGATCGAAACCACTCTCGTGAGATGAGCGCTCCGCGTCTCCAGCTCGTCGTGATGAATCCGCCGACGGTGAAAACCCGCTCCCTCGCAGGACGGGCGAAACTCTCAGGCCCATGACAGAGGGGGAGTTCACAGACGTCGCTCGGCGTCTGCCCGTCCGCGACCGGGAGAACTCATGACGGAACTCCGTACGACTGCCCTGCACGACCGCCACGAGGCGCTCGGCGCCTCCTTCACCGACTTCGGCGGCTGGCTCATGCCCGTGCGCTACAGCTCCGACCTCGCCGAGCACCACGCCGTGCGCACCGGCGCGGGCCTGTTCGACATCTCGCACATGGCCGAGTTCCTCGTGAGCGGGTCGGGCTCGGCGGCGTTCCTCGACTACGCGCTCGCCGGTGCCCTCTCGCCGATGCGCGTCGGCAAGGCGAAGTACTCCCTGGTGCTCGCCGAGTCCGGCGGCATCGTCGACGACGTCATCGTCTACCGCCTCGCTGAGGACCGGTTCCTCGTGATCGCCAACGCCGGGAACCGGGATGCCGTGGCCGCGGCGTTCGCGGACCGCATCGACGGCTTCGCGGCCTC
Source organism: Microbacterium trichothecenolyticum (assembly GCF_000956465.1). Lineage (GTDB taxonomy): Bacteria > Actinomycetota > Actinomycetes > Actinomycetales > Microbacteriaceae > Microbacterium > Microbacterium trichothecenolyticum. The sequence goes on from NZ_JYJA01000023.1 coordinate 73,938, forward strand.
GCTCGAGGACCAGACCGACGACATGTCGCTCATAGCGGTGCAGGGTCCCGCAGCGCGGGCGATCGTCGAGGCGACGGCGGGGATCGCCGGTGTCGCCCCCGCATTCGCCGACCTCGGCTACTACGCCTGGTCCTCGGGGACGTTCGACGGCGAGGCACTGTTCGTCGCGCGCACCGGCTACACGGGGGAGGACGGGTTCGAGCTCCTCGTGCCGAACGGCGCCGCGGCCGCGCTGTGGGACGCCCTGCTCACCGCCGGCGAGCCGCGAGGCCTCGTCCCCGCAGGACTCGCCGCGCGCGACACGCTGCGCCTGGAGGCCGGCATGCCGCTGTACGGCCACGAGCTGTCGCTCGACATCGTCCCCGCCCAGGCCGGCCTCGGCCGCGTCGTGGCGGTCGACAAGGAGGACTTCGTCGGCAAGGCGGGCCTGTCCGCGGTGGTCGCATCCGACGCCCCCGTGCTCGTCGGGCTCGCCGGTGAGGGACGCCGCGCCGGCCGCGCCGGCTACGCCGTGTTCGACAGCGCCGACACCGCCACCCCGGTGGGCGAGATCACGAGCGGCGCGCTCAGCCCGACCCTGGGGCATCCCATCGCGATGGCGTTCGTCTCGCCGGCCGCGAGCGCTCCCGGCACCGAGCTCTTCATCGACGTGCGGGGGACCCGCATCCCCGCGACCGTGACCGACCTGCCCTTCTACCGGAGGAACAAATGACCGATCTCACCGCCCTCAAGTACACCGCCGAGCACGAGTGGGTCGCCCTCGACGGCGACGTCGCGACCGTCGGCATCACCTCGTACGCCGCCGACAAGCTCGGTGACGTGGTGTTCGTCGAGCTGCCCGCCGTGGGCAGCTCGGTGACCGCGGCCACCGTGGTCGGCGAGATCGAGTCCACGAAGTCGGTCGGCGAGCTCTACGCGCCCCTGACCGGTGAGGTCGTGGCCGTCAACGACGCCGTCGTCGACGACCCGTCCCTCGTGAACGCCGACCCGTTCGGCGCCGGATGGCTCGTCAAGATCACGGTCGACCCCGCGTCCGTGGCGGACCTCCTCGACCGCGACGCGTACATCTCGCTCACGGGCGGCGCCGAATGACGGGTCTGTTCGCCGACCGTCACATCGGGACGGATGCCGCGGCCCAGCGCACGATGCTCGACGCCCTGGGATACGACAGCGTCGACGCGCTCGTCGAGGCGGCGGTTCCGGCATCCATCCAGGTGAAGCCCCGCGCCACGAGCGACATCCCGCCTGCGGCGACCGAGGCCGAGGCACTCGCGGAGCTGCGCGTGCTGGCGTCGCAGAACCGCACCGCGCGGCCGATGATCGGGCTCGGCTACTACGACACGCTCACGCCGTCGGTGATCGCCCGCAACGTGCTCGAGAACCCCTCCTGGTACACCGCCTACACGCCGTACCAGCCCGAGATCTCTCAGGGGCGCCTGGAGGCGCTCATCAACTTCCAGACGATGGTCACCGACCTCACCGGACTCGCGACGGCGAACGCGTCGATGCTCGACGAGTCGACCGCCGTCGTCGAGGGCATGCTCGTCGCGCGGCGCGGCTCGAAGTCCGCCTCGAACGTGTTCGTGGTCGACGCCGACGCGCTGCCGCAGACGAGGGCGCTGCTCGCGCACCGTGCCGCCGCGGTCGGGATCGAGCTCGTCGAGCTCGACCTCGCGCGGGGTGCGGCCCTTCCCGACGAGCTGTTCGGCGTGCTGGTGCAGTACCCGGGCGCGTCGGGCCACGTGTGGGATCCGGCGGGCGTCGTCGATGCCGCCCACGTCGCCGGCGCGCTCGTCGTCGCGGCAGCCGACCTCCTCGCCCTCACGCTGCTGCGCTCGCCGGGCTCGTTCGGCGCCGACGTCGCGGTGGGAACGACGCAGCGCTTCGGCGTGCCGCTCGGCTTCGGCGGTCCGCACGCCGGCTACATGGCGGTGCGCCAGGGACTCGAGCGGCAGCTGCCGGGCCGCCTCGTCGGCGTCTCGCAGGACGCCGCCGGGCACCCCGCCTACCGCCTCGCGCTGCAGACCCGTGAGCAGCACATCCGCCGCGAGAAGGCCACGTCCAACATCTGCACGTCGCAGGTGCTGCTGGCCGTCATGGCCTCGATGTACGCCGTCTACCACGGGCCTGACGGCCTCCGCGCGATCGCGACCGATGTGGCGAAGAAGGCGGAGGCGCTCGCCTCCCGGCTGCGCTCGTACGGACTGTCGCTGCGGTCGGACGCGTTCTTCGACACCATCCGCGTCGCCACGCCGGGGGCCTCTCGCCGCGTGATCGATCGCGCCCGGGAGCGCGGCTACCAGCTCTTCTGGGTCGACGATGCGACGGTCGGGGTCTCGGTCGACGAGACCACCACGGCCGACGATCTCGCCGCGGTCGCGTGGGCGTTCGGCCTGCCCGAGAACGAGTTCCTCGGTGCGGGTGAGCAGGGCGAGCGCGTGCTCTCCTTCACGGATGCTGCGCCCTTGGCGGGCGTGCCGGCCGGGCTGCACCGCGTCGAGGTGTTCCTCACGCACCCGGTGTTCAACTCGCACCGGTCCGAGACGGCGATGATGCGCTACCTCAAGCAGCTGTCCGACCGCGACTACGCGCTGGACCGCGGCATGATCCCGCTGGGCTCGTGCACGATGAAGCTCAACGCGGCGACCGAGATGGCCGCCGTGTCGTGGCCCGAGTTCTCGCGCGTGCATCCGTTCGCACCCGAGGACGACGTGCACGGCTACCTCGCGATGATCGAGCAGCTCGAGGTGTGGCTCGCCGAGGTCACCGGGTACGACGCGGTGTCGCTGCAGCCCAACGCGGGCTCGCAGGGCGAGCTCGCCGGCCTCATGGCGATCCGCGGCTACCACCGTGCGAACGGCGACCTCGACCGCACGGTGTGCCTCATCCCGTCGTCGGCGCACGGCACGAACGCGGCGTCCGCGGTGCTCGCGGGCATGCGCGTCGTCGTCGTCGCGTGCGACGAGGCCGGAAACGTCGACCTCGACGACCTCCGCGCGAAGATCGCGGCGCACGCCGACGAGCTCGCGGCGCTGATGATCACGTACCCGTCGACGCACGGCGTCTACGAGCACGACGTGCTCGACATCACGCAGGCCGTGCACGACGCCGGCGGCCAGGTCTACGTCGACGGCGCGAACCTCAACGCACTGCTCGGCTACGCGCGCTTCGGCGACCTCGGCGGCGACGTCTCGCACCTCAACCTGCACAAGACGTTCGCCATCCCGCACGGTGGCGGCGGTCCCGGCGTCGGGCCGGTCGCGGCGAAGGCGCACCTCGCGCCCTACCTCCCGTCGCATCCGCTGTCGCAGCGCAAGGACCACGCCGGCGGCGTCTTCGACGGCGGACCGATCTCGGCCGCACCGCACGGCTCGGCCGGCATCCTCCCGATCTCGTGGGCGTACGTCCGCATGATGGGCGCCGAGGGCCTGCGCAGCGCCACCGCGGCTGCCGTGCTCGCCGCGAACTACATCGCGGTGCGGCTGCGGGAGCACTACCCGGTGCTCTACACCGGCGAGGACGGGCTCGTGGCCCACGAGTGCATCCTCGACCTCCGTCCGCTCAAGGAGGCGACCGGCGTCTCGGTCGACGACGTCGCCAAGCGTCTCATCGACTACGGCTTCCACGCCCCGACGATGTCGTTCCCGGTCGCGGGCACGCTCATGGTCGAACCCACGGAGTCCGAGGACCTCGGCGAGATCGAACGCTTCATCGAGGCGATGATCGCGATCAAGGCCGAGGCCGACCGCGTCGCCGCGGGCCAGTGGCCCCAGGGCGACAACCCCCTCGCGAACGCCCCGCACACCGCCGAATCTGTCGTCTCCGACTCGTGGGACCACCCGTACTCGCGGGAGACCGCCGTATACCCGATCCACACCCTGGTCCGCACGAAGTACTGGCCGCCGGTCCGCCGCATCGACCAGGCCTACGGCGACCGCAACCTCGTCTGCGCCTGCCCGCCCATCGAGGCCTTCGCCTGACGAACCCCGAGCGACGGGATGCCGGTGCCCCCGGCATCCCGTCGCTCTGTCGTCCCCCTGTCCCCTCGCGCTCGCGCCCTCCCACCGGTGGCCGTGCCTAGGCGTGGGCCGTGGGCCGCCGCCCTGCCCCGACCCACGCCTAGGCAC
>NZ_JYJA01000024.1 GCF_000956465.1 Microbacterium trichothecenolyticum
CCCACCGACGGCGCCGGTCGCCCCAGCCCCCGCCGCTCACTCCACCGAGCCGCCCAGATACGGCGAGCGGGTCGCGGCGAAGCCGGGTGCCGAGGGCGAACCCGGCGACGAATCCGCGCCGGATGCGCACGCCGTGGCTCCGGACCCCGGCGCGCACCCCGGGGACGCCGCCGAACCTGAACCGTCGACAGCCGCGGGGCAGGACGAAGCGGACCCGGTACGCGCGGACGACAGCGAGCGCGCATGAACGCAGACGGGGATTCCTCGCGGATCGCCGTCGCGCTCCCGAGCGGGAACGCCGAGGTATCAGCCGACCTGGTCATGCCGTCGTCGGCATGGGCGTTCGCGGCCGTTGCGCACGGTGCGGGCGCGGGGTATCGGCATCCGTTCCTCACCGGCTTCGCCGACGCCCTGGCACGGGAGGGCGTAGCCACCCTGCGGTTCAACTTCCCGTACGCAGAGGCGGGCAGACGGATGCCGGGACCCGCGGCGCACGCGATCGCGACGTGGGCGGCGGTCCATGCCGAGCTGGCGGAGCGCGCCGCGGGCGCCCCCGTGTTCGCGATGGGCAAGTCGTACGGCGGGCGCATGGCGTCGATGGCGGCGGCGGAGGGCGCGATCGATCCGGTCGGCTTGGTGTACCTCGGTTACCCGCTGCATCCGCCGGGCAGCCCCGACAAGGCCCGCACCTCGCACCTGCCCGACGTGCCGCAGCCGCAGCTCTTCGTCGAAGGGACGAACGACCCCTTCATCGACCCCCACGAACAGCTCGAAGCCGCCGTCGCGTCGTGCCGGGTCGCCGCGATCGCCTGGATCGACGGCGGCGGCCACTCGTTCGAAGTGAAGGGGCGCAAACGCCCTCCTGCCGAGATCGCGGCCGATCTCGCACCGGTGGTCGCGGACTGGCTGCGCCGGACTCACTCGGGAGCAGGACCGACGTAACGCCCTCGGGGTCGCAGGCGCATCGGGCGCTCGTCATACTCGTCAACCGCGTGCGAGATCCAGCCGACGATGCGTCCGATCGCGAAGATCACCGATCCGGCGTCGTCGGACATGTCCGCCCAGAGGGTCAGCGCGGCCAATGCGAGGTCGAGGTTCGGCCGCAGGTCGGCGCGGCGAGCCACCTCATCGCAGACGGCGTCGACCGCGGCGAGGATGTCCGCGCTGTCCGTCGCGTCCCTCAGCAGCTCGAGGAGCACGGTCGCGCGCATGTCGCCCGCGGCATAGAGCGGCTGTCCGAACCCCGGGATCCCGCGGCCGCCGTCCCGCACGGCGCGCGCGATGGCGAGCGACGGGCTTCGGCCGTCGCGGACGGCGCGCACGAGCTGCGCGGCCGCGCGGCTCGCCGTGCCGTGCAAGGGTGCATCGAACGCGCCGAGCGCCGCGGTGACGACGGCATATCCGGAGGCGCGGGCCGATGCCGCGACACGCGCGGCGAGTGTCGACACGGCGAGATCGTGGTCGATGACGAGCACCAGTGCCGCATCGAGCAGTCGTGGTCCGCCGGGGAGATCGCGCGGAGCGAGCGCGCGCCACAGCGTCCGCGCGACGCCCGCGGGCTGGTCGGCGGGGGCGAGCGCGGCGGGCAGGCCGGTGACGAGCCGCGCTCCCACGCGCACCAGCTGCGACGGATCGGGGTCGTCGCGCAGGGGATCGCCGGCAGCGAGAGCCGCCACCGCGACGACCAGCCTGTCCACAGGCGGCGCCTCCGGGCCCAGGGCGTCGATCGTGCGTCGCGCGACGGCGAGATCGGCGGGCGACGGGGCGCGCAGTGCCGGTACGTCCCACAGCCACCTCACGACCTCCTCGAACGTCGACTCGCGGGCGAGTCGTGCGGTGGATCGCTCGCGATAGTGCAGCTCGTCGTCCTCGATGTGGGCGAGTCTCGTGTCGAGCACCATGAGCGGGGTGCCCGGAGCCGGCGAGCCGGGGACAGCACTCGGAGAGCGTCGGCGCCGGCGCGAGAACGCCTCGACCTCCAGCGGATCGAACGACGAGCCCGCGGCATCGCGCTCCCGCGACAGCAGTCCCCGTGAGACGTATGCGTACAGGGATTCCGGCTTGACGCCGAGACGGGCCGCGGCCTCAGCCGCGGTGAGCCGGGGAAGGTCGCTCACGATGTTGATCCGATCAAGATTGACGAAAGCAGGATCAAGTTCCGACACTGAGTGTAGCGGGACCGACCGCCCACGGCGCGGTCGACTTCCCGGAACCCTCGAGCAAGGAGCCGACATGACGACGACACGCCTCACCCCGACAGACGCGCCGCGCGGCCTCGCCGGCGTGATCGTCGCCGAGACCACCGTGAGCGACGTCCGCGGGGCGGAGGGCTTCTACCAGTACCGGGATCGGTCGGCGATCGAGCTGGCGGAGACGGGGAGCTTCGAAGACGCCTGGCAGCTCCTCGTCACCGGACAGGACGCGACGGATGCCTCGCGCCCGGGGTTCGCCGCCCGCGTCGCCGATGCCACCATCCGGCGGCGCGGCGACCTCGACCCCGTCGTCGACGCGGTGTCGACGGCGACGCCGGAGGTGCTCGCCGGGCTCGCGGCCGCCTGGCCGCTGCTCGGCGCGAGGCGCGGCATCCGTCCTCTCTACGATCTCGACGAGGACGAACGCCTCGACGATGCGATCGCCCTCGCCGCCGCCACGCCGATGCTCGTCGGTGCCCTCTGGCGGCGCGGTCGCGGAGAGCGCGAGCTGCCCGTGCTGGAGGGCCGCGGCGTCGTCGCGAACTACCTCCGGCAGGTCACCGGACTCGTTCCGGACGAGGCGACCGAGAGCGCTCTGACCGCCTACCTGATCGCGGTCATGGATCACGGCTTCAACGCCTCCACCTTCACCGCCCGGGTCATCGCCTCGACCGGGGCCGACGTCGCCGCCTGCCTCGTCGGCGCCCTCGGAGCGCTCACCGGACCTCTCCACGGGGGCGCGCCGTCCCGTGCCCTCGACGGGCTCGATGCCGTCGGCGCCGACGACCGCATCGACTCGTGGATCCGCGGCGAGCTCGCGGCGGGGCGGCGTCTGATGGGGTTCGGTCATGCGGTGTACCGCACCGCGGACCCGCGCGCCGAGCTGATGAAGCGCGTCGCCCTGCGCACGGGCGGGCCGCGTGTCGAGCTCGCGCTGCGGTTCCAGCAGAGCGCCGAGCGGCTGCTGGCCGATGCGAAGCCCGGCCGTGAGCTGCATGCGAACGTCGAGTTCTGGGCGGCGCTGGTGATGGAGCAGTGCGGGATCCCGCGCTCGATGTTCACGCCGACGTTCGCGGTCGCGCGCACGATCGGGTGGACGGCTCACATCCTCGAACAGGCGCACGACCCGAAGATCATCCGGCCGTCGTCGCGTTACGTGGGACCCGCGGTCCGAGTGGCGGCGGCCTGATCGGGACTATCGTCCGGCGGCGTACCCCTGCATCCCGCGCGGGTTCGCCGCACCCCACAGGACGCCGGTGGCGGCATCCCGTCCGACGGCCGACACGCGGCCGAGCGCCCAGTCGCCCGCTCGTGTGACGCGGTGGCCGCGGCGCTCGAGCCCCTCGATCAGCGAGTCGCCCAGCCGGTTCTCGACGACGGCGCCGGCGGGCGTCCAGGTGCGGGGCCAGAAGGACTCGGGCATCGAAGTGGTGTGCAGCGCGGGCGCATCGATCGCCTGCTGCGGCGTATAGCCGCCGACGATGATGCGCAGCAGGGCAAGCACCTGCCACTGGTCCTGCTGATCGCCGCCGGGGGAGCCGATCGCGAACTCCGGCGTGCCGTCCCGAAGCACCAGCGTGGGTGTGAGGGTCGTCCGCGGGCGCCTCCCTGCGACGAGCGAAGACGGGTGCCCCGGCTCGAGCCATGTCATCTGCAGACGCGTTCCGAGGCAGAACCCCAGCGCCGGGACGGTGGGCGAGGATTGCAGCCACCCGCCCGAGGGAGTCGCCGAGACGATGTTCCCCCATCGGTCGATGACGTCGAGATGGCACGTGTCGCCGCGCGTCTCGCCGGTTCTGGCGACGGTCGGCTCGCCCGTGCCCACCGTGGGAGCGTCGTAGGTCGTGCGCAGCGGGGGACGGAACGGCGTACGCCCCGCCAGCGGACCCGGGCGGAACTCGGCCGAGGCCTGCGACGTGATCTGCGACCTTCTCGCGTCGAGGTAGTCGGCCGACAGCAGCGCGTCGAGGTCGACGTCGTCGTCCCCGAACCAGGCGTCGCGGTCGGCGTAGGCCAGCTTCTGCGCCTCGAGGATCGTGTGCGCGCCCTCCTCCTGCGACGGGTCGAGCAGGTCGTCGGCGAGGGGCTCGAGCAGGCCCAGCGTCTGCAGCAGCGCGGGGCCCTGCGTCCACGCGCCGGCCTTCGCGATCGTGCGGCCGCGGAACTCCCGCGTGATCGCGGGCTCGTAGCCGGCGTCGAAGCTCGCGAAGTCGTCCGCGGTGATGACCGCCGCGTGCAGGCCGCCGCCGGAGTGCCGGTGCGGCTGCGACAGGAACGCGGACGCCTCGTGCGCGACGATCCCGGTCTTCCAATCGCGCCGCGCGGCGTCGATGCGGGCGGCCCGTCCGACGGGCCCGTCGTCGCGCACGGTGCACGACGCGTGGACCAGCGAGTCGAGCACCTCGGCGTAGGCCGGGTTCCGCATGATCTGACCGGCGACCGGAATCTCGCCCCCGGGCATCCACAGGTCGGCGGATGTCGTCCAGCCTTCGCGGAAGAGCTCGGCGACGCGCGCGATCGTGGCGGCCGCGCCCGCCACGAGCGGGTGCCCGTCGCGCGCATAGCCGATGGCGTACGCGAGGACGTCGGTGAGCTCCCATGTCCCGTGGTCGCGCAGCAGCAGCAGCCATGCGTCCACGGCGCCGGGCACCGCGGACGCGAGGCCTCCGGCGCCGGGCGTGAGCTCGAGACCCTCGCTGCGGTAGTGCTCGATCGTGGCGCCGGCGGGCGCCGGGCCCTGGCCCATCAGCACGGTCGGGGCGGCGGCATCCACCGGCTGGAAGATCGCCACGAGATCGCCGCCGGGCCCGTTGAGGTGGGGCTCGACGACGTGCAGGACGAAGGCCGCGGCGACCGACGCGTCGAAGGCGTTGCCGCCCCGTTCGAGCACGGCCTGCGCGGTCGCGGTCGCGATCCAGTGCGTGGACGCGGCCATACCGAACGTGCCCGTCAGGGTCGGACGCGTCGTGAAGGACGACGGGGCGGTGTACTTCGACACGCTCGATGACCGATGAGGGCGTTCAGCGGCCGCCGCGGGCGATCCAGGCCTCGACCTCGTCGGCGGTGCGCGGGATCGCGGCAGACAGGTTGACCGGTCCGTCGGCGGTCATGAGGATGTCGTCCTCGATGCGCACGCCGATGCCGCGGTACTCCTCGGGAACGGTGATGTCGTCGATCTGGAAGTACAGGCCGGGCTCGATCGTGAAGACCATGCCCGCCTCGAGGATGCCGTCGTAGTACATGTCGCGGCGCGCCTGCGCGCAGTCGTGCACGTCGATGCCGAGGTGGTGGCTCGTGCCGTGCACCATGTAGCGCCGGTGGTGGCCGCCGTTCTCGGCGTCGAGCGCCTCCTCGGCGGTGACGGGAAGGAGACCCCATTCGGCCACACGCGTCGCGATGACCTGCATCGCCGCCTCGTGGATCGAGCGGAACTTCACGCCAGGCTTCGCCACGGCGAACGCGGCGTCGGCCGCCTCGCGCACGGTCTCATACACCTTGCGCTGCACGTCCGTGAAGCGGCCGCTCACCGGCAGCGTGCGTGTGATGTCGGCGGTGTAGAGGCTGTCGACCTCGACGCCGGCGTCGATGAGGATGAGGTCCCCGGGGACGACGGCGCCGTCGTTGCGCGTCCAATGCAGGTAGCACGCGTGGGGGCCGGACGCTGCGATCGTGTCGTAGCCGACGGTGTTGCCGTCGCTGCGCGCACGCTGGTGGAAGACACCTTCCACGACGCGCTCGCCGCGGGGATGCTCGACGATCGCGGGGAGGTTCGCGACGATGTCGTCGAAACCGGACGCGGTGACCTGGACGGCGAGTTCCATCTGACCGATCTCGTAGGCGTCCTTCACGAGCCGCAGCTCCGAGACGAACCGGGTGAGGTCGTCGTCCTCGTCGAGCACGACATCCCCGTCGCCGGCCTCGAAGTCGTCGATGTGCGCCGTCGCGAGGCCGAGGTCGGATGCGACGCCGGCAAGGGCGGGCCGGGGGCCGATCCAGAACTCGCCGATCGAGGCATCCGAGTAGAACTCGCTCGTCGTGCGGTCGGCGCGCTCGCGGAAGTACAGCGTGACGTCGTGGCCGCCTGACGAGCGGGGCTCGAATACCAGCACGGCGCCGGGCTCGGCGTCGGACGCCCAGCCCGTCAGGTGGGAGAAGGCGGAGTGCGCGCGGAACGGGTAGTCGGTGTCATTGCTGCGCTGCTTGAGCTCGCCCGCGGGGATCACGAGGCGCTTGCCCGGGAAGGCGGCAGAAACCGCGTCACGCCGCGCAGCCGTGAAGGCTGCCTGCGGGCGTGCCGGCGGAGCGGACTCCGGGCGTTCGGCCCATCCGGTCGAGATGGTGTCGAGGAAGCCCTGCCCGTACGGCTGACGGCGGTTCGTGCTGGTCGACGTCGGGGTCGAGGTCTCGGTGGTGCTCGTGGCGCCGGGGGACTGCTCGCTGGCTGCGCTGCTCATGCCTCCCAGTCTCGCACGCGCGTGGGAGCGCGGACAGTTCAGCCGGCGGGGTCGTACTGGACGATGAGCGGGCGGTGGTCGGACCCGGAATCGTCGAGCGAGCGCAGGACGAGCGAGCCCGTGGCCCGCCACTGCGGCGTCGCCATCACGTGGTCGATCGGGGCGCCGAGGATGGCAGGCATGTCGGCCGACCAGGTTCCCAGCGCGCCGTTGCCCGTCTCGGCTGCGGCATCGGTGCAGTGGCCCAGCGTGGCACCGTCGAGCCCGAGACCCGACATGTGATCGACCGTGGCGTTGAAGTCGCCGGCCATGATCACGTTGCCGTCGCCGCACTGGTCGGCCAGCCATTGGAGATCGTCGCGCCAGTTCTGCATGTAGCTGGGGCGCGGGGCGACCGCATGCACCGCCACGACGGTGGGTCCGTCGCCCGACACCGGCATCGCCACCGCGCTGGGCACGGTCGAGGTGTTGCTGCTGCCGTCGAGCGAGGACTCGATCACGGCGTAGTCGCCGAGCTCGGGTGAGATCAGGAGCGTCGTCGAGCCGGCGTCCCATTCCGTCGACGGGTCGGAGGCGTGGTGCGCCCACATGCGGTGGCCGAGGTCGCGCATCGCGATGGCGACGCTCTCTCCGGTCTCGATGGTCGTCTCGGGGAGCGCGACGATGTCGGCGTCCATCGCGACGGCGATCTTCGCGATCGTCTCGGGCGGCGTGGCGGCGCCGGCGGTGTTCCACGTCATGATGCGGATGGACGACTCGGTCTTCGCCGGGAGCGGGTCGCTGCCCAGCCCGCCGCGCGACGACAGCACGGCGACATTCGCGACGGTGGCGAGCCCCGCGACCACCGCGATCGAGAACGCGAACGCGCGGATCGGGCGGGCGATCGAGAGGAGGAGCGCCAACAGCGCCGCGCCGGCGAACGCCAGGGCGAGGAGGCCTCGGAACGACACGATCTGGGCGATGGGATAGATGCGCTCGACACGGAAGAAACCCGGGAAGGTCAGCACCGCGGCGGCGATGGCGCACAGCACGGCGAAGAGGATCCCGAGCAGGCGAAGCACGCCCGCGACTCTATGCGAGCAGGCTGTGAGATCCGTCAGCGCGCGCGGGCGTCGCGCGTTTCGCGCCGCGCTACGCTCGGAGGATGCCCAGACTGCAGCGGTTCGAAGGACCGAGCGACCTGCATCTGCACTCGGCGAACTCCGACGGCACGCAGCCACCCGCCGAGGTGATGGCGTCCGCCCACCGGCACGGGGTTCGCACGGCCGCCCTCACGGACCACGACACCACGTCGGGCTGGGCCGAGGCCGCGGAGGCCGCGACATCCCTCGGCATGACGTTCCTTCCCGGAATGGAGCTGTCGGCGCGGCACGAGTGGCGCAGCGTCCACGTGCTGGCGTACCTGCCCGACCCCGACGAGCCGGCGCTGCGAGCCGAGACCGCGCGCATCCGGTCCTCGCGGCTGGATCGGGCCCGCCTGATGGCCGACCGCATCGCGCGCGACTACGACCTGGTGTGGGACGACATCCTCGAGCAGACCACCGATGCCGCGACCGTGGGCCGGCCGCATATCGCCGACGCTCTGGTGGCACGGGGACTCGTCCGCGATCGCGCTGAGGCGTTCGCGGGCATCCTGAGCCCGCGGGGCGACTACTACGTCGCCCTTTACGCGCCCGACCCGGTGACCGCGGTGGGACTCGTCGCGGGCGCCGGGGGAGTGGCGGTCATCGCGCATCCGGCCGGGCGCGCAGGCCTGCTTCCCATGCGCGTGATGGAACGGATGCTGGACGCCGGCCTCGCGGGCTTCGAACTGGGTCACCGCGAGAACCGCGACCCCGCGCTCGCGACCCTGCGCGACCTGTGCCGCGAGCGCGACCTCGTCGTGACGGGCTCCAGCGACTACCACGGGCTGGGAAAGCCCAACCAGCCGGGCGAGAACACCACCACCGACGAGATGGTGGGGCGCATCATCGCCCGCGCGACGGGAAGCGCCCCCGTCTACCCGTGAGGGCGGACGAGGGCGCTCCGTGACCGCGGATGCCGCGGATCAGATCGTGACGATCGGCACGGTGCCGGTCAGCCGAGGGCCTTGGCCTTCAGCGCGTCGTACTCGGCCTGCGTGATCGTGCCGGCGTCGAGGAGACCCTTCGCCTTGGCGATCTCGTCGGCCGGGCTGGGGCCTGCGCCCGCGACGGACTTGATGTAGGCGTCCTGTGCGCTCTGCAGCTCCGAGGCCTCCTTCGCGCTGCGCTTGGCCATGCCGTTCCCGCGCGCGATGAGGTAGACCAGCAGCGTCAGGAAGGGCACGAAGATCAGGAAGATGATCCAGACGGCCTTCCACCAGCCGCTCAGCTTGTGGTCGCGGAACAGGTCGGCGATCACAGCGAACAGCGCGAACAGGTACGCCATGAAGAAGAAGATCCAGAGGAACCACCAGATGATGTCCCAGAAGGAGCCCCAGAAGCCCTGGTACTCATAACCGGTGGTCACGGCCTCGATGATGCGCATCGTGTGCCTTTCGTGAATGCGAGGTACCGGCGCCCTGTGCGCCGTCAGCGCTCACCATAGCGCTGTCGCGGCGCCGGATGACGGCGCCGCGACAGGAGAAGACGGATTCAGGCGCCGACGGCGGCGCCACCCGCGGGGGTCGACCCGCCACCGCTGCCGCCGCGACGGCGGCGACGGCGCCGCGGAGCGGGCTTGCCGTCGTGGTGCTCCTTGCCCCCGCCGTCGTGGGTTCCGCCCCCGTCGGTGGAGCGGTCGCCGTCCGCGCTCCCGGGCGCGCCGTGCTCCTGCGACCCGGCAGCACCCGCCTCGCCGGTCTGGAACGTGGAGCCGACCCGCTCGGTCGAGCCCGACCGGCGACGCCGGCGCCGGCTCCGCGGAGCCTGGCCGTTCGTCTCGACCTCGGCGGCGGCATCCGCCGCGCTCTCGGGCTGGACGCGGACGGCCTGGGTCTTCGGGGCCGTCACGATGCGGCCCTTCGTGCCCGCGGGGATGTCGAGGTCCGAGAACAGGTGCGGGCTCGACGAGTAGGTCTCGACCGGCTCGGGCTGGCCGAACTCGAGGGCGCGGTTGATGAGGGCCCACTTGTGCAGGTCCTCCCAGTCCACGAACGTGACTGCGATGCCGGTCTTGCCGGCGCGGCCGGTGCGGCCGGCGCGGTGCAGGTACGTCTTCTCGTCGTCGGGGATCGTGTGGTTGATGACGTGCGTGACGTCGTCGACGTCGATGCCGCGCGCGGCGACGTCGGTCGCGATCAGCACGTCCTTCTTGCCGGCCTTGAAGCCCGCCATCGAGCGCTCCCGCGACTCCTGGCTCATGTCGCCGTGGACCGCGCCCGCGTTGAAGCCACGGTCGTTCAGCTCGTCCACGAGCTTCTGGGCGGCGCGCTTGGTGCGTGTGAAGATCACGGACTTGCCGCGGCCCTCCGCCTGCAGGATGCGGGCGATGATCTCGTCCTTATCGAGCGAGTGCGCCCGGTAGACGAGGTGCTTGATGTTGGCCTGCGTGAGGCCCTCGTCGGGATCCGTCGCGCGGATGTGGATCGGGTTCGACATGAACCGGCGCGCCAGCGCGACGATCGGCCCGGGCATCGTCGCCGAGAAGAGCTGAGTGTGACGGATGGCGGGCACCTTCGAGAAGATCTTCTCGATGTCGGGGAGGAACCCGAGGTCGAGCATCTTGTCCGCCTCGTCGAGCACGACCTCGGTCGCGTTCGAGAGGTCCAGAAGTCGCTGGTTGTTGAGGTCGATGAGGCGGCCCGGGGTTCCCACGACGATCTGCGCGCCCGCCTTGAGCTGGTCGATCTGGCCCTCGTAGGCCTTGCCGCCGTAGATGGCGACGACGCTCGTGGAGCGGTTCGAGGTGAGCATGTCCATGTCTTCGTAGACCTGGACGCACAGCTCCCGGGTCGGGACCACGATGAGCGCCTTGACCCCGGGGGCCGGGTCGGCGCCGAGACGCTGGACGACGGGGATGCCGAAGCCGAAGGTCTTGCCGGTGCCGGTCTTGGCCTGGCCGATGATGTCCTGGCCGGGAAGGCCGAGGGGGATGGTCTGCTCCTGGATGGGGAACGCGTCCACGATGCCCTTTGCGGAGAGCGCGTCGACGATGTCCTGATCAACGCCGAGTTCGGCGAAGGTCGTCACGATGTGTGCCTGTCCGGCAGTGGGATGCTGCCTGGGTTCATGCCCTGGCGCGTCCGACGACTCAGAGCGGTCGCCGCGCGGGCGGAAGTGCGATCCACGCCCTTCTTTCCCACAGGCGCGGGCGCCCCGATCCGACGCCGGGGACGACACCCACGATACCGGAGGACCCCGGCGCGAGCGTGGAGGCTTGTCCCCTCGTAGGCTTTCGTCCATGGTGAAGTGGTTCTGGCAGCGTCGCGAAACGGGGCGCAGGCTGCAGCTGCGCTCGCGCGACGAGCTGAGCGGTGGCAATCGCGTCGACTTCGAGGAGCTCGCCCCGGACATCGACACCTTCCTCGGCCAGGCGGCTTATCTGCAGCTCAGCTTCTTCGAGACGCTCACCGAGCTGATCCAGTCGACCCCCGAGCTGGGCGAGAAGGAGGCGGTGTCCCGCGCCGCCGGCGCGGCTCTCACCAAGCACGAGGCGCTGGTCGCGCTGATCCGCGAACGCGGCGACGACCCCACCGAGATCATGCGGCCGTTCCGCGAGCCCCTGGACGCCTTCCGGGCGGCCACGCACGGCGTGCGACCGCAGGAGACGATGCTGTCGGTGCACATCACCGCAGGCATGCTCGACGACTTCTACCTGGCGCTGTCGGCGAGCTACGGGGAGACGGGCGACCGCGTGGCGCACATCCTGCAGGCCGATGACGACCGCCAGGCCATCGTCGAGCTGATCTCCCAGGCCATCGCGAGCGACCCGGAATGGAAATCGCTGCTGGCGCTGTGGGGGCGCCGCCTCGTCGGCGACACCCTGCTCATCGCGCGCGCCGCGCTGCGGCCGACCGACCTCGGCCCGGTGGCCGAGGAGAAGGTGGAGCCCGTCTTCACCGAGCTCATGGCCGCGCACTCGCGGCGCATGGACGCCATGGGCCTGGCGGCCTGACACGCCGAACGGATGCTTCGTGCCCCCGATCGCGGCGGGGTTCGGGCGCGCCCGGCCGAGCGCGATCAGCCGATGCCGAGGCGCGCCTTCTCGCGCGCGTCGTGGGCCACGCGCGCGCGAGAGGTGAGGGTGATCGCCGGGTAGGTGACCACCATCGGGACGATGAGCGCCGCGAGCCACGGCCACGGCGTGTCGATCCCCACACCGAGCCACGTCAGGATCGACCACGCCGCACCGGCCGACACGGCGCCGATCATCGGCGCCAGGACGACCCCGCGCGTCAGGCGCTGGTGCAGCTGGAAGTGGATGCCGATGCCGACGACCGCGCCGACGATGAACGCGATGAGGATCTGCATGCCCCGGGTCCGCTCAGGCGACGAAGCCGACGCGGCGGGACTCTTCCGAGCCGAGCTCGATGTACGCGAGGCCCGCGGTGGGGACGATGTACGAGTTCCCCTTCGCGTCGGCGAAGGTGACGTGCGTGGCGCCGGCGTCGAGCGCTGCGGCGACGGACTTCTTCACGTCTGCCGCCGGCTCGTTCGTCTCGAAGTTGAGCTCGCGGCCGGTGTTCGCGATGCCGATGCGGATCTCCACGTGACTGACCTCCTGCGCGGGGCGATAGTTGTGTGCCAGATGGCTGAGGGCTCCTCCTGGCGGAAAGGCTGAGGGTCCCCGGACGCATGGCAACTCTACGACACCGCGCAGGGGCATCCGCCCGCCGCCGGAACGCTCTGGGCGAACGGCCGATGTCGCGCCCTCGCGCTAGCGTCGGAGGGTGACTTCGGGCAGGGCAGATCGTGCGGCGTGGACCCCGGACGCCGCGCAGCGGCACGTGCTGGCGCTGCCTCCGCAGGCTTCGGGCGTCGTGGTGGGCGCACCCGGCACCGGCAAGACCGAGACGCTGATCGCGCGCGTGGCAGCCGTGATCCAGGCCGGCGTCGATCCCGATGCCGTGCTCGTGCTCACCCCGTCGCGGCAGACCGCGACGGCTCTGCGCGACCGCCTCGGTCTCGCGGTCGGGGTGGCGACGACCGGGCCGCTCGCGCGGTCGGTCGCCTCGTACGCGTTCCAGGTCGTTCGAGCGCACGCCGTCGCGGCGGACGCGGATCCGCCGCAGCTTCTCACCGGCGGCGACGAGGACCAGATCATCCGCGATCTGCTCGAGGGCGACGACGAGGATGAGGCGGCCGGCGCCGTCCGCTGGCCGGACTGGCTGGGCCCGGCGATCCGGGGCACGGCCGGGTTCCGGACCGAGGTGCGGACGTTCCTCGCCGAGTGCACCACCCTCGGCATCGAGCCGCGGCGCCTCCGCGAGCTCGGCGAGCGTCACGAGCTGCCGGCCTGGGTGTCGCTGGCGTCGTTCTTCGGCGAATACCTTCAGGTGCGCGCCGCCATGCGGGGGGCACACCGGGACGCGGCGGGTCTGGTCCGCGAAGCCGTCGGGCTGCTTCGCACGGCGCCGGCCGGAAGCCCTGCCGTCGACCGGGTGCGCGTGGTCATGGTCGACGATGCACAGGAGCTCACCCTCGGCGGAATCGAACTGCTCGAGGCCGTCGGCGCCCGGGGCGCCGCGGTGCTCGCGTTCGGCGATCCCGACGTCGGGTCGGGAACGTTCCGCGGTGCGACGCCCGAGAACTTCGCGCGGCTCGCGGCGTCACTGGGTGCCGTCCACGTGCTCACCGAAGGCCATCGCGGGAGTGCGTGGCAGCGCGAGCTGGTAGGTCGGGTCACGCAGCGCATCGGCGCGGTCGGCGTCGTGGCCCACCGCGGTGCGGCATCGGGTGCCGCAGCCGACGAGTCCGTGCGGGTGCTGACTCTGCGCTCCGCGGCCGAGGAGTATGACGCCGTGGCGCGGGTGCTCCGCGAGCGCCACGTGCACGACGGCGTGCCGTGGAGCGGCTGTGCCGTCATCGCCCACGACACCCGGCAGGTCGCGGCGCTCGAGGCGGAGCTGTCGGCGCGAGAGGTGCCGGCGCGCTCGAGCGGCCCGGGGCGCGCCCTCGGCGGGGTGCGGCCGGTCGCCGACCTGCTGAGGCTCATCGAGCTCGCGTCGCGCGACGAGTGGACGTTCGAGGAGGTGTCTGCGGCGCTCGTCGGCACCTACGGACGCCTCGACGTGATCGAGCTCCGCCGGCTGCGCTCGGCACTGCGGCACGCCGAGCTGCGGCGGGTCTTCGAGGGCGAGGCGGAGGCCACGGGCAGCCGGGTCGCCGTGGAGAGCGACGATGGCGCGGGCGTCGCCGAGCGCTCGGGTCGCGACCTCGTGCTCTCGGCGATGCGCCGGCCGCTCGAGTTCGACCTGCTCGACACGCGCGAGGCCCGGCGCGCGGCATCGCTGGCGCGGACGCTCGAGGTGCTGCGCGAGGACCTCGAGCGCGGTGCCACGGCGCACGAGCTGCTCTGGACCGCGTGGGACCGCAGCGGACTCGAGCGCTCGTGGGGCGAGCTCGCGCGCGGCAACGGCCCGCTGGCCGAGCAGGCGCACCGCGACCTCGACGCCCTGGTCGCGCTGTTCCAGGCCGCGAAACGATTCGTCGAGCGCTCGCTCGACGCCGATCCGCGTGTGTTCGCCCGGTCCATCCTCGACAGCGGCGTCGCCGAGGACCGTCTCGAAGCGCCGACGCGCGACGACAGCGTGCGCGTCATGACTCCGGCCGGAGCCCTCGGCCTCGAGTTCGACACGGTGGTCGTGGCCGGCGTGCAGGACGGTGTCTGGCCGAACACGAGACTGCGCGGCAGCCTTCTCGACACGTGGCGGCTCGCGGACGCCGCCACCCGCGCCGACGGCGAGACGCTGGGTGCGTTCGACCGCCGCCGCGGGGCGATGCACGACGAGCTGCGCCTGCTCGCGCGAGCGTTGTCGCGGGCAACGGCCCGCGTGATCGTGACGGCCGTCGATGACGACGACACGGGCCCGAGCGTATTCTTCGAGCTGCTGCCGGATCCGGAGCCCTTCGAGCTCGACCACCCCGTGTCGCTTCGCGGACTCGTGGCTCGGCACCGGCGCACCCTGACTGCCGCAGGCCCGCGCACAGCCGCCGCCCCGGGGCCGCTCGCCGCGCCTGCGGCCCGCGCCGCGGAGCAGCTCGCCCTGCTGGCGGATGCGGGGGTGCCGGGCGCGTCGCCGCGCGAGTGGTACGGCGTCGCCGGGCCGACGTCGACCGGCCCGCTGCGCGATCTCTCGCGAGAGGACATCCGCGTCTCACCCTCCCGGCTGCACGCCCTGGAGGAGTGCGAGCTCAACTGGGTCATCGCCGATCTCGGCGGCGACCCGGGGGGCACCACCGCCGGCCTCGGCACGATCATCCACGCGGCGCTCGAGCACGCGGCCGATCACGATGAAGCGGGACTGTGGGCCGAGGTCGAGTCGCGCTGGGGCGAGCTGACGTTCGAGGCCGCGTGGCGCGACCGCGCCGAGCAGACCCGTGCACGCGACCTGGTGCGGCGCCTGCACCTCTACCTGCGACGCTTCGACGACGCCGGCGGCAGGCTCATCGGCGCCGAGCCGCACTTCGAGGTCGTGATCCCGATGGAGGACCAGCCGCAGGCGGCCGCCCCCGAGGCAACTGAGCACCGCGTCATCCTCTCGGGCTACATCGATCGCGTCGAGCTCACGCCGGAGGGAACCGTCGTCATCATGGATCTCAAGACCGGCAAGCGCGAGCCGCAGACCGACGCCAAGGTGCTCGACAACCCCCAGCTGGGCGCATACCAGCTGGCCTTCGAATCGGGCGCGATCCCGGAGGCGAACGGCCATGCGCCCGGTGGCGCGAAGCTCCTCGTGCTGCGGCCGACCGCGACCAGGTCGGACTACGTCACACCGTGGCAGCCGCCGTTCGACGACGAGCGTCGTGACGCGTTCGTCGGCCGCATCCGCACGGCCGTCGCGGTCATGCGCGGCGAGACCTTCACGGCACCGTACGAGGAGCACTGCCGCGACGAGCACTCGTACGGACTGTGCCGGATCCACACCGTGGGTGCGGTGAGCGCCTCGTGACCATCGCGCAGCCCGTTGACACGCAGGCCGTGTCCCCGCCCCCCATCTTGTCGGCACGCGTGATCGCGTCCGCACTGGGGCAGTTCCCGCCGACCGACGAGCAGATCGCGGTCATCGAGGCGCCCATGGCGCCCGCGCTCGTCGTCGCCGGCGCCGGCAGCGGCAAGACCGAGACGATGGCCGCCCGCGTCGTCTGGCTCGTCGCCAACGGCATCGTCCGCCGCGACGAGGTGCTCGGCCTCACGTTCACCCGCAAGGCCGCCGGCGAGCTCGCGGAGCGCATCCAGAAGCGGCTCGCGCGCCTGGGCGAGTTCGAGCGCCGCGGCCTGCTGCCGTCGCTGCCCGCACTCGCGGACGAGGGACGGCTCGAAGTGTTCGGCGAGCTCGAGCGCTCCGGCGTCGATGGGGCGCGCTCGACGGCGGAGCGACACCGTCTGCTCGACGCGCTCGCGCACGCCGTCGACGCCATCCCGCAGGATTCCGTCGACGACGCGCTGCTGCACCGGCCGAGCGTCGCGACCTACAACAGCTTCGCCGACCAGATCGTGCGCGAGCACGCGCTCCGGATCGGCCGGGATGCCGAGGCCGCCGTCCTCTCGGAGTCCGCGGCCTGGCTGCTCATGCGTCGCGTCGTGTTCGCCTCCGACGACCCGCGCCTCGAGGAGCGGGGCGAGGCGGTGCGCACGATCGTCGACGCAGCGCTGCGGATCGCCCGTGACGGCGTCGACAACCTCGTCGACTTCGACGCTCTCGCCGCATTCCCCGAGCGCTTCGGTGCCGTGCGCGAGCTGCCGTCGACCAATCGGCGCACCACGGTCTACGCCGACGTGGCCGACGCCGCCGACCGCGTCGATGCGCTCGCGCTGCTCGCCGACCTCGCTCGCGAGTACGCCGCCGAGAAGCTCCGTCTCGGGGTCATCGACTTCTCCGATCAGGTGGCGGGCGCGCTCGAGGTGGTCGCCGGCCACCGCGCGGTCGCCGACGAACTGCGCGACCGCTACCGCGTCGTCCTGCTCGACGAGTACCAGGACACCTCCGTCGTGCAGACGGATCTGCTGGCCACGCTCTTCGCCGGCACCGGGGTGATGGCGGTCGGCGATCCGCACCAGGCGATCTACGGCTGGCGTGGCGCCAGCGCGGGCAACCTCGGCGGCTTCGCTGCGGCGTTCGCGCCGGGCGCGGCATGCGCGCAGTTTTCGCTGCTCACGAGCTGGCGCAACAGCGCCGCGGTGCTGACGGCGGCGAACGCGGTGCTCGCGCCGCTCGCGGCGTCGGCTTCCGTCACGGTCGGAGAGCTGCAGCCGCGACCGGGAGCCCCTGTCGGCGTGGTCGAGCTGGGCTTCGACGCCGACCTCGACACCGAGGCCGACCGGGTGGCGGAGTGGTTCGCGCGGGTGCGCGCCGGGCGTGCCGACGGCGGCCGATCGACCACCGGAGCCATCCTCTTCCGCAGCAAGAAGCACATGGTGCGCTTCGGCGATGCGCTCGGGCGCCGCGGCATCCCGCACCGCATCCTCGGACTCGGCGGCCTGCTCTCGACTCCCGAGGTGGTCGACGTCGTCTGCGCGCTGCGTGTCATCAGCGACCCGTCCGCGGGCTCGGCGCTCATCCGGCTGCTGTCGGGCCCACGGTGGGCGATCGGCCTCCCCGACCTGCGCGAGCTCGTGGCGCTGTCCCGCCGCCTCGCACGTCACGACACCGCGCTGCAACCTCTCGCACCCGAGGTGGTCGAGCGCATCCGGGCCAGCGCGGGCGACGATGACGGGTCGCTCGTCGACGCGCTCGACTTCGTGCTGCGCCAGAAGCCGGATCACGGCTGGCTCGAGGGCTTCACACCCGAGGCGCGGGAGCGGCTGCGCGACGCGGCATCCGTCTTCGCGGGACTCCGGCAGGCCGGCGGCATGCCGATCCCCGAGCTGGTGCGACTGATCGAGCTGGAGCTGCGCCTCGACATCGAGCTCGCCGCGAACGAGTCACGCGGGCCCGCGCGCGTCGCATCGGCACAGCTGCGGGCCTTCGTCGACGAGGTGCACGCCTTCCTCGCCGCTGACGAGACCGGGTCGCTGTCGAGCCTGCTCGCGTGGCTCGACCACGCCGAGCAACTGGACGAGTTCGCGCCGCGCACCGAGCCGCCCGAGGACGACGTCGTGCAGCTGCTCACGATCCACGGGTCGAAGGGCCTCGAGTGGGACGCCGTCGCGGTCGTGCGTCTCGTCAAGGACGAGCTGCCGAGCGCTCCGCGCGACACCAAGGCGTGGCTCGGGTTCGGCGTCCTGCCGTACGCATTCCGCGGTGATTCCGCCTGGCTGCCGGCGCTCGGCTGGCAGTCGGCCGACACGCAGCAGGCGCTCAAGGAGGCGATCGAGACGTTCGTCGAGGCGAACCGTGCCCGGCAGCTCGAAGAGGACCGCCGCCTCGCATACGTCGCGGTCACCCGCGCCCGTGATCACCTGCTGCTCACCGGTGCGACCTGGTCGGGCACCAAGCGCCCGCGCACCCGTAGCACGTTCTTCGCCGAGATCGCCGAGGCGCTCGAGGTGCCGTTGCCGGAAGACGAGCCCGGCGACGACCCGTATCAGGGGGAGCGGCGCGTGCTCCAGTGGCCGATCGATCCGCTGGGTGCCCGCCGCACGGCGGTGGCCGTCGCGGCGGGCACCGTCGAGGCAGCGCTCGACGCACCGCGTGCGGGGATCGATCCCCAGGCCGCGCTGCTGCTCGCTGAGCGCGAGGCGCGCCGTGCCCGCCCGGTGCACACGGCGCCGACGCGCATCGCGGCTTCGCGCTACAAGGAATACGTGGCCGACCTTGAGGGCACCCTCGCCGGCATCGCGCGGCCGATGCCGGAGCGACCCTTCCGTCAGACCCGCCTCGGCACGCTGTTCCACGCCTGGGTCGAGCAGCGCTCAGGACACGCGGGGCTCGGCGGCTCGCTCGATGACGCGCTGTGGGAGACGGACGAGGACCTTCCGGGGACGGAGGCCTCGGTCGAGGACGCCGCCGCGCTGGCTGCCCTGCGCGAACGCTTCCTCGCGTCGGAGTGGGCCGCGCTGCAGCCGATCGAGGTCGAGACCGAGATCGACTTCACCACCATCGGCCCTGACGGCCTGCCGCACATCGTGATCTGCAAGCTCGACGCCGTGTACCGGCGCGACGACCGCGGCGGGCGCATCGAGATCGTCGACTGGAAGACAGGCGTCGCGCCGCGCACCTCGGCCGAGAAGGACGAACGGATGCTGCAGCTCGAGCTCTACCGCCAGGCCTATCACTCGAAGCACGGCGTGCCGCTCGACGAGATCGACGTCGCGCTCTACTACGTCGCCGAGGACGTCATCCTGCGGAGCTGAGTCCGCGAGGCGTCGCCCACGCCGCGAACCCTGGCGCGGCGCCGCCTCAGTCGGCCAGCCAGCGGCGCAGCGCCGCCTCGGACGCGCGCTCCGCCTCGGCGGCGGCATCCAGTCCGCCGTCGCGGTCGTCGTCACGCGCACCCGGTGCGTTCGCCGCGGTGCCGGCCGGCAGCGTGATGGGCGCGGTGGAGAGGTCGTCGTCCGGGTGGATCGCGGGCAGCTCCACCGGGGCCGCGTCGAGATCGACGGGCCGGAAGGCGGCGAGCTCATCTGCGGTGATCTCCTGCGTGTCGAAGGACTCCGGCGCACGAGGCACCGGCCCCGTCTCCCGTCGCGCGTCGTCCTCGTCGGCGACCCACTGCGCCAGCTCCTCGGGGTCGTATGCGTCGGTCTGCATCGACGTGTCGATGGTCGGCGCACCGGCGCCGGGCGTGCGCTCGAGCAGGGCGATCGCGTCGTCGACGTCGAGTGAGTCCGCCGAGAGGATGTCGTCGCCGGCGACCCCGCCGGCGAGGGATTCGAGCAGTTCGACGGCGTCGGCGACGATGTCGTCGCGGTCGACGTCGTGGCCGTGCACCAGCCACTTCGCGAATTCGAGCTCGGCGTACAGGCGCGCGCGCTCGCGCGCCCGGGCGTCGGGAGCGCGGCCGCTGTCGGCGACGTAGGCGGCGTAGACGTCGTCAGCGGCGTCGGGGGCCGACGCGAGCCACTGCAGGTCGGTCGCAGGGTCGCCGATCGACAGCCCGTGCCACTCGAGCAGTCCGGTCACGGTCGGCACGCCGTCGAGATCCTCGAAGAGGAACGACGCTGCCCCCGCGCCTCCGAGCACGACGGCGGACTCGAAGCGCCAGAGCTCGTCGGCGTCGGCGGCCCGGTGCCAGCGCTCGGCCAGAGTCACGGGCAGGCGGCGGGTCGCGACAGCGCGTTCGATCAAGCGGGTGACGTCGGCGCGCACCTGCTGCGGGGTGCGCGCAGGCAGACCCTCGCTCTTGACGATCGAGTGGGGCAGTGCGTGCAGTGCTGCGAGCGAGGCTCCCAGCGAGGTCGCCGCGCCGCGTCCGGGCGGAAGGTGGGCCGCATCGACGCGGTAGCCGGGAAGGAAGTCGACGACGACGACACGCGTGTCTCCGAGGCCCGCCTCGCCCAGCAGCTCAGGCGCGCGGAAAGGGAGCAGGCCCCGCACGCCGGGAGTGAGTGCGCGCAGCGCGCGCACCTCCGCGGCGAGTTCGGGAGCGGACGACGCGTCGGCAGGGACACGCACGACCACCCTGCGCCCATCGTCGAGATCCGCGACCGCCGCGTCGAATCGGCCGGCCGCTCTCTCGGTGAGGGCGCCGACTCCGACGACGCCGACCCGCGGGAGAGCCGACGTGACCGACGCGGCTAGAGTGAGGGGTGAGCGTGCCATGTGCCCAGGGTAGGTCGGTCGCGCTCGTCCGTCCCCGCGCCACGCCCGGCCCTGAACGACGAAGGGGAGCATGTTCGATGACGGCGCCCGACAGCACCAGCCTGAATCCGCTGGCGCAGCCCGGACTTGATCGCGCGGCCGATGAGAGGCTGATTCGCGGCCTCCTCGAGACGGCGAAGACGGATGCCGACTCCCGCGTCCTGGTCGTCGTCGGCGACTCCGCGCCGCTCGCCGCACCCGACGCCCTCCAATGGCGCACCCCGGCGAGCGTTCCACACGGAGCCGAGTGGGCCTTCCTCGGGCGTGATGAGGACGGCGCAGCCCTGCTCGCCGCGGTGTTCGCGACGCAGGACGACGAGCTGTTCGCCGCCCCGTCAGGATGGGCGGGCCTGCGCACGGTGGGGGCGTTGCTGACGCCTCTCGACGCCGGCGCGTTCGTCGAGGCGCTGAGCCTTGGACGATGGCTCATCGACGCCCCGTTCTGCCCGGCGTGCGGCACCCGCACGATCCTCGGAGACGCGGGCTGGTCGCGCCGATGCCCGAACTGCGGGCGGCAGCACTTCCCCCGCACCGATCCAGCGGTGATCGTCGCGATCACGAGCATCGCGGACCCCGATCTGCTGCTCCTCGGCTCGAACGCCCTGTGGGGTGCGGACCGGTTCTCCTGCTTCGCCGGGTTCGTCGAAGCCGGCGAGTCGCTCGAGGCGGCCGTGCGCCGCGAGGTGGCCGAGGAGTCCGGCATCGACGTCGGCACGGTGACCTACCGCGGATCCCAGGCTTGGCCGTACCCGCGCTCGCTCATGGTCGGCTTCCTCGCCGAATCCCGCGACGACGCGATGGCGCGCGCGGACGGCGAGGAGATCGCTGCGGTCCGCTGGTTCACGCGCGACGAGATCGGCCGGGCGCTCGCCGGCGACGGCGACGTCGTGCTGCCCGGGCGAGCGTCCATCGCGCACCGGCTCATCGCCGACTGGCACGCGGAGCGAGTGTGAGCGCCGGCGCCCTCGCAGGGCTCGACGAGCATCAGCTCGAAGCGGCGACCGCGTTGCGCGGACCCGTCGCGGTGCTGGCCGGCGCCGGCACGGGTAAGACCCGCGTCATCACCCACCGCATCGCCCACGGCGTCGACACCGGCGCATACTCGCCGGGGCGCGTCATGGCGGTGACCTTCACGACGAAGGCCGCCGGTGAGATGCGAGGGCGTCTGAGGGCGATGGGTGTCGGCGGGGTGTCGGCCCGCACCTTCCACGCGGCCGCTCTGGCACAGCTCAACTTTTTCTGGCCGACGCTCGCGGGTGACAGCGCTCCGGGCATCATCGACAACAAGGTGCGGATGCTCGCCCACGCGGCGGACGGCATCGGGCTCGCGCCCGACGTCGCCACCCTGCGCGACGTCGCGTCCGAGATCGAGTGGCGCAAGGTCTCGATGCTGAGCGTCGACGCGTACGCGGCGGCCCGCCCGAACGGCGTCGGTCGCCTCGGCGTCGAGCGCGTCGTGGCGCTGCAACACGCCTACGAGAAGCTGAAGGACGAACGCCGTCAGCTCGATTTCGAGGACGTGCTGCTCGCCTGCGCCGGCATGCTCGAGGCCGAGCCGCAGGTCGCCAAGGCCGTTCGCGAGCAGTACCGCCACTTCACCGTCGACGAGTTCCAGGACGTCTCGCCGCTCCAGAATCGCCTGCTCGAGTTGTGGCTGGGGGATCGCCGCGACCTCTGCGTCGTCGGCGACGCCAGCCAGACCATCTACTCGTTCGCCGGCGCCGACGCCGCGTACCTGCTCGACTTCCCGTCGCGCTACGAGGGTGCCCGCGTCGTGCGCCTCGAGACGAACTATCGATCGGATGCCCCGATCCTGGCGGTCGCGAACGAGCTGATGCGCGGGCGTCCCGGCGCGCTGCACCTCTCAGCGGCCGCCGATCGCGACGCCGGAGCCGGCTCTGCCCCCGTTCCGACGGTGACCGCGTTCGAGGACGACCGGGACGAAGCGCGCGCGGTGGCGGCGCGGATCGCGGCGCAGATCGCAGACGGCGCGGACCCGCGCCACATCGCCGTGCTGTACCGCGCGCATGCGCAGTCCGCGGAGCTCGTCGCCGCCCTCTCCGACGCGGGGATCGCGACGACGGTCCTCGGCGGCCGCCGCTTCTTCGACATGCCCGAGGTGCGGCAGGCGGTCATGGAACTGCGTGCGGCCTCGGTCGCACCCATCGAGAGCGCGTTCGTCGACACGGTGCGCGACATCCTTCGTTCGCGGGGTCTCACGGACGAGCCGCCCGAAGCGGGCGGCGCCCTCCGTGACGCCTGGGAGGCACGAGCTGCGCTGCTGCGTCTCGCCCAGGAGGCGCCCGAGGGGACCACCCTCCGAGCGTTCGCCGACGAGCTCACCGCCCGGGCCAAGGCGCACGACGAGCCCGCGATGCGGACGGTGACCCTTGCGACGCTGCACGCGGCCAAAGGCCTGGAGTGGGAGCACGTTCACCTCATCGGCGTCGCGGAGGGCCTCCTTCCGATTTCGTACGCCACCACGTTCGAGCACGTCGACGAGGAGCGGCGCCTCGCGTACGTCGGCATCACGCGGGCTGGGCGAACGCTGTCGCTGTCATGGGCTCGAGGCGTACGGGAGCGGCAGCCGTCGCGGTTCCTGCGAGAGATCGGCAACGGCACTCTGCGTGCGGGCGGTGCGACCTCACGTGCCGGTGCAGCGACCCGGCGCGCAGGATCACCGACCGGGTCCGGTCGGCCGAGGGGTTCCGCGCGCGCTCCGCGATGAGGCGTCCGGCCACGATCCCCGCCTCCCAGAGCACCGAAGGCTCGCTCTCGACGGGACGACCGAGCAGCTGCGCCGCGACCACCGGCCACGAGGGGTCACTGTCGCGACGGTGAGCCGCGACGCAGGCGAGACAGGCGCTGCGGCCGGGCTCCACGAACGGTCCGACCTCCGCACCCGAGCCGGTGAGCGCGATCGGCACGTGATCGACGTCGGCGCCCATGAGCGCGGCGGCCGCACCGGGCGCCACGACGCGATGGACGATGAAGACGACGGCTTCGGCATCCGTGCCGGCGCTGCCGATGCCATCGAAGCGGTGGGCCGTGTGGATGTCGACTCCCTCCGCGGCGAGGCCCGCGGCGATCGCGTCGCGATGGCGGTCGGGCACGCCCTCGGCGCACTGGATCGCGACGCGGGGTCTGGTCGCCCGATCCGTCAGGAGTGCGCGGCGGATGCGTGAGAGGAACCGCGACGCGGCGAGGGCGTCCGGAGCTCCGAGCGCCTGTGCGAAGGGGACTGCGGCCCCGTCGGGGATGCCGCGCTCCAGTTCGCGGAGCAGACGCTGCTGCCACGGGAGCGGATCATCGAGGACCGCGACCGGCTCGGCGCCGAACTGGATCGTCGAGTCGGTCCGCCACACCGGGGGATACGCGGGGTCGAGTCGCAGCATGCGCCCGATCCTGTCGCGCCGACGGGGTCCGCAGCGGATATCCACAGGCCGCGAGGTGTCTTCGGGGTGCTCCGGCCGTCTGGGGAGGAACCGGCGATCCGGCCCGGACCCGCCGCCTACACGGGCCGGTGGTCGTCGGGCGCGCCGCTCTCGCCCTCCTCGCCCGATCCGTCGGACTCGGAGGGGGAATCGGATGCCTCGTCCGCGGCCGATCCTCCGGGCTCCTCGCCCGCGAGGAGGCGCGCCAGGGCGTCGTCCATCTCGTCGCGCGCCGGCTCCTCGCCGCGGGCGCGGGCTTCCAGGCGGGCGACGAGTGCTGCGGGGTCGTCGATGTCGGAAGCGCTCGGCATGAGATCGGGGTAGTCCCACAGCGCGTCGCGCGCGGCCGGGCCCACCGCAGCCGTCACGGCGCGCCACATCGCGGCGGCCTCGCGCATGCGGCGCGGCCGGATCTCGAGGCCGACGAGCGAGCCCAGAGCACGCTCGGCGGGACCGCCGACCGCGCGGCGGCGGCGAACGGCCTCCGAGATGCGCTGTGCCGAGGGGAGTCGCGAGGTGGCGTCCTCGGTGACGACTTCGACCCAGCCTTCGACCGTCGCGAGGAGGTTCTCCAGGCGGGCGAGAGCCGCCTCCTGGGCCTCAGAGCGGGCGGGCAGCAGTGCACCGCTCTCGATCGCGCGGCGGAGCTCCTCGGGCTCGGACGGGTCGAAGCGCGTGGCGAGATCCTCGAGGGCGTCGGTGTCGACGTGCACGCCCCGCGCGAAGTCGGTGACCTGCGAGATCACGTGCAGGCGCAGCCAGCGCGCGTGACGGAAGAGGCGGGCATGCGCGAGTTCGCGCGTCGCGACGTACAGCGCGAGCTGGTCTTCGGGCACCTCGAGGTCGCGCCCGAAGTCGGCGAAGTTCTGGGGAAGGATCGCGGCCTGGCCGTCGGGCATCAGCGGGATGCCGACGTCGCCGCCGCTCACCACCTCCTTGGACAGGTTGCCGACCACCTGACCGAGCTGCGACGCGAAGAGCGAGCCGCCCACCGTGCGCATGAGGCGCCCGGCGCCCTGCACGAGTCCCTGCATGTCTTCGGGCGCCTGCTCGCTCAGCGCGGACGTGAGTGCGTCTGCGATGCTCGTGGCCACCGGAGCGGCGAGCTCCTGCCATACGGGCAGCGTCGCCTCGACCCAGGCACCACGCGTGAGCGTCGCGGGGGGAGCCGACAGCTCCGAGATCGTGGTCGCCTCGCTCAGCCACAGCGTCGCCAGCGAGAACGCCTGGTCGAGGTCCGTGCGCTGACCCGCGGTCACACCCAGGCCCTCCTGGTTGGCGATGTGCAGCGCCTGCCGCTTCGCCATGTCCCACGAGATGCCGGTCTCATCGGCGCCCTCGAACGCCCCCTGCAGCTGACGCATGACCGCCTGCATCATCGCGGGGTCGATGTTCATCCCCGACAGCCGCGACAGCTGCTCGGGGTCGAAGTCGCCCGCGGCGCCGCCGAACAGCTGGCGGATGAGTTCCTGGAAGTCGTCCTCGGGGCTGGGGTCGCCCCCGCCAGTGACGTCGTCTGCCACTTCAGCCGCCTTTCAGCCGGTCGATGAGGTTGCGTTCTACGCTAGTCGCAGCATCCGTCGCACTCCCCGGCAAGGACGCCGAACGCCTTACGCCGGTCGCGAACGACCAGGCGCAACACCGACAAGGCACGGAAGAGAGGTCCCGCGTGGCCCTGTTCGACGAGAACACGACGATCGAGCCCGCCCCACGGCCGCGGATGTCCCGCCGCACGCTGGCGGGCGTATGGTCGCTCGCCGTCGCGATGGTGGTGCTCCTCGTCATCACGTTCCTGCCGACCTCCT
Organism: Microbacterium trichothecenolyticum; assembly: GCF_000956465.1. Taxonomy (GTDB): domain Bacteria; phylum Actinomycetota; class Actinomycetes; order Actinomycetales; family Microbacteriaceae; genus Microbacterium; species Microbacterium trichothecenolyticum. Next base: position 25,750 of record NZ_JYJA01000024.1, read on the forward strand.
ACGTCATCCAGCGGCCGGGTCCGGTATACAACACGCTCGGCACGGCCCAGAACGCCGACGGCGACGAGGTGCCCCTGATCTCGGTCGAGGGAGCCGAGACCTACCCGACGGACGGATCGCTCGACCTCCTCACCGTGCAGGTGCAGGGCAACCGCGAGCACACGCCGTCGTGGTTCGAGCTCGCCATGGCGTGGTTCGACCCGAGCCGGGCCGTCATGCCGATCGACGCGATCTTCCCCGAGAACCAGACGACCGAGCAGCGCAACGAGGAGAGCGCGCAGATGATGGTCGACTCCCAGCACGAGGCGACGGCGGCCGCGCTGACCGAGCTCGGCTACGACGTCGGCGGGACCCTGTCGGTCTACTCGGTCATCGACGGCGCCGCGGCCGAGGGGATCCTCGAGCAGGGCGACCTGATCCTCGAGGCGAACGGCGAGGAGCTCGCGGATGTCTCGAACCTCCGCTCGGTCATCAACCAGGGGGAGGGCGCTCCGGTCGAGCTCCTCATCGAGCGCGACGGCGAGCAGCAGACGGTGGAGGTCGCGCCGAAGGAGATCACCGACGACGATGGGAAGACGACCTGGATCCTCGGGGTCAACCTCACGACGGACTACGACTTCCCGATCGACGTCACCATCCAGCTGAACAACGTCGGCGGACCCAGCGCCGGCATGATGTTCGCGCTCGGTATCATCGACACGCTCACCCCGGGCGAGCTCAACGGCGGGGAGCAGGTCGCGGGCACGGGCACGATCACCGCCGATGGCGAGGTCGGGCCGATCGGAGGCATCCGTCAGAAGATGTGGGGCGCGCTGGATGCGGGCGCCGAGTGGTTCCTCGCTCCCGAGGCCAACTGCGACGAGGTGGTGGGTCACATCCCGGGCGACCTGCGAGTGTTCTCGGTCGAGGATCTGGACGATGCGCTGGCCGTGCTCGACGCGGTGAGCTCGGGCGGCGATCTCGACGCGCTCCCGACCTGCACTCTCAAGTGAGCGTGCGGATCGTGCCCGAAACGTTGCGAGTTTCTTAGAGTTCGCCCAGGGAGGACAAGGCGGGCGCCGAGAATCGCGCGCCTAGGATGGGAACGTGACCACGACCTCCGCGCCGACTCCGGCCACACCCTCTCGCACCCGACGCGTCATCGCCATCAGCCTGGCGATCATCGCCGCGCTCGTGGTGGCCTTCTTCATCTTCGCCAGCCTCTACGCGGACTGGCTCTGGTACGACCAGCTCGGTTTCTCGGAGGTGCTGCTCACCCAGTGGGTCGCGCGCGTCGTGATGTTCGCGGTCGGCTTCCTGGGGATGGCGGTGCCGGTGTGGCTCTCCATCCAGCTCGCGTACCGGCTGCGCCCCGTCTACGCACGGCTGAGCTCGCAGCTCGACCGCTATCAGGAGGTCGTCGAGCCGCTGCGCCGGCTGGCGATGTGGGGCATCCCGATCTTCTTCGGCTTCTTCGCCGGCTTCGCCGCCTCGGCGCAGTGGGAGACCACGTGGCTGTGGTTCAACGGCGTCGCCACCAAGACGACCGACCCCGAGTTCGGGCTCGACACCGGCTTCTACATGTTCGCGATGCCGTTCTGGAGCTCGCTCATCGGCTTCGCCTCGGCGGTGCTGCTCATCTGCCTGCTCGTCACGGCGCTCGTCTCGTACCTCTACGGCTCGGTGCGGATCGGTCAGCGGGAGCTGCGGATCTCGAAGTCTGCCCGCATCCAGCTCGCGGTGACCGCGGGCCTGTACCTGCTGGTGCAGGGCGCGAGCCTGTGGCTCGACCGGTACAAGACGCTCGTCGAGCCCGGCGACCGCATCACCGGTCCCGGCTACACGGGCGTCAACGCGATCATCCCCGGCCAGACGATCCTCGCCTTCGCCGCCGTCATCGTCGCCATCCTGTTCTTCGTGACCGCGATCATCGGCCGCTGGCGCTACCCGCTCATCGCGACCGCCCTGCTCGTCGTGTCGGCGATCGTCGTCGGCGTCGGCTACCCATGGGTCGTCAACACCTTCCAGGTGCAGCCGAACCGCTTCGCCCTGGAAGAGGATTACTACCAGCGCAACGTCGACATGACCCACGAGGCGTACGGCGTCGCCAGCCTCGACCAGCAGGACTTCACGGCCGTGACCGATGTCGAGGCCGGCCAGCTGCGCGACGACGCGGCGACCACGGCCCAGGTGCGCATCATGGACCCCGCGATCATCTCGCCGAACGTGCGCCAGCTCGAGCAGTACCGGTCCTACTACCAGTTCGCCGACCCGCTCGACGTCGACCGGTACGACATCGACGGAGTCTCGCAGGACACGGTGGTCTCGGTGCGTGAGCTGAACCTCGCGCAGCTCGGCAACGCCGCCGACTGGCAGAACTCCGCCGTCGTCTACACGCACGGCTACGGCCTCGTCGCCGCGAAGGGCAACGACCGCACGAATGAGGGCGACCCCGTGTTCCTCGAGCGCGGCATCCCCGCCGCAGGGTTCCTCTCCGACCAGGAGGACTTCCAGCCGCGGGTGTACTTCGGTGAGTACTCGCCGACGTATTCCATCGTCGGGGCACCCGCCGGGGCGGAGCCGGTCGAGCTCGACTACCCCTCGGGTGAGGACGGCTCCGGCGAGACGAAGACCACGTTCGACGGCGAGGGCGGGCCGAGCCTCGGCAACGTCTTCAACAGGCTCATCTACGCGCTCAAATTCCAGGCCGAGCAGATCCTGTTCTCCGACTACGTCAACGAGGACTCGCAGATCCTCTACGACCGCAATCCGCGCGATCGCGTCCAGAAGGTCGCCCCTTACCTGACGCTCGACAACGACGCCTACCCGAGTGTCGTCGACGGGCGGATCGTGTGGATCATCGACGGCTACACGCTGAGCGCCAACTACCCGTACTCGTCGACCGTGAGCCTGACGTCGGCGATCTCGGATTCGAGCAACCCGGCTCCGCGCTTCGCTCTCGACGACATCAACTACATCCGCAACTCGGTCAAGGCCACCGTCGACGCGTACGACGGCTCGGTCACGCTGTACGCGTGGGACGAGAGCGACCCGGTGCTGGAGTCGTGGCAGAAGGTCTACCCGTCGACGATCAAGCCGATCAGCGACATGTCGGCCGACCTGATCAGCCACGTGCGATACCCGACCGACCTGTTCAAGGTGCAGCGCACGATCCTCGGGGTGTATCACGTCGACGACGCGCGCTCGTTCTACCAGAGCGACAACCGCTGGCAGACGCCGAACGACCCGCAGGAAGAGACGGCGCTGCAGCCGCCGTACTACCTGACGATGCAGATGCCCGACCAGGATGAGCCGACGTACTCGATGTTCACGTCATTCATCCCGGCGGCGACGGCAGGCAACACCAGAAACGTCCTGATGGGCTACCTCGCGGTGGACTCGAACGCCGGAAGTGAAGCGGGCGTCAAGAGCGAGGACTACGGAAAACTCCGGATGCTGGTGATCGACGCCGAGACGACGGTGCCCGGTCCTGGCCAGGTGCAGAACACGTTCAACTCGGATCCGCAGATCTCGGCGCAGATCAACCTGCTGAAACAGGGGCAGTCCGAGGTGCTCAACGGCAACCTGCTCACCCTGCCGGTCGGCGGCGGCCTGCTGTACGTCCAGCCGGTGTTCGTGCAGTCGTCGACGGGCACGAAGCTGCCGAAGCTCCAGAAGGTGCTGGTCTCGTTCGGCGACAAGATCGCCTTCGAAGACACACTGAATGAGGCCCTCGACACTCTGTTCGGCGGCGACTCGGGTGCCGACGCGGGCGACACCGACGTGCAGCCGACCCCGGGTGCCACGCCGGCGCCGACTCCTGAGCCGACTCCGACCGAGCCGACGACCCCGACCGCGCCCACCGACGAGTACCAGGCTGCGCTGCAGGACGCGCAGCAGGCGATGCTCGATCGCCAGGCGGCGCTCGAGAAGGGCGACTGGGCGGCGTACGGCGCGGCCGACGAGCGTCTCACCGCGGCGGTCGAGAAGCTCATCCAGCTCGGCGAGCAGCCGTAACCCGCGCACGCGCGAAGGCCGGTCCCCGAGGGGGCCGGCCTTCGGCGTTTCCGAGAGCTATGCCGTGAGGATCGCGTACCAGATGAGCAGCAGCGTGACGGCGAAGCCCGAGAACTGGTTGAGCCACAGGAACCGGCGCCATCCGGTGGTCGCGGCCGCGGCGTCGGCGTCGGCGATCGAGCGGTAGGGCCAGACCGTCACGAGGTAGGGCACGACGAGCACTGCCGCGAGCGGCCCCGGCCAGGTCGTCGCGAGCATCGCGACCCCCGCCGCGGCGTAGCAGGCGAGGGAGAAGCGCACCGTCCAGCGCGCGCCGCGTGCCGTGGCGATCGATGCGATGCCCGCTTCGCGGTCGGCGACGACGTCCTGCACCGCTCCGTACGCGTGGGAGGCGATGCCCCACAGCGCGAACGCGACGATGAGGGCGACGAGGGCGGGCGTCCACGTCGCTCCGGCCAGGACGATTCCGTACACGGCGGGGGAGAAGAAGTGGATGCTGCTGGTCACGGAGTCGAGGAACGGCCGCTCCTTCAACCGCAGCGGTGGCGCGCTGTAGAACACGACGAAGAACAGGCTCGCGGCGAGGACGACCCACGAGACCGCGGAGCCGACCACCGCAAGATAGGCGACGAACGGCAGGCACAGCAGTGCGGAGGCCCACAGGGTCACGCGGTGCATCCGCCGATCGAGCACGGCGCCGTGGGCGCCGCCCTTGCGAGGGTTGCGGAGGTCCGACTCGTAGTCGAACACGTCGTTGATGCCGTACATCGCGAGGTTGTACGGCACGAGGAAGAACAGTGTGCCGACCACGAGGGTGAGGTCCACCTCGCGCGTGGTCAGGACGTAGGCGGCGGCGAACGGATACGCGGTGTTGATCCAGCTCACCGGCCGCGAGGCGATGAGCAGCTGCCGGGCGACGGTGTTGGCGCGCAGGGGCGCGTCGGTGGTCACGAGGCCGTCTCCTCACGATGCGAGCGCGTCGGCTCCAGCAGCGTGAAGACCGCAGGTACGAGGAATGCCGCGCACACGGGGTAGGCGAAGTCCTCGATGGGGGCGAGACCGATGCGCAGTCCGGAGATCAGCGTCTCGGGGTACGTGAAGAGTCCCGCGGCGATCATGACGTTGTCGAACACGGCGGTGAGCACCACCAGCACGCCGGCGGCGATGGCGGATGCTGTCATCCTGCGCCCGAACGCCGGGCGGCGGGCCGTCAGCAGCGCCACGATCACGGTGATGACGACGAACGGGACGACGATGAGGGAGTAGGTCATCGGCTCGCCTCCGAGCGCGGGGACGCAGCATCCGCTCGTCGTCGTTCCGTCAGGCGCACGGCGCCGGACCACGCGACGAGCGCCAGGTAGCTCAGGAATGCGAGGAACACGGGTTCTTCGAGGGGGAGGTGGGGGGCGAGGTCGACGCCCAGCAACAGGGCGCTGTCGCCCTTGACGAAGACACCCGTGGCGATGCCCACGGCGTCCCACGCGAGGAAGAACGCCGTGCCGATGCCCACCGCGAGGGCTGTGCGTGCGGGCGCCTGCCATGCCGCGAGGCGCCAGCGCCGGTCGATCAGCAGCACGCCTGCGGCGGAGGCGAGGATCGCGATGAGGTAGATCCCCGGCACCGTCACACCCTCGCCGGCTCAGCGACGGGACCGGGGGAGCGATCCCCTCGCAGACGCTTGACGACGAGCTCGGCCGAGATGAGGCACATCGGCAGGCCGATGCCGGGCAGGGTGGAGGCGCCGACGTACGACAGGCCCTCGATCCTGCGCGAGGCGTTGCGTGGGCGGAACACCGCGCTCTGCCCGAGCGTGTGGGCGAGACCGAGCGCGTTGCCGCGCCAGGCGCCGAAGTCGTCGGCGAAGTCGCCGGGCGCGACCGTGCGGCGCACCACGATGCGTCCCGCCAGGTCGGGGATGCCGCACCACTCGGCGATCTGCGCGATCACCTCGTCGGCAGCGGCCTCGATCGAAGCGTCTCCGCCGCCGTCGATGCCCCCGTGCCCCAGCTGGGGGTCTGCGGGCACGGGGACGAGCACGAAGAGATTCTCGTGCTCCGGCGGCGCCACGCTGGGGTCCGTGGCGCTGGGACGGCAGATGTAGAGCGACGCGGGGGCAGGGATGCGCGGGCGGGCGCCGAAGATGTCGGTGAAGTTCGCGCGCCACTCGCGGGCGAACAGCAGCGTGTGATGGGCGAGCTGAGGCAGTCGCCCCTCGACGCCGAGCATCACCAGCAGCGCGCCGGGGCTCGGCGTGCGCGAACGCCACCACTCCTCGGGATACGTCTGTTCGGCGCGAGGGAGCAGACGGGTCTCGGTGTGGTGCAGATCGGCGCCCGACACGACGAGGTCGGCGGGCACTCGGTGTCCGCCGACGAGCTCGACGCCGGTCGCGACGCCTGCCTCGGTGGTGATCGCGGTGACTCGCGCACCGGTCTCGATCGCGACTCCGGATGCCTCGGCCAGGCGCGCGATCGCGCTCACGAGCTCGGTGAATCCACCGCGCGGGTAGAGCACGCGATCGCCGAGATCGAGGTGGCTCATGAGGTGATAGAGGCTCGGCACGCCGTAGGGGGATCCCCCCAGGAAGACCGCGGGGTACTCGAGGATCTGACGCAGCCGTGGATCGGTGAACCGACGCTCGACATGGCTGGCGAGGCTGCGCGTCAACAGGGGCGCGAGCCGCGGCACCCGTCTCAGCACTGCCGGGTCTCGAAGGCCCGCGGTCGTCTCGTACGTGTCGTAGAGGAAGCGCGAGACCGCGAGGTCGTACGCGTCGGCGGCGGAGTCGAGGTAGGCGTCGAGGCGAGCGCCCGCGCCGGCCTCCACGCTCTCGAAGAGGGCGGTGGCCTCGGCGCGGCCGGAGCGCACGTCGAGCGGGGCGAGACCGGTCGAGGGGTCCGAGTACACGCGATACGCCGGGTCGAGCGGGACGAGATCGAGCTCGCGCTCCGCCGTCGTCCCGAGCAGCCGGAAGAAGTGCTCGAACACTTCGGGCATGAGATACCAGCTCGGGCCCGTGTCGAAGCGGAACCCGTCGCGCTCCCAGGAACCTGCGCGGCCCCCGATCTCATCGCGCGCCTCGAACAGCGTCGTGTCCCACCCTTCGCTGCCCAGCAGTGCGGCCGCGGCGAGCCCGCCGACCCCGCCGCCGATGACGACCGCGCGCCGCGGTCCGTCGATGAGAGTCATGCGCGCACCTCCCGTGGTGCGAAGCCCAGCAGCGCGCGGGCCGCGAGACGCGCCTTCACGGCGTCGGGCACGCGCACCCGCTCCTCGGATCCGTCGCACGCGCGCAGGCGCACGGCGAGCTCGGCGAAGAGGTCGTGCGCGGCGGTCACCGCGCGGCGGCAGTCGGCGGGAAGCGCCGGGATGGCGCTCGCCGCGACGGCCAGGTCGCGGTCGATGCGGTCGAGCACTGCAGCACGCTCCCCGTCGGCAGAGGACAGACCGAGGTAGTCGCGGCCGAGCACGGCTTCGTCGTGGTGGAGGTCGCGGAGGAAGTTCACGTCCTGGAAGGCCGCACCGAGGCGCCGGGCTCCGTCGACGAGCTGAGGAGAGGGGGCGACCGGATGCTGCGCCCCGGCGTTGACGAAGACCTGCAGGCACATCAGTCCCACGACTTCCGCCGAGCCGTACACGTAGGCGTCGTGCGAGGCGGCATCGTGGCTGCGCGTGCCGAGGTCGGTGCGCATGGACGCGAAGAAGGGGCGCACGAGATCCTCCCCGATGCCGCACTCGCGCGCCGTGCGGGCGAACGCGTGGACCACGAGGTTCGAACTGAAGCCGCGCTCGATCGCCGACAGTGCCTCCTGCTCGAGCTCGTCGAGGATCTCGCCCGCGACCTCCGGAGGCAGCCCGGCCTCTTCGGCGGGGCCGTCGACGATCTCGTCGGCGACGCGCACCAGCGCGTAGACGTTGCGCACGTGCGGTCGCGGTCGCGGACCGAGCAGCCTGCACGCGAGCCCGAACGACGTCGAGTACCGCGCGATCACGGTTGCCGCGGCATCCGCCGCCGCCTGGTTGTAGAGGGCGAGACCCGTGGGGGTCGCGGTGCGCACGGTGCTCATGGGATCCGTCTTTCGATGCCGTCGGCGAGGGTGCGCAGGAGTGCGCCGGCCCGGTCGGGGAGTGCGGGATCGTGCGATGCCGCCCGCACCGCGGTCAGCGTCTCCTCGACGAGCTGCACCAGGCGCTGGCGTGCTCCGGTCTCCTCCAGCACCGCCTGCGCCTCGCGCACCGCGACAGGGCCGGTACGCGCGAGCGCGAGCGCTTCGTCGACGCGCGGCGCGGCGCCGGACTCCCGCGCCAGCGCAACGAGCGGGGTGCGCTTGTTCTCGCGGAGGTCGGGTCCGGTGTCACGCCCCGTCTGCGCCGTGGTCCCGAACGCGCCGATCAGATCGTCGACGAGCTGGAAGGCGAGCCCGAGGCGTCCGCCTGCCTCACCGAGCACGCGCAGCGCGTCGCCGTCGGCGCCCCCGAGCAGCGCGCCCGCCTGCAGCGGCGCGCGGAATGTGTACACCGCGGTCTTGTTGAACGCCGTATCGAGGGTCGAGAGGCGCGACGGATGCCGCGCCGCGACGCTGTTCTCGACGTCGGCGAGTTCGCCCGCCGCCGAGATCAGGACGGCGTCGTCGAGCAGGGTCAGGAGCCGATCCCTCGTCGCGTCGTCGGTGTGGGCCATCGCGATCAGGCGGAAGGCCTCGTGCAGGAGGATGTCGCCGGCCAGGATGGCGGCGGCGTCGCCCACCAGGGCCGCCCCGTCGGGGTCGGCGCCGTCGTCCTGTGCCCGCCGCCGGAACTCGCCGCCGATGTTGGGCACCCCGCGCCGCATCGTGTCGTGGTCGATCACGTCGTCGTGCACGACGAACGCCGTGTGCAGCAGTTCGAAGGCCGCGGCGACGGAGAGGACGGCGGACGTGTCGGCGTCGTCGGCGCGGAACGCGTCGAAGGATGCCGTGACCAGGGCGGGACGCAGTCGTTTTCCGCCCTGGGCCGCGCGGGTGATCGCGTCGCCCAGGACGCCGAACGCGGGGCCCAGCTCCGACGCGCGCTCGCGGATGCGCGCGAGCGCGCCGTCGATCGCGATCCGAAGGTCGGGGTCGGACGCCGCGGGGATCATGACGCGCGTCTCTCGCGCGATGACGTCTCGAACAGGTGGAGCTGCTGGGCCTGGAGCACGAGCCACGGGCTGAACGCCCACGGTGTCGCCTCGAGCGAGACGGCGAGCGCTTCGGGCTCGACCCACCGCGCGTCGACGACCTCGAGCGGGTTGAGCACGGGCTCGTCGTCGGTATAGGCGGTGTACACCGGGCACACCTCGTGCTCGACGATGCCGTTGGCGTCGGTGGCGCGGTACCGGAAAAGCGGGAGCGCGACGCGGAGGTCGGTGAGGGTGAGCCCCAGTTCGAAGTCCGCGTGGCGACGCACCGCCGAGAGCACCGGTTCGGCAGGACGGGGATGCCCGCAGAACGAGTTGGTCCAGACCCCGGGCCAGGTGCGCTTCGTGAGGGCCCGCCGGGTGATGAGAACCTGGCCGTCGCTGTTGACGACGTGGCAGGAGAACGCGAGGTGCAGGGCGGTATCGGGGCCGTGCACGCTGGATTTCGGGGCCGTGCCGATGGCTCGGCCGTCATCGTCGAGCAGGACGACGTGGTCGGTGTCGGGCATCCCATCATTCCTCTCAGATTGCTAGCTAAGCTAGCAATACCTCTTGTGCGATGCTACAACGGGTCGGAGGGAACGTCCACGATGTCGGAACGCTGGCTGCCACAGACCGAGCATGAGCATGCGGTGATGCGTGTGCTCACGTCCATCCGTGCCGTCAGTGACGCCATGGAGCGCATGCACAGCGGCATGAAGGGCGACATGGACATGAACGCGTCCGATGTCGCCGCTCTTCGGCTGCTCATCATCCGCGAGCGGCAAGGCCGCTCGGTCAGCCCGCGCGACATCGCCCGACACCTTCGCATCTCGACCGCATCGACCACCAAGCTGCTCGATCGACTCGTCGATTCCGGCCACGTCCAGCGGCGACCGCATCCCAGCGACGGGCGCGGGCGCGTGGTGGTGCTCACCGAGGATGCGCGCAATGCGTTCTTCCGGGTCTTCGGCGACAGGCTGCGGGCGATGCGGGCCGTCGCGTTGGACTACGACGAGGTGGAACTCGCCGTGATCGCGCGGTTCTTGGACGACCTGTGCGGCGCGATGGACCCGGAGGAGTGAACGCGACGGCTCGCGGAACAACAGAAGAGGGCGACCCTGTCGGGACGCCCTCTTCTGTGTTTTCTGTTGCGGGGACAGGATTTGAACCTGCGACCTCTGGGTTATGAGCCCAGCGAGCTACCGAGCTGCTCCACCCCGCGGCACAAGGAATAGCCTAGCACGGGGTTTGGGGTGGTCGTGACACAGGGGTGGTCGGCTTGCCCCGACCGCGGGCGGCGGGCAAGGATGAACCCATGTCCACCGAGCGCGACACCGACGCTGCAGGCGGCCGCGTCGAAGGCCGCGACGAGACGCCGGAGGAGCGTGCGGACCGCAACTGGAGCGAGGTGCTGCAGGAGGTGCGCGTCCTGCAGACGGGCACGCAGATCCTGACCGGCTTCCTGCTCGCGCTGGCCTTCCAGCCGGCCTTCGGCGACCTCACCGATTCCCAGAGGTCGTTCTATCTGGGGCTCGTCGTGCTGTCAGCGCTCAGCTCGATCGTCGCCCTCGCACCGGTGGCCCTCCACCGGGCCCTGTTCCAGCAGCGTGCCAAGGCCGAAGTCGTGCGGTACGGACACCTCGCCCTCGTCACGGCGCTCGGGACCGTCGCCGTGCTCCTCGTCGGTGTCGTGGCCTTCGTGTTCGATGTCGTGCTGGGTGGGTCGGCGTTCTGGTGGGCCCTCATCCCGCTCGGGCTGCTGGTCTTCGCGATGTGGCTGGTCGTGCCCGCGATCCTCCGCGCGCGCCGCCGGACGAACGGAGTACGACGATGACCGAGACACTCCCCATCGGGGTGGCGCAGTTCGCACCGACGGCCGATGCCGCGGTGAACCTCGAATCCATCGCGCAGCTCGTGGCGACGGCATCCGCCCGCGGAGCGCGCGTCGTGGTCTTCCCCGAGTACTCGAGCTACTTCGTCGACCCGTTCGACGAGTCCCTCGCCGCGAACGCCCAGGCGCTGGACGGCCTGTTCGTGCAGGCGCTCACGCGACTTGCGGCGCAGCACGACCTGACGATCGTCGCGGGACTGCTGGAGCGCGGCAGCGACGGCGAGCGCGTGCGCAACACCGCGGTCGCCGTCGATGCGACGGGCCTGATCGCGCACTACCGGAAGCTGCACCTCTACGACGCGTTCGGCCAGCGGGAGTCGGACTGGGTCGAGCCGGGGGAGCCGGAGGCACCGCAGACGTTCGAGCTCGGCGGACTCCGGTTCGGCCTCATGACCTGCTACGACCTCCGGTTCCCCGAGGTCGGACGGCTGCTCGTCGACGCCGGGGCCGACGTGTTCGTCGTGCCGGCGGAATGGGTGCGCGGTCCGCTCAAGGAGCACCACTGGCGCACCCTGCTGCACGCCCGCGCGATCGAGAACACCGTGTTCGTCGCCGCCGCGGACCACCCGCCGCCCCTCGGAGTAGGCAACTCGCTCGTCGTCGACCCGCAGGGCGTCGAACTGGCCGCGGTCGGCACGTCGACCGACGTGGCGGTCGCCCACCTCGACGTCGGCGCGATCGAGCGTGTGCGCCGGGTCAACCCCGCCCTGACGCTCCGGCGCTTCGGCGTCGGGCCGCGCTGACCCCGAGGCTCACCCGAGGGCGGCGAGGCGGGAGGCCGCTTCCTCGAGCACCTCGACGCGTTTGCACGCCGCGAAGCGCACGAGCGTGGCGTACTTCTCGAGCCGGTCCGGCGTCGCGAACGCGGTGAGCGGGATGGCCACGACCCCGGCGCGCTCGGGGAGAGCGCGGCAGAAGGCCGCGGCATCCGTCGCTCCGAGCGGCGCGGCGTCGACGACGGTGAAATAGGAGCCGGCGGGCATCGACACGTCGAATCCGGCGGCGCGCAGCCCCGCGCCGAGCAGGTCGCGCTTCGCACGCAGCGTGCCGGCGATGCCTTGGAAGAAGTCGTCGCCCAGGCGGAGTCCGGTGGCCATCGCAGGCTGGAACGGGCTGCCGTTGACGTACGTGAGGAACTGCTTGACCGCGAGCACCGCATCGACGAGCGGGGCGGGGCCGGAGATCCAGCCGATCTTCCAGCCGGTCGTCGAGAACGTCTTGCCGCCCGACGAGATCGTCAGCGTGCGCTCCCCGGCGCCGGGGAGCGTGGCGATCGGCACGTGCGGCTCGTCGAAGACGAGGTGCTCGTACACCTCGTCGGTCACGATGACGGCGTCGTGGTGCTCGGCGAGGCGCACGACCTCGTCGCGCACCGCGGCGCCGAAGACAGCCCCGGTGGGATTGTGCGGATCGTTCACGAGGATGACGCGGGTGCGATCGCTCACGGCGGCGCGCAGTTCGTCGAGGTCGGGCTGGAAGTCGGGCCACCGCAGCGGCACCGTCACGAGCCGAGCGCCGGCGAGAGCGACGACCGCGGCGTACGAGTCGTAGTAGGGCTCGAACACCACGACCTCGTCGTCGGGACCGTCGATGAGGGCGAGGAGCGCGGCGGCGAGCGCCTCGGTCGCCCCGGCCGTCACGAGCACCTCACGGGCGGGATCCAGCCGCAGTCCGTAGAACCGCTCCTGGTGCTCGGCGACGGCCGAGAGGAGATCAGGGATGCCGCGACCCGGCGGGTACTGATTGACGCCGTTCGCGATCGCCGAACGTGCCGCCTCGAGCACCTCGGCCGGGCCGTCCTCGTCGGGGAAGCCCTGCCCGAGGTTGATCGCGCCGGTACGCGCCGCAAGGGCCGACATCTCGGCGAAGATGGTGGGGTGGATCGACCCGTCGGAACCGACGAGTCCGGCGCCCGCGGCCGTGCGGCGCCATGCTCCGGAGATCTGTCGCATCGCTTCACCGTAATACCGGGCGGGCTCATCTCTGTTGCATAGGCGAGTCCCATTCGCGACATAAGAAACGCACAGCATCGGTGGGCACAGTGGTGAGTGCTTGGCAGAAGGAGCAACCATGAGCGACATCCAGGGCGATCGCCCGGAAGACCAGACCCCCGCCGTCCCCTCGCAGTCGGCCGCGGAGGCCGCCGCGCAGACGCCCGCCCAGCCCGAGACCCCGGCCCCCGCCGCGGCCGCGCCGGAAGCCGTCGAGCCCGCGCAGTCATCCGCGCCCGCCCAGCCTGCGCCGCCCGTGGCCTCGGCCGCGCCCGCCGCCGCGCTGCCCCCGGTCCCGCCGAGCGCACCCGCCGCGCAGCCCGCGACCCACGTGCAGCCCACCGCGCCGACCCAGCCCGTGCCGCCCGCCGGTTATCCGGCAGGGGCGCACGCGTACGCCCGTCCGCAGGGTTACGCCGGCCAGCCCGCACCCTACCCCCACTCCTACGCGGGCCAGCCGACGCCCGGCGCCCCCGGTGCCGCGTTCGGCGTGCCCGCTGCGGACGCCCAGCAGACGCTGCCGATCGCCGGCTCGACCGGCGCGGTGCCGACGGCGACCAAGGCCCCCAAGAAGTCGTCCGGAGCGGGCAAGGTCGTCGGCCTCATCGTCGCGGCCGCCATCGTCGGCGGCGCTGCGGGCCTCGGTGGCGCGTACGCCGGCGTCACCTGGTTCGCCCCGGTGAGCGCATCGCCCGCCGCGGGACCGTCGACGGTCACCGTCAACGACACCGACTCGGTCAACCAGACCACCGCGATCGCCGCGAAGGTCGTGCCGAGCGTCGTCACGATCGAGGCGACCGGCTCGTCGGCAGCCGGCACCGGTTCGGGCGTCGTGCTCACGAAGGACGGCTACGTCGTCACCAACACGCACGTCGTGACCCTCGACGGCGCGACCGGTGACGCGACCATCCGCGTGACCACGTCCGATGGCCGCGTCTACGACGCAGAGGTCGTCGGCACCGACCCGACCTACGACCTGGCCGTCATCAAGCTGAAGGACGCCGAGGACCTCACCCCGATCGAGATCGCCGACTCGAGCAAGCTCAACGTCGGCGACACGACCGTCGCGGTCGGGGCGCCGCTGGGGCTCGCGAACTCGGTGACGGAAGGCATCGTGAGCGCGCTCAACCGCTCGATCTCGATCGCGTCCTCGGCGGCGCCCGACTCGGGCGGCGACAGCCAGGACCAGCAGGACCAGAACAGCCAGGAAGGCCCGTTCCGCTTCGACTTCGGTCAGGGCGACCAGCAGTCGACGGCGACCGAGAGCATCTCGATCTCCGTCATCCAGACCGACGCCGCCATCAACCCCGGCAACTCGGGCGGCGCGCTGGTCGACTCCGACGGCAAGCTGATCGGGATCAACGTGGCGATCGCGACCGCTGGCGGCTCGTCGTCCGACGGCTCGGGCTCGATCGGCGTCGGCTTCTCGATCCCGTCCGACATCGTCAAGCGCATCACCGGCGAGATCATCGACAGCGGCGAGGCGACCCACGGTCTGCTCGGCGCGAACGTGAAGGCCGCGGCATCCGTCGAGGGCTCCACCATCACCGGCGCCTACATCGATGCCGTCACCGACGGCGGCGCGGCTGCCGCCGCCGGCCTGCAGAAGGGCGACATCGTCACTGCTTTCAACGGCGTCCCCGTCACCGACGCGACCGACCTCACGGCGCAGGTGCGCGCGGCCGCGGCCGGCAGCGACGCCGAAGTGACGTACGTCCGCGACGGCAAGACGCAGACCCTCCAGGTCACGCTGGGATCGCTCCAGCAGTAGTCCGCACGCCCGTCCACACCCCCAGGGACGCCATTGCGCGAGCAGGTAGGCTCGCGGGATGGCGTCCTTCTCGTTCGGCGCGGGGAACGCCCGAAAGCTCGCGACCATCCCGCTCTATGCCGCCGGACGCCTCCTCACCCTCCTGGTGCCCCGCTCGCGCGACGAGTGGGTGATCGGCTGTGCGGTCGGCATCGGTGACGGCGCGCTGGCGCTCTGGGAGGTGGCGGCCGCCGACGGACGCAGCCCTGTCTGGCTGGTCGGCTCGGCGAAGGAGGCGGCGGATGCTGCGGCCCGCGGCATCCGCACCGTTCCGAAGCATTCCCTGCGCGGGCTGTGGCGCACCGCGCGCGCCCGAGTGGTCGTCGTCACGCACGGATTCGGGGACGTCAACCGCTACGCGGTGTCGGGTGCGTTCGTCGTGCAGCTGTGGCACGGCATCCCGCTCAAGCGGATCGGGGTCGATTCGCCCGAGACGCTGAGGGTGCCCGGCGTCGTCGCTGCGACGCCGGCTGCCGGAGCCGTGCGCGGGCTGCTGAGATCGATGTACCGCGGCGCCGCGCGCCGCATCCGTGTGATTCCAGCCGCCTCGCATCTCGTCCGCGGCCGTCTCGAATCCGCCTTCGCATTGCCCGATGCGAGCGTGCCGGTGACCGGCGAGCCTCGCGTCGACGTGCTCTCCCGTGGCAGCGCCGAGGATCGCCGCGTGCAGGCCCGCGCCGCCATCGGGCGCGCCGTGCCCCGCGGGGGCCTCTCGACCCGCTTCGTGCTCTACGCGCCGACGTGGCGCGACGGCGCGGTCGACCCGGCGGTGCCGACCACGCAGGAATGGTCGCACATCGTCGATGTGCTGAGGCATCACGACGCGACGCTCCTCGTCCGGTCGCACCCGCTCGGCGCCGGCGACTACACCCCGCCGTTCCCGACCGACCGCGTGCACCTGCTCGGCAGTGACCTGGTCGCGGACGTGACCCCGCTGCTGCCCGGCCTCGACGCCCTCGTCACCGACTACTCGTCGCTCGCGTTCGACGCGTCGCTCGTGCCGCTGCCGACGCTGTTCCTCGCCCCCGACGTCGAGGAGTACGCACGAAGGCGCGGCTTCTACGGCACATACGCCGACGTGGCGGGCGCGGACTGGGCGATCGACTGGACGCAGGCGGCGACCCAGCTGGACGCGGTGCTCGGAGACGATGCCGAGCGTGCACGCCGCGTCGATCGGGCGATCGCGCTGGATGCGCGGGTGCACGCGTTCCGCGACGGGCGCAATGCCGAGAGGGTGTACCGTGCGATTCTGGCCGGAACGGTGCACGACGACCCGAGGGAAGGAACCGGATGACCGACGCGCGCTTCACGACGGAGGGGAGCCCGGCTCTCGTGCTCTCGGGCGAGGGGGAGCGGCCGGAATCCGTCGAGATCGTCGGTGCCCGTGCCCGCGTCACCGCGCGCCTCACCGGACGCGGCAAGACGTGGACGGCGACGCTGCCGCTGCGCGCCGCGCGCTGGGGCGGGCCCGAGCTGCCACTGCCCGCGGGCTCGTACGAGGTGCGGATCGAGGATGCCGCGGATCGCGGCATCCGTCCCCCCGAAGCGCTCCCGCTCACGCAGCTCGGAACCCTCCGAGCGAGCCTGGAGGGATGGACCTTGCGCGTCGGGCCCCCGATCGACCCCGCGTACGACTCCGGCGAAGGGCAGGACGCCCTCGAACGCCGCTATGCGACCCGACCCGCCACAGGTTTCGAGAACGCCGTGTTCTTCGAGAGCTTCTACGGCCGCAACGCCAGCTGCAACCCGCTGGCGATCGACCGGGAGGTCGCGCGCCGCGCGCCGGGCGTGACCCGCTACTGGAGCGTCGTCGACCTGTCGGTCGCCGTGCCGGACGGCGCGATCCCGGTGGTCGAGGGGAGCCCGGAGTGGTGGCGCGCCCGTGGCGCCGCCCGACTGCTCGTGGTCAACGACTGGCTGCGCCGCCGGTTCTCGCGGCGCAAGGGGCAGATCGTGCTGCAGACCTGGCACGGCACTCCGCTCAAGCGCCTCGCGCTGCACCGGCCCGGGTTCGACCCGCGCCGTACGGCGGCGGTCGTGCGCGAGTCGCGGCGATGGAACATCCTGTTGGCGCAGAATCCCTATGCCGCGCGCATCCTCGGCAAGGCGTACGCGTTCCTCACGCGTCCGGTCTGGGTCGAGGGGTATCCGCGCAACGATGTCCTGACCACGGGCGACGGCACCGCGACGCGCGAGGCCCTCGGCATCCGCCCCGGCGAGCGCGTTCTGCTGTACGCGCCGACGTGGCGTGACGACCGCGACCAGATCGTGGACTTCATCGACCCGGTCTCGCTCGCCGCGGCCACCGACGCGGTGGTGCTCGTGCGCGGGCACTCGCGCACGCTGCTGCCGGGACGTGACGCGGAAGGCCCACGGGTGATCGACGTCACAGGCTTCCCCGACACCTCGCTGCTGCTGCTCGTCGCCGATGCGCTCATCACCGACTACTCGTCCGTGATGTTCGACTACTCGGTGACCGGGAAGCCGATGTACTTCCTCGTCCCCGACATGGAGCACTACCGCGGCGAGCTGCGCGGGTTCTACTTCGACCTCGCCGCGCACGCGCCGGGCCCGATGGTGCGCACGCAGGAGGAGCTCGTGGCCGCGCTCGCCGCGGGCGACACCGCGAAGTATGCGTCCCGCTACACGCAGTGGCGCGACAAGTTCAACGCCCGCGATGACGGCCACGCCGCCGAGCGGGTCGTGGCACGCATCCTGGACCAGGGCTTCATCGACGCCTGACGGCGGGTTGCGCGGTGCACGTCACGGCAGCGGCGTGTTGCGGCTTCCGAGGCGGGAGGTGTCGACGGTGTCGTGTGCGCCGCCGATCACTCCGAGCAGGAAACCCCAGCCCCACGCGAGGTGCATGGACGGCAGCACCGCTGCGGTCCACAGCTTGTCGCGCCACCCGTGCCCGCCACCTCGGCCGAGAGCGACGGCGGCGATGAGGACGGCGTACGCGAGCACGGGGAGGTAGACGACGGATGCCGCCACCGACCACCATCCCTGCAGCAGACCGGTGAGCTGGAGCACGCCGACGATGATCCCCAGCAGGATCGTCAGCACGAGCGCCGGCGGCGCGAAGAACCTCAGCGAGTTGCCGCGCCCGAATCGCCGGACGAGCTCTCCCCGCCACCGGCCCGTCGCCGAGAACTGACGGACCAGGCGCGCCCAGCTCTCACGCGGCCAGTACGTCACGGCGAGTGAGGGATCGAACCAGACGCGGTAGCCGGCGCGGCGGATGCGCAGATTCAGCTCCCAGTCCTCGCCGCGCCGGATGCTCTCGTCGAACAGCCCGACCTCTCCGAGCACCTCGCGGCGCATGACGCCGAGGTAGGCGGACTCGGCCTCGCCCTCCTGCGTGCCGCCGTGGTACGCGCCGCCGCCGAGGCCGATGGGGGAGTTGTAGGCGCGCGCGACGGCCCGCTGGAACGGTGTGCGGCCGTCGGCGCGCATCACGCCGCCCACGTTCGCCGCGCGCACACGGTCGAGGGTCGCCAGCGCGCGTCGCGCGTAGGTCGGATCGAGTTCGGAGTGCGCGTCCACACGCACGACCGTGGGGTGCCGCGCGGCGCGGATCGCCAGGTTGAGGCCGATGGGGATGTCGGCGCCCGGGTTCTCGACCAGCACGATGCGGTCGTCACCGGCGGCGAGTTCGGCCGCCAGCGCGTTCGTGCCGTCCGTCGAGGGGCCGAGGGCGAGGATCAGCTCGGTCGGGCCGGGGACGTCCTGCGCGAGCACCGTCTCGACCGCACGGCCGAGGTAATCGCGCTCGTTGAGCACCGGCATCACGAAGCTCACGCCGGAACCCGGCGGAGGGACTGGAGCGTCCCTGCGCCCGTGTTGCTCGACATGCACGCGTCGATCATGTCACGAGAGCCCTGGGTAGGCTGGAAGCGTGGGTCTGGTCTCGGATGGAAAGAAGGCGGTCGCTCTCGTCCGCAAGGCGGTGCGGAATCGTTCGGCCGTGATCGACGTGCGGCGCACCCTCGCTGCGCGGCCGCCGCACCCGCCGTTCCAGTACCGGGTGGCCGTCTACTTCGCCGACGGCGCGGTCAACATGTACCAGATGCGGCAGTGGTACAAGCCGCTCGCCGACCTCGCCAAGACCTGGCCCGTGGTGGTGCTGAGCAGGGCCGCCACCGGCGCCGAGGCGCTGCTGGCAGACGGCGCGCTCCCGGTGGCGTTCGTCCCGACGGTGCGCGATCTCGAGCGCTTCATCGCCAAGCAGGACATCCGCGTCGTCCTGTACGTGAACCAGAACACGCGCAACTTCCAGATGTTCCGCTACGGCCGGCGCTGGCACGTGTTCATCAACCACGGCGAGTCCGACAAGATGTACATGACCACGAATCAGTACAAGGCGTACGACTACGCGATGATCGCGGGCGACGCCGCGCGCGAGCGGCTCTCGCGGGTGCTGTGGGACTACGACATCGAGCGCCGAACGATCCAGATCGGGCGCCCGCAGGCCGACCACTACTCGGGCACCCTGCCTTACACGCCTGACGAGCGCACGGTGGTGCTCTACGCGCCCACGTGGGAGGGGGACCGGCCGTCCGCCCACTACGGCTCGATCGCCACGCATGGCGAAGCGCTCGTGACCGCGCTCGTGGCCACGGGGCGCCATCGCGTCATCTACCGGCCCCACCCGCGTTCGGGAGTCGTGAACCACGAGTACGGGGCGGCGAACAAGCGCATCATCGCGGCCCTCAACGCGGCGAACGCCTCGGATCCCTCTGCCCGGCACGTCTTCGACGACGGGCCCGAGCTCGGCTGGCAGCTGGCCGCGGCGGACGTCGCGATCGTCGACATCTCGGCGATGGTCTACGACCGGCTCGCGGCCGACAAGCCGCTCATGGTCACGCGACCGGCTGACCCCGCCGCCGCGATCGACACGCACGGCTACCTGTCGGCCTGCGAGTGGCTCGACGCCGCCGCCGCGCCCGACATCGTCGCCCAGACCGAACGCGTGCTCGGCGACCCCGATGCCGTCGCGCGCCTGGAGGAATGGGTGACCCGCTACTTCGGCGACACCGCTCCGGGGGCGGCGACGGCACGGTTCCACGGCGCCGTGCAGCGCCTCATGGACGACTGGGACTCCTGGTACGCGCGGTCGGTCGCCGACGCCGAGGACGACGAGCCCGAAGACGAAGCGGAACTCGACGACGAGGGCTGAGCCCGGGCGATCCTCCGGCGGCGTCAGGCCACCGGGGTAGGACGCTCGACCAGGCGCGCGATCGCGCGCAGCGGGATCGCAACCCACGTCGGCCGGTTGCGGGCCTCGTAGATCGCCTCGTACACCGCTTTGTCGAGTTCGAGCGCGGCGAGGAGCGGATGCCGGGGGTCGAGCCCGCCCGCCGACGCGGCGTACCCGTCGACGAACGCCCCGCGGGCATCGCGCGCCCACGCGCGCACCGCGTCGGCGGAGCGATCCGGGTCGTCCAGGCGCAGCGAACCCGCGACGTAGTCGAACGAGCGGAGCATTCCCGCCACATCCCGCAGTGCGAGATCGGGCTGCGTGCGCTCGGCCATCGGGCGCAGCGGCTCGCCCTCGAAGTCGACCATGATCCAGCCGCGGTCGGGGGAGTGCAGCACCTGCCCGAGGTGGAAGTCGCCGTGGATGCGCTGCAGCGGCGGCCAGGGCACCTCGAGCGCGCGACGGTACACCGCCGCCGCGGCACCCCGCTGACCGGCGATCTCGGGAACCTCGGCCATGGCGATCGCGAACCTTCGCTCCCACGTGGCCGCCGTCGCCTCACGGTCGGCGTCCGTCGCGGTGCGGGTCGGGAAGCACTCCGCGAGGGCGACATGCACCTCCGCCGTCGCGGTGCCGAGGGCGCGCGCCGCGTCCTGGAAGTCGTCCGCTTTGGCGGCTGCCTGCAGCGCGGCGCGCCACGCGTCCTCGACCCCCGGCAGGAACTCCTGGGCGGAGGCGAGGGACCCGTGCACGGTGCCGTGCGCGGTGGCGAGGTCGGGCCACGTCCCCTCGATCGAGCCGACGGGGCGCGGCACATGCGGCGATCCGGCCCCGGCCAGCGCTTCCTGCAGCTCGATGTCGGGATTGAGTCCCGCGTGCAGCTGCCGGTAGACCTTGCAGATCACCGGAGCGCCGTCGCCCTCGAAGATGAGCGAGGTGTTCGACTGCTCGCCGGTGATCACGCGCGACGTCGCACCGGACGGAGCTCCGCCTGAGCCCGCGGCCCGCCCGATCGCCGTGGTCTGCGGCCCGTGAGCGGTGCCCCCGGCCGAGATGAGCCGCAGCAGAGCCCGGGCATAGGTGGGGTCGAAGGGGCCGTCGATGAAGGTCGTTCCCGGCACCGGGCTGCCGATGACGTGGTCGGGGTCCGCGCCCACGGTCTCCGTCGCACGCTCCACGACGGGGATCTGGTACAGGACGGCCGGGAGAGCCCCCTCATCCGCGACGAGGAATGTGCGGATGCGCGCGCCGACGTCCTCGTCGTCGGCGTCGCCGGATACCGTGCTCAGATCCCACCACGAGAGCAGGCGCAGGCTGGGCGGTCTCCCCTTCGCCGCGTACCACCGCTGCCGCGGCATCCACGCTGCAAGGCACGCCAACGTGCTGTCCATACCTGTGAGCGTATGCCCGTGGTCGGGGGCGTGTCGAGGACCCGCTGCAAGCGCTTGCAGAAAGCGCAGTGGAATTCCGCCTGCTACCCGTCCTCGCCGGATTCCTGGGCCTCGGCGATCTCGATGACCGGCGCCACCGGGATGACGATCGATTCGACGGCTCCTCCTCCGCCGACGGCGAGGTCGCCGAGGCCGAGGCCGCCGGGATCGACGGCTGCGCCATCCGTCAAGCGCTCCGCCCGCGTCTCGGCGCGCGCCGGCTCCGACGGGAGACCCGCCCACTCGACGGGCTCTTCGGGGAGCTTGCTGAACAGTCCCATGACGCCATTGTCACCCTGCGGGCGGGGAGGAGGCTCCGTCCTCGGTCGGAACGGGCGCTTCGATCGCCTGCGGCGGCCGACGGATCACGCGGGCCGTGATGCGGCGGGCACCGGACGCGCCGCGCGCGACACCGCCGACGACCGCCTCTCCGGCACGACGGATGCTGCGTCCGGCGAGGCGTTCGATCCGGTCGGCGCCCGGGCGCGGCTCGAGTTCGGGCGGGAGCACCTGCGGAGGCATCCCGAAGGCCCGCCGGGAGCCGGTGAGCACCCGTCGCCCGAGGATGTTGTTGCCGGCGCCGCCGATGGCCGCGCCGATGCCGAACGGCAGAGCCTTGCCGATCCACGACGCGCCGCCCCGCGCGGCGAACTGGCGGATGAACGTCGTCTTGAGCCGGTCGACGAGCGGCCCGACCGCGGCGCGGGGGAGCGATTTGGTGATCAGTTCGCCCCAGTAGCCCGAACGGGAGGGACCGCGACCGGCGGCCTGCCCGGCGAGCTGCGCGACGAGGTCGACGCCCTCCTTGCCGAGCATGAGCGTCAGCACCAGGGCTCGCGCCCTGTCAGGATCCGACACAGGGATGCCGTGCACCTCGGCGACCGACTGCGCGAACAGTGTGGTCGCCTCGAGGAACGCCACCGTCTCGACGCCGCTGAGCGCCAGCGTCACCCCCGTCCCGATCCCCGGAACGACCGCGGTCGCGCCGACCGCGGCGCCGCCGGAGGTCACCGCAGCGAGATAGCGCCGTTCGAGGATGCGGACGATGTCGGCGGGGGAGGAGTCCGGATGCCGTAGACGGATGCTGCGCAGGTGCGCGAGGACGACCGGCCGCTGGATCGCGAGCACCCGGTCGAGCGCACGGATCGTGAACGGATGCTCATCGGACCCAGCGGGCGGCAGCCCTCCCTGCCACGGCGCGTCGCCGGGGAGGGAGTGGATCTGGTGCACCTTGTCGGTCATCGCGCCGAGTCTATGCGGCCGAGTCTGAGCGCAGGACCGGGGTTGACAGCCTCGCGGCGTTGAGTCAGACGAAGAGGTTGGCGCGCTCGAGGTCCTCGGCGAAGTCCACCTCGACGGCGTACAGGTCCGAGATGTCGAGCGGCTCGAGCAGCACGCCGTCCTCGGCGATCGCGAGCTCGAGGCCGCGCTCGAAGTAGTCCTGGTCGTCGACGCGCGTCAGGTGGCGCATGAACGCCTTCTTGTCGCGGCTGGAGATGTAGTTGATGCCGACGGCCTCGCCGATGCCGCCCTTGACGGTCTTCGACAGCTCGTCGATGAAGCCCTCCGGCGTCACCGTGTACTTGACCTCTTCGTCGCTGACCTTGGAGGTGTTGACCGTGACGAACGACCGGTCGCGCTCGATGAGCTCGATGGCGCGTCCGAGCACGCGCGGGTCGAAGACGACGTCGCCGTTCATCCAGAGCACGCCGCCCTTGCCCGTCTTGGCGAGGGCGCGCAAGAGGCTCTTGGAGGTGTTGGTCTGGTCGTAGCGGTCGTTGTAGACGTAGTCGACGTCCGGGAACGCCTCGACGATGGTCTCGGCGCGGTAGCCCACGACGGTCGTGATCCTGGCTTCGCGGCCGAACGCGGCACGGATGTTGTCGTGCTGCTGCTGCATGATGCTGCGGCCGTCGCCGAGCTCCGTGAGGGGCTTGGGCAGGCTGCGGCCGAGCCGCGAGCCCATTCCGGCTGCGAGGATGACGGTCTGAAGGGTCAAAATCTGCTCCTGAAGTGCGTGATTCACTGCCGGTTCACCGGCGCGACACCCCTTCGTGCCTCGACCATGGTAGCGATGAGGCCTGGGAAGGCGCATAATGGGCGGCTCCCGTTGCCGATTTGTGACATAACGCGAATGCCGCGACGCGGCGAGACCAACTCCGCCGCGATCGGGCCCGCTTGATACGTTGGTTCAGTGACAGCCTCCCTCCCGGTGCCGAATGACATCGATCCGGAAGAGCCGGACCGTCACTCCAGCGCGCGCGTCGTACGCCTCGCAGATACGGTCTCACCGGTTCCCGACAAGCCCCGCCGCCCGCCGCGCAAGCCGCGCACCGACGAGAGTCGCGAACCCGCGCCCGCTCCGCGCAAGAAGCGCACGCCGGCTGCATCCAAGCCGAAGCCCAAGCCGAAGCCGGCGCCCGCTCCGGACCCGGGGCCGCCGCCGCCCCTTCCGAGCGATCTCGAGCTCGCGGCCAGCGCCGCCGCCGGCATCGTCGTTCCGCCGCGCCCGCCGCTTCCCGGTGCGGGCGATGGTTCGCCGGCGGATGCTGCCGAGGCGGCGTCCGTCGACCACGCGACGCCCGTCGACGACAGCGCGGCAACGGAGGACGCCGCGTACGAGACGGAGGCACAGGCCCAGCCGGAGGCCGAGTCCGCGCCCGTGGCCGAGCCCGCGGCTGAGCCGGAGGCCGTGATCGAGCCCGCGGCTGAGTCGGAGGCCGTGATCGAGCCTGAGCCCGAGCCGGAGCCCGCGATCGAGCCCCTGATCGTGCCCGAAGCCTCGATCGGGCCCGAACAGGCGGCCGAGCCCGAGGCCCCCGTCGAGAGCACGACCCTTGCCGAAACCGCGGCGGTGGTCGATGCTGAGCCCGTGGTCGAGTCCGCGCCCGTGGCCGAGCCCGCGGGGGTCGTCGAGCCCACGCCAGCGGTCGAGCCTTCTGATGCGCCCGCCGAGCCGGCCGGCGCCGCGGTGGAGCAGAGCGCCTCGCCTGCTCCGCTCGAGCCGACGCTCGCGCCGGCCCCGGAGGCGGCGACGACCCTCGACCCCGAGGCCCTGGCCGCGGCCGTCTCGCTGGACGCGGTCGCGTCGGCGGCTGCGGCATCCGCCGACGCCCTCGTGCTGCGCGGCGTCACCAAGCGGTTCGGCAGCACCCACGCCGTCGACGGCATCGACCTCACGATCCCGGCGGGCACGTTCTACGGTCTCGTCGGACCCAACGGCGCGGGCAAGACGACCACGCTCTCGATGATCGCGGGCCTGCTCGAGCCCGATCGGGGCACGATCCATGTCGGAGGAGTGGACGCGGCGGCCAAACCGCTCGCGGCCAAGCGGATGATGGGGGTCCTTCCCGATCGACTGCGCACCTTCGACCGACTCACCGGCCGCCAGCTCCTCTACTACTACGGGGTGCTGCGAAAGCTCCCGCCGGCCGTCGTCGAGAGCCGCACCGCCGATCTCGCACGCGCCTTCGACCTCGAGGACGCGCTGGGCCGGAGCGTCTCGGACTACTCGGCGGGCATGCTCAAGAAAGTCATGCTCGCGGGCGCGCTGATCCACTCGCCACGTCTGCTCGTGCTCGATGAGCCGTTCGAAGCGGTCGATCCGGTCTCGAGCGCGATCATCCTCGACATCCTCTCCACCTACGTCGCCCACGGCGGCACGGTGATCCTCTCGAGCCACGGCATGGACCTCGTCGAGCGCGTCTGCACGCGCGTCGCGGTCATCGTGGCCGGCCAGGTGCTCGCGGAGGGCACCGTCGACGAGGTGCGCGGCGAGCTGACGCTCGAGCAGCGCTTCGTCGAGCTGGCCGGAGGACTCAGCGACGTGGAGGGCCTCGAGTGGCTGCACACATTCTCCGACTGAGGCTCGCGCTGCTGGTCGGCACGTTCCGCGGTCACGCCGGCCATGTCGTGCGCGTGGTCAGTGCGCTGCTGATCCTCGCCGCCGCGACGGTGGCGGCCTGCTGGGCGCTGCTGACGCTGAAGGATGCCTCCACCGAGGAGGTGCTCGCCGTCACCGTCCTCGGGGGCTCGGCGGTGACCCTCGGCTTCGCGCTCGCCCCGTTGTTCGGCTCCGTGGAAGACCCGCTGGATCCGCGGCGATTCGCCCTGTTCGGCCTTCCGCGGGGCAGCCTCGCCCTCGTCCTCGCGGTCGCCGGATTCCTCAGCGTGCCGATCCTGGTGCTGCTCGCCGTCGCGGTGTGCTCCGCCATCGTGTGGGCCGACCACGGCGTGCCGGTGATCGTCGGAATCCTGAGCGTGCTGCTCGGGGTGCTCACGTGCGTCCTGCTGGCGCGCGTGTGCATGGCGCTGGCCTCGCTGTTCCTCCGCGACCGTCGATCGCGCGAGCTCTCGGGCGTCTTCGTGCTCGTGGTGCTCGTCGTCGTGGTTCCGGTGGGCGTCTTCCTCGCCTCGCTCGAATGGCAGGGGAGCGTCCCGCCGCAGCTGCTCGAGGCCGTGGACTGGCTGGCCCTCACTCCGCTCGGCGCCGCCTGGGCTCTTCCCGGCATGCTGATCACGGGTGGCGACGCGTGGCTGTCTGCGCTCATCGCGGTCGGAACCATCGTTCTGCTGGCGATGCTCTGGGTGTGGGCGGTCAATCGGCTGCTGACCACGACCGAGCGTCCGGGCACCGGTCGTGAGCGAGGCGGACTCGGCTGGTTCGGCGTCGCCCCGGGCACGCCCGGTGGTGCGATCGCGGCGCGCAGCCTCGTCTACTGGTTCGGCGACAGACGCTACGTCGTGAACGGCCTCGTGATCCCGTTCGCGGCCGCGATCACGGTGGTGCCGCTGCTCATCGCCGGCGTTCCGCCCGAGCTGGTCGCCCTCGTGCCGGTGCCGTTCGCGGCGCTCTTCCTCGGCTGGCTGCCGCACGACGACGTCGCCTACGACTCCACCGCTGTCTGGATGCACATCGCCAGCGGTGTGCGCGGCGTCTCGGACCGCATCGGCCGGCTGGTGCCCGTGCTGCTCGTCGGCGTCCCGCTGCTCGCCGTCGCGATCCCCGTGGCGACGCTGCTGCACGGGCGATGGGCGGTGCTCCCGGCCCTCACCGGTGTGTGCGCTGCGCTGTTCCTCTCGGGCCTGGGGCTCTCCAGCATCTCGTCGGTGGTCGCGCCTTACGCGGTGTCGCGGCCCGGTGAGAGCCCGTTCCAGCAGCCGCAGCGCACCGGCGCGAACGGCGCGATCGCGCAGGGGAGCGTCATGGCCGGCGCGCTCGTGGTGTCGGCACCGGTCCTGTGGTGCGGCTGGCTCGCTCTGCAGGGGGACACGGATGCCGCGGACACGGCGCTGTGGGCAGGCCTGGCAATCGGACTCGGCGTGCTCGTGGTCGGCATCGGCGTCGGCGCCATCGTCTTCGAGCGTCGCGGCGGGCGGCTCATGGAGTTCGCGGAGTCCACCTGACTCCCGCGGACGGGCCCCAGCCGTGCCCGCCCCGACTACACTGGCAGACCATGAGCACCCCGCTGGACAGCCCTGACCAGGGCGGCATCGCGACCCTCGATCGCGAGCTCGAAGAGCTCCTCAAAGAAGAGAACATCGAGCCGGGTGACCACGAGCGCTTCTCTCATTACGTGAAGAAGGACAAGATCCTGGAGTCCGCCATCACGGGCAAGCCGGTGCGCGCACTGTGCGGCAAGAAGTGGACACCGGGCCGCGACCCCGAGAAGTTCCCCGTGTGCCCCACCTGCAAAGAGATCTACGAGTCGCTCCAGGGCTGATCACTCCGCGTCGGCGTAGACCGTCGGGATCGCCGGGTCCGATCGGCTGAGGGCGAGCCCGCGCACGGGCAGCTCTTCGCGCACGCGCGAGTGATGCGCGCGCGCCGCTTCGACGCCGTCGGGTCCCTCATATGCGGCATCCGGTTCGCCGTCGACCACGAGCTGCACCTGCAGGGCACGGGAGTCGGGGTGGGCCGACGCGGTGTCGAGGGCTTCGAAGCCGTCCGACACGACGATGAGCTCGCTCGTCGCGGTACCCGCGTCGAGCGTGCGGAATGCGGCCTTGCGGCCCCCCTTCGACGCCTTGTCGGTCGAAGCCTTCGCCACACCGACCCATCCGCCGTCCGAGTCCTGCCGCGCGACGAGCTTGTAGACCATGCCGGCGGTCGGCGTTCCGGATCCGGTGACCACCGATGTGCCGACACCGTAGGAGTCGACGGGGGATGCCGCGAGCGCGGCGATCGCGTACTCGTCCAGGTCGCTCGTCACGGTGATGCGCGTGCCGGTCGCGCCGAGCTCGTCGAGTTGCGCGCGCACCTCGGCCGCAACGGTGGGCAGGTCGCCGGAGTCGATCCGGACCCCGCCGAGCCCGGTCCCGGCGACGCGGATGGCCGTCTGGACGCCCTGGTGGATGTCGTAGGTGTCGACGAGGAGAGTGGTGCCGGCACCGAGGGCCTCGATCTGCGCGCGGAACGCGTCCTCTTCGGTGTCGTGCAGCAGCGTCCATGCGTGGGCGGCCGTGCCCATCGTCGGGATGCCCCATCGCCGACCCGCCTCGAGGTTCGAGGTGGCGCTGAACCCGGTGATGTAGGCCGCACGCGCCGCTGCTACGGCGGAAGACTCACCGGCCCGCCGCGAGCCCATCTCGGCCAGTGGACGGTCTCCGGCGGCGATGCTCATGCGGGCGGCGGCGGTCGCGATCGCGGAGTCGTGGTTGAGGACGCTGAGCGCGAGGGTCTCGAGCACGACGGCCTCGGCGAAGGTCCCCTCGATCGTCAGGATGGGCGAGCCCGGGAAGTACAGCTCGCCCTCGCGGTAGCCCGTCACAGACCCGGTGAACTGGTAGCCCTCCAGGAAATCGAGGGTCGAGGCATCCACCACCTTCTCGTCGCGGAGGAAGCGCAGCTCCTCGTCGCCGAAGCGGAAGTCGCGGATCAGCGACAGCAGCCTGCCCGTGCCCGCGACGACGCCGAACCGTCGGGCGCCGGGGAGGCGCCGCCCGAACAGCTCGAACACGCAGCGGCGGTGGGCGGTTCCGTCGCGGAGTGCCGCGTCGACCATCGTGAGCTCATAGCGGTCCGTCAGCAGGGCAGTCGAGGCGGCCATGCGGGTCAGCCTAGTGACCCGCTGGCGTAGGGTTGATTCTCGTGAACGACGCGCCGATCGGAATCTTCGACTCCGGGGTCGGCGGGCTCACCGTCGCGCGGGCCGTCTCTGCGCTGCTGCCGCAGGAGTCGATCCTGTACATCGGCGACACCGCACGTTCGCCGTACGGGCCGAAGCCGATCGCCGACGTACGGCGCTACGCGCTCGAGGTGCTCGACGACCTCGTCGCCCAGGGCGTGAAGATGCTCGTGATCGCGTGCAACACGGCGTCCGCGGCAATGCTGCGCGACGCGCGCGAGCGATATGACGTCCCGGTGGTCGAGGTCATCAACCCCGCGGTGCGCACGGCGATGTCGACCACCCGCAACGGGCGTGTCGGCGTCATCGGCACGGCCGGGACCATCAGCTCCGGTGCGTACCAGGACATGCTCGGGGTCAACGAGCGTCTCACCGTCTTCGCGCAGGCTTGCCCGCGGTTCGTCGAGTTCGTCGAGGCCGGCGTCACCGGTTCGCCGGAGGTGCTCGCCGTCGCCGAGGAGTACCTCGCGCCGCTTCGCGCCGCCGACGTCGACACGCTCGTGCTGGGCTGCACGCACTATCCGTTCCTCGAGGGCGCCATCAGCTATGTCATGGGCCCGGATGTGAGCCTGGTGTCGAGCGACTCCGAGACCGCGAAGGACGTCTACCGTCAGCTGGTCTCCCGCGACCTGCTCGCCGGGCCGGCTGCCGAACCCCGCCACGTCTACGAAGCCACCGGTGCATCGGCAGACGAGTTCCTGCGACTCGCGCACCGCCTGATGGGCCGCGAGGTCACCGACGTGCGCCTGGTGCAGACCGGCGCCATCGACCTTCCCCGTGCCTCGAACCCTGCCCGCCGCCTCGGCTGAGGCATCCGTCCCTCCGGAGGAGAACTGCATGACCGACATCACCCGTGCCGACGGCCGTTCCGTCGACCAGCTGCGTCCCATCACGATCGAGCGCGGCTGGTCGAGCCAGGCCGAGGGGTCCGCCCTGATCTCGTTCGGGAACACCAAGGTGCTGTGCACGGCGTCGTTCACGAACGGCGTGCCGCGCTGGCTGACAGGCAAGGGCAAGGGCTGGATCACCGCCGAGTACGCGATGCTGCCACGCGCCACCAACGAGCGCAACGACCGCGAGAGCGTCAAGGGCAAGATCGGCGGCCGCACGCACGAGATCTCTCGCCTCATCGGACGGGCGCTGCGCGCCGTCGTCGACACCAAGGCCCTCGGTGAGAACACGATCGTCATCGACTGCGACGTACTGCAGGCCGACGGCGGCACACGGACGGCGGCCATCACCGGTGCCTACGTCGCACTCGCCGACGCGATCGAGTGGGGCCGCGGGAAGAGGTTCATCGGCCAGAAGGCACAGGTGCTGTTCGACTCGGTGGCCGCGGTGTCGGTCGGCATCATCGACGGCGAGCCGATGCTCGACCTCGCGTACGTCGAGGATGTGCGTGCCGAGACCGACATGAACGTCGTCGTCACGGGCCGCGGACTCTTCGTCGAGGTGCAGGGCACGGCCGAAGGTGCGCCCTTCGACAAGCGCGAGCTCGACGCCCTCCTCGAGCTCGGCGTGAACGGCTGCGCGGACCTGCGGACGCACCAGCTCGCGGCGCTGCAGCCCGCGGAAGGGGAGTGACGGATGCCGCGACAGATCGTCCTCGCGACCCACAACCCGCACAAGGTCGAGGAGTTCCAGGCGATCGTCGCGGCGACTCGCCCTGACCTCGAGGTGGTCGGATACGACGGGCCGGAGCCCGTCGAGGACGGCGTGACCTTCGCCGAGAACGCCCTCATCAAGGCGCGTGCGGCGGCCGAGCACACCGGACTTCCGTCGCTGGCGGACGACTCGGGCGTGTGCGTCGACGTGCTCGGCGGGTCCCCCGGGGTGTTCTCGGCCTACTGGGCAGGACATGCGAAGGATGCCTCCGCCAACCTGGACCTGCTGCTCGACCAGCTCTCCGACATCGGCGACCCGCACCGCACCGCGCAGTTCGTCTCGACGATCGCGCTCGTCGTGCCGGTGGCCGGGAGAGAGGCTGTCGAGCACGTGGTCGAGGGGATCTGGCCCGGACGCCTCGCGTCGGCGCCTTCGGGTGCCGGCGGGTTCGGGTACGACCCGATCTTCGTGCCCGACGGGCAGCAGGCAGGGGCCGAGCGGACGGTCGGCGAGTGGACGGCCGACGAGAAGAACGCGCAATCCCACCGCTCGCGTGCGTTCGTCGCGCTGGCCGGGCTGCTCGCCGAGCTCTGATCTCGCCCTCGTCGCCCGCGAGGGGCATGCTGGGATGAGAGCAGCCATCCGGAGCGGCCGATGTTCTTCGTGCGATGGATCCCCACCTTCCTCGCGTTCCCGCTGGGGGAGCTGATCGCCTCCGCCCTCGTGGGAACGAACCGCGATCCGCTGGGCGCGCTCGTCACGGGCGCGGTCATCGGCGGTGTGGTGGGCGCGGCGCAGTGGCTCGCGCTCGGCCGGCTGGTCGACTGGCGGTGGGCGGTGGCGTCGCTCGGCGCCACGGCGGCGGGTGCCGCCGTCTGCGCGCTCCTTCTCGGCGCGATCGCGGCCACGATCGCGGCGGGCGTCACAGGGCTCGTGACCGGGCTGCCGGTCGGAGCCGCGCAGGCACCCCTGCTGGGGCGCGGCTGGCGCATCGTGCTCGTGTGGGCGGCGAGCGTGGGAGCCGCGTGGGGCGCGGCCGGACTGGTGAGCGGCCTCGATCGCGATCCGGCCGTGTTCGGTTCGAACGGCGCTCTCGTCGCGACCGTCGTCAGCGGGATCGTGCTCCGCGTCATCCTCGCTCCGCGTCTGAGACGCCCGCCGCGGGATCAGCAGGAGTCGGCGCGCACGATCGAGGTCGCCGCGAGCATCATCGAGGTGAGGCGGGAGGCCGGCCGCAAGGACGACAAAGATCGGCCGGGCCGGGAGTGAGAATCACACTCATTCCCGACTGGGCGCGACGGCCCTCTGCGGGGCAGTCCCGGGCTTAGCCTGGGCTCATGCACGACCACGCGCCGACCGGGATCCGAGGGACGGGCAACCGTCGCCTCCTCGCGATCTCGCTCGCGATCACCTCCACCGTCATGGTGGTGCAGATCGTCGGCGCGGTGCTGTCGGGCTCCCTCGCGCTTCTCGCCGATGCCGCGCATATGTTCACGGATGCCGCGGCCCTCGTCATCGCCCTCATCGCGAGCACCGTCGCGGCCCGGCCGGCGAACGACCGCCGCACCTTCGGGTATCAGCGCGCCGAGGTGTTCGGGGCCCTGGTCAACGGCGTCATCCTGATCGTGCTGTCGGGATGGGTGGCGTTCGAAGGCATCTCCCGCCTGCTCGACCCGGGGCAGACCCAGGTCGCCGGTGGCCTCATGCTCGTCGTCGCGATCGTCGGGCTCGTGGCCAACGGTGTGGCGATGTGGCTGCTGAGCTCCGCCCAGCGACACAGCATCAACGTGCGCGGCGCGTATCTCGAGGTCCTCGGAGACCTCATCGGCTCGGCGGCCGTGATCGTCGCCGCGATCGTCATCGTCACCACCGGCTGGTACCATGCGGACGCCATCGCCTCGCTGTTCATTGCGGCGATGATCATCCCGCGCGCGGTCGGCCTGCTGCGCGAAGTCGTGTCGGTACTCGCCGAGTCGGCGCCCGAGGGTACGCACGTGCACGAGATCCGCGAGCACATCCTCGCGACACCCGGGGTCGTGGACGCGCACGACGTGCACGTGTGGCAGCTCACGCGCGGGGCGCCGGTGTTCACCGCGCACGTGGTCGTCGACGGCGCCGCTCTCACCGACGGCCGGGCCGCCGGGATCCTCAGCACCCTCCAGTCGTGCCTGTCCGACCACTTCGACGTCGAGCATTCCACCTTCCAGCTCGAGCCCGCCGGACACGTCGAGCACGAAGCCCACGCGTAGCGCCGGACGTCAGTCTTCGCGGCGCACTTCGGCGGGGGACTTGTCGGGGCGCAGCCCTCGCCACCGTGGGTGGCGCAGGATGCCGCCCGGGGTGAACTCGCCGTACTCGACTTCGCCGACGAGCTCGGGCCGTACCCAGAGCGCGTCTCGCGCGTCGAGCGGCGGCACGCCGACCAGGGGGTTCCGGTCGGTGCGCAGCGGCGTCAGCTTCTTCAGCAGCATCGACAGCGTCGAGTCGCTGAACCCGCTGCCCACGCGGCCGGCGTACTGCAGGCCGTCGGCGCCCGGGATGCCGAGCAGCAGCGACCCGAAGGTGCTGCTGCGCCCGCCCTTGCCGGGACGGATGCCCGCGATCACGACCTCCTGCGTCCGGGTGTTCTTGACCTTCAACCAGGACTCCGAGCGGCCGCCGCGGAGATATCGCGACGCCGGGTCCTTCACGACGATGCCCTCGAGGCGCAGCTGCTCGCTGGTGTCGAGCGCGGCGTCGACATCGTCGAACACGGGCGGTACGGTGATCGCTTCGACGGATGCTGCGGCCACCGCCTCGAGCACATCACGGCGTTCGCGCAGCGTGAGCGCGGCAAGGTCGTCGCCGTCGTGCGAGAGCGCGTCGAACAGGTAGTACCGCACCGGCGTCCGCCGCGCCACGCGAGCGATGTCGCCGGCGTGCTCCAGGTTCATCCGGGTCTGCAGGAGCGGGAAGCTGGGCCTGCCGTCGGGTTCGAGGGCGACGAGCTCGCCGTCCACGACGCACGGCTCCGCACCGAGGCCGGCGTCCACCGCCGTCAGCTCGGGGTAGCGGTGCGTGACTTCGTTGCCGCTGCGGGCGAACAGGCGCAGGCGCCGCCCGTCCCATGCGCCGACCGCGCGTATGCCGTCCCACTTCATCTCGACCCAGGCGTCGGTGCCCTCTCCGCGATCGGCCCACGTGCGCGCCGCCAGACGCGCCTGGGCGGGAGTCGCACTCGTCGCGAGCATCGGGCGCAGCTCTGATGCCCTTGCCGGCTGTGCGTGCTCGCGCGGATCGCCGGTGAGGGTCCGGTTCGCCTGACGGGTCCGGTGAGGCTCGGGATCTTTGTTCGAGCCGGAGCTCGCATCGCCGGCAGAAGCGGACTCCCGCCCGACAGGTGCGCGCCCGCCAGAGGGGCGAGGCGCATCGGCCTGGGGACTGGGCTCGACGACGGCGCCGCTCGGCTGAGGCCGGCCGGCAGCATCCGTCTTCATTCGATGCAGGAGCCAGCTGGACTTCTCACCTTGCCCGGCCGTGCGGATCAGCGCCAGCCGCACACGCCCGAGCGGGCCGCCGGGGCGCCCCTCGAGGGTCGCGATGACCTCGTCGTCACGCCACTTCTCCAGCTCATAGCGGCCGTCGTCCCAGATGGTCACGGTGCCGCCGCCGTATTCGCCCGCAGGGATCGTGCCCTCGAACGTGGCGTACTCCATGGGGTGGTCCTCGGTCATGATCGCGAGGTTGTTGCGCTGGTACGAGTGCGGGACGCCGCGCGGCACGGCCCAGCTCACCAGGACGCCGTCGTGTTCGAGGCGGAAGTCCCAGTGCAGTGCGGTCGCGTGATGCTCCTGGATGACGAATCGCGGCAGTTCGCCGTGAGGCGACGCGCCGAGGGGGTTCGCCGGCACCGGCTCGGGGGTCCGGTCGGCGCTCCGCTTGGAGATGTACGCCGAAAGCGGACCCGACTCGGCTTCGCGCCCGCCCGCGTGGAACCCCAGCGCGGCCATGGGGTCGCCGATGGTCTCGGCCCGCTCGAGCACCTCGGTGAACTCGAGGTGGCGCAGCCCGGGATCGTCGAGCTCGTCCCAGGTGCGCGGCGCGGCGACCGTCGGATGCGGCCGGCCACGCAGCGAGTACGGCGCGATCGTCGTCTTGGATCCGTTGTTCTGGCTCCAGTCGATGAGCACCTTGCCGTGTCGCTCGGCCTTCTTCATGCTGCTGACCACGAGGTCCTTGTGGTCGGCCTCGATCGCACGTGCGAGCTCGTTCGCGAGCGCGGAGGCCTGCTCCGTGGACTGCCCCGGCGGCAGCGCCGTGTACAGGTGGATGCCCTTGCTGCCGCTCGTGACGGGGTAGGGCTCGAGCCCCATGTCGAGCAGGATCTCGCGTGCCCAACCCGCCACCACGGCGCATTCCGCAAGCCCGGCGCCGGGCCCGGGGTCGAGGTCGAGTACGAGCCGGTCGGCGGGCCCGCGCCCCCCGACGGCGTCGAGGCGCCCGCCTGCTTGTTCGTGAAGCGCGAAGCGCCACTGGGGCACGTGCAGCTCGAGGCTCGCCACCTGAGCCAGATAGACGAGCGTCGGCACATCGCCCACCAGCGGATACTCTTTGGTGCCCGTGGAGTGGGGGATCGGCATCCTTCGCACCCACGACGGCGCGCCGCGCTCGAGGTCCTTCGCGAAGAAGACCATGCCGGGGTCGTCGTCGGTGCCGACGCCGTCCGGCCACCGCTTGCGGGTGACGGGTCGTCCCACGACATGGGGGATGAGCAGCTCGGCGATGTGCGAGTAGTAGTCGATGACCTCGCCCTTGGTGGTGCCGGTCGCGGGGTAGAGCACCTTCTCGAGGTTCGTGATGCGCAGGCGGCGGCCGCCGATGCGCACCAGCTGCTCGTCGCCCGCCATGCGCTCAGAGTATCGGCGCGGCGTCGCGCAAGGGGTGGCCGCGTGTCGGCGCCCTGGTGTTCACTGGTGGGGTGAGAGCGATCTGGAAGGGTGCACTGACGTTCGGGCTCGTCAACGTGCCGGTGAAGGTGTACTCGGCGACCGAGGACCACGATGTCTCGCTGCATCAGGTGCACAACAAGGACGGCGGGCGCATCCGCTATCAGCGGATCTGCGAGATCGACGGTGAGGTCGTGCCGTACTCCGACATAGACAAGGCCTACGACGACGGTGAGAAGACCGTGGTCCTGACCAAGGAGGACCTCGAGTCCCTGCCGGCGGAACGCAGTCGCGAGATCGACGTCGTCGAGTTCGTGCCGAGCGAGCAGATCGACCTCCTGACGCTGGACCGCGCGTACTACCTCGAGCCGGATTCGGCCTCTCCCAAGGCATATGTGCTGCTGCGCAAGACGCTCGAGCAGACCGATCGCACGGCCATCGTGCGGTTCTCCCTCCGGCAGAAGACCCGGCTGGCGGCGCTCAGGGTGCGCGACGACGTGCTGGTGCTGCAGACACTGCTGTGGGCGGACGAGGTGCGCGAAGCCGCGTTCCCGTCGCTCGACGAGTCGGTGCGCATCTCGGCGAAGGAGCTCGAGCTGTCGGCATCGCTGGTCGAGAGCTTCTCGAGCGACTTCGATCCGGAGGAGTTCAAGGACGAGTACCAGGAGGAGTTGCGCACCCTCATCGAGGCGAAGCTCGAGAAGGGCGACGCACTCGACACCTCCGAGACCTTCGGCGAGCAGGAGGAAGAGGAGGCCGGTGGCGAGGTGATCGACCTGATGGCCGCGCTCCGCGCCAGCGTCGAGAAGTCCCGTGCAGCCCGTGAGGGCGCGGGCGCGAAGGCGGCCTCAGGGACGGATGCTGCAGCCCCGGCGAAGGCCGACGCCGAGGCGCCCGCCAAGAAGCCCGCGGCGAAGAAGAAGAAGGCGTCCTGACCGGCGGTACGCCGTCGGCTCAGGCTTTGGGCGCCTCGCCGTGCTCGGGGCCCCGTTCGAACACCTCGGGATCGAGCACGAGGGCCTCTGCCTCGGCGTGGTCGGTGACGACGTCCTCACCCGCCGCGGCGGCCTTCTTGGCCTTGCTGCGCTCGCGGAGGTAGTGCCACAGCGTCACGAGCGCGGTGCCGCCGACGGCCACGAGGAGAATGAGGTCGATGTAGTTCTCGACGAACGTGGCGACGGGCGGGATATAGCCGAGCAGGTAGCCGAACATCGTGAGCCCGAAGCCCCACAGCACGGCTCCGATGAGGTTGTAGAGCGTGTACTTCCACTTGTTCATGTGGCCGATGCCGGCGGCGACGGGCGCGAAGGTGCGGACGATCGGCACGAAGCGCGCCAGGATGATCGTGAGCCCGCCGAACCGCTCGAAGAAGGCGTTGGTGCGTTCGACGTTCTTGACGCTGAACAGGCCTGATTCCTTCTTCTCGAAGACCGCAGGGCCACCCTTGTGGCCGATGTAGTACCCGACTTCACCGCCGACGAAGGCCGAGAGGCCGATCAGCAGGGACACCACCCAGATGTTGACGCCGAAGATGTTGCTCGTGTGCGTCAGCAGGCCGGAGATGACGAGCAGCGTGTCACCCGGGAGCAGGAAGCCGATGAGCAGCCCTGTCTCGGCGAACACGATGAAGCACACGACGACCAGCGCCCAGGGCCCTGCCCATTCGATGATGGCGGCCGGATCCAGCCAGGGGATCAGGGCTGTGGGAACTGCGTGCACGATGGTTGTCCCGTCGTCAGTCGGCGGAGGATGCGAGAACTCGCGTGCGGAAGGTGGGACTTGAACCCACACGCCCGAAGGCACAGGAACCTAAATCCTGCGTGTCTGCCGATTTCACCACTCCCGCGAGTGGCTCTCAGTCTACTGAGGGGACTGAGGGTCGGCTGTGGGGTGGGCCCCCGGTCGGCCAGGAGGTTTAGCGGCGGATCCCGAACAGGAAGTAGCTGGCAGGACCGATCCAGTTCACGAGGAGCGCGGGGATCCATGCGGCCTTGGGCCCGCGGACCTCGTCGGGGTCGCGATGGGCGAGATCCCAGAATGCGAGGAACGCGAACGCGACCTGCACGATGCCGAGCACGCCGAGTCCTGCCTTCGCCGCAGGGGCCATCTCCGTCTTGGTCATCTTCGTCCCTTCGTCTGTTCCTCCATCCTGCCGCGCCGGCGGTCCGCCCGCATCTGTGGATAACTTTCGGCTGGCTCTGCGGCGAATTGGGAGGATGCCTGCGTGACTTCCCCCGCCGCCCCCGTCGCGACCCTCGTGGCGGAGCGTGTGCGGGAACTGCTCCGCGCGGAGCGGTCGGATCCGGCCCGCGACCCCGAGTTCGCCGCGCAGATCGCCCGTGCGGAGGTGCGCCGCCACAACGACTTCGCTCTCGCGCGCGGCCTCGCGCCCGTCGACGACGAGACGGCATGCGTGCGGGAAGTGCTCGCCGCGGTATCAGGGTTCGGCCCGCTGCAGGCTTACCTCGACGACCCGACGGTCGAGGAGGTCTGGATCAACGCACCCGACCGGATCTTCGTGGCCCGCAGCGGAGTCCCGGAGCGCACGCCGCTCATGCTCACCGATACCGCGGTGCGCGATCTGGTGGAACGGATGCTGCAGTCCAGCGGTCGGCGGGTCGACCTGAGTCAGCCGTTCGTCGACGCGTCGCTTCCGGACGGCTCCCGGCTTCATGTCGTGATCCCCGACATCACCCGCCGGCACTGGGCCGTCAACATCCGCAAGTTCCTTCCCGCGTACCGAGATCTCGGGCGACTCGTCGCCGCGGGCTCGATCGCCCCCGAAGCTGCCACGCTGCTGCGCGACGCGATGATCGCGGGGCAGTCGGTGCTGGTCTCGGGGGCGACGCATGCGGGGAAGACGACGCTGCTCGGCGCGCTCATCGCGGCGTGCCCGCATGAGCAGCGCATCGTCACGGTCGAGGAGACCTTCGAGCTCGCCGTCGCTGCGCCGGATCTCGTCGCCCTGCAGGGCCGGCAGCCGAGTCTCGAGGGCACCGGCGAGGTGACGCTCCGCCGGCTCGTGAAGGAGGCGCTGCGCATGCGCCCCGACCGGCTCGTCGTGGGCGAGGTGCGCGATGCCGAGGCGCTCGACCTGCTGCTGGCGCTCAACACCGGCGTTCCCGGAGCCGCCACGATCCATGCCAACTCCGCCCGCGAAGCGCTCGGAAAGCTCGCCGCGCTGCCGTTGCTGGCCGGGCGCAACATCGACGCGAGCTTCGTGCAGCCGGCGGTGGCGGCATCCGTCCACGTCGTCGCGCATTGCGAGCGCGACGCGAGCGGCGCACGACGCGTGGTCGAGATCGTCGCGCCGACCGGAGTCGCGGACGGCGTGATCACCGCGCGCACGCTCTACCGGACGGTCGACGCGTGACCTTCGTATGGGGAGCGGCGCTCGCCGCCGGGCTGCTGCTGATGATGTCGCCGTGGTTCTGGCCCGCGGGCTCCGGCCGCCCGAGCGTGACGCGCCGCGGGCGGATCTCGCGACTTCTCGAAGACGCGGGGATGGCACGCGCGTCGGTGCCCTCGGTCGTCGTGGTCGCGGGGGTGTGCGCGGCAGTGGCGGCCGCGGTGGCATGGCTCATCGCGCCGGTGGCCGCGCTCGCCCTGGTCGCGGCCGTGGCCGGCGCGCTCGCTCCCTTCACCTGGCTGCGCTCGCGTCGCTCGAAGCTGCTGCGCACGCGGCGCGGACTCTGGCCGGACGTCTGCGATCTGCTCATCGCGTCGGTGCGCGCGGGGATGTCGCTGCCCGACGCGGTAGCCAGCCTCGCAGACTCGGCTCCCGCTGAACTGCGGCCTGCGTTCGCGGCGTTCGCGCGCGACATGGCGGCGTCGGGGCACTTCGACTCGAGCGTCCAGCGGCTCAAGACGAATCTGGCCGACCCCGTCGCCGACCGCATCGTCGAGACCCTGCGCATGGCGCGTCAGGTAGGCGGCACCGAGCTCACCGCGGTGCTGCGCGCGCTCGCGTCCTCCGTGCGAGCGGACGCGGCGCTGCGGGCCGAGGTCGAATCGCGGCAGTCGTGGATCCGGGGCGCGGCCGTGCTCGGCGTGATCGCCCCATGGGTCATCCTCGCGATGCTCGCCATGCGTCCCGAGGGCGCCCGCGCGTACGGCAGTCCTGGCGGCATCGCGCTCATCCTCGTCGGCGCGGCGGTGTCGCTCGTCGCGTACCGGCTCATGATCCGTCTCGGCCGCCTCCCCGAACCGAGGCGGTGGTTCGGGTGATCGGGCTCGCGATGGGCGACGTCGCGTACGCCGTCGTGCTCGGCACGGCGCTCGGTGTCGGGGTGTGCCTGCTGATCTCGCTCGCTCCGCGGTGGGGCGCGCCCAGCCTCGCGCGGCGGATCGCGCCCTACATCCGCGATGTGACCGATCCGCGCGGGCTCGACGTGGCCGCCCCCGCGGTCGGGGGCTCGCCGTTCGCGTGGTCGGCGTTCGCGCATCGCCGCCTCGCGCGGCTGGCCGGTGGAGATGCGGTGCTCGCCCGTCGCCTGCATCAAGCCGCGTGGACGATCGACGCGGCCCGCTTCCGCGGGCGGCAGCTCGCCTGGGCCATCGCCGGACTCGCGATCGGCGGCGGAGTGGTCGTCGTGCTCGTACTGGTGGGCCGCGGATCGCCCGTCCTCGGGCTGCTGCCGCCCGTCGCCGCCGTTGCGGCGGCCCTCGCGTACGACGCGTGGCTCACGCGTGCGGCAAGGGCACGGGCCACGCGGATCGAGGAGGAGCTGCCGACGGTGCTCGAGTTCCTCGCGCTGTGCCTCTCGGCGGGCGAGGGCATCCTCGACTCGCTGCGTCGTGTCAGCGACGTGGGCGCGGGGGAGCTCACCGCGGAGCTTCGCGGCGTCGTCGTGGCGGTGGGCACCGGCTCACCGCTGTCGGAATCCCTCACGCGCCTTGCCGCGGGCCTTGAGATCCCCGCTCTCACCCGCTCGATCGACCAGCTCGTGGCGGCGATAGAGCGAGGCGCGCCGCTCGCGCACGTTCTCCAGGCGCAGGCGATCGACGCCCGCGAGGACGCGAAGCGCACACTCATCGAACGCGCGGGCCGGAAGGAGATCTACATGCTCTTTCCGCTCGTCTTCTTGATCCTCCCGCTCAGCGTTCTCTTCGCGGTGTTCCCGGGGATCTTCATGCTGCGACTCGGACTCGGCTGACGGCCGGAAGGAGAAATGATGAAAGCACGGATGCTGCACCTCGCTGCTCGTCTTCGCGCGACCGCGCGCGACCTCGCCGACGACGAGCGGGGTGACGTCCCCGGGTGGGTCCTCATCACGCTGATGACCGCGGGGCTCGTCGTCGTGATCTGGGCGATGGCCGGGCCTGCCTTGGCCGACCTGTTCGAGCAGGCGATCAGTCGCGTCTCCGGGCTCTGACGTCGTGCGTGTCGTCCTCGCCCGCGCCGTGTCGGGCGTACGCGCCCGACTCGCCGCAGACCTGATCGACGACGCCGGGGCGAGTCCGGTCGAGTTCGTCCTCGTCGGGACGCTGCTCACCGTGCTCACCCTCGGAGTGCTGCAGTTCGGCCTCGCCGTGTACGTCCGCAACGTCGTGCACGACGCAGCCGTGGAGGGCGCGTATCACGCGGCCCTGGCCGACACGACGCTCGGCGACGGTGCGGAACGCACGCGCGACATCGTGGGTCGCACGATCGGCGCCGGGTACGCCACCGAGGTCAGCGTGCAGGAGACGGCGTCGCTCGGTCAGCAGACCATCGAGGTGCGTGTCCGGGCGACGCTGCCCCTTGTGGGCCTGCTCGGTGCATCGCGTGGACTGGAGGTGACGGCGCATGCACCGGTCGAATCGTTCGGCTGACGAGATCGCAGCGGGTCCGCTCGGCGACGATCGCGGATCGGCGGCGCTCGAGTTCATCCTCGTCGGGCTCCTCCTCCTGGTGCCCCTCGTCTACTTGGTCGTGACGCTGGGCCTCATCCAGGGGCAGAGCCTCGGTGCGGAGGCCGCCGCCCGTCACATCGCGCGCGCGGTGTCGACGGCGA
Source organism: Microbacterium trichothecenolyticum (assembly GCF_000956465.1). Lineage (GTDB taxonomy): Bacteria > Actinomycetota > Actinomycetes > Actinomycetales > Microbacteriaceae > Microbacterium > Microbacterium trichothecenolyticum. The sequence continues at coordinate 66,861 of NZ_JYJA01000024.1, forward strand.
GCGACGTCGACGACGCCCGCACGCGGGCCGACGCGGTGCTCGGGGCGGTGTCGGAGGAGTACGGACTCGACGACGTCGACCTCTCCATCGCCTGCACGCCGTCGAGCGGCATCTGTCCGCGGGCGGGCGCGACACTGCACGTGCGCGTCCGCACAACAGTCACGCTGCCGCTCGTGCCGCCCGTGCTCGACCTGGAGCGCATCGCCGCGATCCCGATCGAGGCCTCTTCGGCGCACAAGGTCTCGCGCTTCTGGAGCGAGCGGTGATCGCTCAGGTACGGCGCGCCCTCGCCCCGAAGCCCGAGTCACGCGATCCCGACGACGGAGGCAGCGTCCTCATCCTCACCCTCGGCTACGCCGTGCTCGCGATCGCGGTGATCCTCGTGTGCACCGCCGCGACGAGCCTGTACCTCGCGCAGAAGCAGCTCGACGCGGTGGCGGATGCCGCGGCTCTGGCCGCGGCAGATGGGTTCGACTTGACGGTGGTCGGTGGCGAGCCGGTCGCCACCCTCACCGACGCGGGGGTGCGCCGTGAAGCCGAGGCGATGATGGGAGCTCTCGATCCCGAGGCGCGACTCGTCTCGGCCTCGACCCCCGACGGGGTCTCCGCGCGGGTGCGGGTCGCCGGGCAGTGGCAGCCTCCCATCGTCACCGTGTTCGTGCCCGGCGGCGTCGCCCTCGAATCCACCGCGACGAGCCGCACGGCGCTGCGCTGACGCGCGGGGTTCGCAGGCGCTACGCCTCCGACGTGGCCGAGGCGCGCGCGGCGCGCGCAACCGCCTCCATGCGCGAGTGCACATCGAGCGTGCCGAGCACGTTCTGCATGTGCGCGCCGACCGTCTTGATGCTGATGCCCATCTCGGTGGCGACCTGCTTCTGGGACATCCCCTCCGTGCGACCGTCATGGATGGCGTCCGGACCCGATCCGGGCGCCATCCGTGTGCGTGCGCACGGATGAAGGGTGGATGCGATGGATGCCGTCGGCTACAGTGTCCCGGAGTCGGTGCGAGCGTCGTGCCCGCACACCGGACCGGAGGGAGGAAGAACGATGGCTGTCTCTGTAGCGCCTCGCAACCCCACCCCCTTCCGCGAGGTCGCCCGCACGCGTTGACCCGTCGGCGACCTCCTGTCCTGGAGTGTCCCACCGATGTCATACGAACGCCTCGACGCGTCCGCATCCGTTCTCTCGCCGGATCTCGAACCCGGCCGCGATCAGCGCTGGTCCACGTGGCCGGCTTCTCCGCCCACCCAGCGCGGCCCGCTGCCGCACCCGGAATGGGTCGTCACCGCGTCCGGCGCGTTCGATACCGAGCTGGGTGTCGTGAAGACCGGCAAAGAAGCCGACGTGCACCTGATCGAGCGCGCGGTGCCCGGCACCGCCGGCGTGCTCCTGGCAGCCAAGCGCTACCGCGACTCCCATCACAGTGATTTCCACCGCTCGGGCAGCTACGAGGAGGGGCGCACGATGCGCAACACGCGCGACGCACGGGCCGTGAATCGCGGGTCCTCATACGGGCGGTCGGTCGCTGCAGGCCACTGGGCGGTGAGCGAATTCGACGCGCTCTGCCGTGCCTGGCGCGCGGGGGTCCCGGTGCCGTATCCGGTGCAGGTGAGCGGCACCGAGGTGCTCATGGAGTTCGTCGGCGAGGGGCGGGCAGCCGCGCCGCGGCTGGCGCAGAGCCGGTTGCACGGAGAGCAGCTGCGCAGCGCCTTCGACCAGGTCGTCGGCATGCTCGAGGCGTTCGCGCACGCGGGATACGCACACGGCGACCTCTCGCCCTACAACCTGCTCCACCACGACGGCCGTGTCGTCGTGATCGATCTCCCGCAGATCGTCGACGTCGCCGCGAACCCTCAGGGTCTCGACTTCCTCCACCGTGACGTCGTCAACGTGTCGACGTGGTTCACCCGTCGCGGCCTCGAAAACGACCCCGAGGATGTGTTCGCCCACCTCGTCGCGATGCTCTGGTGAGCGTGGGTCAGGTGGAGTCGCGGACGTTGGACACGGGGATCTGCTTCACGTGCTGCGGGCGCGAACGACCGGAGAGAACGCCGGAGACCCCGGCGCGCGTGCGCCGGGGTCTCCGGACCCTTGGACTACCGGACGCCCTTGGCCGGTGTGGCCTCGAACGCCTTCTCGATCTCCTGCGTGAAGGTGTTGCCCTCGGCGTCCTTCGCCGTGACGCGCAGGTCGACCCAGCCGCCCTTGTCGGGCACGGGGATCTGCGCGGTGAACCCGCTGACCCACGCGCGGCTCGTGACGAAGATGTCGCCGTCACCCTCGACCGCCCCGGTGGGGGCGTCCGTCTTGGCGGACTTCAGCTCCACCGGCCTCCACTGTCCGTTCTCCCCGCGCGCCTCCAGCGTCGCACCGGTGATGGCACCGGCGGGCGAGGTGCCGGCGACATGACCGAGTTCGAGGCCGAGCGTGACCCCCGAACCCTTCTTGCGACCTTGGCCCACCTGATTGTCGATGTTGACGTCGACGTCGTAGTACGCCTGGATCATCGGCAGCAGGCGGTTGCCCCAGTCGCCGAGCTTGCCCGCGGAACGGAAGGTCCAGTCGCTGACCGTCCTCGTCGATCCTTCGAGATGCGCGCCGTCATGGGTCGCCGTGCTCACCACACGCCACTGCTGGTCGCCGTCAGGGAGGTCGAACAGATTCACGCCCTGGTGCTCCTGCTGCTTGACGAGCTGTCCGTCGATGTAGACATCGGCGGTCTGGTGCACGGTCGACGGCTCGACCCACGTGTCGAACGTCCCGGTGTGGTCGGCGTCACCGCCGTCCGCCCAGCTGGGGATGTTGACCTGGGCCCAGTCCGACACACGGTAGGGCACCCAGAACCCGGTGGCCACGTACGGGCGCACGATGCCGCCGAAGTACTCCTCGGAGGTGCGCTCGCCGCGTGTGTACGTCGTCTGCTTGTCGCGGATCTCCCACATCACGGAGCTGACGGCGACCCATTGGTTCCAGCGGAGGCTGTCGGTATTGACCCATTCGGTGCGATCCATGCCGCGCTGCGCGCGGAACGGGAACCCGCTGCCGTACTGTGCCCCGGGGACGAAGTCGTACCGGAACTCGGCCAGCTCCTCCTGCTGGCCGTGGAAGCGTGTGTCGATACGAGCCAGGTCTCTCGACGAGTGCTTGTACGCCAGCTTCTGCGGGATCTGCCCGTCGCCGTACTCGGCGATGTCGTACACGACGTCCGTCGTGGGCACACCCACCGCCGACAGCGTGACCTTCTTCCTCCCGCCGAGCTGCCCGAGCAGGGCTCGCCCTTCGACGCCGCTGATGCCGGCGACCGGGATGGACACGTTCGAGAAGTCGGCCTCCGAACCGACCCACGTGCTGAACTCGCCGTCCGCGTCGTTGACGAGGACGAGAAGCTTCGCCCCCGCCGCGGCGGCGTTGGCAGCCTGCTCGGATGGGGAGAGGTCGGTGCTGCGGGTGACCACGGCGATCTTGCCGCCCACCTCTGCCGCGGCGAGCTCGTCGGGTCTTCCCGAGCCGGCCTCGACCGCAGTGGCCTTGAACGAGCCGTCGAGGAAGGTCGAACCTGGCTGGAGGATGAGATCCAGGGCGTTCTTGCCGGCGCTCACCGTGAGCAGCGGCGTCTGCAGGCGCCAGCGCGTCGTGAACCCGAAGTCGGCGTCGTCTATCTTCATCGGCTGCGCCCACATCTCATCCGTCCACACCGGCATCGTGGCGCTGGCGAGAAAATCACCCACCTTCATGTCCATGCGGCGGAAGACCGGCTCGAGTCCCTTCTCGCCGACGTCGAGGGTGACCTGCTTCGCCGCGCGGGCGTCCAGAGCGACGGTCTTGTCGCCGTCGAGCTGGAGCGTCGGCTCGCCCACGAGGACGCTGGCGATCGTGTCGGGCGTCCGGCTGAGCTCCATGAACGACACGACCGAGTAGTCGCCCTTCATGAGGCGGAGCGTCGTCTCGCCGTCCACGGGGATCGGCTCGGCGAACTGCGTAGCCGCGTTCCACAGGAACGCGTACGTCTGGACCGGGTTGCCGTCGAAGCCCGTCGCCGTGATGGTGAGGTCGTAGCGCTCGGCCTCGGCGATCGTGCCGAGAGCGGTGCGCGTGACCGCGTCGCCGTCGACGAGGCCAACGAGCGCGCCCGAGAGCTGCGTGCCGGCCGGTACTTTCGCGGGGTCGACCGTCATGGTCACGGAGCGGGTCTCGCCTGCGGGGATGGTGAGCGACGCGGAGTCGATCGTGAGGGCGTCGAACGCGATGCCGTCCGAGAGCGGGCCCGGCTCGCCGGTGCCGTCGTCGGGGGTTGTATCGCTGAGCGTCGGCTCGAGCGCCACCGTGAGCTCGGCGTCTGTGCGGTTCGTGTACTCGATCGTGCGGGTCACCGGCGCCGGCGCCTGTCCCCACGCGAGCATTCCGAAGTCGCCGGTGCCCGACGCGATGACCGGTGCATCGAGGGCGGCCGCGACGTTGATGACGCCCGTGCCGCCCTGGTACGGCGTGTAGCCGAGGTCGACGGCGCTGCTCGCGAGCGCAGCCTTGAGCTGGGCCGACGTGTAGTCGGGGTGGGCGCCGAGCAGGATCGCGGCGGCGCCGGCGACGTGGGGCGTCGCCATCGACGTGCCGCTCATCGCGACGTAGGAGCCTTCTCCGGGGCTGTCGGCCGAGCGTGCGGCCGTGACGTCGTTGCCGGGACCGGTGACGTCGGGCTTCATTGCCCCGGAGCGCGCGAGCGGACCCTGGCTTGTGAAGTACGAAAGCGAACCGGACGGGTCGTCGACCGAGCCGACCGTGAGCGCTCGCTCCGCCGAGCCGGGGGCGCCGATGGTCTCGGGCGCGCCGGCGTTGCCGGCCGCGACCACGAACAGGGTGCCGGTCTCCTCCGAGATGCGGTTCAGGGACTCCGCCATCAGGTCCTTGCCGTCGGAGGCTTCCGTCGAACCGAGGCTCATCGACACGATCGGGGCGTTCTGGCCGGCCCACTCCATCGCGTCGATGATCCATGAGTCCTGCCCGTAGCCGTCAGCGCCGAGCACCTTGCCCACGAGCAGCTGGGCGCCGTCGGCGACGCCGCGGTGGGTGCCCCCGCTGGCCGCGCCCGTGCCGGCGATGGTGGACGCGACGTGCGTGCCGTGGCCGTTGGGGTCGGAGTCGACGTCCTCGCCGGGCACGAAGCTCTTCGATTCGGCGCTCACGTGGCCCTGCAGGTCGAGGTGGGTGTCGTCGTAGCCGGTGTCGAGAACCGCCACCGTCACGCCCTGACCGGTGTAGCCCTCAGCCCACGCTTCCGGGGCGTCGATGTAGGGCACGCTCGAGTCGAGCGTCGCGCGCACCTTGCCGTCGAGGTGGATGGACTGGATGCCTCCGGCGAAGCCGGGGGCAGTGGAGAAGCTGCGCGCGGTCGGCGCCGTGAGCGACTGCCACGCGGATGCTGCGGCGTCGTGGCCGAGGGTCGCCGCGGCGCCGCCGATGCTCTCGAGCGGCGTCAGCACGTCGAAGCCGGGGACCGGTGCCGTGAAGGACCTGGCCGCTGCGGTGTCCTGCTCGACGATGATCGGCGTCGCGTCGACGGTCGCGTCGTCGTAGCCGTAGTCGATGAGCAGCGTGACGTTGAACAGATCGGAGTCCAGCGCGCCGGACGCGAGGTAGGGCAACGCCGCGTCGGGGACGACGTGAAGATCGCCCGCCGCCTCGTACGTGCGGACCCCGGCGCCGTCGACGGCGGTGTCGATGGAGACCGTGTGGGTGCCGTCGCTGAGGTCGGTGACGGTGACGCGGTCACCCGTGATGAGGGTGACGGAGTGGGAACTGCCGGCGACCGCCCGTGTGGCGGGGGAGTTGTCTGGGGCGGAAGTGGCGGCCGCCGGCAGGGTGGTGAGGCCGATGCCTGCGATCGCGATCGTCAGGCCGCTTGTGGCGGCGACGATCGGACGGAGGCGAGGGCCGAAGGGCTGGGGTCGTGACATGCGCGAGCCTCTCGGTGTGTGGGGATCCGTGTAACCCCCACCTTCCTGTGCCGGGTGCATAAAGTGGATGGCGGAGAAATGCCATGGCCTGCATCCGCCAACGTCGGTGGGTGACGATGAACAGATGGAGAAGCTCGCCGTGCTCGATGCGCTCGGCCTCGACGAGGCCCACACCGCGGTCTACCGATTCGTGCTGCAGCAGCCGTCAGCGTCGACCGCGGAGATCGGGTCGGGCCTCAGTATTTCTCTGCCGCGCACGCGACCGATCGTCGCCGAGCTGGAACGCCTCGGCCTGCTCGCCCGCCAGGCCGCGCGCAGCGACCGGTTCGTGGCTTCGCCGCCTTCGATCTCGCTGCGCCCCCTGCTGCTCGAGCGCGAGCGCGGGCTCACCCGCGCCCACGAGGCCCTCGTCGAACTCAGCGACCTCTACCGTCGTTCGGCCGAGCAGCGCAGCGTGGCTGACGTTGTGGATGTCGTGATCGGCGACGACGCCGTGCGCCAGCGCGTCGCGCAGCTGCAGGCGGCTTCCGTCGAGCAGGTGCGCGTGCTCGTGCTGCACGAAGTCGCGCTGCTGAGCGGCGAGGAGAACATCGAGGAGGACCGCGCGCTCGCGCGCGGCGTGCGGTATCGCGTGATCGTCGAGAATGCAGTGCTCGAACGACCGGGCTTCCTCGACGCGGCCCGCGAGATGGCCCAGATCGGCGAGGAGATCCGGGTGCTGCCCACGCTGCCCACGCGGATGTTCATCGCAGACGACCAGATGGCGCTCGTGCCCATGCACTCGCAGGCCGAGGATCAGGGATTCGGGGCCCTCCTCATCCATCCCAGCGGCCTGCTCGACCTCGTGACCTCGATCTTCGAGGAGTACTGGCGGGCCGCCACCGAGTTCCTGCCGATCGCCGCCGTCCCGACCGCCGACGCCGTCGACACCGACCTCCTCCGCCTGCTCCTTCTCGGCGTGACGGATGCTGCCGCCGCCGCGCAGCTCGGCATCTCGTTGCGTACCGTCCAGCGCCGGGTATCCGACCTGATGGAGACGGCAGGCGTCACCACGCGCATGCAGCTGGGGGCTGAGGCCGTGCGGCGGAACTGGGTGTGACGCGTCCGCTACCAGCCGTGAGTGTTGAACCACTCGGCGCGACGCCGGGCCTCGGCATCCGTTTCGCCCTCGTCTGCGGTGTCGTGCCTGATCAGGCGACCCGCGTCGTCGAGCGGGACGAACCGCAGGCACACCGGGCACAGCGCGCGGCCGCCGGGGAAGCCGTCGGCGAGGGTGGCTGCTGGCTCGCCGGGTTCGCCAGAGCCGGGGCACTGCGTGGGGTCTGCGCCGGCATCCGTCCACATGATCGTGCGGTGGCGGTGCAGTCCGGCATGCCCGAGGTGGCGTGTGCAGCGACGTCCGTCGTTGCGGCTGCGGCAGAATCTCACGACCTCGCTCACGGGCGTGCTTGCGGGACGTGGCGCGGCACCCACCGCACGAAGGCGAGCGCGCCGACGAGACCGATCGCACCCATGATCCCGGTCGCGACGGAGAGGGACGCGACGGCGGCGATGACCGACACGAGCAGGGGTGCGACCGCGCCGCCCGCGTCGGTCAGGGTCCGCCACGAGCCGAGGAAGGGTGCGGGGTCGGCCTTCGGTGCGACGTCGGCGCCGAGGGTGAGCAGAATGCCGCTCGACAGGCCGTTGCCGACGCCCAGCACCGCCGCGAACATCGCGAACCACATCGCCGCCTGGGGGAGATCGTGCGTGAACGCGAGGGCGACGAAGCCCGCACCCATCAGGATCATGGCCGGCAGGGCGGCCCACAGCCGCCCGAAGCGATCCATGACCTGTCCGCTCGCGTAGAAGAGGGCGAAGTCGATCGCGCCCGAGATCCCGACCACGAGGGCGATCGTCTGCGCGTCGAGGCCGATCGACACACCCCACAGCGGCAGAACGACCTGGCGCGCCGAACGGACGGCGGAGAGGGATGCCGCGGCCAGGCCGAGCGTCGACAGCACGCGGCGGTGCCGCCACATCGTGCGGAACACGCCGGTTCCGGGAACGGTGCCGGAGGTCTCCCGCCGTGGAAGGCGGATGGAACCGGTGACCGGCTCGCCCGTGTCTTCGGTGTCGACGGACGCGTCGCGCAGCGCTTGCTCCTCCGGCATGAGGAATCGCTTCTCGGGGTCGGGGCCGAGGAGCACCAGGAGCACCGTGGCCACGAGGCATCCGCCGAAGAACCAGATCGTGGCGCGCTCGTCGCCGAACAGGGCGAGAAGTCCGGCCGCGACGAACGGGCCGACGAACATGCCGAGGCGGAACGTGCCGCCCAGCAGCGACAGTGCGCGAGCGCGGAACGACAGGGGGACACGGGTCGTCATGAACGAATGGCGGGCCAGGCCGAAGGCCGCGGCGCAGAAGCCGATGAGGAAGACCGCGAGGGCGAAGATGCCGAGCGACGGCGCGAACGCCATGCCCACCACCCCGCCGAGTGAGATGACCCCGGCGATCACCATGGTCAGCCGCTCGCCGACACGGGCGACCGCCCAGCCCGCGGGGATGTTGCCGCAGAGCTGCCCCACGACGAGCGCGGAAGCGACGAGGGCAGCGGTGGCGACATCCGCGCCGAGCTGTGCGGCGATGACGGGGATCAGCGGGATGACGGCGCCTTCGCCGAGCGCGAACAGCACGGTGGGGCCGTAGACCATCGGCCCGAACCGCCACAGCACGTCACGAGCGGTGGGGGAGCCTGTGTGATCGGTCATCGCTTCCACGTTAGTCTGGAGTGTCATGCTCGACTTCGATCCCTCCGCCGACATCCAGGCCCTGCGTTCCACGTTCGCCGACATCAAGGCCGTGGTCGACGTCGAGGCACTCAACGCCGACATCGCCCGACTCAGCGAGGAGGCCGGCGCCCCCAATCTGTGGGATGACGTCGAGAAGGCGCAGAAGGTCACCAGCGCCCTCAGCCACCGCCAGGCCGAGCTCAAGCGCGTCACCGACGTCGAGCAGCGCCTCGACGATCTCGATGTGCTCGTCGAGCTCGCCAACGAGATGGACGACGAAGACTCCGCCGAAGAAGCGCGCCACGAGATCGCCGAGCTGGAGGACATCGTCAGCCAGCTCGAGGTGCAGACGCTCCTCGACGGCGAGTACGACGAGCGCTCCGCGGTCGTGACGATCCGCTCCGGCGCGGGCGGCGACGATGCCACGGACTTCGCCGAGATGCTGATGCGCATGTACCTGCGCTGGGCCGAGCGTCACAAGTACCCCGTCAAGGTCATGGACACCTCGTACGCGGAGGGCGCCGGGATCAAGTCGGCGACGTTCGAGATCGACGCACCGTACGCGTACGGCACGCTCTCGGTCGAGGCCGGCACGCACCGGCTCGCGCGGATCAGCCCGTTCGGCTCCGCCGACAAGCGACAGACGAGCTTCGCCGCCGTCGAGGTGATCCCGGTGATGGAAGAGGCCGTCGAGGTCGACATCCCCGAGAACGACCTGCGCGTCGACGTCTTCCGCTCGTCGGGCCCGGGTGGTCAGTCGGTCAACACCACCGACTCCGCGGTGCGTCTGACCCACATCCCCAGTGGCATCGTGGTGTCGATGCAGAACGAGAAGTCGCAGATCCAGAACCGCGCCGCAGCCATGCGCGTGCTGCAGACCCGCCTGCTCCTGCTGCAGCGCGAGAAGGAGGCGGCGAAGAAGAAGGAGCTCGCCGGCACCATCACCGCGAGCTGGGGCGACCAGATGCGCTCGTACTTCCTCTACGGTCAGCAGCTCGTCAAGGACCTCCGCACCGGCCACGAGGTGGGCAACCCGGCGATCGTCTTCGACGGCGACCTCGACGGCTTCATCTCCGCCGGCATCCGCTGGCGCAAGCGCAAGGACGACGACGACTGATCCGGCCCGCACTCGTCAGACCGATGCGCAAACGACGAGTGTCGCTGAACCGGGGCGGGTGGCGTCCGCATAGGCTCGTTAGGCCATGATCCGGTTCGAGAACGTCACGAAGCGCTTTCGCGGCACTTCCAAACCCGCCCTGAGCGATGTCGATTTCGAGGTGCTGCGCGGGGAGTTCGTCTTCCTCGTCGGCGCATCGGGCTCCGGCAAGTCATCCTGCCTCCGCCTGATCCTCCGCGAGGAGACGCCGTCCGAAGGGCGTGTGGTCGTCCTCGGGCGCGACCTGCGCACGTTGTCGAACCGCAAGGTCCCGTACTTCCGCCGCCATGTCGGCGCGGTCTTCCAGGACTTCCGGCTGCTGCCCACCAAGACCGTGTTCCAGAACGTCGCGTTCACGCTGCAGGTCATCGGATCGTCGCGCGGCTTCATCCAGCAGGCGGTCCCCGAGGTGCTGGCACTCGTCGGCCTCGCCGGCAAGGAGAAGCGGTTCCCGCACGAGCTGTCGGGCGGTGAGCAGCAGCGTGTCGCGATCGCCCGTGCGCTGGTGAATCGGCCCCAGATCCTGCTCGCGGATGAGCCGACCGGAAACCTCGACCCTGCGACATCCATAGACATCATGCAGCTGCTCGCGCGCATCAACGCGGGCGGCACCACCGTCGTGATGGCCACCCATGAGGCAGGCTTCGTGGACCAGATGCAGCGCCGCGTCATCGAACTGCGCCACGGTGAGATCATCCGCGACGAGCGGCACGGCGGGTACGGCGACCGGTCCAGCCTGCCGAGCCTCGCGCCGGAGCCGGAGCGCGGCGCCGCCGCTGTCGCCGCGCTCACCGCGGTGCTCGAAGTTCAGCGCGAAGCCGCGATCGCAGCGGCTGCGGGCCTCGACCCGACGGCCGTGCAGGACGACGACGAAGCCGTCGGTGCGGAACCGGGCGCAGCGTCGCCGGCCGCCGGTGTCGCGGCGGCTGCGGCCGCCGCAGCCGCCGCGGTCGCGGTCACGGCGGCAGAGGCCCAGCAGGCGGAGGGCCTTGCACAGGCCCTCGAAGAGCCGGTCGTCGAAGATGCGCCCGCGGCCGAGGCGTCCGCTCCCGCGAAGCCCACCCACACCCAGCCGATCCCGCTCGTCGACGCCGTCGAGCTGCAGGTCGAGGAGCTCGGTCTCGCCGATCGGCTCGGCCTCGGCACCACCGATCCCGACGACGAAGTGGGGCCCACCTCATGAGGTTCGGACTCATCATGTCGGAGGCGTTCACCGGCCTCCGGCGCAACGTCTCGATGGTCGTCTCGGTGGTGCTGGTCACCTTCGTGTCGCTCACGTTCGTCGGTGCGGCGATCCTCATGCAGATGCAGATCGGCACGATGCGCGACTTCTGGGTCGAGCGCGCGCAGGTCGCGGTGTACATGTGCACCAGCATCTCGACGCCGGCGACGTGCTCGAACGGCGAGGCGTCGCCCGAGCAGGTCGAAGAGGTGCGCGCGAAGCTGGAGGGCAGCGCGCTGGCGCCCCTCATCCGCGACCTGACGTTCCTCGACCACCAGCAGGCGTACGACGAGCTGCTGCAGATCGCCGGCGAAGAGAACGCGAGCATGATCACGCCCGAGCAGGTGAACGAGACCTTCCGCATCACGCTCGTCGACCCCGAGCAGTCGGACGTCATCATCGAGGCCTTCAGCGGCATGCAGGGGGTCGAGCTGGTGAAGGACCAGATGCAGTACCTCGACCCGCTGTTCTCCGCCCTGACCATCGCGACGTACATCGCGGTCGGCATCGCTGTGCTGATGCTGATCGCCGCGGTGCTGCTGATCGCCACGACCATCCGCCTCTCCGCCTTCGCGCGAAGGCGGGAGCTCGGCATCATGCGCCTGGTCGGGGCATCCAATCGCTTCATTCAGACGCCGTTCATCCTCGAGGGCGTGATCGCGGCGCTGCTCGGGTCGATCCTCGCGAGTGCGGCCGTCATCGCCGGCGTGCACTTCGGCGTCAACAACTACCTGCGCAACCGCGTCGACTTCGTCACGACGTGGGTCGGCATGGCGGATGCGTGGCTGGTGGTGCCCGTCCTGATCCTCGTCGGCGTGGTGCTCGCTGCGCTGTCGGCGAGCTTCGCGATCCGCAGGTGGCTGCGCGCGTGATCATCGGCCCCGTCGCAGGGGTAGACTGACAGGCTGCCGTCCGCCCCTTCGACAGGCTCAGGGGCCAGCGGGTCGGCATCAGCGAGGAGACATCATGCCCAGGGAACGCGGGGAGAAGGTCGTGGCGACCAATCGTCGCGCGCGCCACGAGTACGCGATCGAGAAGACGTACGAGGCCGGCCTCGTGCTGACCGGCACCGAGGTGAAGTCGCTGCGCGAAGGCCGCGCGAACCTCTCGGACGGCTACGCGTACATCGACAACGGCGAGGCGTACCTCGACGCGGTGCACATCCCGGAGTACTCGCAGGGGCACTGGACGAATCACTCGTCCAAGCGCACGCGCAAGCTGCTCCTCCACAAGGAGGAGATCGTCAAGCTCTCGCACGCCATCTCGGCGGGCGGCTACACCCTGATCCCGCTGAAGCTGTACTTCTCGGACGGCCGCGCCAAGGTCGAGATCGCCGTCGCCAAGGGCAAGCGCGAATTCGAGAAGCGCCAGACGATCCGCGAGCGCGAGGACAAACGCGAGGCGGAGCGCGCGATGCGGTCCCGCAACCGCCTCGGCGAGTAGAGCCTCAGCTCACAGCTTCCGCAGCATCCGCGCCGTGCGCGGCCCGGTCGCTGAACGCCGTCTTCGGGACGAAGCACAGCAGGATGGCGGCGGCCAGTGCGGTCACGCCGCACACCACCCACACCGTGACGTAGCCCGAGAACGATCCCGCCGTGCCCTCGGTCGCCGCACCGGTCGCGCCGTGCAGCAGCGCGATGCCGAACACGCACGACGCGATGGCGCCGCCGACGGTCTTGACCGAGTTCGTGAGACCTGTCGCGACACCGGTCTGAGTGGGCGGAGCAGCGGATGCCGCGGCCGCCGGCAGCGCCGCGACCAGGGCTCCCGAGCCGAGGCCCACGATCACCATGTTCACGATCACCTGCGTGTAGGTGTCGTGGAACGGCAGGAACATGAGGAACCCGATGCCGACGAGCGTCGCCGCGCCGATGAGAGTCAGCCGGGGCGCGGTGAGCCGGGCGATGAGCGGGAACAGCAGGGCGCCTGTGATCATCGCGATGAGGTAGACGCCGATGATGAGCGAGGTCTGGAAGCCCGTCGTGCCCAGGCCGTATCCGTACACCGACGGGTCGGTGCGGGCGAAGGTCGACAGCGGGGCCTGCGCGCCGAGCACGCTCACTCCGAACAGGCCGGCCGTGAGGAACACCGGCCCGAGCGCAGGGGAGCGGAACATCCGCACATCGATGAGCGGGTCGTCGTGGCGCAGCTCCCACAGCGCGAAGGGCACTACGAGCAGCACCCCGAGAGCCGTGACGAGCCAGGCGATCGGATCTGCCGGGCCGTTGAGGCGCAGCAGACTGAGGCCGCCCGTGAAGGCGACGAGTGCGAGGGAGATGAGCACCAGACCGACGTTGTCGAGGCGGCCGCCGGTGGGCTCGGGCGACTCCTTGACTCCGAACAGGATCACGAAGAAGCACGCGACGACGAGCAGGGCCGGCACCAGAAGCACGATCCACAGCGGCAGGCTGTCGATGAGCATGCCGCCCACGAGGGCGCCGGTGATGGCGCCCGTCTCGAGCGCCGCCACGAGGAATCCGGCGGCTCGTGCCGTGATCGTCGCACGGCCCTCCATGCGCCGTGAGCGCGACCAGATCAGCGCGATCTCCAGAGGCAGCCACACCACGTAGAACCCCTGGATGGCCCACGCCGCGAGGAAGACGCCGAACGAGTCGGTGAACGGCAGGACGAGGGATGCCGCGGCCGTGATCGCCGTCGAGATCACCAGCATCCGCTTGTGCCCGACCATGTCGCCGAGCTTCGCGAATGCGGGCACGACGAGCGCCGAGAGCATGAGCTGCGTGCCCTCGAGCCAATTGACGTCGGCGTCGTGCACCCCGAGGTGGCGGGCGATGTCGGTGAGCATGGGCGTGTAGAAGCCTTGGATCACGCCGCTCGTGAACTCGACGAACGCGAGGAAGCCGACGACTCCCGCGAGCGCGCCGATGGTGACGCGTGAGGACACGGCGCTGCCCGTCATCGGTACTCCTTCGCTCGGGCCCCAGACCCGGTCACTGCTGCGCTCCGCCCCCTGGGCATGCCGAAGGGTGGGTGCGAATCACTCTAAACGCTGGAGAAGGGTGCGATGGAACAGCTCGCCCCGCTCGAGCGCTGAGATCTCGACACGCTCGTCGACCCCGTGGATCGAGGCGCGCTGCGCCTTGCTCATCTCGAGTGGCGCGAAGCGGTAGACCGCCGGCGAGAAGCGGTGGAAATGTCGCGAGTCGGTGGCCGCCATCATCACGTACGGCACGGTCGCAGCGCCCGGGTGCGAAACCTTCACCGCGTCGGTGATGAGCGCGAACTGCGCATTCTCCGTCGACGACTCCGGCGAGGGCCCGTCGCCTTCGAGCACCTCGACCTTCACATGCCGGTCGGCGACCCGTTTGCGGACCCGCTTCACGGTGCTTCCGACCGACTCGCCCAGCGCGATGCGCAGGTTGAGCGTCGCCGTCGCCTGCGAGGGGAGGACGTTCGCGGCCGTTCCGCCGGACTGCATGGTGGCGGCGACGGTCGTACGCACGAGCGCCGCGGGCTCGCCGCCCATCGCGGTGAAGGCGCGCGCGGTGAGCCAGGGTGCCCTCGACAGCAGCCGATAGAGTGCGCGAGAGATGCCGCCCGTCCGGGTCGCGAAGAGTTCGAGCATGCGCGTGACCGCCGCGGGTGTGCGTGCGGGGAACGTCTCGGGCGACAGTCGCTCGACGGCGCGCGCGATGCGCCGGACTGCGGTGCGGGCAGGAGGAGCGGACGCGTGCCCGCCTTCGCCGCGGGCGCTCAGGCGGAGCGTCAGCACGCCCTTCTCGCCCACGCCCACCATGGCCGCAGTTCCGCGGACGAAGGGCAGCGGCGCGTCGACGACGGCGCCACCCTCGTCGAGCACGAGCCACGGCGCGACGCCGCGATCCCGGAGCGTCTCGGCGATGGTGCGGGCGGCACCGCCGAAGGTCTCCTCGTCGCCCCCGAAAGACAGGTACACGTCGCGCGCCGGTGTGAAGCCCGAGGCGAGCAGGTTCTCGACGGCATCCATGACGACGACGAGCGGTCCCTTGTCGTCGAGCGAGCCGCGGCCGTACACCCAGCCGCGATCGACGCGCCCCTCGAACGGCGGGTGGGTCCAGGCGTCGCTCTCGTCGACCGGGACGACGTCGAAGTGGGCCATCAAGACGGTGGGCCGCTCCGCGATGCGTCCGCGCCACCGGTACAGGATCCCCAGCTCGCCGATGCGCTCGCGCTCGAGATGCTCGTGGACGAGCGGGTAGAGCTCGATGAGCAGGTCGGCGAACGCATCGAACGGCCCTTGCCCGCGCTCACTCCGCTCTGCCGAGACAGTGGGCAGCTGGATCATGCGCGACAGTCGTTCGGCGATGCCCGCGCGGGGCGCGACGTCGGCAGGGCTCATCGGGCGGCGAACCGGGCCTCGACGGCCGCCGAGATCACGATGTCCTCGGGCTGGAGCTGCACGGCGGGCCCCCCACCCGCGCCGTCCGAGGCGAACGAAGCCTTCGCCATCAGCATGCGCGGTGCCGGTGCCATCTCGGGGCCGGCCTGCTGCGTCAGCAGTCCCACATCAGCGAGCTCGACAGCGGTGACAGCGGCGAGTCCGAGTGCCCCGGCGTACGCGGTCGCGCGCGCAACGGCCACTCCCACCGCCTGCGTCGCGACCTCCCGTTCCACGGATGCCCTGGTCTCGAGTGTGAGCTTCCACTCGATCCAGCCGAGCTGCACGCCCTCGCGCTCCGCCACCTCGCCGGCCCACCAGGACAGCACCGCGAAGTCGGTGAACGTGACGGAGAAGTCGACGGTCGCGTAGTGCACCGGTGCCAGGCGCTTGCCCTCGTTGTTCCAGGGACGCTCCGACCACACCGACACGCGCTGGCTCGTCCACTCGCTGACGGTGCCCGCGGACTTCCGCGAGGCGAGGTCGTCGCGCACCGGCTCGGTGAGCGCGGCCATGCGCTCGACGACGGCTCCGCGCTCGGGTCCTTCGGCGCGGATGGTCAGGTGCGCGATCGCGCGCTCGGGGGCGATGCGGGTCTCGTGCTCCCCGCGGACGGTGATGACGACGTCGCTCATGCTCAGACCCTAACCCGTGACCGGTGGGTCACTCCGGGAAGATCTGCCCGACCGGGAGGCGCTTCTCGGCCTGGAACGCATCCTCCGTCCGTCCGTATGCCCAGTACGCCGACAGCGACAGGTCGGCCCGCGCGACGCCGCGCTCGAGCAGGAGCGGCCGCAGCGACTTCATCGCGCCCCGCTCGCCGTGTGCGAAGACCTGCACCCGGCCGGCGGGCCAGTCGGCGGCACCCACTGCCGCGACGAGCCGGGCGCCGGGAGCGTCGTGGTCCTCGTCGACCCACTGGACGACGGCGCCCGACGGCACCTCGACCCGGTGTGCCGGCGAACGCGTCTCGATGATCGTCGTGACGGCCGTTCCCGCGGGCAGCGACTCGAGCGCGGACCAGATCGCCGGGATCGCCGACTCGTCGCCGACCAGCACGTGGTGATCCGCGGTGAGGTCAGGCGAATAGCCTCCTCCGGGGGAGGACATCGTCAGCCGATCGCCCGGCTTCGCGTTCGCGGCCCACGGCCCGGCGATGCCGGTGTCGCCGTGCACGACGAAGTCGATGTCGATAGTCCCGACTGCGGCATCCACGCGCCGGATCGTGTAGGTGCGGATCGTCGGCAGTTCGTCGAACGGCACCGTCTCGCGCAGCGTGGCGAGATCGTAGGGCGGCTCGAGCGCGCTGCCTGCCGGAGGGAAGTACAGCTTCGCGTACTTGTCCGTCTCGGGCCTGTCGGCGAAGTCGGCGAACTCGTCGCCCGCCAGCGTCACCCGCACGAGATCGGGCGAGAGCCAGGTGCTCCCGGTCACGAAGAGGGTGGTCTGCGGGCGCGCGGCACGAGGTGAGGTCACCCTTACATGCTAGGCAACGGATGCTGCATCCCGGCCGGAGCTGGCCAGGAATGGCGGGGAGGGCGCATCCGTTGTATCCTGATGTGCTCGGATGCTTCGGCGCCCGAGTAATGGCAACTCCACAGTGTGACAGCGGCCCTTCGCGAGAAGGACACCTCGAAAGAGGAAGCGGGGATGATCGGTTTCGACATCGCCTGTGAATCTGCGAGAAGCGGGCCGAGGATGCAGGGTTATCTCGTGAACGCTCCCTGCGAACCAATAACTGCCGAAAAGAAGCAGTCCGACTTCGCCCTCGCTGCCTGAGCAGCGAGCCCGAGTCCGTCAATCCGTGACTGATCCCGTCACGGGTATTGGCGTCATCTAGGGATCTTGCTGCGTGACGTCGCCTGAGCGTCACGCGGGACTCTTTTCAGGATGGGCTTGTCGACTTAGGTGTCTGTGACAAAGGTCGGAGCCGAGTAGAACGATTTCATAGACTGCGCCCGGAGAAACCGTAGTTACCCAGCGATGGACGGGGGTTCGATTCCCCCCATCTCCACCGCCGTTGTCACCACCGAGTGGAAGCCCCGGTCCTCGCGAGCAATCGCCAGGACTGGGGCTTCTCCTGTCACGTGGGCGAGGTCACGCCCCGGCGATCCACGCCGTGGTCTCGCCTGGAAGCCGGCTCCCGTCGACGGGTCCGCTCGAGAGCGAGACATCCGACCCCGCCGGAAGCTCGAACGGCTCGGTCCCGAAGTTCGTGAACACGGTCCACCCGTTCGGACGTCGGAAGCCCAGGACGTCGTCACGTCCGGTGTCGATCCACTCCAGCGACTCGCCGGTCTGCGACGCGCGCCGCAGCGCCAGGGCGTCGCGGTACAGCGACAGCGTCGATGCGGGATCGCCGTCCTCGGCCGACACCGCGTACTCCGCGAACCACGCGGGCTGAGGCAGGTGTGCACCTCCCGCACCGAATCCCAGCGACGGGCCCTGAGCGGACCACGGCAGCGGGACGCGGCATCCGTCCCGTCCGATGTCTTCACCGGGGCTGCGGAAGAAGGTCGGGTCCTGGCGCTCGGCGTCGGGGATCGCGGCCACTTCGTGCAGGCCCAGCTCCTCGCCCTGGTAGACGTACGCCGAGCCGGGCAGGCCGAGCACGAAGAGCGTCGCCGCTCGCGCACGACGAAGTCCGCGTGCCACGTCGAGCTCGGGCTCGGCGCCTCCCGACAGCAGCCACTCGTTGCCGTGCTTGCGCGTGGGGCGTCCCTTGTCGTCGCGCTCGACGTCGGGCAGTCCGTAACGCGTGGCATGACGCACCACGTCGTGGTTCGACAGCACCCACGTCGTCGACGAGCCCGACTTCCCGGCGAGCGCGAGGTTGTCCCCGACGATCCGGCGGAACTGCGCGGCGTCGAAGTCTGCCTCGAGCAAGTCGAAGTTGAAGGCCTGGCCCAGGCTCTCGGCGCGCGCGTACAGCGGGATGCGGGAAGGCTCGACCCACGCCTCGGCCACGGCGGTGCGCGGCGGGTCGTAGGAGTCGAACACCTCGCGCCACTCCGCGTACACCTCGTGCACATCGTCGCGGTCGATCATCGGGTGGTTGCCGTCGCGAGGCATCGCGTCGAGCTCGGCCTGCGAGGGGAGGGGATCGACGAAATCCTTCGTGAGCATGTGCGCCACGTCGATACGGAAGCCGTCGACACCTCGGTCCGACCAGAATCGCAGCGTCTTCACGAAGTCGGCGCGCACCTCCGGGTTCGACCAGTCGAGGTCGGGCTGCTCGACCGCGAAGTTGTGAAAGTACCACTGCCCGTCGGCCACGCGCTCCCAGGCCGAGCCGCCGAACACCGACTCCCAGTCAGCGGGTGGCTCGGAGCCATCCGGCCCGGATCCGTCGCGGAAGATGTACCGTGCGCGAGCGGCCGAGCCTCGGCCGGCCGCGAGTGCCTCCTGGAACCATTCGTGCTGATCCGACGTGTGGTTCGGCACGATGTCGACGACCACCTTGATGCCCGCACCGTGCAGCGCTCTGAGCATCTCATCGAAGTCCTCGAGCGTGCCCAGGCGAGGGTCGACGTCGCGGTAGTCGGCGACGTCGTAGCCGCCGTCAGCCAGCGCCGACGGGTAGAACGGGCTCAGCCAGACCGCGTCGATCCCCAGCTCTTTCAGGTAGGGCACGCGCGAGGTGACGCCTCGGATGTCGCCGATGCCGTCGCCGTCGGCATCCGCGAAGCTCCGCGGATACACCTGGTAGACGACCGCCTGACGCCACCAAGCGGGCAGTTCGAGGTCGTGCTGGTCTGAGGGGGAGGGTGCGGGGTGCACAGTCGTCACGGGGACGCTTTCCTTTCGGGTTTCGGTGAGGGATGACGGATGCTGCGGCCTCAGCCCTTGACGGCTCCCTGGGTCACGCCTTCCATGACCCATCGCTGGGTGAACAGATAGACGATGACCGCGGGCGCCATCGCCATGAGGTACGAGGCGAACGACACGTTGTAGTTGTTGCTGAACTGGGTCTGGAAGATGTTCTGGACGACCGGCAGCGTCTGCGATGCCGGGTCCGAGATGATGAGCGACGGCATCATGAAGTCATTCCACGATGCCAGGAACGCGAAGATCCCGACAGTGGCGCTCATCGGTGCGAGCAGCGGGAAGATCAACCGCCAGAACGTCTGCCACGTCGTGGCGCCGTCGATGCGGGCGGCCTCTTCCAGCTCCTCGGGTATCGACCGCAGGAAAGCCGTGAACAGCAGGATGCTGAAGCTCAACTGGAACATGATGTGCAGGATCGTCACGCCCGCTGGGTTGTCGAGGCCTGCGAGACCCGTCAGCTGGATCTGAGGCAGGGCCACCACGGGGAACGGCAGGAACATCGCCGCGAGCAGGTAGTAGAACGAGTAGCGGAAGAGCCTGCGATCCCAGTTGCGGGAGATGGCGAACGACGCGAGCGCCGCCAGGATGATCGTGCCGGCCACGGTGAACGCGGTGACCAGCAGCGAGATCGTGAAAGCGCGGGGGAAGTTCGTGAGTTCCCACGCGGTGGTGAACCCGTCGAGACTCCACGGCGCCGGCAGCGAGAACGCGTTGCCGTCGACCGCCTGGCCTTGGGTCTTGAACGCCATGGAGATCGTGACGTACAGCGGGATCAGGACCGTGAAGGCGCAGAGGATCAGCACGATCGTGCCGGACCAGTTCACGCGCTCCATCGCGAAGCGCGAGCGGGCGGGCTTGCGGACGGCGTCGCCGTCGAGCACGCGTTCGGCGTTGATGTCCTCGACGGCGAGGGCTGCTTGCGTGGTCATCAGAACACGTTCCTTCCGCGAGTGAGACGGAGTTGGAGGAGGGAGAGGATCAGCGCGATGACGAAGAAGATCGTCGCGTTGGCCATCTGGTAGGCGTAGTCGCCACCCGAGAAGCCGGTGAAGATCGTCATTGCGATGCTGCGGGTGGCGGTGCCGGGGCCGCCGTTGGTGAGGCCGACGATGATGTCGTACGCGTTCAGGAAGTTCTTGAAGCCGAGGATGACGTTGATCACGACGTACCCCGCGACCAGTGGCAGCGTGATCCGCAGGAGCTGTTGCATCTTGCCGGCGCCGTCGATGTCGGCCGCTTCGTACACGTCGCCCGGGATGGACAGGAGGCCGGCGATGTAGATGAGGAGCGTACCGGGGATCGCCTGCCACGCCGTGACGATCACGATCGCGATCCACGCGAGATCCGGATTCGCGAGGATGCTCTCGCTGAGCCATGGGACGCCCCACGCCTGCCCGAGCGCGGGCACGGAGTTCGAGAACAGGAAGTTGAAGACGTAGGCGATGATGATGCCCGAGATCACCATCGGGATCACGAAGATCGCCCGCAGTCCTGCCTTCAGCCGCACGCGCGAGACGAGCCCGACCGCGAGCAGGAATGCCAGCACGTTCACGACGATGACGGTGACGGCAGCGAAGCCGAAGGTGAACAGATAGCTCTGCAGGATCGCCGGGTCGGTGAAGACGGCCACGTAGTTGATGAGTCCGACGAACTCCCAGTCGCCGAACCCGATCGAGTCGGTGAAGCTGAAGAAGATGCCGATGACCGCCGGGATCGTGATCGCGAGGGTGAACAGGATGAGGGCGGGGAGCAGGAAGAGGTAGTAAACCCCTTCGACGCGTCGGCGCGTGCGCGGCATCGTCGCCGCGCCGGAGCGCCTGCCCGCCTTGGGCACCGTGAGGGTAGCCGTGGTGGTTGCCATGAGTGCGTTCCCTTCGTGTCTGCTATTGGCGCAGTGCCAGCCGAGCCCAGTCGGCGTCGAGGGTGCGCAGTGTGCTCTCGATGTCGGACCCGGTCACGATGCCCTGCATGTAGTTGTCGGTGGGGATGGTCAGCGGGATCGCCTTCGAGGCGCCCTGGTAGAACTTCGCGGAGTCGTAGTACTTCTTCATGCCGAGGATGCGCTCGTCGGTGACCGGTGCAGAGTCGGTGGTGGTGCCGTAGCCGAGGAACGCGGCGTTGTACTCGTCCATCACGTCCTTGCGGAACAGGTAGCTCAGGAAGTCGCGCGCACCCTGCTTCTGATCGGATGCCTCGGGGATCCACGCGGCGAGGTCGATGTTGACCCGCACCTTGTTGTCATCGCGGTCGTCGGTCATCGGCAGCGGGAACGTGCCGAGGTCGAGGTCGGGGTTCGTCTTGTCGATCTCGCCGAACGCCCACGGCCCCTGGAGGTACATCGCCGCCTCACCCTTCGCGAAGGCGAGGTTGCCGTCGCCGTAGCCCCGGCTCGCGGCATCCGCGTTCGTGTACTCGCTCGTGAGCTGCGTCATCCGCTCGACGGGGTCGGCGAGGGTCCTCTCGAACGACACCGGCGAGTCCGGGCCGACCTCGGTGCCGAGCTCGTTCATCTCGTCGTAGAACGAGGCGACGTCGACCTCACCGCCGACGGCGTAGTCGAACCATCCCTGCCCGACGGTCCACGGGTCCTTGAAGGTGGCGTAGAACGGCGTGATGCCCGCCGCCTTCAGCGCGTCGCAGACCTCGACGAGCTCGTCCCACGTGGTGGGGACCTCGAGACCCTGTTCTTCGAAGATCTGCTTGTTGTAGATGACGGACGCCGCCATCACCGAGTACGGCAGCACGCTCGTGCGCCCGGGGTAGGTGGCGTACTGGTCGACCAGATCCTGCACCTCAGGGAGGATGCGGTCGGCCTCGGGCATGTCGCTCAGGTCGCTGAGGGCGCCGCGCTCCATGAAGCGCGCCATCTCCATGTTGTAGTTGAGCAGTCCGAGGTCCGGCGGGTTGCCGCGCAGGAAGCCGGCCTGCAGGTTCGATGACGTGTCGAAGACGACCTCGACCTCGTCCTGGCTCGCGTTGTACTCCTTGATGAGATCGCGGAAGTAGGGGATCGCCTCGGGCTTGCTGAGATGGAACCTCACCTCGGCCGGCCCGGTCGATGCGCCGGAGCACGCGACCAGGGAGGTGCCGAGGATCGCGATGACGGCGCCCGCCGCGCTCGCGCGGCGGAGGAAGACGGATGCTGCAGGCACGTCGTTGTCCTTTTTCCGTGGGTTGTGGGACTTCATTGGTTCGAAGAGTAGATTTACTCGCCGAATCAAGTTGTTGTGGACCATAATGCTGAGGAACGCGTGAAAGGTCAAGACCTCGATGTCACAATCGCTGCTCACCCCGACGGCACTGCGTCGCGCGAGCCTGGACGCCGTCCTCGGCTTCGCCTGGGACGCCGAGGCGCTCACAGCCTCGGACGTGATCGAACACGTCGGGCTCACGCGGTCGACCGCCATCGACGTCATCGATGAACTCGTCGAGCGCGGCCTTCTCGCGGAGCTGCCGAATGCCCGTGCGGTGGGGGAGTACCAGAAGGGGAGACCCGCTCGGCGGTTCGCCTTTCGCGCGGACACCGGGTGCGTGGTCGGGCTGGACGCCGGTCGCGCCCGCCTCACGGCGACCGTCGCGGATCTGCGGGGCGCCACGCGGGTGGTGCGCCATCTGTCAGCCGATGCGCCCCAGGATTCGCCCGAAGACCGTCGTCGCGACGCTGCGCGTGTCGTCGATGATGCGCTGGCGGCCGCTGGGATCACGCGAACCGACGTTGTCGCGCTGTGCGTCGGTGTTCCGGCGCCCGTGGACCGGAACGGGTCGTCGCCCTCTCATCGCGATGACTTCTGGCGCCGGATGAACCCATCGTTCGGCGAGCTCTTCGGCGAATGGGTTCCGATCGTGCGGGTCGAGAACGACGCATCCCTGGCTGCGGTCGCGGAGCGGGCGGTCGGTGCGGCCGTCGGCTACGACGACTTCGTGACGCTGCTCGCGGGCGAGCGGCTCGGCGCGGGGGTCTGGGTCGACGGGACGCTGCTGCGGGGTGCGCATGGCGGCGCCGCCGAGATGGTCGCCTTCGACCACGTCGCGGGCGTCGAAGGGGCGTGGGGGCTTGGACACCGGGTGGCCGAGTTGGCACGTCGTGCGGTGGCGAAGGGCTCGCTGCCGTCGTCGAGTGCGCTGCGTGCACTGGACTCCGCCCAGATCGACGCCAAGACCGTGCTCGCGCTCGCCGCGGAAGGGGACGCGGGCGCGGTGGTCGTCGCGCGGCAGGTGGGAGAGACGCTCGCCGTCATCGCCGGCGTCTTGGGGAGCCTCTTCGACTCCCGGCGGATCATCGTGTCGGGCGCCGTCGCCGCCGGCGCAGCACCGCTGATCGACGCGGCACTCGACGCGCTGCCGCAGGAGCTGGACCTGCCCGCCCCCGAGATCGTCGCGTCCGACCTGGGCGCCGACATCGTTTCGGTCGGAGCCGTGCGCGCCGCCGTCGAAGCGGCGCGCACGGGTGCGCTCGATCTGCCCCGGTTCGCGGCGGCTAGCTGACGCGCCAGAACTCGCTCAGCCGATCGGCGACGGTACGGGCCTGCTCGTACCCGGCCCGGGCCGCGGAGGGGCGGGTCAGCGGGTTCATCATGTTGTCGCCGAACGCGGTCAGCGATGCGGCGTCGGGAAAGACCGTCTCGACGCTGCTTCCCTGTGCGCGCAAGAGGTCGACCTGGGTGGCCAGGTGGGTGCCCCATTCCACGGGGGTGAAGGATCGGCCGCCGAGGGGCGACAGCACCAGCACACGATCGTGTCCGGCCGCGAGATCCGCGTTGTCCGCGTTGGATCGGTAGCCGCCGTCGATGTACCGGGCGTCGCCGATGCCATAGGCGAAACCGCCGGCGCAGCTCGCCGCGACCGCGTCCACGAGGTCGATCCCGCTGTCGCGATCGAACGCGACGGGCTGGCCGCTGTGCGCGTCCACGGCGGTGACGACGATCCGCTGCCGTGGCCAGAGTGCTGTCGGGAACCGCGCCGCGACGGTCGCGCGCCATTGCGCGGAAGTGGCGGCCGCGGCATCCGTCTCGAGTTCCCGGCCCATCTTGCGGCGCCAGTCGTCCGCGTCCGATGCGGCCGCGATGATCGCCTTCATCCGGTCCAGGTGACGCGACTGCAGGCTGGGCCCGGCAGGACGAGGGCGTGGGCCGGCAGGGCCCTGGATCACCGGGGCGATCGTCGCAGCGAACAGTTCGGCCGGGGCGGTGCTGGTGACCTGTGCCGCGGCGGTGGATCCGGCCGAGGTTCCGACGATGAGGTCGGCATCAGTGACGTCCAGCCCGGCTTCGGAGAGGCCGGCGATGACGCCGATCAGCCAGGCGTTGCCCGCCGATCCGCCGCCGCCGAGGACGAGTGCCCGACGCGGGTCGGGGTGAGCTGAGGTTGCTGAGTTCATGGGAGTCGCCTTTCGCGATTGCGTCTCAGGGGCTCCCGTCCGGCTATCTCTGCCGTCCGATCGTGCGCTGCGGGGGAGCACCCCATGGGGATACTGCGTTCATGGGTCTCACCTCCCGTCGTCGATCACGATCGCGGGCAAGCCTCGCACGAGGACAGGTCGGCCGCAAGGCGCCCGATCGGCGGCTGCGATCGCGCGCAGGCGCCGGTCGATGATCTCGGGCGTCTCGCCCGTCACCGTATGCGCGGGGATTCAGTGGTTCACCGACTGGAGGTGGTGCGCTGCCCCGTACTGCGAACCCGCGGCGGCCTCCCTCTACGCGGGGCAGTCCGGCCCGCGCGGATAGCCGCCTCTCTGGTCCGGGCACACGCCGACGGCGAGCAGGTACGACTCGAGGAGGTCCCGGCTGCCGCCGGCCGCGGCGACCATCGGGTTCTCCGAAAGCCACACGGCGTAGACCACCGGCGAGGTGAACCGTCCGCCCGACAGGAACGCGGCGGTTCCCTCTCTGAAGGGCACCAGCAGGGCCGGGTGACAGTCCCATCGCTCGATGCAGAGGGGCTCGGCACGATCGGCGATGTCCGCGCAGGGCGACAGCCCGGCCGCTTCGCAGTACTGCGTCGCCCACGCCACCAGGCGATGCGAGCCGATGCCGGGCCGAAGGCCGAATCCGATCGGGTCGATCGTGACAAGGGCCGAGCCGGCGGGATCCGATCGAGGCGGTGTCGCCTGTTCGGCGGTCGGAGGCGCTGGCACCTCCCGTGGGGAGATCGGCCCGGACGCACTCGCGGGAGAGGGCGCACTGCAGCCGGCCAGAAGCAGCACCGCCCCCAGCAACACGACCCATCGACCCCAGGCGAGCACCGGCATCTCCCCTTGGGCGTGACGGTAGACCCGGACGTCAGTGCGCACAAGATGATCGCTACCGACGGACATCGCTTCGCGGACGGTATCTGTCCTGATACCGCGAGAGGATCGTGCTGTCAACCCGCCTGGCCTGACGTCCGAAGGAGGACCGAGCAATGTCCAGAGTCGTGTGGTTCGACATCCCCGTCACCGACATGACGCGAGCGATCGCGTTCTATCAAGCGCTCACCGGAGAGAAGCTCATCCGGCTCCCTGTCGGCCCCGACAAGGAGACCGCCGTCTTCGCCGCGGCGGAGGGGGGCGCGGCGGGATGCCTGTTCGCAGCCCCGGAAGACAAGCCGTCGCATTTCGGGTCGCGCGTCTACTTCGACGCAGGTCCTTCGATCGACGAGTGGCTGGCGCGGGTCGAGCCGGCGGGCGGGGGCATCCTCGTGCCAAAGACGGAGATCACGGGCGGTCGCGGCGTCTACGCCTACATCGAGGACAGCGAGGGCAACCGGATCGGCCTCAACGCCCCAGCGTGAGCCTGAGGCCGGCGTCGCGGCATCCGACGGGTCCGCGCGGCCCATCGGCGCTGAGAGGATTGGCAGATGACCGCAACACTCGTGGCACGCGGCGTGGCCGGCGGATACGGCCACCGCACCCTGTTCGACTCGCTCGACCTGACCGTCGCGCCCGGTGACGTGGTCGGCGTGGTGGGCGCGAACGGAGCCGGCAAGTCGACGCTGCTGCGCCTGCTCGGCGGCATCGACGAACCGCAGGCCGGCACCATCTCGCTCTCGCCAGCCGACGCCTTCGTCGGCTGGCTTCCGCAGGAGCACGAACGCGTCGAGGGCGAGACCGTCGCCGAATACATCGCTCGTCGAACGGGGTGCACGCAGGCGACGAGGGACATGGATGCCGCGGCCGCAGCACTCGCCGACCCCGGGCTCGCGTCGAACGGCGCCGACCCCGCCGACATGTACTCGATCGCGCTCGACCGCTGGCTGGCCAGCGGCGCCGCCGACCTCGACGAGCGGCTGCCCGCTGTGCTCGCCGATCTGGGACTCCATCTCGGCGGCACGCCTGCGGACCGGGCGACGATGACCGGGCTGTCGGGCGGGCAGGCCGCCCGGGTCGGGCTCGCCGCTCTGCTGCTCTCGCGGTTCGACATCGTTCTGCTCGACGAACCTACGAACGACCTCGACCTGGACGGGCTCGAGCGGCTCGAGTCGTTCGTGCGCGGCATCCGCGGTGGTGTCGTGCTGGTCAGTCACGACCGAGAGTTCCTCGCGCGCTGCGTCACGCGCGTGCTCGAGCTCGACCTCGCACAGCATTCCAACCGCGTCTACGGCGGGGGGTATGACGCGTACCTCGAGGAGCGTGCGACGCTTCGTCGGCATGCGCGGGAGAAGTACGACGAGTTCGCCGAGAAGAAGGCCGATCTCGTGGCCCGGGCGCGCACGCAGCGGGAATGGTCGAGCCAAGGCGTGCGCAACGCGATGAAGAAGTCTCCCGACAACGACAAGATCCGGCGCAAGGCGAATACCGAGTCCAGCGAGAAGCAGGCGCAGAAGGTACGGCAGATGGAGAGCCGCATCGCGCGCCTGGAAGAGGTCGAGGAGCCGCGAAAGGAGTGGCAGCTCGAATTCACGATCGGCACGGCGCCGCGCTCGAGCACGGTCGTGTCGACATTGAGCTCGGCGGTCTTCGAGCAGGGCTCGTTCACACTCGGACCGGTGTCGCTGCAGGTCAACGCGGGAGAGCGGATCGGCATCACGGGGCACAACGGCGCGGGCAAGTCGACGCTCCTGCGGGCTCTGCTCGGCCGGCAGGCGCCGGACGCGGGCGCGGCGAGCCTCGGGGTGAACGTCGAGATCGGGGAGATCGACCAGGCCCGGTCGCTGTTGGTGGGGTCACAGCCGCTCGTGGCGGCATTCGGAGAACTCGTGCCGGACATGGAGTCCGGCGAGGTGCGGACCCTGCTCGCCAAGTTCGGCCTGAAAGCGGATCACGTCGGCCGACCGGTCGATGAGCTCTCGCCGGGTGAACGCACGAGAGCCGCGCTGGCGCTCCTGCAGGCTCGTGGCGTCAACGTGCTGGTGCTCGACGAGCCGACCAACCACCTCGATCTGCCCGCGATAGAGCAGCTCGAGCAGGCGCTCGACTCGTATCGCGGGACGCTGCTGCTGGTGACGCACGATCGGCGGATGCTCGACGCCGTCGACCTCGACCGCCACTGGCGCGTCGACGCCGGGCGCGTCACCGAGCTGTAGTCGCGGCCCGCTAGCGACCCTGGCGCTTCTTGTACGGCTTCGGCTGGCCTTTCACGATGGGCGCTCGGCCCTTGCCCTTGGAGGCCTTCGCCTTGCCGCCCCCGGGAGCCTTCGGTGCGGTGACAGGAGCGGGGGCTTGCGCGATCCGAGTCCTGGCCTCGTCGAGCAGGAGCGCGCCTGCGGGGGTCAGCGACCAGCTCGGCTTGCTGCGGGTGAAGAGCGGGTGCCCGACCTCTGCTTCGAGCTTGTCGATCGTCGAGTACAGCGACGCCAACGGAACCCCGAGCGCATCGGCGGCACGCGGAACATGCAGGTCCTGGTCGACGATGGCGACGAAGCGCTGCAGCTCACTGATCTTCACTGGCGACCTTCCGTGCACCGAGGGACAGATCAAGTCTGCCGCAGCGACCGGTGTGACTGCGATTCGCACGTCGGTTCCGTGGTGCGCCGTGGAGGCGACGCCCCGGAGATCGGACCATCGTCCGGGGCGCCGCCGGTCCGTCACGCGGCGATCTCCTGAGAAGCCACGTAGCCCTTGCCGGCTTCCGCGATGGTCGCGGCCACGGCGGCCGGCTGCGACACCGCGATCGCGTGCGACGCGCCGGCGACCTCGAGGATGCCCCGCGAGCCCGCACGCTCAGCGCCGGCTCGGTGCACGGCGACAGGGATGTTGAGGTCCTGATCGCCGAAGACGTGCCACGACGGGATGTCGCGCCAGGCCGGCCGATCGGTCGGGAGGCCCTCCGACAGCGCAGCCTGCGTGACCGGGCGCTGGGTCGCGGCCATCAGCGCGGCGACCTCGGGCGAGACATCGGCGGCGAACTGGTGGTGGAACAGCTCGGGGCGGATGGCGAATTCGTCGCCGCCGCTCGACACCGGGTACGCCGTGAGCGCGTCGCCGAGCGTGCCTCCGGGCGCGCTGTTCGACAGCTCGAACGCGCTCTGCCCGGTCTCGGGGACGAACGCCGCGACGTAGACGAGTCCGACGACGGCCTCGCTGCCCGCGGCCGCCTCGGTGATGACGAGCCCGCCGTACGAGTGGCCGACGAGGACGACGGGCCCCTCGATCGACGCAAGGACGTCGCGGACGTACGCCGCGTCGCCGGCGAGGCTCCGCAGCGGGTTGGCGACCGCGATCGCGCGGACGTCGTGCTGCTGCAGCTGGGCGATGACTCCGTTCCACGATGACGACTCGGCGAAGGCGCCATGGACGAGGACGATGGTGGGCTTCTGAGCGGTCATGTCGAGTTCCTTTCGAGGGGGTTTTACGGTCTTGTGAGCTTGGACCGGGCAGGTCCTGGACTTGTGACATGGGCCGCGTCGATCGAAGCGGAAGCCTCTGGCATCGAGGAGACTGGGCCGATGCCCCTCCTCGATCACCTCGGCATCACCGTGGAAGACCTTGCCCGCGCGGTCGCTCAGTTCGATCCCGTGCTCACGGCGCTGGGCATGGAACGCACCGACGGTGACAACGGGGTCTCGTGGTACGTCGAGGATGAGACGGAACTGATCCTCTTCCCCGCGCGGGAGCCCGGGACCGGCCCCCATGTCCACGGCTCGGTCGGCTGGCAGCATCTGGCGTTCGCCGTGGACTCCCGTGACGACGTCGATCGGCTCCACGCCATCGCGCTCGCCGCGGGATGGAGCGCGGTGCGCGATCCCAAGCCGTACCCGCGGTTCAACGAGCGCTACTACGCGTCCTTCCTCGAGGACGACAACGGCATCCGCATCGAGTTCATGCACAACCCTCCGAAAACCGCGCCCGGCTGATCCCGCAGATGGTTCGCGGACCTGTCACAGAACGCCGCGTCATCCGGTCTCAGCTGTGACGCGCGCGTTCCGCGCGCGACGAAGCAGAGAGGGTTCGACATGAGGATCGCTGTCATCGGGGGAACCGGACTGATCGGCTCGAGGGTCGTCACCGCGCTCGAAGCCACGGGCCACGACGTCGTCGTCGTGGCCCGAGCGGTGGGCGTGAACTCCTTCACCGGCGAAGGGCTGGAGCACGCCCTCGGCGGAGTCGAGACCCTTGTCGACGTGTCGAATTCGTCATACACGGACGAGGCCGGCGCCCGCGAGTTCTTCTACGGGTCGACCCTGAACCTCCTCACGTACGGCGCCGCCGCCGGGGTGGCGCACCACGTCGTGCTGTCGGTCGTCGGCACCGACCGGCTCGCCCGCTCCGAAGGCGGCTACTTCCAGGCGAAAGCCGAGCAGGAGCGCCTGCTGACGGCGTCCGGTCGCCCGTATTCGATCGTCCACGCGACGCAGTTCTTCGAATTCATCCGCAGCATCACGGATGCCGCGACGCGCGGCGGGATCGCACACGTCGCCGACGCCCTCATCCAGCCCATGGCCGCCGGCGACGTGGCCGCGGCGGTGGCCCGCGCCGCACTCGCGCGACCCACCGGCGGGATCACAGAGCACGCGGGACCCGAGGTCTTCGAGCTCGGCTACCTCGCGCAGCGCGAGCTCCGGTTCCGTCGCGACGAGCGCGAGGTCGTCGCCGACCCGCTCGCGACCTACTTCGGCGCGCAGCTCGACCGGTTCGAGCTGCTGCCCGGAGCGGGCGCCGTCATCGCGCCGACGCGATTCCACGACTGGCGGATCTCTGCCGGCGAGGCCGGCGACGCGCTGCTGCCGTCCGCGGCGGGCGTACGCTGAGCGCGGCGACGGGAGCGGCGGAGGCAATGGGCGAACGCACGGAACCTGTGATCGATCCGGACGACATCGCGCTCGCGGTCACCGTCTTCGACGAACACCGCCGGCGCATCTTCGGCATCGCGTATCGGATGCTCGGCACCGTGGCCGACGCCGAAGACATCGTCCAGGAGACCTGGATCCGCTGGCAGAACGCCGACCGTGCCGAGGTCCGCGAGCCGGGCGCGTTCCTCGCGACGGTCGCGACCCGTCTCTCCATCAACGCCACGCAGTCGGCGCATGCACGCCGTGAGACGTACATCGGGCCGTGGCTGCCCGAGCCGGTCAACACCGACGCCGACCCCGCGCTCGGCGCGGAGCGCGGCGAGGCCCTGCAGTACGCGATCCTGCTCGTGCTCGAGAAGCTGACGCCCACCGAGCGGGCCGCGTACATCCTCCGCGAAGCGCTCGACTACCCCTACGAGCGGATCGCCGACGTCATCGGAGCCACCGTCGCGAGCGCCCGTCAGCTGGTCAGTCGCGCCCGCAGGCACCTCGAGTCGGCGCGGAAGGCGGAGGTGGCCGCAGCGGAGCAGCGGCGCCTGCTGGAGGCGTTCCTGGTTGCCGCGCAGAAAGGCGACGTGGGCGATCTCGAGCGACTGTTCGCCGAGGACGTCGTCAGCTACACCGATGGCAACGGCTTCAAGCTCGCCGCGCGCGTCCCGGTGGCCGGGCGAGGTCGCGTCGCCAAGTTCGTGGCCGCGTTCTCGAGCCATTTCTGGACCGGCAAGCAGATCGGCTGGGTGGAGGTCAACGGCCGACCCGCAGCCACCCTGTCGGAGGATGGGGAGGTCACCACCCTCGTCACTGTCACAGCGGCGGAAGACGGCATCCGGCGCCTCCTCTGGGTGATGAGCCCTGAAAAGCTCGGGCACGTCGCCCAGGTCGGGGCGTGACCGGGCGGCTCGGCTCGTGGCTGCACCGCTCTGCGCGACGCTCGAGCACGAACGCCGCCCAGCACGAGCGCGTCGTGAGGGCGCTGGTCGCCGTCGCCGAGCAGGCTGACTCCCGTGGATTGACGAGGATGCTGCACCCGGGCGTGGTTCTCACGGTCGACGGCGGCGGGGTCGTGGCAGCGCCGGCCGCCGCACTCGAGGGCGCGCCGGACGTCGGCGGGTACCTCCGTGGCCTGCTGCTGGACGGGGTGGTGTCGCTGCGCGTGGAGTCGGTGAACGGAGTGCCGGGGATCGTCGTCTCTGAGGAGGGCCGGGTGACCGGGGTGCTCAGTGTCTGCGTGCGGGGGCGCCTGATCCTCGAGGCGTGGCTCGTCTCGAACCCCGAGAAGCTCACGCGCTGGAGTTGCTGAGTCAGGGCTGTCACAGATCGGCGGTGAGGACGGTCCTAGCTGGTGAGCGCCGCTCCACGCGCTCCCTGAACGAAAGGCACATCATGGCAAAGATCGTCGTCATCGGAGGATCCGGGCTCATCGGCGCGAAGGTCGTCGCGAAGCTCACCGAGCACGGCCACGAGGCCGTTGCGGCATCGCCGAACTCCGGTGTCAACACCATCACGGGCGAGGGCCTCGCCGAGGTGCTGCAGGGAGCGGATGTCGTCGTCGACGTGTCGAACTCGCCGTCGTTCGCCCCGGCGGACGTGATGGAGTTCTTCACGACGTCGACGCGGAACCTCATCGCGGGAGCGCGCGAGGCGGGCGTCGGGCACTTCGTCGCACTCACCGTGGTGGGCACGAACCGTCCGAACACGATCTCGTACTTCGCGGCGAAGACCGCGCAGGAGGAGCTGATCCGCGACTCGGGCATCCCGTACTCGATCCTGCACGCGACGCAGTTCTTCGAGTTCATCACCGGCATCGCGGGGGTGTCCGGCAACGGTGACGCGATCCACCTGCCGGGCAACCTCGTGCAGCCGATCGCCGCGGAGGATGTCGCGACCGCCGTGGCGCGTACCGCCGCCGGAGCGCCGCTGAACGCCGACGTCGAGATCGCCGGCCCCGAGGTCATGGGACTCGACGAGATGGTGCGTCGCGGCCTCACCTTCCGCGGGGATCCGCGTGAGGTCGTGACGGACGCCGAGGCGCCCTACTTCGGTGCGCGGATGCAGGAGCGCACGCTCATGCCCGTGGCCGGGGTTCAGCTGTTCGAGACGACTCTCGAGGAGTGGCTGCCGGCGAACCCGCCGCGCACCTGATCGCAGGAGGCGGAGGGGTCCGCGTGCCACGGGCACGCGGACCCCTCCGGCGTTGCGAAGGCCGGTCAGGCGGTCATCGCGGTCTGGATCCGCCGGTCGAGCTCCTCCAGCTCGCCGAGAGCGTCCGTCGCGGCCCACACCCGATCACGCTTGCGTCCGGTGATCTCGGTCAGGACG
Source organism: Microbacterium trichothecenolyticum (assembly GCF_000956465.1). GTDB lineage: Bacteria > Actinomycetota > Actinomycetes > Actinomycetales > Microbacteriaceae > Microbacterium > Microbacterium trichothecenolyticum. The sequence continues at coordinate 99,691 of NZ_JYJA01000024.1, forward strand.
CCGGGGATGTTGTCCGGTGTGACGCTGCGGGTGCCGCTGCGCCGGTTGGATGCCGAGACCCGCTCGAATGTGCCGGCGATGGGCCGCCCCCCCGACGGCTGTAGACGATCGACTTCGGGCGCGCTGGCGATCGCTGAATGGGGGCGGAGTGCCAGCGGGCTGTCCTCCCCAAGTGGTCACTTCGTTGCGGGATTCGGAGTTGTCCACAGAATCGGCGCTGACCAGTAGTTTAGTGCGGCGTGAATGTCGGTGGCCGTCGGCAGGATGGGGGTATGAACTTCCCGCTGACCGAGCTCCGGGGCATCGCCGATCTGCTCGGCGACACGCTCGGTGCGCCGCTCGGTGGTGAGGCGCAGCGGGGTTTGTCGCACGGTGAGTTGGTCGCCGCGTTGGGTGTCGTCGAACGGCTGGGGCGGTTCACGGATGCGGCCCGCCTGGCGCTCGCCGGGGAGGTGGGGCGGCGTGCCGACTCCGAGTTCGGTGACGACCGGATCACCGCGCGGTTCGGGTGCGGGTCGGCGCAGGAGCTCGTGGAACGCGCCACGCGGGTCTCGGCAGCGACCGCGCGGGCACGGCTGCGGGACGCGAAGGCGATCACGAGTCGGGTGACGCTGACCGGGCAGACCCGCCCGGCACCCCTCGACCGCGCCCGGGCCGCGCTGGCATCCGGGCGGCTCTCCGCGGACGCCCTGACCACGATCGTCGACGCGCTCAGACCGCTGCTGGGCCGGTGCACGGTCGACGAGATCGGGGCGGCCG
>NZ_JYJA01000025.1 GCF_000956465.1 Microbacterium trichothecenolyticum
GACGGATGCAGTGGGGGCGGGGGAGCGGTGAAGGGCGAGGGCGGATGCCTCGTCCAGCACGGCGACGAGCGCGTCGGGGTCGTGCGCGAAGCGGCCGAGGAAGAGGCCGTCGACGGCTTCGCCGAGGCGGGTCAGCAGGCCGGGGCCGGCGGATCCGCCGTAGATGGCGACGCTGCCGGCGCGGTCCGGGTCGGCCTCGATCGCCGCGCGGAGGGCGCGGGTCACCGTGGCGATGTGCGCGTCGGGGGCGGGCTCGGCGGCGCCGATCGCCCAGACCGGCTCGTAGGCGACGATGACCGGTCCCTCGGGCGCGCCCTCGAGGTCGGCCGAGAGCTGCTCGACGTTCGCGAGTGCCGCGGCGGGGCTGCCCAGGTGCTCGGCCTCGCCGATGCAGAGCACCGGCGTGATGCCGTGGGTCAGGGCGGCGGCGGCCTTGGCGGCGGTGACGGTGTCGGTCTCGTCGAACAGGCGGCGCCGCTCGGCGTGGCCGATCTCGGCGACCGCGACGCCGACCTCGGCCAGTTCGGCTGCGGTGACCTCGCCGGTGTAGGCGCCGGGCTCGTACTCCGAGACGTCCTGCGCGCCGACGAGCACCCCGGTGCCGGCGAACGCGGCGAGGGCGGCGGGGATCTGCAGGTACGTCGGGATGACGAACAGCCGCACGGAGCCCGAGGCCACGGCGGGGTGCGCGGCCGCGCGCTGCGCGACGTCGGCGAACCACGCGCGCGCCCGCTCGTGCCCGAAGTACGTCTTCAGGCTGACCCCGACGGTGACGCGGGCCGATCCGAAGTTCGGAGTTTCGCGTGAACCTCGGAGGTTCCGCGCGGGATCCTCCGAATCCGGTGCGGTTGTCCGATCTTCGGAGGGCATCAGCAACTCCCGGTGGTCTCGAACTCGTCGATGACGGCGACCTTGTCGGCCGACGCCGAGGTGGTGTCGAACCGGTACGTGAGCCACTCGCGCACCAGGCGGCGGGCGAGCTCGATGCCGACGACGCGCTGGCCCATGGTGAGCACCTGCGCGTTGTTGGACAGCACGCCGCGCTCGACCGAGAACGAGTCGTGGGCGGTGACGGCGCGGATGCCGGGCACCTTGTTCGCCGCGATCGCGACGCCCAGGCCCGTGCCGCAGATCAGCAGCGCGCGGTCGGCGTCACCGGCGGCGACCTGCTGAGCCGCCTCGATGGCGACCTTCGGGTACGGGGTGTGGCCGTCGGCGTCCACGCCCACGTCGATGACCTCGGCGACGCCGGGGTTGGCGAGGAGGTCCTTCTTGAGGATCTCCTTGTAGTCGAAGCCGGCGTCATCGGCGCCGATCACGATTCGCAGCGGCTGGGCAGTCTCGAGCTCAGGCATTCGCGCTCTCCTTCTCGTTGTCGTCGGTCGCGCGCGTCTCGGCGGCGAGTGTCTCTGCGATGGCTGTCACGATGAGCGCGAGCGAGATCGCGCCCGGGTCGGGGGTGCCCACGCTGTTCTGGCCGTGCGTGCGCGCGCGGCCCATGCGGGGCAGGAGCTCTGCGGTCCGGGCAGCCGCGCGGGTCGCCGCATCCGCCGCCGCGCGCCACGCGTCGGTGAGGCCCGCGCCCGAATCCACCGCACCGGTGAGAGTGGTGCTGAACGGCACCAGCGCATCGACGAGGGTCTTGTCGCCGACCTCGGCCTTGCCGTAGTCCGTGACACCGCGTGAGCCGGCGGCGACGCCCGCGGCGACGGCGGCCGCGTCGGGGCGGCCCTCGTCGGCGAGCTTCGCGGCGACCGCGTTCAGGATGACGCCCCACAGCGCCCCCGAGGTGCCGCCGGCCTTGTCGGCCCACGCATCGGCGGCGCGCGCGAGCGTGGTGCGCGCGCCGGCACCGGCGTCGACGGCGGCCGTCGCGGCGGCGAGGGCCGCGTGCGAGCCGCGCTGCATGCCGATGCCGTGGTCGCCGTCGCCGGCGATCGCGTCGATGCGTCCGAGCTCGTCGACGTGGGTGTCGACGGTGTCCACGATGGTGCGCACCGCGGCGAGGACGGTCTGGGCGGCGGCACGGGATGCCTCGTCGGCGTCGGGGATCTCCGCGACCAGGTCGGCCGTGGCATCGGTCACCAGTACCCGCTGCTGCGGCGCGACCGAGCCGCGGCGGTAGGCGGGCGTGTCGACGGGGGCGTCCCACAACGGGGCGAGCTCACTCTCCTCACCAGCACCGGCCAGCCAGAACAGGGTGAGCGAGGTGCCGGCCATGTCGAAGCTGGTGCAGTACTCGCCGACGTGCGGGTCGACGAGTTCGAGGCCGGCGTCCGTGAGCAGCTGGGCGATGCGCCGGTAGACGACGAACATCTCCTCGTACTTCAGAGACCCGAGGCCGTTGAGGATCGGCACCACGCGGGCGCCGGCGACCTCGACGCCGTCGGGCACCTCGGCGAGGAGCCTCTCGACGAGCAGCTCGGCGAGCGCGTCGGCGGTGGGGATGTCGGTCTCGTCGATGCCCGGCTCACCGTGGATGCCGAGACCGATCGCCATCCGTCCCTCCGGGACCGTGAACAGCGGCTCGACGGCACCGGGCAGCGTGCAGCCGGTGAAGGCGACCCCGAACGACCGGGTGCGCTCGTTCGCAAGGCGGGCGAGACGGCTGACCTCGGCAAGGTCGGCGCCGGCCTCGGCCGCGGCGGCCGCGATGCGGAACACCGTGAGGTCGCCGGCGATGCCGCGGCGGTTGTGCTTGTCCGCCGGCGTGGCGCTGACGATGTCGTCGGTGACCGTGACCGTCTCGCACGCGATGCCCTCGGCGCGCAGCCGCTCCTGCGCGGCGTCGAAGTTCAGCACGTCGCCGGCGTAATTGCCGTACGAGAAGAACACTCCGCCGCCGTTGTCGGCGGCCTTCGCGACGCTGTACACCTGCTGTGTCGAGGGCGACGCGAACAGGTTGCCCATCGCGGCGCCGTGAGCGAGCCCCGGACCCACCAGCCCGCCGAACGCGGGGTAATGGCCCGAGCCGCCGCCGACCACGACCGCGACCTGACCGGCCGGCGACACCGTCGACCGCACCACGCCGCCGGGAACCCGCCGCACGTACCGCTCGTTCGCCGCGACGAACCCGTCGATCATCTCGTCGGCGAAGTCCGCCGGCTCGTTCCACAGCCGCGTCATCGCGCATCCCCCTTGGGGTCGGCCGCGGCGCGCAGGGCCTCCGCGTCCAGGGTGGGCGCAGCATCCGCGTGGTCGACGACGACCGGGTTGATGCGGTTGCTGCGGGCGAGCAGCACCATCAGCACCGCCGAGACGAGCATGACGAAGCCGACGATGAACATCGGCACCTCGTAGCCGCCGGTCCAGTCGTGCACGAAGCCCGTGACGAACGGGGCCGAGAAGCCGGCCAGGTTGCCGATCGTGTTGATCAGTGCGACACCGGCGGCAGCCGCGGCTCCCGTGAGGAAGCGCGTCGGGAGCGTCCAGAAGTTCGGCAGGGCGGCGAAGATCGCGCACGCGGTGATCGTGATGACCGCGATGGTGGCCGCAGGCGAACCGGTGAAGAGGGCGATCGGGATGCTGACGGCACCGGCGATCGCGGGACCCGCGATGTGCCACGTCTTGAGGCCGCGCTTGGAGGCGTCTCGCGACCAGAAGTACATGACGACGGCGGCCGGCAGGTACGGGATCGCGGTGATGAGGCCCTTCTGCAGCGTGTCGAAGGTTTGACCGGTCTGGCTCTGGAAGCCCTCGATGATCGTGGGAAGGAAGAACGCGAGCGCGTACAGGCCGTAGATGAAGCCGAAGTAGATGAACGAGAGCACCCACACGCGACCGCTCTTGAAGGCGAAGCGCGCCGACACGTGGCCGTGCTCCTTCTTCTGCGTCGCGGCCTTCTCGCGGTCGAGCGCGTCGGTCAGCCAGACCTGCTCGTCACGGGTGAGCCACTTGGCGTCGGCCGGCTTGTCCTTGAGGTAGAACCACGCGATGACACCGACGATGATCGCCGGGATCGCGACGCCGAAGAACATGAAGCGCCAGCCCTCGAGGCCGAAGAACACCTCGTGCTGCTGGATGAGCCAGCCGGCCAGCGGAGCGCCGATGACCGTGGTGAGGGGCTGCGCGAGGTAGAAGAGCATGAGGATGCGACCGCGGTACTGCGCGGGCACCCAGAGGCTGAGGAAGAGGATGGCGCCGGGGAAGAAGCCGGCCTCGGCGACGCCGAGGAGGAATCGGAGCACGACGAGCTGCTCGAAGTTCTGCACCCAGGTGAACAGCAGCGCGACGATGCCCCAGCTCACCATGATGCGCGAGAGCCAGCGGCGGGCGCCGAACTTGTGCAGCGCCAGGTTCGAGGGCACCTCGAGAAGGATGTAGCCGATGAAGAAGACGCCCGAGGCGAAGCCGAACTGAGCGGCGCTCAGGGCGAGGTCTTCGTTCATGCCGTTGGGGGCGGCGAAGCCGATCGCGGTGCGGTCGAGGTAGTTGATGAAGAACATCAGCGCCACGAACGGCACGAGACGGATCGACACCTTGCGGATGGCGGATCGCGCGATGGGGGGCGCCTCTGCGGCGGTCTGGTTCTGGTCCACGGTGACTCCTGCTCATCGACGGTGATCGAGGTGGTTTCCGACGACCATTGTGACAAACCGGTTGACCAATTGCAAGTGAGAAGGGATGCCTCGTCCGCACCGACGCGTCACGCCCCGAGGTGTCCGCCCTCCGGGGCGCGAGGAAGTCCGGGTTCAGGCGACGCGGCGGGCCGCAGCATCCGCGATCTCGAACTCTAGCGTCTCGCCGCCGGGGGCCGTCGCGCGGATGCGGAGCTCGACGTCGCCGAAGCGCTGCGTCCACACGTCGGGTTCGCCCGAGTGGGCGGCGATCGCGTCCTGCGCGGCGGGGTCGTCGAGCGCCTCGTACACGACCCAGCTCCCGCGCTCGACCCGCGCCGACCGCGAACGCGCGGGATCGCACAGCCACGCCGCGATCAGCACGGTCGCGCCGGCCCGAGCGCGAGCGTGCAGCGCATCGAGGGTCGTGCGGGGGAGCCGGCTGCCCGCGACGACGACGAGACCCGCGTCGGCGAGCTGATCGGCGCGCACGTGCTCGTCGAACACGAGCACGCTGCGGGTCGGTTGGAACAGCCCGTGCATGACGGTCTGCTCGGCTGCACCCGCGTCGAGCGGGAACTGCGGCCGGGGGATGCCGTTCAGCTCGTGGCGGGGGAAGTCGTAGCCGGGGATGTGGAGGCAGCTCCCGTGGTCGGGAAGCCGCCCGTGGCTGAGGGCGTGCCAGGCCTCGAAGACGCTGCGGGAGGTATCGGGCGCCGTCGCCGTCCGGTTGCCGAACGGCCGCGCGCCGCGACCGAAGTCGCTGTCGTCGGCATGGACGAGGGCGATGTCGGCGCGGGCATCGCGATGGCTCCAGCGAAGCGGATGCCGCGGCACGAAGTCGCTGACGAACTCCCGCCAGACCTCGCCGTGGGCGGTGCGCTCGAACGCTCCCGAACCGCGGTGGCGCACGAGCACGTCGACGTTCTCGACGAACAGCCGCGTCGGGGCGAACAGGTAGGCGAGGCGCAGCGCCGAGGCGAACTCGGCGGGCGAGTGCCCGGGAAAGCCCGGGGCGCGGGTGAGCCACGGCCCGATGTCGGGGCCCCACAGATCCGCGCAGATCCACAGTTCGCGCCCGTACTGGACGGCCGCACCGAGCGCGGTGCCCAGCTGCAGCGGCTGGAACGACTCCTTCATCACCTTGGGCGCCGGCGTCATCCCGGCGCGGGCGAGTGTGTGGAACATCACCGGGAACACCTGTTCGGCGAGCACCGGAACGGACGCGGAGCCCGCAGCGGAGGTCGCGGCGTCGACCTCGCGCACGATGCCGCGCACGGTGTCGTCGATCACCGCGACGGCCTCGTCCGGCCCGAGGCCCTCGGTCTGCCCGAAGTGGGGCAGGTGGGCGTCGTGCCGGTACTGATCGGCGTGGATCTGGAGGTGCTCGGGCTCGTCGTACAGCACGCCGGCGAGCACGCCGGCGGCCGCAGCATCCCGGATCAGCCCGGCCGGGAGGTCGTACCGGTTCGTGCCGTCGACGAAGGGGCCGTTGATGTTGCCGTACTCGTTGCCCAGCACGAGGTCGATGCCGGCGTCGGCGAGGTCGCCCAGCAGTGCGCCGTGGTCGGCGTGGGTCGGGATGACGTGGTGCACGTAGAAGTCGGCGCCGAGATCGCGCAGCGCGCCCACGAACTCGCGCGGCGTCGGCGGCGGATCCTGCGACGGGATGGGGATGCCGGTTCCCGTGCGCATGATCTCGTCCGAGGCGGCTCCCGCCCAGGGATCCTGGAACGCGACGACCGGCCCCTGGATGCCGAGCGACGGACGGGGCGGGGTGGGGACGGGTGAGGGGGCGGCGGATTCGTCGACGGGCACGGGGAGACTCCTCGGAGGGCGAAACGGGAGGTGCGGCGGCCGACGTCGCGTGGAGTCGGCCGCCGCACGGAACGGGCTACTGGTTCAGCACCACGTCCATCTCGGCGAAGAACTGCTCGACGGCCTGGTCGATCGTGAGAGTGCCGAAGTTCAGCTCCTCGGTGAGTTCGCGGAACTTCTCGTGCAGCGAGCCGTAGCCGACGATCGGCGCCGGCGGCGCTTCGCCCAGCCGGTCGGCGATCGACGCCTCGTAGTCCACGATGTCCTGGCTCACCGGGTCGAGGTCGGCGGCCTCGCGTGCCGTCTCCGAGGCCGGCAGGCCGCGGTTGGTGCCGAAGATCTCGCCCGACTCCGGCGAGTTGATGAGGAAGTCGATGAGCGTGGCGGCTGCGGCGGGGTGCTCCGAGTTCGCCGCGATGGAGTACATCTGCGACGCCTTGAGGTAGAGGTCCTTCGCGCCGTCCACCGACAGCGGCGGAGCCTGGAGCGTGACCTCGTTGCCTTCGCCGAGGTTCGCGAGGTAGCCCGCGAGGAAGTTGTCGGTCTGCGTGTCGCTCGCGCCGAGCCCGGCATCGAACGCCGTCAGCGGCTGTACCTCGGCGACCCGCTGCTGCGGCACGAAGGCGCCGCCCGCGCGCGCGTCGGCACCCTCTTCCCAGTACTCCGTGAGGCGCTCCTCGTCGAAGCCGGGTTTGCCCTCGTCATCGAAGAGGTCCTTGCCCTCGGCGCGCAGCTGCATCTCGAAGTTCACGAAGCGCGAAGACGGGTCGACGCCGCCCCAGACGTCCTGCACCCCGGCGGCCTGCGCGGCGTCGGTCGCCTCGGCGACCCACTCGTAGTAGTCGTCCCACGTGCCGCCGGCGAAGGGCTCGACGCCGATCTCGTCGAGGATCGTCGTGTTCATGAACATCGACCACGCGTTCGTGGAGATCGGCACGGCCGTGGTGACCCCGTCGACCACGCCGGCGCCGAGCACCGACGGCTCGATCGGGTCGGTCTGGATGATGCTGCCGAGGTACGGCTCCAGGTCGAGCAGCGAGCCGCTCTGCGAGTACTGGCGGATGTAGGCGAGATCCATCGTGACGACGTCGGGCAGGCCGCCGCCGCTGGCCTCGATCTGGCGCTTCTCCCAATAGTCGTTGGGGGAGAGGAACAGCACGGAGACATCGATGTTGGGGTGCTGCTCCTCGAACGCGGCGATCGCCTCGTTGTAGAGCTCGGCGCGCACGTCGTTGCCCCAGAACGTGAAGGTGATCGAGGCTTCCTCGTCGGGGTCGAGGGTCGGCTGGCTGCTCGCGGGGGCGGCGGACGCGCAGCCCGTGAGTCCGACGAGGGCGATCAGCGCCACCCCTGCCACTCCCGCGATGACTCCCCTGTTTCGGAACTTCATTGTGATCGACCTCTCGTCTTCGAGCATCAGGAAACGTTTTCTCGGTTGGCCGTGAGAAAGGCGACTGACGTCGCCTTTCCACAGTCTGACAAACCGGTTGACCGAAAGCAATCCCGGAATCGCCACGACTGCCGTAAGTTGTTCGCATGCCCGCCTACCCCGACGACCGCTCGGCCGAGATCACGGCGGCGCTGGGCGCGCTTCCGGCCGGCACGCCGGTCTCGGAGGTCGCGCGCCGCCTGATGGACCTCTTCACCAGCGGCGACCTCGACGCGGGCACCCGCCTGCCCCCGGAGCGACAGCTGGCGGCGACGCTCGGCGTCGGGAGGTCCGCGGTGCGAGAGGCACTCGCCGCGCTCGAGATCCTCGGCATCGTCGACGTCCGTCCCGGCTCGGGCACGTACCTCCGCGGCACCGCGAGCGAGCTGCTGCCGCAGACGCTGCGCTGGGGCCTCCTCATCGGCCAGAAGAACACGGCCGAACTGCTCGAGCTGCGCTCGGGACTCGAGATCTACGTCGCACGACTCGCCGCGGGCCGGGCCGAAGCATCCGATCTCCGTGCGATCGCAGGATCGCTCGAGCGCATGCGAAGCGGCGTGGGCGACCTCAGGGCCTTCGCGCGCGCGGACCTCGACTTCCACAACGCGCTCGCCGCGGCCGCGGGAAACGACACGCTGATCGACCTGCTGCACGTGGTGCGGTCGCTGCTGCAGGTGTACGCCGACCGGGCCGTCCACGACGAGGCCGAGGCCCGCATCGCCATCGACGAGCACGACGCCGTCTTCCAAGCGATCGAGGCGGAGGACGAGGATGCCGCCGCCTCGGCGATGGCCCTCCACATGGCGACCGCCTCGCAGCGCCTGGCGGCCGAAGCCGCACCCTGAACCGCATCGTCCGAAGGAGGCGCGATGCCGCGCAATTGGGCTGGAACCTACGAGTACGCAGCGCCCCGGATCGTCGAGGCGACGTCGGTCGACGACGTCCAGCGGGTGCTGCGTGAGCCGGGACGCGTGCGCGCGCTCGGCACGCGTCACTCGTTCACCGACCTCCCCGACACCGCCGGCACCCTCGTCGACGTGACCGGGTTCGCGGCCGAGTTCGAGCTCGACGAGGCCGCGGAGACCGTCACCGTTCCCGCCGGCATCCGCTATGGCGTGCTCGCCGTGTGGCTCGACGACCGCGGGTGGGCGCTTCGCAACATGGGGTCGCTGCCGCACATCAACGTCGGCGGCGCGACGGCGACGGGCACCCACGGCTCGGGCGACGCGAATCCGGTGCTCTCGGGATCCGTCCGGGCGCTCCGCTACGTCGGAGCCGACGCCGAGGTGCATGAGGTGCGCCGCGGCGAGCCCGACTTCGACGCACTCGTCGTGGGCCTGGGCGCCTACGGCATCGTGGTGTCGCTGACCCTCGACGTCGTGCCCGCATTCCGTGTCCGCCAGGACATCTACACCGGCGTCACGTGGGAGGCCGCGCTCGCCGACTACGACGCCCTCACCTCCGCCGGGTACAGCGTCTCTGTCTTCTCGCGCTGGGAGGAGCCGTCGGTCGGCTACGTGTGGCTGAAGACGCGCCTGGACGCGGACGACGACCCGGTGCCCGACACGATCCTCGACGGCGTCCGCGCGACAGGGAGCGACTCGCCCCTCGGCGTGGAGGACAACATCACCGAGATCGCCGGTGTGCCCGGGCCGTGGATGCTGCGGCTGCCGCACTTCCGCCTCGACGCGGAGCCGTCGTTCGGCGACGAGATCCAGAGCGAGTACTTCGTCGCCCGCGAGGATGCCCGGGCGGCGCTGGAGGCGGTGCGGACGCTCGGCGACAGCATCCGTCCGCATCTCATCTGGACCGAGCTGCGCACCGCCGCTCGCGACGAACTGTGGCTGAGCCCGGCCTACCGCCGTGACGTCGTGATCATCCACTTCACCTGGCACAACCACCCCGACGAGGTCGCCGCCGCCGTCGCACGTGTCGAGGCCGCGCTCGAGCCGTTCGACGCGCGCCCGCACTGGGGCAAGCTCCACGGGTTCGACCGCGCCGCGATCGAGCGCGTGCACCCGCGCCTGGCCGACGCCCGTGCCGTGTTCGAGCGCCTCGACCCCGAGGGCCGCTTCTCGAATGCCCACCTCGAGCGCCTGGGCGTCCGCGCCCCCCGCTGACCCGCGCGGCCGGGCGCGTCACAGATGGCAGGAGTCGATCCTGAATTGGTCAACCGGTGTTACAGTGACCGGGAGATCGTTCGTGACGCCGCGGCGAAAGGGAAAGTCGAAGATGACGCAGATTCCGAGCGGGGACACCCGCCCGACCGACCGCGCCGCGCGCAGCTGGAGCCTCGGAACCACGCCGTGGCAGAGGCTGCCCCCGCTGGGCGCTCCGCGCGCGAGGATCATCATCGACAACGACTTCTCGGGCGATCCCGACGACCTCTACCAGCTCGTGCACCACCTGCTGTCGCCCAGCGTCGAGGTGCGCCTCGTCGTCGCCTCGCACCTTCGTGCCGATGACGGCTTCGACCCCTCCGGCCGGAGTGCGCAGAACGCCGCCGTGATCGCGAAGGACGTCTTCGCCCGCATGGGCCTGACCTCCACCGAGGTGATCGTGGTCGGCTCCGACGAGCCGCTGGCGGACCGGAGCACGCCGCGCCCGTCGCCTGCCGTCGACGCGATCGTCGCCGAGGCGTTGCGCGACGACGTGTCCACCCCGCTGTTCTACGTCGCCGGCGGCGGGCTGACCGACATCGCCTCGGCCTACCTCGTCGAGCCGCGCGTCGCCGAGCGGCTGACGCTCGTGTGGATCGGCGGCGAGGAGCACGAGGGGCTCGCGGTGCCGCCGCCGAGCGCCATGCCGATCGAGTACAACCTGCTCATCGACCCGGTCGCCGGGCAGGTCGTCTTCGGCGACTCGCCGATCCCGCTGTGGCAGGTGCCGCGCGACGTGTACCGCCAGTGCCTCGTCTCGGATGCCGAGCTGCGCGTGCGCGTCGCCGAGACGGGTCCGCTCGGGCGCTACCTGTACGACGAGGTGGCCTTCGTCATGCGGATGGTCGCGACCCACGTCGGCGGCGGAGCAGAGACCTACGCCCTCGGCGACTCGCCGCTCGTGCTGCTCACGGCGCTGCAGTCGGTGTTCGAGGCCGACCCGTCCTCGAGTCGGTACGTCGAGCGCCCGACCCCTGCCCTGAGCGACGACGGAGGGTACGTCGACGTCCCCGGTGCCAGACCGATGAGGGTCTACACGTGGGTCGACACGCGACTCATGTTCGAGGACTTCTACGTCAAGCTGGCCGAGTTCGGCCGATGGCAGGCGGCGGGCTCGTGAGTGCCCCGGAGAACGCCGTCTCGCGGCCCCGGACCATCGTCACCGCCGACCCCGAGCTCGACGACCTCAACTCCATGATCCGGCTCCTGCTGTTCAGCAACGAGGTCGAGATCGAGGGCCTCGTCTACGCGAGCAGCAGGTTCCATTGGCGCGGCGACGGCGCCGGCACGGAGTTCTTCCTGCCCGATCGCGAGTACGACGCGCCACAGACCTCGTGGCGCTGGGCGCCGGGGGAGCGCTTCATCGACGACGCCGTAGACGCCTACGCGGAGGTGTACGACAACCTCGTCGTGCACGATCCGCGGTATCCGGATCCGTCCCACCTGCGCTCGCTCATCCGTGAGGGCAACGTCGACTTCGAGGGCGACATCTCGTCGGAGTCGCCGGGCTCACGGCTCATCGCCGACGCGCTCCTCGACGATCGTCCCGGGCCGCTCCACCTGCAGCTGTGGGCCGGGCCCAGTACCGTCGCGCGCGCCCTCCTGTCGATCGAGCAGCGCTTCGCGGGCACGGCGGACTGGGAGCGGATCCGCGAAGAGGTGTCGGCGAAGGCCGTCATCACCAAGTTCGCCTCTCAGGACGCCACCTACGACGAGTACATCGCGCCGACGTGGCCCGGCATCCGGGTGATCGAAGTGGCCACTCTCGCCTGGGGGTACATGGCGCGCAAGACGATCGCGGCGCACGATCAGCACCTGCTCGGCGCCGAGTGGATGCGCGACAACGTCACGAGCGTCGGTCCTCTCGGCGCGCTCTACCGCGTGTGGGGCGACGGGCGGCAGATGGTGCCCGGCGACCTCACCGACTATTTCCACCTCTCCGGCCTCTCGGCCGACGAACTGCGGGCGCGGGGCTACCAGGTGTGGATGGACCCGCAGCCGGCTGGCGAGTGGATCTCCGAGGGAGACACCACGAACATGCTGAACCTTCTCGCGCCGGGGCTGCGCGCCCACGAGCATCCGTCGTACGGCGGCTGGGGCGGCCGCTACGTCCGGACCGACGAGGGCGCCGACACGTGGGGTCTCGCGGATGCCGCGTTCCGGCCCGGCGGAGCCGAGTGGGCGGACGGCGCCCCCGCGGGCGACGAGGGATCGGTGGTGCGGTGGTTCGCCCACGCACAGGCCGACTTCGCCGCCCGCCTCCGGTGGAGCGTGACCCCGCGGTTCGAGGATGCCGACCACCACCCCACGCTGACGGTCGACCACGGCGTCGACCTGGAGGTGGCGGCGGGCTCCGAGACCCGGCTCTCGGTCGTGGTCGGCGGACCGGGCGGCGCGCATGCGCAGGTGCGCTGGTGGATCCACCGCGAAGCGGGCACGTGCACGGCCGACGTCGTGCTCGAGCCCGCCGAGGGTTCGGAGGTCACCGTCCGGGTTCCCGGCGATGCGCGCCCCGGCGACACGATCCACGTGGTGGCCGAGGCATCCGACCCCCGCACACCGCTGCCGCTCCACGCCTACCAGCGAGTGATCCTCACTGTCGCCGCCGGGTAGCGCCCCCGGTCCGGGTGCCAGGTTCGCCGATCCCCTGTCTCGCCGCGCCGTCAGTCGTCGTCGCCCTCGGCGATCCAGCGCCGAACGGCCAGCTCGCCGTCCGCGGCGTACACACCGAGGACGCGACCGGTGAACGACTCCGTCGTCTCGGACGACAGGAAGCGGCCGTCGACCTCCGCGAGCTCGACACGCTCGCCTCCGGCCGGCGTGAAGCCCAGGTGGAAGACATCGCTCGTGCGCGGGAAGCCTGGCGTCGGCTCGGGCCCCCGCGACTCGAGATGCAGATCGAGCACGCCGCCGCCGTAGGGCGCACGCCACTCCTGCACGAGGCCGCCGAGGACGGCGCGACCGACGACCTCGCCGCCGCCCGCCTCGACCTCGACGTGGAAGCGCTCGTCGTAGCGCACGGCCAGGCCGCCGACGCCGGCGGAGGCATCCACGGTCACCGTCACGGCGCTGGTGAGGTGCTCCTGGCGGCGTCCCACGAAGACCGGGTGCGCATCGTCGAGGGTCGAGCCCTCCGCGCGCAGCGTGAGCCAGCCCGGCCGCGCCGAGAGATCGGCGTGGTCGGCGGGCAGCGAGCGGACGGCGATCCACTCTCCGTCGAGCGCGCGGTCGGGGGCGAAGTCCACCTCGACGCGCGTGCCGGGTCGAGGGTTGAGCAGCACCGGATCGATCGCGGGCCAGCCGTCGTCCTCCCAGCGCACGGGCGTGACGAAGGTCTCGCGCCCGAGCGCAGAGAACGCCCTGGTCATGCTGCGCGGCCGCACCCCCAGCAGCACGCACAGCCAGTCGCCGTCCGGACCGATCACCAGGTCGCCGTGTCCGGTGTTCTGGACCGGGCGGATCGTCGAGCGGGCCGAGACCAGCGGGTTGTGCGGCGCCGTCTCGAACGGGCCCTCGGGCGAGTCGCCGCGCGCGATCGAGATGCCGTGCCCACGCTCGGTGCCGCCCTCGGCGATCATCAGGTACCAGCGGCCGTCGACGTCGTAGAGGTGCGGCGCCTCGGGGAACTGGCCGCCCGTGCCCGACCACAGCGAGCGGGGCTCCTCGAGGGCGAGGTGACGATCGAGGTCGACCTTCACCTGCTGGATGCCCAGGTGCTGCCCGACGTTCTCGCCGCCGAGGATGAGGCCCGAGAACGTGATGTACACGTTGCCGTCGGAGTCCCACGCGATGTCGGGGTCGATGCCGTCCACGGACTCCGACCCGTCCGCCTTCAGGATGAGGTCGCCGTCGCTCCACGGGCCCGCGGCATCCGTCGCCGTGAAGTGCAGCATGCCGCGGCCCATCGCGTCGGTGATGACGAGGTGGAACACGCCGTCGCGGTGACGGATCGTCGGCGCCCAGGCGCCTCCGGCGGTGGGCACCTCCTCGACGCCGAGCTGGCCGGGCCTGGTCGCGACGTGGCCGATGAGCTCCCACGTCTCGAAGTCCGTGGAGCGGTGGATCGGGATGCCCGGCAGGTACTCGAACGTCGAGGTCGCGAGGTAGTAGACGCCGTCGACCGCCACGACGCTGGGGTCGGGGTGGAAGCCGTTGATCAGGGGGTTGTAGAGCGTGGTCACGAGGGTCCTCCGGGGTGTTCAGGACGAGAGCAGGATGCCGAGCTCCCGCGCGAGCGCGACGGCACGAGGATCCGCACCGCCCGGCCATGGGCCGCGCGCGACCGTCCACGCGAAGGCCAGGCCGGTGTCGGGGTCGACGCAGGCGAGCGCGCCGGCGGCGCCGTCGTGGCCGAACGAGCGCGGGCCGCCGAACGCGAGCTGCTGCGACGGCTTCTGGAACACGATCGCGTGGGCGCGGTCCTGCTGGTGCAGCACCTCGTCGTAGCCGCGGATCTGCTGCTGGCCGATCTCTGCGACGGTGTCGGCGCTCAGGAAGGGGTCGGCGCCGTCGACGCCGGTGACGGCCGCCGCGAACAGGCGGGCGAGACCCCGGGCGGTGCCGGTGCCGGAGCCTGCCGGGTGGCCGTACTCCCAGCTGCGCCGCGAGTTGCCGAGGTCCACGTCGCCGCCCATCGAGCCGAAGACGACCGGGCCGAGCGCCGAGAAGGTCGGCGCGGAGGTGTCGGAGACGGGTCTGATCATCGGAAGCACGTCGGCGCGGCGGTCCTCGAGGTCGGCCGGCAGGCCGAGGAAGAAGTCGATGCCGTGCGGGACGCGGATCTCCTGCTCGTAGAACTCGTGGAGCGTCCGCCCCGTCACCCGGAAGACGAGCTCGTCGCCCAGGTTCCCGATCGTGATGGCGTGGTAGCCGAAGGCGCTGCCCGGGTGCCAGAACGGCCGGCTCGCCGCGAGGCGTCCGGCTGCGGCGTGGTGGTCGAGCAGCTCGTCCCACGTGAGAGCGGGTGAGGCCTGCGGCAGACCTGCCTGGTGCGACAGCAGCTGCCGCACGGTGACGAACTGCTTGCCCTTGGCGGCGAACTCCGGCCAGTAGGTCGCGACGCGCTCGTCGAGATCGAGCTCGCCGCGTTCGATCAGCAGGCCGATCGAGAGCCCGATGGCGTTCTTCGTGACCGAGTAGGGCACGATCACCGAGTCCTCCGCCAGATGCGGTCCGCCCCAAGCGTCGAGCACGGGCCGGCCCTCGTGGAATGCCGCGACCTGGAACGACAGGTCGGGGTCGGCGGCGAGCAGGCCGTCCAGGCGCCCGGCGACCTCTTCGAGGCGGGTATCGGCGTGCCCTCGGAGGCGCGTGGTGGTCAGGTGCTGCATCGGGTTCCTCTCGGCGGTGGGGTGGGCGATGTCGCGATGTGCAGAACTCCGCAGATTCGGGGCTCACCCGCCCCGACGGACACCCTTGCGGCGCCCGTCGGGCGAAGTCTGAGGAGTTCTGCCCTGCGGGGTGTCAGGACGCGATGCGCCACTCGAGCGAGAGCGGCAGATCCGCCACCGAGGCGCCGGCGCGGAGCGTGTACGCTCCGGACTCGACGGTCCACTCGCCCGCCCAGTGGGCGAGGCGGCGCGCCGGCACCGGGATGGTCGCCGTGACCGTCTCGCCGGGGGCCGCGTGCACGGTCGCGAAGCCGACGAGCCAGCGCTCGGGGCGCTCCACGGCGGACTCGGGGCGCTCGGCGTAGACCTGCACGACCTGCTTGCCGCGGCGATGGCCGGTGTTGGCAAGCGTCACCTCGACGGTGTCGCCCGTGCGCTGCGCGGCGCCCCAGGACCACGTCGTGTACCCGAGACCGTGGCCGAACGCGAACGCGGGCACGGCATCCGCCTTCAGCCACGCGCGGTAGCCGATGTGCAGGCCTTCGCGGTACTCGAGGCGGCCGTCGGTGGGGACGACCTCGGTCACCGGCACGTCGGCCAGCGCCGCCGGCCACGTCGTGGGCAGGCGCCCGCCGGGCTCGGCGGCGCCGGTGAGGACGTCGGCGATCGCGTGCCCGAACTCCTGTCCGCCGAAGTAGCCCTGCACCACGGCCGCGACGTCCTCCGCCCACGGCAGCACGACCGGCGAGCCCGCGTTGACCACGACGACCGTCGGTGTCCCGGTGGCCGCGACCGCGCGAACCAGGTCGTCCTGGCGGCCGGGCAGATCCAGGCTGGTGCGGTCGTAGCCCTCGGACTCCACCTTCGAGTTGGTGCCCACCACGACGATGGCGAGATCGGATGCCGCGGCCTCCGCGACCGCGCGCGCGATGAGCTCGTCGGCGTCGGTGCGCTCGGGGGCGATGCCGAGCGTCGCGCTCAGGGCTCCCGACAGGGCGCCGTGGCTCTCGCGTGAGAACTCGACGCGGACCGCGGTCTCGCGTCCCGCCTCGACGGCGACCGTCGCCGTGATCGACGGCGGATTGAGGAACGCCGCACCGAGGTCGGTGCCTTCGATGACGGGCGAGTCATCGAGCACGAGCTGCCCGTCGACGTACAGCTTTCCGGGGTTCGCGCCGGCGAAGCCGAGCTCGATGTCGCCGGTCTCGGCGGGCGTGTAGAGGGTCTCGAACACGACGGTGGCACTCGCCGCGATGGGGGCGTCGCCCCCGAACCATACGAGCGCGGTCGAGCGGCGGTTCTCGGCGAACAGCTCGGTGCCGTCGGCGTCGAAGAACGCGACACGGATACCGGCTTCCCCTGTCGCGGGGTTGGTCAGATGCGCGAGCGGGATCTCGGCGACCCCCTCCTGCACGACTGCGCCGATCTCGAAGCCGACGTCGGCGCCCGGGACCGCGGCGCGGATCGCGTCGAGCGGGGAGACCACGGACTCGGGGATCACGGTGGCGCTGCCGCCGCCCTGCGTGCGCGCCTCGCGCGCATTCTGGCCGATGACGGCGACACGGCCGAGGGACGAGGCATCCAGCGGGAGAACGCCCTCGTTGCGCAGCAGCACGGTTCCCTCGATGGCGGCTTCGCGGGCGAACGCGGGCCCGTCGAGCGGAGCGGGCTCGCGGGGCTCACGCTCTCCCAGGGCGCCGACGCGCTGGGCGAGCAGCAGCACGCGCAGCACCTTGCGGTCGAGGTCGGCCTCGTTCAGGCGCCCGTCGCGGATCGCGGCGACGAGGTCCGCCCACGCGGGGGCGGGGCCCGGCATCGCAAGGTCCTGCGCGGCGGGCACGGAATCCAGCGAACGCACTGCGGTCCAGTCGCTGATGACGACGCCGTCGAAGCCCCACTCGGAGTTCAGCGGCGTCTCGAGGAGGTCGTTCTCGGTCATGGTGACGCCGTCGACGGCGTTGTAGGCGCTCATGATGGTCCAGGCGCCGGCGTCCACCGCGCGCTCGAAGGGCGCGAGGTAGTTCTCGCGCAGGGCGCGCTCGTCCACGCGCACGTCGACGGTGAAGCGGTCGGTCTCGGAGTCGTTCGCGACGTAGTGCTTGGGGCACGCCGCGACGTCGTTGTCCTGGAGGCCGCGAACGTACGCCGCGGCGAGCTCGGCGGTCAGCTCCGGGTCCTCGCTGAAGCACTCGAAGTGCCGGCCGCCGAGCGGCGAGCGGTGCAGGTTGATGGTCGGCCCGAGAACGACGTCGACACCCTTGCGACGGGCCTCGGATGCCGCGGCAGCCCCGTACCGGTACGCCAGGTCCACGTCCCACGACGCGGCGAGGGCCGACCCCGAGGGCAGGTTCAGCGACGGCTCGCGCTCGTCCCAGCGAGGACCGCGGACGCCGGCGGGGCCGTCCGACAGGGTCATCGCCCGGAGCCCGATCTCGGGGAGCGGCACGGTGGTCCAGAAGTCGGCGCCCTGGACGAGGGCCGCCTTCTGCTCGAGGGTGAGGCGATCGAGCAGCGGCACGAGGTGCTGCACCGAGTCGGTGTGCGTGGAGGTGGCGGTCTCGGTCATCGGGGAGTTTCCGTTCTCGGAAGGAGGGTCAGAGGAGCGGTCCCCGCTCCCACTCCACGCGCTGCTCGCGGGTGAAGCCTCTGGGGGCGGGGCCCAGCTGCGACCCGGCGCTCACACGCCGGGCCGCAGCATCCGTGTCGTCAGATGACGCCTGCGGCCGCCTCGGCGTCGAGGAGCGCGCGCCGCGCGATGCGGCGCTCCTCCTGCTTGTCGGGGTCGGGCACGGGTGCGGCCATGAAGAGCCGCTGCGTGTACGGGTGCTCGGGCGCGGAGGTCACCCGGTCGCCGTCGCCCGTCTCGACGATCTCGCCGCGGTACATCACGGCCACGCGGTGGCTGATGTGGCGCACCACCGCGAGGTCGTGCGTGACGAAGAGGTAGGCGACGCCGGTGCGGTTCTGGATGTCGATGAAGAGGTCCAGCACTCGGGCCTGGGTCGACAGATCGAGTGCCGACACGGGCTCGTCGCACACGATGAGCCGCGGCTGCAGCGCGAGGGCCCGCGCGATCGCGACGCGCTGACGCTGGCCGCCCGAGAACTCGCGGGGGAGGCGACCGCGGGCGTCCGCGGGCAGGCCCACCTGATCGAGGAGGTCGCGCACCCGCGACTTCGCCTCGCTCGATGAGACGCCCGCCGCGGTGAGCGGCTCGGTGAGGATCTGCTCGATCGTCATCGACGGGTTCAGCGAAGAGTAAGGGTCCTGGAACACGACCTGGATCTCGGAGCTGAGCGCGCGGCGCTCCTGGCGCTTGAGGTGGGAGATGTCCTTGCCGTCGTAGACGATCGAGCCCTCGGTGACCGGCGCGAGACCGAGCGCGGCTCGACCCAGCGTGGTCTTGCCCGACCCCGACTCGCCGACGAGACCCACGGTCTCACCCGGCAGGATGTCGAGCGAGACGCCCTTGAGGGCCCGGAACGGCTGGGCGCGCAAGCCCTTGCCCGGGTACTCGACGACGAGGTCCTTGATGTCCAGCAGCGGAGCGCTCATGCTCGTGCTCCCTTCGTGACGAGCGGACCGCGGGCGGGACCCTCATCGAGGATCGCGTCCAGCAGTGCCTGCGTGTACGGGTGCTGCGCGTCGTTGAAGATCGCGCGCACCGGCCCCTGCTCCACGAACCGGCCGCTCTGCATGACGGTCACCCGGTCGCACAGGTCGGCGACGACGCCGAAGTTGTGGGTCACCAGGAGCATCGCCATGTGACGTTCGGCCTGCAGGTCGCGCAGGAGCTCCAGCACCTCGGCCTGCACCGTGACATCGAGGGCCGTGGTCGGCTCGTCGGCGATGATGAGGTCGGGGTCGGTCGACACGGCGCCCGCGATGAGCACGCGCTGCGCCATGCCGCCCGAGACCTCGAACGGGTATGCGTCGAAGGTCCGCTTCGGGTTGGGGATGCCGACCCGGGCGAGGAGCTCCAGCGAGCGGTCGGTGGCCGCCTTCTTCGAGAGCCCGAGATTCTTGCGCAGCGGCTCGACCAGCTGGCTGCCGATCGTGAACGACGGGTCGAGGTTCGACATCGGCTCCTGCGGGATGTACCCGATGCGCTTGCCACGCAGGCCGGCATAGGTGCGGTCGTCGCCGTCGGCGATCTCGGTGCCCTCGTACAGGATCGAGCCGCCGGTGACGTGGCCGCCGCGGGGGAGCAGGCCCAGCACGGCGAACGCGGTCTGCGTCTTCCCCGAGCCGGACTCGCCGATGAGACCGTGCACCTCGCCCTTGCGGATGTCGAGCGAGACGCCGTGGACGACCTCGATGTGCGAGCCGTCGGGCTGGTCGTAGCCGACATGCAGGTCGCGGACGTCCAGCACCTTCTCGGTCGCCTTGGTGCGCGCGTCGCCCTTGTGGACGATGACGCCGTCGGTCTCGAAGACGGGCGGCTCGTCGAGGTCGACGACATCTCCTCCGCTCAGTCCCACCGACGTCGTCACAGCGGCCACCGAACCGGTCGCGGTCGCGACCGCACGACGACGCTTGCGCCGCACCGAGACGGTGCGCTCGAGCTCGTCACGCATCACGTTGGCCAGGAGCGTCAACGCGATGCAGGTCAGGGCGATCGCGAGCGACGGCCAGAGCATCAGGAGCGGCTCCTTGTAGATGTTCTTGAAGCCGTCGTTGAGCATCTGGCCCCACGTGGGAACGGCGATGTCTCCGAGGCCCAGGAACTCGAGGCCGGACTGGATCGCGATGGCGATGCCGGCGATGATCGCCGACTGGATGATGATCGGAGCCCGCACCACCGAGAGCACGTGTCGGCCGATGATGCGCGTGTCGCTGAGGCCCGATACGCGGGCCGCGTCGACGTAGAGCTCGGTGCGCACGGCGGTCACGGAGGCATACACCAGCCGGTAGAACGCCGGTGCGAGCAGGATGCCGAAGATGAACATCGAGATCCACACCGACGGGCCGAGGACGGCACGTGCTGCGAGCAGCACCACGATGCCGGGCAGGGCCATGTTGAGCTCGGTGACCCACGTGGCTGCGCTGTTGAACCAGCCCTGGTAGTAGCCGGCGATGAGACCGCTGATCACACCGAGGACGAGCGCCACGACCAGCGCGAGGAGCGCCGCCGCGACAGTCGTCTGGGTCGCCACCAGCAGGCGCGAGAACACGTCGCGGCCGCTGCCGTCGGTGCCGAGGAGATGCGCGGCGCTGGGCGGGGCGAGGACGTTGCGGATGTCGGCGTAGTTCGGGTCCTGCGGGGCGATCCACGGGCCGATGATTGCGATCAGGCCGAGGAACGCGAGGAAGACCAGCGATGCGAGGCCGATCGGCCGGCGCAGCAGCCGGCGCCAGAGCGAGACGCGTACCGGTGCGACCGGCACGTCGAGGGGGACGTCGATGGCGGTCATGAGAGTCGCACCTTCGGGTTCAGCGCCGCCTGGGCGAGGTCGATGAGGAGGTTCACGATGACGACGATGATCGCGAAGGCGATCACGACGCCCATGACGACGGGGATGTCGCCCAGGGTGGTGGCGCGGACGGTGAGCTGGCCCATGCCGGGGATGGCGAAGACCTGCTCGACGATCACGGCCCCGCCGAGGAGGCCGATGAACTGCACGGCGAGGACCGCCAGTGCGGGGCCGCCGGCGTTGCGGAGCACGTGGCGGTACACGACCGAGTTCGTGCTGAGGCCGCGGGAGCGGAGCGTGCGGACGTAGTCCCGCGACATCGCGTCGATGACCGAGCCGCGGATCTGCTGCGACACCGCCGCGATCGCGCCGATCGACAGCGCCACGATGGGCAGGGTCACGGACGAGAGCCAGCCCGACACGGAGGTGGTCAGGGGCACGTATCCGGTCGCCTTGAACCAGCCCAGGTTGATCGCGAACACGAGCACGAGGCCCAGCGCGATGAGGAAGCCGGGGATGGCGAAGCCGATGAGCGCGATCACCTGGACGCTGCCGTCGACCCAGCCGCCGCGGCGGGCGGCAAGGATGCCGAGGACCACCGCGACGATCGCCGAGACGAGGGTCGCGCCGATCACGATCGCGAGGGTGACGGCGAGGCGGTTGCTGACGCTCGTCGAGACGAGCTCGCCGGTGAACCAGCTGCGACCGAGATTGCCCGTGAGGGCGCCGGTGACCCAGTTCCAGTACTGCTGCAGCAGCGGCTGGTCCAGCCCGAGCTGTTCGGTCTTCTTGGCGACGGTCTCGGCGGTGGCGTTCTCGCCGAGGATGCGGCGGGCGATGTCGCCGCCCGCGGCGTACAGGAGGACGAACGCGAGGAACGAGATCACCGCGATGAGGATGACGCCCGACAGCACGCGCCGGAGGATGAATGAGATCATGTCGCTTTCCCGTGGGTGGTGTCTCCCCGCCCGCCCGCGGCGTGCGGGCGGACGGGGAGAGATTTCAGTTCTTCGGCGAGAAGTCGAAGATCGACGGGTAGGCGTTGGTGGGCCAGAACTCGAGGTTCGTGTTCGCGTCGGTCGCGTACGTGCCCTGGACCCGGAAGAACGGCGCGAACCAGGCCTGCTCGACCAGATAGGCGTTGAGGTCCTTCGTGGCCTGGTCGGCCTCGTCCTTCGTGCCCAGCTGGATCGTCGAGATGTACTCGTCGACCTTCGGGTCCTGCGAGTGGAACGGGTTGAACGTGGCCTCGGGAGCGATCATGAAGTTGATCAGCTGCCAGTCCGGGTTCTGCTCGAGCGCCATCCACGTCGCCGGGTACTTCGGGGCGAGCATGTCGGTGATGAAGTTGCCGGTGCCGGGGTCGGTGTAGTTCACCGTGATCCCGATGTCGGCGAGCTGCTGCGCGACGAGGTCGAACGTGGTCTGGAACGCCGGGGTCGACATCATGTCGATCGAGAACCCGTCGGGGTAGCCGGCCTCGGCGAGGAGCTTCTTGGCGCCCTCGGGGTCGTACTCGTAGGTGCTGTCCAGGGCCTCGTCGTAGCCGACCGAGGTCGCGGGGAACACCTGCTCGGTGACCGTGCCGTAACCGGCCTGCAGCGCCTTCAGGAGCGCCTCGCGGTCGAACGCCATGTTGATCGCCTGGCGCACCTTGACGTCGGCGAGCTCGGGCGCCATCGTGCCGGCGCGGTCGAACAGCAGCAGGCCCTGGAAGTCGAGCTCGTTGGACTCGATCGTCCAGCCGGATGCCTCGATCTCGGGGATCGTGTCGTTGTTCACGATCTTCGCGCCGTTGGCCTCGCCGGCCTTGAGGGCGTTGAGCGTCGCGGTGGGGTCCTCGATGACGTTGATCGTGAGGTTGTCGTACTTGACGGCGTCCGGGTTCCAGTAGTCCGGGTTGGCCGTGTAGACGTACGTCGTGCCGGTGACGGTCGACGCGGTGTCGAGCACGTACGGGCCGGAGCCGATCGGCTCGGTGGCGGAGTCCGGGTCGTCGAAGGTGGACGGCGCCTGGATGAGGCCCGGGGCGATCGAGAGCATGTTGACCAGGGACGGGTCGGGCGCGTCCTGCGTGATGGTGACGGTGGTGGCGTCGACGGCGGCGAACTCCTTGCCGGCGAGCGTCGCGGCCTGCGGCGAGGTCCCGTCGCGGAAGCGCTCGAGGCTCGCGACGACGGCATCGGCGTCGAGCTTGGTGCCGTCGGTGAACTCGACGTCGTCGCGCAGCGTCAGCGTCAGCACGGTGTTGTCTTCGTTGTACTCCCACTTCGTGGCGAGCCAGGGCTCGATCTCACCGTCGGAGTTCTTCTGCAGCAGCGTGTCGAACACCGCCTGGAAGAACGGACTGCGGTTGCCGTACTCCGCTCCCTGTCCGATGTCGTAGCTCGTGGGCCCGATGATCGCAGTGAGCGTGAGCCGGTCTGCTCGGCCGGAGTCGCTTCCGCCCGAACCCTCGTCCCCGGCACCGGCGCAGCCGGTGAGGGCGAGAGCGGCGATCGCGATGGTGGCTGCTGTGGCCTTCCAACGGAACATCCTTGGTCCCTTCCTAGGTGGCGATGCCCCTGCGGATCGCCTACTGCCGGGAGACGCTAACAGCAATTTCTAGTGGCCGCTAGGTTTTTGGTCCAAAAAACTAGCGAGCATTAGGAATTCGTTATAGAACGGAGGGAGAGGACCCCGACAGGCGCCGATGGAGGTGCCCCGGCTGATGCGGGGATACGGTGTGACGATGACCGAGACGACTCCCGCTCCGACAGAGGCGGGGACCGCTCCCACGCGGACCCGCAAGCCGCGGGGCGAGTACGCGAAGTCGAAGGAGACGCGCACGGCGATCCTCGACGCGGCCCTGGAGGTGTTCTCCCAGTCCGGGTATCGCGCCGGCTCGCTCCGCGAGGTCGCAGAGCGTGTCGGCATGAGCGAGGCGGGACTGCTGCACCACTTCCGCAGCAAGAGCGCACTGCTGCTGGCGCTTCTGGACCATCGCGACGACCTCTCGCGCGCCCGCGTCGACTTCGACCTCCCCGACGGCGTCGAGGCGCTGCGGGCGCTCGCCGAGTTGGCGCGCTTCAACGCGGCGCAGCCCGGCATCGTCGAGCTGTACACCACGCTGTCGGCGGAGGCGACGGCGCCGTCGCACCCCGCCCACGACTACTTCGTCAACCGCTACCACTACGTCCGCACGAGCGTGACCGGCTCGTTCGAACGCGCGGCCGCCGCCGGGCGCCTGGCTGATGGCGTGGATCCGGGACGGGCTGCCGTCGCCACGATCGCCCTGATGGACGGCCTGCAGGTGCAGTGGCTTCTCGATCCGGAGTCGACCGACATGGCCGAGGCGCTGCACGAGGTCTTCCGAAGCCTCATCCGCGGCTATGACCTCGTCGGGATCGAGAACGCCCTCGACGTGCTCGACGCGGAGGCGACGCCCGACGGCGAGTCCGCGCCGAGGCGGACGGAGGAGCCTGCATGATCCGCGAGCCGTTCCTCGAGGGCTGGACCGCGGGACCGAAGCTCGGCGCCTTCGAGGCGCCCACGCCGGAGTCCGCCCCCCGACCTGTGCGACTGCCGCACGATGCTGTGCGCGACCTGCAGCGCTCGGCCGACAGCGATCAGGGCGTGCACACCGGCTACGTCCCCGGCGGTGTCTTCGAGTACGCGAAGACGTTCGATGTTCCCGACGACTGGCGTGACAAGACCGTGCGGCTGGAGTTCGAGGGCGTCTACCGCGATGCCGTGGTGTTCGTCAACGGCGACGCGGTGGTGCACGAGCCGAACGGCTACAACGCCTTCGAGGCCGTGCTCGACCCGTACCTGCGGCACGGCGAGCCCAACCGCGTGACGGTGGAGGCCCGTGCGCACCGCGACAGCCGGTGGTATTCCGGTGCGGGCATCTATCGTCCGGTACACCTCGTGGTCGCCGATCCCGTGCACATCCCGCTCGACGGAACCCGCATCACGACACCGGACGTCGACGCTGACCGCGCCGTCGTGCAGATCGCGACGACGGTGCGCAACACCACGCGCCACACCCGCACTCTGCGTCTCACCTGGACCGTGGAAACGCCCGATGGCTCCGACGTCGCGACGGGAACGGCGCCGGTGACGGTCCTTCCCCACTCCGGCGCCGTGGCGCGCGTGCGCCTCGCGGTCGAGACGCCGTCGCTGTGGAGCGTCGACGCGCCCGCGCTCTACCGCGTGCGAACCGCCCTCGCCGGCGAGGACGGCGATGTGATCGACACGGATGCCGCGGCCTTCGGCATCCGTCGCCTGCAGGTCGATGCGGCCCGAGGCCTCCGTATCAACGGCGAGACCGTGAAGCTTCGCGGCGCGTGCGTGCACCACGACAGCGGACCACTCGGCGCCGCGACGTTCGCCGCGGCCGAGGACCGGCGGGTGCGCCTGCTGAAGGCCGCGGGCTTCAACGCGCTCCGGAGCTCGCACAACCCGATGAGTCGAGCCATGCTGAACGCGTGCGACCGGTACGGCGTGCTCGTGATGGACGAGCTCACCGATACCTGGACCCGCTCGAAGGTCGCGTTCGACGCCGCTGCCAGCTTCCCCGGCCGGTGGCGCCACGACGTCGAGGCACTCGTCGCCAAGGACGTCAACCACCCCAGCGTCATCATGTACTCCATCGGGAATGAGATCCTCGAGCTCGCGACGCCGGCGGGCTCCGCCTGGAGCCGGCGCCTGGCCGAGGCCATTCGCGAGGCCGACGACACGCGGTTCGTCACGAACGGGATCAACGGGATCATCGCGAACCTGGACAAGATGGGCCGCCCCGAGGACTCCGGCGAGACCGGAGCGGCCGATCCGAACACGATGATGGCGACGATGGGCGACGTGATGGCGCGCGCCAACGCGTCGGAGCTCGTCACCGCGTCGACCGAGGAATCCGCATCGGTGCTCGACGTCGTCGGTTTCAACTACGCCGAGTCGCGGTACGAGCTCGACCGTGAGCTGTTCCCGAACCGCGTGATCGTGGGATCCGAGACCTTTCCGTCGCGCATCGAGAAGATGTGGGAGCTCGTCGAGCGGCTCGACCACGTCGTCGGCGACTTCACGTGGACCGGCTGGGACTACCTCGGCGAGGCCGGCATCGGGCGGGTCGACTACACCGACGAGCCGGGCTACGCGCCGACCGGTACCGCGGGCCCTTACCCGCACCTGCTCGCCGGCTGCGGCGACATCGACATCACGGGGTTCCGTCGCCCGGTCTCGTACTACCGCGAGATCGTGTTCGGACTGCGCACAGACCCCTACCTCGCGGTGCATCCGCCCCGGCACCACGGCCGGCCCACCGCGACGACGCCGTGGTCGTGGGACGACTCGGTGTCGTCGTGGACGTGGGGTGCCGAACCCGGCGCGCCGGTCACGGTCGACGTGTACGCGCCCGCCGACGAGGTCGAGCTGCAGCTCGACGGCGTCTCGCTCGGGGTCACCGCGGTCGGTGCGGACAAGGCCTTCCGCGCGCGGTTCGAGACCGAGTACCGCCCCGGTGAACTGGTTGCGATCGCCCGCAGCGGCGGAGTCGAGGTGGGGCGCTCGGCGCTGCGCACGGCCGGCGACGTCGGGCTCGCGGCATCCGTCGAGGAGGCCGAGATCTCCGCAGACGGTCTCGGGTTCGTCGCGATCTCGCTGGCTGACGCGGATGGCGTCGTCGCGGTCGACGCCGACCGGCTCGTGACGGTGAGGGTCGACGGCGACGCCGAGCTCGTCGGGCTCGGCACCGGCCGCATCCGCACCGAGGAGTCCTTCGCGGGCCCTTCGGTCACGACGTACAACGGGCGCGCCCTCGCCATCGTCCGGCCCACCGGCCCGGGATCGGCAACGGTGACGGTGACGACCGACGGCCTGGCCGCAGCATCCGTCTCGCTCACCGTCTCCTGACGCCCGGCCCGCGGGAAACGCGAAGGGGAGATCTCGGCACACATGACATGTGCGAGGATCTCCCCTTTTCGCGATCCCGGCCGGAGATCCGTCAGCTCGCGCGGGCGCGGGCGCGGAGCTTGTCCTCCTCGTCGCTCGGAAGCACGCGGATGGGCGTGGTGCCGGCGACCTCGTCGCTGAACTCCTCGGGTGCGACGATCGTGAGCGGGCGCGTCTCGTCGAGCGTGAGGCGGAACCGCTTCTGCTCGTGACGGTGGAGGCGTCCCGACCACAGCAGCCAGGTGGCGCCGATCGCGAAGGCGACGAAGGCGGCGACAGCGCCCACGAGGATCGCCATGCGCGGGCCGTACTCGGCTGCGACCCATCCCACGATCGGCGCGCCGATGGGTGTGCCGCCCATGAGGATCGCCATGTACAGGGCGAGCACGCGACCGCGCAGCACCGGGTCGGTGGTGGTCTGCACGTAGCCGTTCGCCGTCGTCATCATCGTGACGACCGAGAATCCGGTGAACATGAGGGTGACGGCGTAGAGCCAGTACGTCGGCATGAACGCCGAGACGACGGCGGCGATGCCGAACATCGCGGTGCCGATGATGAGGACCCGCAGCCGCGCGCGGTCCCGGCGGGCCGCCAGGAGGGCACCCGCGACCGAGCCGATCGCGAGGATCGAGCTGAGCAGGCCGAACCCGTCGGCCTCCTTGCCGAACTCGACCGCCATCGTGGACGCGAGGATGGGGAAGTTCATGCCGAACGCGCCGATGAGGAACACCATCGCGCAGGTGACGATGAGGTCGGGGCGGCCGGCGACATAGCGGAACCCGTCGGCGAGGCGCGAGGACTGCGGCGCCTTCACGCGCGGCACGAGTTCGTGGGTGCGGATCAGCATGAGCGCTGCGAGCATCGCGAGGAAGGTCACCGCGTTCGCGACGAACACCCAGCCGGTGCCGATCGCGACGATCACGATGCCCGCGACCGCGGGCCCGATCATGCGGGCGCCGTTGAACGACGCGGCATTGAGTGCGACAGCATTCGAGGCGTTCTCGCGGGCCACGAGATCGGACACGAAGGCCTGGCGCGCCGGGTTGTCGAACGCGGCGACGACGCCCAGTGCGAGCGCGAACCCGTACATGATCGGCAGGGTCATCGCGCCGGCGAAGATGAGCACGCCGATCGCGACGCCGAGCAGGAGCAGCAGGCTCTGAGTGATGAGGAGCAGCTTGCGCCGGTCGAAGCGGTCGGCGACGAGGCCGGTCACGCCGACGAGAAGCAGCGGCGGAGCGAACTGCAGCGCCATCGTGACGCCCATCGCGGCGGCGTCGTTGTCGGTCAGTTCGGTGAGGACCACCCAGCTGATCGCGGTGGACTGCATCCACGCGCCGATGTTCGACACCAGCGCGCCGATGAACCACACGCGGTAGTTGAAGGCGGAGAAGGACCGGAACATGGCGCTCATCGGGCCACCATCCGCTCCATGATCTCGGCCGCAGCGGCGAGCGTCTCGCGCTCGGCCGGCGTGAGCTCGGCGAGAGAGGACTCGACCCACGCGTCGCGGCGACGGGCGGTCTCTTCGACGACCGCCACGCCCTCGGGCGTGAGCGAGATGACGACCTTGCGGCCGTCGCGCTCGTCGGCACCGCGCACGATGTAGCCCGAGTCCTGCAGGCAGTTGACGGTGCGGTTCATCGACGGGGCCGAGACGCGCTCGCGCTCGGCGAGCTCGCCGAGGGTGTGGGGGCCGTGCACCTTGAGGGCGGCGAGCACCGCGAACTGCCCGTCGCTCATCGAGTCGACGGCGCGCTGCGTGCGCATGCGCCGAGCGAGACGGAACGTCGCGATGCGAAGCTGCGAGGCCGCGGGGGAGAGGTCTGCGGGGTTCCCGGCGTCGGGGCCGGGATCGGTTTCTGAAGTCTCGTTGCTGCTCATCCGATTAGTTAGCATAGCTCATTAGTCTTGCTAAAGAAAGTTTGCACGGGACGGATGCCGCGAGCCGGGGCAACGCCGGGGCGTGGGAAGCGTCCCCCTAGACTTCTCGGCATGCCCGAGTTCATCGATGCGCACGACATCACGATCTACTACGACGTCCATCCGGCGCAGGTGGAGCCGCGGGCGATCGTGCAGTTGCTGCACGGCGTCGGCGAGCATGCCGGACGGTACGGCGAGCTGATCGCCGCTCTCACCGGGGCCGGGTACATCGTCTACGCCGCCGATCACCGAGGCCACGGCCGCACGGGGATGACGCAGCACGGCGGTGACGTCTCCCGCCTCGGCCACCTGGGTCCCGGCGGCCTGCGGGGGGCTCTGGCCACGATGTGGCAGTTCACTCAGCAGATCCGCGCCGAGAACCCGGGGCTGCCGCTGGTGCTGCTGGGTCACTCGGGCGGCTCGGTGCTCGCCCAGATGCTCGTGAACGAGCACCCCGATGCGTACGACGAACTCGTGCTCACCGGCACGGCGCTGCGCATGCCGGGGTCGATCCATACCAGCGGCCTCAACAAGCCCTGGAACGGTCCAGGCGCCATGGGCACCGAGTGGCTGTCGAGCGACCTGTCGGTGGGGCGGGCGTTCCTCGACGATCCGCTCACCACCAGCGAGGATCCGATCAAGCTCATCGGCGTGATCGACTCCCTGCGCATGTACGGCAGGCCACGCAAGAACCTCGGCGTCGACATCCCCACCCTCCTCATGATCGGCCGCGACGACACCGTAGGCGGCCCGCGCAGCGTCCACCGGCTGGCCGATGCGTACCGCACACGCTCGGGCTTCACCGATGTGACGACGCTCGTGTACCCCGGGGCCCGCCACGAGATCTTCAACGAGGTCATGCAGGCCGAGGTCCGCGCCGACCTGCTCGCCTGGCTCGACAAGCACATCGCGGACCGCGCCTGAGCGCGGAGGCGCCCGACCGTTCGGCGCCCGTGCTCGCCGCGCGAATAGGCTGAAGCCCATGCACGGCGAATACAAGGTGCCCGGCGGGAAGCTCGTGGTGGTCGACCTCGAGGAGCGCGACGGCCGCATCGCGGACTTCCACCTCGCGGGGGACTTCTTCCTGGAACCCGACGATGCGCTCGCCGACATCGACGCCGCCGTGAACGGGCTCCCGATCGAGGCGGATGTCGCGGCCATCGCCGCCGCCGTGCGCTCGGCTCTGCCCGACGGGGCCCAGCTTCTCGGCTTCACGCCCGAGGCGGTCGGCACGGCGGTCCGCCGCGCGCTCGTGACCGCGCCGGGCTGGCGCGACTTCGACTGGGAGATCGTGCACGAGAAGCCGGTATCACCCCGCATGAACCTCGCCCTCGACGAAGTGCTCACCGGCCGGGTCGGCGACGGCCGCCGGCGTCCCACGCTGCGCATCTGGGAGTGGGACGAGAATGCCGTGGTCATCGGCTCGTTCCAGTCGCTCCGCAACGAGGTCGACCCCGACGGGGCTGCCGCGCACGGATACGACGTCGTCCGCCGCATCTCCGGTGGCGGCGCCATGCTCATGGGGGCCAACTCGATCGTCACCTACTCGCTGTACGTGCCGGCATCCCTCGTCGCCGGCCTCACCTTCGCGGACTCGTACGCGTTCCTCGACGACTGGGTGCTGCAGGCGCTGCGGTCTCTCGGCATCGAGGCCACCTATCAGCCGCTCAACGACATCGCCTCGCCGCAGGGCAAGATCGGCGGCGCCGCGCAGAAGCGCCTCGCCAACGGCGGCGTGCTGCATCACGCGACCCTGAGTTACGACATGGACGGCGAGGTCATGACCGAGGTGCTCCGCATCGGTCGCGAGAAGCTCAGCGACAAGGGCACGACGTCGGCGGCCAAGCGCGTCGACCCCCTGCGCCGCCAGACAGGGCTGCCGCGCGAGGCCATCATCGCCAAGCTCGAGGAGACGTTCGCGAACCTCTACGGCGCGGTCCCCGGGCACATCACGGACGACGAGTACGCCGAGGCCGAGGCGCTCGTGGCGTCGAAGTTCGCCACCGACGCGTGGCTGCGCCGGGTTCCGTGAGCGAGCCGCCGCCTGCGTCGGCTCCGGGCGTCGCGCCTGCGCCGACGGCTGACCCCGCCGCACCGGTTCCCGCGCCCGCCGCGGGGTCGGTCGAGATCCATCACGGCGACAACCTCGAGGTGATCCGGCGCCTGCCCGACGCATCGTTCACGCTGATCTACCTCGACCCTCCGTTCAACACCGGCCGGCCGCAGGAGCGCTCGATCGAGACCGCGAGGTCGCGGCATCCGTCGCCCTCCGTCGCCGAGTCTTCGCCGAAACCCCGCTCGCCCGCCGAAACCCCTGCGGCAACCGACGGTTTCGACGCAGAACCGAGGTCTCAGCGCGGTGCGGCGGCGAGTACGCCGTCGGGAGTCGTGCGGCGCGGGTTCCACGGGCGCGAGTACGAGCGCATCCGTGGAGACCTGCGGGCGTACGACGACACCTTCGACGACTACTGGGGCTTCCTCGAGCCGCGACTGCTCGAGGCGTGGCGGCTGCTCGCCGACGACGGCACGCTGTACCTCCACCTCGACTACCGCGAGGCGCACTATGCAAAGGTGCTGATGGACGCGCTCGTGGGGCGCGAGCGCTTCCTCAACGAGCTCATCTGGGCCTACGACTACGGCGCGAAGACCCGCAAGCGCTGGCCGACGAAGCACGACACGATCCTGGTGTACGTCAAGGATCCGAAGGCGTACTGGTTCGACTCGGACGCCGTCGACCGCGAGCCCTACATGGCCCCCGGCCTCGTCACGCCCGAGAAGGCGGAGCGCGGAAAGCTCCCCACCGACGTCTGGTGGCACACCATCGTGCCGACCACCGGCCGCGAGAAGACCGGGTATCCCACGCAGAAGCCCGAGGGGATCCTCCGGCGCATCGTGCAGGCCTCGTCGCGCCCGGGCGATCGCGTGCTCGACTTCTTCGCCGGCAGCGGCACCACCGGGGCGGTCGCCTCGACGCTGGGCCGCGACGCCGTGCTCGTGGACCACAACCCCGCCGCGATCGCGGTGATGCGCGAACGGATGCCGCACGCCCGGGTGTTCGGCGTGGTCGGCGAGCAAACGCTTCCCTAGGCTGGGGCCATGCGCTTCGGAACCTTCATCCCCCAGGGCTGGCGATTCGATCTCGTCGGCATCGATCCTTCAGAGCACTGGGAGGTGATGAAAGGACTGGCGCAGCGCGCCGATGCCGGGGCGTGGGAGTCTCTCTGGGTCTACGACCACTTCCACACCACGCCGGTGCCCAGCGAGGAGGCGACGCACGAGGCGTGGACGCTCATGGCGGCCTTCGCGGCATCGACCGACCGCATCCGTCTCGGCCAGATGTGCACCTGCATGGGCTACCGCAACCCCGCGTACCTCGCCAAGGTCGCCGCCACCGTCGACGTCGTCTCCGGCGGACGCACCGAGATGGGCATCGGCGGCGGGTGGTACGAGCACGAGTGGGAGGCATACGGCTACGGATTCCCGCCCGTGCCGGAGCGGCTCCGGATGCTGCGCGAGGGCGTCGACATCATGCAGCAGGCCTGGACGACCGGGCGTGCCACGCTCGCCGGTGCCCACTACCAGGTGGACGGCGCGATCGTGCAGCCGCTGCCGCTTCAGGACGGCGGCATCCCCATCTGGGTCGCCGGCGGCGGCGAGAAGGTCACGCTCAAGATCGCGGCGAAGTACGCGTCGTACACGAACTACGCCGGCTCGCTCGAAGACATCGACCGCAAGAGCGCGATCCTCCGGGGCCACTGCGACGCGCTCGGCCGGGACTTCTCCGAGATCACGCGCACGTCGAACTTCAACACGATCGTCGGCGCCACCGAGGCCGACGCGCGCGATCGGCTCGCAGCCGTCAAGGCGCGCCTGCTGCCGCACGTCGGTCAGGAGCGCGCCGACCACATCGAGCACGACTACCTGACCTCGCCCGCCTTCGGCACGCCGGAGCAGGTCGCCGAGCGCCTCGCCGAGCGCGAGCGCCACGGCATCGCCTACGCGATCCACTACTTCCCCGAGGCCGCCTACGACCTCTCGGGCGTTGAGCTGTTCGAGCGCGAGGTCGTCGCCGCGCTGTCCTGACGCAGTGAAGACTCCGGGCCGGATCGCCGCTGAGACGTGCCGACTGTTCCGCAGACCGGCGAGCGCCGCCCGCACCAGGCGCCCTGCGTGCGGGGCCTCTCGGTGATCCAGCCCGGGCTCTTCCCGAGTTCCCCGCGGTGTCAGAGCAGGGCGCGGACGCTGCGGTAGCCGTCGGCGTCGATGTCGGGGACGGATGCCGCGCCCCCGAACACGCGTGTGATGCCGGGGGAGTCCCCCCACCGCCGCCAGCCGGGATCGTCGGCCCGCGCGAACGCGACGGCGGCGCCGTGCATGGCGGCCGCGAGGCCCTTCGGTGGCGCATCGCCCGCGATCGCGGCGACGTGCGGCTCGTCGAGCCCATCGAACCAGAACGGCACGTCGAGGCAGTGCAGCGACCACCGCCGAGTCGGCGAGGGCCATGAGAACCGATACACCCAGGTCGGCGCTGCGCCGCGCGCCTCGGCGACCCTGACCACGGTGGAACGGAACACCGTGTCCGTCGCGAATCGCCCGAGCACCGCCGCAGTGCCGAGCCGGCGCTGCGCGCGGTTGTCGGCGAGCCAGGCACGCCGGCGCTCGCGGGGCACATGAAGGCGTGCCAGTGCGAAGCCCGCAGGCACGAACCGCAGCACGCCGCGCGCGGAGTCCGTCACCATCGTGAACTCGTCGTCGGTGGAGCCGAGCATGAGCGGCTTGTCCGCGCCCACGCCGTCGCGGAGCGCGGCGATCGTGGGCTGGGTGATCAGGTCGCCGTCGATCGCCGGACCCAGCGAGAGCCCGTCACCCAGCACCGCGCGCACGCCGGCGAGCCGGTCGCGGGACTCCGGCGCCGCTGCCTTGCGCTGCAGGTCGCGGATCGCCTCCTCAGGTGCCGAAGCGAAGCCCGTCCGTGTCGGCTCGACCCCGAGCAGCTGCGCGAGGCGCCCGGAGAGTGCGTGGGATCGCTCGACCGAGACGTCCGCGAGTGCTGCGGACAGTGCCCAGGCCGAGTGGAACAGGTGCTGGGCGGTGGGCATCGCCAGCAGGCGCAGCACGGCGCCGCCTCCCGCGGACTGCCCGGCGATCGTGACACGGGAGGGGTCGCCGCCGAACGCGGCGATGTTCGCCTGCACCCATTCGAGGGCGGCGAGCCAGTCCCTCACTCCGCGGTTGGCGGGTGCGCCGTCGATGTGGCCGAAGCCGTCGAAGCCGAGCCGGTACGAGATCGTGACGGTGACGACGCCGTCGCGGTTGAACGTCCGCCCGTCGTACCAGGGGCTGGCCGGCGAACCCGAGACGTAGCCGCCGCCGTGGATCCAGACCAGCACGGGGCGCAGGGCGCCGGGCGCGCCGGGTGCGGGCGTGAAGACATTCACGTTGAGCGTCGCATCCCCGGGGACGGACGGCTCGGGTATCAGCGTGATCCCGGTGTCTCCGCGCTGCGCTGTCGCCCCGTACTCGAGCGCGTCGCGGACGCCGTCCCAAGGGGCGACCGGCACGGGAGCCGCGAACCGCAGCTCGCCCACCGGTGACTCGGCGAACGGGATGCCGAGGAACGCGGCGGATCCTCCGGCTCCCGGTTCGCCTCGCCAGAAGCCGCGCACGCGTCCTGCGGTCGTCTCGGCCTCGGCATAGAGCGTGGGGGTCGTCATTGCTTCCCCGGAGCGAGCAGCTCGAACAGCGCGCCCACGGTGGCGGCCATGTCGACGTCGGGCTCCAGCATCCACTGCAGCTGCATGCCATCGGCGACGGCCTGGAACAGGCGCGCGATCGTCTCGGAGTCGACCCGGTCGGTGATCTCGCCGGCGGCCTGCTTCGCAGCGACCGCCTCGGCGAAGAATCCGCGCAGGCTCTCGCCGCGGGTGACGAAGAACTGGTGGGCCGGATGCTCCGGATCGGCCGCGTCGACGGACAGCCGGGCGAACAGGTGCACGAGCCCGGGGACGTCGGCGTTGTGACGGATGATGTCGAGGTAGCCGGAGCGGATGTCGAGCGGCTCGCCGGTCCGGGCTGCGATCAGTCCCTGCTGGAGGTCGCCCCCGAGTCCCTGGCCGACGGAGTCGAGCTCGTCGCGTTTGCGGAGGATCTCGGTGAAGAGTTGCTCCTTGCTGTCGAAGTAGTGGAGGAGTCCGGCCTGGCTGAGGCCGACGGCATCCGCCAGCTCCTTCACCGATGCGCCGCGGTAGCCCTCGCGGGCGATGACGTCCAGTGCGCGCGTGAGGATCTCCTCGCGCTTCGCGACGCCCTTCGCATAGGAGCCCCGTCGCCCCGGCCCGCTCTCTGTCATGAGAAAAGTAAACCCGAACATCGCTTGATTTCTCAAAACCAAATAACGTAAGGTTTTCGCGAGCGAGCTCACCGCCGAGCGCTCGCCATCCCTCAGCATGTAAGGACCTCCATGAGCATCCCCGATGTCACGGAACTCACCCTCGAAGAGAAGGCGTCGCTCACCAGCGGCGCGAGCTTCTGGTACACGAAGCCGGTCGAGCGCCTGGGCGTGCCCGCGATCATGGTGACCGACGGCCCGCACGGTCTGCGCAAGCAGCGCGAGGGCGGCGATCACCTCGGGATCGGCGACAGCGTGCCCGCCACCTGCTTCCCGCCGGCCGTCGGCCTCGGCTCGTCGTGGGACGTCGACCTCGTCCACCGCGTCGGCGAGGCGCTCGGCACCGAGACCTCGATCGAGGACGTCGCGGTGCTGCTCGGACCCGGCATCAACATCAAGCGCTCGCCCCTGTGCGGCCGCAACTTCGAGTACCTCTCGGAGGACCCGATCGTCTCGGGCGTCCTCGGCGCCGCGATCGTCCAGGGCATCCAGTCGAAGGGCGTGGGCACCTCGCTCAAGCACTTCGCCGCCAACAACCAGGAGAACGACCGCATGCGGTCGTCGTCCGACGTCGACCCGCGCCCGCTCCGCGAGATCTACCTGCGCGGGTTCCAGCGCGTCGTCGAGGACGCCCAGCCGTGGACCGTGATGTGCTCGTACAACAGGATCAACGGCGTGTACGCGTCGGAGGACCCGTGGCTCTTGACCCAGGTGCTGCGCGACGAGTGGGGCTTCGAAGGCCTCGTGGTCTCGGACTGGGGCGCCGTCAACGAGCGTGTGCCGGGCCTCGCCGCGGGAATGGACCTCGAGATGCCGTCGTCGAACGGCGTGACCGACGCGCAGATCGTCGCCGCGGTGCACGACGGCTCGCTCGACGAGTCGGTGGTGGACGTCGCGGCCGGCCGTGTGCTCGACCTCGTGCGCAAGGCGACCGAGGGTGCCGGCGCCGCCGTGGGTCCGCTCGACGTCGACGCGCACCACGCCCTCGCCCGCGAGGCCGCAGGCCGCTCGATCGTGCTGCTGAAGAACGACGGCGGCGTCCTGCCGCTGAAGAAGGACGCGAAGCTCGCGGTCATCGGCGAGTTCGCCGGGAAGCCGCGGTACCAGGGCGCCGGCTCGTCGATGATCAACCCGACGCGCCTCGACACCGCGCTCGACGAGATCCGCGCGCTCGCCGCCGGAGAGGTCGCATACGCGCAGGGCTTCAGCAACGCGCTCGTGGTCTCGGCCGACGAGACGTCGGCCCTCCGCGACGAGGCCGTGGCCGCGGCATCCGTCGCCGACGTCGCCGTGCTGTTCCTCGGCCTGCCCGCCCGCCTCGAGTCGGAGGGCTACGACCGCGACGACATCGACCTGCCCGCGGCTCAGCTTCAGCTCGTCGACGCGGTGCTCGCGGCGAACCCGCACACCGTCGTGGTCCTGTCGAACGGCGGCGTCGTCGCGCTGCCGTTCGCCGATAGGGTGCCGGCGATCCTCGAGGGCTGGCTGCTCGGCCAGGCCGGCGGCGGGGCGACCGCCGACGTGCTCTTCGGCGATGTGAACCCGTCGGCCAAGCTCACCGAGACGATCCCGGTGCGCCTGGAGGACACCCCCGCCTTCCTCGACTTCCCCGGCGAGTTCTCCCACACCCGTTACGGCGAGGGCCTGTTCGTCGGCTACCGCTGGTACGACGCGCGCCGGCTCGAGGTCGCGTTCCCGTTCGGCCACGGCCTGTCGTACACGACGTTCTCGTACGCGGATGCCGCGGCTCAGGTCGACGCGGACGGCGACATCGAGGTGACCGTGGCCGTCACCAACACCGGCGACCGGGCGGGCCGCGAGGTCGTCCAGATCTACACGTCGCTGACGGGATCGTCGGTGCAGCGCGCGCCGCGTGAGCTGAAGGCGTTCGCATCGGTCGCCCTCGAACCAGGCGAGACCCAGGTCGTGACGCTGACCGTGCGTCGCAAGGACCTCGCCTACTGGGACATCCGTGCCGACCGCTGGGTCGTCGAGGGCGGCGACTACACCGTCGATGTCGCGGCGTCGAGCCGGGACATCCGTTCGTCCGTCCTGGTGGCGGTTGCGGGCGATGAGCTCACGCTGCCGCTGTCGCGCACGTCGTCGATGGGCGAGGTGCTGAGCCACCCCGTCGCGGGTCCGGTGGTCCAGGCCGCGATCGCCCAGATGATGGGGGGGCTCGGCGACGGCGCGGCGTCGATCATGCCCGAGGGCGTCGACATGTCGAAGATGATGGAGTCGTTCCCGATCGGCCGCATCGGCATGATGGGCGCGCTCGCCGGTGACGGCGCCGCCGCCGGCCCCGAGATGGTCGACGGCCTCCTCGCGATGGCGAACGCCCCGCAGCAGGACTGATCCGCAAGAACGGATGCCTCGGCTGTTGAGGAAGGCGAGCAGCGCTTCGTTGACCTCGGCGCCGTGAGTCCAGAGGAGGCCGTGCGGGGCGCCCTCGATCTCGATGTAGGTCGCGTCGGGGAGGAGGTCCTTGAAGCGCCGGGCCGTCTTGTCGATCGGCAGGATGTTGTCTGCGGTGCCGTGCAGGATGAGCGCGGGCACGTCGACGGAGGGGATGTCGGCGCGGAAGTCCGTGGGCCAGGTCAGCGGCGCGGCGGCGATCGCGGTGTTGCCGGCGTAGGTCGCGACCTGGATGCTCGCGTCGAGCGCCTCCTGCGAGATGCGCGAACCGAGCGTGTCGTCCAGGTTGTAGAAGTCCTTGTAGAACCCGGCGATGAAGGCGTAGCGGTCCTCGCGCACCGACTGCGCGATGCCGTCGAAGAACTCCTGCGGGCCCTCCCCGTCGGGGTTGTCGTCGGTGATCAGCAGGAACGGCTCGAGCGAGCCGAGGAACGCCGCCTTGGCGACGCGGCCGCTGCCGTAGCGCGACAGGTAGCGAGCGATCTCGCCCGTTCCCATCGAGAAGCCCACGAGCACGGCGTCGTGCAGGTCGAGGTCCTCGATCAGCGCGTGCAGGTCACCGGCGAACGTGTCGTAGTCGAACCCCGAGCCGACCTTGCTCGACTGCCCGAACCCGCGGCGGTCGTACGCGATCACGCGGTACCCGGCGTCCAGCAGCGCCGTCTGCTGCCTGCCCCACGACTCGCCGTTCAGCGGGAAGCCGTGGATCAGCACGACGGGCTGGGCATCGGACGGGCCCTGGTCGGTGTAGTAGAGGTCGATGTCCACCGAGTTCTCGGTCCCGACGGTGATGTACGCCACGATCGCTCCTTCCGGACCGCGAACGGATGCCGCGACCCTGCGTTCGACGCTAGGCCGCGGCATCCGTCCTCGCCAGTGTCTTGCCCTGGCACGTCACGAGCGTTCACACGGCGTTCAGCGGGAGCGGAGCCCTCGGTCGTTGAGCGAGCGAGGAACGAGCGAGACGAAGCGCGTCGGGCCTTCGAGCAAGCCCGGGCGCCAGACCGTCAGTCGTGCGCGGCCCCCGCAGACGGCGTCACGGTGAAGATCGTGGGAGCGGCGAAGCCGGCGGCCGCGAACGCGGCGGTGGCGGCATCCGTCACCGCCTGCACCTTGTCGTGGGCGACGAGTGCGATCGCGGCGCCGCCGAAGCCGCCGCCGGTCATGCGAGCCCCGACGGCGCCCGCGGCGAGGGCGGCCTCGACCGCCGTGTCGAGCTCGGGGACCGAGATCTCGAAGTCGTCGCGCATCGAGGCGTGCGACGCGACGAGGAGATCGCCGATCACGGTCGGGCCCTGCTCGCGCAGGATGCGCACGGTGTCGAGCACGCGCTGGTTCTCGGTGACGACATGGCGGACGCGTCGGAAGGTGACGTCGTCGACGAGCTCCGCGAGGCGCGGGAGGTCGCCGACGCTCACGTCGCGCAGCGCAGGTACGCCGAGGGCCGCCGCACCGCGCTCGCATGCGGCGCGGCGCTCGCCGTAGCCGCCCGTCGCGTGGGAGTGCTTCACTCCGGTGTCGATGACGACGAGCTCCAGGGCCGCGTCCGCGAAGCCGAGGTCGATCACCTGCGCGTCGAGGGAGCGGCAGTCCAGGAAGATCGCTGCGTCGGCGCGGCCGAGCAGCGACGCCATCTGGTCCATGATGCCCGTGGGCGCGCCGACGGCCTCGTTCTCGGCGCGACGGCCGACCTTCGCGAGCGCGACGCGGTCGAGGTCGATGCCCCACGTGTCGGCGAGGGCGACGGCGGTCGCACCCTCGATCGCGGCGGACGACGAGAGTCCGGCGCCCACCGGCACGTCCGACGCGAAGGCGAGGTCGACGCCGGGCACGGTCGAGGGGTCGGTTCCGGATGCCGCGAGCAGCGCCCATGCGACGCCCAGCGGGTAGCGCGCCCACTCCGGGACGTCGTCGCGCTGCTCGGGGAAGAGCGCGTCGAGCTCGCCGAGGGCGACCTCGACGGTCGCATCATCGAACGTCGAGGCGACGCGCACGCGGAAGACGCCGTCGGCGCGCGGCGCGAGGGCGACGTGGGTGCGGTGTTGGATCGCGAACGGCAGCACGAAGCCGTCGTTGTAGTCGGTGTGCTCGCCGATGAGGTTCACCCGTCCGGGTGCGGACCACGTGCCCACCGGGTCGGCACCGAAGCGGGCAGCGAAAAGGGCACGCGCGATGGCGGCGGTGCGGATGTCGGTGGCGGTCACAGGGTCTCCTCGGGGATGGATGCGACGGCGTCGCGCAGCTTCGCCGCTGCCGTCTCGGGCGGGACGTCGCCGATCCAGGCGCCCATGGCGGCCTCGGATCCGGCGAGGAACTTGAGCTTGTCGACCGCGCGGCGCGGCGACGTCAGCTGCAGGTGCAGGCGCGCCGTATCTCGGCCGCGGTGCACCGGCGCCTGGTGCCAGGCGGCGATGTAGGGCGTGGGGGAGTCGTACAGCGCGTCGACGCCGCGGAGCAGGCGCAGGTAGAGCGGAGCGAGCTCGTCGCGCTCGGCATCGGTCGCCTCGGCGAAGTCCGCGACGTGGCGGTGCGGGACCAGGTGGATCTCGATCGGCCAGCGCGCCGCGAAGGGCACGAACGCCGTCCAGTGCTCGCCCTCGAGGATCACGCGCTCGCCGGCCCGCTCGAACTCGAGGATGCGCGAGAACAGGTCGGGTCCCTCGCGATCGATCGACGCGAGCAGGCTCGTCGTGCGCGGGGTGATGTACGGGTAGGCGTAGATCTGTCCGTGGGGGTGGGGGAGCGTGACGCCGATCGCCTCGCCGCGGTTCTCGAACGGGAAGACCTGCTCGATCCCCGGCAGCGCCGACAGCGCGGCCGTGCGGTCTGCCCACGCCTCGATCACGGTTCGGGCGCGCGTCGCCGAGAGCGATCCGAACGAGCCGGAGTGCTCGGGGCTGAAGCACACGACCTCGCAGCGGCCCACGCTCGTGCGGGTGCGGCCGAGACCGGGAGCGGTGAGGTCGTCGAGGTCGCGCGGTGCATCGATCCCGGAGGGCGCGTCGCCCGTGGCGATCGCGAGCGCGGGTCCGAACGACGGCGACTTGTTCTCGAACACGGCCACGTCGTACAGCGACGGGATCTCGGACGGGTTGGTCGGCGTCTGCGGGGCGAGCGGGTCGAGGTGGGCCGGGGGCAGGAACGCCCGGTTCTGGCGTGCTGCGGCCACCGACACCCAATCGCCGGTCAGCACGTCGCGGCGCATCGTCGCGGTCTCGGGTCGCGGCGCGAGGTCGCGCGCGTCGACCGCGCGGTCGGGGCCGAGGGCCGTGTCGGGGTCGTCGAAGTAGATCAGCTCGCGACCGTCGGCAAGGCGGGTCGTGCGCTTCACCACGCCCGCGCCGAGGGTCTCGGCCGGAAGGTCCTGGGCGGACACGACGGTGTCGTCCTGAGGCATGTTCACGTCAACACGGTAGCAACTCGGCTATGTTATCGTCAACACGGATGCCGGATCCCGGCCTCGGGACGCCGGCATCCCCGCGGATCGGGGTGGGTATGACGGCGAGGCGCGTGTCGATGGCAGATGTCGCGGAGCGCGCGGGCGTCTCGGGTCAGACCGTGTCGCGCGTGGTGAACGCGAGCCCCCGCGTCGACCCCGAGACCCGCGCACGGGTCGAAGCGGCGATGACCGCGCTCGGCTACCGTCCGCATCGCGCCGCGCGGGCCCTCCGCACCGGCCGCACGCAGACCATCGGGCTCGTGGTCTCGACGCTCGCCTCGGTGGGCAACTCCCGCATGCTGCAGGCGGTGGCGGATGCCGCAGCCACCCGCGGCTACGCGCTCACGGTGGTGACGCTCGGCGCCGACGGCGTCGCTGCGGCCTTCGAACGGCTCGCCGAGCAGGGCGTGGACGGGGCGATCGTGCTGAACGAGGCCACGGCTCGCGTCCGTGGAGCCGATGTCGGCGCCACGGGGCTCCGGCTCGTGGTGGTCGACTCGCCGCGCGACGACCGGTTCGGCGTGGTCGAGACCGACCACGCCGGCGGTGCGAGGTCGGCCGTCGAGCACCTGCTCGCGCTCGGGCACCCGACCGTCCACCACGTGGCCGGACCCGAAGGCTCGTTCGCCGCGGCGGAGCGTGAACGCGGTTGGCGAGAGGCGCTCGCGGCGACCGGCGCCGCTGTGCCGCCCGTCGTGCGGGGCGACTGGACGTCCGCATCGGGCTTCGCCGCGGCATCCGTTCTTCTCGACTCCGCGACCGCCGTCTTCGCCGCCAACGACCAGATGGCACTGGGTGTGCTGCGTGCCGTCACCGAGTCGGGGCGCGCCGTGCCGGGCGACGTGAGCGTGGTCGGCTTCGACGACGTGGCGGATGCCGCCGACTACCGTCCGCCTCTCACCACCGTGCGGCAGGACTTCGACGCCCTCGGCTCGCGCGCGGTGGC
The DNA here is from genome assembly GCF_000956465.1 of Microbacterium trichothecenolyticum. Classification (GTDB taxonomy): domain Bacteria; phylum Actinomycetota; class Actinomycetes; order Actinomycetales; family Microbacteriaceae; genus Microbacterium; species Microbacterium trichothecenolyticum. The sequence continues at coordinate 41,746 of NZ_JYJA01000025.1, forward strand.
AGCCCTCGTCGACGGGATCGAGGCCGGCGCGCCGGCGGCGTTCGTGACCGTGCCGACGCGGCTCGTCGTGCGAGAGAGCACCGCGCCCGCGCCGACCTCGGGTCGTTGAGCGAGCGAAGCGAGAGCGCTGCGCCCGCGCCGACCTCCGGTCGTCGAGCGAGCGAACCGAGACGAAACGCCTCGAACCCGGCGCAGTCCGCGGGTCCGAGGCGTTTCGTCGTCGTGCGCGAGAGCGCCCTCCGCTCAGCGACCGGGGGTTGCGGCCCGGCGGGCCTCCCAGCCGGTGCGCACCATCTCGTCGACGGTGTAGCGGTTCTTCCAGTCCAGGTCGCGGGCCGCGAGCTCGCCGGTGGCGACGATGCGGTCGGGGTCACCGGGGCGGCGGGGTGCGATGTCGGGGGTGAAGTCGATCCCGGTGACGCGGGCCATCGCGTTCATGATCTCGCGGACGCTCAGGCCGTTCTGCGAGCCGAGGTTGTACGCGGGCTCGATCGGCCGGTTCGCGAGGAGGCGCTGCGCGGCCGCGACGTGGGCCGCCGCGATGTCGGCGACGTGCACGTAGTCGCGCACGTTCGTGCCGTCGGGGGTGTCGTAGTCGTCGCCGTTGATGCGGGGCGTGTTGCCGGCGAGCAGCGCCTCGAACACGAGCGGGAAGAGGTTGTGCGGGCTGCTGTCGTAGACCGACGGGTCGCCCGAGCCGACGACGTTGAAGTACCGCAGCGCGGTGTAGCGGAGCGCGTGCGCGGAGGCCGCCGTCGCGATCGCCTGGTCGCGGATGATCCACTCGCCGATGAGCTTGGACTCGCCGTACGGCGAGGCGGGACGCTTGGGCAGGTCCTCGGTGACGAGCGGGACGTCGGGGGTGCCGTACACGGCGGCCGACGATGAGAACACGAGGTTGGCGACCTCCGCCGCCTGCATCGCCGCCAGCAGCACGCGGGTGCCCTCGACGTTCTGCGCGTAGGTATGCAGCGGACGCTGCACCGAGACCCCGGCGTACTTGAAGCCGGCGAGGTGGATGACGCCCACGACCTCGTGCTCGCGGAGCGTGCGCTCGACGAGCTCTCCGTCGAGGATGGAGCCCTGCACGAACGGCACGCCATCGGGCACGAACGACGCGTGCCCGCTCGAGAGGTCGTCGATCACGACGGAGTTCAGGCCCGCATCTGCGAGCGCACGGACGATGTGGGCGCCGATGTAGCCGGCGCCTCCGGTCACGAGCCAGGACATGTCACTCCGGATTCAGGTGGAGGCGGAGACGCCGAGCGGCGTCGCCTCCATTCTGCCCGGTCGCACGGATGCCTCGAATCCGCTGTCGGCCGGGCGGTCGGCGTGCACGGCGTCGGAGGTTTCGGCCGACACGCCGGGTGGCGGCATCCGTCTCCCGGCGTGTCGCACGAGAGCTCCGATTGCGTGCACCCCGCCGAAGCCCTCAGACCTGCGCCGCCCAGCGCGCAGCGCGTTGCAGCAGGGCCACGTGCGCGGGGGAGTCGTACGCGCGCTCGTCGTGTCCGAGCGAGCACACGACGGCGCGCGTCGGCTCCTCCTGCACCCACACCGCGGGGTGCTCGGCGCCGTCGACGTCGTGCACCGCGAGCACGCGCGCGCCGTCGTCGACCACGAGGTCGCTGTAGCGCTCGTCGAAGACGTCGAGGTGCGGCATCGGTCCGGTCACCGGGTGATCGCCGTCGACGACCCGCACCCGGGCGTCGCCGATCGGGGGATGCCACGAGACTCCGGGCTGCCATTCGCCGCCGATGGCCTCGCGCCAGGCGGGGTGGTCGCGCAGGCTCGAGAGCGCGGCGTGCACGGCGACCAGCCCGATACCGCGGGCGATCGCGGCACGCAGGCCGGCATCGGCGGCGGGGTCGGCGCGATGTCCGAGCTCGGCCGCACCCTCGCGCCACGGGTCGCCGGCATTGACGACGAGCAGATCGAGCCCGTCGAGGTTCGAGAGCGCGTGGTCGACATCGTCGTCGACCGTGACCTCCCAGCCGTCCGCGCGCAGCGCATCGGCGATGCGGGCGGAGGTGGCGGGGAACGGATGCCACGGGTCGGCGTAGCGGCCGGTTCCGGTGGCGATCACCGCACGGCGGGGGCTGGGCTCGGCTTCCGGTCGGTCCATGGTTACCATGATCTGCAGGATAACGCTTTCCCGCGCGGCCTCGGGTCGGAAAACGACAAGACCGCGCATGCCCGAGGAGAATGACGCCATGGCCCACACCGTCGTGATCGCCCCCGATTCGTTCAAGGGCACGATCGGCGCGGCGGCCGCCGCCGACGCCCTCGCCGCGGGGTGGCGCCGCGAGAGCCCCGACAGCGACCTCCGGCTGATGCCGATGGCCGACGGCGGCGAGGGCACCGTCGACGCCTTCGCGGCTGCGGTCCTGGGCGCGCAGCGCATGCCGGTGACCGTGACAGGCCCCGAGGATGAGCCGGTCGCGGCGTCGTGGGTCCTGCTGCCGCCGACCCCGGACGCACCGCAGGGCACCGCGGTGGTCGAACTCGCGAACACGAGCGGCATCGAGCTGCTCGGCACTCCGCCGCGCCTGCGCGCCTTCGATTCGCACACGCGCGGCTTCGGCGAGGCGATCGCCGACGCCCTCGCGCACGGCGTCTCGCGACTCGTGCTCGGCATCGGCTCGAGCTCGTCGACGGATGGCGGCACCGGGATGCTCACGGCGCTCGGAGCGCGATTCACGGATGCTGCGGCCCGGCCCGTCACCGCCGGCGCACGCGGGCTCGGCTCCGTGGCGGCGGCGGACCTCTCGGGGCTGGCGCCGCTGCCGCCGGGCGGTGTGACGGTGCTCAGCGATGTGACCAACCCGCTGCTCGGACCCCGCGGGGCTGCGGCGGTGTTCGGCCCGCAGAAGGGCGCTCTCCCCGGCGACATCGCCGTGCTCGACGCCGGGCTCGCGCGACTCGCCCGGCTGGTCGACGCCGACCCCGAGACTCCCGGCGCCGGCGCCGCGGGCGGCACCGGGTTCGGCCTGCTCGTGTGGGGCGCGAGCCTCGTGCCCGGTTCGGCCGCGGTCGCGGAGCTGGTGGGACTCGACGCAGCGGTGGCCGAAGCATCCGTCGTCGTCACGGGCGAAGGATCGTACGACGGTCAGTCCGCGGCGGGCAAGGTGCCCGCCCACGTGGGCGCGGTCGCCGCGGCGGCGGGCGTGCCGGTCGCCCTGGTGGGGGGCCGCATCGCGGCCGAAGCCGACACCTCGGCGTTCGCCGCGACGGCCTCGCTCACCGAGCTGGCCGGCTCGGGTGATGCGGCGATGGCCGAGACCGCGTGGTGGCTCGAGGAGGCCGGCGCGCAGCTCGCCCGCGACCTCGATCTCCGCTGAAGCGAGGGCACGACGCTCTCGCAGGGCTCAGGCTTTGGACCTCGGGCGCCAGAGCGCCCTCCGCTCAACGACCGGGTGGGCAAGGTCCCGGTCGTCGAGCGAGCGAGTCGAAACGCCCCGAACCTGGCGCACGACCCGTGACCCGCAACCGCGTCAGCGGCCGGTGTGGAGCACGCCGTTGCGCCGATGCGGCAGGAGAGCCAGCGACTCGTCGCGCAGCACCTCGGGAAGGAGCGTCGCGGGGGCGTCCTGGAACACGACAGGCCGGAGGAACCGGCGGATCGCGGTGGCACCGACCGAGGTGTGCAGCGACGTCGTCGCGGGCCACGGGCCGCCGTGGTGCTGCGACCAGGTGACCGCGACGCCGGTCGGCCAGCCCGCGAAGAGCACGCGCCCGGCCTTGCGGGTGAGCACCTCGAGCACCGCCGTGACGTCGTCGCCCGACTCGGAGTGCAGCGTCGCGGTGAGCGACCCGGGGACCGCCTCGAGCGCGGCGTGCAGCTCCTCGTCCGAGGAGTAGCGCACCAGCAGTGTCACGGGGCCGAAGCATTCCTCGAGCAGCGTCTCGGGGCGCGCGGCGACGGCCGCGGCATCCGTCGACAGCACGACCGGCCGCGCCGACCCCGGCTCCGCCGGAAGCCCTTCGGCGACCACCGACACCGACGGGTCGGCCTCGAGGTGCTCGATGCCCGAGGGGAAGGCCGCCGTGATGCGTTCGGTGAGCAGGGGGCCGCCCGCGGCACCGGTCGCGAAGCCGGCGACGAAGTCTTCGAAGCCGGCGCCCTCAGGCACGAACACGACTCCGGGCTTGGTGCAGAACTGACCGACGCCGAGTGTGAAGGATCCGGCGAGGCCCTGCGCGAGCGCCTCGCCGCGTGCCGCGACGGCGGCCGGCGTGATGACCACCGGGTTCACCGAGCCGAGCTCGCCGTAGAACGGGATCGGGTCGGGACGCCCCGACGCCAGATCGAACAGGGCTCGCCCACCGCCGAGCGAGCCCGTGAAGCCCGCGGCCTGGATGGACGGATGCTGCACCAGCGCGTTGCCCGCTTCACGGCCTTCGACGAGCGCGAGGGAGCCCACGGGGGCGCCGGCCTCGACGAGCGCCCCGGCGACGATGGCGGCCGTGCGCTCCGACAGGCGGGGGTGGCCCGAGTGCGCCTTCACGATGACGGGGTTGCCGGCCGCGAGGGCCGACGCGGTGTCGCCGCCGGCGACCGAGAACGCGAACGGGAAGTTCGACGCCGAGAAGACCGCGACGGGGCCGACGCCGGTGAGCATGCGGCGCAGCTCGGGGCGGGGCGGGGTCGACGACGGGTCGGCGTCGTCGATCGTCAGCTCCAGGTACGAGCCCTCCTCGACGACGGTCGCGAACAGGCGCAGCTGCCCGGTGGTGCGTCCGACCTCGCCGCGCAGGCGCGTCTCGCCCAGGCGGGTCTCCTGGTCGGCGATCTCGACGAGCTCGTCGATGTTCGCGTCGAGGGCGTCGGCGGCGGCGCGCAGCCACGACGCCCGGGTCGCAGCATCCGTCGCCCGCCAGACGGGAGCGGCGGCGGCAGCGGCCTGCGCGAGGGCGTCGAGTTCTGCAGGGCTGGTGGTCATGTCGGAGTCCTTTCGTACCGGGTGGACGTGCGGGTGAATCCTCAGGAGAAGCGGAGACCGAGGCCGACGTGGGGGACCTCGGTGAGGGTGCCGTCGGCGATGCGCACGGGCGACGGGTCGCGGAGGGCGCCGAGGGCGCCGAAGCCGGCGTCCTCCACATCCTCCGCCATCGGCTCGGGAACGCCGGGCACCGAGCGCAGGCACAGGGCGAGCTGGCCCGACAGTTCGGGCAGCAGGTGCGGGTGCACGGCGGCTCCGTAGACGCCCGCGATGGCCGCGATCCCGAGGAACGGGGTGATGCCGCCGACGCGGACGATGTTCGGCTGCACGATCTGCGCGGCGCCGGTGCGCAGGAAGTCGTCGAACCGGTACACGTTGTGCAGGTTCTCGCCGACCGCGATCGGGATGGCGCTCGACGCGCTCAGGCGCTTGGACAGCTCATAGTGGCCGTACAGGTCGTCGGCGCGCAGCGGCTCCTCGATCCAGGCGGGCGAGACCGCAGCGAGCACCTCGAGCGAACTCGTCGCGCGGTCGAGGTCCCATCGCTGGTTCGCGTCGATCATGAGCTGCCGGTCGGGCCCGAGAACGTCACGCACAGCCTGCATGCGGTCGAGGTCCTCGGCGACGTCGGGCTTGCCGACCTTCACCTTCACGGCGTCGAAGCCCGAATCGACCCAGCGCCGCACCTGAGCCACCAGTTCGTCGAGCGAGTAGTGCAGGTTCACACCGGACCCGTATGCGCGCACGCTTTCGCGCTGCGGCCCGAGCCACTGCACCACCGACCGGTCGTCGGCGCGGGCGGCGGCATCCCACAACGCGAGGTCGAGCCCGGCCATCGCGATCGTGGTGATCCCGCCGCCACCCGCCTCGTGCAGGTGCTGCCACAGCGGCAGCCACTCCTCGCCGGGCTCGGCTGAACGGCCGATCGCCCACGCCGCGATGTCATGTGCGAGCAGCGCATGCACAGCTTCGGCGCCGATCTGCGGCGTCCACGAGAAGCCCCAGCCCTCGGCGCCGTCCGAGCGCACGACATGCGTGGCCACCACGCCGACCGACGTCACGTCGGCCGCCCACGGCCGCGTCAGCGGCACGCGCACGAGTCGCGCGTCGAACGAGGCGATCGTGGTGCGGGGCGGGCCCGCCGAAGCCGGAGCGGGGGTCACAGCAGCGCTCGTCCCGCCTCGAGGATCTCGGCCAGGCGCGCCTCCTGCGCCGGGGTCGGGTCGACGAGGGGTGCTCGCACCGACCCGACCGGCAGACCGCCCAGGCGCAGGCCGGTCTTGATGAGCGAGACGCCGAATCCCGGGGTCTCGTCGCGCAGCGCGACGAGCGGCGAGTAGAAGCCGTCGAGCAGGTCGGCGCGACGCGCCTCGTCGCCGTCGACGTACGCGCGGTAGTACGCGTTCGCGACCTCGGGGATCATCGCGAACGCCGCCGACGAGTACAGCGGAATGCCGATGCCGCGGTAGGCGCCCTGCGTGAGCTCGGCGGTGAGCAGTCCGTTGAAGAACGCGAAGTCGTCGCGCCCCGCGGCACGGACCGCGCGCACGATCTGCTGCGCGAGGCCGACGTCGCCGACGCCGTCCTTGAAACCGACCACCTTGGGGTTCTGCGCCAGGCGGCGCACCGAGTCGACCGAGTACTGCGCGGTGCCGCGGTGGTAGATGACGACGGGAAGATCGGATGCTGCCGCAACCGCCTCGACGTAGGCCACGAGCCCTGACTGCGGGCCGCCGACGAGGTACGGCGGCAGCACGAGCAGCGCGTCGGCTCCGGCGTCGGCGGCGGCACGCGCGAGCGTCGTCGCGTGGCCGAGAGGACCTCCCGTGCCGGCGACGACGGGCACGCGGCCCGCGACGGTCTCGGCCGCGATCTGCACGACGCGCGTCGCCTCGTCGGTCGACAGGGCGTGAAACTCGCCCGTGCCGCACGCCGGGAACACGCCGCCGGGGGAGTGCGCGAGGGTCGTCTCGAGGTGCTGCCGCAGCAGGCCCTCGTCGATACGGCCGTCGGCATCGAACGGGGTGACGGGAAAGAAGAGGATGCCGTCGAAGTTCACGCCAGCACGTCCTTTCGGGCGGAGTCGGGGGTGGGGGCGGAGTCGGGGGTGGAGTCGGAGCCCTTCGCGTTCGCGGGGCCGGCGTCGGTGAGGGGCTCGCCGAGCTCGCCGCGCCAGGTGTGGGCCGGGCGCCAGCCCAGCACGCGCCGGGCCTTCGCGTTCGAGAACGCGGGCGCCGTGCCGGTGAGCTCCGCCGCGAGGTCGTCGGTGCCGGGGACGAACTGCGGCAGCAGCTCGGCCAGCGGACGGCGCGCGAGCGCGTCGTCGGCGCCGACGAAGAACACCTCGGCGTTCGGGATCTCGGGGAGCGCGACCAGCAGGGTTTCGACGAAGGTCGCGACGTCGCGCGCGTCGACGTAGTTGAAGAGCGCGGGCGCCGACAGCGCGGGGTCGGCGAGGCGCTCGCGCACGGTGTGGCCCTGCTGCGTCAATGCGCCCTGCCACTCCTCGGGGGCGATGACGTAGCACGGCCGGAACGCCGCGAAGCGGGTGGCATCGCCGGTCTGGCGCGCCAGCATCGCGACCGTCTGCTCGGCGAGGTGCTTCGACAGCGCGTACGCGTTCCACGGCTTCGGCGTCGTCTCCTCGTCGAGGGGGAACCGATCGGGGAGCCAGCCCGTGGGGCAGTTGTACCCGAGGACGGTCGGGCTCGACGCCGTCACGATCTTCGGGATGCCCGCGGCCACGCCGGCCGACATCACGTTGAGGGCCATCGTCGCGTTCGTGCGGAGGATGACGTCCTCGGGTGCGCTGAACGGCACCGCGATCGCGGCGAGATGGATGAGGGCGTCGGCCCGGGTGTCGGCGATCGCACGGGTGGCGGCATCCGTGTCCGTCAGATCCACGGCGATCTGCTGGAGGCCCTGCAGCTCACCCGCTTCGGACACCGCGCGGTCGAGCGACACCAGTTCGTGCCCGGCCGCGGCGAGTCCCGCAACGAGGCTGCGGCCGAGGCGCCCGGCGCCGCCGGTGACGGCGATGCGCGTCATGACCGGACGGCCTCGGCGCTCGCCGCGTCGCCGGCGAGGAAGCGGATGCCGAGATCGGCGACCTGCACCGGGAGGCCCGTCTCGAGGGAGCGGTTGCCGGCGATGCCGACCGCGATGGAGCGGACGCCGTCGCGCCAGTCGGCGGGGCGGGCGAGCGGGTCGTCGCCGGGGCCCTCGAACACGTCGGCCAGCAGCAGGGCGTCGCCGCCGCCGTGGCCGTCGCTGTTGCCCGCGAGCGGCACCTCGTAGGCGGCCTCCCAGTGGCGCTGCACGATGAGGCGCTCGCCCTCGGGGCGGAGGGATCCGGTGGAGCCGGCGTCGCTGGCGGAGGGGTCGAGCACCGGGTGCAGCCCCTCGTCGGCGAGCACGGCGCCGCGTTCGACGACCTCGAGCTCGGCCCGGCCCAGGGTGCCGTTGACGGCGACCCGGTACCCCTCCCACGGCGAGTGGGCGTTCAGGGAATAGCTCAGCGTCGCGCCGGAGGCGTAGTCGACCACGAGGGCGAGGTTGTCCTCGATGGTGATGCCCTCGCCGAACACGTCGCGGTCGCGCAGGTATCCGTCGTGCTGCTCGGCGTCGAGGTACAGCGCCTTGAGGCGCTCGTCGTCGCGGAGGTCGAGCTCGAAGGCATCGCCACCGTCGTGCGTCCCGCGGGCAGGGCGGTCGCCGAGGCCGCGGGCGGCGGCGTTGTCGGCGCCGTAGAACCGCAGCCCCCCGGACGCGTACACGCGCCGCGGGACGGAGCGGATCCACCAGTTCACGAGGTCGAAGTGGTGGCTGGCCTTGTGCACCAGCAGCCCGCCGGAGTGCTCCTTCTCGCGGTGCCAGCGGCGGAAGTAGTCCGCGCCGTGCTTGGTGTCGAGCACCCAGGAGAAGTCGACCGAGGTGACCTCGCCGATGGTGCCGTCCTGGATCACCTGACGAAGGGCGGAGTTGCGCGGCGAGTAGCGGTAGTTGAACGTGATGACGACTTCGCGGCCGGTGCGGTCGATGGCGTCCTCGATCGCCGCAGCCGACGGTCCGTCGATGGTGAGCGGCTTCTCGACGACGACGTCGGCGCCGGCATCGAGCGCCCGCACGATGAGCGGGGCGTGCAGGTCGTCGCGGGCGCAGATCACCACGCGGTCCACCCGCTGCTCGCGGACCATCGTCTCGAGGTCGTCCGGCCCGTAGACGGCGGGAGCGGCGAAGCCGGCCTCGACGACCCGGTCGACGTAGAACTGCGCGCGCACCGGGTTCGGCTCGCAGATCGCGACCAGTGCGGCATCGTCGGCGTAGCGTCCGATGATCGCGTCGACGTACATCTGGGCGCGGTGTCCCGCGCCGACGAGGGCATACCGGCGGTGGCTCATCTCACTCCTTCAGGAAACGTTTTCTCAGAATAGCATGCGACATCCGGTCGGCGTCCGTCAGCGCCGCTGGGCCGCAAGCGGAAGCGGCGTCAGTGGGATGCCTCGCGCTGCCAGGTGATGCACACCTTGAAGTTCGCCTGCACCGCCGTGGAGGCGATCACCGCGCCGAGGTCCGCCGACATCTCGATTCCGAACTCGACGGTGACTTCGCTCGGCGGGTGCGGACCCGAGCGGATCGCCTCGAGGACGGCCGTCGCGGCAGGCTGCACCCGCTGCACCACGGTTTCGAACGACTCGGTCGCCTGGGTGACCACCGCCTCCGAGACGCGGCCGCGCAAGACCGGCCCGTCAGCGTCCCGGCCGCTGTCCGGTCCGCCCGCAGCGATGACCACCGACCCGCCGTCGCCGAGCGGGAACTCCACCAGGTTCGTGCCCATGCCTGCCCTCCCTACTGATTCAGAGTGACGAAGGCCCCGAACTCGCCGCTGTTGTTCGCCAGGTCGGTGTCGTTGATGCCGAGCAGCAGGCCGCCCTGGGCCGGGCACGGATAGGTCGTTCCGGCCCCGACGGCGAAGATCTCCGGCGTCGTGTCCAGCTTTCCGATGACCGACCCCGTGCCGGCGTCGGCGAGGACCCGCGTCTCGGGCCGCTCGTCGCCGGGAAGGCCTTCCGGGCCGATCTGCGAATCGGCCGTCTCGTCGAGCCATCCGCGTCCGCTCACCTCGATCACGAATTCGTCGCCGAGCGTGCAGTACAGGCCGACGTCCACCCAGTCCACGTCGAGGGGGACCGCGAGCTCGGCGGTGCTTCCCTGGTCGCCGGACCCGCCGCGGTCGGCGCCGAAAAGATCGAGCCCGAGCGCGGCCGCGGCCGCCGCCGCCCCGATCGCGAGCACGGCCACCGCCCCCGCGATCGCCCATCTCCTCCGCCTCTTCGAGCGCGCAGAACGTGCCCCGGCGCCGGCCTCCCCGTCGGCGGGCTCGGCCGTGGCCTCCGCCGCGGTCCGCTCGGGTGCGGCGAGCAGCCGCTGATCGGTCGTGTCGCCCCCCGCGGGCACGCGGGGCTGCGCGGCCTGGTCCGCCGGCACCGGCTCCAGGTCGAACAGGTGGGCATCGCCACGCAGATAGAGCACCGGCGTGACCCACTCGAGAGTGCCGCGGCCCGCGCCGAGGATGCCGATCCGGCCGCTGCGCACGGCCTCGTCGATCCCGCGGTTGTGGGCCAGTGCCGTGTAGAAGCCCCGCGAGAAGGCGAGCGCGGCGGTGTCGCTGATCGAGAACTGCATCGCGGCGACGGCGTGGATGCCGCTGTGCGCGAGCGCGGCGGCGGTGCCCGAGAACAGATCGGTGGGTCCGCCCGCGCCTGACTGGCACGAGTTCAGCACCACCAGGCGCGGCGTCGGCTCGGCCTCATCCAGCAGATCCGCGAGCGCCGATGCCGTGACGTGGTCCGCCCGCCCGTCGCGACCCACGAAGGCGAGCACCCCCTCGTCGGTCGCGGTGTCGTACGCGCCATGGCCGATGAAGTGCAGCACGTGCCACACTCCCGCGAGCAGCTTCGCGTGCAGCCCGTCCCACGTGAGGTCGTCCAGCCAGCTGAGCTCGACGCGCCCGTCGGCGGTGTGCGGTCCGAGTGCCTCCTCGAGCCGCGCGCGCTCCAGCTCCACATCCAGCATCGGGAGGCCGCGCGGCGACGAGATCATGCCCAGCACTCGCAGAGGCGGTGTGATCCGAAGGACCGGGGTGTGCGCGGCGGGCACGTTCCGAACGAGCGGCTCTTTGCGACACAGATAGCGCTCGGTGTCGGCGTCATAGAGCGCCTCCCACGGCAGCGCGGCCAATCCCGGCGCGGTCAGCCGCAGTGCGACCTGCACGCTCAGGCCGCGCTCCGACGCGACGGCGATGCTGGTCCGGTAGGCGGTGCCCACGCTTCCCGTGAAGGCCGATTCGAACAGCCGCCGTCCGACGTCCTGAAGCACCGCCTCGGCGTCCGACATCACCCGGCGGGCCGACACCGCCGACGCCAGGACGCTCGCCTCGAGCAGCGGCCGGCGATCCACGAGCTCGTCGAGGTCGAGGCGGAAGGGTTCGCTCGGCTCGCCCCCGCCGACCGAGCGCAGCACGCGCGTGACGTACGAGCCCGGCTCGGGTCCGGGCCCGATCTCCAGCTCCATGACGGCGGGGTCCATTTGCGAACATTGTCCCGCTGCTCCTGCACGCGCGACAGTGGTCGGGGACGCCACCGGGTGCGATCAGCCGCGGGCGGGTCCGGTCGTGCCGCGGACGGTCAGCTCGGGAAGGACGGTCAGCGGATGCCCCGGCTCGGCGCCCTCGAGCAGCTCGCGCATGCGCGCCCAGGCCTGCCCGCCGATCTCCGTCGCGGGCACGGCCGCCGTCGTCAGCGGGGGAGTCGTGTACCGGGCGAACGGGATGTCGTCGAACCCCACGATCGAGAGGTCCTCGGGCACGCGGCATCCGTTCTCCTGCACGGCGCTCAGAAGGCCCATCGCGACGAGGTCGTTGAAGGCGAGGGCGGCGGTGGCCTCGGACTCCAGTACCGCGGCGCTCGCGGCTGCACCCGCCTCGAAGTCGACGCCGCAGGGGATCTCGGTGACCTGGGTGTCGGGGTGCTCGGCGACGAACGACGCGATCGCCTCGAGCCGCGCGGTGTTGGCGACGCTGCCCGGCGCGCCGGCGAGGAAGACGATGCGCCGATGCCCGAGCCCGTGGAGGTGCGTGAGCTCGGCCGCGAGGGCGGTGCGGTAGTCCGCGCGCACGTGGGGAACGTCGCCCGCGGCGCGATTGATGAGCACCACCGGCCGCAGCCCGCCCACGAGCCTGTCGAGCTCGTCCTGCGGCAGGCGCGGCGCGCACAGGATGACGCCGTCGGTGCGCCGCCGGGTCGCGCCGGCCAGCACCCGCTCCGCTTCGACCGACTCCGCCGAATCGGCGACGAGCACGTGGTAGTCGTCGGCCGCGGCGGCGTGGCTGAGCCCCCGCAGGATGGCCTGGAACGTCGGGTTGCCGAGGTCCGGCACGACCACCGCGACGGTCTGCGTGCGCCCCAGTACGAGGCTGCGCGCGACGGGGCTCGCGGTGTAGTCGAGCTCCGCGGCGGCAGCCTTCACCCGTTCGGCCAGCGCCGGATCCACGGTGGGGTTGCCGTTGAGGGCGCGGGACACCGTCGACAGCGACACCCCCGCGCGGGCGGCGACGTCGGCGATGGTGACGCGCGTCGAGCGATCGGCGCGGGGCGGTCGAGGCATCCGTGTCTCCCTGGGTCTCGGCGCGCTCAGCCTACCCGGAAACGTTTCCTCACCCGGCCATATATGGCCGCCCGGCGGTGACCTCCCCGCGTGTCAGGTGCGCGGCGGCGTGCTGCCGCGCACGATCACCTCGAGCGGGAGCTGCGGCTCGGCCGCATCCCATTCCGGGTCGGTGGCGGCATGCAGGGCGCGGTAGCCCAGATCCTCCAGGGGCACGCGCACCGTTGTCAGGCCCGGACGGATGTCGCGGCCCGTGGCGATGTCGTCGAAGCCGGCGACGGCGATGTCCGTGCCGACCTGGCGTCCGGCGTCGCGCACGGCCGACATGATGCCGATCGCGACGACGTCGCTGATGCCGAAGATCAGGGTGCCCGCGGGCACGTCGCCTTCGAGCAGCTCCGACGTGGCGGCGTAGCCGGCGTCGCGCGTGAACCCCGTGCGCCGCACCTCGCGGACGCTCCCGCCCGCGGCCGTGAAGCCCTCGGTGAAGCCTTCGAGGCGGTCATCGGACGTGCGGATGCCCTCGGATGCCGCGACCACGATCGCCTCGCGATAGCCCAGCTTCGCGAGCTCGGTGCCCAGTGCCGCGGAGCCGCCACGGTTGTCGACCGCGACCGAACGGGCCGTACCGCCGCCGGGACCGACGACGACGACGCGGCCGCCCATGCTCGCGAACGCCTCGAGCTCGCCCTGAAGCCCGGCGGCATCGGGACCTTCGACGCGGGAGGCCGCGAGGATCAGGCCGCGCGGTCGTTGTCCGCGGAGGGCCCGCACGAGTTTGACCTCGCGCTGCGGATCGCGCTCGGTGATCGCGATCGTGACGACGAGGCCGGCCTCGTCGGCGCCGCGCGCGACGCCGGAGGCGAGTTGGCCGAAGTAGGGGTCGGCGATGTCGGCGACCAGCAGCGCGACGATGGCGGAGGTGCCTCGCGCGGTGGCCTGGGCGGAGAGATTGGCCGTGTAGCCGAGCTTCTCGGCGGCGGTCTCGACGCGTTCGCGGTAGCTCTCGGCCACCTTTCGCGTCGAGCCGTTGAGCACCCGTGACGCGGTCGCGAGCGAGACCCCGGCCTCGCGCGCGACATCGTGAAGGGTGGCGGCGCCTCGGGTAGGCGCGATGATGTCGCTCACAGGCCAGAGTCTAGAGCCTGTGTCCGGTTGCGGCGATAGATTGGCAAGCGATTTCCCTCAGCTTTTTCCCCAGTTGAGGCGCGACATGCTCCGCCCCGCCCCGCAGCAGTCCGCCGCCCCCGCCGATGCGCGTCTCGCCGGGCGCGCAACGACGAAGCGCCCGCGGGGACGCCGGTGGATCGGCGTGCCCCGCGAGCGCTTCTGAGCTTGCGGCGGCGGTCGTCAGCTCGCGACGCGGGTGCGCAGGTGAGGTGAGACGGATGCTGCGAACCCGGCGGCCGTGCGCTGCACGGCGATGAGCGGGTCGGTGGCCCAGATCTCCTCGTTGAAGATCTCGACCTCGATGTCGCGGTCGTAGCCGGTCGCCTCGACGGCATCGGTCAGCGACGCGAAGTCGATGACGCCGTCGCCCGGGTAGTGGCGGCTGAGCAGCGGGTCCGCCGCGAGCGGCGTCTTCCAGTCGCACACCTGGTACGTCGCGATGCGGCCCTCGCGGCCCGCGCGCTCGATCGACGACAGCACGTCCGGGTCCCACCAGATGTGGAAGGTGTCGACGGTGGCGCCGACGACGGCGGCGTCGAAGTCCGCGGCGATGTCGAGCGCCTGTCCGAGCGTCGAGACGACGCAGCGGTCGGAGGCGTACATCGGATGCAGCGGCTCGAGGGCGAGCGTGACGCCCGCGGCCGCAGCATCCGGTGCCAGCTCGCCGATGGCGTCGCGCACCCGCTCGCGCGCGCCCACGAGGTCGCGCGAGCCCTCCGGCAGCCCCCCGGCGACGAGCACGAGGATGGCGGTCGACCCCTCAGCGCCCGCGGCTGCCAGAGTGGCCGCCTCTTCGATCGCGACGCGGTTGTCGTCGACCGACGCGCGGCGCGCGGGACCCTCGGGCATCGTGAAGAACCCCGAGCGGCAGTGCGTCGTGAAGCGCAGGCCCGAATCGGTGAGCATCGAGGCCGCGGTCCGGAGGCCGACCTCCTGCACGGGCTCGCGCCACAGGCCGATCGCCCGCACGCCCGCCTCGGCGGTCACGCGCAGCGCGGTCGCGAGGTCGGCGTGCTTGATGGTGGCCTGGTTGATCGACAGGCGGGGGTCGGGGGCGTTCATGCGCGGCCCTCCTTCAGGCGTGCTCCGAGCGTGGCCGCCGACGCGCCAGCAGGCGACCACACTCGGAAGGCGGAGGAGGTGCCCGCGGTCACGCGATCACCCCGGGGACATCGATGCCGTTGTGGCGGAGCATGCCGTGCCAGCGGATCGCCGCGAGCTCGGGACGCTCGAGAGCGAGCGACGAGTTCGCGAGCTCGACGATGCGCGACAGGTGCGGAAGGCTCCGCGCCGAATGCAGTCCGCCGACCATCTGGAACGCCGGCTGGTGGCCGTTCAGCCACGACAGGAAGGCGACGCCGGTCTTGTAGTAGAACGTCGGCGCGGCGAACACCTGGCGGCTGAGCTCCTCGGTAGGGCCGAGGATCTCGAGGTACCGCGCGGGGTCGCCGGCGTCGAGCGCCTGGATCGCGGCGGACGCGACCGGCGTGATCGCCGCGAACGCGCCGAGGAGGGCGTCGGAGTGCTGACGCGGGCTCTCGGGGTTGCGCTCCGGCTGCGTCGCGTCGGGTACGTCCTGGCCGCCGATGAGGCCGACGTAGTTGAAGTCGTCGCCGGTGAACATGCGCACGCCCTCGGGCAGACGCTCGCGCACCGACACCTCGGATGCGGCGTCGAGCAGGCTCATCTTGACGCCCGCGACCTTGTCGACGTTCTCCCCGATGATCTCGAGGAGGACCGCCGACGCCTCGCGCCATGCGGGCGAGCCGAAGTAGCCCTCCAGCACCGGGTCGAACGCCGTGCCCAGCCAGTGGAGGACGACCGGCACGGTCGCCGACTGCAGCACCTCGCGGTAGACGCGGCGGTAGTCGTCGGCCGACTCCGCGACGCGCGCCAGGTGGCGCGACGCCATGAGGACGGGGCCGGCGCCCTGCTCCTCGGTGAAGTGGAGCTGCTCCTTGTAGGCGTCGATGACCTCCTGCAGGGAGATGCGCTCGGCCTCGACGTGATCGGTGTTGACCCCGACCACGACCGAGCCGCCCTCCTCGCGGGCGACCTCGGCCGACCGCGCGATGAGGTCGCGCGTCGCGGCGGCGTCCAGGCCCATGTTGCGCTGGGCGGTGTCCATGGCGTCAGCGACGCCGAGGCCCCACGAGTACACGGCGCGGCGGAAGTCCAGCGTCGCGTCCCAGTCGACCTCGGCCGGCTGGCCCGGCGTGTTGTCGGCCCACGTCTTCGGCACGACGTGCGCGGCGGCGTACGCCACGCGGCTCTGGAGCGGGCCCTCGGGCCTGGTGTAGCCCGGGGATTCGTTCAACTCGACGGCGGAGAGGGCCCCGGCGTCGGAGAGAAGGGTGAGCTTCGGCATCCGTCGTCCGATCAGTCCAGCGACAGCGTGGGCAGCTCGACCTTGCGACCCTCGCGGCTCGACTGCAGGCCGGCCTCGGCGAGCAGCACGCCGCGCGCGCCCGACAGCAGGTCGAACTCGTACTCGGTGCCCAGGGCGTACGAGACGAGGAACTCCTCCCACTGCTGGCGGAAGCCGTTCTGGAACACGTCGTTCGTGGGAACCTCGGCCCAGTCGGCGTCGTAGTCGTGGTCGTCGGCCAGGTCGGGGTTCCAGACCGGCTTCGGCGTGGCGTTGCGGTGCTGGATCTTCGCGCCGAACAGGCCCACGACGGCCGAGCCGTGCGTGCCGTCGACGTGGAACTCGACGAGCTCGTCGCGGTTCACGCGCACGGTCCACGACGAGTTGATCTGCGCGACGATGTCGCCCTCGAGCTCGAAGATGCCGTACGCGGCGTCCTCGGCGGTGGCGGTGTAGTGCTCGCCGTTCTCGTCCCAGCGGTCGGCGATGTGCACGGCCGCCTGCGCGTAGACGGTCTTGACCTCGCCGAACAGGTTCTCGAGCACGTAGTTCCAGTGCGGGAACATGTCGACGATGATGCCGCCGCCGTCCTCGGCGCGGTAGTTCCACGACGGGCGCTGGGCGGGCTGCCAGTCGCCCTCGAAGACCCAGTAGCCGAACTCGCCGCGCACCGAGAGGATGCGGCCGAAGAAGCCCGAGTCGATGAGGCGCTTGAGCTTCTGCAGGCCCGGGAGGTACAGCTTGTCGTGCACCACGCCGGTCTTGACGCCGGCCTCCTGCGCGAGCTTCGCGAGCTCGAGGGCCTCGTCGACCGTCTCGGCGGTGGGCTTCTCGGTGTAGATCGTCTTGCCGGCGGCGATCGCCTTGCGCAGCGCCGACGCGCGGGCCTTCGTGACGAGGAAGTCGGCGTAGATCTCCCAGCGCGGGTCGGCGAGGGCGGCGTCGAGGTCGGTCGTGTAGTCCTCGATGCCGTGCTTGGCGGCGAGCTCGGCGAGCTTGGCCTCGCTGCGGCCGACGAGGAGCGGCTTCACCGTGACCTTCGTGCCGTCGGGCAGCTCGATTCCGCCCTGCTCGCGGATCGCGAGGATCGAGCGCACCAGGTGCTGGCGGTACCCCATGCGGCCCGAGACGCCGTTCATGATGATGCCGATCTCACGCACGGTGGGACGGACGGATGCCTCGGCCGAAGCCGGGGCGAGAGTCGTGTCAGTCATGGGGTCCTGCTTTCTGCTCTGAAGGCTGTGGGTACCCGGCTCCGGCGTCGGGACCAGGAGCGGGTAAACGCTTTCCAATAGTGTGACACGGGATCGGGTGCGGCGCAAGCGCTTTCCCAGCAGCATCCGACCACCGTCTGGTCAGGCGCGCAAGAGCACACACCCGTGAGGCTCGAGCGAGACCCGCACGACCGAGCTGCCGGGTGCGACGCCGCGCGCGTCATCGGACTGCTCGTGCACGGCTTCGACCGGAATCGTCCCAGCCCCTTCATATGCTGCCGAGGCGTCGTGCGGAGCCTCTGACCGTGTGGGCGCAGTCGCGCTCCACACGTCCACGACGACCGCCGGCTCGGGACCGAGCCCGAGGGAGCGGGTGTCGAAGGGCACCTCGCGCGCCTCGTCGGCGGTGTTGAAGACGGCGACCCAGCGCCTATCGCCGCGTTCGGCGGTCCAGATCACGAGGTCTCGCTCGCGCATCAGCTCGCGGTTGCCGTGAGAGTCGCGCAGGATCTCGAGCACGTCGTCGTTCTGGAAGAGCGCGATCGTCTCTGGCGCGCTCGTCGGCAGATCGCCGCCGATCATGAGCGGGGATCGCGCCATGACCCACAGCGTGACGAGCGTCCGACGCTCGGCGAGCGTGAGCGCGCCCTCGCGCGGCTCCCCGCGCTCGGCGCGGATGCCGATGCGGCCGAGCGGCAGCATGTCGGCGTCGGGCCAGCCCTCGGGGCCGGCGAGCGGCGCCCAGCGGGCCAGTCGCGCGAAGTTCGCCTCGACGTCCTCCCACCGGTCCCACAGATCGTCGCAGATGCGCCACATCGTGGCGTGCGCGCGAAGATGCTCGAGGTGGGCGGTCGACAGGTCGCGGCCGGGCGACAGCGACAGTGCGATCTCGCGCGGCACGGCCTCGATCGCGGTCGAGAGGGCCTCGATCTCGGCGGCCTGGTACGGCCACAGCATGTCGTCCGCCTTGATGAAGTCGACGCCCCACTGCGCGTACTGCTCGGCGAGGGAGCGGTAGTAGGCCGCCGCGCCCGGCCCGCGGTGGTCGAGACCGAGGTAGTGCGGATTCCACTCGCAGACGTTCGCGGGATCTGCGATGCCCGCCGCTGTCGCCTCGGCGCCCCGCACGGGCAGGTCGCGATCGACCGCGATCCGCGGGATGCCGCGCATGATGTGGATGCCGAACTTCAGTCCCAGCTCGTGGATGCGCTGGGCGAGCGGCCCGAAGCCGGCACCGCCGGACGCCGAGGGGAAGCGCACCGGGTCCGGCTGGACGCGCCCGAACTCGTCGATCACCAGCGGCGCGGACTCGTTGTAGCCGTGCGACCGGGCGGTGGGATCGGCCCAGTCGATGTCGACGACGACCGTGTCCCACCCGTGGGGGAGCAGGTGCTCGGCCATGAACTCGGCATTGGCGAGCACTTCGGCCTCGGTCACGGTGGTGCCGTAGGAGTCCCAGCTGTTCCAGCCCATCGGCGGGGCGGCGGTCTTTCGCAGCGTCATCGCCGTCTCGTCTTCCTGTCGTGACTCTTCAGCGGATCTCGCGCCAGAGGGCGCGCTGGTCGATGCGGGCGTCGTCGAGCTCGCACAGCCCGTCGGCGGACGCCGCGAGGCGGGCCGCGGCGTCCTCCGGCAGATGCACGCCTGTGTCGCGCCGCAGCGGAAGGATGTGCAGCTCGACGCTCGCGCCGGGCCCGACGCCGATGTCACGGAGGTTCGCGACGAGCTCGGAGCCGTCCCAGAACCGGTCGGTCGCGGTCACGCCGTCTACGCGCAGCTGCGCGACGTCGCCCGCCCATCGCACGCGGAGCACGGCATCGTCATCGAGCCCCTCGGGAACCTCGAGCCGGTACACCCCCGCGTGGGCGTCGACCACGGCGTCGTCGGGCGCCGCCTGCCGGCCGTCGCGCGAGCCGTAGTCCCCGGACGGCGACGTCGCCTCGCGGATGAGGCTGACGGGGACGGCCCCCACGCCCCTTCCGCGCGGCGCCGGCGCGTCGAGCGGAGCCTCCGGCTGCGGGGGCCCAGACGGGCCGCGCGGAGCATCTGGGCGCGTGGGTTCGGCTGCGGCCGCGGCGCCGTCCACATGCTCCCACTCGGGCGTGTGCCAGGCGCCGTCGACGTACTCCCGCACGTCGGGCACCGCGGCGTTCGTGCGCACCGACACCCGGCCCGCGCCATCCCACGTCAGCTCGCCCGATCCGACGAAGAGGCGTCGGCCCCCCGCCGCGGCGTCGACGACCCACGCCCGCGGAGCATCCGTGGAAGGGAGCACGAGCACGTCGAGCGCGGCACCTTCCGCCTCGTCGATCCGCACCGCCGCGGCGCCCGGCGTGACGGTGCCGGCGACGCCGTCGTGCGCGACCTCGACGGGGATGCCCGCGTCCTCGATGAGGACGAGCGTCGGCGGGGTGCTCGCCGACCCCGGCAGCACGGTGACCGCGGACGCCGTCGCCCAGTCGATCGTGACGCCGCCGACCTCGAGCCCGAGCGGCCAGCGCGCGAGGGTGCCGGGCGGGATGTCGACCGGTGCGCTCGGCAGCTCGAGGGTGCCGTGGCGCGTGCCGACGCGGAGGCGTGCGCCGCGATACATCGGCAGCGGCACGTGCGGCTGGTGCTGGCCGATGAAGACGAACCCCGAGCCTTCCTCGGCGCGCACCGCCCAGCGCAGGGTCTCGGCGTCGTCGACGCCCGACGGTCGCACATCTGGCAGGTACGACGCCATCGGTGCGAGCCGCTCGCCGAACGCCTCGATGAACGCGTGCTGCAGGCGCAGGGCCGCGTGGCTCGGCGCCATGCGGCCGGACTCGCCGATGGGCGCGTGGAAATCGTAGCTCAGCCGCGTCATGTCGTTGGGGTAACCCGTGGCCTGCGTCTCTTCGAGGCCCGGCCCGGGGTTCGTGCCGCCGGCGTACATGTAGTAGCCCTGCCACGCCGATCCGCTGCCGAGCTTGGCGTGCGCGACCGCGGCGATGTCGAGCGCGTCGGGGCGCGGGCGGCGGTGGTAGGCCGTGGCCATGCCTCCGCCGAGTTCGCACGTCGCGGCGGGGAACCACGGCGACAGCTCGGCGCGGTGACCGGCCTCCTCGCCGCGCACGTCCGCGCCGATGCCGGGGTCGTCCCAGGTGTCGGAGAAGAAGAAGTGCGTGCGGAAGGTCGGGTCCCACGGCTCGCCGGGGTCGACCCAGAAGCCGTCGCCGTACCCGCCCCACAGCGGCAGCACCTCGGGGTCGGGAAGATCCGCGCCGCCCCATGCCGTCGCGGTCCACAGCGGAGCGGACAACCCTGCCTCCCGCGCCAGGCGCTTGAGGCTGACGAGGTGGCCGGGCTGGTCGTACAGCTCGTTGTCGAGCTGGATGCCCAGCACGTTCTCGGGGTTGCAGCGGCCGTCGAGCGCGGACGCAAGACGGGCGAACCATTCCGCGACCAGCTCGAGATACGCGGGGTCGTCGGTGCGATGCTTCACGGGCATCTGCTGAACCCAGTCGGGGAACCCGCCGTTGCGCATCTCGCCGTGAGCCCACGGCCCGATCCGCAGGATGATCTCGAGGCCCTCCGCGCGCACCGCGTCGACGAATGCCGCGACGTCGTAGCGCCCGTCGAAGCGGGTCTCGCCGCGTACCGGCTCGTGGTGCAGCCAGAACACGTAGGTCGACACGACCGAGATGCCGCCGGAGCGCATCAGCCGCAGCCGCTCGGTCCACCGCTCGCGCGGCACGCGCGTGTAGTGCAGCTCGCCCGACACCGGCAGCCACGGTCGCCCGTCCCGCAGGAGCGCGCGGGTCGTGAGGGCGAGTCCGCGGCGCACGTCCTCCGTGTTGGCCATGGCAGGGAGGAGCGCTTCGCGGGGCGCTCCCGTGGCGTCGGCTTGCAGCATCCGCGTGTCCGTTCAGTGGGTCAGGTCAGGAAAGGAGGGAATGCGAGGAGCGCACGAGAGAATGCCGGCCGAGGGTCCTCCGCCGGTCACATCTCCTCCGCCCGTCGCGGTTCACGCGAGCCGGATCGCCGTCCACGACACGGCCGGCAGCGCCAATGACAGCAGTTCGCCGTCGACGGATGCCTCGGCCTCGCGTACGCCGACACGCTCGCGGTCTTCGAGCGTGTTGGCCGCGTACAAATCGTCTTCGTGCAGCAGGTGCGACTCGACGACCGCGACCTCGCGGCCGAGCGCCCGCACCAGCGGAGCGAGATCGACACGCAGGTTTGCGGCATCCGTCGTCGAACGGTTCACGACGAACAGCGACACGCCCTCGTCGTCGATCGTGGCGACGGCGTTCACGGTCTCGACCTCGCCGAGCTTCTCGCTCGTGAAGGTGCTTGCCGACACCGGCACGCGCACGGCGCGGCCGTGGGCGAGGCGAGAGGTGATCGAGAAGGGGAAGAACGTGGTCTGCCGCCATGCCGGCCCACCCGGCTCGGTCATGATCGGCGCGATCACGTTGACGAGCTGCGCGAGCGACGCCGAGCGCACGCGGTCGGCGTGCTGCAGCAGCGTGATCATGAGGTCGCCGAACACCACGGCGTCGAGGGCGTGGTACTTGTCTTCGAGCAGTCGCGGCGCGACCGGCCAGGCGCCGCCCTTGAACTCGTGGCCCGACTCGCTGCCGTCGGCGTTGTGGAGGTACCAGACGTTCCACTCGTCGAACGAGATCATGATGCGCTTGTCGCTCTTCTTGGTCGCCGCGACAGTGTCGGCGATCGCCGCCACCGACTCGATGAAGCGCGCCATGTCGACGCCCGACGCGAGGAACTCCTGCGCGTTGCCGTCGTGCTCCTGGTAGTAGGAGTGGCACGAGATGAACTCGACGTCGTCGAACGTGTGCTCGAGCACGGTGCGCTCCCACGAGCCGAACGTCGGCATGCCGCGACCCGACGACCCGCAGGCCACGAGCTCGACACCCGGGTCGATCATCCGCATGGCCTTCGCGGTGCGCGACGCGAGCTTGCCGTAGTCCTCCGCATTGAGGTGCCCGACCTGCCACGGGCCGTCCATCTCGTTGCCGAGGCACCACATCTTCACGCCGAAAGGCGTGTCGCGGCCGTTCTCGGCGCGCTGGTCGGTCCAGGCGGTCTGGGTGTCGGCGTTGGCGTACTCGAGCAGGTCGAGCGCCTCCTGCGTTCCGCGGGTGCCGAGGTTGACGGCGAGCATGAGCTCGCTCCCCACGCGGTCGAGCCACGTCTGGAACTCGTGCAGCCCGACCTCGTTGGTCTCGGTCGAGTGCCACGCGAGGTCGAGACGGCGCGGGCGCTCGGCGACCGGGCCGACGCCGTCCTCCCATCGGTAGCCGGACACGAAGTTGCCGCCGGGGTAGCGGATCGTCGAGACGCCCAGCTCCTTCACGAGCTCGATGACGTCGGTGCGGAAGCCGTCGGCGTCGGCGGACGGATGCCCCGGCTCGAAGATGCCGTCGTAGATGTGGCGGCCGAGGTGCTCGACGAAGCCGCCGAAGAGGCGGCGGTCGATGTCGGCGATCTCGTAGTGCGGATCGAGCCGCGCGGTGGCGTCGGTCATGGGAAGTCCTCTCGGGTGGGAGAAGCGGATGCCGCGGCACGAGCCTCGTGCCGCGGCATCCGTCTCCGTCATTCGGTCCGGCGTCAGCCGAGGATGGCGTCCGCCTCGGCGAAGAACTGCGTCACGGCGTCGTCGACCGAGAGCACGCCGAGGCCGATCGACTTGCCGGCGTCCCAGAAGGCCTGCTCGAGCGAGCCGTAGCCGACGACCGGCACCGGCGGGGCGTCGCCGATGCGGTCTGCGGCCGACTCGATGTAGTCGGCGACCTGCTTGTCGGCGCCCTCGAGGGTCGTGCCCTCGAGCTTCGACGACGACGCGGGGAAGCCGAGCGTGGTGCCGAAGATCTCGCCGGCCTCGGGGCTGTTGACCACGAAGTCGAGGAAGAGGGCCGCGGCCTCGGGGTGCTCGGTGTTCGCTGCGATCGCGACCTGGAGACCGGCCTGACGGTACAGGTCCTTCGAGCCCTCCTTGGCGGTGGGCGGGGCCACGAGCGAGATCGAGGACGCGCCCGAGTCGGCGAGGTAGCCGCCGAGGAAGTTGCTCCAGCTCATCTCGCTCGCCGTGATGGCGGCGCCGAAGCCGGACTTCGGAGAGAGCTCCTCGAGCTTCTGCTGCGGCACGGTGACGCCGTCGCGGATCTCGGCGCCGGACTCCCAGAACTCGCGCAGATCGTCCTCGGTGAACCCGAGCTCGCCGTCTTCGGTGTAGAGGTTGCCTCCATTCGCGCGCAGCTGCAGCTCGAAGACCTGGATGCGCTGTGTGTAGTCGGTGCCGCCGTACACGGCGCCGCCGGTGGCGTCGGTGACCGAGGCCATCCAGTCGTCGAAGTCGGCGAAGCGCGTGCCGCCCTCGGGCGCCTCGACCCCGGCCTGAGCCACGAGGTCGTCGTTCACGAAGTTCGCCCACAGGCTGTAGCCGGTCGGAAGCGAGTACTGCACGCCGTCCAGAGCACCCGTGCCGAGCAGCGACTCCTCGAACGTGGTGGTGTCGATGTAGTCCGACACGTCGGCGAGGTCGAGCAGGTTGCCCGACTCCGCGTACTGGCGGAGGTAGCTGTCGGAGAACTGGAAGACGTCCGGGAGCCCGCCGCCGGCCGCCTCGGTCTGGCGCTTCTCCCAGAAGCTCGGGAAGTCGGTGAACGACGTGTTGATCGTGATGTTCGGGTACTCCTCGTTGAACGCCGCGATCAGGTCGTTGTAACGGCTCGCGCGGTCGTCGTTGCCCCAGAAGGCGAAGTCGAGGGTGACCTTCTCGTCGGGGTCGAACGCGGCGGCGTCGTCCGAGGCGCCGCCGGAGCAGCCCGAGAGGACGAGTGCGGCGCCTGCGGTCAGGGCGGCGGCCGCGAGCAGGGTGCGGGGTGCAGGCATGGAGATGCTCCAGTCTTCTGTTCTGATGGGGGTCAGGAGTCGGCGACGGCGGCGCGTCCGGAGTGCGCGGCGGTCCCCGCGGTGTCGACGGGAGCCGACACGAACGCGACTCCCTGGCTGTCGAGCACGACGCGCTCGACGGCGACGCCGGTCTCGGCATCCGTCCCGTCGATCGTGATCTCGACGCGCGCGTCGCCGTGGTTGATGAGGGTGACCAGTTCGCCGCGGCGCGCGGCCTCGACGCCTGCGGGCAGGTCGGCCACGACGGGACGGACACCGGATGCCTCGACCACGGCTGCGACGATCGCGTCGATCGCGTCGGCACCGGGCTGGGTCGCGGTGTACCAGGCCTCGCCCGAGCCGAAGCGGTGGCGGGTGAGCGCCGGCGAGCCGGATTGCAGGCCCGAGGAGAACCTGGCGACCGCCGTCGCGCCGGTGGCGTGCACCGCCTCGGCGACCAGGCGTCCGGACAGCTCCGCCCCGTCGAAGTCGAACGCGACCGCGCCACGGCCGGCGGCGTCGCGCGCGGCCTGGACGGCGTCGGCACTGAGGGCTCCGACGCCCGCGCCGCCGGAGGACTGGCCCGCGAGGGCGCCGAAGTCCTCGAAGCGCAGGCCCAGCACCGGGCCGAGCTGCGTCAGGAAGCCGCCGTCGCGGAAGTGGTCGTGCGCGTCGACGATGTCGGTGAACGGACCGGTGAGGAGCGTTCCGCCGTCGTCGACGAAGCGCGCGAGCGCCGACGCGCCCTCGTCGCGCAGCAGGTACAGCGCCGGCGCGACCACGAGGGCGTAGCCGTGGTCGACCTCCTCGGGCCCCACGATGTCGACCTGGATGTTCCGCCCGTGGAAGGCGCCGTACCACTCGAGCACGAGTGCGAGGTAGTCGATCTCGGTGGGGTGGTCGCGTTCTTCGACGGCCCACCAGTTCTCCCAGTCGAACACCAGCGCCACCTGCGCGTCGCGGCCTGGCGCCGGGAGCTCGGGCAGCGCCGTCAGGCGCGCGCCGAGCTCGGTCACCGCGTCCCAGGTGCGGGTGTCGGTGCCGGCGTGGGGGAGCATCGCCGAGTGGAACTTCTCGCTGCCGGCGCGGGACTGCCGCCACTGGAAGAACATGATGCCGTCGGCACCGCGTGCGACCGACTGCGCCGTCTCGGCGACCAGGGCCCCCGGGCGCTTGCCGGGGTTCGCGGGACGCCAGTTGACGGCATCCGTCGCCTGCTCCCAGAGCAGCCACGGCACGCCGGGCTTGAGCGAGCGGACGAGATCGCGCTGGAACGCGGCGTCGCGCACGCGGTTCGGGTTGGCGGGGTCGGGGTAGCAGTCGTCGGCGATGACGTCCATGTGCGGCGCCCACTTGCGGTAGTCCGCGGGCTTGAACGGACCCATGAAGTTCGTCGTGATCGGCTGCGTCGCGCCGGCTTCGAGGAGGATCTCGCGCTCCATCAGGTAGCACTCGAGCAGCATGTCGCTCGTGAACCGGCGCCAGTCGAGCATCGAGGACGGGTTGTGGCTGTAGGGGGCGAGGCGCGGTGGGAAGATCTCGTCGAACGAGCCGTAGCGCTGCGACCAGAAGCTCGTGCCCCAGGCGTCGTTGAGCGCGTCGACGGTGGCGTACCGCTTCTGGAGCCAATCGCGGTAAGCGTCGCGCGCAGCATCCGAGTAGTCCATCCAGAGGTGGCAGCCGAACTCGTTGCCGACGTGCCACATCACCACGGCGGGATGGTGCGCGTAGCGCTCGGCCAGCCGGCGCACGAGCTCGCCGGCCAGTCGCCGGTAGACGGGCGACGACGGGGCGAAGTGCTGGCGGCTGCCCGGCCAGTACGACGCGCCGGACTCGTTCGCCGGAAGCGTCTCGGGGTACGTCCTGCTCACCCACGGCGGGGGAGAGGCGGTCGCTGTCGCGAGATTGACGGCGATGCCGCCGACGTGGAGCTTGTCGATCACCGTGTCGAGCCACGCGAAGTCCCACACCCCTTCGGCGGGCTGGATGCGCGACCACGCGAAGATGCCGAGGCTGACGATGTTGACGCCGGCCTCGCGCATGAGGCGGACGTCGTCGTCCCACACCTCCTCGGGCCACTGGTCGGGGTTGTAATCGGCGCCGTACAGCACGTCGAGCAGCTCCTTCTGGCTGGTGTTGCTTCGAGAGGGGGGTGGGTTCAGCGGCGGCCGCGTCGCGCCGGGAGGGCGACGACCGCGAAGGCGGCGCAGCCGAGCCCTGCGACGATGAGCGGCACGAGCATCCACGTCATGACGCCGACCAGCACCGCAGCGGCCGCGAGGTACAGTGCGGCGATCGGATCGGCGGCGAGGGACGACGGGATGCTGCGCACCGCCGCGCGCCAGCCGGCCTCGGGTGTCCACGCACCCGCGGCGACGAGCAGCGCCACCGCGCCCACGACGAGCCCGGCCCAGCCGACGATCGAGATGAATGCCCCTCCGGGGAGGACCCCGGAGTTGGCGAGGTAGATGTCGAGCGTCAGCACGAACGTCAGGAGCACCGCGGCGAGGCCGACGACCAGACCGCCGGGCAGCGCCCGACGCCAGTCCTGCCAGAAAGTCTTGACGTGCGACTGCTCCGCGTTCACGTAGCGACGCAGATGACGGATGCCGGCGGCCAGCGCCGCGGGCAGTGTCACGACGAGCAGGCCTGCCGCGGTGACCAGCAGCCCCGTCAGCAGCACCTCCCCGAAGAGGGCGAAGGCTCCCTTGGCGCCCGGGTAGCGGGCCGGGGCCCGCTCGTCCAGGGTCGGCCCGGCGCCGGACGCGTCGGCGCGACGTGCGGCGCGGAGTTCTCGGCGGTCCATGGGATGTCCTCGTCCTTGTCGTTGCGGTGAGCCTCGGCGGGCCGTCAGCCCTTGAGCCCCTGGGTGGCGACGCCGTCGACGAGGAAGCGCTGGAACACCAGGAAGAAGAGGAGGACGGGCAGGAGCGCGATGAACGACGCGGTGACGGTGGCGCCGTAGTCGCTGACCGAGGTCTGGTCGTTGTAGAGGCGCAGCGCGATGGGCAGCGGGTAGTTCTCGGGGCTGGTGAGGTACAGCAGGGGGCCGAGGAAGTCGTTCCACGCCCAGATGAACGCGAAGATCGAGCAGGTGATCAGCGCGGGCTTGATCAGCGGCAGGATGATCGACCAGAAGATGCGGATGTGGCCGGCGCCGTCGATGCGGGCGGCTTCGTCCATGTCACGCGGCATCTGGCGGATGAACTGCACCAGCAGGAACACGAAGAACGCTTCGGTGGCGAGGAACTTCGGCAGCAGCAGCGGCCAGAACGTGTCGATCATGTCGAGGCGCTGGAAGATGATGTACTGCGGGATGATCACCACGTGGAACGGCAGCAGCAGCGTGCCGATCATCGCGGCGAACAGGATGCCGAGGCCCTTGAACTGGATGCGGGCGAACGCGTAGGCGGCCAGCGATGAGGACAGCAGCACGCCGATGACGGAGCCGGCGGCGATGATGAAGCTGTTCAGGAAGAACCGCCACATCGGCACACCCGCGATGCCCTCCATCACCTTCGCGTAGTTGGCAATGGTCGGGTTGTTCGGAAGCAGCCCCATGTTGGAGCCGAACTCGCTGTTGGGCTTGAACGTGGAGAACAGCAGCCACACCAGCGGGTAGAGCACGACCGCGGTGACCGCGATGAGCACGACGAACCAGATGACGGTCTGCCACGTGCCGCGCTTGACCTTGCGGCGGGGCTGCTGCGGGGTGGCGTCGACCTGGTTCTCGAGGGTGGCGATGGCGGGTTCGCCGAAACTTGTGGTGCTCATCGGTTGTCTCCGGCGTAGTGGACCCAGCTGCGCTGGGTGCGGAAGAGGATGAAGGCGATGACGGCGACGACGATCAGCAGCACCCACGCGATGGCGGCCGCGTAGCCCATCTGCCCGTCACTGAAGCCGCGCTTGTAGAGGTAGAGGGTGATGAAGTTGGTCATGCCGGCGGGGCCGCCGGTGCCGTTGGAGATGATGTAGGCCGACGCGAACACCTGGAACGCGCCGATCAGGCCGAGCAGCAGGTTGAAGAAGATCACCGGCGAGAGCATCGGCAGGGTGACCGCGCGGAAGCGGTGCCAGGGTCCGGCGCCGTCCATCTCCGCGGCCTCGTAGAGCTCCTTGGGGATCTGCTTGAGGCCGGCGAGGAAGATCACCATGGTGGCGCCGAACATCCAGATCGCGAGGAGGATCATCGCGGGCAGCACCAGCGCGGGGTTGCCGATCCAGCCGCCCAGGTCGATGCCGATCGCGGAGAGGGCGTTGTCGACGGGACCGTCGGAGGCGAACATCGCCCGCCACACGATGGCGACGGAGACCGAGCCGCCGATGAGGGAGGGGGCGTAGAAGGCGGAGCGGAAGAACCCGGCGCCCTTGTCGCGGTAGTTCAGCAGCATCGCCACGCCGAGGGCCGCGGCGAGGGTGATCGGGGTGCCCACCAGCACGTAGATCAGGGTGATCTGCGCGGACTGCATGAACGCCGGGTCGTTGGTGAACATCCGGATGTAGTTGTCGAAACCAATCCACTTCGGCGGTGCGAAGATGTTGTACTTCGTGAACGACAGGTACAGCGAGTACGCCATCGGGATCAGCGTGAGCCCGAAGAAGCCGACCATCCACGGGACGAGGAACCCGTATCCGGCCAGCGTCTCCTTCATGACACGCTGGCGCTGACCCGGCCGATTCACGTGCTCAGGGCTGCTCCGGCGGAACAGGGACCGGCGTGAGGACTTCTCACCGGTCACGATGACTCTGGTCGCTGTGGTGCTCACGAGACTCTCCGATACGGGTTGTGGAGTAGTGGTTCTCCGGGCCCGGGCGCATCGTACGCCCGGACCCGGAAGCTGTCACTGGTTGAGGACGACGTCCATCTCGGCGAAGAACTGCGAGACCGCGTCGTCGACCGTGACGGTGCCGAAGTTGAGCTCGGTGCCGAGCTGGCGAAACTTCTCCTCGAGCGTGCCGTAGCCCACGATCGGAACCGGCGGGGCGTCGCCGAGGCGGTCTGCGATCGAGGCCTCGTAGTCCTTGACCTGCTGGCTCAGCGGGTCGAGCTCGGCAGCCGCGAGGGCGGTCTCCGAGGCCGGGAGGCCACGGTTGGTGCCGAAGATCTCACCGGACTCGGGAGAGTTCACGAGGAAGTTGACGAGCGCCGCCGCCGCCTCGGGGTGCTCGGTGTTGGCCGAGATCGTGTGCAGCATGGACGGCTTGAGGTACAGGTCCTTCGCGCCTTCCTTGGTCACCGGGGGAGCGATGAGGCCGAGCTCGGTGTAGTCCGCGCCGAGACCCGCGAGGTAGCCCGCGCCGAAGTTGTCCCAGGTCAGCTCGCTCGCCGTCAGCGCGCTGTCGAAGGCGCCCTTCGGGGCGACCTCTTCCACGCGCTGCTGCGGGATGCCGATGCCGTCCTCGCGGATCGGGGCGCCGGACTCCCAGAACTCGGTGAGGCGCTCCTCGTCGAAGCCGGGCGTGCCGTCCTCGTTGAAGAGGTTCTTGCCCTCCGAGCGCAGCTGCAGCTCGAAGTTCTGGATGCGGCCGGTGTAGTCGCCGCCGCCCCAGAACTCGCCGCCGGAGCCGTCGGTGACCTCGCCCATCCAGTCGGTGTAGTCGTCCCAGCTGCCGCCTTCGAACTCTTCGACGCCGGCCTTCTCGAGCAGGACCGGGTTGGTGAACAGGCCCCACGCGTTGGTGGAGGTCGTGATGCCGTAGGTGGTGTCGTCGACGACGCCGATGTTGAGGATGTTCTCGGGCAGCGGGTCGGTCTCGATGATGTTGCCGAGGTACGGGTCGAGGTCGAGCAGCAGGCCGTTCTCGGAGTACTGGCGCAGGTACGAGTAGTCGAACTGCATGACGTCGGGGAGGTTGCCGCCGGCGGCCTCGGTCTGACGCTTCTCCCAGAACTCGGGGAAGGTCAGGAACGTGGAGTTCACCGTGATGTTCGGGTACTCCTCGTTGAACGCCGCGATGGCCTCGTTGTAGAGCCCGGCGCGGACGTCGTTGCCCCAGAATGCGAGGTCGAGGGTGACCTTCTCGTCGGGGTCGAATGTGGGTGCGGCGTCGGGGGTCTCGTCGCTGCCGCCGGCGCAGCCGGCCAGCACGAGGGCGGCGCCGGCCGCGACCGCGGCGACGGCGAGTGCCCGCTTCTTGCTGAACATCCTTGTCCTCCTTGTGAACGTCTGCGTTCGCTGTTCCGCGTGAGACGTTCGTCGTCTGTGTGTGCGGTGTGGGGCGCTCTGTGGTGCAGATCCTGCGATGTTGGAAAGCGCTTGCCCGCTACGGTACTCCGTCTAAAAACGTTTCGCAAGGCGTTCGGATGAGTTTTTTAAACGATTCAGTAACAGCAGCGATCTTGGGGTGATTACGGACTGTGCTCGGTCCCAGCCCTCGACGCGCCGCCGCCGCCCGGTTCCGACAGGTCAACCGGCCTTCTGCAGGAGAGATTCGCTCTCCCGGATCGTGCGGAACCCCGGTTGACCTGTTGAAGGAGGGTGAGCGGAAGGGCGGGGGAGGGATGCCTCGAGTCAGCGCTCGGCGACGAGCGTGCCGTCGACGACGCGCAGGCGCGCGACGTGGACGGCGCTGCGGCGATGACTGCGCTCCCCGGTGTCGGCGAGCTCGCTGCCGTCCCACCAGGGGTGGGTGAAGAAGTACAGCCGTGCCTCGTCGCCGAGGACCACCACCGAGCCGTGCCGCCCGATCTGGATGCCGTCCCGCGCAGCGCCGCTCTCGCCCAGGATGACGGCATCCGTCCCGCCCTGCCGCTGCCACGTGACGGCGTCGGCGCTGCGGTGCACGGCCATGCCGCGCCACTCGTCGGTGAGAAGGAACCACGTGCCGTCGAGCGCGAAGACGAAGGGGCCCTCGTGCGGGCGCCCGCCGACGGCGGTGCCGTCGAGCCGCCACGAGTCGAGATCATCCGACACCGCGACCGCCGTGGTCGAATCGGCCGCCTCGTCCTTGTACCAGAGGCGCCACAGGCCATCGGGGCAGCGCGTGACGGCGGCGTCGATCACGCGGTCGCTCGCGAGCGGGACGACACCACGGCGGCTCCAGGTGCGCAGGTCGTCCGAAAGGTACTCGACGATCCGGCGCGTGTGCCCCTCCCACCGGGTCGGCACGCCGTCGATCTCCGTGAGGTACATCCGCCAACGCGTTCCGTCGTGGATGATCTCGGGTGCCCAATGCGTCTCACCGACCGCCGCGGGCGGCGGCCCGTCCGCCAGGCCGAGGCCCGCGGCATCCGGTTCCAGCGTCCCGGCATAGCTCCAGCGCAGGCCGTCCTCGCTGCGGGCCACGCCGATGCGCGAGCCGTGGACCCAGGCGACCCCGTCGCCGGGGTGCGGATGCGTGGCGCGGCGCTGCGTGTAGAACATCCACCAGCCGTCGGCGTCGCGCACCACGACGGGATCGGTCGCGCCGTCGTAGACGGGATCGCGGTAGATCTCGCGGGGCGCTGCGGCGTCGGGGTCGAGTGACGCGTCGACCGTCATCGGGCCGGACGCAGGTCGATCACGGCGCTCGCGAAGCTCTTGCGGTGCGTCGGGTGCGCGGCGAGGTCGGCGGGGGTCACCACGGCGCCATCGGCGTCGGCCGACGCGTAGATCGCGGCGACCAGCTCGATCGAGCGCGCCGGCGCCGCTGCCGTGGGCGGCAGCGGCGATCCCGTGCGCAGGGCGTCGAACACGTCGCGGAGCAGATACACGTGGTCGCTCCGCTCTTCGGGGCCGGTGATGTCCCACGTCGCCGCGTCGGCGGGGTCGACGTGCGGAGCCGGTGTGATGCGCCAGTTCTCGTGGCCGTGCCCGTACAGGTGGTCGACCGTGATCGTCGCCTTCTCGGTGTCGATGCGGATCGAGCTCGTCTCGCGCGGCGACAGCGTGCTCGAGACGACCTGCGCGACGATGCCGCCCTCGAACACCACGGTCGCCGTCGACACGTCCTCGGTCTGCGTCTCGCGGTCGAGCCGCCACAGCCGTCCCTCGACGCGCGTCCAGTCGCCCAGCAGGAACGCCAGGAGGTCGAGCTGGTGGATGGCGTGCCCGAGGGTGGTGCCCCCGCCTTCGGTCTCCCACTTGCCGCGCCACGGCACGGCGAAGTACGAGGCGTCGCGGTACCAGAGCGTCTGGCACTGCGCGACGAGCGGTCGCCCGAGCGCTCCGGAGTCGAGGAGGCGCTTCACGTGGGCGGGCGCGGTGCCGGTGCGCTGCTGGAAGACGACCGCGAGCTGCCGTCCGGCGGCGGTCGCGGCATCCGTCATCTGCTCGAGCTCGTCGAGGGACGGTGCCGGCGGCTTCTCGACCACCACGTGCGCGCCGGCCGCGAACGCCGCGAGGGTCTGCGCGGTGTGCGCGCCCGGGGGAGTGCAGATGTGGACGACGTCGGGGTGCTCGGCGGCGAGCAGCGACTCGAGGTCGTCGTACACGGCGGGCGCGCCGTACGTCTCGGCGAATGCGTCGGCCGACGCGCGGCTGAGATCGGTGACCGCGATCAGCTCGGCGTGCGGGTAGGCGGCGATGGCTCGGATATGCGAGTGGGCGATCGCTCCCGTGCCCACGATGGCGCAGCGGAGGGTCTCGGTCACGGTGGCTCCTTCGGGTGGATCGCGAACGGATGCTGCAGCCCCGCGGCATCCGCTCCTCCAGGGTAGGCGGTAGAGACGGAAAGCGCTATCCCGCCGCAGCCCCGCGTCGTTCGCGGCGTTCGCGGATCCGGAATTCGGACTCGCGCGCCCTTTCCGGGCCCGGGCGGACGCGTGGGTCCGGAAACCTCGGGATCTCCGAATTCCGGATCGGCTCGGCATTGACCTCGCGACCCGGTGCGCGAGCCGGCGAGCGGGCGAAGACGTGTGGACGTCAGCGGGGGAGGCCGGCCTGGGTCGCGTGGAGGTGGGCGTAGCGGCCCCCGGCGGCAACGAGCGCGTCGTGGCCGCCGACCTCGATGACCTCGCCGTGTTCGAGCACGACGATGCGGTCGGCCTGGCGGATGGTCGAAAGGCGGTGGGCGACGACGAGCGTGGTCCGGCCCTTCATGAGGCGGTTCAGCGCCTCTTTGACGAGCTCCTCCGACTCGGGGTCCAGCGCCGAGGTCGCCTCGTCGAGCAGCAGGATGCGCGGGTCGCGCACCAGAGCGCGGGCGATCGCGAGCCGCTGGCGCTGGCCGCCCGACAGTCGCGCGCCGCGTTCGCCGACGACCGTGTCCCACCCGTCGGGCAGCCGGTCGACGAACTCCGCGGCGTTCGCGTCGCGCAGGGCGGCACGCAGGCGGTCGTCGGAGACGTCGTCGAGGCCGTACGCGATGTTCTCGCGGATCGTCCCCTCGAAGAGCACCGACTCCTGCGGCACGACCGAGACCCACTGCCGTACCGTGCGCAGGTCCAGGTCCTGCATGTCGACGCCGTCGAGCAGGATCCGGCCCGCTGTCGGGCGCACGAAGCCCAGCACGAGGTTGAGCATCGTGGACTTGCCCGAGCCGGATGAGCCCACGAAGGCCACGGTCTCGCCGGGCGAGATGTCGAGCGAGATGTCGTGCACGGCATCCCGCTCCGCCTCGTCGTAGCGGTGCGACACGTGCTGCAACTCGAGATGGCCGCCGACGTGCAGGGCGGCGCGCTTGCCCTCGTTCTGCTCGAGGTCGGGCTCCTGCAGCACCTCCGAGATCGACCGCATCGACTCCAGGCCGCGCGCTCCCACCGGGATCAGCATGAGCAGCTGCGTCAGGCCGCCGGTGAGCAGCGTGAAGTAGGTCGACAGCAGCACGACCTCACCGGGCGTGATGGGGAGCAAGCCCGTCAGCGAGAAGACGGCCGCGAGCACGAGGCATCCCACGCCCAGCAGCTGCATCGCGACCCACGAGATCGACGCGACGTGGCCGTTCAGCATGTCGAGGTGCAGGCCGGCACGGCGCACGCCGTCGGCGCCCGAGGCGACGCGGGTGACGGCGGTCTGCTCGAGGCCGTGCGCGCGGGTGACGGGGATGAGAGAGGCCATCTCGCCGACCCGTGCGGAGAGGGTCTCGACCTCGCGGCGGAACACCTCGTTGCGCTCACGCGAGCGGTTGCGCAGCCCGTAGCGGATGCCGATGGCGATCGGGATCGCGAGCGCGTAGACCGGGAGGAACTGCGGCACCGTGATCGCGGTCATCGAGATGGCGCCGATCATGACCATGGTGGCCGACAGCAGCGGGTGGGTCACCTGCTGGAGCATGAGCTCGATGTTCTCGACGTCGCGCACGACCTTCGTCTGCACGATCGAAGAGCTCACCCGTGTGTGGTAGCCGATCGAGAGGCTCTGCAGCCGCGCCGCGAGCGCGTTGCGCAGGTCCGCGCCGGTGTCGCGCACGACGGTCATGAAGTTGCGCGTGTAGACGATGTGCATCGGGTAGTTCTGGACGAGCAGCACCGCAGCGACCGAGAACCAGATGAGCACGGTCGAGACCTCGCCGCCGGTCGCGACGATGTCGATGATCTTCGCCGTCACCACGGGCAGGAACCACAGCGGGATCTCTTTGCACGCGAACGCGAGGATCGCCACGGTCATGCGCCCGGGCCGACGAGCGAGCAGCTTCAGCACAGAGCGGCCCGGTCGGGGGTTCTGGGCGATCGAGATGATGCGGATGGCTCCGGTAAACGCTTTCTGCGTCATGCAGACATGGTACTGGCGCGGACGATCAGTTCGGGCCGGTAGACGACATTGCCGAGGTCGGAACCAGCGGTGCCGCCGATGCGCGCGAGCAGCAGCTCGGCCGCGGTGCGTCCCATCTCGCGGGCGGGCTGGCGCACGGAGGTGAGGGGCACGCCCGCGATCGCCGCGAATTCGATGTCGTCGTAGCCGACGACGGCGACGTCGTCCGGCACCCGCACGCCCCGCGAGATCAGTCCGTGCACCAGGCCGATCGCCAGGTGGTCGTTCGATGTCACGATCCCGTCCGGGAGATCGGCGGGGGAGCGAGCGGCCAGCTGCTCGCCGAACGCCACGCCGAGCTCGGACGTCGTGCGCGCGGTCCAGATCGGCTCGAGGGTTGCGCCGGGCTGGGCGGCGACGGCGAGCCGTGTGCCCTGCAGGCGTTCGCGCACCTGTCGCACCTCCTCGCGCGCGCCCACGAAGGCGAGCCGCCGGCGTCCCGTCGCGAGCAGGTGCTCGGCGGCGAGCCGACCGCCGGCGACGTCGTCGAACGACACCGAGGGCAGCTCGCCGGTGTCGTCGATCGCATCGACGAGGACGACCGGGATGCCGCGGCCTCGCAATCGCTGCAGCCAGGGTTCGAGGGGGCCGAACGGGCTCACCAGCGCTCCCTCGACCTGCACCCGCTCGAACAGCTCGAGGTGGTCGCGCTCCTTGCCGACGTCGTCGCTGGAGTTGCCGACGAGGACGCGCATCCCGGCTGCCGCGGCGGCGTCCTCGGCGCCGGCGACCATGTCGCCGAAGAACGGGTTGGCGATGTTGATGACCGTCATCCCCAGCAGCCCGGAGCGCCCGGCGCGCAGCTGCTGGGCGGCCTGCAGCGGCACGTAGCCGAGCTGGTCTGCGGCCGAGCGCACCCGGTCGACGAGGCGCTCGCTCACCATGTGAGGGCGGTTCAGCGCGTTCGAGACCGTGCTGATCGAGACGCCCGCGCGCTCGGCGACATCGCGGATGCCGACTCGCTTCATGTCGTTCGTCCCGTCATCTTCACCCGGCACGGGTCCGGGCCGGACGCCCCCGCGCGCCCGATCCGACTATGGTAGGCGCTTTCCTGACCCCGGGAGAGTCCCGGCGACGGGGTCGATCGTTACCCCCGCGTTACGAGGAGACATTTGACGAATCGAGCAGTGCCGCCTACTCTTCAATCGAAGCGGTTCGAAATCGAAGCGGTTCGACGAACGAACCTCGGATCCCGCCCCTCGACAGAGCGGCAGCCACGTACACGAAGGAGTGACATGGAACGGCGTGCTCACCCGGCGGTCCCCTCGGCGGATGCCGCGAACCAGGGCACGCTCCGATGACCACTCAGGCGCAGTCGCAGGTCGTTTTCCAGGAGGCGGCGGTTCACAACCTCGACAACAACGCCAAGAAGGGGCGCGGCCGACGCCTGCGTCCGGCGGGCAGCCGGACGTCGTTCACGCTGTTCCTCTGCATCGTGCCGTTCCTGGTTCTGGCGTTCCTGTTCTCGTACCTGCCGCTGTACGGCTGGATCTACTCGCTGTACGACTACAAGCCGGCGCTCGGCCTCGAGGGCAGCGAGTTCGTGGGCCTGCAGTGGTTCCAGATGCTGGTGAGCTCACCCACGCAGATGGCGCAGATCGGCCAAGTGCTCCTCAACACCCTCGCGATCAGCTTCCTCGGGATCGCGACATCCGTGCTGCCGCTGTTCTTCGCGATCCTGCTCAACGAGATCAAGGCGCCCTGGTTCCGCAACTCCGTGCAGACCCTCACGGCCCTCCCGAACTTCATCTCGTGGGTGCTGGTCTACATGATCGCCTTCTCGCTCTTCTCGAGCTCGGGCCTCGTCAACGACGTCCTCAACGACGCCGGACTCATCACGGCGCCCATCAAGTTCCTCGACACCGACCAGAACGTGTGGATCACCATGACGCTCTGGAGCATCTGGAAGGGGCTCGGCTGGGGCGCGATCATCTACCTCGCCGCGATCGCCGGCATCGACCAGTCGCTGTACGAGTCGGCCCGCATCGACGGCGCCGGCCGCTTCCAGCTGATGCGGTACATCACGGTGCCGCAGCTGATGCCGACCTATCTCGTGCTCCTGCTGCTGTCGATCGCGAACATCCTCAACAACGGCATGGAGCAGTACTACGTGTTCCAGAACGCCTTCAACAAGCAGTGGATCCAGGTGCTCGACCTCTACGTCTACAACATCGGCATGACGGGCAACAGCCTGTCGATGGCGACCGCGATCGGCATGCTCAAGAGCCTCATCTCGGTCGCCCTGCTGCTCACCGTCAACGCGGTCTCCAAGCGCGTCCGCGGCGAATCGATCGTCTGAGAGGCCAGGACATGACCACGACGATGACGAAGACGCTCACCACGACGAAGAAGGGCGACACCTCGGCCCGCTATGGCGGGACCGTCGGCGATGTGGTGTTCCGCCTCGCGAACTACGCGCTGTTCTTCCTCTTCGCGCTGATCTGCGCGTACCCCTTCTACTACCTGATCATCAACTCCGTCAGCGCCAACGACATCTCGGCGCTCGGCGACGTGCGCCTGTGGCCGGTCGGGTTCCACCTGTCGAACTACGCCCAGGTGTTCCAGCTGCCCGGTCTGCCGATGGCGACGGTGGTCAGCATCGGCCGCACCGTGATCGGAACGGCCCTCACGGTGCTCGCTTCCGCCTTCCTCGGGTTCATGTTCACGCAGACCCGCATGTGGGGCCGCAAGTTCTGGTACCGCTTCCTCATCATCACCATGTACTTCAGCGCGGGCCTGATCCCGGTGTTCATCATCATGAAGACGCTGGGTCTCACCAACAACTTCTGGGTCTACGTGCTCCCGTTCGTGGTGCAGCCGTTCAACGTCATCCTCGCGAAGACCTACGTCGAGTCGATGCCGAAGGAGCTGCAGGAAGCGGCCGAGGTCGACGGCGCCAACATCCTGCAGGTCTTCTTCAAGGTCTACCTGCCGAACATGACGCCGATCCTCGCGACGATCGCGATCTTCAGTGCGGTCACACAGTGGAACAGCTTCCAGGACACCCTGATCTACATCACCGACCAGAGCCTGTACACGCTGCAGTACCTGCTCTACATGTTCATCAACCAGGCATCGAGCCTCGCTCAGGCGGCGCAGAACGCCGGCGGCAACATCGGCCAGATCGCCGGGCTCGCCACCGAGCAGACGCCGACCTCGATACGCATGACCGTCTCGGTGCTCGTCGTGCTGCCCATCATCTTCATCTATCCCCTGTTCCAGCGCTTCTTCGTGAAGGGCATCATGCTGGGCGCCGTCAAGGGTTGACGGCGGCCACGAACCACCACAGAACCACCAAGAAAGGAAAGCAATGACGCTTCGAAAGAAGGTGTCCCTGGCTCTCGTGGCGCTGCTCGCCGCGGGCTCGCTCGCCTCCTGCAGCGCCGGCGGCGGCGACGACCAGGGCGCGATCGATCAGTTCCCCGAGAAGTGGGACCAGGAGATCACGATCGACGTGTTCGACGGTCTCGCCAACTACATGGGCGTCCAGCAGGGCTGGTTCGCCAAGATCGTCAAAGACAAGTTCAACATGAAGCTGAACATCATCGCCCCGAACGTCGCGGGCGGCGGTGACACCCTCTACAACACGCGCGTCGCGGCCGGCGACCTCGGCGACCTGATCATCACCGACAAGGGCCAGAAGCTCGACGAGCTCATCGAGGGCGGCCTGGTGAAGGACTCGGCGAACTACTACGGCGCGATGGACAACCTCGCGAAGTTCGACGCCGCGGTCGAGCACCTCAACGACGGCAAGGACGGCGTCTACGGCTTCCCGTCGGCGGTCTCGTCGCTCAAGCCGACCGAGCCCTCCGAGGGTCTCAACCCCACCTTCGGCCCGTACCTGCGCTGGGACTACTACAAGGAGGCCGGCTACCCCGAGATCGGCACCCTCGAAGACCTCCTCCCGGTGCTCGCCGACATGCAGGCCGCGCACCCCACCGCCGACAACGGTCAGCCGACCTACGCCTTCTCGCTGTTCAAGGACTGGGACGGCAACATGATGGTCACCGCGAAGCAGCCCGCCTGCTTCTACGGCTACGACGAGATCGGGTTCGTGCTGGCCAAGGCCGACGGCTCGGACTACCAGAGCATCCTCGACCCGGACGGCGAGTACATCCGCAACCTGAAGCTCTACTTCGACGCCAACCAGCTCGGCCTCGTCGACCCTGAGTCGACGACGCAGAACTACGACACGCTCTTCTCGAAGTTCCAGAACGGCCAGGTGCTGTTCTCGTGGTGGCCGTGGCTGGGCCAGTCCGCCTTCAACACCGAGGAGAACATGGCCGCCGGCAAGGGCTTCGAGATGGTGCCCCTGGCGGACCAGAACATCTTCTCGTACGGCGCCGAGGCGTACGGCGGCAAGCAGGTGTTCGCGATCGGCTCGAAGGCCGAGGACCCGGAGCGCATCGCGGCGTTCATCGACTGGCTCTACTCGCCCGAGGGCGCGTACGCCAACAGCAGCCAGACCGGTGCATCGGCGGGACCCAAGGGCCTCACGTGGGACGTCAACGACGCCGGCGAGCCCGAGCTCACCGACTTCGGCAACGAGGCCTTCCTCCAGGGCGGCGCGACAGTTCCCGAGGAGTGGGGCGGCGGCGAGTACGCCGACGGCGTCTCGGCGCTCAACCTCAGCGCGGTGCTTCCGATCGACACCGACCCTGAGACGAGCCTGCCGTACAGCTACACGTTCTGGCCCACCTACCAGGCCGCGATCGCCAACCCGCTGACCGTCGACTGGTCGGCGAACATGGGCGACGCGACCTCGACCATGGAGTACCTGCAGACCAACGACCAGGTGCTCGTGGCCCCGGGCGCCAGCTACGCGGCACCGGCCGACGACTCCGAGATCGAGACACTGCGCAACCAGGTCAAGGAGATCATCAAGCAGTACTCGTGGCAGATGGTGTTCGCCTCGAACGAGGCGCAGTTCGACTCGCTCCGCGACGAGCTGATCAAGACCGCTGAGGGCCTCGGCTACGACAAGGTGCTCGAGTTCGACATGACCAACGCGAAGTCGCAGAACGACGCGCGCGTGGCCGTGGCGAAGGAGTTCGCCAACTAGCCGCACCGGTACGACGCGAAGGGCTCGGGATGCAGCATCCCGAGCCCTTCGTCGTGTCCGCTGCTCGCGCGCGCGTCCTCATCCGAGGAGGTCTGCCGAGATGAGGAGCCCGGCGTCGGGAGGGGTCCGCAGCGGGGCACTCGTCCTCGATTGAGGATCACGGATGCTGCGGGCCGCGGCATCCGTCACCGCGAAGCCCGGAGGGGTCAGACCTCGTGGCGGGCGAAGACGCTGCGAAAGAGGAAGGCCGTGGCGTAGGCGCCGACGGAGAAGCCGATGGTGGCGATCAGGATCGCGACGGGAGGGAACAGGATCGTCAGCGCGACCGCGGTCACCGGGATCACGAGAACGCCGAGGGTGCGCACCGGCTCTGCCGCCGGGAGCAGCAGCGAGTTCTTGAGGGTCTGGCGCACGGGCCCCGTGAGGTAAGCGACCTGCGCCATCGCGTAGAGGAACGCCGCGAAGAGGTACACCGCGCCGATCACCGCCACCACCCCGGCCACGCCGGCGAACAGCGCGGGATAGGCGAACCAGAACACGCTCGAGAATCCGAGCAGCGCGGCGGGCAGGAGCAGACACAGCATCAACACCGTGGCGCGGCCGAAGTTCGCCCGGAACGCGGGGAAGAAGTCCTTGAGGGGGCGTCCGCTCTCATCGTCGGAGTAGCGGATCGTGACCTCGTACAGCGCGCTCGTGGCCGCGCCGATCGTGACGATCGGCAGGCACACGAGGATGTAGAGCAGGTTGAGCGCGACGAACGTCAGGAACGTCGAGAAGCCGCCGAGCGCGCGGCTGTCGGGATCGATCCTCATGCGTGCGTCACGATCGCGGCGCCGTGGGTGCTCCGGTGAGCGCCGGCGGCAGCAGGCGCACGGCGGGCTTCGCACCGCTGGAGAGGATCTCGCAGATCATGTCGGTCGCGGCCGCGCCGATCGCCTCGGCGGGCACCGCGATGCTGTCGGCGAGACCCGGCACCGAGCGCGCCACGTCGTCCGGGCACAGCGCGACGATCGCGGGTTCGTCCCCGCGCCGGACGCCGCGCTGGGTGATCGTCGTCGCGACGTGGGGGAGCGCGCCTTCGTTGTGCACGAAGAAGCCCGTGATGCCCGGGTCCTCCGTCATCACGCCGTCGACAGTGGCGATGGACTCGGACGTGCTCGGGCACGCGTGGACGCTGCCCGTCACGCCGTTCGCCTCGCACGCCGCCAGGAACCCGCGTGCAAGCCGGTCGGCGTACGAGGTGTGACGCGACATCACCTCGGGCGGCGAGCCGATGAGCGCGATGCGCTCGTGGCCGAGTGCGACGAGCCGGTCGACCGCGAGCCAGCCCGCGGCCTCGAAGTCGAAGTCGACGCAGGGCACGGAGCGACGCCCCTCGGGAAGACCGATGAGGACGCTCGGATGCCCCAGCCCCGACAGCGTGTCGATGCGCGGGTCGTCCGACTCGACGTCCATGACCAGCAGTGCGTCGACCATCGACCCCTTCGCCGCACGCTGCAGCGCCTTCGAGTCGTCGCTCGCGAGCAGCAGGATGTCGTAGCCGTGCTTGCGCGCCTGCGTGACGACGCCGGTGACGATCTGCATCACGACGTGGACGTCGACGCCGGTGCGCAGCGGAGCCTGCAGGCCGATGACATTGGTCGAGCGGGATGCCAGTGAGCGCGCGCCCGCGTGCGGGCTGAAGCCGAGGCTGTCGATCGCCTTCTCGACCCGGTCGCGCGTCTCCTGCGAGATGGCCCGCTTGCCGCTCATGACGTACGACACCGTCGAGATCGACACGCCCGCCTTCTGCGCGACGTCCGCGATCGTCACCATGAGATCCCCCGCTCTCCTCGTTCGATCACCCGTGTGGTTCCGGGTGCGAGCTCGTATGTTCCGATCGAACCGTCCGGCCCGTGCACACTCATTGTGACTGCTCGCGCCCGCGCGCGAAGCCGCGCCCGCACGAGTCGTCCGCCGGCCCATTCGACGTCGACCGACACGTCGCCACGGGAACGGATGCCGCGCACCCGGCCATCCGGCCACTCCGGCGGCAGCGCGGGCAGCAGTCGCAGCGTGACGCTGGGCACCTCCCGGTCGTCGACGGGGTTTGGGGCGTCATTCCTCCGTTGGGGCGCAGATTCTGCGCCCCAACGGAGGTTCTGCGCCCCAGACCCGGAAGTGACAGGGCGTGAGGGCTCGAGGAAGGACTGCACGAGGGCCTCGGCGATCGCTGCGGTCAGTCCGAGGTTGCCGTCGATCTGATACGGCGGATGCGCGCTGAAGAGGTTGGGGTAGACCCCGCCGCGATGAGCATCGGAGCCCTCTTCCGCGGGTCGGAGCGCCAGCCGCAGCTGCGCGTGCACGGCCGCGCCGTCGCCCAGGCGCGCCTGCATCGCGGCACGCCAGGCGAGCGCCCAGCCGGTCGACTCCGGACCGCGGAGGCGAATGGAC
The DNA here is from genome assembly GCF_000956465.1 of Microbacterium trichothecenolyticum. Taxonomy (GTDB): domain Bacteria; phylum Actinomycetota; class Actinomycetes; order Actinomycetales; family Microbacteriaceae; genus Microbacterium; species Microbacterium trichothecenolyticum. The sequence goes on from NZ_JYJA01000025.1 coordinate 84,150, forward strand.
TCGGATGCTGCGCGCGCGAGGCCGGGTGTCGCGGCCGGCGTGATCCGCGCCAGCGGGAACAGGCCGATGAGGTGCGAGAGGTGGCGGTGGTCGGGTTCGGCCTCGACGCGCTCACGGTCCCACTCGAGGAGATCGCCGCGTGCCGACACCTGCGGGTCGGGGAGGGCATCCGTGAGAGTGGTCAGCTCCGCGATCCACGGGTCGTCGACGTCGAGCACCGCCGCGGCGGCACGGCAGACCGCGGCGAGCTCGCGCAGCAGGGCGACGTCCATCGCCGCCGACACCGCGACCCCGCGCTCGCGCCCTTCGGCGTCGATGTAGTGGTTCTCGGGCGAGGTCGACGGGCTCGTCCACGCGCGCTCGCCGTCCGTCTGGATCCACGAGAGCGCGAAGGCCGCGGCCGAGGCGAGCGCCGGCCAGGCCTCGCCCTGCAGGTACGCGCGGTCTCCGCCGAACGAGTAGTGCTCCCACAGGTGCAGGGCGAGCCACACCCCGCCGAGCGACCAGTTCGCCCACGCCGGGTCGCCGTGGCCGGCGCCGACCGGCGCGGCGAAGGCCCAGGCATCCGAATTGTGATGGGCCACCCAGCCGTCCGCGCCGTACAGCTCGCGCGCGACGGCGGGGCCCGTCGTCTCGGAGAGCCGCCGCGTGAAGCGCAGGAGGGGCTCATGGCACTCGGCGAGGTCGGTCGTCTCGGCCGGCCAGTACGCCATCTGCGTGTTGATGTTGAGGGTGTACGCGCTCGACCACGGCCCCGGAAGCTCGGCGTTCCACAGCCCCTGCAGGGTGACCGGCAGCCCGCCGGGCTGCGACGAAGCGATGAGCAGGTACCGCCCGTAGTGGAACATGATGGCGGCGAGAGCGGGGTCGTCGCGCTCCTGCGCGCGACGCACCCGGTCTACGGTGTCGAGTGCCTCCACGCCGCCCGGTGCCGGCAGTTCGAGCGCGCACCGCGCGTAGAGCTCACCGTGGGCGGCTTCGTGGGCGGTGAGCAGGTCGGCTGCGGTCGCGTGGACGTCGACGGAGCCACGGATGCCGCGCAGCAGCGCCGCCGCGTGCCCCTCCGCATCGCGGGCATCGGCCGGGTCGCCGGGCAGCGAAGGCGAAGTGGCCGTGGCGATCGCGAAGAGGTGCGTCGTCGCGGGCGCGCCGACGAGGACCCCGTCGACGACCTCGGAGGCGCCGCGCGCCTGGACCAGGATCGCGCCATGGCGCCCGTGCTCCTCGTCGTAGCGGATGGGCTCGGCGGGGCTCTCGTGACCGGGTGCGACGTCGACCGGGAGCCACCATTCGGTCGCGAGATCGCCGCCCGCCGAGCGCGGGGCCGAGCGCGGGCGCAGGAGCGACCCGATCTCGAGGTGCACGCGCACCGGCTCGTTCGCGGTGACCTCGTGCATGATCGCGCCGGTCACGAGGTCCGCCCACGTGCGGTGCCGCACGTCGACGTCGCCGAGCGCGTAGTGGTGGGTCGCGACGCCGGTGGCGAGATCCAGGCGCCGCCCGTAGACCCGAGGCGTTTCGACTGGCTCGTTCCTCGCTCGCTCAACGGCCGGTTCGGAGCCGGACCCTCGCTCGTCGAGCGAGGGAGCGCCGGCGACCGGGTCGAAGCGCCCCGGACCCGGCTGCGACCCGGAGTGCGCAGCATCCGTCTCCACCGTCAGCTCGACCCAGCCGAGCGGCAGGTAGGCCTGCACCCACGGTGCCTGCATGCGCTGCAGGAGTGCCTCGGCGGAGTCGACGTCGTCGGCGTCGATCGCCGCGCGCACGGCCTCGAGTGCCTCGGGGCCGTGATCCGCGACGCCTTCCAGCGGGTCGGCGTCTGCGCGCCCCGACCACGCCGTGATGTCGTTCAGCCACAGCCGCTCGCCGCCGGCGAGCCCCGCGCACATCGCGCCGCGCACGCCGTTGCCGACCGGGTAGGCCTCGAGCCACCGTGAGGCGGGCGCGGAGGAGCGCAGCGTGTGAAGCCCTTCGGCGAGCTCAGGGTCCGAGCCGGGCGGAGGTGGGACCGCATCATCGCGGCGCGTGGACATCGTCACAGTCGTAGTATACCGTCTCAGTGTTGAAGCGCTTCGAAAGTTCGACGCTCTTCTCGCCCACAAACCCGTGACCGTCCGATCGAAACTCAGCGAAGAGGTTCCCCGCTCCATGGCCACCACGCCCGACCCGCGTCGGATCGACGCGTTCTCCGAGATCACCCGTGACCTCGGCATCTGCTTCGGCGGTGACTACAACCCCGAGCAGTGGCCGCGAGAGGTCTGGCAGGAAGACGCCGAGCTCATGGTGCGCGCGGGTGTCAACCTCGTGACGGTCGGGGTGTTCAGCTGGGCGCGCCTCGAGCCGTCGCCGGGCGAGTACGACTTCGCGTGGCTCGACGAGGTGCTCGACCTGCTGCATGCCCACGGCATCGCCGTGGACCTCGCGACCCCGACCGCCTCGCCGCCGCCGTGGCTCGGCGTCCTCCACCCCGAGACGCTCCCCGTGAACCCCGACGGTGTGCGCCTGGCAGCCGGGTCCCGCAACCAGTTCACGCCGGCCTCGCGCGTCTACCGCGAACACGCCCTGGCGATCGCGACCGCCCTCGCCGTGCGCTACGGCGCGCACCCCGCGGTGCGCTTGTGGCACGTCGGCAACGAGTTCGGGCAGATCGACTTCGGCGATGAGGCGGCGCGCGAGTTCCGGCTGTGGCTGCGTGAGCGCTACCACTCGATCGACGCGCTCAACGAGGCCTGGGGAACCCTCGTCTGGTCGCAGCGGTACCGCGATTTCGACGAGATCGTGCCGCCGCGGCGCATGCCGTACCTCGTGAACCCCGCCCACTCGCTCGACTTCCGCCGGTACACGTCGTCGGCGCTGCAGCGGGTGTTCGCCGAGCAGCGCGACGCCCTCCGCGCGACCGGCGCCAACCAGCCGATCACGACCAACTTCATGGGCTTCGAGCCGCTGACCGACCTGTGGGAGTGGGCCGAAGACGTCGACGTCGTCGCTGACGACCAGTACCCCGACCATGCGAGCGCCACGTCGTCGTCCGACATCGCGCTCGTGCAGGACCTCATGCGCTCGCTCGGCGAAGGGCGGCCGTGGGTGCTCATGGAGCAGGCGGTGAGCGCGACCTCGTGGCGCCCGCACAACCTGCCCAAGAGCCGCGACCGCGCTCGTCTCGACTCGCTGCAGGCGGTTGCCCGAGGGGCGGACGCGATCTGCTTCTTCCAGTGGCGACAGGCCCGCACCGGCGCCGAGCGCTTCCACTCCGCGATGCTGCCGCACGCCGGCGCCGACACCGAGGTCTTCGAGACCACGTGCGCGCTCGGCGCCGACCTGCGCCGACTTCGCCCCCTGGCCGGCGGGCGGGTCGAGGCATCCGTCGCCCTCGTCTTCGACTGGCCGTCGCGGTGGGCAGCGGACGAACCGGGCCGCCCGACCCAGCGGCTCGACACGCTCGAGCAGGCGCAGCGGTGGCACCGCGCGCTCTGGCGCCGCGGCATCGCGGTCGACGTGGTCCGTCCGGGCGCCGACCTCTCGACGTACGCCACGGTGCTGGTGCCGCACACGTACATCGTGGAGCCGGATGCTGCCGCCACCCTCCGCGCGGCGGTCGAGCGCGGCGCGAGCCTCGTGGTCGGTCCGTTCTCGGGCGTGGCCGACGGCAACGCCGGCATCCTCACCGGGCGCTCCCCGGTGCTGCTGCGCGACCTCCTCGGTGTGAGCGGCGAGGAGTGGGTGGGTCTGCCCGACGCGCCCACGCCGGTCGCGGCCGACCCCGCCTGGGCCACCGCACCGCCTCGGGCCGAGGCATCCATTCTCGGTGAGCGCCTCCGTGCCGAGGGGGCCGAGGTGCTCGCCCGCTTCGGCGCCGGACACCTGTCCGGGGCGCCCGCCATCACCCGGCATCGCGTCGGCGACGGCACCGCGTGGTACCTCGGCGCGATCGTCTCGGACGACGCGCTCGCCGCGGTGCTCGACGACGCGCTCGACGCTGCCGATGTCGTGGGCGTCCTGCCCGGCCGCGCGCTGCCGGAAGGCGTCGAGGCGGTCCAGCGCGGCGAAGCCCTCTTCCTCCTCAACCACGGCGAACAGGACCGGTGGATGACGCTCCCCGGCCCGCGCCGCGATCTCCTGTCGGACGCGGACGTCGAGGGGCAGCTGATGCTGGCCTCCGGCGCCGCCATGGTGCTCATCGAAAGGCACACAGAGTGAAGTTCACCGATGGCTACTGGCTGACCAGGCCCGGCCTCGCGCCGTTGTACGCGGTCGAGGTCGACGACATCCGCGTCGACGAGGCAGCGGGCACGATGACCGTGTACGCCCCGACTGCGGCGATCCGCGACCGGGGCGACACCCTCAACCGCGCGATGCTCACGGTCACGTTCTCGGCGCCCGCGCCGGGCGTCGTCAAGGTGCGCGTCGAGCGCCACGCGGGCGCCGTGCACCGAGGGCCCGACTTCGAGATCTTCGGCGCGGAGGGCTTCCGGCCCGACATCACGGTCGACGAGAACGAGGGGATCCTCGACGCCGGCCCGCTGAAGGCGCGGGTCGCGCGCACGGCGGGCCAGTGGCGCATCGACTTCCTCGAGGCGGATGGACGCGTGCTCACCAGCTCCCTCCCGCGGTCGATCGGCCATTACACCGACACCACGGGCAAGAACGGCACCGCGGGCACGGCCGGCACCGCCGGCACCGCCGGTACGGCCGCCGGCGGCACGAAGCCGACGTGGGTGCACCAGCAGCTCAGCATCGAGCCGGGCGAGCGCGTGTACGGGCTCGGCGAGCGTTTCGGCGCGTTCGTCAAGAACGGCCAGGTCGTCGACACATGGAACGCCGACGGCGGCACCTCCAGTGAGCAGGCGTACAAGAACGTGCCGTTCTACCTCACGTCCCGCGGCTACGGCGTGTTCGTCGACCACCCCGAGAACGTCTCGTTCGAGGTCGGCAGCGAGGTCAACTCGCGCGTCCAGTTCTCGGTGGGCGGCGAGTCCCTCGAGTACTACGTGATCGCCGGGCCGGAGCCGAAGGAGGTGCTGCGCCGCTACACCGCGCTCACCGGGCGCCCCGCACGCGTGCCCGCGTGGTCGTTCGGGCTCTGGCTCACGACGTCGTTCACCGCCAGCTACGACGAGGACACCGTGAGCGCCTTCGTCGACGGCATGGCTGAGCGCGACATCCCGCTGTCGGTCTTCCACTACGACTGCTTCTGGATGCGCGAGTACCAGTGGAGCGACTTCGAGTGGGACTCCCGCGCGTTCCACGACCCGGTCGGGCAGATCGCGCGAATGCACGAGCGCGACGTGCACGTGTCGCTCTGGATCAACCCGTACATCGCGCAGCGCTCGGCGCTGTTCCGCGAAGCGGCCGACAGCGGCTACCTGCTGAAGCGCACCGACGGCAGCGTGTGGCAGTGGGACATGTGGCAAGCGGGCATGGGCCTCGTGGACTTCACCAACCCCGACGCGGCGGACTGGTACGTCGAGAAGCTGCAGGGCCTGCTCGACCAGGGCGTCGACGCGTTCAAGACGGACTTCGGCGAGCGGATCCCCGTCGAGGGCGTGGTGTGGCACGACGGGTCGGATCCGCACCGCATGCACAACTACTACGCGAAGCTCTACAACGAGGTCGTGTTCCGCGCGCTCGAGCGGCATCACGGCGTCGGCGACGCTGTCGTGTTCGCCCGTTCCGCGACCGCCGGCTCGCAGCAGTTCCCGGTGCACTGGGGCGGTGACAACGACTCGACGTTCCTGTCGATGGCGGAGTCCCTCCGCGGCGGGCTGTCGCTCGCGATGTCGGGCTTCGGGTACTGGAGCCACGACATCGGCGGGTTCGAGGGCACGCCCGACCCGGGCCTGTTCAAGCGCTGGCTCGCGTTCGGCCTGCTCTCGTCGCACTCGCGTCTGCACGGCTCGTCATCGGTGCGCGTGCCATGGGCCTTCGACGAGGAGGCGGTCGACATCGCCCGCTCGTTCACGAAGCTCAAGATGCGGCTCATGCCCTACCTCGCGGGCGCCGCCGAACAGGCGCATCGCTGCGGGACGCCGATGATGCGCCCGATGGCGCTCGAGTTCCCCGGGGACCGCTCGGGCTTCGACGCCGACACGCAGTACATGCTGGGTGACGCGCTGTTGGTCGCGCCGATCTTCACCGCCGACGGCAGCGTCGAGTACTACGTGCCGGAGGGGGAGTGGACCTCCCTCCTCGACGGATCCGTGGTCGACGGCCGCCGGTGGATCTCCGAGACCCACGGCTACGATTCGGTGCCGCTGCGGGTGCGACCGGGAACGGTGCTGCCCTTCGGCGCGGATGACAGCCGCCCCGACTACGACTGGTCCGACGGCGTCACGCTCCGGTGCTTCGAACTGCCCGACGGCTACGACCGCGAGACGCGGGTGCCGGGCCACGACAGCAAGGGATCCATCGACGGCGTCGGCGCGACGACGTTCCGCGTGCGCCGTGAGGGCGCCGCGATCATCGCGTCGACGGACGACGCGCACGCGCCGTGGGCGCTGCAGGTGGGTGACCGGATCGTCCGGGCCGAGGCATCCGGAGAGATCCGTGTCGAACTCGATGAGGAGACTGCGCGATGACCGACATTGCAACGGATGCTGCGACCCGGGCGGTCGCCGAAGACGAGACGTCTGAGCGGCCGCTCTTCCGGCAGGTCGACCAGCCGCTCGCGGCACGTGCCCGCGACCTGCTCGACCGGCTGACGCCCGACGAGCGGATCGCGATGCTGCATCAGGCGGCGCCCGCGGTCGAACGGCTCGGGGTGTCGTCGTGGCACACCGGATGCGAGGCGCTGCACGGCGTCGCGTGGCTCGGGCGGGCGACGGTGTTCCCTCAGTCCGTGGGACTCGCCGCGACGTGGGACACCGACCTCGTCGAGAAGGTGGGCGAGGTCGCCGCGGTCGAGGTGCGCGCCAAGCGCGCCGAGAACCCGATGGTGAGCCTCAACGTCTGGGCGCCGGTCGTCAACACGCTCCGCCACCCGGGCTGGGGACGCAACGAGGAGGGCTACTCCGAAGACCCGCACATCACCGCGGTCTTCGGGACCGCCTATTCGCGGGGCCTCCGCGGCGACCACCCGCGTGTGTGGCGCACCGTGCCCGCGCTCAAGCACTTCCTCGCCTACAACAACGAGAACGATCGCTCGGTGACCTCGTCCGAGATGTCCCTGCGCACGCTGCACGAGGAGGAGCTCCCGGCATTCCGCGCAGCGATCGAGGAGGGCGTCGCGGGTGGCATGATGCTCGCGTACAACCGCGTCAACGGCATCCCGGCGCACACCCAGCCCGAGCTGGTCGCGGAGGCTCGGAGCTGGTCCGACGAGTCGATCGCCGTCGTCTCGGATGCCGGTGCTCCGACCTTCCTCGTCACCACCCAGCGCACCCAGCCTGACCATGTGCACGCCGCGGCAGCCCTCGTGACCTCCGGCCTCGACTCGTTCACCGACAACGACGCGAACGCGGCGCCCACCATCGGCTATGTGACGCAGGCGCTCGCCGAGGGCCTGCTCACCTCGGACGACGTCGACCAGGCCGTGCTGCGACTGCTCGAGCTGCGCATCCGGACGGGCGAGTTCGACGGCGACGACGACCCGTACGCGGGGATCGGCGCCGACGCCATCGACGCGCCCGGGGCTCGTGAACTCGCCCGGGAGGCGGTGGCGCGCTCGGTCGTCGTGCTGCGGAACGACGCCGACGTGCTGCCGCTCTCCCGGGCGTCACGGGTCGCGGTCGTCGGGCCGCTCGCCGATCTCGTGCTCACCGATTGGTATGCCGGCACTCCGCCCTACGTGGTCGGGCTCGGCGCCGCTGCCGCCGAGCGCTTCGGCGAGGCCGAGGTCGTGACCGGCGCAGACACGATCGCGCTCCGTGCCTCGTCGAACGGCCGCTACGTCGTGTCGAATGCCGACGGCTCGGTGGTCGAGGCGGCCGGTGATGCCGCCGTCGACGACGCCCTGTTCGACGTGACCGACTGGGGCGACGGCATCCTCACCCTGCGCTCCCACGCGAGCGGTCTGCTCCTCACCGGCGCGAAGTGGCCGATGCGCGCGGACGCGACGCGCGTGGGCGAATGGGTGGTGCAGGAGAGCTTCCGCAAGCACCTCCACGCCGACGGCACGTGGTCGCTGCTGCACCTCGGGTCGGGCCGGTGGCTGCGGGTGTTCCGCGATTCCGGGCTGCTCGCCGCGGAGGCCGTGACGCTCGACGCCGCCGAGCGCTTCGGCGTGCGCGTGGTGCGATCGGGCGCGACCGCGGTGGCAGAGGCGGCCGCGCGTGCCGACGCCGTCGTCGTCGCGGTCGGCAACGACCCCCACCTCAACGGTCGCGAGACGGAGGATCGTCCGCACCTGCGGCTGCCCGACGCGTGGGCCGAGGTGTGGCGCGCGGCCCGCGAGGCGAACCCGCGGGCGGTGCTCACGATCGTGTCGAGCTACCCGTATGTGCTCGCGGGCGTCGAAGCGGAGACCGTCGTCTGGTCCAGCCACGGCGGCCAGGAGCTGGGACACGGCGTGATCGACGTGCTGTCGGGCGACGTCGAGCCATCGGGCCGTCTCTCGCAGAGCTGGCCCGCGACCGAGGCGCAGGCGGGCGACCTGTTCGACTACGACACCCTGCGCCAGGGGGCGACCTACCGCCATCAGCCCGACGAGCCGACGTTCGCGTTCGGCCACGGACTCACCTACACGACGGTCGCCTATGAGTCGGTGACTCTGGATGCCGCTGTCCCCGCGCCCGCGCCGACCCACCGCCACGCCGGCTTCGCGCCGCGGGAAGACGAGGCCGTCGTGAACGCGGTCGTGCAGGTGCGCAACACCGGCGACCGCGATGCCGAGGAGCTCGTGCAGCTCTACGCGCTGTCGTCGGGCTTGCCGCTGCCGACGCCGCGGCGCCTGCTCTTGGCCTATTGCCGCGTGCGGCTCGCGCCTGGTGAAGTCCGCGACGTCGAGCTGACGTTCTCACCCGCGCGCCTCGCCGTGTGGGACGACGCCGTGCGCCTCCCCGGCGCGGTCGACGACTGGCTCCACGATGGTGCGCTGCGCGTGCAGCCCGGGACGTACACCGTTGCCGCGGGGCCGTCGGCGTGGGATCTGCCCGTGCGGGCTGATCTGGAGGTCACTGCGGGCTGAGGCTGCGGCATCCCACCCTGCGGGCTTGGCAGCCGACGCCGCCCGTCCTCAACAGGTCAACCGGGCTCCTGCAGGGGCGTTTCGGTGCACGTGCTCCTGTAGAAGCCCGGTTGACCTGTCGGAGGGACGACGCGCGAGGAGCCGGGAACGCAGTCCCGCTCGACTACGGTGCGAGTTCCTCCGCCAGAGCCCGCGTCTCGTCCGGAGTCCAGATGCGGTCGCCGAAGACGTGACGATGCGCGAGCGACAGCTCCGCGCCCGGGTCCAGGACGACGTACTCGTCGAACGAGGGCGACGGCGCGAGCACCGGGATCGGCTCACTGCGCACGAACCAGCGGATCGGGGGCGCTCCGGTCGAGGTGCCCGCGAACGCGAGCACGGTGGCGCCGCCGTCGATGTCGTCGTGCTCGCCCGAGAAGGCCACCCACGGCGCGACATGGCCCATCACGCCGTCGTCGCCGGCGTCATCGGGGAAGCCGCCGGCCAGCACGCGGCCGCCGGTCCAGGCACGAGGCATCCGGATCATGAAGCCGGTGTAGCCGGCGCCGGGTCGTCCCTCGGTCGTCGGGCTGCCGAGTTCGAGCTCGCGCCCCGACACGTTGCGCAGTGTCGTCGAGAAGTCGAGCATCCAGAGGCCGCGGTCGGTGTCGACGCCGTGGAAGCGGTGCGTACGGGTCTCGGAGAGCCACTCCTCGCCGCCCTGAGTGATCCACGTGAGCTCTTCGGTGAAGGCGACCTCGGGTCCGCCATCGGCCACCGTCGTGAAGCCGTCGTGGCGGATGGTGCCGACGTTGTCGAGGAGCGCGTAGTCGCCGTGCTCCGGACGGAACGTGTTCCCGCCCCAGAAGTTCTGACCCGACACGTGGGTCCAGGTCATCTGGAGGCCCTTGTGCCACCGGTGGTCCCACGGGCGGAAGCCGGTGAGCAGCGCACCATCCAGCGCTCGCAGGGGGTGGAGGAAGGGCTTGGGGCCCTCGGAGATCTCGCCACCCGGCTCGAACGCGTAGCGCGCGATATCGACGCCGGCGGCAATGACGGTCACATCGGTCTGTTCGAGGCGGAGGGTGAGGTCGGTCACGGTCCCATTGTGGCCCAGATCCATGGAAAACGCTTGCCCATTGTTCGCGCGGACGCATAATGTACCGCTCCCGAGGCTGGAGCGGTAGAGGCATCCCCACGCGCCGCGGCGGCGATAGCGTCTTCGTCATCTCATACGAGACCCCGCACCCCCCGCGGCGTCCGCGAGACAGAAGGAGAAGAACATGCTCTGGACCATCCTCGGCCTGATCATCATCGGCCTGATCGCCGGCCTCATCGCTCGCGCCATCATCCCCGGCAAGCAGAGCATGGGCATCCTGCTGACGATCGTCCTCGGAATCGTCGGCTCGTTCGTCGGCGGGTTCCTCGGCTTCCTGCTGTTCGGAAGCGACCCCAACGGTGGCTTCCTGCAGCCGTCGGGCATCATCGGCTCGATCCTGGGCGCGATCATCGTGCTGGGCATCTACGTCCTGGTCACGCGTCGCCGCGGCGTCAACCGCGTCTGACCGGCTGTCCCGGGCTCTCACGCACAACACTTCGCCCGGATCCGTGCGCTCCCTCGCACGGATCCGGGCGTCGTTGTGTGCGACCGCGGGTCAGGCGCCCGCGAGGGCCTGCGACACGACGTCGCGGGCCTCGGCCTGCACCTGCGCGAGGTGCTCGGGTCCGCGGAGGGACTCGGCATAGAGCTTGTAGACGTCCTCGGTGCCCGACGGACGCGCGGCGAACCAGGCGTGCTCGGTCTGCACCTTGAGGCCGCCGATCGCGGCACCGTTGCCCGGCGCGTGCGAGAGCTTCGCGGTGATGGGCTCGCCGGCGAGCTCGGTCGCGGTGACCGCCTCAGGGGCGAGCTTGCCCAGCGCGGCCTTCTGCGCGGGCGACGCCGGGGCGTCCACGCGCTGATACGCCGAAGCGCCGAACTCTGCCTCGAGTTCGGCGTACCGCTGCGAGGGCGTCTTCCCGGTGACCGCGAGGATCTCGGAGGCCAGGAGGCACAGCAGGATGCCGTCCTTGTCGGTGGTCCAGACGGAGCCGTCCTTGCGGAGGAACGACGCTCCCGCCGACTCCTCGCCGCCGAAGGCGACGGATCCGTCCAGCAGTCCGGGCACGAACCACTTGAACCCGACCGGAACCTCGAGCAGCTCGCGCCCGAGCGATTCGGCCACGCGGTCGATGATCATCGAGCTCACGAGGGTCTTGCCCACGGCAGCATCCGTCGGCCAGTCCGGCCGGTGCGAGTACAGGTAGTCGATCGCGACGGCGAGGTAGTGGTTGGGGTTCATCAGCCCGGCGTCGGGCGTCACGATGCCGTGGCGGTCGGCGTCGGCGTCGTTGCCGGTGAGGATGTCGTACTCGTCGCGGCGCGCGACGAGAGCGGCCATCGCCGACGGCGACGACGGATCCATGCGGATCTTCTCGTCCCAGTCGAGGGTCATGAACTTCCACGTGGGGTCGACGTCGGGGTTCACGACGGTGAGGTCGAGGCCGTGCACCTCGGCGATGAGCGCCCAGTACTCGACAGACGCGCCGCCCAGCGGGTCGGCCCCGATGCGCACGCCGGCCGAGCGGATGGCCTCGACGTCGATGATGTTCGCGAGGTCGCGCACATACGCGTCACGGAAGTCGTAGTCGCCCAGCTTCTCGCCGTCGAGGTCCTTGAACGGCGTGCGGGCGACGCCCTCGAGATCTGCCGCGATGAGCTCGTTCGCGCGGTTCGCGATCCAGCCCGTGGCATCGGTGTCGGCGGGACCGCCGTTCGGCGGGTTGTACTTGAAGCCGCCGTCGCGCGGCGGGTTGTGGCTCGGGGTCACGACGATGCCGTCGGCGCGGGTCGGGTCCGCGGCATCCTTCCCGCGGTTGTAGGTCAGGATCGCGTGGCTGAGCGCGGGGGTCGGCACCCAGGAGTCGCGCGAGTCCACGCGGACATCGACGCCGTTCGCGACGAGCACCTCGATGGCGCTGCGCTCGGCGGGAAGCGACAGGCCGTGCGTGTCGCGTCCGAGGAACAGCGGGCCCTCGATGCCCTGAGCCTTCCGGTAATCGACGATCGCCTGCGTCGTGGCGAGGATGTGGGTCTCGTTGAAGCTCGCCGACAGCGACGAGCCGCGGTGCCCGCTCGTCCCGAACGCGACGCGCTGCTCGGGGACGGCGGGGTCCGGCTTGAGGTCGTAGTAAGCGGCGATCAGCTCATCGATGTCGATGAGGTCGGATGCTTCGGCCGGCTGTCCTGCGCGAGTCATGCGTCCCAGTCTGCACGTCCTCCGCCTGCCGCGCACGGTCCGTGACACCCTGCGCCGGTGCGCAATTCAGGACCGGTGCGCCGCGCCGTGGGCGCGGCCCCCGGAATTCCGCGGGCGGGGTCGATGTCGCGCGACCTCCATCCTGAGTTACGGACGGGATCGGGCCCACGGGGCCCGGGCTAGGCTGGCACGCGTGACTTCCGAGGTCGCCTCTGCCGAGGCATCCGTTCCCGTCCGCCGCACGTACAGCTTCCTGGGCCCCGCGGGCACGTTCACCGAGGCGGCGCTCGCCCAGGTGCCGGAGGCGCGCGGCCACGAGTGGCGCCCGGTGCGCAACGTGGGGGAGGCGCTCGCCGACGTCGTCGAGGGCCGCTCCGACGCCGCGATGATCGCGATCGAGAACTCCGTCGACGGCGGAGTCTCGACCGCGCAGGACGCCCTCGCGACGGTGCCGGGGCTTCGCATCGTCGGCGAGTACCTCGTGCCTGTCGAATTCGTCCTCGTCGGACGCCCCGGCGCGCGACTGGAGGACATCTCGCTCATCGCCGCGCACCCCGTCGCGTACGCGCAGTGCCTGCAATGGCTCTCGGCCGCGCTGCCCGCTCACGCTCACGTGCCGGCCGCGAGCAACGTGGCGAGTGCGATGGGCCTGCTGGACGGATCGAGCGACGCGGATGCGGCGATCGCGCCTCCCGGGATCCTCGAGCATCACCAGCTCGAGCTGCTGGCCTCGAACATCGGCGACAACCCCAACGCGGTGACCCGGTTCGTGCTTGTGAGCCGCACCGTCGTGCCGCCGCCGCCGACCGGCGCGGACAAGACCTCGCTCATCGTCGAGCTGCCCGACGATCACCCCGGCGCCCTGCTCGAGATGCTCGAGCAGTTCGCCACCCGCGGCATCAACCTGTCGCTGCTGGCCTCGCGTCCGATCGGCGACGAGCTCGGCCGCTATCGGTTCGTCGTCGACGCCGACGGGCACCTCGAGGACGAGCGCATGGCCGACGCCCTGATGGGCCTGCGCCGCTTCAGCCCCCGCGTGACGTTCCTCGGGTCGTACCCGCGCGCCGATCGCGCCGTCGTGCGCTACCCGGAGCGCTACGCCGACGACGTCTTCGTGGAGGCGCGCGACTGGCTGCGGGGACTCATCTCCGGAGAGCCGGAAGTGCAGGACTGACGAGCCCCGCCGGGGTCAGAGGCCGAGCTCGCCCGCCAGCAGCTCGAGGGTGTGCAGGCGGCCGGGCGCGGCATCCATCGGCTCGTCCTCGTACGATCCGGCGATCGGGGAGATCATCACCTCGTCGACACCGTGCTTCGCGGCGAAGGAGCGGAGATCGGATGCCACGGCCCCGGCTGTGCCGACGAACCACTTCGCGCGGGCCGAGGCCATGAAGGTGTCGCCGAGGCCGGCGAAGTCGGCCGCGTTGGCGAGCGCGTGCTCGACGGTCTCGAGCGGCACGAGCGGCTTGTTGGTGCGCAGGCGCGCCGTCATGCGGAGGTTGGGCAGGGCGCGGGCCTCGGCCTCGTCGTGCGTCGGGGCTACGAGCACGTTCGCGGTGAGGAAGGTGCGCGGGGCGGCGAGCGACTCGGACGGCACGAACGCCGAGCGGTAGAGATCGAGCGCGCGCTCGAGGCCCTCGCCCGAGAAGTGGTTCGCGAACACGTACGGCAGGCCCAGCGACGCGGCGAGCTGTGCGGAGTAGTCGCTCGACCCGAGCAGCCACACCTCGGGAGTCGTCGTCGCGGCGGGCGTCGCGCGCACGTCGTAGGTCCCGCCGGACGTGAAGCGCAGCGAGGCGCCGTCCGGGGCGACCAGGGAGAGGATGTCGCGCACGTGGTCGGGGAAACGTTCGACGTCGCTCGTCGTGCCGCTCTGGCGCAGCAGCTGCGTGATGACCGGATCCGACCCCGGCGCCCGTCCGAGGCCGAGGTCGATGCGCCCCGGCGCGAGTGCCTCGAGCGCCGCGAACTGTTCGGCGACGACGAGCGGAGAGTGGTTCGGCAGCATCACGCCGCCCGACCCGAGCCGGATGCGCGACGTCCGCGCGGCGGCCGCCGCCGCGAGCACCGGCGGCGTCGTCGAGGCGACGGCCGGCATGTTGTGGTGCTCGGCGAACCAGTACCGGCGATAGCCGAGCCGATCCGCCGCGTCCACGAGGGAGAGGGATGCCGCGACCGCCTGCGCGCTGGTCTGCCCGGTGCGCACCGGAACGAGGTCGAGAACGGACAGGGCCGGGGCAGGGGTCGCAGTGCTCATCGTCTTCTGCAACCCCGCGCCCCGGCATCCGCATTCCGCATCCGGCCGGTCTCTTCGCCGTCAGCGCGCGGATCCGGAATTCGGACAGCATTCCCGTCTCCGGAGCAACGACCGCCCCGAGCGCCGGAAAGCGGCGGAAAGTCCGAATTCCGGATCCGCAGACACCGGCTACGGGAGGCGGTTGGCCTTCGCGAGGCTGTCGCGAAGCTCGTCGGCGGTCTGCGCGACGACGTAGGCCGGGCGGTCGCGCTCGAGGCGCCACGATTCGCTCAGCGGACCCGCGCTCACAGTGTCGAAGCCGAGCGCGTCGTAGACGCCGGTGACGAACTCGATCGCCTCGTCGTCGTCGCTCGCGGTGCCGAGTGCACGGCGCTGCGGGTCGCCCGCAGCGAGGCCGCCGGCATTGATGTCGGACGCGTACAGGTGGTTGAACGCCTTCACGACCTTCGAGGTCGGCAGGTGCTGCTGGAGGAGCCCCGAGGTCGTCGTCTCTCCGCGGTCGAGGGCGTCGATGTGGCCGTCGCGCTCGAAGTAGTAGTTGTTCGTGTCGAGCACGATCTTCCCGGCGAGCGGTTCGACCGGCACGTCCTTCAGGGCCTTCAGCGGCACGGTCACCACCGCGATGTCGGCGGCCGCGGCCGCGTCGGCGGCGGTCGCCGCGCTCACCTTCGGCCCCAGCTCGTCGACGAGCCCCGCGAGGCTCTCGGGTCCGCGTGAGTTCGAGATCACGACGTCGTAGCCGAGTCCCGAGAATGCCCGCGCGAGCGCGCTGCCGATGTGTCCTGCACCGATGATTCCGATCGTGGTCATGTCGACCCGCAACCGCGGGGCGCAGCATCCCATTCCGCATTCCTGTCATCGGAGGACATCCAGGAAACGTTTTCGTGATTCGGCCCGCCGCAGCGTGCGTCCGTGTGACGATGTGGGCATGGACTACACCCACCTCGGACGAACCGGCACCTCCGTCTCGCGGATCGTGCTCGGAACCATGAACTTCGGCGACCGCACCTCGGAGGAGGACTCGTTCGCCATCCTCGACCGCGCACTGGAGCTCGGCGTCAACTTCATCGACACCGCCAACGGCTACGGCGGCTCGGGCGGCCGCGGCGCCACCGAAGAGATCATCGGGCGCTGGTTCGCCGCCCGTCCCGGCGTCCGTGACGACGTGGTGCTCGCCACCAAGGTGCACTCGCCGATGGTCGATCCGACCGCCGACGGCGACGTGGTCAACGCCCGCGGCGCGTCCGCGTGGCAGGTGCGGCGCGAGGCGATCGGGTCGCTCAAGCGCCTGCAGACCGACCGCATCGACCTGTACCAGTTCCACCACATCGACCGGCACATCTCGTGGCAGGAGCTCTGGCAGTCGATGGAGGTGCTCGTCGCGAAGGGCGAGGTCGTCTACACCGGAAGCTCGAACTTCGCGGCGTGGAACATCGCCCAGGCCAACGAGATCGCGGCCCGGCGCCACTTCCTCGGGCTCGTGAGCGAGCAGTCGCTGTACAACCTCACGCAGCGCTCGATCGAGCTCGAGGTGATCCCGGCGGCGCAGAACTACGGCCTCGGCATCCTGCCCTGGTCGCCGCTCGCGGGCGGACTTCTCAGCGGCGGATCGACGGATGCCGCAGCCCGGTCCGGATCCGAACGCATCACGTCGCAGCGCGAGCAGCGCCGCGACCAGCTGCAGTCGTACGAGCGGTTCGCCCGGGAACGCGGCTGGACGCCGTCGGCCTTGGGCCTCGCCTGGCTGCTGCACCAGCCCGGTGTGACCGGCCCGATCATCGGACCCCGCACGGTCGCCCAGCTCGAGTCGGCCGTGTCGGCGCTGGACATCCACTTGAGCGACGACGATCTCGCGGCCCTCGACCAGCTGTTCCCCGGGCCGGGCGGGCAGGCGCCGGAGGCCTACGCCTGGTGACGCATCGAGCGGGTCGTGCGCTCAGGAGCGCGCGGCCCGCTTGACGTGCTCGTACGCAGCGAGCGCCGCCTTGCGGGTCTCGCCGAGATCGACGAGAGGCTCGGGCCCATCGTCGCGCAGCGACTCGGGAGCCCACGCGCGCTGGTAGTGCCCGTCGGCGTCGAACTTCTTCGCCTGCAGCTGCGGGTTGAAGATCCGGAAGTACGGTGCGGCATCGGCGCCCGAGCCGGCGACCCACTGCCAGTTGAACGGGTTGTTCGCCTCGTCGGCATCGACGAGCGTGTCCCAGAACCACTCCTCGCCGCGCCGCCAGTCGATCAGCAGGTTCTTCACGAGGAAGGATGCCGCCACCATGCGCACCCGGTTGTGCATGTAGCCGGTCCTCCAGAGCTCCCGCATGCCCGCGTCGACGAGCGGGACGCCGGTGCGCCCCCGCTGCCACGCCGCGAGGTGCGTCGGCTCGAGCCGGGGCCACGGGAACGCGTCGAACTCGGGCCGCAGGTTCTTCGTCGCGAGCTGCGGGAAGTGGAACAGCGTGTGCCATGCGAACTCGCGCCAGCCGAGCTCCGAGAGGAAGCGCCCGCCGTGACCGGCCTCGACCGTCTCGTGCCACACGGTGTGCGGGCTCACCTCGCCCCACCGAAGTCGCGGCGACAGCAGCGACGTCGCGCCGGCCGCCGGCTCGTCGCGCGCCCGGTCGTACGCGGCGAGGTCGTCGTCGAGGAATTCACGCAGCCGCCGTCGTGCGGCGGCCTCGCCCGGCTCCCACGTGTCGCGCAACCCGCTCGCCCAGTCCGGGTGGCGGGGGAGCAGTCCCCAATCGTCGAGGGAATCGGATGCTGCACCCCCGCGCACGCCGTCGACCTCGCGCGGCTCCGGCAGCGGTACGCGCGGCGCCGGCAGCGCCAGGCACGCGCGCCAGAACGGCGTGAACACCGAGAAGTGCGTCCCGGCGCCGGTCTTCACGGTCCACGGCTCGAAGAGCAGAGAGCCGGCGAAGGAGGCGACCTCGACGCCCTCCTCGCGCAGCCCGGCCTTGAGCGCGGCGTCGACCTCGCGCTCGGGGCCGCCGTAGCGCCGGTTCCAGAACACGGCTCCGGCCGAGGCATCCGTCACCAGTTCACGCACCACGCGCTCAGCGGGGCCGCGGCGCAGGACGAGGGTCGCGCCGCGCTCGCGGAGCCGATCGTCGAGCGATGCGAGCGAATGGTGCAGCCACCACCGTGCGGCGCCGCCGAGCGGGCGGATTCCGGGGGACTCCTCGTCGAGCACGTACAGCAGGATGAGGGGCTCGCCGCGGTCGATCGCCGCGCGCAGCGCAGGATTGTCGGCGAGACGGAGATCATCGCGGAACCACACGATCGACGGTCGGGCCATGGACCCATCCTGCCGGGCGCACGCGTGCACGAACGGGGCTTGACAGCCCGTCGACACGTTCGACGCGGGCGCTTGCACTGACTTGCGCGATCCTGCAAGTTCTTGCGTACACTGAGCGCATGTCGAAGCGTCTCGCCGAAGTGGCGCGCAAGGTCGGTGTCAGCGAAGCCACCGTCAGTCGTGTGCTCAACGACAAGCCGGGCGTCTCGGAGGCGACGCGCCAGGCCGTGCTCACCGCGCTCGACGTGCTCGGCTACGAGCGGCCGACCAAGCTGCGCGGCGAGCGCGCGCGTCTCGTGGGCCTCGTGCTCCCCGAGCTGCAGAACCCGATCTTCCCCGCGCTCGCCGAGATCATCGGCGGCGGGCTCACGCAGAACGGCTACACGCCGCTGCTGTGCACCCAGAACGCGGGCGGCATCACCGAGTCGGACTACGTCGACCTCCTCCTGCAGCAGCAGGTCTCGGGAGTGATCTTCCTCGGCGGCAATTACAGCCAGGCGGATGCCCCGCACGAGCATTACGACAGGATCCGGCAGGTGAACCTGCCGACGGTGCTGGTGAACGCCCGCATCGGCTCGCTCGACTTCGCCACCGTCTCGACGGACGACGCGGCCGCCGCGGAGCAGGCGATCCAGCACCTGCATCAGCTGGGTCACCGCCGCATCGGCCTGCTCCTCGGACCGCTCGACCACATCCCGTCGCAGCGCAAGCTCGCCGCCGCGCGCCCGCTGCTCGAGCGCCTCGGCTCGCCGCTGGACGACTCGCTGGTGGTGCGCGGGCTGTACTCGCTGGAATCCGGTCAGGCCGGGGCATCCCGCCTCTTCGCGGCCGGTGCGACCGCGATCGTGTGCGCGAGCGACCCGCTCGCCCTCGGCGCCGTGCGGGCCGCCAGGCGCGCGGGCCTCAGGGTGCCCGCCGACGTCAGCGTCGTCGGCTTCGACGACTCGTTCCTCATGAGCTGCACCGAGCCTCCGCTGACGACGGTCCGCCAGCCGATCGAGTCGATGGGCCGCACCGTCATCGACCTGCTCCTCTCGCAGATCGCCGGCACGACGGAGGCCGGAGACGAGCTCCTCTTCGAGCCCGAGCTGGTGCTCCGCGCCTCGACAGGCCCCGCCGCCGCCTGACCTCCGGCCCCGCACGGTGGTGGCTGCACCATTCGCTCGCATCGCTCGACGATCGGCTCCGCGAG
>NZ_JYJA01000026.1 GCF_000956465.1 Microbacterium trichothecenolyticum
CGCGTACAACGTGGCCGCGATCCCGTTGGCGGCGCTGGGCCTGTTGAACCCTATGATCGCCGGAGCGGCGATGGCGTTCTCGAGCGGATCCGTGGTGGGATCCGCCGCCGGATCGGTCTGCGGGTCCGTCGCCGTGTCGCTCCCCGTCTGTGTCGAGGGCTTGGACGGCGTGCCGGTCGAATCCGTCTTCGGCGACGCCGACTCCGGTGCCGCGGTCTCCGCCCGGCGAGCCTCGGTCGCCCGCTCCGCCACGCGAAGCCGCGGGTTGGGTGTCACGCTGGGCGGCGGCGCAGCCTTCTTGTCGGGCGGGACGGGAGTCGCTGTCGGGGGAGCGGGCCCCGATTCGGCCGCCGCGGCCGGCGCTTCGCCGAGGGCCACGCCCAGCCACTCGCCGAATGACGCCGTCTGCGCCTCGTCGGCCGGGAGCGTGCCGTTGCCGAGCCCGGTGGCGCTGGCCAGCACGATGCCGCTCGCGAGCACGATCGACCCGCCGGCCAGAGCCGCCGCGGTAGGCACACGCCGGATCCAACGCCGGCGGCCGGCGCGGGTGCGCTCGTCCGGGAACCCGGATGCCGCGACTTCCGCGTCGGTGGCCGGTGAGAGGCCGAGGGCATCGGCCGGCGCGGTGACCGCGGCAGCAGCCACTCCCGCGCCGAACACCGCCGCAGTCCCGGCGGGCGCACGGTGAGCGTGCCCGCCGGCGACGATGCGGGCGGCGCCGAGCGCCACGATGGCTTTGGGATCGGCATCCACCGCGATCGGGGCATCGAGGCGGTCCGACAGCAGCTGCGCGACGCGCGGGATGCGCGAGGAGCCGCCGGTGAGCAGGATCGCGTCCAGGCGCGCGCCGATGTCGTTGGTCTCGAGCAGCGAATGCAGCACGTCGATGGTGCGCTCGATCCCCGGTTCGATGAGAGCCTCGAACTCGGCTCGCGTGATGCGCACGGTCGTTCCCGCGCCACCCAGGAAGACCGGGATGGCGGCCTCGGAGTCGAACGAGAGCGCCTCCTTTGCTTCGACGCACTCGCGTCGCAGCGCCGCGAGCGCGACGCGCGCCTCGGGATCGGCAGCGAGGTCCGCCGTCGAGAGGCCGGCGGCGGCGATCGTATGGCGCACCACGAGATCGTCGAAGTCCGCGCCCCCGAAGTCGGGGATGCCCGCCGGCGATCCGATGATCTGCAGCGTGCCGTCCGGCGCGGCGCCCACCAGCGCCGCATCGAAGGTGCCGCCGCCCAGGTCGTACACCGCCAGCACGCGGTCGCCGTCGAGCGCGGACGTGGCGTGGTAGTGCCACGCCGCCGCGACCGGCTCGGCGACGAGCGTCACCGGGCACGACACCTCGGCGGCCAGGGCGGCCACGACGAGGCTGCGGCGGTAGTCGCCCCACGTCACCGGGACGGTGGCGACGATCGCGTCGGGGTGGCGCCCTTCGCGTTCGGCGACGGCCTCGACCACCCACGCCACCATGCCTGCGAACAGCTCTTCGGTCGCGAGCCGGCGGCCGGCGACCACCACCGGCACGTCGTCGCCGATCCGGCGCTTGAACTCGCGCACGAGCCGTTCGGGCTGTGCGAGCCCGCGTCTCTCAGCAGCCTCGCCGTACAGCAGGGTGTCGTCGGCGACGAACACCGCCGTCGGCGCGCTGTCCGCTTGTCGCCCCAGCGCGAACCGCGCCGTCTCGACGTTTCCTTCTGCATCTGTCATCGCTGTGGATGCGGCAGTCCTACTGGTGCCGATGTCCACAGCGAGCGTGAAACTCTTCGTCATCGCCCGAAAATCCCCAGGTTCAGGACACAACCCCCGATGACGTCAGGTCTACCACCAAGACTCACGTTTTGCGAGAGGGGGTTGCGTTCCGTGGCCATGTCTCCAGGAGCCGCCGGGTGGGCGGGCTGATACATCGGGGTCGGATCTGTCCGGTCGCGCTCGGGCTCAGGCGGAGCGTGCATGACATGCATTGGCACTCACGTTGCATGAGTGCCAGCCGGTTGCCTAGACTGACGTAAGCACTCTCAACGTCAGAGTGCTAACGAGTCTTAGTCTCAAGAAAGAAGAGGTAGACCGTGTCGGTTTCCATCAAGCCGCTCGAGGACCGCATCGTCATCAAGCAGGTCGAGGCCGAGCAGACCACGTCCAGCGGTCTGGTCATCCCCGACACCGCCAAGGAGAAGCCCCAGGAGGGCGAGGTCGTGGCGGTGGGCCCGGGTCGTATCGACGA
This sequence comes from Microbacterium trichothecenolyticum, assembly GCF_000956465.1. Lineage (GTDB taxonomy): Bacteria > Actinomycetota > Actinomycetes > Actinomycetales > Microbacteriaceae > Microbacterium > Microbacterium trichothecenolyticum. The sequence goes on from NZ_JYJA01000026.1 coordinate 2,219, forward strand.
CAACGGCAACCGCATCCCGCTCGACGTCGCCGTCGGCGACCGCGTGATCTACAGCAAGTACGGCGGGACCGAGGTCAAGTTCGGCGGCGACGAGTTCCTCGTCCTGTCGGCTCGCGACGTCCTCGCGGTCGTCGTTCGCTGAGTTCTCGCGCACCACGCGCACCCCGAAAGGGTCGGATGCTTCGGCATCCGGCTCTTTCGTCGTCTGCGTGCACGACACGATGTGCTCCGCGGTCACGAAGGGTGGGAGCCGATGGCCCGCAACGCACCAGAAGTGACTGCGGAGCAGCGAGGCGATGCGAGGGGAGGGGAGGAGCGGGTCGTCCGACGGTGGCAGGAATGACACCACGGATGACGGAGAACGGATGCTGGGACCCTTCGGCTGCGGAGCGCGCCCCGGTGGGCCGGGCGTAGGCTGACGCAGTGAGTCACGAGCAGTCTTCGCTTCCCGGTCGCGACGTGGTGGACGGGCTCGACGATTCGACGGCGCTCGACCTGGGCGTCACCACCGGCACCCGCAGGGTCGTGTCCGACACCGTCGAAGCCCGGGAACGCCGGCTCGGCGGGGTCTTCACGTTCTCCGCGTACCTGCTGTGGGGCTTCCTCCCGCTGTACTTCCTGCTCCTGGCGCCCACCGGTCCGTGGGAGATCGTGGCGTGGCGCATCCTGCTGTCGCTCGTCTTCTGCGCGCTGCTGCTCACGGTGACCCGCACGTGGCCGCGGCTTGCGGCGATCTTCCGGCAGCCGAGGGTGCTCGGCCTCACCGTGATCGCGGGCTTGCTGATCTACGTCAACTGGCAGGTGTTCATCTACGGGGCCTTGAACGGCCACGTGATCGAGACCAGCCTGGGCTACTTCATCAACCCGATCGCGACGGTGCTGCTCGCCGTGCTCGTGCTGCGCGAGCGCCTGCGGCCGACGCAGTGGGTCGCCATCGGCATCGCGGCGGCGGCGGTCGCCGTGATCGTGATCGGGTATGGCGCCTTCCCGTGGATCGCGCTCACGCTCGCGGCATCCTTCGGCGTCTACGGCCTCGTGAAGAAGAAGGTCGGGCCGTCGGTCGACGCCGTGAGCGGCCTGACTCTCGAGACGCTGTGGCTCACCCCGATCGCGGTGGTGGTGCTCGTGATCGTCGGCGCGACCGAGGGGCTCACGATGGGGGCGGACGGCTGGCAGCACACCGTGCTGCTCAGCCTGACGGGTGTCATCACCGCGGTGCCGCTGCTGCTCTTCGCCGCGGGCGCGCGCCGCGTCTCGCTCACGACCATCGGGCTGCTGCAGTTCGTCGCGCCGGTCCTGCAGTTCCTCGTGGGCTGGCTCCTGCTCGGCGAGCCGATGCCCCTCGAGCGCTGGATCGGCTTCGGTCTCGTGTGGGTGGCGCTCGTCGTCCTCACGGTCGATTCGCTGATCCACGCCCGCCGCAGCCGCGTCGCGGCCTAGCGCTCAGCGCACCAGGCGGGCGATGGCCTGCGTGGCCTCGGTGATCTTCGCGTCGGCCTCGGCGCCGCCCAGGCGCGCGGCATCCACCACGCAGTGGCGCAGGTGGTCATCCAGCAGACCCACGGCGACGGCTTCCAGCGCGGAGGTCAGCGCGCTGATCTGCGTGAGGATGTCGATGCAGTACTTCTCGTCCTCGACCATCTTGTGGATGCCGCGCGCCTGCCCCTCGATGCGCTTGAGGCGATTGAGGTACTTGTCCTTGTCGGTGATGTAGCCGTGGTGGGAGTGCTCGGAGGAGTCGGAGTGCGCGTGCTCGAGGGTGGTGTCGGTCATGTCGGGCTCCTTCAACGGTGAGCGGTCGAGAGGCTGCGGAAGCGGCGCAGGCGCAGGCTGTTGCCCACCACGAAGACGCTCGAGAACGCCATCGCCGCTCCGGCGATCATAGGGTTCAACAGGCCCAGCGCCGCCAACGGGATCGCGGCCACGTTGTACGCGAAGGCCCAGAACAGGTTGACCTTGATCGTGCCGAGGGTGGCCCGCGAGAGGCGGATCGCGTCGGAAGCGCTGCGCAGATCGCCGCGGACCAGGGTGATGTCGGAGGCCTCGATCGCAGCATCCGTCCCGGTTCCCATCGCGAGGCCGAGGTCGGCCTGCGCGAGGGCGGCGGCGTCGTTCACGCCGTCGCCGACCATCGCGACGGCGCGGCCCTCGCCCTGGAGCTCGGTGACGACGGCGACCTTGTCCTGCGGGAGCACTTCGGCGATCACGCGCTCGATGCCGACCTCGTCGGCGACGGCCTGTGCCACGGCGGCGTTGTCGCCGGTGAGGAGCACCGGCACGAGGCCGAGGGCCTTGAGCTGCCTCACCGCCTCGCGGCTGGTGGGCTTGACCTGGTCGGCGACGACGAGGAGGCCGTGCACCGCGCCGTCCCACGCGGCGAGCACCGGGGTTCGGCCGAGCGCCTCGGCCGCGGCTTTCGCGACGGCGAGGTCGTCGGGGAGGGTCAGCGCCCAGTCGGCGACCAGGGCGTCGCGGCCGACGAGCACCGCGTGCCCCTCGACGACGCCCGTGACGCCCTTGCCGGGAACGTTCTGGAACGACTCGACGTGGGGGAGGTCTCCGGCCTCGGCGGTCGCGGCACGGGCGATCGCCTGCGCGATGGGGTGCTCGGAGGCGTGCTCCAGGGCACCCGCGAGACGCAGCAGCTCGGCGCGGGCCGCGGACGCCTGGTTCGTGTGCGGGTCGGCGGATCCGGTGATCACGACGTCGATGAGCGACATGCGTCCGGTGGTGACGGTGCCGGTCTTGTCGAGCACGACCGTGTCGACCGTGCGCGTGGACTCGAGCACCTCGGGACCCTTGATGAGGATGCCGAGCTGCGCGCCGCGGCCGGTGCCGACGAGCAGCGCGGTGGGGGTCGCGAGCCCCAGCGCGCACGGGCAGGCGATGATGAGCACGGCGACGGCCGCGGTGAAGGCCATGGAAGCCGGGGCGCCGATGAGGAGCCAGGCCACCAGCGTGCCGAGGGAGATCAGCAGCACGATCGGGACGAACACGCCGGAGATGCGATCGGCCAGGCGCTGCACCTGGGCCTTGCCCGACTGGGCGTCCTCGACGAGCCGCGCCATCTGCGCGAGCTGAGTGTCCTCGCCCACGCGCGTCGCGCGCACCACGAGACGGCCGCCCGCGTTGACGGTGGCGCCGACGACCGCATCGCCGGGGGAGACCTCCACGGGGACCGATTCGCCCGTCACCATCGAGGCGTCGACGGCGGAGGTCCCGGAGGTCACGACGCCGTCGGTGGCGATCTTCTCGCCGGGCCGCACGACGAACTCCTCGCCGACGCGGAGGTCGGCGACCGGCACGCGCACCTCGGCGGCACCGTCGCCCGAGGGGCGCAGGACGGCGACGTCCTTCGCGCCGATCTCGAGCAGGGCCCTCAGCGCAGCTCCCGCGCGGCGCTTCGACCGCTGCTCGAAGTACCGGCCCGCGAGCACGAACGTCGTGACGCCGGAGGCGACTTCGAGGTAGATGTCGCCCGCGCCGCCCTGCGGGGTGGCCGACCACTCGAAGGTGTGCGTCATCCCCGGCATGCCCGCGTGCCCGAAGAACAGCGCGTACAGCGACCACAGGAACGCCGCAGAGACGCCGAGCGAGATCAGCGTGTCCATCGTGGCCGCACCGTGGCGCAGGTTGATCCAGGCGGCGCGGTGGAACGGCCACGCGCCCCACACGACCACCGGCGCCGCGAGCGCCAGCGACGCCCACTGCCAGTAGGTGAACTGCAGCGCCGGGATCATCGCCAGGAGGATCACCGGCGCCGACAGCACGATCGATCCGATGAGCCGTTGCCGCAGGCTGGTGAGCTCGGGGTCTGCGGCCTCTTCAGCGGAGAGCTCGGTCGCCGGCGGTGCGGGCAGCGCAGCCGTGTACCCGGTCTTCTCGACCTCCTGGATGAGCGCCTGCGGGTCGAGTTCTGCGGGAGCGGTGACGAACGCCTTCTCGGTGGCGTAGTTGACGGATGCCTCGACCCCGTCGATCCGGTTCAGCCGCTTCTCGATCCGCGCGGCGCACGACGCGCACGTCATCCCGCCGATCTCGAGTTCGAACCGGGCGGCAGGGATCGAGGGCTCGCTCATGCGCGGACGGCGCTGTAGCCGGCCTCGTCGACGGCCGCGATGACGGCGTCGTCAGCGAGCTCGGCGGCGGAGACGATCTTCAGCGTGCCGGCGGCCGCGCTCACCTGGACGTCCTGGACGCCCTCGAGCTTGGACACCTCGCCGCGCACGGACGCCTCGCAGTGCCCGCAGCTCATTCCCGTCACCGTGTACTCGGCCTCAGCCATGATTTCTCCTCTGGGTCATGGGGGATACCCCTCAGGGGTACCCGCTCGGTCCAGTGTATACCCGCAAGGGGTATGGGAGGCCGGCGCCGGCAGCGGAATCGGTTCCGGCGGTGCGCGCGAACGGGCCTGCGAGTTATCCACAGCGGAGGGACCCGGAGAGCGTCTGGAATTACGGTCCGATCACGGTTTTCAAGCTGTTACAGATCGTTAACGAAAGGCAACATTGGCGACGCTTGACGACGATTAGGTTTAGTGCACTGGGTCGGCGCCCGAGCCGTTCCCGTTGTAATCGCACAGCAAGGAGCAACATGAGCGTCTTCACCCGCTCGCGCACGACCACCGTCCTCGGTGGCATCGCGCTCATCGGCGCCAGCGCCCTCGTCCTCGCCGGTTGTTCCGGCGGCGGCGGTGGGAGCAGCGAGACCACTCCGCCCACGGAGGAGCGCGACCTCACCCTGAAGATCGGCACGATCCTGCCCCAGACGGGAACGCTCGCATTCCTCGGCCCGCCCGAGGAGGCCGGCGTCGGCCTGGCGGCCGCCGACATCAATGACGCCGCCAAGGGCGTCACGATCCCCGACATCGTCTGGGGCGACTCCGGCGACACCGACAACAAGGCGTATGCCACCACCATCCAGAAGCTGATCTCCGAGAAGGTCTCGGCTGCGATCGGCGCCGCGTCCTCGGGTGTGACGAAGCTCTTCCTCGACGACGCGGTCGCGGCCGGAATCATCACGTTCTCCCCGGCGAACACGTCGCTGGACTTCACCACGTGGGACGACAACAACCTCTACTGGCGCACGGCTCCGGCCGACACGCTCCAGGGCGAGGTCCTCGGCAACCTCGTCGCCGAGGACGGTCACGAGAACGTCGCAGTCCTGTACCAGAACGACTCGTACGGCACGGGCCTCAACAAGGTGTTCCAGGACACCTTCACGAGTTCGGGCGGCGAGATCGTCGCCGAGCAGTCCTACAACACCGGTGACACGAACTTCGACGCGCAGATCTCCGCGATCCTCGCCTCCAACCCCGACGCCATCGCGCTGATCACGTTCGACGAGATCTACACGATCGGCCCGGCGCTCATCGCCGCGGGCTACCCCGCCGAGGACCTGTACCTCGTCGACGGCAACCTGAAGAACTTCGGTTCGGACGAGAAGTGGCCGGCCGGAGTGAGCATGGAGGGGGCGAAGGGCACGACCCCCGCGGGTCCCGCTCCCGACACCGACTTCCAGGGACGCCTCAACGAGTGGTGGACCGGCGAGGGCAACCCCGAGCTGACCGACTTCTCGTACGCCAACGAGGCGTACGACGCCGTCGTGCTGCTCGCGCTCGCGTCGCTGGCCGCGAACTCCACCGATCCGGCCGACATCGCCGGCAAGCTGCAGGAAGTCTCGGGCGGCTCGGGTGACGGAGAGAAGTGCGACACCTTCGCCGACTGCGCCGACATCATCCTCGGCGGCGGCGTAGCGGACTACGACGGCTTCTCCGGTCCGATCACGTTCGATGAGAACGGCGACCCGACCGAGGCCACCATCGGTGTCTTCCAGTACGGTGCCGACAACCTCTACACCCGCATCGACCTGTAAACCAGACCGACGCAACAGGGCCCCGGAGCGATCCGGGGCCCTGTTGCTTGCTCGGCCTGTGCTCTGCCTTCGCGGCGCCGGCCAGGCGTGCTCCGTACGCGGTGTCACAAGCAGGACGCCCGCACACGTATGGAGGACGGCCGCAGCGATGAAGCAGTTATGAGGAGAACGCGCGCTCGGACAGCGCGTGCACAGATAAGAGGAGGGGACCGGATGCCGCAGCATCCGGTCCCCTCCTTCTCTATGTGGTGTGTCAGGTCAGACCCCGTCGGCGCCGAGGCTGCCCAGGTACAGGCCGATGACCTTGGGGTCGCTGAGCAGCTCGCGGCCGGTGCCCTCGTACGCGTCGCGGCCCTGGTCGAGGACGTAGCCGCGGTCGCAGATCTGCAGACAGCGGCGGGCGTTCTGCTCGACCATGATCGTGGTCACGCCGGCCTTGTTGATGTCGGAGACGCGGATGAAGGCGTCGTCCTGACGGACGGGCGATAGACCGGCCGAGGGCTCGTCGAGGAGCAGGACGGACGGGTTCATCATGAGCGCGCGCGACATCGCGACCATCTGGCGCTCTCCGCCCGACAGCGAACCGGCGCGCTGCTTGAGTCGCTTGCCGAGCTCGGCGAAGATCCCCGTGACGAAGTCGAGCCGCTCGGCGTAGGCCTTGGGGCGCTGGTAGAGCCCCATCTGCAGGTTCTCCTCGATCGTGAGCGAGGGGAACACGTTGTTCGTCTGCGGCACGAATCCGACCCCGCGCTGCACGAGCTTGTCGGACTTGAGCCCGACGACGTTCGTGCCGTCGACCGTGATCTCGCCGCCACGGACCTTGACCATGCCGAAGATCGACTTCAGCAGCGTCGACTTTCCGGCGCCGTTGGGTCCGATGATGCCGATCAGCTCGCCCTTGCGGGCGACGAGGTTGGCGCCGTTGATGATGTTGATTCCGGGCAGGTACCCCGCGGTGAGGTCCTTGACCTCCACGACGACCGTCCCGGTCTTCATGCCCTCCACGCGAGCCGCCCCGGGATCGGGGATGGCAGATCCCGGAGTGCGGGGGTTCGTCGAGGCGTCGCTCACTTCTTCTCCTCCTCAGCCTCGGCGATCGAGGCCTCTTCGGCCTCTTTGATCTCCTCGAGCAGCTCCTCCGCGGACGCGTCGAGTTCGCCGGCCACGCGTCCGGTCACGACGCCGAGGTCGACGTCCTGGTGGCTGCCGAGGTAGGCGTCGATCACCGCCGGGTCCTGCATGACGGTGTCGGGTGGGCCTTCGGCCACGACCTTGCCCTCGGCCATGACGACGACCCAGTCGGCGATGTGCCGGACCATGTGCATGTCGTGCTCGACGAAGAGCACGGTCATGCCGAGGTCCTTGAGGTCGAGGATGTGGTCGAGCAGCGACTCGGTGAGCGCCGGGTTGACGCCGGCCATGGGCTCGTCGAGCATCACCAGCGTCGGGTCGCTCATGAGGGCGCGAGCCATCTCGAGGAGCTTGCGCTGGCCGCCCGAGAGGGAGGCCGCATAGTCATCGGACTTGGCGTCGAGCTTGAACCGCGTGAGCAGGTCCATCGCCTTGTCTTCGATGTCGTTGTCCTGTTTGCGCCACATGGCCGGGACGATGCTCGCCCACAGGCTCTCGCCGCGCTGGCCGGTGGCCCCGAGCTTCATGTTCTCGAGCACGGTGAGCAGCGACAGCGCCTTGGTCAGCTGGAAGGTGCGGACCTGACCCATGCGGGCGACCTTGAACGACGGGATGCCCGAGAGATTCTGCCCGTCGAAGCTCCACGTTCCGCTGTTGGGCTTGTCGAAGCCGCACAGCAGGTTGAAGAGCGTCGTCTTGCCGGCACCGTTCGGGCCGATGAGGGCTGTGATCGCGTTCCGGGGGACCTCGAGGTGCTCGACGTCCACGGCGGTCAGACCGCCGAAGCGGCGGGTGACGTTGTCGATCACGAGGATCGGGTCGTTCTTGGCGACGCCGGGGACGCCTTCGCCCTTCGCGAGACCGGTGGTCTTCGGGCGACGGATGCTGCCGGTCGCGGTCGTGACGGGGACCACCGGCTCGTCAGTGGGCGGGTTGCTGGGCGGGTTACTTGACAAAGGTCAGCTCCCTCTTGTTTCCGAAGATGCCCTGCGGGCGGAAGATGACGATCAGCATGAGCGCGACGCCCACGAGGATGAACCGGAGGGTCGCGGCCTGCTGCGCGGTCAGCAGCGACAGGATCGGGATGTCGGACTGCGCAAGCACGGGGAGCACGTTGTCGAGGAAGCCCATGATCACCCAGAAGATGACCGAGCCGACGACCGGACCGAACACGGTGGCCGCGCCGCCGAGCAGCAGGATCGTCCAGATGAAGAACGTGAGGCTCGTCGTGTACGTCGCCGGGACGACCGCTGAGGGCAGTGCGAAAACCACGCCGCCGAGCGCTCCGAAGACGCCACCGATCATGAGCGCCTGCATCTTGTAGGAGAAGACGTTCTTGCCCAGGGAGCGGACGGCGTCCTCGTCCTCGCGGATGCCCTTGAGCACGCGACCCCACGGGCTGCGCATGATCGCCCACACGAGGTACACGGCGATCGCGAGCAGGATGATGCCGAACACGCGCACCCAGAGCTGGTCGGCGGTCCACTGCCACGGTCCGAAGCCATAGATGATGGGCTCGCCGTCCGCGCCGGTCTTCGGGAACGGATTCGCCCCGCGGAAACCGGCATGGTAGCCGCCGAGCCCGTCGGCGGAGTTCGTCCACTCGTCGAACAGCTGGGTCGTGAGCAGCAGGCGCACGATCTCAGCAGCGGCGATCGTCACGATGGCGAGGTAGTCGGCTCGAAGGCGCAGCGTCGGGATACCCAGGATGAGCGCGAAGATCACAGCGGCGACGCAGCCGACGAGGATGCCCGCCCACCAGGGCCAACCGAAGCTCAGGATCGAGATCGCATACCCGTAGGCGCCGAGGGCCATGAAGCCGGCCATACCGAAGTTCAGCAGGCCACCGAATCCGAACTGGACGGCGAGGCCGGTTGCCGCGAGTGCATAGGCGATGGTCTCCGGGCTGAAGACCCAGTAGGCGGTGTTGTTGAAGATCTGTCCCCAGTCCATGACTAACCGAGCCTCTCTTTCCGGCCCAAGATGCCCTGGGGTCTCACCAGCAGGATGATGATCAGCACGGCGAGCGCGCCGACGTACTTCATGTCCGGCGGAATCCACAGTGTCGAGATCTCGACCAGGATGCCGACGATGAGCGAGCCGATGAGGGCGCCGAACGCGGTGCCGAGTCCGCCGAGCGTCACCGCGGCGAAGATCAGCAGCAGCACCTGCACTCCCATGTCCCACTTGACGCCGGGGCGGAAGTAGGCCCACAACACGCCGGCGATCGCGGCGAGCGCCGCGGCCAGGATCCACACGATCCGGATCACCCGGTCGACGTTGATGCCGGAGGCGGCGGCGAGACCCGGGTTGTCGCTGATCGCACGTGTCGCCTTGCCGATGCGGGTGCGCAGCAGCCAGTACGCCACGGCGACGAGGAGCACGATGCTGATCGCCATCGACGTGACGTCGATCCACGACAGCTTGATCGGCCCGATGACGATGTCGCGCGGCGCTCCCGCGCCGGGCAGCTGGTAGGTGCCTCCGCCGATGAAGAACTGGAAGACGTATCTGCCGGCCAGCGAGAGGCCGATGCTCACGATCATGAGCTGCACGAGCCCGAGGCCCCGGCGCCGCAGTGGCCGCCAGAGTCCGGTGTCGAGGGCCCAGCCGAGGACCGCGCCCAGCACGATGACGATCGGGATCGTGATGTACATCGGCACCTTGAGCCACACGCCGAAGATCAGCGCCATGACGGCGCCGTACGTCAGCATCTCGCCGTGGGCGAAGTTGCTGAGGCCCGTCGTGCCGAAGATGAGCGAGACGCCGACGGCCGCGAGCGCGAGCAGCAGGCCGAAGTTGATGCCGTTCATGAGTCGCTCGATGAGCTGGTCCCAGAACGACGTGGTGACGCGTTCGCCCTCGCCGAGGAAGAGGTTGACGATCTTCGACCCGGTGAGGCCGAAGCTCACGTCGAACGACGCCGTCGTCCCCTGCTTGGGCTGGATGCCCTCCGGCAGCTGCGCCGGGTCGACGATCACGCCCTCGGGCAGCGTGTCCTCGTCGACGGTGAGGACGTACTCCTCCTTCTCCGGCACGTACAGACGCCATTTGCCCTCGGCATCCGTCACGGTCTCGGCCTTGAAGCCGTTGCCTTCGATCGACATCGTGACGCCCTCGACGGGCTGGTCGTCGTACTTGATCACGCCGCCGAAGTAGAAGTCGGTCTGCTCCTGGTCGCCGCCGGGGGTGTCGGGGGCGTCTGCGCGCGCACCGGTGGGTGCGGACAGGAACACCATTCCCGCGGCCAAGAGCAGGCCGAAGATCACGAGGATCCAGCGGCGGCTGCTGATCGTGGTCACAGTCGTAGGACCCACAGAACCTCCAGTTCGGCACACCACGCGGACACCGAAGCTCGGGTCGCATCGGCCGTGATGACGACGCTACGACTGTAATGTGTCGTCGCTGTTTCGCCCAAGGTTCCTTGTGGATAAGTGATCCGATCGCAACCGGACAGCGTTCACCGGCTCGCGCGCGCTCGCGCGTGCCGTTATCCCGGGAACAAACGGGGCCTGTGCGCGCTTAGAATCGAGTACGGAGCGTCACGAGCGCACCGGCCGCCGCTGTCCACCCCCAGAGCACGCGCGCGCCCGCGCGAGGAGACCCCCATGGAGCACAACGACCCCTTCGGCTTCGTCGGACTGACCTACGACGATGTGCTGCTGCTGCCCGGCCACACCGACGTGATCCCCAGCGAAGCCGACACCTCGTCCCGGGTGACGCGACGCATCACCGTCGCGACCCCGCTCATCTCGAGCGCGATGGACACGGTGACGGAGTCGCGCATGGCGATCGCGATCGCCCGCGAAGGCGGTCTCGGGATCATCCACCGCAACCTTGCGATCGAGGATCAGGCCTCGATGGTCGACCGCGTCAAGCGGAGCGAGTCGGGCATGATCACCGACCCGATCACGACCACGCCCGATGCCACGATCGAAGAGGTCGACTCGCTCTGCTCGCAGTACCGCATCTCGGGCCTCCCGGTCGTCGACGATGAGAACCACCTCGTGGGCATCGTCACGAACCGCGACATGCGCTTCGTCTCGGGCTTCGAGCGTCAGACCACCAAGGTGCGCGACGTCATGACGACCGACGGCCTGGTCACCGGTCGCGTGGGCATCAGCGCCGGCGAGGTCATCGCGCTCTTCGCGCAGCACCGCGTCGAGAAGCTCCCGCTCATCGACGAGCACGGCAAGCTCGCGGGTCTCATCACCATCAAGGACTTCGACAAGAGCGAGAAGTACCCCCTCGCCACCAAGGACGAGCAGGGCCGCCTCCGCGTCGGTGCCGCCATCGGCTTCTTCGGCGACGCCTGGCAGCGCGCCGAAGCCCTGCGCGACGCGGGGGTGGACGTCATCGTCGTCGACACCGCCAACGGGCAGTCGCAGGGTGTCATCGACATCGTCCGCCGCCTCAAGGCCGACGCGAGCTTCGACCACATCGACGTGATCGGCGGCAACGTCGCGACGCGCGAGGGCGCGCAGGCGCTCATCGACGCCGGCGTCGACGCCGTCAAGGTCGGCGTCGGTCCAGGCTCGATCTGCACCACCCGCGTCGTCGCAGGCGTCGGCGTGCCGCAGGTGACCGCGGTGTATGAGGCCTACCTGGCCGCGCGCGAAGCGGACATCCCCGTGATCGCCGACGGCGGACTCCAGTACTCGGGAGACATCGCCAAGGCGCTGGTCGCCGGCGCCGACACCGTCATGCTCGGCTCGCTCCTCGCCGGCACCGACGAGTCGCCGGGTGAGATCGTCTTCCAGGGCGGCAAGCAGTTCAAGCAGTATCGCGGCATGGGGTCGCTCGGTGCGATGCAGACCCGCGGCAAGAAGACGTCGTACTCGAAGGACCGCTACTTCCAGGCCGACGTCCCCACCGACGACAAGCTGATCCCCGAGGGCATCGAGGGCCAGGTCGCGTACCGCGGTCCGGTCTCGGCCGTCGCCTACCAGCTCGTCGGCGGCCTGCGTCAGTCGATGTTCTACGTCGGCGCCCGCACGATCGACGAGCTCAAGGCCAAGGGCAAGTTCGTCCGCATCACGGCGGCCGGCCTCAAGGAGTCCCACCCTCACGACGTCCAGATCGTCGTCGAGGCCCCCAACTACAAGAAGTAGCCCGCTTCACAGACGGATGCCTCGACCCGCGCACCGCGCAGGGTCGAGGCATCCGTCGTTTCCGGCGGGCCGGCTCAGGGGAGGCGGAAGGGCTCGGCGGCGCGGAAACCGTCGTCGGTCGCGAGGTCGGCGAGGACAGAACCGACAGCCGGCGTGAACTTGAAGCCGTGGCCGGAGAATCCGGCGCCGACGACGATACGGCCGCGGCGGTCGAGGAGGAAGTCCTGCGAGTCCGTGGACGTGTAGGTGCAGCTGATGGGCTCGGCCGAGTCGGCGTCGAGACCCGGGAACCACTCGGCGACGTAATCCCGCAGCTGCGCGGCCTGCGCGGGCACCGGACGGAAGGAGCGGGCGTCGGGGTCGACCACGGGGCCGACGAGGTGGAAGCCCACCTTCACGCCCTCGCCCGGCGTCGGCATGCCGTAGACGTTCGCGGGGTACCGCTGCGGCGACAGGAGATGGTTGAACGAGGGCCACCGCGCATCCGGCGCGGTCGGGGTGAAGTGCGCCGGGCTCTCCTCGGTCACGGTCAGCCGCGGGAGCGGGAAGGACGCCGGAAGGATGCCGGGGGTCCAGGCTCCTGAGGTCACCACCACGGTTTCGGCCACGAGATCGTGGCGCTCGCCGTCGACGTCGACCGTCAGCGCGACGCCGTCGGCGCGCTCGTCGAGCGAGACCACGCGGTGCCCGAAGCGGACGTCGGCTCCGTGGCTGCGCGCGCCGTGCTCGAGCGCGTCGAGGGCGGCGGACGCGCGGACCACCCCGGCGTCGGGAGTGAACAGCACGTCGTCGGTGAAGCGCATGCCGCTCCAGCGCCGTGCCGCCTCGTGCGCGGCGAGCACCTCGGCGCGCTCGCCGCGGGCGACGAGCGCGCGATGCACGTCGGCGACGACGGCGTCGTCGCCGTGGGTCACGAGGCCGTGCAGGCGCAGCAGCGGTTCGCCGGTCGCGCGCGAGAGCTCGTCCCACTCGGCGCGCGCAAGCGTGAGCAGGTCGAGGTAGTGGGCGGCGCCGTAGGCGTTGTTGAAGTTGCGGGTCGCGCCGTGCGAGGCTCCGCGCGTGTGACCCCGTTCGAACCGTTCGAGGGCGACCACGCGGCGGCCGCGGCGCGCGAGCTGCCACGTCGTCGCGAGCCCCATGGCACCCGCGCCGACCACGACGTACGGAACATGCTCGGTCACGCTGGCCTCCCAGGTCTCGGATGCAGAGGGGCGCGGCATCCGTCTCCACCTCCATCCAACCCCAGCGCACGCTGCCGCGGAGATGCGGTGACCCCGTGTGACGGCGGGCGCTGCGCACCGCCCGTCGCGAGTGTCGCTACCCTGGCGCCATGATCAGGCAGCGGCGGCATCCGGCGGCGACGCAGCGCACGACGCGTCTCGAGGCGTTCACCGACGGGGTGTTCGCGATCGCGGCGACGCTGCTCGTGCTCGACCTGACGCAGTACTCACCCGGCAAGGTCGACTCCGACGCCGACATGTGGGCCGCCCTCGGCGGCATGGGCGAGCTCTTCCTGAACTTCGTGCTGAGCTTCGGGCTGCTGTGCCTGATGTGGATGGTGCACGTCCACCAGTTCGAGCACATCGCGCGCGTCGACGCCACGATGGTGTGGCTCAACAACGCCCGCCTGCTGTTCATCGTGCTGGTGCCGTTCGCGACGAACCTCACCACCGAGTACTCGGACTTCCTCGCCGGCCGTCTCGCGATGCCTCTGGCGTTCTTCCTGGCGATCCTGTTCAGCTGGCTGCAGTGGGGCTGGGCCGTGCGCCGACGTGACGTCATGCTCCCCGACATGACTCGAGCGGATGCTGTGGCCTACGGCCGCGGCTCGCTCAGCGCCCTCTTCATCTCCGCGGCGGTCGTTGCGCTGGCCCCCTGGATCGGCTCCGCTGCGTTCCTGCTGTTCTTCGTGGACGGCCCGCTCACGCGCGCCTTGCGCGGCAAGGGCGACTGAGCCGCCTCGTCGGCGGCCTATCGAGCGGGGGTGAGTTCCGCCTCGGCAGGCACGGCGGGCACGGCAGCCGTCGTCCCCTTGCCGGAGGGGAGCCATAGCGCCACGATCGTCGCGGCGAACAGGACGGCCGCACCGGTGAAGACCGCGGGGCGGGCGGCGTCGACGTACATGTCGGGCAGGAGCTCGCCGCCGGCGCTCACGAAGATCGCGGTCATCACGGCGGTGCCCAGGGCGACGCCCAGCTCACGGACGGTGGAGTTCACGCCGGACGCCTTGGCGTGGTCGATGAGTCCGAGTGTCGCGAGCAGCGCGGTCGCGGACGGGGCGAACACGAGCGCCATGCCGACGCCCGCCATGATGAACGGCGCGATCAGCGTCGGGTAGTCGAGGTCGGTCGACATGACGGCGGCGATCCACGTGAGCGCGACGCCCTGCAGGGCGAGGCCGAGCACGAGCAGGATGCGCGTGCCGACACGCGGAGCCAGGATGCCGGCGATGGGGGCGACGATCATGGGCGCGAGCGTCCACGGGGTGGTCTGCACGGCGGCCTCGAGGGGCGTGGATCCCTGGACGACCTGCAGGTACTGGATCAGGATGAACACCGCCCCGAACGTGCCGAAGCTGAACGCGAATCCGACGATGTTGGTGATCGAGAACGAGCGGTCGCGGAAGAGGCGCAGCGGCATGAGGGGCGCCTGCGCGCGGGTCTGCCACCAGAGGAACGCGGCGATGAGCAGCGTGCCGAGCACGATCTCCGCGATGACCCCGATCGAGTCCCAGCCGTCGTCGTTGCCGCGCACGATCGCGTGGACGAGGGCGAGCACACCGGCCGCCGCGAGCAGCGCCCCCGGAACGTCGATGCGGGCGCGGGCGCCGAAGTCGTTGTTCAGCACGACGAGCGCGAGGGGGATCGCGATGATCGCGACGGGCACGTTGATCCAGAAGATCGCCTGCCAGTCCCAGCCCTCCATGATGGCCCCGCCGACGAGCGGGCCGACCGCGACGCCGAGCCCCGAGACGCCGCCCCAGATGCCGATCGCGAGTGCGCGTCGCGCCGGCGGCACCGCCCCGCTCAGCAGCGCGAGGGAGAGGGGCATGACGCCTGCGGCGCCCAGACCCTGCACCGCACGGGCGGCGATGAGCTGACCTGGGTCGGTGCTGAGCGCGGCGAGCACCGAGCCCACGCCGAACACGGCGATGCCGATCGCGAACAGGGTGCGGCGGCCGAACCGGTCGCCGAGCGCCGAGGCGATGAGGATCGCACCGGCGAACGCCAGCGTGTACGCGTTGACGAACCACTGCAGCTCTTCGACGCTCGCGCCCATCTCGCGGTGCAGCACCGGGAGCGCGTTCGTCATGACGAGGTTGTCGAGCGTGGCCATGAACATCGGAAGGGATGCCGCGGCCACCACGAGCGCGAACGGCCGAGCGCGGCGAGGGGTCGCGGTGAGGGGTGATTCGGTCATGGGAGACTCCGGTTGTAATCGAATGATTACCACAATGTAGTAATCGACTGATTACAAAGTCAAGTCATTCGCTGATAACCTTTCGGCATGACACCTCCAGCCCCGAGCGGCGCCGTCACCGTCGACGAGCCGGCCGGCACGGGCAAGCGCCTGTCGTCCGCGGAGCGGCGCCGCCAGATCCTGGTGGCCGCGCTCGCCGTGTTCGGCGCCCGCGGCTACGAGGGGGCGACCACCGACGAGGTGGCCCGCGCCGCCGGCGTCAGCCAGCCGTACGTGGTGCGGCTGTTCGGCTCGAAGGAGAACCTCTTCCTCGCCGCGATCGAAGACGCCCTGGCGCGTATGCTCGCGGGCTTCCGTGCGGCCCTCGCCGACGATTCCCCGCACGATCCCGACATCACGCCCGAGAAGGCGGCGGCCAAGCGCATCGGACAGGCCTACGTCGACCTCATCGCGGTGCGCGGCCTCCACCAGACGCTCGCGCACGCCTACCTGCTCGGGAGTCACCCCGTGATCGGCGCGGCCGCGCGCCAGGGCTTCGCGAAGGTCTGGCGGTTCTTCCGCGACGAGATGGGTCTCGACGCCGACGAGTCGCGCGCGTTCATGGCCGAGGGCATGCTCATCTCGACGATGATCGGCCTGCGCATCGTGGACGACTACGGCTCCGACCCGCAGATCACCGAGCTCTTCCGCTCCTGCTTCCCGACCGAGCTGCCCCACGTGCTCGAGGTCCTCCCGCGCGGCACCGACCGCTGGTAGCGGGGGCTGGTGCGGATGCTGCGCCTGGCCCGCGTCTGGGGTGCGGCGTAGGGTCGGGGGCATGTGCCGGAACATCCACACGCTCCACAACTTCGAGCCCGCAGCATCGTCTGCCGAGGTCCACGCGGCCGCGCTCCAGTACGTGCGCAAGATCGCGGGCACGACCAAGCCCTCGAAGGCGAATCAGGAGGCCTTCGACCACGCCGTGCACGAGATCGCGCACATCACGCAGCACCTGCTCGACGACCTCGTCGCGGTGACGCCGCCGAAGAACCGCGAGGTCGAGGCCGCCAAGGCGCGCGAGCGCGCGATCCGCTCGGGCAGGTACGCCGCACCGGCCGCCTGAGCTCTGGGGTAGTCTGGTCGGCTCCCCATCGCACGAACCCGTCCCGCGGAGCAGACAGGGAACACCGTGGGGTACATCGACATCGCCGCCGTCTCGTACGCGCTGCCGGACGGCCGTCCGCTGCTCGACGAGGTCTCGTTCCGCGTGGGCGAAGGGTCGACGACGGCGCTCATCGGTCAGAACGGCGCCGGCAAGACGACGCTGCTGCGCATCATCCGGGGTGAGACGCCGGCACTTTCGGGCGTGGTCTCCATCGACGGCGGCCTCGGGGTGATGGACCAGTTCGTCGGCCACGGCGAGGCCGGGCAGACCGTCCACGATCTCCTGATCGCCGTCGCCCCCGACCGTGTGCGTCGCGCTGCGCGCGAGCTCGAGGACTCCGAGGCTGCGATCATCGAGCACGACGACCTCGACACGCAGATGCGGTACGCCGGGGCGCTCGCCGACTACGCCGAGGCCGGCGGCTATGAGTACGAGACCGTCTGGGACACGTGCACGACGACGGCGCTCGGCATCCCTTTCGCGCGCGCGCGATTCCGTGAGCTCACCACGCTCTCGGGCGGCGAGCAGAAGCGGCTCGCGCTCGAGGCGCTGCTGCGAGGCCCCGACCAGGTGCTGCTGCTCGACGAGCCCGACAACTACCTCGACGTGCCCGGCAAGCGCTGGCTCGAAGAGCACCTGCGCGAGACGCAGAAGACGGTGCTGCTGGTGTCGCACGACCGCGAGCTGCTGGCTCGCGCCGCCGACCGCATCGTGACTCTCGAGGCGGGCGGCGCAGGCAGCACCGCGTGGGTGCACGGCGGCGGCTTCGGCACCTATCACCGGGCACGGGAAGACCGGATGCTGCGCCTCGACGAGCTGCGCCGCCGCTGGGACGAGCAGCACGCCAAGCTCAAAGAGCTCGTCGCCACGCTCAAGGTGAAGGCCACGGCCAACGACACATTCACCTCCCGGTACCGCGCCGCCCAGACGCGGCTGCGCAAGTTCGAGGAGGCGGGTCCGCCGCAGGAGCGCCCGAAGGAGCAGGATCTCGACGTGCGCCTGCGCGGCGCGCGCACCGGCCGGCGCGCGGTCGTCGCCGAGCAGCTCGAGCTCACCGGGCTCATGAAGCCGTTCGACCTCGAGGTGTGGTTCGGCGACCGGGTCGCGGTGCTCGGCTCGAACGGGTCGGGCAAGTCGCACTTCCTTCGGCTGCTCGCCCGTGGCGGCACCGACCCCGATGGGCGCCTCGGGCACCTGACCACGACCGGCGCGGGGCTCGAGCCCGTGGCGCACACCGGTCGCGGGATCCTCGGCGCCCGAGTCGTGCCCGGGTGGTTCGCGCAGACCCACCGCCACCCGGAGTTCGACGGCAAGACGCTGCTCGACATCCTCCATCGCGGCGAGGACGCCCGCTCCGGACTGCCGCGCGAGGCCGCGTCGAGCGCTCTCGATCGCTACGGACTCGTCGCGCAGGCCGAGCAGACGTTCGACAGCCTGTCCGGTGGTCAGCAGGCGCGGTTCCAGATCCTCCTGCTCGAGCTCTCGGGTGCGACGCTCCTCCTTCTCGATGAGCCGACCGACAACCTCGACCTCGTCTCGGCCGAGGCGCTGCAGGACGCCCTCGCCCGCTTCGAGGGAACGGTGCTCGCCGTCACGCACGACCGCTGGCTCGCGAAGTCCTTCGACCGCTTCATCGTCTTCGGCTCGGACGGCCGCGTCTTCGAGTCGAACGAGCCGGTCTGGGACGAGACACGGGTGGCTCGCACCCGGTGAGGATGACCGGATCGTCGCCTCGACGGTGCGTCACGTCCCGAGGCCGTTCGCACCGGCTCGCGAAGCTGCGCTCGGGGAGTCCTGGGGATAAGGACACCGGTTGGCGTCCTTATCCCCAGGACTGCCGGCGCGGAGGAAGCTCATCGGGCTCGTGACGGCTTGGGGACGGCTGTCGCGTGAACTCCGGGGGTGGCCGGCCGGGCGGAATCCGGCGCCGCGGGGCCCGCCGGGTAGGCTGGTCGCGTGAGTATGGACATCGAACTCGGCCGGGCCAAGCGGGCGCGTCGCGCCTACACGTTCGACGACATCGCGGTGGTGCCGTCGCGGCGCACGCGCAACCCCGAGGACGTCTCGACCACGTGGACGATCGACGCCTTCAGCTTCGACATCCCGGTGCTGGGCGCCCCGATGGATTCGGTCGTGAGCCCCCGCACGGCCATCATGCTGGGCCAGCTCGGCGGGCTCGGCGTCCTCGATCTCGAGGGCCTCTGGACTCGCTACGACGACCCCGAGCCGCTGCTCGCCGAGATCGCCGGCCTCGAGAAGGCCGCCGCGACCCGCCGCATGCAGGAGCTCTACGCCGAGCCCATCAAGCCCGAGCTCGTGCGCGATCGCCTCGCCGAGATCCGCGCCGGCGGCGTGACGGTCGCCGGCTCCCTCACTCCGCAGCGCACCCAGGAGCTGTACGAGACGGTCGTCGCTGCCGGCGTCGACCTCTTCGTGATCCGCGGCACGACGGTCTCGGCCGAGCACGTCTCGAGCGTCGACCAGCCGCTGAACCTCAAGAAGTTCATCTACGACCTCGACGTCCCCGTCATCGTCGGTGGCGCCTCGACGTACACCGCAGCCCTGCACCTCATGCGCACCGGTGCGGCCGGCGTGCTCGTCGGCTTCGGCGGGGGAGCGGCGTCGACGACGCGTGCCACCCTCGGCCTCCACGCCCCGATGGCGACCGCGGTCGCCGACGTCGCCGGCGCGCGCCGCGACTATCTGGACGAGTCGGGCGGCCGCTACGTGCACGTCATCGCGGACGGCGGCGTGGGCACGTCGGGCGACATCGTCAAGGCCATCGCGATGGGCGCCGACGCCGTCATGCTCGGCGTGGCGCTCGCGCGCGCGACGGATGCTCCGGGCCAGGGCTTCCACTGGGGACCCGAGGCGCACCACGCCAAGCTTCCGCGCGGCCGCCGCGTGAAAGTCGACCAGGTCGCGTCGCTCGAGGCGATCCTCTACGGCCCCGCACCGGTCGCCGACGGCACCGCGAACCTCATCGGGGCCCTGCGCAAGTCGATGGCGACCACCGGGTACTCCGACCTCAAGGAGTTCCAGCGGGTCGAGGTCGTCGTCGCGCCGTACGCCGCGGGATGACGGGTGCCATGACCGGCCCCGACTCGACGGGAGCGGCTGACCTCGCACCCGAGGCCTTCCCGCCGACCCTGCGCGAGGTGATGCTGCGCCCGCGATGGATCGGGATGCTGCTGCTCTGCCTCGTCGTCGCGGGTGTGTTCGCGTGGCTCGGGCAGTGGCAGCTGGGTCGTGCGGTGCAGACGAACCCGGTGCCCCCGGGGGCGACCGAAGAGGTCCAGCCCCTGGCCGGCGTCGCCCTGTCGGGCGAGTACCTGCCGGAGCCGCTCGTCGGCCAGCGCGTGCAGACGCGCGGAACCTGGGTTCCCGAGGACTTCATCGTCGTCGCGTCGCGCTACAACGACGGCGCTGAGGGCTACTGGGTGACCGGACAGCTACGCATCGACCCCGACGTGAGCGCGACGGTCGGCCCGACCTCGGTCGCGGTGGCGCTCGGATGGGCCGCCACCGAAGAGGACGCACGTGCTGCCATCGAGCAGCTCGAGGAAGAGGCATCCGCCGGCGAAACGGTCGAGGTGACCGGACGCCTGATCTCGGACGAGGGGCCGCTGCTCCCGCCCCGTGGTGCGGACCCGCAGACGCTGACCCGCATGTCGCCCGCGGCCCTGCTCGGCCAGTGGCACGACACCGACGCCCTCTTCGTGTACCGCCCGTACATCGCCTCCGTGGACCCGGTCGCCGGACTCGATGCCATCTCCTCGCCGGCACCGGTGGAAGGCTCGGGCATCAACTGGCTCAACATCTTCTACGCGGTCGAGTGGGCCGTGTTCGCCGGCTTCGCGTTCTACCTCTGGTACCGCCTCGCGAAGGATGCGTGGGAGAAGGAAGTCGAGGACTTCGAAGACGACCGCCGCGAGCCCGAAGGCGACCCCGAGCCCGCGACATCCTGAACGGGAAACGCCCCGGAATGCCGCGGGTAGACTGGGGTCATGCCCCGCGCCCCCAAGCTCGCTTCGTTTCCGGCGATCCGCGGAGCCCTGAAGTTCTACCAGGTCTGCTCGATCATCACGGGCACGATGCTGCTGCTGCTCGTCGCCGAGATGATCGTCAAGTACGTGGTCGGCTACGAGCTGTTCCTCGGTGGTTCCGGCGGGTTCCTGTGGTTCGCACCGGTCGTCGAGACGGCCTCGGGCCTCGAGTCGACCGGTGACGGGTTCAACCTGTCGCTCGGCATCCTCGTCGCCCACGGCTGGTTCTACGTCGTCTACCTGATCTCGTGCTTCCGCGTGTGGAGCCTCATGCGCTGGAACCTCCTGCGCCTGGGCATGCTCGCCGCCGGCGGTATCGTGCCCCTCCTGTCGTTCTTCATGGAGGCGCGCGTCGCCCGCGACGTGAAGACCTACCTGGCCGAGCGTGAGGCAGCCGAGCTGCACTCCCAGGCCGAGCACTCGTCCCTCACCCACGCGATCCCGACGGAGAACAAGCGTTGACCGCACAGACCGAGACCTCCCAGCGTCCCGTCCTCGTCGTCGACTTCGGCGCCCAGTATGCGCAGCTGATCGCGCGCCGCGTGCGCGAGGCCGGCGTGTACAGCGAGATCGTGCCGCACACGGCGACGGCTTCCGACATCGCGGCGAAGAACCCGGTCGGCATCATCCTGTCGGGCGGCCCGTCGTCGGTCTATGAAGAGGGCGCCCCTGCACTCGACCCCGGTGTCTTCGACCTCGGCGTGCCGACGCTCGGCATCTGCTACGGCTTCCAGGTCATGGCGCAGGCGCTCGGCGGCGAGGTGGCCAACACCGGACTCCGTGAGTACGGAGCGACGGATGCCGCGGTCACAGGCGACGGCGGCGTGCTGCTGGGCGGTCAGCCGGCCGAGCAGAACGTGTGGATGAGCCACGGCGACCAGGTCTCGCGTGCTCCCGAGGGCTTCGACGTCCTCGCTTCCACGGGCGCGACCCCGGTCGCCGCGTTCGGCAGCGACGAGCGCCGCCTCTACGGCGTGCAGTGGCACCCCGAGGTCAAGCACTCCGACCACGGCCAGCAGGTCATCGAGAACTTCCTCCACAAGGCGGCGGGTCTTCCCGCCGACTGGAACAGCGGCAACGTCATCGCCGAGCAGGTCGCGAAGATCCAGGCGCAGGTCGGGTCCGGCCGCGTCATCTGCGGTCTGTCGGGCGGCGTCGACTCCGCCGTGGCCGCAGCCCTCGTGCACAGGGCCGTCGGCGACCAGCTCGTGTGCATCTTCGTCGACCACGGACTCCTCCGCAAGGACGAGCGCGAGCAGGTCGAGCAGGACTACGTCGCCTCGACCGGCGTGCGCCTGGTCACGGTCGACGCACGCGAGCAGTTCCTGAACGCACTCGCGGGCGTGAGCGACCCCGAGCAGAAGCGCAAGATCATCGGCCGCGAGTTCATCCGCACCTTCGAGCAGGCCGAGGCCGCGCTCGTCGCGGAAGCCGAGGCCGACGGCGAGCCCATCCGCTTCCTCGTGCAGGGCACGCTCTACCCCGACGTCGTCGAGTCGGGCGGCGGCACGGGCACCGCGAACATCAAGTCGCACCACAACGTGGGAGGCCTCCCCGAAGACCTGCAGTTCGAGCTCGTGGAGCCGCTGCGCACCCTGTTCAAGGACGAGGTGCGCGCGATCGGCCGCGAACTCGGCCTTCCCGAGGTCATCGTCGGCCGCCAGCCGTTTCCGGGCCCCGGCCTCGGCATCCGGATCGTGGGTGAGGTCACCGCTGACCGCCTCCAGATTCTGCGCGATGCCGACGCGATCGCCCGCGAAGAGCTGACAAGGGCCGGCCTCGACGGCGAGATCTGGCAGTGCCCGGTCGTGCTGCTGGCCGACGTGCGCTCGGTGGGCGTGCAGGGCGACGGCCGCACCTACGGCCACCCCATCGTGCTGCGCCCCGTCTCGAGCGAAGACGCGATGACCGCCGACTGGACGCGCCTGCCCTACGACGTGCTCTCGAAGATCTCCAACCGCATCACCAACGAGGTGCGCGAGGTCAACCGGGTCGTGCTCGACGTCACGTCGAAGCCCCCGGGGACCATCGAGTGGGAGTGAGTTTGTGACGGGTGCCTCGGCGATGCCGGGGCATCCGTCGTCTTCCGGCGCCTCGGCGGGCCGGGGCAGTGCACGGATGGGTGAGGATGGACGGGTGACGACGGACCCCGCACCTTCGCTGCCCGACGCCGACTACGTGCTGCTGGGCAGCCGCGTGGCTCTCGGACTCGACGGCGGGTTCGCGGTGGCGGTGCCGACGCGCCTACGCCTGCTCGCCTCGGCGGGAGCTGTCGACCCGCTGCAGCTGAGCGTCGACGGCGGGTCGCTCCAAGACCACGCCGCGCAGCGGCAGGCATTCGTCGACGCCGGTCTGCTCGACAGCACCGCCTCGGCACGCAACCTCTTCGACGACATCGTCGCGGATCCGTCGTGGCTCTTCTCGGCCGGCGAGCCGCACACGGACGGCTCGTTCGAGGGCGAGCAGCGCGTGATCACGGTCCCCACGACCCCTCCACTCGCCGCCGGCGCGGCGGGCGGGCCCTCCGGCGACGTCGGCCCGGATGCGGGCAGGCCGATCGTGTCGCTTCCGGTGTTCCGCGACGACCCGACATGGCACCTCACCGACGCCCCCATCGTCGTGCACGCCCCCAGTGGCGACCGGGTGCTCCGCGGCTTCCGCAGTCTGTACGCGGCGTGGCTCACGCACCTCGCGGATGAGCGCCGCGCCACGACCGGAGACCCCGATCGCGTGCTCGTGGTGATCTTCGAGTCGCGCCAGATCGGCGAGACGCTCGTCGCCTGGGACGACCCCCGTGTGCGGCTCGTCCACACTGTGCACAACTCGCACCTCCCGGAGCCCTACGACGACCCCGCCGCCCCGGTGGCCGGCATGTGGCAGCGGTGGCTGTCGTCCGTCGATCGGTACGACGCGGTGCTCTGGCCGACCGCGGCGCAGCGCGACGAGGTCGCGGAGCGCTTCGGCGACCCGGGAACGTTCCACGTGGTGCCGAACACGATCGACCTCGGCACCGCGCCGCCGGATGCGGCGTCCCGCGATCCGCACAGCGTCGTCATGCTGAACCGCCTCGCCCCGCAGAAGCGCATCGACCTCGCGATCCGCGCGTGGGAGCGGGTGGTCCGGGAGGTGCCCGAGGCGCGGCTCGACGTGTACGGCGACGGCCCGCTTCGGCACGAGCTGCAGGAGCTGATCGACCAGCTCGGGGTGGCAGCATCCGTCACTCTCCACGGTGCCACCGCCGATCGCGACGCGATCTTCGACCGTGCCGCGCTCTTCGTCACGTCCACGGCCTTCGAGGGCCAGGGGCTGTCCATCGCCGAGGCGCTTGCGCGCGGACTGCCGGTGGTCTCGTTCGACGCCCGGTATGGCCCGCGCGAGGCCATCGCGGACGCGGGCATCGTCGTGCCGCCGGGCGACGTCGACGCCTTCGCCGACGCGATCATCGAGCTGCTGCGCGACGACCATCGCCGCGCCGAGCTGTCATCGCGTGCACGGTCGGCCGCAGCGGCCTTCACATCCGACGCGGTGCGCCCCGCCCTCGTCGCTGCGCTCCGCGCCGTCGTCGAGAGCCCCTCCCGCCGGTCGCGCTGATTGACGTTGCCTGGCGAGGCGCCAGAATCGGGGCAGACTGACCTGCTCGTTCCGCCGTGGGCAGAGCCGCCGGAAGCGGAAACGGATGCTGCGCCCTCGGCGGGCGCGCAGGCTGGGGGCATGGCTGAAGACATCCGGATTCCCCACTTCGGGACCGAGGCGCGACGCGAGCTGTTCCACCAGCGCGTGCTCGTGCTCGACGGCCCGCTCGACGACGACAACGGCACCCTGATCGCGACGCAGCTGCTGGCGCTCGCGGCTGAGGACGAGGCATCCGACATCGCCCTCTGGATCCACTCACCCGGCGGATCGGTGCCCTCGATGCTCGCGATCCGCGACGTCATGAACCTCATCCCCAACGACGTCGCGACCCTCGCGCTCGGCCTCGCGTGCAGCGCGGGGCAGTTCCTGCTGTCGGCGGGAGCGCGGGGCAAGCGCCGCGCGCTGCCGCACGCGCGCATCCTCATGCACCAGGGCTCAGCGGGTATCGGCGGGTCGGCGGTCGAGGTCGAGGTGCAGGCCGACGACCTGCGCCACATGCGCGACACCGTGCTCGGCCTCATCGCGGCAGACACCGGACAGAGCGTCGAGCGCATCTTCGAGGACTCGCTGCACGACCGCTGGTACACCGCCGCCGAGGCGCGGGACTACGGCTTCGTCGACGGGATCGTCGATTCGTTCGCACAGGTGGTGCCCCGGCGGCGACGGCCCGCAGGACTCGGACTCGGGCCAGCGGAGGTGGCGGCATGAGCTCGTACACGATCCCCAACGTGGTGGCGCAGCATCCGCGCGGCGATCGCATCATGGACGTGTACTCGCACCTGCTCGCCGAGCGCGTCGTGTACCTCGGCACCGGCATCGACGCGGGCGTGGCGAACGCGCTCATCGCGCAGCTGCTGCACCTCGACGCCGACAGTCCTGACCGCGACATCCAGCTCTACATCAACTGCGAGGGCGGCGATCCCTCGGCGATGCTCGCGGTGTACGACACGATGCAGCACGTCCGACCCGACGTCGCCACGACCGTCGTGGGACAGGCGATCGGCGTCGGCGCCGTGATGCTCGCCGCCGGCGCGACGGGGAAGCGCTCGGTGCTGCCGCACGCGCGCATCGTGCTGCATCAGCCGGCGGGCCAGGGGAGGGGCGCGATCCCCGACCTGATCCTGCAGGCCGACGAGCTCGTGCGCGTCCGCGGCGAGGTGGAGGAGATCCTCGCGAGGCATACGGGACAGGATGCTGCGAAGCTGCGTGCCGACACCGACCGCGACCGCGTCTTCACCGCCGCCGACGCGGTCGCCTACGGCCTCGCCGACGCCGTCCTTGCACGGGCATCGGCCCCCGTTCGCTGAGCGGAGGTCGCTCTGGCGCCCGGGATCAGCGGTCGAGGAGCGGGCCGGGCCAGGTCTTGCCCTCCCACGGGTCGTAGTCGGCGAGAAGCTCTTCCTGGGGCGGCCGGTCGGCCTCGGGCACGTGCTGGAGGTTGACGCGAACGCGGTACCAGAGCGAGCTCGAGCCGCGCATCCCGTCGATGAGCACGTCGGCGGGATGCAGCTGCTCCGCCACGGACGCGTGCGTGCTCCTCCACGCCTCGAGGGCCTGGACCGCCTCGGGCTTGGTCTTCGTCCGCGCGATCTCGATGAGCGGCATCGTCGACTGCCGCCGGCCAGACCCGTCGCCGCCGCGCGGGGGCTTCTCGGCTGGTCCCAGTTCCTCGGCGAGGCGGAGCAGCCCATCGAGGGTGCCGACCGCGTCGTCGATGCCGACGTGGGGGTCGCCGATCTCGGCGTAGCGGCCGGGCACGGTGAGCACCGTGAACTCGGCCGGACGCCGATCGCGCACCTCGCCCCAGTCGAGGGGGGTGGAGACGCGCGCGTCGGGCAGCGGGCGAATCGAGTAGGCAGACGCCACCGTGCGGTCCTTGGCGTTCTGGTTGAAGTCGACGAACACGCTCTCGCCGCGCTCCTCCTTCCACCAGCGGGCGGTCGCGAGCCCGGGTGCGCGGTTCTCGACCTCGCGAGCGAGCGTCTCGGCGGCGAGGCGCACCTGCTTGTAGTCGTGGTGCGCAGCGATGCGCACCAGGATGTGCATGCCGCGTGAGCCGCTGGTCTTGGGCCAGCCGACGAGCCCGACGTCGTCGAGCACCTCGCGGGCGACGAAGGCGACGTCGACGATCTGCGACCAGTCGACACCCGGCATCGGGTCGAGGTCGATGCGCAGCTCGTCGGGGTGGTCGAGGTCTTCGGCACGGACGGGATGCGGGTTCAGGTCGAGACACCCGAGGTTGACGACCCATGCGAGGCCCGCGGCATCCCGGATCACCGCCTCTTCGGCCGACGTGCCGCGCGCGTACTGCAGAGTCGCCGTGTCGATGAACTCGGGGTGGTTCTCGGGGACGCGCTTCTGGAAGAACGGCTCCTGGTCGATGCCCCGCGGGAACCGCTTGAGCACCATGGGGCGGCCGCCCGCGCCGCGCAGCGCGCCGTCGGCGACCGCGAGGTAGTAGCGGACGACGTCGAGCTTGGTGATCCCGGGCTGGGGGAACACGATCTTCGTCGGGCTCGAGATGCGCACCTCGTGCCCGTCGATCTCGAGGATCTCGGCTTCCGACTTCGCGGGCGTCACTCGGCCAGGCTAGCGACGGCCCAGGACATCGACCAGAGGAGAGAAGTCACGCGGCGAGGGAGTAGGTGGCGCGGCATCCGACCGCCGCCCGCTCGGTCGCGCGCGAGCGGAGGTCGTCGACGACGCCCGCGGTCAGCTCGATCAGCGTCACTTCGAGGGCACCGGCGACGGCGGCGATCATCTCGCTCGACGGCTCCTTGAGTCCTCGCTCCATCTCGGACAGGTACTGCGGTGAGACCCCGGCGCGGTCAGCCGTGTCGGCGAGGCGCTCGCCGCGTTCATGGCGCAGAGTGCGCAAGCGCTCGCCCAGCGCCTCGCGCCAGAGCGGCTCGGGCTCGCGGGACGGACGCGGTGCCTTCGTCGGCAGCGGGATGATCTCGGCCATGCGCTCACGATAGAGCGCGAGCGCACCTGAAGCCGAGACGGTTCCGCTCTGAGCAGAATGCGATCGCTCCTCGACGGGGTGCTGTGCACGTTGTGCGCGTCGGGTGGCCGGATGTGCGTGATGCACGAAACGCCGATGGCTGAGGGCGGTGAATTGGGCGGTTTGCTCAACCTGGGAGAGCTCTGTTGATCTTTTGAGCGTTCGCGCATAGCGTGCCGCCGTACCCCTCGCTGTTCCCACACACACGAGAAGGCAGGCCCCCTTGTTGCGACGTTCCCTGGCGGTGGTGAGCGCGCTCGCGCTCGCGATCGCAACCCCCACGGCGGCGATGGCCGCCGCTCCCGACGACGACCCGTCGTCGCGCTTCGAGAAATCCGACACCAAGGGACCGGTCGGCACGACCGCGCGTCCGCTGAGCGTCGGCGCCGATGGACGGGTCACCGTCATCGTCGAGATGGCGGGCGATCCGGTCGCCGTCGCCCAGGCGAAGAAGGGCAGCGATCTCAGCGCCGCCGAGCGAAAGGCCATCAAGAGCTCCCTGAAGAAGAACCAGGACGCCATCACCGGCACGATCAAGGCCAAGGACGGCCGGATCGAGGCGACGATGCAGTCCGCCTACAACGGCATCCAGATGAACATCCCCGCCGACCAGGTCGACGCCGTGGCGGCTCTGCCCAACGTCGTCGCGGTGCACGCGGTGAAGACGTACACGCTGGACAACGCCGTGTCGGTGCCCTTCCTCGGGGTGCCGCAGGTGTGGGCGAACACCGGATTCACGGGTGAGAACATCAAGGTGGCGGTGATCGACACCGGTATCGACTACACCCACGCGAACTTCGGCGGCGTCGGCACGCCAGAGGCGTACGCCGCGGCGAACGCGGCCGAAGCGCAGCCGGCCGACCCGGCGCAGTTCGGTCCGGACGCCCCGCGCATCAAGGGCGGCTGGGACTTCGTCGGCGATGCCTACAACGCCGACCCCGCCTCGGACGACTACGACCCGGTTCCGAAGCCTGACGCCAACCCGCTCGACTGCAACGGGCACGGCAGCCATGTCGCCGGCACCGCCGCGGGCAGCGGCGTCACTGCCGACGGCGAGACCTACGCGGGCCCGTACGACGAGTCCACGGCGTCCGCCGAGTGGACGATCGGCCCGGGAGTCGCACCGCAGGCAGACCTCTACGCGCTCCGCGTCTTCGGCTGCGGCGGCTCGACGGACATCGTCGTTCCGGCCATCGACTGGGCGGTCGACAACGGCATGGATGTCATCAACATGTCGCTCGGCTCGCCCTTCGGCCGCGGCGGCGACCCCGACGAGGTCGCCGCGTCGAACGCGATCGGCGCGGGAGTCGTCGTCGTGAAGTCCGCAGGCAACGAGGGCCCGAGCCCGTATCTCGCCGGCAACGGCAACGGTGTGGTCTCGGTCGCCGCCGTCGACAGCACGGCGACGTTCCCGGGCGCGCTGATCACCGTGGACGGTGTGGCGGTGCCGGCCATCAACGCGAACGGCGCGGTCCTGACCGGCCTTCCCGCCATGACGGTCGTGCGGCTCACCGACAATCCGGCGACACCGGACGAGAATGAGGCGCTCGGCTGTTCGGTGGCGGCGTACAACTACGCCGGAGTCACCGTCGGAGGCAACCAGCTCGCCGTCTCGACGCGCGGGGTGTGCGCACGCGTCGCGAAGGCGATCTTCGCCCAGCAGGCGGGTGCGGCGGCAGCGGTCATGATCAACACCTCGAACGACTACCCGCCGTTCGAGGGCGAGATCACCGAGAACCCCGACACCGGTGACGACTACACGGTCACCATCCCGTTCCTCGGCGTGCGTATGTCTGACGGCGCCAAGCTCGTCGACGATGCGGAGGCGACCGTGGCTCCGGCACCGCTGGAGAACCCCGCCTTCCGCGGGTACGCGTCGTTCAGCTCGAGCGGACCCCGCAGCGGTGACAGCGCCCTCGGCGTGGACGTCGCGGCGCCGGGTGTCTCGATCGTCTCGACCGGCGTCGGCACCGGCAACGGCCCGGCGACCATCTCGGGAACGTCGATGGCCGCTCCGCACGTGGCGGGCGTCGCGGCGCTCGCCGTCGAGGCTCACCCGGCCTGGTCGGCGGCGGAGGTCGCGTCGGTGCTCGTGTCGACCGCCGACCCCGACAAGGTCGTGGGCCAGAACCTCGTGCGCGGCGGCGTCGGCCTGGTCGATACGGCGCAGGCCGTGTCGCAGCAGGTCACCGCGACGGGCGACTCGTTCCGGACGGACGACGGCAAGCTGCGAGAGAGCGCGCTCAGCTTCGGCTTCCAGGAGACCGCGAAGACCTTCCAGGGCAAGAAGACGGTGACGCTGACGAACTACGGCAGCCAGCCCGTGACGTACAGCGTCGGCACGGAGGCAACCGCGCAGTCGGAGGCCGCGACGGTCACGGCGAGCCCGGCTCAGGTCACGGTGAAGCCCGGTCGCTCCGAGAAGGTCACTGTCGATCTCACCGCTCCGGCAACGGCGGTGGGCAGTTCCGGCGCCGGCGGGTTCGCCTTCTACGAGTTCTCCGGCGACGTCGTCCTGACGTCGGCGAGCGACACGCTGCGGGTCCCGTACCTGCTGGTGCCGCGCGCCACGACGGATGTCTCGGCGTCGGGCGACCTCAAGGTGACGAAGAAGAACAAGCCGGTCGACGGCGACGTGTCGCTCACTCTGAAGAACAACCGGGGTGCCTTCGCGGGCGACGCGGACTTCTACACGTGGGGCCTCGAAGACCGGAAGGACGCGCCCAAGTCGTTCACCGACACCGGGTACGACCTCCGCGCCGCCGGTGTGCAGTCGTTCCCCTGGGACGACGCCGGCGATCAGCTGCTCGTCTTCGCCGTGAACACGCACAACCGCTGGTCCAACGCCGCGGCGAACGAGTTCGACGTCGTCATCGACACGAACGGCGACGGAGAGCCCGACTGGATCGTGTTCTCGGCCGACGGCGGCCTCGTGACCGCCGGAGACGCCAACGGCATCTCGCAGGTGTTCGTATACGAGATCGCGACGGGCGAGGTGTCCGCGGCCGGATTCAACGCCTCGGCCCCCACCGACAGCAGCACGATCCTGCTGCCGGTGGTCGCGAGCGACCTCGGCATCACGTCGGGCGCGTTCAGCTACACCGTGGAGAGCTTCTCGTCGGTCAATGACGGCTCGGACGCGATCGACGGCACGGCGACCTACGACCCGTGGGCGCCCGCGCTGACGAACGGGCAGTTCGAGTCGGTCGCGGTCGGCGGCAAGGTCGACGTGCCCGTCACCGTGAACGGCGCCGCGTTCAGTGCGCAGAAGCCGCTCGGTGTCATGGTCGTCGTGATGGACAATGCGGCGGGCCCGGGCGAAGCGCTCCTGGTGAAGGCCAAGTAAGCACACCGCACGACACGAGGTGGCGTCCCGTCGCATGGCGGGGCGCCACCTCGTTGCGTGAACGGGAAACGGATGCTGCTGCCCCGGGGCCGCAGCTGGGCTCACGTTCCCGGAGGCTCCCGCCGACACGCCATCGTTGCCGGGGTGGGCGGCGGAACCGTCTCCGGTTCAGCGAGTGCAGAGCTTCGGAGTGTCCGTCGTGCCGAACCGGTAGTCGTAGGTCGTGCCGTCGACGGTGACGACGACCCGCATGCCGTCGACGATCGCCTGAGTGTAGGAGACGCCCGGCGACGGGCAGCCGAGGGCGCCGTTGTTCCACGTCACCGCGTGAGCGGACACGAGTTCGGGTGCACCGGTGACGCCGCGCTCGGCGAGGTCGGCGACGATCGCGTCCCAGCGCGCGGGTGGCACCGCGACGGGTTCTCCGGTCGGTGCGATCGGGCCACGCGTGGTCGTCTCGAAGGGCGTGCGCGTCGGTGTCGGCTGGGCGGGGGCCGGCTCGAGCGGCGTGGGCTCGGTCATGGGGGCTCCTCCGCATCCGGTGAGGCAGACGAGCAGCAGCGCCACCGTGCAGAAGGCCGTACGACGTCTGGCCATGCCGCTCCCTCGAATCGGCTTCAGCCTAGGCGCGACGGCGACGGAACAGAACGGCCGCCCGGAGAACCGGGCGGCCGTTCGAAAGCGAAGCGCTGGGCGTCAGTTGTTGCCGCGCGCGATCGCGAGGATGCGCAGGATCTCGAGGTACAGCCAGACGACCGTCACCATGATGCCGAACGCGCCGAGCCAGCCGAACTGACGGGGAGCGCCGTTGCGCACGCCCTGCTGGATGTTGTCGAAGTCGAGCACCAGCGAGTACGCGGCCATGATCACGACGAAAACGCCGATGAGCACGCCCCACGGGATGCCGAACAGGGGGCTCGGGTTGCTGCCGAGGCCGAACGCGCCGCCCGCGATCGGGACGTTGAAGAGCATCAGGAAGATGTTGACGAGCGAGAAGACGAGGTAGCCGACCATCGCGATCATGAAGACCTTGGTGGCGCGCTTCGACGCGCGGATCTTGCCGCTGGCGAACAGGGCGAGGGTCACGCCGACGACGGCGAGCGTCGCGAGCGTCGCCTGCACGACGATGCCCGGCCACAGGAACTCGAAGAACGCCGAGATCGCACCGACGAAGAGACCCTCGAAGGCGGCGTAGGCGAAGATGAGCGCCGGACGGATCTTCTTGCGCGACGTGAAGATCACGACCATCGCCAGCACGAAGCCGCCGAGCGCGCCGATCATCCAGGGAAGGATCGAAGGCTCGGGGTTCGTCGGGGTGACACCCGCCATCGTCCACACCCAGCCGACGGCCGCGGTGACGAGGAGGATGGCGAAGAGGCCGACGGTCTTCCAGATGGTGTCTTCGTACGACATGCGGCCGGTCTCGACGGCACCCGCGGACGGTGCCGCGTACATGCCTTCGAGCTGCGCCTGAGCCGCAGCATCCGTTCCGGCACGCTGCGCCGTCGTGAACTGCGTCTGCCCGCCCAGGCTCGCCGCCTGCGAACCGCCGGGGTAGGTCTGAACGGCCTTCGGGTCCTGGAAGGCCGGGTTGTTGAACGCGGGGTTGTTGAGGGCCACTGCTCTCACACTCCAATGTCAAGGGAATCCCAGCACGATGCTGTTGATCAACACTATCCGACCGGCCGTGACCGGGCACGGGTCGGCGCTGTGAGCTGACTATGAACGGCTGCTGTGGCCCCCGGCACCTCGGGTGCTCGTGGTTACGCTGAAACGGTGCCCCGTCGTCATCCCCTCGTGATCGGACACCGCGGTGCGCCCGGGTATCGGCCCGAGCACTCGCGCTCGTCCTACGCGCTCGCCTTCGAGATGGGCGTCGACGCTGTCGAACCCGACGTCGTGGTGTCCAAGGACGGCGTGCTCGTCGTGCGGCACGAGAACGAGATCTCGGGAACGACCGATGTGGCGACCCGGTCCGAGTTCGCCGACCGTCACGCGACGAAGTACGTGGACGGCGCCGAGCTGACCGGCTGGTTCACCGAGGACTTCACGTGGGACGAGCTGTCGACGCTGCGCTGTCGCGAGCGGATCTCGGACGTGCGGCCCGCGAGCGCGAGCTTCGACGACGAGCAGCCCGTGCTGCGGCTGCGTGACGTGCTCGACGCGGCGCGCGACGCCTCCCTCGAGTTCGGCCGCGAGATCGGCGTCGTGCTCGAGATCAAGCACGCGACGTACTTCGCGTCCATCGGGTGGGACGTCGCCGCGCTCGTCGACGCGGAGCTCCGCGAGGCGGGATGGGCGTCGGGCGAGCTGCCGCTCACCGTCGAGTCGTTCGAGTCGACGGTGCTGTTCGCGCTCCAGGAACGGGGCATCCGTGGGTCCTACGTGTACCTGCTGGAAGACGCGGGGCGTCCGTTCGACCTCTTCAGCGCACACGGCAAGGCGTCGTTGACGTACCGGCAGACCGCCGCACCCGAGGGGCTCGACGGGCTCGTCGGGCGAGTGGACGGGATCAGCGTCGACAAGCGGACCATCCTCCGCCCCGACCGGCTCGGGCGCACCGCGGGACCCTCGCGCGTGGTGGCCGACGCGCACGACCGCGGGTTGCGCGTCTTCACGTGGACGTGCCGTCCCGAGAACAGGTTCCTGATCGGTCAGTTCCGCACTCGCGGCGGCCCGGCGTCGTTCGGCGACTGGGAATCCGAGTGGGCGGTGATCCGCGAGGCCGGCGTCGACGGCGTCTTCGTCGATCACCCTGATCTCGGCGTGGAGTTCTTCCGCGCCTGAGCTCGTCGCCGGTTCCGGTGGCGCGATACGCCGGGGATCGTGGCCGGGAACACGGGTGGCTTGACACTCCCCGTCTCTTCAAGGCCCGAATGCCGGGTGCCGTGTCGCTAGGGTGGGCCCGTGAGCATGCCGAGTCCGGCCCCTCGGGCCCCCGGAATCCCCGCCGAGCCCGGCATCGTCGTCCAGGGCGTGCGGCGCTCGTTCGGCGAGGTGCAGGCCGTCCGCAACGTGACGCTGAGGGCTCACGCGGGCCGGGTGACCGGACTCGTCGGCCCGAACGGCTCGGGCAAGACCACGCTCCTGCTGATGCTCGCCTCCCTCCTGGCACCCGACGCCGGATCGATCCGCATCGACGGCGTCGACCCCGTCACCGACCCGCAGGCGGCCAGGGCGCTGCTCGGCTGGATGCCCGACGCGCTCGGCGCCTGGAACTCGCTGACGTCGCGCGAGACGCTGGCGGTCACGGCGAGGCTGTACGGGATGCCGCGGGCCGAGGCATCCGTCCGCGCCGATGCCCTCCTCGGCGAAGTCGGCCTGGTAGACCTCGCCGATGCCCCCGCGCGCGTGCTGTCGCGGGGTCAGAAGCAGCGGCTCGGACTCGCGAGAGCCCTCGTGCACGACCCGCGCGTGCTGCTGCTCGACGAGCCGGCCTCGGGTCTGGACCCGCAGGCCCGCATCGACCTTCGGCTGCTGCTGCGGCGGTTCGCCGCCGAGGGGCGCACCGTGCTGGTGTCGAGCCACATCCTGTCCGAGCTCGAAGAGGTCGTCGACGACGCCGTGTTCCTCATGGCCGGCGCAACCGTGGACCCCGCCCGCGTCGAGGCGGCCTCGCGCCGCGCGCGGCCCTGGCGAGTGCGGCTGGCGGGGGCCGAGGCATCCGTCGCCGTCGAGCAGGTGGCCGGCGCCCTGCGGATCCCCGTCGAGAACCTGGGCGTGGACCGCCGGGACGTCGTGGTGTCGTTCGAATCGGAGGATGCCGCGGCCGTGGCGCTCCGCGACCTGGTCGCCGCCGGACTCGACGTGGTGGAGTTCGCGGCGGCGCAGGGCGCGCTCGAGCGCACGTTCCTGGATCTGGGCGACGGGCGACCGCCCCAGTCGCCACCGCCATCCGAGCTCCCGGCACCGGGTGAGGACGAGAGCGAGGCGACGTCGTGAGCGGTCAGCGGCTCGGCACCATCGTCGGCCTCGAGCTGACGCAGCGCACGCGGAGCGTCGCCTGGTACGTGCTGCTCGGCGTCTTCGCCGTGCTGCTCGCGATCGTGACCGGGCTCTCGTTCCTCGCGTGGGGGTCGGCGGATCGGCCGGGCGGGGCGATCTACTCCACGATCGTCTACATCACGCTCCTGCTGGTGGTGCTCGTCTCGCCCACGCTGAGCGGGAACGCGATCAACGGCGACCGGGATGCCGCGACCCTCGCACCCGTTCAGGTCACGCTGGCGACGACCCTCGAGATCCTGATCGGCAAGTTCCTCGCCGCGTGGGTCACGGGCCTCGCGTTCGTCGCGGTGTCGGTGCCGTTCCTCGTGCTCGCGACGCTCGGGGGCGGGGGAGCGCCGGCGACGATCACGGTGTCGCTGCTGGTGCTCGTGTTCGAGGTCGGCATCATCTCGGCCATCGGCGTGGCCCTCAGCGGCATCCTGTCGCGTCCGCTGTTCTCGGTCGCCACGACGTACCTGGTCGTCGCGGCGCTCGTCGTCGGCACGCTCATCGCGTTCGCCCTCGTCGGCATGACGATGCGGTCCGAGGTGACCAGCCATTACCGCTCGATCGAGTACGAACAGTACTCCGGCGACAGCTTCCCCTGCATGCCCGGGGAGACGCCGAGCGACGAGTACCCCTGCGACGACGACATCGAGGTGCGGTGCGGCCCGTGGCAGACGTCGACCTACGACCAGCCGCGGTTCGACCAGGTGTGGTGGCTGCTCGCGGCGAACCCGTTCGTGATCCTCGCCGACGCGACGCCGACGCAGTACGACGAGTACGGCAACCCGAACGACCTGTTCGGCCAGATCAAGTTCGGCGTGCGCGCGGCTCAGCAGCCGCCGGAGCTCGAGCAGCGCTGGGACGACTGCGCGCCTCCGCTCGAAGACGAACGACCCACACCGGCTGAGGTCATCGAGCAGTCGACGCCGAGCTGGTTCGTCGGCATGACGCTGCAGCTGCTGCTCGCGGCGGGTCTGATGTGGTGGGCGTGGGCGCGGACGCGCACCCCCGCCGGTCGCCTGCCGGCGGGGACGCGCATCGCGTAGGACGGGGCTGCGGGGGCTGACCCCCGCGTCCGGTGGACCGGACTCAGCGCACGAGGGCGAGGCCGCCGGTCCAGCCGATCTGCTCGCCCACGGCGAGGGTCAGCTGAAGGAACCCGATCGACTCGAGCTCGTGCGCGCGGGCGAGCGCGCCCGCGTCGACGGCGGCGAGCCCGCCCGCGGTGATCGCGGCGATGAGGCCGGCCTTGGCATCGGCGTCGTCGCCCGCGACGAGCACCGTGGTGGTGGCGTCGCCCTCGCGGCCGCTCACGAGCGTCGCGGCGAAGTTCGTGTTGAAGGCCTTGACCACCTTCGCCTCGGGGAGCGAGGACTGCAGCTCCGCGGCCGCCGAGCTGCCGGCGGGGACGACGAGCGCGTCGAAGGTCGAGAAGTCGAGCGGGTTCGTGAGGTCGACGACCGTCTTGCCGGCGAGCTGCGGGCCGTAGGCGGCGGCGATCTGCGCGAGCGCCGCGTAGGGCACTGCCAGCACGACGATGTCGCCGTTGACGACGGCGGCGGTGTCCGCGCTGCCGATGTGCTGGATGTCGGCGCCGCCGCGGGCGAGCACACCGCTGATGGCCTGGCCCATGTTGCCGTTTCCGAAGATCGTGATCGTGGTCATGGCTGTTTTCTCCTGTCGGACGAATTGCTTGTAGCTTCAAGCATCTGAGAGAGGACAACTCGCTTGTCGCCACAACTATTCCTAGAATCGGAGAATGAACAGGCCGCGGTTCTACACGGGCGACGAGCAGGACACCTGGGTGCCGTTCGCCGCACTCCTCGAACTGCTCCCACGCGAACTCGACGCACAGCTCCTGCGTGACGAGGACCTCACGCACTTCGACTACTTCGCGCTGTCGATGCTGTCGAACTCCGACGACCACCGCCTCCAGATGAAGGAGCTCGCGTCGATGACGAATGCGACGCTCCCGCGCCTGTCGCATGTGATCTCGCGGCTCGAGGCGCGCGGCCTCGTGCACCGGGAGCGCAACGCCTCCGACGCGCGCGCGACCGACGCCGTCATCACCGCCGACGGCCGCCGCAAGGTGCTCCAGGCGACCCCGGGCCATGTCGAGACCGTGCGCTCTCTTCTGCTCGACGTGATCACGCCCGAGCAGGCGGAGCAGCTGCGGGAGATCACCGCCGCCGTGCTCGCCCGGCTCGACCCTGACGGCCGGATGGCGGCGAGCCGCCCGCGCTGAGGCGGCGCCGGTCGAGCCGCCTGCGCTGAGCCGCCTGCGCTGAGCCGCCCGCGCCGGGCCGCCGCGCTGCGCCGGGCCGCCGCGCCAAGCGTTCACATCGCGTGCTCTCACCGAGAGCACGCGTTATTCGCGTTCGGATCTCGTGATCTCGGTGAGAACACGCGATATGGACGAGGTGGAGCGCACGGACGCGCAACTCGAAGACCCCGC
Source organism: Microbacterium trichothecenolyticum (assembly GCF_000956465.1). Classification (GTDB taxonomy): domain Bacteria; phylum Actinomycetota; class Actinomycetes; order Actinomycetales; family Microbacteriaceae; genus Microbacterium; species Microbacterium trichothecenolyticum. Next base: position 39,373 of record NZ_JYJA01000026.1, read on the forward strand.
CTGTGTCGAGCGTTCACCGGATCCACCCCGGCCGTTCATCGACATCGAACCCCGCGGGCCCCGACGATGGATCGACCGGCACCGGCGCCGACAGTGACCGGCCGGAACAGAGGTTCCGGCGTCCGATCCGTCCCCCGTCCCTCCACCCGAGAGGTGTCACTTGACCCTTCGCGTGCTGTCCCTGTACGAAGGCTTCTTCGCCGGCGGGGCGAGGATCCTTCACTCCGATGTCGTCGCCGGGCTCCATGCCGGTGGCGAGCAGTCCCACGCGGTGCTCTCGCTGTCGGCGCAGGCGCACCGGGACGCCACCGTCCAGTTCGCCCACGACGACCCGCGCTACCGGCGGCTCGCCGCGGCGGGGGTCGAGATCACGGCGCTCGGCGGCACGGCCGGCGCGGATCCGATGCATCCGTCGTCGTTCCGCGAGCTCGACCTGCACCGCGCCGCCGACGCGGTCGCACAGGCTGACGTCGTGCTCTCGCTCAAGGAGCAGCCGCTCGGTCTGCTGCTGGCGCTGCGTGCCCACGGGATGATGCCGTCGGTGCCCGTCGCAGCCTGCCTGCACCGCTCGGATCCGACCCACTCGGGACCCGCGCTCGGGTGGCTCCGCGAGGCGGCCGAGACCGGACTGCTCACCGCCACGATCTCGTGCGCGCGCTCGACCGACGAGGCATATGCACAGCACCTCCCGTTCGGCCTCGATCGGCGGGTCGTGCCGAACGGCATCGACACCGACGTGTTCGCTCCGAACGCGGACGACGTCGTGAATGCGGCGCTGCGCGCGAGCCTGGGCATTCCGCTCGACGCTCCCGTGGTGCTCCTGGCCGCCCGGTTCGATGCGATGAAGGACCCGGGGCTGTTCCTCGACGCGGCCGCACGGCACGCCGCAGCGCGGCCGGATGCGCACTACGTGCTGTGCGGAGCGGGCATGACCCAGGACAACGCGGGCTTCGCTTCGCTGATGGATGCCGCGACCTCGGCCGATCGCGTGCACGCTCTGGGTATCCGCAGCGACATGGCGGCGCTCTACCGGATCGCCGACATCGTCGCTCTCACCAGTGCGTTCGGGGAGGCATCGCCGCTGTGCCTGCTCGAGGGGGCGGCGTCGGGTGCGACGCCGGTGACCACCGACGTCGGCGATGCGGCGCGGAGCATCCAAGGACTCGGGCTCGTGACGCCGCGCGATCCCGACGCCATCGCAGCCGCCTGGGAGGCTGTGTTGCACGATCGGGCCGGTTACCGCGAAGCGGCGCTCGCTGCCCGCCCGAGGCTGTCGCGCGGCCGGATGGTCGACGAGTATCGACTGGCGATCCAGAGCCTGGCCGAGCGCCGCCGCCTCGCGGCCTGACGGGAAGGTCTGCGGGGCCGAGGCGTCCGCGGCCGAGGCGTGCGGGGCCGAGGCGTGCGGGGCGCTCGGGGCGTCTCGTCTCTGCGTTTCGACTCGGAAGCTCGCTCTTCGACCGCGTTCCCCGCTCGCTCAACGAGCAAAACCAGGACCCGCAGCGGCATCTACACGAGGCGCTCGCGCACCACGCGTGCCGTCGCTGCGGGGTCGGGGCGATGCATGACGGACTCCGGCACGACGACGAGTCCGGCGCCGTCGATCTCGTCGGACAGGCGGTCGGCGGCGGTGATCAGCATCGGAAAGGTCTGGGCTCCGCGCAGCACGGTGACCGGAGCGGCGACCGAGAGCATCTCGGCGCTCGGGCTCGACGCCACGCGCACCAGGTTGGTGTCGTACACCGTGGACTGGGCCAGGGGGACCAGCGTCGCGAACTGGTCGCTCGCGCGGATGCCCTCGACCATCTCGCGCGGAAGGCCGACGCCCTCGAGCTGGAACGTCACGATCGCCTCGTCGGACCGACCTGCGTCGACGAGCGCCTGCAAACGGTCGGCGAGGTCGTCGGCCGGCTCGTCGACGCCGAAGCGCAGCGGCGGCTCCGACAGGAACAGCGCCCGCACCGCGACGCCGCGCGACGCCGCGAACAGCGCCAGCATCGCGCCCGACGAGTGCCCGAGCACGGCCGCATCGCCGCCGACCGCCGCGATCACGGCCGCCAGGTCTTCGACCTCCCGCTCCGGCGTGGAATCTCGCGCGTCTCCGCTCGAGCCGCGCGCGCGACGGTCCCATGTGACGGCTCGGAAGCCGGCATCAGCCAGAGCCCCGGCCAGTCCCGCAGCGTCGGCGGCCGTCGACATGGCGCCATTCACGATGACGACGGTCGGGCCCTCCCCGGTCCCGTCGTAGGCGATGGGGGTTCCGTCTGCGGAGGTCACGGTCTTCATGGGCGTCAGCCAACCACGGGCGTCCGACATGCGACAGGGGCGCAGCATCCGTCTTCCGCATCTCATGCATGCATCGGCATCGGTGTCAACCACATGGGCGGGAGGGGCGAGCGAAGCGCACCCTCGGTGCATGAAGCACGTGACGTACGCAGACAAGGCGCTCTTCCTCGATGACGAGTCCGCCGACTGGCTCATGGAGTACGCGCGCGCACTGGGCGTGGCCGGGATGACCGATTCGATCTCGCTGCGCGTGATCGGCGTGGACGGGAACGAGGTCGACGCGACGTTCCTGCTGAACCCGAACACCGAGCTGGTCACGCAGACCACCCGGAATTCTCTCGACGCTCCGAAGAACGACGCAGCCGTCGGCTACATGCAGGAGCGCACGCGTCTCATCGTGGCGCCGCCGCCCGCGCGCATGGTCGACGACCCCTTCGACATCGTGTGAGCCCTCGCCGGCTCAGCGCGACCGGATCGCGAGGAACCGGATCGGCACCTCGATGAGTTCGACGGGGCCGTGCGCGGCCTCGCCGTCGAGGAGCAGCGCATCGCCGGGCTCCATCTCGTACTCGTAGCCGCCGTGCCCGTAGGTCATGCGCCCCTCGAGCATGTAGAGGAACTCGGTGCCCGGGTGCTGGAAGAGCGGGAACACGTTCGACGCGTCGGTGAGCGTCACGAGCGTGGGCTCGAGCGCGTTCGGGGTGTCTTTCAGCACTCCGAGCATGCGATACAGGTGACCGTGCTGCGTGCCGCTGCGGACGCTGACGCTGCCCGCGCCGGCCTTGGTGAACGACGCCTCGCGATCGCTCGCAGACCCGCGGAACAGCGCGGTGACCGGGATGCCGAACCCGTCGGCCAGTCGCTGCAGCGTCGTGAGCGAGCACGAGGTCGTCGCCGACTCGATCTTCGAGATCATCGCCTTCGACAGGCCGGTGCGCGCCGCGAGATCGGCAGCCGAGATGCCCTGCTCGGCGCGGTAGCGCCGCACCTGCTGGGCGATGATCGGCTCGAGCACGCCACCCGCGCCGTCTGCTCCGGGGGTCGCGGCACTCACCTCGCCATCATATGGCGGGTGTCTGCGGCGGCGGCCTCGGCGCCCGGCGCAGCGAGGCCCTGCAGCACATCGGCCAGTGCGACAGCGCCGACTTCGGCATCCGCGTCCTCCACCAGCTCCTCGGGGGAGTGCGAGATGCCGGTCGGGTTGCGGACGAACAGCATCGCGGTGGGGACGGATGCCGCGAGGACACCCGCGTCGTGGCCGGCACCGGTGCCGAGCTCGGGGGCGTCGACGAGCGCGGTTCGCAGCGCCTCGCGCAGGCCGAGGTCGAAGTCGACGGTCGGGCTCAGGGACTCCTCGCGGACCTCGGCGCGGCAGCCCTCGTCGGCGGCGGCCGCGAGGACGCGGTCGCGGGCCTGGGACACGAGCGCGGCGGTGACGAGATCGTCGGGGTGTCGGATGTCGATCCAGAACCGGACCTGCGACGCGATGACGTTCGTGCCGCCCGGCACCGGCTCGAGCCGGCCGATCGTCGCCCGGGCGTCGGGCGTGCGACGGGCGAGGTCGCGGATCTCGACGATCATGCGGGCGGCGGCGACCATCGGGTCGCGCCGGTCGTCCATGAGGGTCGTGCCGGCGTGGTTGCCCTGGCCGTCGACGGTCACCCGCCATCGGCCGTGCCCGAGGATCGATGAGGCGATCGCGACGGGACGGTCGAGGTCGATGAGGCCTCGCCCCTGCTCGACGTGGAGCTCGACGAAGGACGATATCCGCGCGAGCCGCCCGGGATCGGGGCCGATGTGCGCCGGGTCGAGACCGTCGCGCCGCGCGACCTCGGCGAAGGTGTCGCCCTCGCGGTCGGTGAGCGCCAGCGCGCGCTCGGGGCTGATGGCCCCGGCCATCAGACGCGAGCCCAGGCATGCGACGCCGAACCGCGACCCCTCCTCCTCGGGGAAGACGGCGATGCCGATCGGGCGGTCGGGAACGACCGAGCGCTCGCGCAGCAGATCGACGGCGGCGAGAGCGGATGCCACGCCCAGCGGTCCGTCGTAACCGCCCCCGCCGGGTACCGAGTCGAGATGGCTGCCCGTGATCACGGCGTCTGCGGTGCTGCCGCCCGGGTTCCACCACCCCCACATCGTGCCGTTGCAGTCGCGCTCGACGTCGAGTCCCCGGGCCTCCGCGTGGCCGGTGAACCACTCGCGGAGCTCGCGGTCGGCATCCGAGTATCCGGCACGACTGAAGCCGCCCCGCGCCGGATCCGCGCCGACGGCCGCGATCTCGCGCAGCATCCCCGCGACGCTCCCGCGCCCGCCCGCGGCGCCATATCGCTGCTCCGCAGTCACCTTTGGCGCTCGGGCCCTCAGGGCACGCGCCGAAAGCGACTGCGGAGCATCGGGGGAGTCCGGGGTGGGGACCGCGGGCGCGCTCATGCGCCGGCCAGGGCGGCGAGCGGGCGGAACCGCGCGACCCCCGAGTCGGAGCCCGTGACGAGGCGCGCGGCGAGCTCACCGAGCAGCGGCGCGAACTTGGCGCCGTGGCCGGAGCAGGGCGAGAGGATGGTCACGCCGCCGACGCGGTCGATGATGAACTCGTCGGCCGGTGCGTTCGTGAACAGGCACGTCGTCTCGGCGTACGGCTCGGGCACGAGGCCGGGCAGCGCCTCGGCGACGTACGAGACGAGCCTCTCGCGCCGCGCCGGATCGACGATGCGGTCGTGCTCGAGCGCCGAGCCGATGACGCGGCCGCCGTTGTACTCGGCGACCTTCTGCCCGCGGAAGTCGGCGTCGCGTCCGCCCGGCAGTCCGTATACCTGGATGTCGGCGCGCTTGTTGATGAAGGTCGGCCACGCCGCCTCCGGGTCGCGGTGGGGGAAGTGCAGCGCCTGCTCCTGCCGCACCTCGAGCCTCGGGAACGCGTCGAGCGCCTCCTGCGGCAGGCCCAGACCGCCGAGCAGTGCCGGCAGCCAGCCGCCTGCCGCCACGACGACCTGCGACGCCATGACGACGTCGCCCGCCTCCGACTCGACGAGGTAGTCGTCGCCGTGGGGGAGCACGCGGGCGGCGGCCCAGTCCTGCCGCAGTTCGGCCCCTGCGGCGACCGCGAGACCGACCATCGCTCTCACCGCCTCCTCGGCGTCGATGACGCCCGCGCTCTCGTGCCACAGCACCGGACCGTCGAACGCCAACCCCGTCCAGCGCGCCGAGGCCCCGGCAGCGGTGAGCAGCTCATGCGGGATGTCCGCGTCCGCGAGCACCGCCGCGAGCGCCGCCGGATCACGCGTCGCGCCGTAGTCCAGCGAGCCGGTCGGGGTGATGAGGCGCTCGCCGCGGAGGTCTTCGAGCTCGTCCCAGCCGCGCCGTGCCTCGATCATGAGCCCCGTGTAGAACGGGTCCGGGTACGTGTACCGCAGGATGCGCGCCGAGCCGTGGGAGCTGCCCCATTCGCCGGCGGGAACGCTGCGCTCGAGGATGACGACCTCATGCCCGCGACGGGCGAGCTGCCACGCCGTGGCGGCGCCCGCCAGGCCGGCGCCGATGATCGCGATCGGGTGAGTGGACATTCAAGGCCTTTCAGGTGTGCGGCTCGTCGCCGGACGGGGTGAGATCGAATCGCGCGATGAGCGCGGACTCGCAGCGGATGCGGCGCTCGCGCGGGCTCTGCAGCAGCGCACTGCCGGGCGGGAGCGGAAGGTCGTCGACCGTCGCCGCTCCCGCCAGCAGCACGGTGAGGGTCGCCGCCGGATCGACGAGCACCGTGCCGCGGTGCAGTTCGACGCGGTACGCGGGTGCAGCGAGCCCGCGCTTGACCATGAGGTTCACGACCGAGACGCCGCCGCGATCCGCGGTCGCCACGACGCGGGCTTCACCACGGAAACGGATGCCGCGTTCCCGCGTCACCCGTCGCTCGACGCCGTCGACCACCAGGGTGACCGTCGGCGCACTCAGTGGTATGAGCACGCGGTCGACGCCGGGGAACGCCGAGAACGGCATCCGTCCCCGCAGCTCCGCGATGCTCAGCCGCCACGCGAGGCGCTTCGCGAGCACCCGCGTGACGCCGAGGCCGTTCGCCCACGACTCCGGCGAGGCGTCGGCGGGGGTGACGACATCCAGGTCGGCCAAGCCGGCAAGACCAGCCAGTGCGCCCAGGTCGGGGGACATGGCGTCAGCTGCGTCCGGGGATCCAGGACGTGCCGGCCAGGGGCACCCCTGCCATCGCTGCCGACTCGACGGTCAGCGCGACCAGGTCCTCGGGCTCGAGGTTGCGCACGTGCGACTTGCCGCACGCGCGAGCGATCGTCTGCGCCTCGAGCGTGAGCACGCGGAGGTAGTTCGCCAGCCGCCGGCCGGCCGCGACCGGGTCGAGACGCGACGACAGCTCCGGATCCTGCGTGGAGATGCCGGCGGGATCGCGTCCGTCCTGGAAGTCGTCGTAGAAGCCCGCGGCCGAGCCGAGCTTCGCGTACTCGTCGGCGTAGCGGGGGTCGTTGTCGCCGAGGGCGATCAGCGCGGCGGTGCCGATGGCGACGGCATCCGCTCCCAGCGCCAGCGCCTTCGCCACGTCGGCACCCGTGCGGATACCGCCCGACACGATCAGCTGGACGCCGGTGCGGTGCACGCCGAGCTCCTGCAGCGCCTGGACGGCGGGTCCGATCGCCGCGAGCGTCGGGATGCCGACGTGCTCGATGAACACCTGCTGCGTCGCGGCGGTGCCGCCCTGCATGCCGTCGAGCACGACGACGTCGGCGCCCGCCTTCACCGCGAGGGCGGTGTCGTAGTAGGGCCGCGAGGCGCCGATCTTGACGTAGATGGGCTTGCGCCAGTCGGTGATCTCGCGGATCTCGGCGATCTTGATGGTGAGGTCGTCGGGCCCGGTCCAGTCGGGGTGGCGGCTCGCGGAGCGCTGGTCGATCCCGACCGGGAGCGTGCGCATGCCGGCCACCCGCTCGGTGATCTTCTGGCCGAGCAGCATTCCGCCGCCGCCGGGCTTCGCGCCCTGGCCGAGCACGATCTCGATCGCGTCGGCCTTGCGGAGGTCGTCGGGGTTCATGCCGTAGCGCGACGGCAGGTACTGGTAGACGAGCGTCTTGGACTGGCCGCGCTCCTCGGGCGTCATGCCGCCGTCGCCGGTGGTCGTCGAGGTGCCGGCCTCGCTCGCGCCCCGGCCGAGGGCCTCCTTCGCGTTGGCCGAAAGGGCGCCGAAGCTCATGCCGGCGATCGTCACCGGGATGTCGAGGTGGATCGGCTCGAGCGCGTTGCGGGCGCCGAGGGTCACATCGGTCGCGCACTTCTCGCGGTAGCCCTCGAGGGGGTAGCGGGACATGCTCGCCCCGAGGAACAGCAGGTCGTCGAAGTGGGGGAGTGCGCGCTTCGCGCCCCACCCGCGGATGTCGTAGATGCCGGTGTCGGCGGCGCGCTGGATGTCGGCGATGGTGGCACGGTCGAAGGTCGCGGATTCGCGGAGGCCGAGCGCGGCGAGATCTTGGTTCATGGTGGGTGCTCCAGGTGTGGCGATGGGTCAGTACGAGCCGGCGTTGTCGACCTTGAAGTGGTAGAGGTTTCGCGCCGAGCCGTAGCGGCGGAACTCCTCGGGGCGCTCGCTGCGCCCGGCACGTTCGAGCAGCTCGGCCAGCTCGGCGAGGTGCTCGGGCCGCACCTGCTTCTCGACGCAGTCGGCGCCGAGGGAGGCGACCTCGCCGCGCACGTAGATGCGCGCCTCGTAGATCGAGTCGCCGAGCGCCTCGCCGGCGTCGCCGCACACGACGAGTCGGCCGGCCTGCGCCATGAAGGCGGACGCGTGGCCGATGCTGCCTCCCACGACGATGTCGACGCCCTTCATCGAGATGCCGCAGCGGGCGCCGGTGTTGCCGTCGACGATCACGAGACCGCCGTGCCCGGTCGCAGCGGTCGACTGCGAGGCATCCCCGGTGACGTGCACGACGCCCGACATGATGTTCTCGGCGAGTCCGACGCCGGCGCTGCCGTGCACGGTCGCGGTCCCGGTCTGGTGCATGCCGGCGAAGTAGTAGCCGACGTTGCCCTCGACGGTCACGTCGATGTCGGCGCTGATGCCGACGGCGATGTTGTGGCTGCCGACCGGGGATTCGACGACCCACGAGGTGCCGTCGGCGGCGTCATGCAGCAGCTGGTTCAGCTCGCGCACGCTCGAGTCGGCGAGGTCGATCGTGGTCGTGGCGACGGCGGGGGCGATGAGGGTCATCGGGCTGCTCCTTCCAGGACGGGCGCGAGCGCCCAGGTGTAGACGACGCCGGGCGACGGCTCGAAGATGCGGGCATCCTCGATGCCCGGCAGGCCCGCGAGGGCGCGGTACTCCGACGCCATCGCGATCCAGTCGTCGGTCTCGGCGATGATCGCCGGCTTGCAGGCGATGGGGTCGCGGACGACCGCCATGCTGTCGGCGGTGGTGACGACCAGCGTGTAGAACCCGTCGAACACGCCCTGCAGTGCCTTGAGAGCGGTCTCGAGGTCGTCGCCCTGGCCCATACGCCAGGCGATGAAGCGGGCCGCGACCTCGGAGTCGTTCTCGCTGTCGAACTCGACGCCCTCGGCGCGCAGCCGGCGGCGGATCGAGGCGTGGTTGCTGAACGAGCCGTTGTGCACGAGGCAGAGGTCCTCGGCGACGGTGAACGGGTGCGCGCCCACGGCGGTGACCGCCGACTCTGTGGCCATGCGGGTGTGCGACAGCGCCTGGGTGCCGCTGATCTCGGTGAGCCGGTACACGTCGGCGAGCTCGACGGGGTGGCCGACGCCCTTCAGCACCGCCACGTTCGAGCCGCGCCCGATGATGCTCTCCCCGGGAAGTGCGGCGCGCACGGCTGCCTCCAACACGGATGCCGGGGCCCCGGCATTCACGAGCACGGACTCGGCGTACGCCACCACCGTCGGCTCCGCTCCGTCCGGCAGGCTCGCGCGGAGGTCCGCCGCGAGGGCGGCGGGGTCGGCATCCGTGATCACGGTGATCGCCGACGATCCTTCGGGAGTCAGCCGATCCGAGCCGTACAGGGCGAGGCCCGCCGAGTCGGGCCCCCGCTCGACGATCTCGCACAGCATGCCGTGCATGAGGCCGCCGAGCTCGCCGCGCAGCGCGGGGTTGCGAATCTGCAGTGCAGCGATTCCGCACATGGGTGGTTCCTTTCGTTCGTAACGGATGCCGCGGCGCTCAGTACGCCGTGAGGTAGCGGTCGAGCTCCCACTCGGTGACGGTGTTGTGCCAGCCGAGGAATTCGTCCTCCTTGGCGTCGGCGAAGTAGTCGCCGACCCCGTGGCCGCCCTCGTCGATCGCTTCGCGCAGCACGGCGTCGTCGCGGAGCGACTGCACGGCGTGGAGGAGGGTGCGGGGGAGCACGGCCGAGTTCTCGCGGAACTCGCCCGGTCCGCACGGGTCGCCGGGGTCGGCCGCGCGCTCGATGCCGTCGAGACCGGCGTGCACCACGGCCGCCAGCGCGAGGTACGGGTTGGCCGAGCCGTCAGCAGCGCGCAGTTCGATGCGGTTCGCATCGGGCACGCGGATGAAGTGCGTGCGGTCGTTTCCGCCGTAGGTCGCGTGCTTGGGCGACCAGGTCGCGCCCGACGCGCTCGTCGTCGCACCCCGGCGCTTGTAGGAGTTGACGCTCGGCGCGAGGAACAGCTGCAGCCCCGGTGCGTGGTCGAGCATGCCCGCGACGAAGGAGTACGCCACTTCCGAGAGCCCGAGGCCGCGCTCGTCCGCCGGGGAGGGGAACACCGGTGCGTCGTCGTCGTTCCACAGCGACAGGTGGAAGTGCAGTCCGTTGCCGGCGCGGTCGCTGAACGGCTTCGGCATGAACGTCGCGGTCATGCCGCGCTGCTCGGCGAGCATGCCGATGAGGTAGCGCAGCGTGATGACGCGGTCGGCCGTCACGAGGGCCTCGTCGTATCTGAAGTTCTGCTCGAACTGGCCCGGCGCGTCTTCATGGTCGTTGGCGTAGTTGCCCCAGCCGAGCGCGTTCATCGCGTCGCTGACGGCAGCGAGGTGGTCGTACATGCGGGTGACGCCGCGGGCGTCGTAGCAGGAGCGCAGGCCCTCGTCCTTGGAGTCGGCCGCCGTCAGCGTGCCGTCTTCGGAGCGGTCGACGAGGAAGTACTCGACCTCGGCGCCGACCTTGGCCGACAGGCCCCGCTCGGCCAGTCGTGCGAGCGCACGCTTGAGGATCACCCGCGGCGCGTACGGCCACGGTTCGCCGTCGACGTACGGGTCGCAGTGCACGATCGCGAGCCCCTCGCGCACGAACGGGATCGGCGCGTACGAGTCGAGGTCGGGGACCGCGATGAGGTCGGCGTCGTGCGGGCGCTGGCCGATGAGACCCGCGGCGAAGCCCGCGAAGCCGAGCTCGCCGCCCTCGAGCTCGTCGGCGGCGGAGACGGGGACGAGCTTGGCGCAGGGCTTGCCGTTCAGGTCGACGAACACGGCGAGGATGAAGCGGACATCGTCCGCCAGCGCGCGAGCGCGCAGCGACTGCGGTGCGGCGGGGAGGGTGACGACGTCACCCCCGGCGAAGGCGGGAAGGGTCATGGCGGTTCTCCTCGGGTCGAGTTGACTGTTGGTGAAGTTTGTTGATTGAGAGTAACAACTAGCCCGCGCACTGCAGGTGTCATCGATGTTTCCGGCACGTAAAACCGGCCTCGCTCGATGTCACGCAAGGTTCATGAGGTAGAAATCGCCGCTGAGTTGCGCGTGGTGAAAATGGGTTGCACGGCAGTGGTCTGCCGGCAGGCGCAGATCACAGGTGCACCGCAACCCGGCGGTCCCTCCCGCGGCCGCCTGCAGAGAGGCTCGCGTCATGGATCAGGGAAACACCACATTCATCCTGCTGTCGGCAGCACTCGTGCTGCTGATGGCGCCCGGTCTGGCCTTCTTCTACGGAGGTCTCGTCAAAGCGAAGAGCGTCATCAGCATGATGATGATGACGTTCGGCGCGGCCGGGCTCATCGGCGTCTTGTGGGTGATCTACGGCTACGCGATCGCCTTCCCCGGCTCTGACGGACTCGTCGCGCCGTGGGCGATCGACTGGTCGGCAGTCGGGCTCGAGAGCCTCATCGAGGTGCCCGAGGGCGCGGCCTACCCGCCCATGGCGTTCGTCGCCTTCCAGGCGACGTTCGCGATCATCACCGTCGCCCTGATCTCCGGAGCGATCGCCGACCGCGCGAAGTTCGGATCATGGATGCTGTTCGCCGGCGTGTGGGCGACGGTCGTGTACTTCCCGGTCGCCAGCTGGGTGTTCAACTTCGGTCTCGCCGAGGACGGCAGCTTCGCCTACGGCGGCTGGATCACGTATGGACTCCAGGAGGTCTTCGGGGTCGGCGTGATCGACTTCGCCGGTGGCACCGCGGTGCACATCAACGCCGGTGCGGCGGCGCTCGCCCTCGCGCTCGTGCTCGGCAAGCGCGTCGGGTTCAAGAAGGGCGTCCACGTGCCCCACAACCCGCCGTTCGTGCTCCTCGGCGCAGGTCTGCTGTGGTTCGGCTGGTTCGGCTTCAACGGCGGTTCGGAGCTCGCCGCCGACGGCACCGCCGCCCTCGTCTACGTCAACACGATCGCCGCGACGGCCGCAGCACTCCTGGCCTGGCTCGTCGTCGAGAAGCTCAAGGACGGCAAGCCGACGTCGGTCGGCGCCGCGTCGGGCGCCGTCGCGGGTCTCGTCGCGATCACCCCCGCGTGCGCCGCGCTCACGCCGATCTGGGCGATCGTGCTCGGCCTCGTCGCCGGCGCGCTCTGCGCCCTGGCGATCGAGCTCAAGTACAAGTGGGGCTTCGACGACTCGCTCGACGTGGTGGGCATCCACCTCGTCGGTGGCCTCATCGGCACGCTATACCTCGGCTTCTTCGCCACCGGCACAGGTCTCTTCATGGGCGGTGACGGCACGCAGCTCATCGTCCAGGCGATCGCCGCGTTCGCGGTGCTGGGCTACTCGCTGATCCTCACCCTCGTCATCGGCTTCGCGATCGACAAGACCCTCGGGTTCCGCGTCAAGAGCGAGGACGAGGTCGCCGGCCTCGACCTCGCCGAGCACGGCGAGACGGGCTACGTGCTGGACGAGAAGCAGCCGGCCTGACGCCGGCGCCGGGGCGCAGCATCCGTCCCCGGCTCGCGGGTATCGCGAGAGGGCAGGCTCCTGCACGCCACGGCGTGCGGGAACCTGCCCTCTCGCGTGTGCTCGGCGTGGTCGGGCGATCGCGCACGGCGACGTCTGGCCGCCGCTGTCGGGGGGCACAGGATCGGAGTCTTTCGGCGACACGCCGGTGACGGATGGGCCGGGTCGGCGCGTCGCACCGACGCTCCGATTCTGTGCGGCGCGGGGCGGGAGGTCAGCGGGCCAGGCGGTGGCAGCGGTGGATCACGACGGATGCGCTACGCTCCCGCGGAGGCCGGCCTCACGCGGCCGGGGCTGCCGTCGAGCCGCGAACGATCAGCTGCGAGTTGAGAACCACCGCCTCCTCCGGCGGGGTGCCGGCCATCGTCTGCAGGAGGAGGTCGACGGCGAGGGCCCCGCTTCTGCCGATCGGCATCCGCACCGTGGTCAGTCCCGGCGTCACGGCACCTGCCATCTCGATGTCGTCGATGCCGACGATGCTGATGTCGTCGGGGCACGACCGGCCGAGGTCCGACATGCCTGCTTCGACTCCGAGCGCCACGAGGTCGTTGTACGCGATCACCGCGGTGGCGCCGCTCGCGGCCGCAGGTGCCGCCGCAGCGCGTCCGCCCTGGATGGATGCGGCGTGGTGGCTGAGCCGGGTGAGACGGATGCCGAAGCTCTCGCACGCCCGCGCGACCGTGTCCGATCGGCGGCTGTCTGCCCACGAGCCGAGAGGCCCGGCGGCGTAGGCGATGTGCCGGTGGCCGAGTGCGGCCAGATGTTCCACCGCCTGCCGGGGCCCGTGCTCGGCGTCCATCAGCACGCACGGAGCGCCCTCGAGCAGCCGGTTGATCACGACGTACGGCGTCTCGCCGACGAGGGCCAGCACGTCTTCGTCGGGCAGGCGCGGGGAGCACAGCAGCATGCCGTCGAGCTTGCGCGCGCGCTCGATCTGCTCCCGCTCGCGCCGGAGGTCCTCGTCCGCGTCGAAGAGCACGATCCGATGGCGGCCGTGCCAGGCCTGACCCTCGATCGCCTTGAGGAGGGTGGCGTACACGGGGTTCGCCACGTCGGGGACGATGACGCCGATCGTGCGCGTGGTCGTCGCGGCCTGCGGAGTCGCGTACCCGAGGTCGCTCGCGGCGCGGAGCACACGTTCCCGCGTCGCGACCGCGAGGCGGTCGGGCTCCCCGAATGCGCGCGAGGCCGTCGCGACAGAAACCCCCGCGCGCCGAGCCACGTCGGTCAATGTCGCCGTCATCCCGCGTTCCGATCTCGAGCCCAGCCAGCGTTCCCATCATGGCTCATGCCGATGTGATGCAACGCCTTGACAAACATTGTACAAACCCTGCACACTCTTTTCCATGACGATCACCGAGGATCCCTCGACTCGACGGACGAGCGCACACGCAGGAGCGACGGCATGACCGCCGCCCGGCTCGGCCGGAGCGTCGCCACGACGGTCGCCGTTGCCGACGCGCCGCGCTCGGCGGGAATCCTCCACCTCGGTCTCGGCAGCTTCCACCGCGCGCACCAGGCCGTCTACACCGCTGCTGCGCTCGCCGCAGGAAGCGGCGATGACTGGGGGATCGTGGGAGTCGCGTCGCGATCCCGCTCGGTCGTCGACGCGATGCGCGCGCAGGACATGCTCTACTCCGTCGCCGAGATCTCGCCGGCGGGAACCCGACTCGCCGTTCCCGCCGTCCACACCGACGCGTTCGTCGCCGCGGATGAGCCGGACCGGGTCGTGCGCGCCATCGCCGATCCGGCGATCCGCATCGTCACCCTCACCGTGACCGAGAACGGCTACAGCTACTCGCCCGCGACCGGCCACCTCGACGTCGCCTCCCCGGTCATCGCGGCCGACCTGCAAGGCGGCAGCCCGGCCTCGACGATCGGTCAGCTCGCACGCGGCATCCAGCGTCGGGCCGCGGCATCCGGTGCTCCTCTCACGGTGCTCAGCTGCGACAACCTGGCGGCGAACGGATCGCACACCCGCCGGCTCGTGCGCGAGTTCCTGCAGAGCCTCCCGGGAGCCGAAGGTGCCGAGGCGCTGGCGTTCCTCGACGAGCGCGTGTCGTTCCCGTCGAGCATGGTCGACCGCATCGTGCCGTCCACGACTCCCGAGCTGCGGGCCCGCGCGTCCGAGCTGCTGGGCGCGCGCGATGACATCCCCGTCCCCGCGGAACCCTTCACGATGTGGGCGATCGAGGACGACTTCCGCGCCGGCCGCCCGGCGTGGGAGGCCGGGGGAGCCGTGTTCACCGAGGAGGTCGGCCGGTACGAACAGATGAAGGTGCGGCTGCTCAACGGCACCCACTCGCTCATCGCCTACCTCGGCGCGCTCCGCGGGGTCGAGACCATCCCCGAGGCGATCGGCCTCGCGGACATCGACGCCGCCGCCCGGATCGTCCTCGCGGACGAGTACGCGCCGTCGATCGAGATGCCGTCGGGCGTCGACTTCGACGAGTACCGGCGCGAGCTGTTCGAGCGCTGGGGCAACACCGCGCTCGGCCACCGCACGACGCAGGTCGGCACCGATGGATCGGTGAAGCTGCGCCAGCGCATTCCCGAGCCCGCAGTGCTGGCCCTCGACAACGGCGCGATGCCGCACCTGATCGCGCTCACGGTCGCGTCGTACCTGTCGTGCCTCGCCCCGCTTCCGGGCTTCCAGCCGGGTCGGTTCGCCGATGCGATGACGGATGCCGCGCGCCCGCGTCTCGCCGAGGCCGCTGCGGGCGCGCGCAACGGCGCGGGCATCGCCGACGCCGCGATCTCGGGGCTGCAGCTGTTCGGCGAGGAGCTCGCGGGTCGTCCGGCATTCATCACCCGGGTCGGCGAGCTCATCGACACGATCACAGGCGGCGGCGTGGAGGCGGCGGTGGCCGACAGCGTGGCCGCCGCGCGGGCCGAAGCACCCGGCATCCGTCACGAGGTCTCGGCATGACCGCGGCACACCAGCAGGAAGGAGGCGCCATGAAGGCGCTCGCGATCCACGGCAAGGAAGACATCCGCTGGGAAGACCGCCCGCTTCCCGAGCCCGGTGAGGGCGAGGTGCGCCTGCGCGTCCGGTTCGTCGGCATCTGCGGGTCCGACCTGCACTACTACTTCCACGGCGTCAACGGTGAGTACGCGATCACGGAGCCGCTCACCCCGGGCCACGAGCTGTCGGCCGTGGTCGACCTCGACCCGTCCGGGCGACTGGAGCCCGGTACCCCGGTCACCGTGCATCCCGCCCGCTACGGCGCGCCGGTCCCGGGACTCGAGGACCACCCGCACCTGCGGCCCGGCGGCGACTACTTCGGCAGCGCCGCGACCACGCCGCATCGTCAGGGCGGTGCCGCGGAGTACCTCGTCGTCGAAGAGCACATGATCCGCGTGCTCCCCGAGACGCTCCCGCTCGAGCGGGCGGCGCTCGCCGAACCCCTCGCGGTGGCGCTGCACGCCGTGAACCTCGCCGGCGACATCACCGGCAAGCGCGTGCTCGTCATCGGCGCGGGGCCGATCGGGCTTCTCGTCGTCGCCGCGGCCGCGCACGCCGGTGCCGCGGTCGTCGGCGCGAGCGACGTGCGCACCGAGCCGCTCGCCCGCGCCGCAGCCCTCGGGGCGAGCGAGCTGGTGCTCGTCGGCCGCGACACGATCGCCGACGAATCGTACGACGTCGTGTTCGAGTGCTCCGGCGTCGCCGTCTCGCTGACGCAGTCGGTGCGTGCCGCGCGCCGCACCGGGACGATCGTGCAGGTCGGAATGCTCGCGAACGCCGAGATCGGCGTGAACCTGGCGCCGATGCTCGCGAAGGAGCTCACCCTGCGCGGGGCGTTCCGCTTCTCGACCGAGATCGACGACGCCGTGGCGATGCTCGCCGAATCCGACGCACTCGATGCCGTCGTCTCGCACACGATCGAGGCATCCCGCGCCGTCGAGGCGTTCACGGTCGCGCGCGACTCGTCCGCCTCGGCGAAGGTCCTGCTCGAACTCTGACTTCTCACCCCCTCACCGCTCACTCATCTACGAAGGAGTACTCATGAGCACCCCCCAGGTCCCCGGCGTCGACGCACCCGCGCCGCCGCCCACCGTCACCCGCTCGACGGGCGACCTCGTCCGCGCCGCCGTCTCCGGCTGGCTCGGCACCGCGCTGGAGTTCATGGACTTCCAGCTGTACTCGCTGGCCGCAGCCCTGGTTTTCAGCCAGTTGTTCTTCGCCGGCGAGGAGCCCGGCATGGCCGTCGTGCTCGCCATGGCCACCTACGGCGTCGGCTACCTCGCCCGGCCGCTCGGCGCGTGGTACTTCGGGCGCATGGGCGACAAGATCGGCCGCCGCAAGGTGCTCTTCTACACGATCCTGCTCATGGGCCTGGCGACCACGCTCATCGGCTTCCTTCCCACCTACGAGCAGGCCGGCCTCATCGCCCCGATCATGCTGGTGCTGCTGCGCCTCGCCCAGGGCTTCGGCGCCGGCGCGGAGATCTCGGGTGCGGGCGTCATGCTCGCCGAGTACGCGCCGGCCAAGCGCCGCGGCATCATCGCGTCGCTCGTCGCGCTCGGCACCAACTGCGGGACGCTCTTCGCCTCCGCGATCTGGGCGATCCTGCTGGCCGTGATGGTCGAAGAGGACGTCCTGGCCTGGGGCTGGCGCATCCCGTTCATCGCCTCCGCCGTGATCATGGTGTTCGCCGTCTGGGTGCGACTGAACCTCAAGGAGAGCCCGGTCTTCGAGGAGCGCACCGACGTCGTCGACGGTCAGGCGCTGTCGCGCGACGAGATGGTCGACCTTGCGACGCAGACCAACGACATCCGCACGCTCGAGTCGCTGAAGCGCAAGCCGATCAAGGCGACGCTCGTCTCGTTCTTCCTGCGTTTCGGGCAGGCCGGCAACTCGGGTCTCATCCAGACGTACCTGATCTCGTTCATCACGATCACCCTCGCGGTGCAGAAGGGTGTCGGCCCCGAGATCGTCATCGTCTCGTCGCTCATCGGTTTCGGGACCATCCCGTTCGTGGGCTGGCTCGGCGACAAGTTCGGCCGCCGCCGCATGTACATCGTCATGACGTCGCTCGCGCTGGTGCTCATCGTGCCGACGATGCTCGCGATCAACACGAAGGAGGTCGCCTGGATCTTCGTCGGCTACGTCGTGATCCACAACGTGGCCGTCCTGGGCCTCGCCTCGATGGAGAACATCGCCATCCCCGAGATCTTCGGTTCGCGCAACCGCTACACGCTCACGGCCATCGTGCGCGAGATCGCCGCGATCATCGCGACCGGCATCGGACCCGTGCTGGCCGCCGCCTGGGTGGCCGCGACCACGGGCAGCATCATGCCGGTGATCGTGCTCCTCGCGCTGTACACGCTGTCGGCGCTGATCGCGGCCATCGTCGCGCCCGAGTGGACCGGTCGCGATCTGACCGATCCGCGTCCCGCGATGTAGGCCGTCGGGCACCCGATCCGAACCCTGGTGCGGCCGCCGTCCGCGGCGGCCGCACCGACACTTCCTAGGAGACACAGATGGCGATCGAGAACGTCACCGTCAACATCACCAGCCCCGGTCGCAACTTCGTGACGCTCAAGATCGTGACCTCCGACGGCATCGTCGGGTGGGGCGACGCCACGCTGAACGGCCGCGAGCTGTCGGTCGCGTCGTACCTCAGCGACCACGTCGCCTCGACGCTCATCGGGCGCGACGAGGACCGCATCGAGGACACCTGGCAGTACCTCTACCGAGGCCCCTACTGGCGCCGCGGCCCCGTCACGATGGCGGCGATCGCCGCGGTCGACATGGCCCTGTGGGACATCAAGGCGAAGAAGGCCGGGATGCCGCTGTACCAGCTTCTCGGCGGTGCCAGCCGCTCGGGCATCCGTGTCTACGCTCACGCATCGGGCACGGACTACCAGGCTCTCGCGAACGCGATCACCGGGTACGAGGAGCTCGGCTACACCGCCGTGCGCGTGCAGACCGGGGTGCCCGGCCTCGGCCAGATCTACGGCGTCTCGTCGGCGGGCCCCGGTGTGCGCTACGACTACGAGCCGGCCAAGCGCGCCGTCGACGGCCGGCCGAGCGAGGAGACGTGGGACACCCGTACGTACCTCGCGCACATGCCCGACGTGTTCGCCAAGATCCGCGAGGACTTCGGCACCGGCCTGCGCATCCTGCACGACGGACATCACCGCATGTCGCCCATCGAGGCGGCGCGGTTCGCCAAAGACATCGAGCCCTACGACCTGTTCTGGCTCGAGGACTGCACGCCGGGAGAGGACCAGTCGGCGCTGCGTCTCGTGCGCCAGCACTCCACGACGCCGCTCGCCATCGGCGAGGTCTTCAACACCGTGTTCGACTACCAGACGCTCATCACCGAGCGCCTCATCGACTATGTGCGCTCGGCGGTGACGCACACGGGCGGCATCACGGCGATGAAGAAGCTGCTGGACTTCGCGGCGATCTACGGCATCAAGTCGGGCATCCACGGCCCCACCGACATCTCGCCGGTGGGCATGGCCGCCGCCCTGCACCTCGACCTCGCGATCCACAACTTCGGGATCCAGGAGTACATGCCGCACAACGAGCAGACGCTCGACGTGTTCCGCACGTCGTTCACGTTCGACCGCGGCTTCCTGCACCCGGGCGAAGCGCCCGGCCTCGGCGTCGAGCTCGACGAGGACGCCGCCGCGGCGTTCGAGTACACGAAGGCCTACCTGCCGGTGAACCGCCTGCTCGACGGGACCGTCCATGACTGGTGAGGCCGCCGCCCGTCGCCTCGCGCTCCCTGAGCGCACGGTCGGGTCCCGGGTCGTCGTGGTCGCGCGGGCTCAGCGGGCGGAGGATTACAACGCCGTTCTCGACGTGCTGCTCGAGGCCGGCATCCGCAGTGTCGAGCTCACCCTCACCACCCCAGGAACCTTCGACCGCCTCCCGCGACTGCTCGAGCGCTACGGCGATTCCGCCGACCTCGGCGTCGGCACGGTCACCGACACGGATCAGCTCGCACGGGCCGTCGACGCGGGCGCGCACTATGTGGTCACTCCGATCACCTCGACGGCGTTCGTCGCGCAGGCGACCGAAGCCGGCGTGCCCATCATCCCCGGTGGCCTCACCCCGACCGAGCTCTTCGCGTCCTGGTCGGCGGGCGCCTCCGCGGTGAAGATCTTTCCGGCAGGTGTGGTCGGGCCGTCGTACCTCAAGGACCTGCGGGGGCCGTTCCCCGACATCGTCGCGATGCCGTCCGGTGGCGTCGACCTCGACTCGGCCGGCGCCTGGCTCGCGGCCGGCGCGGTCGCGGTCAGCGTCGGCGGCCCGTTGCTCGGTGACGCCTTCCGAGGCGGCGACCTCGGGGCTCTGCGGGATCGCGCCGCCGCGTTCGTGGCGGTGGCCGCGCAGGAAGCGGCCTGATGGCTGACGCCCGCGACCCCCGCGTCGTCACCCTCGGCGAGACGATGGCGCTCGTGCGCGCCACCGAGGTCGGCTCACTCAGGCATGCGCCCGCGGTGGCGCTGGGCATCGGCGGCGCGGAGAGCAACGTCGCCATCGGCCTGCGCCGGCTCGGCGTCGACTCTTCGTGGCTCGGCCGCGTCGGCGACGACTCGCTCGGCGAGCGCGTGGTGCGCGAGATCCGCGCGGAGGGTGTCGACGTCCGCGCCGTGGTGGATTGCGGGGCCCCGACGGGGTTGATGGTGAAGGAGCGTCCGACCGCAGCATCCACCGCCGTCTTCTACTATCGCGCGGGTTCCGCAGGCTCGCGGCTGACGCCGGGGGACGTCACCGCTGGATGGATCGAAGAGGCCGACCTGCTGCACGTCTCGGGGATCACTGCCCTGATCTCGGAGTCGGGTCGCGCGACCCTCCACGCGGCCATCGACCGCGCCCGCGCCGCCGGCGTGCGCGTGAGCTTCGATGTCAACTACCGGTCGGCACTCGCGGACCCGGATGCTGCGGGGCCGAAGCTGCGGGCGCTCGCGGAACGGGCCGACGTCGTGTTCGGCGGCGCCGAGGAACTGGTGCTGATGTTCCCCGGCGACGATCCCGACGCGGCCGCGCGGCGGCTGCTCGATACGGGGTGCTCGCAGGTCGTTCTGAAGCTCGGAGCCGATGGCGCGACGGTGTTCCAGCCCGGAACCGTCGTCGAGGGGCCGGGCTTTCGGATCGACGCTGTCGACACCGTCGGCGCCGGGGACGCGTTCGTCGCCGGGTACCTGAGCGGCATGCTCGCCGGCCTCGAGGTCGCCGATACCCTCGGTCGCGCGAACACGTGCGGTGCGATGGCGTGCCTGACCCCGGGGGACTGGGAAGCCGGACCCTCGCTGCGCGACGTCGAGGCTTTCCAGCGCGGCGACGCGGATCCCGTGCGCCGCTGAGACCTCGCCGCGTGCGGGTCGCCGCAGGGCGTCCCGGCTCGGGTCTGGTGTACTGTCACCGAGATGAGCCCCTCGCGCCTGTCGAAGAAGATCTACGAGCAGGAGCTGCGGCGACTGCAGGCGCAGCTCGTCGACATGCAGGCCTGGGTTCAGGCATCCGGTGCGCGGATCGTCGTGATCTTCGAGGGACGGGATGCCGCTGGCAAGGGCTCGACGATCAAGCGGGTCGCGGAGTACCTGAACCCGCGGGTCACCCGCATCGTCGCCCTGCCGACGCCGACGGAGCGGGAGAAGACCCAGTGGTACTTCCAGCGCTACGTGCCGCACCTGCCGGCGGCGGGCGAGATCGTGCTCATGGACCGCTCGTGGTACAACCGCGCCGGCGTCGAGCACGTGATGGGTTACTGCACGAATGCGCAGTATCACCGCTTCCTCCACCAGGCGCCGATCTTCGAGCGCATGCTGGTGGAGGACGGAGTCGTCCTGCTCAAGTACTGGTTCAGCGTGTCTCCCGATGAGCAGGAGGCCCGATTCCGCTCACGCGCCGACGACCCGATGCGACGCTGGAAGCTGAGCCCGAACGACGCCCTCTCGATCACCCGGTGGGAGGACTACTCCCGCGCGAAAGACACCATGTTCGTGCACACCGACATCCCCGAGGCGCCGTGGTTCGAGGTGCCGTCGGTCGACAAGCGCCGCAGCCGGATCAACATGATCTCTCACCTGCTGGCGAGCATCCCCTACGAGCTCGTCCCGCGGGAGGAGGTCGAGATTCCGGTCCGCCCCGGCTCCCGGGGGTACGAGCGCCCGCCCCGCAACCTCGAGAACTACGTCCCCGACGTCGCCGCCGAGCTGGAGCGCGCGGCTCACCGCGGCGACTGAGCGGGTCAGAGGCGCAGCACGCCGTCGGCCACCACGAGCCCGCTGCCCGACAGGTCGACGCGGTCGCCGTCCACGGCGACGTCGAGGATGCTCGGCCTTCCCATCGCGTGGCCTTGGAGGATACGGATGCTGCCACCTCGCGCTTCTCCGTCGAGTGCGAGCAGCGCAGCGAGAGGTCCGGCGGCGGTGCCCGTGGCAGGGTCTTCGACGATGCCGACGGTGGGGTTGAAGAAGCGCGCGTACGCGTCGGCGCCGTCCGGGCCGCCCTCGGTGGTGAAGACGTAGCACCCCTCCGCACCCACCCCGGCGAGCAGGACCCGCAGTCGTGCCGGCTCCGGCGCCGCGGCGTCGACGTCCGCGCGCGTGCGCAGCCCGAGCATGAGGTGCTCGGCACCCGTCCAGACCACCTCGGCGGAGCGGTCGGCAAGGGCCGCCGGGGTGAGGCCGAGCGCCTCAGCGAAGCCCGTTGGCTCCGTCGTCGAGTGCAGGAACCGGGGCGCGGCCTGCCGCATCGTCACCCTCGACCGGCCGGCCTCGGGGCGGGCGATCCACACCGGCAGCACGTCGTCGCCGATCTGCTGGGCGAACTCGTGGCGGTCGGACGGCAGCACACCGGTGTCGGCGAGCCAGATCCACGCGCCCATCGCGTTGTGGCCGGCACCCAGCACCTCGACCCCGGCCGCGGTGAACGACCGCAGGCGGTGGTCGGCGCCCTCAGCCGACGGTGCGACGAGGAATGTCGTCTCGGACTGATTGAACTCCTGCGCGATCGCCCTCATCTCGCGCTCGCTCAGTCCGTCGGCACCGGGCACGAGCGCGAGCGGGTTTCCGGTCAGCGGAGTCTCGGCGAAGACGTCCACCCAGAAGAAGCGCAGCTCAGCCATGTCATCCATCCCCTCATGCGGCGTTCCGACACGACGAGCCTGGCAGAACCTCCCCACGCGTGTCCGCCCATCGGCGCTCGCCGCCCGGTCGATAGGCTCCGACCGTGAACGTGCCCGCCGACCTGGCCCCGACGCTCGTCGGGGTGCTGGTGCTCGCGGCCGTCACGACCGTCGTCCTCGCGGCGTTCCGCATCCCGAGCATGTGGGCACCGGTGGTGGCGATCCTGCGCGGGGCGGTGCAGCTCGCGGTGATCAGCGTCATCCTCACGGGCGTCATCGCGAACCCGGTGTGGATCGCTGTCGCGCTCGTCGTCATGTTCACCATCGCCACCTCCGTCGCGACGGGCCGCATCGGCTGGTCGACGCGCGGGTTCGCCGTGATGTCGTCATCGATGGCGGTCGGCGTCCTCGTCGCCGCGACCGTCGTGTTCGCGACCGGCGCGCTGGAGCTCACGTCGCGGTACGCCCTCGCCATCGGGGCGATCGTCATCGGCAACGCGATGAGCATCGCGACGCTCACGGGC
Organism: Microbacterium trichothecenolyticum; assembly: GCF_000956465.1. Classification (GTDB taxonomy): domain Bacteria; phylum Actinomycetota; class Actinomycetes; order Actinomycetales; family Microbacteriaceae; genus Microbacterium; species Microbacterium trichothecenolyticum. Next base: position 62,401 of record NZ_JYJA01000026.1, read on the forward strand.
CGCATGTTCACGACCGCGATCGTGGACCACTGGGACGAGGTGGAAGGCTGGCTCGCACTCGGAGCCACGCCGCGAGCCTCGACGCTGCTGCTCGCTCGCCGCGCCGTGCGCGATGCGCTCGTGCCGGCGATCGACCAGACGAAGACGACGGGGCTCGTCGTGCTGCCCGGCGCCTTCGTCGGTGCGATCTTCGGCGGTATCTCGCCGATCGAGGCCGGCCGGTTCCAGATCGTCGTGCTCGCCGCCATCATGGCCGCGGGCGCGATCACATCGGTGCTGGTCGCGACGTGGATGGGCCCGGTGCGCACCAAGCCCGCGCAGCCGGCGTGACGCGCGCCCCGTTCGCCGGTGGCTGTCCTCGGCGCCTGTCCGCCCCGAAAGTCATTGTTGGATAGCGTTATCTCGTCACGGTCGCCCGTGTGAGAGGAAGTCGATGCCGAAACCCGCCAAGCCCCCCACCCTCACCGACGTCGCACGCCTGGCGGGTGTGTCGGTGCCGGCGGCGTCGCGTGCGCTCAACGGCGGGGTGCGCGGCAAGAAGAGCGGGTCGCCGGAGCTGCGCGAACGCGTCGAAGAGGCGGCCCGCACACTCGGCTACGCCGTGAGCCCGGCGGCTCAGACCATCAAAGGCGGCCGGGCGCGCACAGTGGCGTTCATCGTGGGCGACATCGACGACTTCGGCTCGGCGACCATGATCTCGGGCATCATGCACGCCGCCGAGGAACGCGGCATCTCGGTCGCTGTGCGCACGACGCGCGACGACCCCACCCGAGAGCTCGCCCTCTTGACGCAGCTGCGCGGCGAGCGCCATCTCGCGGTGGTGATGGCGACGAGCCGGACGACGGATGCGGCGCGCGAGGCGGCGGTGAAGGAGCACCTCGCGGTGCTGCGGGACCACGGCGCGAAGATCGTCGTGATCGGCGACAACGAGCTCGGCTTCCCCACCGTGACCGTGGACAATCGGCACGCCGCTCGCCTGCTGGCGGAAGGACTGGTGGACGCCGGGCTCCGGCGGTTCGCACTCGTGTCCGGTCCTGCCGGTGAGATCACGGCGCTCGAGCGCGTCGGCGGTTTCGTCGAAGGGCTTGCACACCGGGGCATCGCCGTGGACGAGCGCGATATCGTGCACACCGACTTCTCTCGCGATGGGGGTCACCGAGCGGTGGACCAACTGCGTGAGCGGCTCGACGAGGTCGACGTCATCGCGGCCATGAGCGACGCGATGGCAGTCGGTGTGATCGCTCGCCTGCGCGAGTTCGGCGTACCGGTTCCCGACGGCATCGAGGTGACCGGATTCGACCACGTCCCCATGCTGGGGGATGTCCTGCCGGGGTTCAGCACGGTCGAGGTGCCGCTCGAGCAGTTCGGCGAAGCGGCGCTCGCCCTGGTGCTGGACGAGCATGCCGACGGCGTCGACACGGTCGGTCTGAGCGGCACGCCGATCATCCATGGCGAGGCGATCCCAGCCCTCGAACGCTGAGACCGGCGTGTGGGCTGCGGCATTCGATCGGGCCAGGAAAGCGTCTTCCTAAAGGAGTGGCAAACGTTGTCCACTTTGAGGTACTCTCTCGATGACGGAATCGTTCCGGCACGAATCAAGGGAGATCACATGCACGACGCAACGACGCGGGCAGGGGCGCAGCGGCGCCGTTCTGCCTGGCTCGCGGGCGCAGCGGGTGTCGCCGTCGCGGCTCTCGCGCTCACCGGCTGCACCAGCTCGGGAGGCGACGGCGATGACGCCGGCACCGCTCCGAAGACCACCATCCGCTTCCTCTACGCAACGGGCGACGAGACCTGGAACTCGGTCGTCGACGCGGTGGTCGAAGCCTTCAACGAGCAGAGCGAGACGACAACCGTTCAGCTCGACCCGCTGCCGGCGGGAAGCGACTATGCGACAGCGCTGAAGACGATGGATGCCACGGGCAACTGGCCGGCCGTCGTCGACATGCGGGACACCCTCACGTACATCAATGCCGGCAAGCTCGCGCCGATCCCCGAGTCGGTCACCGAGCTCATCGAGCCGGAGGCGGTCGGATCGGCCGAAGACGGCAACGTCTACACCGTGCCGTACAGCGCGCTCAACGGCGAGATCGGCCTGAACATCGTCTACAACAAGGATTACTTCGAAGAGAACGACCTCGAGGTCCCCGAGACGTACGACGACTTCACGGACCTCCTCGCGGACATCAAGGCCAACGGCGACGAGCCGCTGGCCACCGCGGCGGCCGAGGTCTGGCCCAGCGACCAGCTGTGGAAGCAGCTCGCCTCGCCGTATTTCGCCGAGTGGGGCGACGAGGGTGGGTTCTGGACGGCTGCTCAGAACGGCGATGCCACGATCGAAGACCTGCGCGAGCCGCTGCAGGAGCTCCTCGACATCACGAACGAGTACGTCCTCGAGGGCTGGCAGTCCACCGCGGATGCGCAGACCACGACGCTGCTGGTGAACGACATGGCCGTGATGGCGACGTCGTCCGCCGGCATCGGGCGCCTGAACGACATCAACAAGGTCGATCCGGACTTCAACGCCGGCCTGTTCATCGTCCCGGGTGAGGACGGCTCGATCAACGTGCTGAAGAACGCCGTCAACGGCGACACCGCCGGTGGCCTGGCCATCTCGTCGCAGGCCGCGGAGGACGACGACGAGTACGCATCGGCGACCGAGTTCCTCGAGTTCTTCTACCAGGTCGACACCGCCGACCTCATGGAGGCGAACGGCTGGCTCGCGCCGAACATCGTCGCGGCCGACGAGATCGAGCGCAACACCTCGATCCCCGGCGCCGAGGACTACTTCGCCCTGCTCGAGAGCCCGAACCTCGTCTGGTACGAGAACGTCTCCGACCTCTCGACGTTCAGCGCCTTCAACACCTTCTTCCGCCAAGCGCGGATCGAGATGCAGGACGGGCAGTCGTCGATCGACGACACCATCGCCAAAGTGCAGGCCGAGTTCGACAAGACGGTCGCCGCAGGCTGATCCACGCCGGATGTCGCGGTGCCCGGGTCGTGCCGGGCACCGCGACCAGGAGCCGAGGAGGTCTCCATGACAGATCAAAGTGCCTCGCAGGGGCAGACCCAGGTCGTGGGCGCCGCCGTCCGCCTCAGCGGCGGAGGTCCGCTCGACGGAGCGCCGGAGGGTGCCCCCGACGACGTGTCGTTCGTGCCGGTCGGGCCCGAACGCGAGCAGCGCCGCACCCGGCGGTTCCGCTCCGCGCGGTGGGTCATGCTGGGCTTCGTCGCTCCGGCGCTCGTCATCTACCTGCTCATGGTGATCGTGCCGTCGATCCAGTCCCTTCAGCTGAGCTTCACGAACTGGGACGGCATCAGCCCCGACTACGAGTACGTCGGCGCCCGCAACTACGAAGAGATCCTGACGAGCGGGCGGTTCTGGAACGCGGTCAAGAACACCTTGATCCTGGGGCTCGGCTCGGCCGTCATCATCAACGCGATCTCGCTCGGCGTCGCGCTCATGCTCGACAAAGTCGGTCGCTGGCAGGGCTTCTTCCGCACCGCCGTCTATCTGCCGGCACTGGTGAGCGGCTTCATCCTCGCGACCGTGTGGAAGTACCTCCTCAACTTCAACTTCGGCGCGGTGAACACGTTCCTGCGCGACGCCGGCTTCCCCGAGTGGGCTCGCGACTGGCTGGGCGACAGCTCGATCGTGGTGGGTGTCATCCTCTTCATCACGTGCTTCACGCTCGGCGGCAACACGACGCTCATCTACCTCGCGAATCTGCAGTCCGTGCCGCAGGAGCTCACCGAGGCGGCACGCATCGACGGAGCCAACAGCCGCCAGGTGTTCCGGCACGTCACGTGGCCGATGCTCGCCGGCGCCGTCACCGTCAACATGACCCTCGCGATGATCGCGGGCTGGACCATCTTCGATCAGGTCATGGTCCTCACCGCCGGCGGGCCAGGGTTCGTCAGCGAGACGATGGCGTTCTTCATCTACAAGGTCGGGTTCGGCGAGTACCGCGCGGGCTTCGGCAGCGCCGCCGCCATCGTGCTGTTCCTCGTGGTGATCGTCAGCACCGTCGCGGCGAACGCCTACATGCGCAAGAGGGAGATCCAGGCATGAGCACCGAAACCGAACTGCTCGTCGCCCCGGCGCCCAAGCCGCGCCGGCCACGGACGACGCCGAAGAAGCTCACCGCGGGCCAGATCGTCGTCATGGCCGTGCTCGCCGTGCTCGTGCTGATCGTGGCGAGCCCCGTGGTCTACGCGTTCCTGAACTCGTTCCGGTCGTACGCCGAGATCACGGTGGACCCGATGGGCCTGCCCACACAGTTCACGCTCGACAACTACATCCAGCTGTTCCAGCAGACGGACTACGGCGAGGCGCTCCTCAACACCCTCATCATCACCGTCGCCACCGTCGTGCTTCTGGTCGCGATCGTGCCCATGGCCGCCTACGGCATCGAACGGATCGGTGGACGAACCTCGCGGTTCCTCTACATCCTGTTCATCGCGGGTCTGATGATCCCGTTCCAGGTGCGCATGATCCCGCTCGTGAAGGGCTTCGACGATGTCGGGCTGTACAGCACGCTCACGAGCGTCATCCTGGTCCACCTCGGCGGGGCGGCGAGCTTCGGCATCCTGCTGTACTGCAGCTTCATCAAGGGCATCCCGATCGAGGTGGAGGAGGCAGCGCACGTCGACGGCGCCGGCCGACTGCGGACGTTCTGGTCGATCGTCTTCCCCATGCTGCTTCCGGTGACCTCGGCATTCGTGATCATTCAGGCGCTCGGGCTGTGGAACGACTTCTTCATCCCGCTGGTGTTCCTCGACTCGTCGTCGGCGGGCACGATCAACGTCGCCATCAACCGGATGGTGGGCCTGCTCACGTCGCAGTGGCAGCTGATCTACACCGGCGCGATCCTCGCCATCATCCCCTCGGTCGCGATCTTCGCGGCGTTCCAGCGCTACTTCATCAAGGGCATGTCGGTGGGGGCGGTGAAGGGATGACCGTGTCGAACACGTCGTCGCGCACGGCCGGCGTCGCCGCTCGGATGCGGGCGATCCTCGCACTCGACAGTCCCGTCGCCGGGACGGCCCTCGCGATCTTCCAGTACTTCGTGGTGTCGGTGTCGTTCCTCGGATGCCTCGGCCCGGCGCTCGTGTTCACAGCGCTGGTCGGCTGGCAGTCGACGCATCTGGCGATCTGGCTGGGAGCGGCCGCCCTCCTGCCTCTCGCGCCCGCGACGTACGCGCTGCTGCGGAGCACACGACGCCTGCTCGCCGAGCGTGGCGAGGCACGGGCCGGCCGTCTGTTCTGGAGCTCTTTCGCGAGCGGATGCCGCACCCTGGCCTGGGTCGCGATCGCAGCGAGCGCGGTGGTGCTGCTGCTCGCGTACGATTTCGCGCTGTTCGGCCGCTCCGACGCCATGCTGCTGTTCGTCGCGGCATCCGGCGCGGGATCACTGGCCTTCTTCATCGCCGTGTCAGTGCTTGCTGCCGCCGCGAAAGACGTACCGGGCGCTGTCGCGCTGGCGACCGCGGCGGCCACGGTCATCGCCCGCCGGCCGCACGTGGTCCTCAGCTGGCTGCTGCTGACCGGCTCCGGCGCCGCAGCGCTCGCGCTGCCGGTCGTCGGACCGCCGCTCGCCCTGTTCCTGCCCGCGCTCCTGGGCGTCGGCATCCACGTCTGCAACGACGCGCTGCGTCTTCCCCTGATCGACGAGACGAGACACACTCCGTGACCGAAGCCGCATCCTCCACCATCGCCGCGACCCTCACCGCGAACCGGGAATCCGCGCCCACTGACTTCCGCGCCCAGGTCGGCGCGTTCGAGCTGCGTTGGTCGGCCGATGCACCGGCCTCGCTGAGTGTCCCGACGTCGACGCACGCGGGCCGCCCAGGCGTCGGACTCGTCCAGGTGTTCACCGCCGTCGAGCAGCGCGCCCGCACGAGCCAGGCGTACTGGCGTTCGGCGCTGGGCGAGCGCCTGCGTGTGCAGGGCTCGGACGTCACGACCGACGCGGAGGCCTCGCGCGCCGTCCTCGTGCAGACGGATGCGGTCAGCGGGATCGAGGTGCGCACGACGGTCACCGCCCCGGTGGGCACGAGGGCCGTCCACGTCGAGCACGACGTGCGCAACGCCGGGCGCGACACGGTCCTGCTGACCGCGGTGTCGTCGGCGACGATCGGCTTCGGCCGGTCGCAGGACGACCTGGACGACGTCGTGTGGGGCACCGCGGCGAGCGAATGGCTCGCCGAGAACCGTTGGGGCGAGACGTCGTTGCGGACGTTGCTTCCCGACATCTCGCTGTCGTTGCATGGGCAGGATGCGCGCGGCCACGCGGCGATCACCAGCCACGGCGCCTGGTCCAGCGGCGAACATGTGCCGTGCGGCTACCTCACACGCGGAGATGGTGAGGCGCTGGCATGGCAGATCGAGACGAGCGCCGGGTGGCACGCCGATCTCAGCCAGACGCGCGAGGGGGGAGTGCTCTCGCTGCTCGGCCCGACCGACCTCGAGCACCAGTTCGCGCACGAGCTCCTGCCGGGCGAGACCTTCACCGTCGTGCCCGTCGCGATCACGGCATCGCCCTCCGCCCGCGACGGTGCGATCGCCGAGCTGACCCGCTACCGGCGGTGGCTGCGCGGCCCGGCGCGCGACCAGGCGCTCCCGGTCGTCTACAACGACTTCATGAACACGCTCATGGGACAGCCGACGACCGAGCAGCTCCTGCCGCTCATCCGGCGCGCGGCCGATGCGGGTGTCGAGGTGTTCTGCATCGATGCGGGCTGGTTCGCCGATCCTGCCATCGGTGACTGGTGGTCGACGGTCGGCGAGTGGCGCGAGGCGTCCGCCCGGTTCGCGGAGGGGGGCCTGCGTCGCGTGATCGACGAGATCCGCGCACTCGGCATGGAGGCAGGGCTCTGGCTCGAGCCGGAGGTTGTCGGCATCGACAGCCCGGCCGCGGCGCAGCTGCCCGACGAGGCGTTCTTCCAGCGGTTCGGTCGACGGGTGCAGGAGGATCGCCGCTACCACCTCGACTTCCGGCATCCGGCCGCTCGCGGGCATCTCGACGCGACCGTCGATCATCTCGTCGCGGAGTACGGCATCAGCTATCTCAAGCTGGACTACAACATCAATCCCGGCGCCGGCACCGACCATCACGCGACGACCGCGGCGGACGGACTGCTGGCGCATACCCGCGCGTTCCGCGACTGGCTGGAGCGCGTGCAGCAGCGGCACACCTCCCTGCGCCTCGAGAACTGCAGCTCGGGGGCGATGCGCGCCGACTACGCGCTGCTCGCGGTGACCCATCTGCAGTCGACGAGCGACCAGCAGGACTTCCGGCTCTACCCGCCTGTTGCCGCGTCCGCGCCCGTGTCAATCCTTCCGGAGCAGTGCGGCAATTGGGCGTACCCGGCGCGCGCCATGAGCGACGAAGAGACGGTGTTCACGCTCGTCAGCGGATTGAGCGGGCGGCTGTACCTGTCGGGCTTCCTCGATGAGCTGCGTCCTGCGCAGAGGGCGCGCATCGCCGAGGCGGTGGCGCTTCACAAGGGTCTGCGCGAGCACCTCGCCGACGCGGTGCCGTTCTGGCCTCTGGGGCTGCCCGCGTGGGATGCGGTGACCGTATGCCTCGGGCTGCATACGACGGACGGGGACCTGCTGTTCGTGTGGGATCGGGATGCTGCGCCCGCCGCATTCGAGCTGCCCGGCGTGCACGGCGAGGTTGAGGTGCTCTTCCCCGCCGCCGACTCGGTGGACCGTCGCGAATGGCGGCTGCAGTCCGCCGAAGGCGGCCTTTCATTGGCGACGCCGGCGGGGCTCGGCGCCCGCGTGCTCCGGGTGCGCCGTGGCTGAGCCTGCGGAGATCCGGCCCGGCCGCACGTTCACCGACGACCGAGGACGCACCGCGCAGCTGCACGGCATCGGTCTGCACCGCGTCGGCGACCGCTGGTACGCGTGGGGTGAGGACAAGACGGCCGGCGACCGGTTCACGGCCGTCGCATGCTACTCCTCGCCGGACTTGGCCACATGGAGGTTCGAGGGCGACGCCCTCACCCCGGGCGACGGCGACATCGGCGCGGACCGCATCGTCGAGCGCCCGAAGGTGCTGCAGCGGCCTGACGGACGGTGGGTGATGCTCCTGCACATCGACACCGACGACTACGCGTACGCCCGGGTGGGGTACGCGATCGCCGATCGCCCAGAGGGGCCGTACGAGTACGTCCGCAGCGAGCGGCCGCTCGGCAACCTCAGCCGCGACATCGGCGTGTTCCACGACGACGGCGTCGGCTACCTGTTGTCGGAGGACCGCGATCACGGCCTCCACATCTATCGCCTGCGCGACGACCATCTCGGTGTCGACAGCATCGTGGCGACTCTGCGGCAGCAGGCGAACCCCGCCATCGGCTACGAGTCGCCGACGCTCGTGCACCGCGACGGCCGCTACTGGCTCTTCGGTTCCGACCTCACCGGGTGGAGCATGAACGACAACATGTACACGAGCGCAGCGAGCCTGTCGGGGCCATGGGAGGACTGGCGCCCGATCGCCCCGCACGCCACGAACACCTTCGAGTCCCAGGTGAGTGTCGTCGCCTCCGTCGGCGACGGGTTCGTCTACATCGGCGACCGCTGGACGCCCGACGACCTTGCAGAGTCCGCCGCGGTCTGGCTCCCGCTTCGCATCGACGACGGGCAGGTGCGCCTCGAGTGGCGCGACGCCTGGAGCATCGAGGAGCTGGGCGCATGAAGGCCGCGCTGCTGATGGACCCCACCCTGGTGCCGTTCGTCTTCGGCGAGCAGGAGGCGCTGCGCCTGGCCGAGATCCTCGACATCGACATGACGGATGCCGCGACCTGCCTCGACGAGCTTCGCGACGCCGCCCACCTCGAGCTGCTCCTCACCGGCTGGGGCGTGGTGCGACTCGGCGCGGAGCAGCTCGACGCGCTGCCGGCACTGCGCGCCGTCGTGCACTGGGGCGGGGGGATCGGATTCCTGGACGAGGCCGCGTCGGCGCGCGGCATCCGTGTCTCGACCGCCCGCGCCGCCAACGCGATCCCCGTGGCGGAGTTCACCCAGGCGATGATCACGCTCGCTGCCAAGGACGCGTTCTGGCTCTCGCGCCGCTACGGGGCCGAGCAGCGGTTCGTCCCCCGTGAAGTGGCCGCCCCGCGGGCCGGCCTGTATCGCACCACCATCGGAATCGTCGGCGCTTCGGCGATCGGCACGCTCGTGATCGAGAAACTCGCCGCGAGCGACGTAAGCGTGCTGTTGTACGACCCGTACGCCACGCCGGCGACCGCAGCGGCGCTCGGCGTCGAGCTCGTCGACGGACTCGGCGAGCTCGCGCGGCGCAGCGACATCCTCTCGATCCACGCCCCGGAGACGTCCGCGACCATCGGGATGATCTCGCGCGATGTGCTCGCGGCGCTGCGCGACGGCGCCACGGTGATCAACACCGCACGGGGCGCGCTCATCGACCAGGACGCGCTGGTCACCGAACTGCGGGCCGGCCGGCTGCGGGCAGTGCTCGACGTGACCGAGCCCGATGTGCTCGAGCCTGGGCACCCGTTGTACTCGCTGCCCAACGTGTTCCTCACGCCGCACCTGGCCGGCTCGATGGGCGTCGAGCTGCGACGCCTCGGCGAGGCGGCGACCGCCGAGGTCGAACGGTTCGTCGCGGGCGAGCCGTTCGCCCACCCCGCTCCGCCCACCACGTCGTCGCCGACGCCCGCACCCCCGTCCTGAGTCCTCGCGAGGAGCACCCGTTCTCATGGCCGTGATCCACAACCCCGTGCTGCGGGGATTCAACCCCGACCCGTCGATCCTCCGTGTGGGCGACGACTACTACATCGCGACGAGCACGTTCGAGTTCCACCCTGCCGTCCGGCTGCATCACTCGACCGACCTCGCCACCTGGTCCACGATCGGGCACGCGCTCGACGACGGCTTCGACCTGCGGGGCATCCCCGACTCCGGCGGAGTGTGGGCGCCGAGCCTGTCGTACGCCGAGGGCAAGTTCTGGCTCGCCTACTCGATCGTCCGCACGATGGACGGCGACGACAAGGACATCGACAACTATCTCGTGACCGCCGATGCCGTGACGGGGCCGTGGAGCGCGCCGGTCCATCTCGGCTCGCGAGGCTTCGACTTCTCGTTCTTCCACGACCCGGACGGCACTCATTGGATCGTCGGCGTGCAGTGGGACCAGCGCCCCGAGCATCCGTCGTTCTCGGGGCTCGTCATCGAGCAGTACCTGCCTGACGAGCGCCGCACGACGGGCGACGCCACGGTCATCCACCGCGAAGACGGGCTCGTCGAGGGACCGAACCTGTATCGCCTCGGCGACTGGTACTACCTGCTCATCGCGGCGGGTGGCACCGGCTGGAACCACGGCATCACGCTCGCACGCTCGCGTAATCTGCTCGGGCCGTACGAGCGCGACGCGCGCGAGGCCGTGCTGACGACGCGAGATGCGCCGGGGCATCCGCTGCAGAAGGCCGGTCACGGTGAACTCGTGCAGACTCCGGACGGCGACTGGCTGCTCGTGCACCTGGCGAGCCGCCCGACGCTGCACCTTGGCGAGCGCTACAGCACGCTCGGGCGCGAAACGTGCCTGCAGCGGGTCGAGTTCGACGCCGACGGCTGGCTGCGGCTGGCCGACGGCGGGCATCACGCGGCGGTCGAGGTGGTGCTCGGCTCCCCGCCGGACGACGGCAGGGATGACTCTCCCGGCGCTCGCGAGTGGATCGACGAGTTCGACGGGGCCGCGCTCGACTCGCGACGCTGGACGACTCTACGCGCGCCGCTGCCGCACGACGTGGCCGACCTCACGGCGCGCCCCGGATGGCTGAGGCTGCGGGGCGGGCACTCCACCGCCTCCGTGTTCGATCAATCCATGCTCCTCACCCGCGTCGAGGAGCACCGCGCCGAGTTCGAGGTCGTCGTCGACGCCGAGCCCCGCTCACCGCGGGAGGCTGCCGGGCCCATCGCCTGGTACGACAGGTCGGGCTGGATCTGGCTGCAGGTCACGCACGATCGGGATGACGGCCGCCAGCTGCGCGTCGTGCGGCGCGATGGCTCGACCACGACGCGATCGGCTGCTGTGGCGGTGCCGGACGGCCCGCTGAGGCTGCGGACCGTGCTGGACGGGCCGGATCTCCGATTCGCCTGGGCCGGTGTCGGAGAGGAGTGGACGGCCTTTCCCGGCGTGCATCCGGCGTGGACGCTGTCGGACGACCACGGCCCGCGCCTGCGGTTCACGGGACTCTTCTTCGGCGTACGCGCCGATGACCTCGACGGGCGCGGCTGGACCGCCGACATCGCGTCCGCGCGCCTGCGCTTCATACCGTGAACCGTTCCTGATCAGGGGTTGACGCGACTCCCGTCCTTGTGACATTCGTTAAGTGGCAAACGCTATCCATCCGCCCGCGCCGTCTCTCATACGCGGCGCAGACACAGAAGAGAGATCGATGAAGATCGCACGACGACGTCGTTTCCACCAGGTGGTCGGGGCCTTCACGGCAGGGCTGCTCGTGCTCGGCGGTGCCCTCGTGGCCGCTCAGCCGGCAGCCGCGCACGTGGCGCCACCACCACCCGAGATCGTCCGCACCGTCAGCGACGCCGGGTTCTCGCACCCGGGCCTCGGCTTCACCGCGGACCACCTCGAGAACATGCGCACGCAGGTGCTCGCCGGGGTCGACCCGTGGGCGAGCTACTACGAGGCGATGTCGCAGACCCGGTACGCGGCGCGCGACTTCCGGGCGGAGAACGCCCAGCCCGGTACCGACACCCCGAAGAACGACGCGTACGCGAGCGCGGGCATGCGCTCCAGCGCGCTGCGCGACAGCCTGGGGGCGATGGCCCAGGCGCTCGAGTACGTGGTGACCGGCGATGAGCAGTACCGGGCGAACGCGCTCCACGTGCTGCGGACCTGGAGCGGCCTCGACCCGGCGAAGTACGCGTACTTCGCCGACGCCCACATCCACACCGGCGTGCCGCTGTACTACATGCTGATCGCGGCGGAGGTGCTGCGCGGCACCGAGCCGGTCAACGACTCGCTCGGCGGGTACGACCTGCGGTGGACCGGCCAGGACCAGCAGCGCATCGAGGACAACCTCGTGCGCCCGGTGCTCGACACGTTCCTCTACTCCGCGAACCGGCTGTGGAACCAGCACCTCTACGGCGTGATCGGCATGGTCGCCGCGGCGATCTTCCTCGACGACGCCGAGCTGTATGCCGAGCGCGTCGAGTGGTTCACGGTCAACGCGGGCTACCAGAGCGAGCACGATCTGTATGGCGGAGACGTCAACGGCGCGCTCGCCTCGATCTTCCGAGAGATCCCCGCAGACGCCCCCGGCAACACCACTGGGCAGTCCTTCGTCCAGCACATGGAGATGCTGCGCGACCAGGCCCACGGTCAGGGCGACGTGGATCTGCTCGTCGCCCTCGCGCGTCTCGTCCACAACCAGGGCACGACGCTCGACCCCGTGGCCGGCACCGTCTCGGACGCCCCGGACGCGGTCTCGCCGTACCGGTTCCTCGACAACCGCATCCTCGCGGGCGCCGACACGTTCGACGCCTTCATGATGGGCGAAGAGGTGCCGTACATCCCCGCGAACGAGGGTGGCGCGATCTCGCAGGCGTATCGCGGCCGACTGCAGGATCCACTCAGTGAGGCGTACCTGCAGTACCGCTACGTCGCCGGCGTCGACGTGGAGACCGAGGCGCCCCACGTCGCCGAACTCTACGAGCACCGCGACGGGCCGCTGTACTACTACGGCTCGGGCATTCAGAACTTCTGGAACGACCGTGGCTCGGACTACACCGGCGCCGAGTACTGGGTGGCGTTCCCGCCGCAGCTCGCCGAGGTGGCGGGGGCGGCCGCCCCACTCGCACCGAGCGCGGAGCTGTCGGTGGGAACCTTCGGCAAGCCGCTGGGTGCGGGAGCGCACGCCGACGCGGATGTCGACGGAACCGCCTTCGTGCGGCTCGACGCCGCCGCAGCCGACGCCCAGGTGGCCATCCGGCGCACGGTGTGGTCGGATCGCAGCAAGACCGCTCTCGTCGGGATCCGGGTGCGCAGCGACGGCGTGGCGCGCCTCGAACTCGCACGTACGGGCGGCGAGGCGCCGTTCGCCGAGGTGGTCGTCCCCGACACCGGCGAGCAGTGGCGCTACGTGTGGGTCGATCTGCACCTCGACAAGACGCCGGGCGCCGTCGGCGACAACATCGTGTTCGTGAAGGCGACCGGCGGCGACGGTTCGGTCGATGTCGCGGGTGTGCTCGCGCAGGCGAACGGCGTGCTGACCCCGCCGATCTTCGAGGACGCGTCGGCGGTCGACGTCATGGCAGTGGCAGGCGAGCCGTGGACGCGCTCCTTCGCGACGACCGACGCGTCCGGCGGCGAGACCCGCATCGAGCTGCAGAACGCTCCGGCGGGTGCGTCGATCTCCGGGAACACGGCCAGCTGGACGCCCGCACGTTCGGGGAGTGCGCAGCTGGTGCTCGTCGCGTCCGATGACGCGTCGGTCACGGCCCTTCCGGTGGCGGTGACCGTCGCCCCGAACCGCGCTTCCGCGATCGGCAAGCTGCTCGACCGCATCGAGGGAACGCGCGAGCTCTACACCACCGCATCCTGGCTGCGGGTGGAAGAGCTGCACGCGCAGGCGAAGAAGGTGCGCAAGACCGCGGACCCCGCGACCTTCGCCGCCCTGCTCCAGCAGCTGGGGGACGCGGTCGACGGGCTCGAGGTGCTCAGCCCGCGCCTGGCGGATGGCACGCTCGACTTCTCGGGCATCGCCAGCGCACCGGGACTCACGTCGGCGCAGGTGCGTGCGCTCGTGGACGGCGACAACCAGACGTCCTGGGGCGACCAGCGCGTGGCGGGGATCGTCTTCGACTTCGGCCCGGGCTTCCGGGTCACATCGTCGGCGTTCGGATTCCAGGCGCGGGACACCTTTCCCAACCGGGCAGAGGGCACGAACGTGTACGGCTCCGACGACGGCGTGACGTGGACCCTGCTCACCGAGCGGCCCAATGCCGGACAGGATGCCGCGATCGAATGGATTCCTGTGCGCGCGGACGTGCGCGACCAGCGGTTCCGGTTCCTCAAGTTCCAGGTCGATGAGCCGGGCGTGCCGTCCGACCCTGCGTACCCGGGCATCTGGAGCATCGCCGACATCCGGATCGACGGTGCGCGCGGCGAGGCGACCGGTGCCATGGACACCGTCTCGCTCCGGTCGCCGGACGGCGTGGGCGGCCGGGTCGTGCCCGGCGACCGCGTTGAGGTGCGGATGACGGGGCCGGCGGGCAACACCGACGTGGCGGTCACCGTGCTGGGCGAACCGGCCGAGGTGACGTCGCCCGCGGCGGGCGAATGGGTCGCGACGGCGGTGATCCCCTCGAGTGCACCGGTCGGCGGGTCGGTCACGTTCGACATCCGCTTCACTACGCCCGACGGCAGGTCGGCGGATGCGATCGCCGCGACGTCGGACGGGTCCAAGCTCTTCCTCTCGACCGACGCCGGGCTGTTGGACGACGCATTCCGCACCGCACGGGTGCTTCGCCCGGACGGTGTGACCGACACCGCATGGACCCAGTACGCCGCGAAGATGTTCGACGGCGATGCGGCGACGCACTCCGACACCCGTCTGAACTCCGGCACCTACGGCAACGTGTGGGACCTCGGACCTGACAATCGCGTCACGCTGACCGGCGCCGAGATCCTCGTCCGGCAGGACGGGTACGGCACGTCCCGCATCGCGGACATGCGGCTGGAAGGCTCGAACGACCTCCAGTCGTGGACCCGTCTCACGCCGGCGGCACCCGCGAAGACGCTCGAATGGCAGCGTTGGGCGGTGCAAGGCGACACCGGATACCGGTACGTCCGCATCGTCAACGGGCAGATCCTCGGCGTCGCCGAGCTGCACCTGTTCGGGAGCGTGAGCCCCGCTCAGTGAGCCATCGACGGGTGGGGGCCGCGTGTCGCGCAGGGCTCCCACCCGTTGCCGCGTGTGGCTACATCTCCCGGCTCGACGCCTCCGCGAGGCTCTCGGCCATCTTGGCGAACGATGCCTGCGCATGACCGCCGGCGAGGCGCGACGCGAGCGACGCGAACGCCACGGCACCCGTGATCTGCGCCGCGGCGACATCCCACGGCTCCGGCTGCGGGCCTTCGCCGCGCGGACCGGGCAGCGGAATCGGCAGCCGCCGCGGCCAGCCGGTGCCGCACCAGTCGTCCACGACCTCGGTCACCCAGCCGGGCTGGTCCTCACCCCGCAGGTCGGCCTCGAGCACCGCTTCGGCGATGTAGCCCGAGAGCTCGGAGGCCGCCAGCATCCACCGGGGCGGCAACGGCTGCGGGTTGAGCGCCACCGCGTCGAACCTGCTGACCAGGTGCGCCCGGTGGCTGTGCGGCGGGAAGACGTCGAACATCTCCGGCCTGATGCGCCCCAGCAGGGAGAGCATGCGAACGGTGCTGCTGATCTCGTTCCAACTCATCTGTGACTCCTTCGATCGGTGGCTTGCACTTGCACGTACCGTCACACCCGCGCCGATCACCTCTGGGCGCGACCGATCGTGACCGCGACCGGATCGCCGAGCGAGCCGTCCGGCAGCGTCGTCTGGTAGGTCAAGGTCACGGTGGCGAACCCCAGGGTGATCTGCACGGCGGGTTCCTCGCCCGCGAACGCGGTGGTCGCCGAGGTCACGACGGCGTCCTGCAGCCG
The DNA here is from genome assembly GCF_000956465.1 of Microbacterium trichothecenolyticum. GTDB lineage: Bacteria > Actinomycetota > Actinomycetes > Actinomycetales > Microbacteriaceae > Microbacterium > Microbacterium trichothecenolyticum. Next base: position 78,085 of record NZ_JYJA01000026.1, read on the forward strand.
CACGGTGACGTAATCGCCGATCATGCCCGCACGTCGTGCCGACAGCAGCGCTTCCGGCAGACGGATGCTGCGCGCACAGGCATCGAACAGACGCGGGGTCGCGGCATCCCATCGCAGGGAGACAGCGATATCGGTGAGCGTGGGCTTGCCGACCCGGCCTGCGCCCGCACCTCCGCCGGCGGGAGCCGCGTTCGACACCGCCCAGCTCCAGCTGAGGACCTCGATGGCGCCCGGGTGGCGGTCGTCGACGACCTCGCCGGGGATCGACGAGATGGTGAGGAACTGCTCATCGGCCATCGCACACGCTCCCCGCCTGTATCCGCGATTCCCCGCATCGCGCGATCGCTCGCACGAACACCTCACAGATACTCCCGGCAGGCGGCACCCGCAAGAGGGGCGGCGGTCACTGCGTGGACAGTTCCGGGCCGTTCGCCTGCCGTGCCGCCTCGAACCGGTCGATGAGGATCGGGATGCCCGTGTCGAGCCACCACGACGGCAGCACGTTGCCGGCCGACATTCCATGACCGGGATCGAACTCAGGCACGTGGATCGGGTCATCGGTGTGGGTGAGAGGGGCGCCGATGATCCCTTCCGCTGCCTGCACGACCATCGGGCGGAGGTCGAACCACGTGGACGGGAGCGGCGTCGCAGCGAACTCCGCGCGGAGGGCGAGCCACAGGTAGGAGTCTCCCCGCATGCCCATCTGTGCGGGCGCGCGTTCGAACAGCCGGCCGACCGAGCCCGGCTCCGTCGCCGGCGGGAACAGGCGATGCACCTGCGGCTGCACCCGCCGATGCGTGTCCTCGCTGAACGAGACCACGACGACCTCTTCGACGCGGGTCGGGGTCTTGGCGATCGTGGTGACCGCCGCATCGATCGCGTCGTTGAGCGGCCAGGCGTACACCCCGGCGCTGATGAGGGGGAAGCTGACGCTGCGAGCGCCGATCTGGTCGGCGACCTCGAGCGCTCGCCGGTAGCAGGACTCGAGGAGCCCGCGGTCCCGCTCGCCGGCGGCGTAGTTCGGCCCGACCGTGTGGATCACCCAGGTCGCCGGGAGGTCTCCCGCCGTCGTCCAGCCGGCGTCGCCCGTGCGCAGGCCGTCGGGGAAGCGCGCGATGCAGTCATCGAGGATCGCCCGGCCGCCCGCGCGGTGGATCGCGCCGTCGACCCCGCCTCCGCCGCGCATCGCGTTGTTCGCCGCGTTGACGATCGCATCGACGCGCTGCCGTGTGATATCGCCGCGAACGGCAGTGACCGTGACCATATGCCCAGTCTCGCGCTTCAGGTCGGATTCAGGCGCGGCGGGCCAGACTGGACCCGATGCGGATTCTGGTGGTGGATGACGAGCAGCGCCTGGCCGACGGCATCCGTCGCGGGCTCGAGGCCGAAGGCTTCGGTGTCGATGTCGCGCACAACGGCGTGGACGGACTGTGGCGGGCCCGCGAGACGACGTACGACGCCATCGTGCTCGACCTGATGATGCCGGGCATGAGCGGCTGGAAGGTCTGCGAGGCGCTGCGTGCCGAGGAGAACTGGACGCCCGTGCTCATGCTCACGGCCAAGGACGGGGAGTGGGACCAGGTCGAGGCGCTCGAGACCGGGGCCGACGACTACGTCACCAAGCCGTTCTCGTTCGCCGTGCTCGTCGCGCGGCTGCGTGCGCTGATCCGCCGCGGCGGCATCGAGCGGCCGGCCGTGCTCGAAGCGGGGGACCTTCGTCTCGACCCGGGAGCGCGAATGGTGTGGCGCGGCGACGCCGAGATCGCCCTCACATCGCGGGAGTTCTCGGTCCTCGAGCACCTCATCCGCCATCGCGGGCAGGTGCTGTCGAAGCGTGAGCTCATCGCCGGTGTGTGGAACGACGACTTCGAGGGAGACCCGAACATCATCGAGGTGTACGTCGGGCATCTGCGGCGCAAGGTCGACCGGCCGTTCGGGCGCGACGCGATACAGACCGTCCGCGGTGCGGGCTACCGTCTGGCGGCCGACGGTGGCTGAGCCGCGGCGCCGCCGCTCGCTGCGGACACGCATCACCGCGGCCGCGACGCTGGTCGTCGCCGCTGCCCTGGTGGTCGGAGCACTGGCCTTCTACGGCATCCTGTCGGTCAGCATCCATGACGCCACCGCTCGCGCGGCCGAGACGCGGGCCGAGCAGCTCGCGGCGCGGATCGACGCCGAGGGCCCTTCGGCGGTGGCTGAGCTGGACGACGACATCGTGCAGGTGCGCGACGGCGCAGGGAGAGTCGTCGCTTCGTCCGAGGAGGCCGACAGCGGAGACCTGCCGGGTGCGGAGGGGACCGTCATCTACGACGATGAGCCGATGCTGGTCGTGGCCGAAGACCTCGACGACGGCACGCTGCTCCTGGCCCTGCCGGTGGAGGACGACGCGCAGACCCTCGCGACCGTGGCAGTGCTGCTGGCGTTCGCCGTCGTCGCCGTCGTCGCACTGGTCGCCGGGATCACGTGGTGGGTCGTCGGGCGTGCGCTGCGCCCGGTCTCGCGCATCCGCGCAGAGGTCGACGACATCACGGCCGAGCGCCTCGACCGCCGCGTGGCGGTACCGCCCTCGGGTGACGAGATCGCGGCGCTCGCGGGGACGATGAATCGCATGCTGGACCGATTGGATGCTGCCGCCACCGCGCAGCGCCGGTTCGTGTCCGACGCCTCCCACGAGCTGCGCTCGCCGCTGGCGACGATCCGCCAGCACGCCGAACTGGCACAGCTGCATCCCGAGGCGACGTCCGTCGACGAGTTCGCGAGCGTGGTCCACGACGAGGGGCTCAGGATGCAGGAGCTCGTCGACGCGCTGCTGCTGCTGGCGCGACTGGACGAGCGCGCGGTGCTGCAGCGGGACGAGGTCGATGTGGACGACCTCGCGCTGGCGGAGGTGAAGCGGCTGCGCGCCGGCGGCGTCGTGGTGGATGCGTCCGGCGTCCACGCCGCGCGGGTGCGCGGCGATGCCCGCCTGCTCGGCCGGCTCGTGCGCAACCTCGCCGACAATGCCGTTCGTCACGCGCGAAGCGCGGTCGCGATCGGGGTGGTCGAGGATGACGGGCAGGTGCTGCTGACGGTCGACGATGACGGCGCGGGTATTCCAGCGGAGGAGCGCGAGCGCATCTTCGAACGGTTCGTGCGGCTCGACGAGGCGCGTGCGCGCGATGCGGGCGGCAGCGGGCTGGGGCTCGCGATCGTGCGTGCGATCGCGGAGGCCGAGGGGGGCAGCGTGCGCGTCGAGGACTCGCCACGGGGCGGCGCCCGGTTCGCCGTCGCGTTGCCGGCGTCACCCTGAACGCCGCTTCAGGATGCTTCAGGTCTGCTTCAGCGACCGCTCGGCACCATCGAAGCATGGATGACAAGAACAGCACCCCCGAGACTTCCCCCGCTGCAGCGCAGCCTGCCGACGATCGTCGGCCCGAGGCGCTCGCTGCTTCTCCGGCCCCCGGTCACGCCGGTCGGGCGGACGCGACCGAGGCGAGTGCGCCTGCCGCTCCCGCCCCGAAGCGCAGCCGCACGCGCGGCTGGCTGATCGGCGGCGGCGCGGTGCTGGCCGCCGCGATCCTCACCGGCGGCGGCATCGCCCTCGGCGCGGAGATGGCCGACGAGGCGGCCGACCTCGCCGCATCGGCGTCGTCCGACGACAGCGACGACTCGCGTGACGCCGACGACTCGAGCGACGACAGCACCAGCGGTGACCTGTCGAACCTGGGCACCGCCTCCGCCGACGACCTGGTCGCGATGATCGACGCGGCGTCCGCCGCCGGTGAGGGCGAGCCCACCTCGATCGATCTGAAGCGCGACGGCAGCGCCGAGGTGACGCTCGAGGCCGCGGACGGCGCCGAGACCGAGGTGCGCGTCGACGCCGGCGGCGAGGCATCCGTCGTCTCCACGGAGTCCGCCGACGACGACGGGGCCCCGCTGTACGTCCTCGATGCCGACGCGATCGCCGCGATCGTGGACGCAGCGCTCGCCGAGGCCGACGGCCGCATCGTCGAGATCGAGGCAGATGACGACGGCACGTCCCCGTGGGACGTCACGGTCCTGACCGCCGCGGGGGACTTCGTCGAGCTCGACCTCGATGCCGGGTTCGCGGTGGTGTCCACGGGAACCGACACCGACGACTGAGCGTCGGTGAGAAGACGGCGGTCGCCCGCGAGGACGGCCGCCGTTCGGTTCTGTCGGGGCTCGCTCCGGATGGCATGGCGCGGGGCGTCTGACGGCCGCGCTCAGTCGTTCGGCGAGGCCTCGAGGGCGCCCGCGTCGAGCTCGTCGCGCGAGGTGAGCCCCAGTTTCCGAAGCGCGTTCGACATATGGGTCTCGACGGTGCGGGGAGAGAGGTACAGCTCTGCGGCGATCGCGCGGTTCGTGCGACCCGCCGCCGCTCGCTGCACGACCTCCTGCTCGCGCCGCGAAAGGTCGTTGCCGTGCGTCGGGCGACCGCCGCGCCACGGATATGGAACGGGAACGCCGTGCCGGCGCATGGTGCGGGTGACGCGGGCGATGTCCTGTCGCGCCGAGAGGCGCCCGTACGCGGTGAGGGCTTCCGTGAGCAGGCTCGGCCCGTCGGCCGCACCCCGTTCGCAGCGCCAGTCTCCGAGTCGTTCCGTCGATCGAGCCGCCACGGCGACCAACCCCGCGTCGTGCGCCGCCGCACGTGCTCGAGACAGCCGCTCCTCGGCGGTGGAGGTGTCGCCGTCGTGATGCGCGATGAGGGCTTCGCACGTCATCACGGCCACGGCGACCGCGGGCGCCTGCGCGTCGCGAACGCGGTCGCCGACGGACGTGATCCGTGCGCGGACGTCGTCCACCGCGCCCAGGGCCGATGCCGCCTCGACGTGGCACACCAGGGCGTCGGCCGACCACGCCCACATCCCCTTGCGCCGGAGCTGTTCGAGGGCGGCGGATGCCTCGTCGAAGGCCCCCTGCGGATCGCCGAGGGTGAGCCGGAGACGAGCGAGGGCCGCGCGCGCAGGCACCAGCGGCCACACCGCACCGACCCTCTCGCAGTCGCGGATGAGGTCGGTGAGTCCTTCGACCGCCTCCGCGGCGTTGCCGCGAGAGCCCTGCACGAGGTGGTGCAGGTAGCGTGCCTCGAACGACGCGGCACCGAATCCGAACGCGCGCGAGGCCAGGTCCTGCGCCCGCTCGGCGAGGCCGTCCCATCGCCCTGCGGCGTGGTCGACCATCGCGCCGACCAGTTCGAAGACCTCCAGCAGGCGCGGCGAGAGCGAGCGCTCGGCGATCGAACGCCCCTCGGCCAGCAGCTCGTCGGCGCGGCGCACGTTGCCGATGTGGAGGGCGCCCTGCGCCCAGTTGATCGCGGCGCGAGCGTGCTCCCGTGGCTGCGTGAGCACCACGGGGTCGCGTCGCGCGGCGTCGATCAGTCCCCACGCGGCCGGATCGCCCTGTTCGAGGAGAAGCGATGCGCGCGCGATCCGCACCCCCAGTTCGACGTCCACCGATCCGGCGCGCTGAGCCGCCGCCACGGCTTGTGCGCACCGCGCCAGATGCGCCTCGAGCGGCACGTCGACGACGGTCTCAGGTGCGGCCAGCACGGCCAGCGCCCGCGCCTGGAGGTCGGGACGATCGTCGAGCTCGTCGACCGCACGCTCGATCTCGCCGTACCCGTCGCGGGCGAACCCCTGCTGACGGTAGAGCCTGCCCAGGGCGAAGCGCAGCTCGCCGCGGGCGGCCGGCGTCAGCTGCTCGCTCTCCAGCAGCCGAGTGAGGATCGGGGCGGACTCGGCGTGGGCCAGTCCGTCCACCGCGGCACGACCGAGCTTCGTCGCGATCCGCACGCGGTCGTCGATCGAAAGCTCGGCCATGTCGGCCGTCGCCTCGCGGAGGAACTCGGCCGCCGCGGCCTCGTTGCCGTGGCGGACGGCTTCATCGGCGGCGGTCTCCGCCCAGCGGACGAAGTCCTTCACGAGACCGGCGCGCCGGTAGTGGTGGGCGATGCGCGCGGAGAGGATCGGGTCGTGTCGCTCCTCCAGCACGCGCGCGACGCGGGCATGCCACCACTGACGGGTCGGCAAGGGTGTGGCGTCGTAGACGATCTGCTGCGCGAGCACGTGCCGGAACCGGCTGCGGCCGTCCTGCTCATGCAGCAGGCCAGCGGCGTGGGCCGACGTGAGCGCCTTCGCCACGTGCCGGGCGTCGTGCTCGGTGAGCTCCGCGGTGAGGCCGGGGTCGACGGTCAGCCCGACCACGGCGGCCGCCTCGATGACCTCCCGCGCGGTCGCGTCCAGCGTCATCAGCCGCTGGATGACGACATCGCGGAGGGCCGTCGACACGGACAGCGCCGCGAGGGCTTCCGTGTGGGTGGGGATGTCCGCGGCGGGGATCTGCGCCAGCAGAGTGCGGAGGACTTCCTCGACGACGAAGGGCACGCCGCCCGTGACCTCGTGCAACGCCGCCGCGACCGGATCGGGGACATCCACGCCGAGCAGGTGCCGGGACAGTTCGCCGACCTGCGCGACATCCAGCGGCACGAGCCGTGCCGTCCGGGTCCGGCCCTCAGGCGCCCGTGCGAACGACTCGCCGACCGGAGTCGCCCCGAGGTCCGTGCGGCTCGTGACGACGATCGTCACGTCGGCGGGCTGATGGGCGATGAGGTAGGTGAGGAAGTCGAAAGTGACGGCGTCCGCCCAGTGCACGTCTTCCAGCACCAGCACGGCGGGCGACAGATGCTCGATCAGCTCGGTCGCCGCGCGGAAGATCTGGTGTCGCGCGTCGCGCTGATCCGCCGGGCGTGGGGGTGGCGCCGGGAGGCGGTCGGCGATCTCGGGCACGAGCGGAGCCAGATTGCCGACGACGGGGCTGAGGCCGCGGACGCCGATGCGATCACGCTGTTGCCGGAATGCGTCCAGCACCGGTCCGAGCGGGAACGGATCATGCAGTGCCTGACACTGACCCATCAGCACCGCCGCGCCGCCCGGCGCAGCGGCGAGGAGTTCGCGCACCAGTCGGCTCTTGCCGATCCCGGCTTCGCCCTGGACGACGATGAGTGCCGGGGGTGACGCGATCGCACGCGCCAGCGCGTCGAACTCGGCGCGACGACCGACGAGGACAGGCGACACCCCGCCGGGAGGTGGAGCCGGGGGTTGAGGCATGACTGCCATTCGTCTCGTGGGGCGCGAGCAAAAGTCAGTGTAGGTCACGGATGCACGCCCCGTTCACCCGTCCGTAACCTGCAACGCAAGGTGTGAAACGAATCATCCGTGCGCGAGGAGAGACAGTGCCCAGACATCTCAGACAACGACCGCGGAGGCACGCCTCCACGCGGCTGGCCATCGCGGCGGCCGCCGCCCTCGCCCTCGTGGCGACCGCTGCGCCGGCCGCGCCGCCTGCGGCGCTCGCCGTGGACCCGGCGCCGGTCGCGGTGGAGGACCTCGGCGACCGGACCGGCGGCGTGACGGTCACGACCCCCGAGGACGCGGAGGCCCTGGTGAGCGAAGCCGCGCAGCCGCAGACGTACATCGTGCAGATGGCGCCGGCGCCCGTGGTCGCGTACGAGGGCGGTGAGAAGGGCCTCGCGTCGACGAAGCCTCGCGGCGGAGCGAAGGTCGACCCGGCCGACCCCGCGGTCGAGGCGTACAGCACGCACCTCAAAGGGCAGCAGCGGGCGGCTCTCGCGAAGGTGAAGGGCGGCAAGCCCTCGTACAGCTACGTGTACAGCTTCAACGGCTTCGCGGCCGAGCTCACCCCGGCGCAGGCCGCCGAACTCGAGGCGCAGCCAGGTGTCGTCTCGGTGCACCCCGACGAGGCGGTCGAGACCGACACGTCGTCCACGGAGGGATTCCTCGGGCTGGACAGTGAGGACGGACTGTGGGCACAGCTCGGGGGGCCGACCGGTGGCAAGAAGACGCCGGGAGCGGGTGAGGACATCGTGATCGGCGTGATCGACAGCGGCATCTGGCCCGAGGTCGCCAGCTTCTCCGATCGCAGCGACAAGAAGCTCGTGTACCAGGGCAAGCCCAAGGGCTTCCGTGGCACGTGCGCGTCGGCCGAGAAGGTGGGCGACGACTCGTGGGACGCCAACCTCTGCAACAACAAGCTCGTGACCGCCCAGTACTTCAACGCCGCGTGGGGAGGCAACGAGGGCGTCGCGCAGCAGCTGCCGTGGGAGTTCCTCTCGCCGCGTGACTACAACGGCCACGGCACCCACACCGCCTCGACCGCGGGCGGCAACTACGGCGTCGACGTGACGGGCCCGGCGGCGCCCTTCGGTGAGATCTCGGGCATCGCGCCGCGAGCGCGCATCGCGGCGTACAAGGCGCTGTGGTCCGTCGAGGACGGCTCCACCGCGACCGGCTACACGTCCGACATGGTCGCCGCGATCGACAAGGCCGTCGCCGACGGCGTCGACGTCATCAACTACTCGGTCTCGGGTTCCAGCACCGACTTCCTCGAGCCTACGGAGGCGGCGTTCCTCAACGCTGCCGCAGCCGGCATCTTCGTCGCGGCGTCCGCCGGCAATTCGGGCCCCGACGCCGGGACCGTCGCCCACCCAGGTCCCTGGCTGACCACCGTCGCTGCCGGCACCCACGACCGCACGACGACGGGCGCCGTGGTCCTCGGCAACGGTGCGCGCTACGAGGGCGTGTCGCTCAGCAACGCGGCGGTCGGGCCCGCCCCGGTCATCACGGGCGCCGCCGCGCGGCTCTCGGGTGTCTCGATCGGCGCGGGTGCTCGCTGCTATCCCGCGAGCGACAACAACGGCAAGCCGGCACTCGATCCCGCCAAGGTCACCGGGAAGATCGTGCTCTGCGAGCGCGGCGGCGACATCGCCCGTGTCAACTCCTCGCGCGCCGTCGCGGAGGCGGGCGGGGTCGGCATGATCTTCGTGAACGCCTTCGGCAACTCGCTGAACGCCGACTTCCACTCGGTGCCCACGGTGCACCTGCAAGACACCGAGTGGAGCGCGATCAGCGCCTACGCGGCGACGGCCGGAGCCACCGCGACCATCGAGAAGGCGGTCATCGCGAACGGCGGCACGGCGCCCTTCACCGCGGAGTTCTCCTCGCGCGGCCCGCTCGTCGCCGGCAACGGCGATGTGCTGAAGCCCGACGTGATCGCTCCGGGGCAGGACATCCTCGCCGCGGTCGCCCCTCCCGGCCAGGGTGGGATGGACTTCAACCTGATGAGCGGCACGTCGATGTCGGCGCCCCACGTCGCCGGGCTCGCCGCCCTGCTGCAGGGCCTTCACCCGGACTGGTCGCCGATGGCGATCAAGTCGGCGCTGATGACCACGGGGTCCGACGTCCTGGACGGCGAGGCGAACACCGACCCGAACCTCATCTTCAAGCAGGGTGCCGGGCACGTGCAGCCCACGAGCGCGGCCGACCCGGGGCTGGTCTACGAGAGCGGTGTCGATGACTGGACCGCGTTCCTCTGCGGGTCGACCCGCAGTGTGGCCGACGCCGCCTGTGACGATCTCGAGGCAGGAGGGCGCTCGCTGGACCCGAGCGATCTGAACACCCCGTCGATCGGCATCGGCCTGCTCGACGGCACGCAGACCGTCACGCGCACGGTCAAGAACGTCGACGACAAGGCCGCGACCTACTCGGCGACGGTGAGCGGACTCGCCGGAGTGGGTGTCACGGTCGAGCCGAGCACGCTCACTGTGGCGCCGGGCGAGACCGCGTCGTACTCGGTCACGTTCGCCGTCGGCGAGGAGACGCAGCTGTTCGACTACCTCGCCGGCCAGCTGTCGTGGACCGATGGCACGCACACGGTGCGGTCGCCGATCGTGCTCCGAGCCAAGCAGCCGGGTGACGAGGACTGGGCCGCTCGGTACGACGGAGCGAGCGGGCAGTTCGGGACCTCCTCCGATGTCGGCAGCGAGCTCCTGCTCCACCCCGACGGCCGGCGCGTCTACATGAGCGGTTACAGCCGGCCGCCGTCGGCAGGTGGACTCGTGAGCGACTTCCTGACTGCTGCGTACGACCCGGAGACCGGCGACGTGATCTGGGAGGAGCAGTGGGATGCCTCGGACGGCGATTCCGACGAGCCCGCGGGCTTCGGGATGAGCCCCGACGGCGAGACGCTGTACGTCGGCGGGACCAGCGGCGGCGACTACCTCACGGTCGCCTACGACGGAGCGACCGGTGAGCGGCGGTGGACCACGCGTCTGGACGGGCCGGCTCAGGCCGGGGACGCGCTGAACGACCTCGTCGTCAGCCCGGACGGCTCGACCGTCTACGTCACCGGGTACCAGACCACGGGCGAGGCGCAGCTCGACTACGCCACCGTCGCCTACGACGCGGCGACAGGCGAGGAGCGCTGGGCGACGCGGTACGACGATCCGGTGAACGGCACCGACGACGCACGCAGCATCGCGGTGAGCGAGGACGGCTCCACGGTCGTCATCACCGGCCAGAGCCGGGGCGACGGCACGGGTCTCACCGACTGGGGCACGGTCGCGTACGACGCCACCACCGGCGCCCAGAAGTGGGACGTGCTGCGCAACGGTTCGGACGGGCAGATCGACATCGCGGACAACATCGCGATCGTCGGCGACTCCGTGATCGTGGCCGGCGTCGTGAGCAACACGGACCGCCAGGTCGACTGGGAGACGGTGGCCTACGACCTCGCGACCGGCGAGGAGCGCTGGGCGGCCGGCTACGGCGACGCGGGCACGGATGTGCCGCAGGCGCTCGCGATCAGCCCGGACGGCGGCACCCTGGTGGTCGTCGGCAACGTGGAGGGTGGCGCTGAGATGGACTACGCGTCCGTCGCCTACAACGTAGCCGATGGCGCGCAGCTCTGGGCGACGCGGTACGACGGCACCGCTCATGGGCTGGACGTCGCCTACGACGTGGCGCTGACCGCCGACGGCACCCGCGCCGTCGTCACCGGTGAGTCCCGCAGTGCCGAGTCGGCCTGGGACTACGTCACGCTCGCCTACGACCTGGTCACGGGCGAGCAGGTGTGGTCGGCCGCCTATGACGCGACCGGCGCGAGCGACGGGGCGAACGGCGTGGCGGTGGACCAGCGGGCCGACGGAACGCGGCGGGTCTTCGTCACGGGAGCGAGCACCACCGCGTTCGACGCGGTCGGGCTCGACAGCAACATCGACGCCGCGACCGTGGCGTACTTCGACCCGTTCGACTGAGCACCCGGGCGACGCGGCCGCCGGGCGAGGACTCCGTTCTCGTCCGGCGGCCGTCGGCGTTCGGTGGCCCCGGTCGATACGCTCGCTGTCATGGTGAGGGGCCTGAGCAGGAGGGGGCTCGCGGCGGCTGTGATGCTCGCGGGTCTCGCCGGATACGTCGACGGCTTCGCGTTCGTCTTCCTCGGCGGGTACTTCGTGTCGTTCATGACCGGCAACACCACCCGCGCGAGCGTCGACGTGTCGCAGCTCTCGCTCGTGAGCGCAGCGTTCGCGCTGACGCTGATCGTTGCGTTCGTGATGGGCGTGATGGCCGGCACGCTCGTGCCCGGGGATCGCGCGCGCGGGCAGCTGCGCGTGCTGCTTCTGATCCTCAGCCTGGTGTGCGCCGCCGCGATCCTCGCCGGATTCGAATGGCGCTGGGCGAGCGGATGCTGCCTCGCCTTCGCGATGGGCGCGCTCAACACCGTCTTCGCCCGAGGTGGCCAGGTCGCCTTCGGGGTCACGTACATGACGGGTGCGCTCGTGAAGGTCGGGCAAGGTCTGGTCGGCGCGATGCGCGGCCAGGCCGGCACCGGGTGGCCGCGGCATCTGCTGCTGTGGGCGTCGATCGCCTCCGGCGCGGTGCTCGGCGCCGCGGCATCCGCCTGGATCGGGCAAGGAGCGCTCTGGATCATCGCGGGCGCGTTGGCCGTCCTTCTCGCGATCAGCTGGATCGTACGGGCGCGCCCCCCGCGCGCCGGATCGGTGGGCTGACACTCGCCCTCCTGAGGAACCGGGCCGACGGGTTGCGGCGGGTCTTCGGCAGGGAGTGCGCACCACCGCATGGACGGTGCCGGTCTCCACGGCAACGCGGATCGGAAATGCCGACGGCACCGGACGCGTTGGCGTGTGGCATGCGATCGATCGTCTACTCCCGCACCGGAAGCTCGTCCGTCCTCTCGCTCGCGGAGCGCGAGCCCGCGATTCCCGGGCCCGGGGAAGTGCGCGTGAAGGTGGCCGTCTCGGGCGTGAATCCGACGGATTGGAAGGCGCGGGCCGGAAGCGGAGCGAAGCCGGCGTTCGACGAGGTCGTGCCGAATCAGGATGGTGCGGGTGTCGTCGACGCCGTCGGCGACGGGGTGACCGAACTCGCCGTGGGCGACCGCGTGTGGCTGTATCTCGCCCAGCACCAGCGCCCGACGGGCACGGCGCAGGAGTACACCGTCGTTCCTGCCGAACGGGCGGTGAAGCTGCCGGATGGTGTCGGCTTCGACGTGGCAGCGAGCATGGGTGTGCCCGCGATGACGGCGCACCGGGCGCTCACGGTGCACGAGTTCGGACCCGCGCGGCTGGCGCCGGGTTCGCTCGGCGGACGTGTCGTACTCGTGGCCGGGGGAGCCGGTGCCGTCGGACACGCGGCGATCCAGCTCGCGGTCTGGGCGGGTGCGACGGTGATCGCGACGATCTCGAGCGAAGAGAAGGCGTCGCTCGCGCGTGCCGCGGGTGCTCACCACATCGTGAACTACCGCGATGAGGATGCCGCCGGCCTGATCGCCGCGATCGCGCCCGGCGGCGTCGACCACATCGTCGAGGTGTCGATCGCGCAGAACGCCGGGCTCGATGGTCAGGTGGTCGCGAATCACGGTTCGATCGCGTACTACGCCGACAACGGTGGCGAGCAGGCAACCGTCCCGGTGCGGCCGACCTTCGCGAAGAACGTGCGCATCCAGGGGCTGCTGCTGTACACGGTCGGCGCAGCCGCCTTGGAAGCCGCCGCCGAGGACATCACCGCCGCGCTGCGCGACGGCGCACTCCCCGTGGGAGAGGCGGCGGGGCTTCCGCTGACGTGGTTCTCTCTCGAGGAGACCGCGGCGGCCCACGACGCCGTGGAGCAGGGCGCCGTGGGCAAGGTGCTCGTCGACGTCTCGGGGGAGAACCGCTGAGGACGAATGCCGCCGCCCTGCCCGCAGAAGCAGGCGGGAGTGGGGCGCGACGCGCACCGCTCGGGACGAGTCGGGGACAGTCCGGACCCGCCGCCCGGTGATGGGTGCGTCGCGCCCCGCCGCTACCCGGCGGGGATGAGTCTTCGCGGCGCTGGTCGGAGGTCGCCGAAATCGTATCGGCGAGCCACCCGAGTCGGCAGCGCGGTGGGTGGAAGTCCGGGGCGATGGAGGACGAAGTCCTCCTTCCCGTTTCTCGTGATCCGCCACCCATGGTGGTGCAGATTCATGTGGTGGAACGGACACAGCAGGATGCCGCGGTCGATGTCGGTGCGGCCGCCTTGTGCATACGGATCGATGTGATGCGCCTCGCAATACGATGCGGGGCGGTCGCACGCGGGGATGCGGCATCCGCCATCCCGAATCGCGAGCGCGATGCGCTGCTTGGGGGTGAAGAGCCGCGCCTCTCGTCCGAGATCGAGCGGATTGCCCGCCGGATCGAGGGTGACGGTCATGGTGGCGGTGTCGCAGGCCCGGGTACCGATGATCCAGCCCGGCAGCGTCGCGCCGGTGTCTTCGGCCAGCGCAACCGCAGGGCGTCCGTCCCACGGGTCGTCCCGGGCGGCTCGAGTGGCGACGACGCGGATGCCTGCCTGGCGGGTGCCGAACACGGCCTGGGCGTCGGCGAGCGCGCCCGCACGGACGATGTCCATCATCAGGTCGTACGCGAGCTGGTCGTTGGTGCGCGGATCGTTCTGCAGCTCCTGAGCCCGCGCGGCCTCGTCGGGGTCGACGAAGCGCGGTCCGCCGCGACGCGGACGCAGTGCGGTGCCGATGATCGTCTCGATGCCGGCCGCGCCGATGTCGTCGAACGTGAAGCTGCCGCGCCGCACCCCATCGCGGTCGGTCCAGGTGCGGAACGAACGTGCCTCGAACCGCTCGTCGAAGCGGCGCTCCGCACCCTCGGGGTCGAGCAAGTCGCGCAGGGCTCTCGCGGCGGTCACCAGTTCTTCGACGGTACGCACCTGCGCTTCATCGATCAGGTGCGTCGCCGCCGTGGCCCACGCATCGCGCGCGTGGTTCTCGTCGTCTGCATCCGATCCGGTCGGCGGCACCCCGAGCCCACGGAAGATCGCGTCGTGCTGCGCAGACGTGAGCGCGCCCGACATGAGCGCCGCGCCGAGCGCCGCGTGCCACGGGTGTGGCGCCGGCGCTGCTGAGACGGGGGCCGTGGTGGCCTCGCCGTCACCAGCATCGGCTTCAGCAGGAACGGATGCCGCGGCCAGCGCCTCGCCGATGCGCACCTGCTTCGTGGCGTCTGCGCGCGTGCTGCCGGTGAGGTCCTGGATCAGCGACACCGCCGAGCGGTGCCCGCGCTTCTGGGCGAGTCCGCCGTGCCCGGCATCCCTCGTGGAGCGAGCTGCCACGACCCCGGACGCCGCGATCCGGAGGGACTCCCCGGCACGGACGAGTGTCGTGGCACTCCGGATCACCGACAGCAGATCGTCGTCATCGAGCTCCTGCGCCGTTGCCGGAATGCCGGCCGCGTCACCGTCTCCGAACGCCGCGCGCAGCGCGTCGAGCGCCGCTTGCATGTCGGAGAAAATATCCATGATTCATTGTGTCAAACACCTCCGACATTCGAACAAAAGGACGCATCCTGCATCCATATCGACGCTGGCCTCAGCGCCGTCCGGAGGCGCAACCGGAGGAGGGTTCGGCGGCCGCCGAGCCCCAGGAGATCGCCTCGGCGCCGTGGCCTCCGGGAGCATGGGCCGCACAGGTCGGCCTGCATGACGATGGAAGTCGCGGTCGGTTCCGTTCCGGCGGAATCCCCGGTAGAGAACGAGTATGGATGCCGCGATCGAGACCGCCCTCGCCCTGACCGACGACGCGCCCTTCGCGCAGCGTGTGGTCGACATCACCACGCGGGGAGCCCGCTCCCAGCAGCTCCGCCGGATCGAGATCTGGTTCCACAATGTCGACGGCGAGGTGTACATCACCGGCACTCCCGGCGCCCGGTCGTGGTACGCGAACCTGCTCGCCCACCCCGAGTTCACCTTCCACCTGAAGCACGAGGTGCGGGCCGACCTTCCGGCGACGGCGACCGCGATCATCGACCCGCAGGAGCGCACCGAGGTGCTGAGCGCGATCGTGGACGGCATCGACGCGATCTACTCAGGGCGCGCCTCGCGTCCGGAGTTCGCGCCCGTCGAGGAGTGGATCGATCGCAGCCCCCTGGTGCGGGTGAACTTCAACTGACGCGGGCGCGCGCCGCGGCGCGGCTGGAACGGGTTCGCACGAGGCGCGGACTCGCGTCGCGATGGATTTCCCGTATGCGGCCCCGAGCCCGGCGCACCAGGCGTAGCCTCCCGGCATGACACCTTCGCCTTCCGGAATCACGACGGCCGGCCAGCTGCGCGCATCGGGTCACACCTATCGCCCGGTCCGCATCGAGCTCCGCGAGAACCTCCTCCGGGCGCTCGCCACAAACACCGACCCGTGGCCCGGCATCCACGGCTTCGACACCACCGTCATCCCGCAGCTCGAGCGCGCGATCCTCGCCGGACACGACATCGTCCTGCTAGGTGAGCGCGGCCAGGGCAAGACCCGCCTCCTCCGCAGCCTCAACGGGCTGCTCGACGAGTACAGCCCGGTCATCGAGGGGTCGGAACTCGGCGAGCATCCGTTCCACCCCATCGCCCCAGCATCCATTCGTCGTGCGAACGAGCTGGGCGACGACCTGCCCGTGAACTGGCGCCACCGCAGCGAGCGATACGCCGAGAAGCTCGCGACCCCCGACACGTCGGTGGCCGACCTCATCGGCGACGTCGATCCGATCAAGGTCGCCGAGGGGCGCTCGCTCGGCGATCCCGAGACGATCCACTACGGGCTCGTGCCGCGCAGCAACGGCGGCATCGTCGCGATCAACGAGCTGCCCGACCTCGCCGAGCGCATCCAGGTGTCGCTTCTCAACGTCATGGAGGAGCGCGACATCCAGATCCGCGGCTACGTGCTGCGCCTGGATCTCGACGTGCTCGTGGTCGCCACCGCGAACCCCGAGGACTACACGAACCGCGGCCGCATCATCACGCCGCTGCAGGACCGCTTCGGCGCCGAGATCCGCACGCACTACCCGCAGACGATCGACGAGGAGATCGCCGTCATCCGCCAGGAGGCCGACCTTGTGGCCGAGGTGCCCGCGCACCTCCTCGAGATCCTCGCGCGCTTCACGCGGAACCTTCGGGAATCGGATGCTGTGGACCAGCGCGCGGGCGTATCCGCGAGGTTCGCGATCGCCGGCGCCGAGACGATCGCCGCGGCGGCTCTGCATCGCGCGACGCGCCAGCACGAGGAGGTCGCCGTGGCGCGTCCGGTCGACCTCGAGACCGCGGTGGACGTGCTCGGCGGCAAGATCGAGTTCGAGACGGGGGAGGAGGGCCGCGAGCGCGCCATCCTCGAGCACCTGCTGCGTACGGCGGTGGCCGACACGGCTCGTGCGCACCTGCGGGGGCTGGACTCGCGTGCGCTGGCGGATGCCCTGCACACCGGTGCGACGGTGATGACCGGCGAGCAGATTCCTGCGGCCGAGGTTCTGTCCGCGATGCCGGTGCTGGGCGAGTCGGACTTGTACGACCAGGTGGCGGATCGCCTCGAGGCGGTGACGCCGGGGGAGCGTGCCGGTGCGCTGGAGCTGCTCCTCGAGTCGCTGTACCTGGAGAAGAAGATCGGCAAGGACAGCGCAGGCGGTGAGACGGTCTATGGCTGACGACGCCCGCATTCCCCAGGCGTTTCGACTTCTGGCGCCGCAGCGCCCCCCGCTCAACCGAGTTCCGAGGCATCCGTAATGCCCCGCTCCTTCCACCGCACCCCTGCGCACACCTCCCGCTACGGCCGCTACGCCGGGGGTGACCCGCTCGCGCCCCCCGTCCCCATCCAGTCCGCTCTCGAGGCGATCGGGCGTGAGGTCATGGAAGGAACCTCCGCCGAGCGCGCGATGCGCGAGTACCTCCGCCGCGGCGACCAGAACCGTCTCGGCCTCGACGAGCTCGCCCGCCGCGTCCGTGAGCGTCGAGCCCAACTCACCCAGCGCCACCGCCTCGACGGCACCCTCGAAGAGGTCCGTCGCCTGCTCGACCACGCCGTGCTCGAGGAGCGCAAGCACCTCGTCCGCGACGTCGATCTCGACGATGACACCAGAGCCTTCGCCGAGATGCGGCTCGAGAACCTCCCCACCAGCACCGCCGCGGCGGTCAACGACCTCGCCGACTACGACTGGCAGAGCCCGACCGCGCGGGCCGACTACGACCGCATCCGCGAGCTGCTCGGCCGTGAGCTGCTGGATCAGCGCTTCGCCGGCATGAAGAACGCGCTCGAGAACGCCACGGATGCTGATCGCCAGGCGATCCGCGACATGCTCAACGATCTCAACGACCTGCTCGAGAAGCGCCGGCTCGGCGAGGACACGCCCGAGGACTTCGACGAGTTCATGCGCAAGCACGGGGATCAGTTCCCCGAGAATCCGCAGAATCTCGATGAGCTGATGGATGCCTTGGCGCAGCGTGCTGCGGCTGCCCAGCGCATGCTCAACTCGATGACCCCCGAGCAGCGGGAGGAGTTGATGAGCCTCGCCGAGCAGGCGTTCGGCTCGCCCGATCTCATGCAGTCGCTGTCGCGTCTCGACGACAATCTGCGCTCACTTCGACCCGGCGAGGACTGGTCGGGCTCAGCATCCTTCTCCGGAGATCAGCCGACGGGTCTCGGCGAGGCGACGGGCATCATGCAGGACCTCTCGGACCTCGATTCGCTGACAGATCAGCTCGGGCAGATGTATCCGGGCGCGCGCATGGACGACATCGATCTCGACGCGCTCGAGCGGCTGATGGGCGAGGACGCCGCCGTCAGTGCTCGCACGCTGCGCGAGCTGGAGCAGGAGCTGAGGGACACCGGGATGCTGCAGCGCGCGTCCGACGGGCAGCTCAGGCTGACCCCGCGGGCGATGCGGCAGCTGGGGCGGGCGCTGCTGCGTGACATCGCGACGCAGCAGTCGGGTCGCACGGGTCGTCGGGAAACGCGCAACGTCGGCGCCGCCGGCGACCGCACCGGCTCGACGCGCGAGTGGGCGTTCGGCGACACGGAGCCCTGGGACATCCCCCGCACGGTGTCGAACGCGGTGCTGCGGACCGTGCTCGACGGGGGTGATGTCGCGGACGGCGTGCGGCTCGACACCCGCGACGTCGAGGTGGTCGAGACCGAGCAGCGCACGCAGGCCGCCGTCGCGCTGCTGGTGGATACGTCGTTCTCGATGGCGCTGGATGGTCGCTGGGTGCCGATGAAGCGCACGGCGCTCGCCCTCCACCACCTCATCTCGACGCGGTTCCGAGGCGACAAGCTGCAGCTGATCGCGTTCGCGCGTCACGCCGAGGTGATCGACATCGAGCAGCTCACGGCGAAGGACTCGGTGTGGGACAAGGGCACCAATCTGCAGCACGCGCTGTTGCTCGCGCAGCGGCACTTCCGCAAGAATCCCACGGCGCAGCCCGTGCTGCTCATCGTCACCGATGGCGAGCCGACGTCGCATCTGCGTCCGGACGGGAGTGTGTTCTTCGCGTATCCGCCGGACTCGCGGACGGTGGCGGTCACGGTGCGCGAATTGGATGCGGTGCAGCGGATGGGCGCCCAGACGACCTTCTTCCGGCTGGGGGAGGATCCGGGGCTGGCCCGGTTCATCGATGCGCTGGCGCGACGGGCGGGCGGTCATGTGGTGGCGCCGGAGCTGGACGACCTCGGTCGCGCGGTGGTCGACAGCTATCTCGGGGCGAGGGCCACGGGGCGCGGGAAGCCGGAGGACTTCGGCGACATGCTGCAGGGCCGCTCGTGGTGGTGGTGACCCGCATCGCCGCCACGTGATCGAAAGAGTTCCGCGGGCCCCCCACAGCGAGGAGCCCGCGCTGTTCGTCAACCGGACGCGCCCTTGCGTGGCTTGATGAACGCTCGTGGCTCCTGGCTCGCGCGCTTCTCGGCGCGCTTCTCCTTCGGTGACGACTGAGCGACCTTCTTCGTGTCGCGTGCTCGCGGTGATCGGCCTGACATGCGGACTCGCTTCCCCTGTTGGCTGGCGGGTGAACCCACGACCATAGCCGTCTTCCTGGGAAAGTCAACTCGCGTAACCAGAGAGCAGAAAAAACCGCTGACTTGCCTTTTTCTGGAAGCGAGCTAGGGTGATGGCCATGACCCCGATGACCCGCCCGCACCGCACGGAGCGTCTCGCCGACGCCTCCGTGGTGACGGCTGTGGTCGACATCGCGGGCGCTCGCCACGAGGTGCTGCCGCCCCGGCGGAGCGACGCGGATGCTCTGCACATGCAGTCCACCCGTCGCGTCGCGCCGCCGTGATGACCCATCCGATCGATCGGTTCAACCGGACAACCCAGCGCGTCGCACCTGCGGCGCTTTTTTTGTACCCCGAGGAGCATCGATGCCCATCGAAACCCACGAACCCGTCCCTCTCCCCGACGTGCAGCGCGAGCTCGAGCGGCAGCTCGAGGAACGGCTCGCCGTTCTCCAGGAGCTCGAGCCGTTCGCTCTGCCGAGCGTCGATCCCGTCGCGTACCAGTCGGCGGCATCCCACCGGATCGCGATCGAGCAGATCACCGCGGCGCTCAATCGCATCACCCTCGGCACGTACGGCCGCTGCACCCGGTGCGGAAGTCAGATCGCACCCGCGCGACTCGAGGTTCTCCCGCACGCAGCCGCCTGCATCGAGTGTCAGAGCCATGCCGAAGCCGCGTAGCCGCAAGCCGGTCGATATCCCGTCCGTGCCGCCGGT
The DNA here is from genome assembly GCF_000956465.1 of Microbacterium trichothecenolyticum. Taxonomy (GTDB): domain Bacteria; phylum Actinomycetota; class Actinomycetes; order Actinomycetales; family Microbacteriaceae; genus Microbacterium; species Microbacterium trichothecenolyticum. The sequence continues at coordinate 97,945 of NZ_JYJA01000026.1, forward strand.
CGCACGAGTCCTGGCCGCAGGCGCTCATCCCGGAGAAGCACCCGCGCCGTCGTTTCCCGCCCGGGTCATCGTTCGAGCAGGCGCGCTCTTCCGTCTGCGAGGCGACCGTCAGGTTGTGCACCGCACACTCGTCGGTCGCGGCTCTACGATGCCGCCCGCTCCGATTGCTGCGTCTGCAGATGCGGACGCCGGCCCGGCGAGCACCTTCCGCGGTGCCACCGCTCGCTACGTCGCGTTCGGCTGAATCCGACTGAAACTCGCACGATCAGGTGCGGGGTCGGTCGTCGTGGTGGGGAGCGAGGCCGCGGTTCGGCGAAGCATCCACTTCGTCCAGGACGGCGCGCCGGTGCCGAGGTGGGTGGCGCGAGACCGCTCGTCGTTCCATCATGGTGAGGATGGGCGTGGCTGGGAGCGCTCAGGCTCCACGCGTTCGCCCTTCGCCCGGCGACGGGAGGTCGACGGCCGCTGAGGACCTGTCGGCAGACCTTCGATGGCGGAAGGAGTCACCGATGAACCAGAACGGATGCCGACTGCCGGGCGCCCTCGCCGTCGCGGCGTCGGTCCTCGCCCTGTCGGGGTGCTCACTGATGATCCCCGTCGGGCCGATGACCTCCGAGGAGCGGGATATCGGCGAGGTGTCGCGCGTCGTGCTCGACACCTCCGGTGATCTCGTCGTGTCTGAGGGGGAGCCGGCGCTCACGGTGCACGCGCCGGAGGGGGCGATCGATCGCCTGACCTCCGAGGTGGACGGCGACACCCTCGTGCTGGCCGCTGAGCCCGGCTTCACGATGGGGTTCGGAGACGTGCGGTACGACCTGACCGTGCCAAGCCTGGAGCTGATCGAACTGAACGGCTCGGGCGATGTCGAGGCGACGGTGTCGGCAGACGGCACCGTGCGCCTCGACATCGACGGTTCGGGAGACGTCGACTGGTCGCGCATCGCGGCTGATCGCGTCGAGGTGCGCCTCTCGGGCTCGGGCGACGTCACGCTGACGGGCTCTGCCGCCGAGCTCTCCGTCGACCTGGAGGGCAGCGGATCCGTCGACGCCGAGGAGCTCGAGGCGCAGGATGCCGTCGTCAACCTCTCCGGATCCGGCGAGGTCGACGTCGCTGCGAGCGACAGTCTTTCGGTCGACCTTTCGGGCAGCGGTCAGGTCACGTACTCGGGTGACCCGGGTACGGACGTGCGCGTGTCGGGCTCGGGGGACGTCATCCGGCGCTGAACGCAGCACGCTCACAGGGTCAGCCCGTTTCTGCCCGGGCCGCGACGTCGCGGACGGCAGCTGCGCGGCAACGTGCGGTCAGAGACGCATGCTCAGGACGATTCGGCGTGAGCCGTTCGCCTGCTGATCATCATCGACTCGGTGCATCCCGACCTTCTCGGCCACTCGCTCGGAGGCGCGATTGTCTGGATGGATGATGGCGACCAGCTCCCGTGCCTCGACGTGTTCGCGCGCGAAGTCGCGGCACGCAAGCGCAGCCTCGGATGCCATGCCCTGGCCTTGCCACTGAGTGGCGACGTGGTACCCCACTTCGAGCTTCTTGACTCCGTTGACTTCTTGCCAGGTCAGTCCGCAGTCTCCGACGAAGTCGCCCTCGTGTGTCTCGATGATCCAGAGCCCGTACCCGTGCTCCGCGTAGTTGCGCTGGTTCCACTCGATCCACGCCGCGGCTTGCTCGCGGGTCTTCGGCGCGGGGTAGAACCGCATGACATCGGGGTCGCTCAGCAGGCCCGCCATTGCATCGAGGTCGGCCCGCCCCATCTGGCGAAAGCGAAGTCTTGCCGTGTCCGGGGGAAGCACCTCAGCACCATAGCGGAATGCATCCGGCGTGCGCGGCATCCCCGATTCCGTGTTTCATGACCCGCCTGGTGAGCCGAGCCGCAACGGCCCACCTCGATATCCTCTCCTTGTGACCCCGCGTGACGATGTCGCTCTCGAGCGGACCAGTATGGGCCGCGGGATGGACGTGGTGTCCTGCGTGGCTGACATGTCGGCGGCGAGCGGGGAGGGCGTGTCGGTGCAGGCCATCGCCCGAGCGCTGGAGCGCGATCGGTCGCAGGTCTCGCGCACGCTTGCTGCGCTGGCGGATGAGCGGTTGGTGTCGCGAGGTCCCGACGGTCGCTACCGATTGGCGTGGGGCTGGTACGCCTCTGCGGAGCAGCTGGTCGAAAGACGGCTGCGCAGCGAGGGTCTCACGATCCTGGACCAGCTGTCAGAGTCCGTGGCGGAGGCGTGCTTCCTCGGAGTCCTCGAGGGCGATGCGACGGTCACGATCGTCGAGAGCGTGCCGCCAGCCGCCCGGTTGATCGGTTCGTGGATCGGGCGAGCGTATCCGGCGTTCTGCAGCGACGCGGGCCAGGCGGTGTTGTGGGATGCCTCCGATGAGGAGGTCCGCGGTGTGTTCAGCCGCACGAGCTTCCGCAGCGCCGGCCCGAATGCGGCGGCGTCGGTCGATGAGTTCCTCGTGCGCCTGCGGGAGGCGCGGGCCAGGGGCTACGCGATCGTGGCGGAGGAGGCCGAGCCGGGCCTCTACTCGGTCTCGGCGCCGGTGTGGGACTTCCGGGGCGAAGTCATCGCCGGCCTGCAGATCGTGGGGGAACGGCACCGCCTGGAGTCGAGGTCGGAGGCTCTGGGAGCGGCGTGTGTCGACGCTGCGCAGCGTCTGTCGGCGATGCTCGGCGCGGGCGAGGCTCGGGGCGAGTGACCCGGAGCGGGCTGCTCACGGCTCCTGGATGAGCCGGCTCAGCCGTGCGCAGGCGTCGCGAAGCGCACTCTGGGCTTCGCGTGTGCGGCGCTCCGAGATCGCGCCGCTGCTGATGCCGATAGACACCACGATGCCGCGCTGATCGCGGATCGGCAGTGCGAAGTCCCGCACGCCTTCGACGTATTCCTCGCGGGCATCCACCATGCCGAGGTCGCGGTCCCGCTCGAGCAGCTGCTGGAGCTGATCGACCGATCTTGCCGCGCCGGGACCGCCGACTCCGACGAACTGCACGTCGGCGAGGAGGGCTTCGAGGTCATCGCGCGTGTGGTCCCACAGGAGGGCCCGTCCGGGTCCGGTGCACCAGATGGGGGTCAGGATGCCGGGGCGCAGGTAGTCCGCGGAGACTCCCGGGCCCTTCTCGGAACGGAGCAGGATCGCGCCCGGTCCCTCGGCGGCGACCAGTTGCGCCGGAACCCCTAACGTGGAGGCGAGCACGCGCAGACTCTCGCGTGCTGCTCGGAGCCACGGACGGCTCAGGGCCCCGGCGGCGCGGAAGAAGCCGTCGCCCGCCTTGAGCACCGCAGCGTTGTCGCGATCGAGGTAGCCCAGGTCTCGCAGCTCGCGTGTGAGGCGCGAGACGCGACTGCGCTCGATGCCGGTGGTCTCGGCTAGGCGTGAGGCGTTGTGGCCCTGCCTTCCCGATCGCTCCTGGGCCACCGCCGCGTCCAGCAGCGCGAGACCCTGCAGGAGTGAGGACGGGGCGCTCATGATCTGGGGTGCTTTCTGGGCCGATGGACGCGGAGCCGGTCACAGGGTGGGGACCGCTTCGGAAGCCGCCACGTCGACGACGACGCGCGGGTTCAGCCGAGCCCACGCGGTGTACGAGCCGGCGGCGATGGTTCCGCTTGCCCGTTCGATGTCGGCGGAACGGATCTGTGCGGATCCCTGCCGCCCGTAAAGTACCACTTCGTCGCCGATCTGAGCCGACGGCACCTGGGTCACGTCGACCACGAGACTGTTCATGGCCAGCCGATCGATCACCGGCGCGAAGGTGCCGTGGACGAGAACGTGCGCCCGGCCGCCCAGCGTGCGCGGGTACCCGTCGGCGTAGCCGACGGTTATGACGGCAAGCCGGCTGGCGCGATCGATGCGTGCGGCCCTGTCGTATCCGACCGTGCTGCCCGCCGGGTACGGGTTGATCGCCGCGATGCGCGACACCAGCCTCATGGCCGGACGCAATCCAGGGACTGCGGCTGACGTGTCGCCGTAGAGCGCGGCACCGATCCGGACCATGTCCATGCGCGAGTCGGGGATGGTCAGCGCCGCGTACGAGGTGGCGCAGTGCTTCTCGAAGCGGCCGCGCGGAGCACCCAGCACCCGCTCGGCCGCGCCGGCCTGGTTCCGGAAGGTGAGGGTGCCGGCCCGCACATCGTCGGCGTCTTCGCAGGGGAAGTGAGAGCAGATTCCGACGATGGCGAGCTCAGGGCTCGCGGCGATGCGTCGGAGGTGAGGCTGCGACTGAGGCTCGTCCCAGTCCATTCCATCTCGACTGAGGCCCGTGGAGTTGAGGGAGAGATGGACGCTGAGAGGACGCCCGAGCGAGCGGGCGGCTGCGATCACGACACCTGCGTGATCGCCGCCTCCCACCCACTCCTCGATATCGAGCCGGCCGCCCTCCTGGATCTCTTCGCGCAGTGCCGCCCGGAGGCGGATGATGCGTCCCGAGAATCCCCGCCGGCGGGCCTCCTCGGCCTCCTGGTTCGAGGTGATCCCGATTGTGTCGACCCCGGCCGCCATCAGGATGGGCAGGACGACCGGGATGCCGTGGCCATAGGCATCCGCTTTCACCACCCCGCAGAGCCGCGTCGTGATGCCGACCTCGCCTCGAACGACGTCGAGGTTGTGGGCGATGGCGCCGGCGTCGATCTCGACCCAGACGGGACTCGTGGTGCTCATGCGTGGCGGTGGCCTGGTCGGCGTGGTCTACCCGCGGGGCTGACGGATGGGCTCTTCGGCGGCGGGGTCGTCGACCAGGTCCACGGGAGCTTCCTCCGACACGGCGACGACCGGGCGCGCGCCGCGGCGTCCGTAGCGCCACCAGAAGAACAGGTAGCACAGCCCCACGAACGGAACCCCGAAGTACAGGGCGGCGACCTGGTTCGGGTCGAACGCGATGGCCACCAGCGAGATCGACAGCAGCACGAACGCCAGGATGGGCAGCACCGGGTACAGCGGGGTGCGGTACGGCAGCGTCGTGATGTCGCCGCCTTCGCGCACGAACCGGCGGCGGTGGAAGAACTGCGACGCCACGATCGACATCCACACGGCGACCACGGCGAAACCCGCGATCGACACCAGCACCAGGTACACCGTCTGCGGCGCGATCACGCTGGAGATCAGCGAGACGAGGCCGAGCGCCAGGCTGACCGTGAGGGCCACGAGCGGGATCCCTCGGCGGGTGAGGCGCTGCAGCACCCGCGGCGCGTGCCCTTCCTCGGCGAGGGAGAACAGCATGCGGGCGCACGAGAACAGGCCACTGTTGCCGGCCGACAGCAGTGCGGTGATGATGACGAAGTTCATGATGTCGGCGGCGTAGGGGATGCCGACGTACTCGAACACGTCCACGAACGGGCTGCTGGTCAGGCCGGCATCCTCGTAGGGGAGAAGCGCGGCGATGACCGTGATCGACCCCACGAACAGGATCAGCAGGCGCAGGACCGTCGACCGGATGGCCCGGGGGATGTTCTTGCCGGGGTCCTTGGTCTCACCGGCGGCGACGCCGATCAGCTCGGAACCGCTGAACGCGTAGAAGACGGCGAGGGCGGTGACGACGACGCCGGCGACGCCGCCCGGGAACAGGCCCTCAGGGGTGACGAAGTTGCTGAACAGCGGAGCAGCCGGGTGCTCGCTCGACAGCGGGGTGAAGCCGAAGATCGCCATGCCGCCGAACACGATGAGCGCGACGATCGCGACCACCTTGATCAGCGAGAACCAGAACTCGGTCTCACCGAAGACCCTCGCCGAGATCGCGTTGATGGTGAACAGCGCCAACGCGAAGATCAGGCACCAGACCCACACGTCCACGCCGGGGAACCAGCGCTGCATCAGGATGCCGGATGCCGTGAACTCCGAGCCGAGGGCGACGACCCAGCACAGCCAGTACAGCCACGCGGTGGTGAAGCCGGTGGCGGGGCCGATGGACCGTGCCGCGTAGATGTGGAACGCGCCCGAGACGGGATAGGCCAGCGCCAGTTCGCCGAGGCAGGCCATCACCAGCCAGACCACGAACGCGCCGATGAGGTAGGCGATGATCGCGCCCAGCGGGCCGGCCTGGCTGATGGTGTAGCCCGAACTCAAGAAGAGTCCGGAGCCGATCACCCCGCCGAGGGCGATCATGATCAGGTGTCGGGCGTCCATCGAGCGCTGCAGTCGTCGCAGCGGCACTTGGGTCGCGGTGGTGTGGGGGAGAGCGTTCGGCAGCGCACTCTCTTTGGGCAGCGGGCTCATGACTTCTCGCATTCGAGTCGGGAGTCGGTGTGGGGATGTCGCCGTGCTACATCATCACAACCATGTGTCTATGATGCACGACGCGCGTGTCGGGCAGATTACGGGGCGCGGGGGTCGGTGCACAAGACATCCGCGGGAATTCGCGGCGCGCGGGGGCGATTCGGGCAGACCTTCTCCGCGGTGGTCAGTTTGACATCCTGTGCGAGCGATCCGTCAGGCGCGGACTGACGCGACCGCTGGGGATGCTGAGTCGAACCTCTTCCCGATTCTTTGAAGGAGCTCGACGTGGACCGTCATGACATTGCGCTGATCGGCTTCGGCGGCGTCAACCGTGCGCTGGCGCAGATCATCCTCGACCGCGGCGACGAACTCGCCGCCGACCTCGGCTTCGCTCTGCGCGTCGTGGCGATCACGGACCTCCGTCTGGGATCGCTCATGCAGGCCGACGGCATCGACCTGGCCGACGTGTTCGCCATGCGCGACGGCGAGACCTTCGCCGGCCGCCCCGGGGGAACGGCGGCGCCGCAGAACGACTACGTGATCCGCAACAGCACGGCCGACATCGTGGTCGAAGCGACCTTCACCAACCCCATCGACGGGGAGCCGGGGATCTCGCACGTGCGCGCCGCGCTGGAGAGCGGGAAGAGTGTCACCACGACGAACAAGGGCCCGGTCGCGCTGGCCGGGCTCGAGCTGAACCGCCTCGCGGCCGCGAACGGCCTCACGTTCCAGTACGAGGGCTCGGTGGTCAGCGGCACGCCGATCCTGCGGTTCGCCTCCGAGACGCTTCAGGGGCTGCGCATCGACGCGGTCGAGGGCATCCTCAACGGCACCAGCAACTACGTGCTCGGTAAGATGGAGTCGGGCATGACGCTGGACGTCGCGGTGGCGGAGGCTCAGTCGCTCGGTTACGCGGAGGCTGATCCGACGGCCGATATCGAAGGCTCCGACGTGCAGCTGAAGGTCGTGATCCTCGCCAACGAGCTCCTCGGTGCCGACATCACCACGGCCGACGTGACCCGGCGGGGGATCTCCGAGGTCTCGGCCGCCGACATCATCGACGCGGCGGCGCAGGGCAAGCGCTACAAGCTGATCGGGTCGGCGTTCCGCAACGCCGCCGGGACGGTCACCGCCAAGGTCGAGCCGGTGGCGCTGCCGCTGACGCACCCGCTGGCCAGCGTCACCGGCCCGACGAACGCGGTGTCGTTCGACACCGATCTGCTCGGCACCGTGACCGTCTCCGGCCCCGGTGCGGGGCGCATCGAGACCGCCTACGCCCTGCTGTCAGACATCATCGCGATCGACGCGCACCAGCGTGCTCGCGTCGAGGCCGGCCGGTGAGCACGGTGGAGGACACGCAGGCCATCATCTCCGGGTACCCCGACTTGATCGTCACGAGCCCGTTCGATGGTGAGGTGATCGGCGCCGTGCCGCAGAGCGGTCCGGCCCAGCTCGAGCAGATCCTGCAGCGTGCTCGCACCGGGTTCCGGCTGTCGCGGTCGTTGTCGCGGTTCTCGCGGCACGAGATTCTCCAGCGGGCGTCGGCGCTGCTGCGCGAGCACGCGGAGACCGCCGCCGACCTGATCGTGCGTGAGGCGGGAAAGACAGTCCGGCAGGCACGAAAAGAGGTGTCTCGTGCGGTCATGACACTCTCGCTGTCGGCCGACGCGGCCCGCTCCGACCCCGGGGAGGTCGTCCCCTTCGATGCGTTCCAGGGGTCCGAGAACCGCCGGGGGTGGTTCACCCGCGAGCCGCTCGGCGTCATCGTCGCCATCACCCCCTACAACGACGCGCTGAACCTCGTCGCGCACAAGCTGGGGCCGGCCATCGCCGGCGGCAACTCTGTCGTCCTCAAGCCGTCGCAGCTGACCCCGCTGACCGCGCGGTTCCTCGTGGACCTGCTCATCGACGCGGGCCTGCCCGACGAGATCATCACTGTGGTGCACGGCGACCGTGAACTGGCGCAGGCGCTGATCTCGGCCCGCGAGGTGCGCATGGTCTCCTTCACCGGTGGGTTCGCGACGGGGGAGGCGATCGCCCGCAACGCCGGTCTGAAGAAGCTGGCGATGGAACTGGGCGGCAACGCACCGGTCATCGTGTTCTCGGACGCGGACGTTCCCGCCGCGGTCGAGGCGTGCGTGTCGGGCGCGTTCTGGGCTGCCGGGCAGAACTGCGTGGGCGCGCAGCGCATCCTGGTGCAGCGCGAGGTGTACGAGGAGTTCCGCGACCGTTTCGCGGCGCAGACCGTCGCCCTGAATGCCGGCGACCCGCGAGACGAAACCACCGATGTCGGCCCGATGATCTCCATCGCGTCGGCCGAGGCCGCTGAGCGGCTCGTCGAGGATGCCGTCGCCGTGGGCGCGCGTGTGCTCGCAGGGCACCGGCGGGACGGGGGTGTGTACTGGCCGACCGTCGTCGAGGGAGTGCCGTTCTCGTGCGAGCTGTGGGCCGACGAGGCGTTCGCGCCGGTGGTCGTGCTGTCGCCGTTCGACACCGAGGAGCAGGCGATCGCGCAGGCGAACGATGTCGACTACGCGCTGCACGCCGCCACCTTCACTCGCGACATCACACGTGCGCTGCGCGTGTCGGAGCAGCTCGACGCCGGCGGCGTGATGATCAACGACTCCTCCGACTACCGCGTGGACAGCATGCCGTTCGGCGGCTCGAAGTACGGCAGCATGGGCCGCGAAGGCGTGAGATTCGCGTACGAGGAGATGACCCAGCCCAAGGTCGTCTGCATCAACACATGAACCGCCCCGAGACCCGACTCGAGCGCGATTCGCTCGGCGAGCTGGCGGTGCCTGCCGGCGCGTACTGGGGCATCCACACGGCCCGGGCCCTCGAGAACTTCACGATCAGCAGCACGCCGATCTCACAGCATCCCGATCTCATCGATGCGCTCGTCATCGTGAAGGATGCCGCCGCCGCCGCCAACCATGAGCTCGGGCTGCTGCCGGCAGGCGTGACGGACGCCATCGCGGTCGCTTGCCGCCGGGTGCGCGACGGCGAACTGCACGACCAGTTCTGTGTCGACGTGCTGCAGGGCGGCGCGGGCACCAGCACGAACATGAACGCCAACGAGGTGATCGCCAACGCCGCCCTGGAGCACCTGGGGGTGCCGCGCGGCCGCTACGACCTGGTTCACCCCATCAACGACGTGAACCGGAGCCAATCGACCAACGACGTCTACCCGACCGCGGTCAAGATCGCCGTGGCGAAGGGCCTGCTGCGGCTCATGCCGGCGCTGGAGGAGCTCGCCGCGGCGTTCGAGGAGCGAAGCGTCGCGTTCGGCTCGATCGTCAAGATCGGCCGTACCCAGCTGCAGGATGCCGTGCCGATGACGCTCGGCGACGAGTTCGCCGCGTTCGCCGTCGCCATCCGCGAAGACGTGGCGCGCATCGGCGACACGGTGCCGCTGCTGCTGGAGTGCAGCCTGGGCGGGACCGCCGTAGGAACCGGAGTGACCGCTCCGGCCGGCTATCGCGAGATCGCTCTGGAACGGCTCAGTGAGCGTTCCGGACTCCCGATGACCCCGGCGGCGCACCTGTTCGAGGCGAGCTGGGACGCCAGCGCCTTCCTGCAGTCGTCCGCGGTGCTGCGCCGCAGCGCGATCAAGCTGTCGAAGATCAGCAACGATCTGCGGCTGCTCGCCAGCGGTCCGCAGGCGGGACTGGGTGAGATCCGCCTGCCAGCGAGGCAAGCCGGGTCGTCGATCATGCCGGGCAAGGTGAACCCGGTGATCCCCGAGGTCATTAACCAGATCGCCTTCGCGGTCATGGGCGCCGACGTGACGATCGGCGTCGCCGCCGAAGGCGGCCAGCTGCAGCTGAACGCCTTCGAGCCGATCATGGCGCACTCGCTCCTGCAGTCGCTGAGCTGGGTGACCAACGGCGTCTCGGCGCTGCGGCGGTTCTGCGTGGAGGGCATCCAAGCCAACGACACCGTGCTCGAGCGCTACGTCGCCTCGTCCGTCGGTACGGTGACCGCCCTGGTGCCGTCCATCGGCTACGAGGCGGCCGCCCACGCGGCTCAGCACGCGCTTCGCACCGGCATCCCGATCGCCGACGCGGTGGCGCAGCACACGGAGCTCACTCGGGAAGAGGCGGCAGCGCTCCTCGCGCACTGAGGCGCTGCCGCCCGGATGCCCGGGCGGCAGCGTCACCGGCGATCGATCGCGCGCGACAGCGAGACCGCGGTCACGGTGTCGGCCACGCCGGGGAGGGCCGCGATCTGCTCCCAGATCTGACCCACGCGATCCATCGAGTCGGCTTCCAGCGTCACGAACAGGTCGTACGCTCCCGACAGCACGTCGCAGCGAGTGACCTCCGGGATGCCTCGCAACGCGGCGATCACCCGATCGTCGCGCATCCTGTCGACGCGATAGACCATGACCAGCGCGGTCACGCGTGGCCGCGACGCGGTTCCCCTGATGACGCTGTAGCCGGCGATGACGCCGTCGCGCTCCATGCGCTCGATGCGCTGACGCACCGCATTGCGCGAGAGATGCACCTTGCTCGCCAGAGCGACCATCGGCATCCTCGCGTCCGCGGTCAAGGCTGCGAGCAGCTGCTGGTCGATGTCGTCCAGATGCGATGCGGCCACGATGCCTCCGTGCGCGATTGGCAATTGCAAGTGTCAATGTCACACAGTACCGTAGACCGGGATGCTGTCGCAGACGGCTCCCCTTGATGGCACGTCTCTTCGCGGGAGAGTAAGGAACGAAATGTCGCAACGGCCGGACCGCCGACGGGCTGAGACCCTGTCAGACCTCACCCTCGCCGTGCACGGCGGCAATCGCCTCGACTCCACGAAGGCGCTGCGGACACCGTTGGTGATGGCGAACTCCTACGAGCTTCCCGACGATCCGAGCGACATCAGCTGGTCCGCCTCCGCGCCAGGGCTGTACACCCGGAACACCGGCGTCAATCAGGCAGGCCTCCAGGACAAACTCGCCGCCCTCGACGGCGGCGAAGACGCCGTGGCGCTCGCCTCCGGCGTCGCCGCCCTGCACGCCGTCTTCTTCACGCACGTCCGCGTCGGCGATCACGTCATCGTGAGCGACGTCACGTACGAGGCGACCTGGAGACTGTGGACCGAACTCCTTCCGCAGCGATACGGCATCGAGGCGACATTCGTCGACGTCGGCGATCTGGACGCACTGCGCGCAGCCTTGCGCCCCAACACCCGAATCGTCTGCATCGAGGCGATCGCGAACCCCACCACCAAGGTGGCGGACGTCGGTGCGATCGCGGAGATCACGCATGCCGCCGGGGCGATCCTCATGGTCGACTCCACGTTCACTCCACCGCCCTTCTACCGCCCGCTCGCCGACGGCGCCGATCTCGTCGTCCATTCCCTGACGAAGTACATCAACGGTCACGGCGACGCCATGGGCGGCGCCGTCATCGGCTCGCGCGAACTCATCGAGCCGATCAAGGCCGACGCCATGGTCGATGTCGGGGGAGTGATCTCGCCTTTCAACGCCTGGCAGATCCACCGCGGTTCGGTGACCCTCCCGTTGCGCCTCCGGCAGCACCTGGCATCCGCGCTCGCCGTCGCGGAGTTCCTGGAGAGCGATCCGCGCGTGGAGTACGTCTACTATCCCGGCCTGCCGTCACACCCCGAACACGACCTGGCGACGCGGCAGTTCGGCGGTCGCGGGTACGGCGGGATGATCGCCTTCGCCGTGGCCGGCGATCCCGACACCCAGAACCGGTTCGTCGCCAACCTCCGCCTCATCACGTCGGGCTTCTCTCTCGGGCACGACGACTCACTGATCGTGCACACCGGAACCGATGGCGCTCGCGTCGCCACCTACCCGCTGCCCTTCCGCACGTTCGGTCATCTGCGTCTCTCGGTCGGCATCGAAGAGACCTCCGACCTGCTCGCAGATCTCGAGGCGGCCCTCGATGCGACGTTCCCGTCGTCGGGGTGCCTCGTCGAGCCTCGTGCCGCAGACTCCGCCCTGACCCGATCGGGGAGGATGAGCAGGTGATGAACCCGACGACACCTCGCGTGATCGTGCTCGACGGCGGACTCTCCAATGCGCTCGCCGAACGTGGTCATGACCTCACCGACGAACTCTGGACTGCCCGACTGCTGCGCGATGCTCCGGGCGAGGTGGCTGCCGTGCACCGCGCGTACTTCGACGCGGGCGCGCAGGTCGCCACGACCGCGAGCTATCAGGCGAGCGTCGCCGGATTCGAGCACAGCGGCATGACGCGCGCCGAGGCGGAGAACCTCATCGCACGGAGTGTGACGATCGCCCGCGAGGTGCGCGACGACGTCGCCGAGTCAGCCGGTGACGACGTCGTGCGTCTGGTGGCGGCATCCGTCGGTCCCTACGGTGCGGTGCTCGCCGACGGATCGGAGTACCGGGGCCGGTACGGGTTGAGCCGCGCAGCGCTTCGCGACTTCCACGCCCCGCGAATCGAACTGCTCGCGAGCGCGGGGCCCGACATGCTCGCCTTCGAGACGATCCCCGACCTCGACGAGGTCTCGGTGCTCCTGGATCTCGCTGACGAGTTCGCGATCCCCGCCTGGTTGTCGTGCACGGTCTCGGGGGATCGACTTCGCGACGGCCGGCCGGCAGTCGAAGCCTTCGCCCTCGCCGGCGGCCATGACTCCATCGTGGCCGTCGGGGTGAACTGCTGCGCACCCGACGATGTGCTGCCGGCGGTGCGGGCGGCGACCGCCGCGAGCGGCAAACCCGCCATCGCCTACCCCAACTCGGGCGAGACATGGGACGGCGCAGCACGCCGATGGACCGGCGACGCGGAGTTCGACCTGGCCCTCACGACGGCGTGGGCGGAGGCGGGCGCGCACTTCATCGGTGGATGCTGTCGCATCGGGCCGTCAACCATCGCCGCGATGGCACGCGCACTGGGTTGACGATCCCGCTCCCGGTGCAGCTGCGTGGCGCGATGACGTGGGATCGGGGGCCGGAGATGCGCGACGAGAGAGGGTCCGAGCTCCTCTCCTCTCAGCGCCGGCGTCGGTAGCGGAGCGTGACGATCTCGAACGGCCGCAGCTCGAGCGTCGCCGATGAGGCGTCGTGCGCATCGCCGGTCGGGCGTTCGAGGAGGTCGGTGCGCTCGCAGCCCGCCGAATCGAACAGCGCCGTCACCGACACCGATCCGCGTCCGCCGGCCGACTCGTAGAGCCGGAGGATGACGTCGCCGGACTCGTCGTCGGCCAGCTTGACGGTCTCCGCCACGACCGTCTCGCTGCGAAGAGCGAAGAGGGCTTCGGCGGCGTGGTCGCCGACCACGCGTCGCACGGGCCGGTTGAGCCGGTACCCTTCGGCGACGGCATCACGGATGCCGGCATTCGGCCGCAACGCGATCCGCAGGGTGTGCGTGCCCTGGTCGGCCACGGGGTCGGGGAAGCGGGGCGCGCGGATGAGCGACATGCCCAGCGTGGTGGAGCGCCCGCCGCCGGTGCGCGGCGTCCGGCGCGCGTCGTGCCCGTAGGTGGAGTCGTTGGCGACCGCGACGCCGTAGCCGGGCTCGCCGATGTGCACCCAGCGATGCGCGCAGAACTCGAAGCGCGCGGCCTCCCACGAGGTGTTCTCGTGCGTGACGCGGTTGATGTGGCCGAACTGCGTCTCAGCCGCGCTGACGTCGGCATGCACGTCGATGTCGGTGTAGAGCTTCAGGAGCTTCTGGCTCTCGTGCCAGTCGATGACCAGCTCGAGATCCAGCGCGGGCGCGCCGGGCGCGAGTGTGAGCCGCTGCGTGACCCGCGACGCTCCGAAGGAGCGGACCACGACCACCGCCGCCGATCCGTCGTCGCCTGCGACCACGTCCAGCGAATCGGGGTGACCGGCGTCGAGCGGGGTGGCGTTGCGGCGATAGTGGTCGTCGATGTCCCAGGCATCCCATTCGTTGGGCGTGTCGCGATGCAGCACCAGCCGGTTCGCCGCACCGCCCGGAGCCACCGTCTCGCGGCCCGAGACCGCGTCGACGAGCGAGACGACGAGACCTCGCGGGTCGATGACGGCTCTCAGCACGCCGTTGTCGACCAGCACGCCGCCGTCGGGTCGGCGTTCCCAGGTCGCCGCCGATGCCGTCTCGTCAGGTGCGGCGATCGCGAACGCGTCGACGCCGTGGCCGGGCAGCGGCATCGGATTGGCGACGAGCGGCGTCGATCCTCTGCCGACGAGGGCCGCCGCGCTGCGATCGATGATCGTCGTCAGTTCCTCCTGGATCCGCGCGTGGTCGCGCTCGGCCTCGCGGTGGACCCAGGCGATGGAGCTGCCCGGCAGGATGTCGTGGAACTGCAGCAGCAGCACGTTCTCCCAGGCTCGTCGCAGTTCGTCGTAGGGGTACGGCTCACCCGTGCGGACCGCGGCCGTCGCCGACCACAGCTCCGCCTCGTGCAGGAGTCGCTCGCTGCGCCGGTTGCCCTGCTTGGTGCGCAGCTGCGAGGTGTAGGTGCCCCGGTGCAACTCGAGGTACATCTCACCGGACCACACCGGTGCGTCCGGATACTCCGCCTCGGCATCCGCGAAGAACCCGCTCGGCGCTGCGATCTCGACGCGAGGAAGGCCTTCCAGGTCGCGTGACCGCTCGGCCGCGGCGAGCATCTCGCGGGTCGGTCCTCCGCCCCCGTCGCCGAACCCGAAGGGCACCAGCGAGGTCGTGGCGGCACCGGCGTCCTTGAAGTTGCGCTCGGTGTGCAGCAGCTCGGCGGGAGTCAGCTCGGAGTTGTACGTGTCGGCCGGTGGCAGATGGGTGAAAACGCGTGTGCCGTCGATACCCTCCCACCAGAACGTGTGGTGCGGCAGCTGATTCACCTGGCTCCACGACAGCTTCTGCGTCAGGAACCAGCGGTTGCCCGTCCCGCGGACGATCTGAGGCAGCGCCGCCGAGTAGCCGAACGAGTCCGGAAGCCACACCTCCTCGGTCTCGACGCCGAGCCGCTCGCGGAAGTACCGCTTTCCGTGAAGGAACTGCCGGATCATCGACTCGCCGCCGGGCATGTTGGTGTCGGACTCGACCCACATGCCGCCGACGGGCACGAACCTGCCGGCCCGCACCTGCTCGCGAACGCGAGCGAACAGCGCAGGGTGGTGCTCCTCGAGCCACGCGTACTGCTGTGCGGAAGAGGCGGCGAAGACGAAATCCGGATGCCGCTGCATGAGCTCCAGCGCGTTCGCGAAGGTGCGCGCGACCTTGCGGATCGTCTCGCGGGTGGGCCACAGCCACGCGGAGTCGATGTGTGCGTGGCCCACCGCGACGATGCGATGACTCGACGCGTGCGCGGGGGAGGTGAGAAGGGGTGCGATGGCCTCGCGGGCAAGAGTCGCGGTCCCCGCGACGTCGTCGGGATCGACGATGTCGAGCATCCGCTCGAGTCCCCGCACGATGGCGTGGTGCCGGGGGGAGTCCTGCGGGAGCTCGAGCAGCAGTCCGCTGAGCACTCGGATGTCCTGCAGCAGCTCCCAGGCCGTCTCATCCCTCCGGACGAAGCCGATGGCGCCGAGCCGGTAGAGCGCGACGTCGCCCGATGTCAGCTTGTCGCCGAAGGGCGTGGCCGCGAACGTCCACTCGCCGGCGACGTCCGGGTTGGCGGCGGCCTCGATGTAGAGGGTGACATCGCCTTCGGCATCCGCCTCGAACGGCAGATGGTGGCTCCGCGGCGACACCGCCTTGAGGACGCTGCCGTCCGGGCGGAATGCCAGACCCTCGACCTGGAAGCCCGGACGATCGGCGGTGAAGCCGAGATCGCAGACGATCTCGGTGTGCTCGGGACTCCACCCCTCCGGCAGTCGCCCGGAGAGGCGGAACCACGTCGAGCTCCAGGCGCGGCCCCACGTCCAGCCGACCGGGGTCGGCTCGTACTCGCGGTCGACCGCGTCCGTGAACGGGACCGGCTCGTCGGGAACGGACCAGTGTGCGACCTGCAGTGGCTGGAACTCGGGGTGGACGGCGGGCTCGAGCCGTTCCCTGGTGAACCTCCGCAGGCGTGCCTGTACGTGCGACCGGTCGTCGTGCACCTTTGCTCCTCACTGCCGGGCCCCGCATCTTCGCATCGGAGTTGCCCGTCCCCGAGCGTACATGCAACGCTGTGGGAGCAACAACCGGTTTCAAAGGTGTGAGATGACTTCCAAAGCCCTGGTCCTCCCTGGTGGGAGCTATCGCCGGCATGCGCCGCACGAGGCCGAGCCCGTCGCCTCGTGGCTGCGCAGTCTCGGAATCGACGCCGACATCCTGCGGTACCCCGTCGGGATGCCGCATCCTGCCGCGCACGACGCGATCGGAGCCCGCATCGCTCAGCTGCGCGCGGCCGGAGCCGACCGGGTGCTGCTGGTGGGGTTCTCCGCCGGCGGACACGCCGCCGGTCTGGCCGCGCTTCGTCCTGCGGGCTCGATCGGCCGCGTCGACGGACTGGTGCTGGGGTATCCGGTCGTGTCACTGGAAAAGCACTCTCATCAGGGATCCAGTGAGGTCCTCTTGGGTGACGCCGACACGGCCGAGCGCCGGATCGCGCTCTCGCTGGAGTCTCTCGTCACCGCCGATGCGCCGCCATCCTTCCTGTTTCATTCGTTCGACGACGAGAAGGTCCCGGTCGAGCATTCGCTACTGCTCTCGTCGGCACTGCACCGGGCGAGGATCCCGCACGAGCTGCACCTGTACCCTCTCGGCGGGCACGGCTGCGGGCTCGGAGGCGACCTCGTGCCGTGGACGCACGCCTGCGCTGCATGGCTCGCGCGCGAGGGGTGGCTGCCGGATGCTTCCCCGCCGGCTTGACATCGGAATCGATTCACGCCAGAGTGGTGAAACCGGTTGCGATCTGCATCGAGATCGAAGTGCACGCCGAACTACGAGGGAGTAGAGACAAATGACACACCAGCGCTGGGTTCGCGTGGGCGGGCTCGTCACGGGCTTCGCCGTCACGGGACTGCTCGTCAGCGGATGCGCGGGCGGCTCCGCGCCCACGTCGACGCCGTCGTCGGAGGCGGTGGCATGCGACCCGGACGCCGACGTGACGATCACGGTGGGGGAGCGACCGACGCCCGACCAGACGGCCAACCTCGAGGCGTGGGAGAACGCGGTCGCGCAGTTCGAGGACGACCACCCCAACATCACGATCGATGACGAAGAGACGAAGTACGACGTCTCCACATTCCCCGCGCTCCTCGTCGGCGGAACGCTGCCGACGACCCTGCAGGTCCCGTTCACCGACATCCAGTCGCTGATCGAGCGCGGCCAGGCCGCCGACATCACCACTTACGTCGAGAACGACGACGTGCTGAGCCAGTTGAACCCGCAGCTGAAGGCCGTCACGGAGGACGCCGACGGTCACACCTACGGCGTGGTGCGGGCCGCCTACACGATGGGTCTCATCTACGATCGCGCGCTCTTCACCGAGGCAGGCCTCGATCCCGACGCCCCGCCCGCGACATGGGACGAGGTGCTGGATGCCGCCGCCACGATCTCGGAGCAGACCGGTCAGACCGGCTTCATCATCCCGACCACCGCCAACACCGGCGGCTGGCTGCTGACGTCGATGTCGTATTCGAACGGCAACCTCGTCGAGGAGGTCGACGGCGACACCACGACCGTCACGCTCGACACCCCCGGCATGGAGGCCAGCCTGCAGTTCCTGCACGACGTGCGATGGGAGGAGGATGCGGCCGGCGCCAATTTCCTCTATGACAACAACGCGATCCGCGACGACATCGCGGCCGGCTCCATCGGCCAGAGCCTCAACGGCGCGAACCTGTACAACAGCCTGGTGATCGGCCGCGGCATGCCGAAGGAGGACTTCGGGCTCGCCCCGTTCCCGACCGGCGACGACCCCGTGGGCGTGCTCGGCGGCGGCAACATCCAGTGGTTCAATCCGAAGGCCACGCCCGACCAGCTGTGCGCGGCCCTGGAGTGGACGAAGTTCTACTTCCTGAACCGCTACGTCGACGAGGAGGCCGCCGTCACATGGGCCGAGGCGCAGGTCGCCGACGACCTTCCGGTGGGTCTGCCCGAGGTGCCGGTCGTCTCGGACGAGCAGTACGAGACCTACCTCGGCTGGATCGAGCCCTACATCAACGTGCCCCGAGAGAACTACACGGCGTACCTCGACAGCCTCGCGACCGCGACGATCGTCCCCGAGCCGGCGAAGAAGGCCCAGGAGCTGTACGCGGCACTCGATCCCGTGGTGCAGGCGGTCCTGACCCGCGAGGACGCGGACTTCGCCGAGCTGCTCGAGTCCGCACAGACGCAGGTCCAGGACCTGGTCGACGCCGGATGATCCGCTCCGGTGGCCGCGGGCAGTCGCGGCCACCGGACGCATCCAGCCCGAGAACATCGACGGGAGACACCGTGACCGCAACCGCCCCGCCCTTCGTCGGCCTGCCCGCCGACGCGGCCGCTGCCGACTCGGTACCGCCGCCCGTCGCTCCACGCAGCCGCAAGAGCCTTCGCGCGCGATTGCTCGCGTGGGTGCGCAACGGCGGGGTGCCGACGCTCGTCATGTTCCTGCCGCTGCTGCTGACGTTCGGCTACTTCGCGTGGTGGCCGATCCTCAAGAGCCTCATCCTCGCCTTCCAGCAGACGGACCTCATCAACGATCCGTCCTGGGTGGGCCTGCGCAACTTCGAGCGCGTGCTGGCAGACCCGTTGCTGTGGACCGCCGCCGGCAACACGGTCTGGTTCGCCGTCCTGGCTCTGCTCATCGGGTTTCCGCTTCCGATCCTGATGGCGATGGTGATGGCGGAACTTCGCCGCAGCCGGCAGATCTCGAGCGTGCTCGTCTATCTCCCGGTCATCATCCCGCCGGTGGTGAGCGTCCTCCTCTGGAAGCAGTTCTACGACCCGTCGTCCTCCGGGCTCTTCAACACCGTGCTCGGATGGTTCGGACTCGGCCCGATCGGCTGGCTTCAGGACCCCGCGCTCGCCATGCCCAGCATCGTCATCCAGGCGACCTGGGCGACGGCGGGCACCGCGACGATCATCTACCTCGCGGCGCTCATGTCGATCCAGGCGGAGCTCTACGACGCCGCCGAAGTCGATGGCGCATCGATCCTCCAGCGCGCCTGGCACGTGACGCTTCCCCAGCTGCGCAGCGTCATCCTGCTCATGCTGCTGCTGCAGATCATCGGCACCATGCAGGTCTTCACCGACCCGTTCGTCATGACCGGCGGCGGACCCGAGAACCGGACGGTGACCCTCCTGATGCTCATCTACAACTACGCGTTCCTGTCGGGCGACTTCGGCAAGGCGACGGCCCTGAGCCTGATGCTCGCCGTCGTCCTGAGCGTGATCTCGGCGATCTACCTGCGGCTGACGCGGAAGTGGAGCGAATCGTGACCTTCGTGACCACCACGGTCCGCGCGATCGGCAAGCAGAAGGCGGCGGAGGAATCCGAGGACCGCAGCAACGTCTCAGCGCTCGACCGGTCCCGGCGTTCGGTGCGTCTCACGACGCGGATCCTCGCCGTCGTCCTCATCGCGTGCCTGGTCGTCGTGTCGTTCGGGCCGTTGCTGTGGCTGTTCAAGGCGGCGCTGTCGACCAGCCAGGACATCCTGAAGTATCCGTTCGAATGGTGGCCGAGCGGCATCCAGTGGCAGAACCTGCCCGATGCCTGGTCGCAGATCCGCATCGGCCAGTACCTGCTGAACACGGTCTGGATGGCGGCGGGGTGCTGGTTCTTCGGGCTGCTGGTCGCTCTCACCGGCGGCTACGGAATCTCGATTCTGAAGCCCCGGTACGCGAAAGTCGTCAACGCCGGCGTCCTCGCGACACTCTTCATCCCGGGTGTCGTGTCTCTGATCTCGCTGTACGTGACGATCCTCGACGTGCCGCTGATCGGCGTCAATCTCGTCAACACGTACTGGGCGGTGTGGCTGCCGACCGCTGCCAGCGCCTTCAACGTGCTGCTGGTGGCCCGCTTCTTCGACCGGCTGCCGAGAGACGTGTTCGAAGCGGCGCGGATCGACGGCGCCGGGGTCTTCCGCGTGTTCTGGTCGATCGTCCTGCCGATGTCGCGCCCGGTGATCGGCGTGGTGTCGCTGTTGACGATCGTCGGCTCGTGGAAGGAATTCCTCTGGCCGCTGCTGGTGCTGCCTTCGCCAGATCTGCAGCCGCTGTCGGTCGGGCTGTACCGCGTCAGCGACACCGCTCCGACGAGTCTCCTCATGGCGGGCATGTTCATCTCGGTGATCATCCCCATCGCGCTGTTCCTGATGTTTCAGCGCCAGTTCCTCCGCAGCGCCGGCCAGGCCGGCGCGATCAAGGGGTGACCACGGCGGTCACCCGGATCGGATCAGTACATGTCTCCCATGCACCGGCGCACTGTCGCGCCCGTCGCGGCGATGCTGACGGCATTCGCCCTGGTCGTCGGCATCCTGTTCGCCACCTCCTCGCCGGCGCGGGCGAGCCTCACCGAGTCCGACTCGTTCGAAGGCTGGACGACCAACGTCTCGGGCACGCCCGACTTCGTGGTGTCGGCTGACACCGCGGTCTCCCACGACGGAGCGACCGCGGCGCGAGTCGAGTACGCGTCCCCCTACTCGAACAGCTACGTCGATCTCCGCCAGAACATCCGTGCGACCGGCGGCACCACCTACGCGATGAGCGCGTGGGTGAAGACGAAGGACCTCTCCTCGTCGGGCGCCGCGTACTTCGTGCTCAGCGGCGACCACTCGCAGCGCGTCGAGCTGCCCGCCGGCACGAACGACTGGACCAAGCTCGAGTGGACGTACACCCAGCCGCTCGGCAGCATGACCTTCGTCATGCGGCTGCTGGTGCGCGGCGTGGGAACGGTGTGGATCGACGACGTGCGGATGACCGCGCCGGCGAGCCAGGCCAACCTCGTGATCAACCCGTCGTTCGAGGAGCACGACCCGCCGCCCGGAACCCTGGCCTTCACCGACACCGCCCTCGTCTACGGCGTCGGCGACGCGGACATCGGCGTGACCACGCTGGCGAGCAGCGTCACGTGGGACGTCCGTGCCTCCTCCGGGCAGCGCGTCGACTCCGGCGCGGAAGTCGTCGCGAACGGCGAGGCATCCATCGATCTGACCGCGCTCCCCGCCGGCTATTACTCCGTGACGATGTCGGTGACGGCGCCTGTCGCGGCGACGCGCACCGCGACGCTCGCCATCGTCGAGGAAGCGGCGGAGGCGGCGTCCGCAGATCATCCGGTGGGCCTCGCCGTCCACGTGAACCGGTACTCCGTCGACCAGGTCGACAGCCTGATGGGCCCGCTCAGCGCGGGAACGCTGCGCGAAGGCCCGTCGTGGGACACCATCGAGACGTCGCCCGGGGTGTACCAGTTCCCCGCGCACTTCGATGCGCAGCTCGCCGCCGCGAAAGCCCGCGGTGAGCGGCCGCTGGTCATCCTGGCGTACTTCAGTCGCTGGTACGACGGCGGGAAGACCCCGAGCTCGCCAGAGGGGATCGCGGCGTTCGCGAACTATGCCGCCGCCGCCGCGGCTCACTACGGCTCGGACGTGGACTACGAGATCTACAACGAGTTCAACCACACCTTCAACAACGGCGCCTGCGGCATGACCGCCGCCTGCTACATGGACCTTCTCGTGCCGGCGGCGGCGGCGATCCACGCCGCCGCCCCGGGTGCGCGCGTCGTGGGGCCCGTCAGCGCCGGCGCCAAGTGGGACTTCATGGAGGACCTCTTCGCCCTCGGCGCGCTCGAACACCTCGACGTCGTCAGCTACCACACGTACGACTTCCCCGTGGCGCCGGAAGGGCGCACCGAAGCCGGCGTCGGGACGCTGCGCGCCCTGATCGAGCAGTACGCGCCGGGCTCCCGCATCCCGATCTGGCTCAGCGAGCACGGCTGGACGACGACCACCGGGGGCACCACCGAACTGCAGCAGGCCGCCTACATCGTGAGGTCGGCGGCGCTGCTCGAAGCGGCGGGTGTCGACCGCGTCGTGTACTACGAGCTGATCGACTCGGGCGCCAATCCTGCCGAGCAGGAGCACAACTTCGGCATCTCGCGCCTGCCCACCGACGGCGGCACGGCGCTCACCCCGAAGCCGGCCTATCCCGCGCTCGCGGTGTTCAACCGCCTGACCGCCGGCCGCGAGCTCTCGGGCCTGCAGCGCCTCGACGGCGCCATCGTGGCGGAGTACACGGATGCCGCGGGCGACGTGCTGCGGATGATGTGGGCGACAGGCGACTCGGTGACCCTCGCGGCCGACACCGGGAGCACCGCGCGTCTCGTCAAGGGAGACGGCCGATCGTGGCGCGCTCAGCCGAACGGCCGCGTCGAGGTCACCGTCGGGGCGAACCCCGTCTACCTGACCGGCACGCTCGCGACGCCCACCCGCGTCGCCGACCCCGCCGTGCACATCGACACGCCGGACCGGGTCCCGCTCGACGGCGCACCCAGCGTCGGCGTCACGGTCGACCGCGCCACGCTCGGAGTCACCGGGGACGTGTCGGTGTTCGGACCGGTCGGCGCAGGCACGACGCTCACCGGAGCAGCGGCGGAGGCGGCCGGCGCGGTCACGCTGGCATCGATGCGCGAGCTCGGCCCTCACCCGGTGGCGTACACCGTGCGCAGCGGCGACGCGGTCATCGCGTTCGTCGACGACATCACGACCGTCGTCGAGAACCCCGTGCTGTCGCTCGGTCCCGTCGCCGACGAGGAGGGCGCCGCTCTCGCGCTGAACGTGCAGAACCTCGCCGGAGCGCCGACGGCCGAGGTCGGCGACATCGCGTGGACGGTGGGCTCGGTATCCGGCACACAGCCGGCGGTACAGGTCGCCGGAGGCGACACGGCTGCACTGCAGCTGGACCTCGGCGACGTCGCCACGTGGCAGCCGTACCCGTTCACGGTGACCGCCTCCGCAGGGTCGAAGGAGCGCAAGCTGGCGGGGACGACCGCGTTGGCCCCGATCGCCGCGGCACCGTCGGACGGCACCCCGGTGCAGTGGAGAGAGCGCGGCACGTACGTGCCGCTCAGCGGAGCCGTCGCGACGGCCGACGACCTCGGCGGCACCTTCACCGTGTCGTGGAGCGAGGACGGGCTCCGCGTGCGCGCTGACGTGCAGGACCAGGACCACACCGCCGCGGCGACGATCGACAGGCTGTGGGCGGGCGACTCCCTGCAGTTCGCCGTGGCCCGGGGCCTTCCCGGTGCCGATCCCGCATCGCGGGTCGAGCTGGGCGCGTACCTCGGCGCGGATGGTGCGGGCGTGTACCGCTACACCGCACCCGTCGGTGTCGTCGACGCCGCAGCCGCGATCACGCGGGACGGCACGACCACCTCGTACGACCTGACGGTGCCCTGGGACGTGCTCGGTGTCGACCCCGCCGATGGCGCCTTCTCGTTCTCGATCCTCGTCAACGACAACGACGGCGGCATCCGCGAGGGATTCTACGAATGGGGCAGCGGGATCGGCTCCGGCAAGAACGCAGCGCTGTTCTTGCCGGTCGTGCCGGTCGCGCCGGTCCCCCCGGCTCAGGCCACCGGCATCGAGGTCGACGGCCGGCCTCTCGACGGCTTCGCGCCCGAGCGCACCGCATACGAGGCGTCCGCGCTCGCCGGAGGACCCTTGCCGGTGATCACCGCGACCGCGGGCGACGGCATCCGCCTCGAGGTGACGCAGCCGGCGGATGCTCCCGGCACCGCGACCGTGGTCGCATCGGCAGACGGGCGGCCGAGTACGACCTACACGATCGCGATCGAGCGTGTCAGAGGCGACGATGCCGCGGTCGAGGCATCCGTCACAGCGCGCTGTGTCGGCGATCGCGTGCAGTACCTCGTCTCGGTGCGCAACACCTCGGAGTTCGCGTCGGATCTCCGCGCGACCTCGTCGTTCGCAGACGAGAAACGGTCCGGCGTGCCCGCGCATGCGACGAGGGTGATCGAACTGCGATCCGCACAGACGACGACCGATGCCGGGCATGTCCGGGTCGCCGCATACGTGCCGTATCTCGCGCCCGATCGCGCAGCGTCGTACACGAGCGTGGATCTGCCGGTTCCCACCCGCGACTGCACGGTCAGCAACGCCTCATCAGACGAACAGGGAGACCTTGAATGACCGCACCCACCCGTTACGCGATCGTCGGCACCGGAGCCCGCGCGCAGATGTACATCGATGCGCTGAGCGGACCCTACGCCGACATCGCCGAGCTCGTCGCCTGGGCCGATCCGAACCCGGGGCGCCTGGAGTGGAACGAGCGGAAGGTCCTCGCGGCCGGCCGGCCGGCACCCACCCAGATCGGTGCGGGGGAGCTGTCGGACGCGGTCGACCGGCTGGACATCGACCGGGTCATCGTCACCGCGCCCGACTTCGCCCACGCCGACCTCGTGGTCGCAGCACTCCACGGCGGCGCCGACGTGGTGGTGGAGAAGCCGTTGACCACGGACGCGGACGGCGTCCGTCGCATCGCCGAGGCGGTCCAGGCCACCGGTCGTGCGGTGACCGTCACCTTCAATTACCGGTACTCGCCGCGCAACGCCATGCTCAAGCGCGTCATCGAGAGCGGCGAGATCGGCGACGTCACCTCTGTGCACTTCGAGTGGCTGCTCGACACCTCGCACGGTGCCGACTACTTCCGTCGCTGGCACCGGCAGAAGCACAACTCGGGCGGTCTGCTCGTCCACAAGTCGTCGCACCACTTCGACCTGGTCAACTGGTGGCTCGCCGACCTGCCCGTCCGCGTCTTCGCCAGCGGCGGACTCCGCTTCTACGGAGCGCAGAACGCCGCGCGACGCGGACTGGGGGAGAGGCCAGGGCGCGGCACCGTCGACGCCGCCCGGCGGGATCCGTTCGCGCTCGACCTGCGCGAGCACGACGTGCTGCGCGGGCTGTACTACGAGCAGGAGCAGCATGACGGGTATCTGCGCGACCGGGATGTGTTCGACGAGGGCATCAGCATCGAAGACAACCTCTCGCTCGTCGTCGACTACGCGACGGGTGCCAGCATGACCTACGCGCTCAACGCGCATTCCCCGTGGGAGGGGTACACCGTCGCCGTCAACGGCACGGCGGGTCGTGCCGAGCTGTCGGTCGTCGAGCGCGGCGCCATCCTGCTCGACGGGTCCGGGCGACAGCACGTCGTCGACCCGAGCGCGCGCCCCGAATCGGTCGCCGACGAGACCGGACGCCCGGTCGGCGAGCGCCTGGTGGTCCAGCGGCACTTCGACGCGGCGCGTGAGGTTGCGATCCCCCACGCGGCCGGCGGACACGGCGGCGCCGACGACGCCCTGCTTCGTGACCTGCTCCTCGGAGCGGAGGCCGATCCGCTCGGGCAGGCCGCGACCTGGCTCGACGGCGTCCGCGCCATGGCAGTAGGTGTGGCGGGCAACGACTCGCTTGCCGCCGGAGCGCCGGTGCTGATCCGCGACCTCCCCTTCGGCGCCGCCGCGACCGCACTGGCCGCTGCCGAAGCAGGGCAGGCCGTCGGCATCCCGGTGGCGGTGTCCCGATGACGAGGTTCGATCTTCCGGTAGAGGAGCTCCACCGCTTCGGGCCGGACGTCGCAGAGCCCGACGACTTCGACCGGTTCTGGGCTCAGACCATCGCAGAGGCACGGGATGCCGGCGGCCGCGTCACCGTCACCGACGTCGACGTGCCGCTGCGCGCCGTCGAGGCGCGCGAGCTCACCTTCCCCGGGTTCGCGGGCGATCCCGTGCGGGCCTGGTACCTCCGCCCGGCGGGCGTTGCCACCGACCTGCCCGCGGTCGTCGAGTTCCTCGGGTACGGCGGCGGGAGAGGGATGCCGCAGCAGCGGCTCACCTGGGCGGCCGCGGGCTTCGCCCACATCGTCATGGACACGCGCGGGCAGGCGGCCGCCGACACCGCCGACCCCCACGGGTCGGACCCGAGCGTGCCGGGGTTCCTGACGCGCGGCATCGGAGAGCCGGCGACCTACTACTACCGCAGGGTGTTCACCGACGGCGTCCGATGCGTGGACGCGGTGCGCGGTCTCGAGGGCATCGACCGCTCCGCGGTCGCCGTCGCCGGCGGCAGCCAGGGTGGCGGCATCGCGCTGGCCGTCGCCGGACTGCGCCACGATCTCGTGGCGGCGATCGTGGACTACCCCTTCCTCTGCCACTTCCGCCGCGCCGTCGGGATGACCGGGCGCGAGCCCTACCAGGAGGTCGCCCGCTACCTGGCGATCCACCGCGACCGCACCGACGCGGTGTTCCGCACCCTGTCGTACTTCGACGGCGTGAACTTCGCCGCGCGCGCGACCGCACCCGCACTGTTCTCTGTCGGCCTGCAAGACCCGGTGTGCCCACCGTCGACGGTGTTCGCGGCGTACAACGCGTACGCGGCATCCGTGAAAGAGATGGTGACATTCGAGTTCAACGAGCACGAGGGCGGCGGGGCCGGGCACTGGCCGCGCCAGGCGGGCTTCCTCGAGGAGCAGCTGGCCTCCGCCGCGCGTGCCGACCGCAAGCGGGACATCCCCGTGCTCGCGGCCCCGGGTCAGTAGGATCACGAGATGGTCACGCAACGCGCTGTGCGCTTGAGCGACGTCGCCGCAGTGGCAGGAGTGTCGAAGGCGACGGCGTCGAAGGCCCTCAACGACAGCCCCGTCGTGTCTGCGGCGACCAAGGCGCGCGTGCGCGAGGCCGCCGAACGGCTCGACTTCCGTCCGAACGCGCTGGCGCTGTCGTTCGCCTCGGGTCGCAGCCGAACCGTCGGCCTCCTCACGCATCGGGCGACGGCGACCTTCTCCCGCGCCGTCGTCATGGGAGCGATCCTCGAACTGGGCCGCCGTGAGCGCGCCGCGCTGGTCTTCGACGGGCGCATCAACGCCCACCACGAGATGACCGAGAGCATCCGCACCCTCCGCGACCGTCGCATCGACGGGCTCCTCGTCGTCGGCGCAGGCTTCGGGCGGGTCACACCGTCCATCACCCACCAGTTCGAGGTTCCGGTGACATACGCCTTCGCGGCATCCGACAACCCCGATGATTCCGTGTTCGTGCCCGACAACGAGCACGCCGGCTACCTGGCCGCGCGCCATCTGCTCTCGCTCGGCCGCACACGGATCGCCCATGTCACGGCGGATGCCGACGACCTCGCGGTCCGACGCCGCGAAGCGGGCTTCCGCCGCGCGCTCGCCGAGGCCGGCGTGCCGTCGCTGCCGACCCTCTACGGCAGCTGGCGGCGCGAGTGGGGCGAGCAGGCCGTCGGCGCGCTGCAGTCGTCGGGCACGGAGTTCGACGCCGTGTTCTGCGGCAACGACCACATCGGCTTCGGGGTGCTCGACGCCCTCGAGACCGCCGGGATGGACGTGCCGGACGACGTCGCCGTCGTGGGCGTCGACAACTGGGAGGAAGTCATCCTCGACCAGAAGCTCCGGCGCCTCACCACGATCGACCTCGACCTGACCGGCGTGGGGCGGGTGGCAGCCGACAACGTCATCGAGCCCGCGGCGACAGGCGGCGAGCGGTTCGTCGAGCCCCGGCTCATCCTCGGTCCGTCGACCTAGGACGCGACGCCGATGACGTGACCCGGCGGCGAGACGTGAACCTCGCGATCCATCGGTGATGGCGAGGCGACGCCGGAGGCGCGAAGTGGACGCGACGGCGGGAGTCGAACTCGACCTCCGCGTTAACGACGAGATGCATCAACCTGCGAAAACTGCGGGATTCCGCGGGAGTTGAGCCTTCGTGGATGCGCCTCGATCACGTCGATCGGGGGTCGTTTCCGCGAAAGTGTGGGCAAAGTGTGGGCAAGTTTCGGCGCTGCGCGAGGGGGCGATTTCTAAAACTGACGGAGGTTGTTGACAGTTGGGTCTTCCGATTGGGAGGAAGAGTCCATGTCAGACAGGGAGCTCGAGCGGCGGGCGAATCACAAGCTCGCGGTGTTGCGCCACGTCGAGGAGGTCAG
>NZ_JYJA01000027.1 GCF_000956465.1 Microbacterium trichothecenolyticum
CCCCCACCGGGAAAAACGGTAAAAGGCAGCGAGTTCAACCATGACCAAAAACGAATATCAAACTGACATCCATGAATTGATCCAAAAAAGACCCCCACCAACCAAAAAATGGTCGACAGAGAAAAAATTGGCATTTGACAAGTGCACGCTGTTGAGTTCTCAAAGATCGGACGCACCAACGATCCGGCTTCACAGCCATCACCGCAGGGCAACTTCACCATCTTATCCCACCCGACCCGTCTGTCAAACCGACACGCCGTGATCTTCAGACCATTCGGCTCGTCGGCGACCGCGGTCTCCGAGGCAGGAAACCCCATCCTCGACCCGCATGCGGGACGCTCGAACGAGCATCGAAGGAAGGGGGGTGGTTCTCCGCTTGAGGGGGGAAGGCTCTCGGCCTCTCCGCTTCCCTGTGGGGCGAACAGGTATTACCTTACGTACGTCCTGGACGTCTCGTCGAATCGGGGGTGCACCCCGGGCGTGTCGCACCCCGCAACCGCGCAATCATGCGGGACTCGTCACTCCGAGCGCGTGTCGCCTGCGCACCTGCACCAGAACGCACAGCGCGATGGTGATCGCTCCCCACGCCGCGCACGCGGGCGGAAGCACGCGGTAGCCCAGGTGGGCGAAGGTGAACTCCGCGTCGAGCGGGCCGAGGATCGCGAGGCCCCACACCCACGTCGCCAGCAGCATCACCGGCAGCGACACCCACCACGCCCATCGGACCCACGAGGGCATCATGCGCGGAGCCGGCGACTCGGGATCACGGCGCACCAGCCACACCAGCATCCAGATCCCGATGACCGCCAGTCCGATCGCGCTCGAGCCGTGCTGCAGCCACCTGAAACCCGGGAGCGGTCCCCAGTCGGACTCCAGTGCCGGGATCGCCGTCGTCCCCCATCGCCCCTCATGGGTGAACAGGTCCCACACGATGTGGCTCACGACACCGACCACCAGTGAGAGGACCAGCAGCAGCATCCCCCTCCACGACACCCGCGCGGGTGTCCCCGAGATCGCCAGCGTCTCACGCAGGGCCGAGCCGGCGCCGGCGTCCCACTCCCCCGGCAGCCGCGCCGCCAGCCACCGCGGCGAGAGCTCGCGCACCGCCGGTCGCAGCAGCAGACGCCAGACCAGGAGCAGCGCGAACGCCAGCACGATCGTCGCCGGCAGCCACGCGAACGCGTGCGTCACGCCGTAATGCAGCGGCAGTCCGCGGACGAAAAGCGGCAGGTCCGGCGCCATCGCTCCTACCGCGATCGCTGCCGGCACCAGTCGCGTGCGCAGGAACGGCAGTGCGACGACGGCGTGGCTCGGGGTGAACGGCATCCGTCAGCCTTCCATCCCCGCAGCCACGCCGCTCGTGAACCGGCGTCAGCCGACGAACACGCCCGCGAGCGTCTTCTTGCCGCGACGAAGCACCGAGACTCCGCCGGGCAGAGCGCCGGACACGGTCGCCGACTCGTCCTCGACCTTGACGCCGTCGAGCGACACACCGCCCTGGGCGATCGCCCGGCGGCCCTCCGACAGACTCGAGACGAGTCCGGTGTCGACGAGCGCCTGCACCACGTTCGTTCCAGGGGCGACGGTGGCGTTGGGCAGCTCTTCGAGCGCGTGACGCAGCGTGATCGCGTCGAGCGCGGCGAGGTCGCCCTGGCCGAACAGCGCCTCGGACGCGGCGATCACGGCGGCCGCAGCATCCGTCCCGTGCACGAACGCCGTGACCTCGAGGGCCAGGCGCTTCTGAGCGGCGCGGCGGAACGGCTCGGCCTCGACGAGGCGCTCGTACTCTTCGATCTCAGCGCGCGTGAGGAACGTGAAGATCTTGAGCCGCTCGATCACGTCGGCGTCGTCGGTGTTCAACCAGAACTGGTACATGCGGTACGGGCTGCACATCGCGGCGTCGAGCCAGATCGCGTTGCCCTCGCTCTTGCCGAATTTCGTGCCGTCGCTGTTGGTGATCAGCGGCGTGCCGATCGCGTGCACGTGCACGCCCTCGACGCGGTGGATGAGGTCCGTGCCGCTGGTGAGGTTGCCCCACTGGTCGCTTCCGCCGGTCTGCAGCACACAGCCGTACTGGCGGTACAGCTCGAGGAAGTCCATGCCCTGCAGGATCTGGTAGCTGAACTCGGTGTAGCTGATGCCGGCCTCGGAGTTCAGGCGCGCAGCGACCGCGTCCTTCTTGAGCATGGTGCCGACGCGGTAGTGCTTGCCGATCTCGCGCAGGAAGTCGATCGCGCTCATCGGCGCCGTCCAGTCCAGGTTGTTGACGATGCGCGCGGCGTTGTCGCCCTCGAAGCTCAGGAACCGCTCGACCTGCGAGCGCAGGTAGCCGACCCACTCGGCCACGGTCTCTCGCGTGTTGAGGGTGCGCTCGGCAGAGGGACGCGGATCGCCGACGAGTCCGGTCGAGCCGCCGACGAGTCCGAGCGGCTTGTGGCCCGCGAGCTGCAGGCGGCGCATCGTCAGAAGCTGCACGAGGTTTCCGAGGTGCAGACTCGGCGCGGTCGGGTCGAAGCCGCAGTAATACGTGATCGGGTCCCCGGAGAGAAGGGCGCGCAGCGCCTCCTGATCGGTGGACACATGCACGAGCCCACGCCACACGATCTCGTCCCACACGTTCTCGAACGCCGGGTCGATCGCGGGCGCAGTCGCGCTCACGACGGTTTCAGACACGCCCGCCAGGCTATCAGCGACGGATGCCTCGCCCCGCCGGCACATGGTCGGTGCGGCGCCGCGCGGTCCGACGGAGAGACAGTGCAAGAACTTGAGTCTCTCAGCTTAATCAGTAGTGTATTAAGCTTAGAGGCTTGTTCGGCTGAGGCCCTCAACCTAAACTTCGCCTCAGTTAAGCTCTCACGCATAAGGAGGGCGCATGTTCGTGATCACCAGTGACCAGCGCGACAGCCGGAGCAGCGCAGACCTCGTACCCTCGGCTCTGACATCCATCCACGCCAAGGGACACCAGGGGCTCGCACTGGCCCCCGAGCGCACCGCGGGCGACGAGGTCCAGGTCGCAGTGGCCGACGCCGGAGCGCTGCTCGAGATCGTGCTCGACCTGACCCGCTCGGGTCGATGGAGCGTCGGTGTCGGCGTCGGCGAGGTCGAATCGCCGCTGCCCGACAGCGTACGGGCCGCACGCGGCGAGGCCTTCGTGAACGCGCGTGATGCGGTCGACCGTGCAAAGAAGGCCGCCACCCGCGTTGCGATCACCGCACCCGAGGACGGGGGCGACGCCGAGGCGCTCGTGCGGCTGCTGGTCGAGTTGCGCGATCGACGCACCGCCGAGGGGTGGGAGGTCTACGACCTGCTCGCCGAGGGGATCACGCAGCGCGAAGCCGCCGCGCGCCTCGGCATCTCGGAGGGCGCGGTCAGCCTGCGCGTGAAGTCGGCGGGGATTCGGACGGAGGAGGCAGCGGTGCCCGCGCTCGTCCGCGTGCTCGCGCGGCTGAGTCCGGGGCCCGTGCCAGACTGACGCCATGGTCTCCCCGGACGTGATCCTCGTCGCCGCGCTCACGATCTTCCTGTTCCTCGCGCTCTGCGGCGCACTCGTGCTCGTGGTGATCAGCCTCCGCAAGCCCTCGACGATCCCGCTGGTCGTCGCGGGCGTGCTCGTCGTCCTGTGCCTGCTCGCGGTGACGGTGTCCCCCGTCAACGTGCCGCTGCTCCTCGGGCTGGGCATCGCCATGCTCGGCACCGCCCTCGGAGTGCTCGGCGGCAACCCGATCACGCGGCGCACCCTCGAGATCGCGAGCCACGGGCGCGTCGAAGAGGGCGACAACGGCGGCATCCTCCTGCGCGCGCCGTCGCTGCCGGGAGCCGTCGCCGGCGAGGGCGCCGTCCGCGAGGTGATGCGCGGAGGCACGACGATCGGCTATCTCGAGCGCGTCGCAGTGACGCTCGGGATCATCGCCGGATTCCCCGAGGCGATCGCCGTGGTCGTGGCGCTCAAGGGCATCGGCCGATTCTCGGAGCTCGCGACCGCCGAGGCGCGCGAGCGCTTCATCATCGGCACGCTCTCCAGCCTGGTGTGGGCGTGCGTCGTCGCGGCCTTGGTGCGCCTCGCGATCTGGTGATCTGGTGATCTGATGATCGCGAGGGGCTTTCGCCGCTGAGGCCTAGAGTCCGAGTGCGTGCGCGGCGTCCTGAACGCGCTGGACGAGCTCGGCCCGCTGCTCGGCCACCCGCACGGGGGCCGTGCCGCCGACGCCGGTGCGGCTCGCGACCGAGCCCTCCACGCTCAGCACCTCCCGGACCTCGGGCGTGAGGCGCTCGGAAACGCCGGCGAGCTGCGCGTCGGAGACCTCGTGCAGTTCGAGCCCGTTCTCCTCGCACACTCGGACGAGGTGCCCCGAGATCTCGTGGGCGTCGCGGAACGGGACGCCCCGCTTCACGAGCCACTCGGCGACGTCGGTCGCAAGCGAGAACCCCTGCGGAGCAAGCGCCGCCATGCGGTCGGTGTGGAAGCGCATGGTCGCGACCATGCCGGCGAACGCGGGCAGCACCGTCTCGAGGGTTCGCACGGAGTCGAACACCGGCTCCTTGTCCTCCTGCAGATCGCGGTTGTACGCGAGCGGGAGGGCCTTGAGGGTCGCGAGCAGACCGCTGAGGTTGCCGATGAGCCGGCCGGCCTTGCCGCGAGCGAGCTCGGCGATGTCGGGGTTCTTCTTCTGCGGCATGATGCTCGAGCCGGTCGAGTAGCCGTCGTCGAGCGTCACGAAGCCGAACTCGCGCGTGTTCCAGAGGATGATCTCCTCGGCGAAGCGCGAGACGTCGATGCCGATCATGGCCGTGATGAATGCGAACTCTGCGACGACGTCGCGCGAGGACGTGCCGTCAAGGGAGTTCTCCGCCGGACGATCGAGCCCGAGTTCGCGCGCGACGAGCTGCGGGTCGAGGCCGAGAGTCGAGCCGGCGAGCGCGCCGCCGCCGTACGGCGACACCGCCGCGCGCGCCGACCAGTCGCGCAGGCGCTCCAGGTCGCGAACCAGCGGCCACGCGTGGGCCTGCAGGTGGTGCGCGAGGAGCACGGGCTGTGCGTGCTGCAAGTGGGTGCGGCCCGGCATGATCGCCTCGGGGTGCGCGTCGGCCTGGGCCACGAGCGCGTCGACGAGGCGGAGGGTCTCACGCGCAATCGTCCGCGAGTGGTCGAGCAGGTACATCCGCACGAGCGTCGCGATCTGGTCGTTGCGGCTGCGACCGGCGCGCAGCTTTCCGCCGAGTTCGGCGCCGACGACGCCGATCAGCGCCTGCTCGAGAGCGCCGTGGACGTCTTCATCGGATGCCGCGGGCCGAAGCGTCCCGTCGGTCACGCCCCGTGCGAGCTCATCGAGGCCCTCGTGCATGGACTGCTCTTCGTCGGCCGTGAGATACCCCGCCGCGGCGAGCGCCTTCGCGTGGGCGTGGGAGCCGGCGATGTCGTACAGTGCGAGATCCCAGTCGAAGTGGGTCGATCGGCTCAGCTCGGCGAGCGCCGGGGACGGCCCCGACGCGAAGCGGGCTCCCCACAGTGCGCCTTCGTTGGTACCGCCGTCGCCCTTCGATTCACTCACTCGACCAGCCTACCGACGCACCACCCACCCGACCGCCGGTATGTCACCGTCGCCGATCGGCGGCAGCATCCATGCGGGGACCTCGTCCGGCGGGGACGGCGAAGCGCGAGGCCGAATCGAGCAGCGTCTCGAGCGGGCCGCGGCCGACCAGGAGCGCCCACGCCGTGCACAGCACGACTGTGCCGATGGTGAGCGGCCAGAAGGGCAGCAGCGCGCGGAAGCCGGCGAGATCGCCGACCCGGTCCAGCACCGCGGCGGCGACGGCGGCCCACACCAGGAGCTGGAGTGTGTACGCGGTCAGCGGCATCGCGCCGACGGCGCGCAGCGGCAACACGACCCACGCGAGGAACGTGCGGCACACGAGCAGGCACACCCCGAGCACGGCGAGTGCGAAGCCGCCGGAGCCGATCACCTCGAGCAGGCCGGTCGAGTGCGGTCGGACGGTCCACAGCGCTCCGAGGTACGACGCCGCCTCAGCCCCGGGATCCGCGCCGGTCGCGGCACCGAGTCCATAGCCGAGCGCGGCGAGCAGGGCGCCGGCGACGACGAGCCGCACCTGCACCCGCAGCCGGGCCACGCCGGCGCGGGCGACGCCGAGGCCGGCCACGACGAACACGATCCACGTCGTGAACGGGTAGTGCCACCCGAGTCCGAGCGACACCGGGCCGCCGATCGGGGTGCTCCAGAACGGGAGCGCATCGAGAACGATCTGCACGAACGGCATGACCAGTGCCAGCCCCGCGGCGAGCGGCAGCAGCACGCGCGCCGGCAGGGACGTCAGCGGCAGCGCCAGCAGGAACATCAGCGCATAGGCCGGAAGGATCACGAACACAGGCACGCCGGTGGCGATGAGCAGGATGCCGAGCACCCAGAGCAGTCCTGCCCGCACGGCGAGCCGCCCTCGCGCGGTGCTCATCGCATCGCCCGTGAGCGGCGTCCTGGCTCCGGTGACCAGCCCGATCGAGACCCCCGCGAGCGTCGCGAACAGGATCGAGGAACGTCCCGACACGACGGCGATCCACGTGTCGGGCTCGAGCACGTCGAACGGCTCCGTGATCGAGAGCAGGTGCGCGGCGAACATGCCGAGCACCGCGAGACCGCGCGCGAGATCGACCCCGCCGATGCGCGCGGGACCGTTCAGGCGCTCCCAGCGCGTGGCGAGCCAGCCGTCGGCGCGCGGCGCGGAGCGCTCAGTGTCGCTCAGCCCTGGCCCGCTCACCGATCGGGCGCTCTCAGTCCTGGCGGAGGAGCCAGACGAGCAGGGCCTTCTGGGCGTGGAGCCGGTTCTCGGCCTCGTCCCACACCACGCTCTGCGGGCCGTCGATCACCTCTGCGTCGACTTCGTAGCCACGGTCGGCGGGCAGACAGTGGATGAAGATCGCGTCGTCCTTCGCGAGCCCCATGAGCTCCTGGGTCACCTTGTACCCGCCGAGGTCGCGGAGGCGCTCGAGCTTCTCCTCCTCCTTGCCCATCGATACCCACGTGTCGGTGACGATGACGTCGGCACCGGCCGCCGCCTCGTTGGCGTCGGTGTAGAGGGTGACCGAGCCGCCGGTCTCGGCCGCGCGGCGGTCGGCGTCGGCGATCACGTCGTCCCGCGGCGCGTACGCCTCGGGCGAGGCGACGCGCACGTGCATGCCGGCGGTCACACCGGCCAGCACGTACGAGTGGGCCATGTTCGACTTGCCGTCGCCGAAGAACGACAGGGTGAGCCCGGCCAGGTCGCCCTTGTGCTCCTTGATGGTGAGCAGGTCGGCGAGCAGCTGGCACGGGTGGAAGTCGTCGCTCAGGGCATTGACGACAGGCACACGGGTGCCCTCGGCCATCTGCTCGAGGCCGGCCTGTGCGTATGTGCGCCACACGATGGCCGCCACCTGGCGCTCGAGCACGCGTGCCGTGTCGGCCGGGGTCTCCTTGCCGCCGAGCTGGCTGTTCGCGGTCGAGATGATGAGCGGCGAGCCGCCGAGGTCGGCGATGCCGACCGCGAACGAGACGCGCGTGCGGGTCGAGGACTTGTCGAAGATGACCGCGACGGTCTGCGGACCTTCGAGGGGCTTGAGCTTCCAGCGGTCCTTCTTCAGCGCGACCGCGAGATCGAGGATCTCGTCCTGCTCGGCCTGCGTCAGGTCGTCGTCGCGCAGCAGGTGGCGGGTCATGCGGGAACCTCCGTCGACGCATCGAGCACGAGCGCGTCCTCGACGGTGCGCAGGGTCGCGGTGAAGAGCTCGACGAACTCGTCGATCTCGACGTCGCCGATCGTCAGGGCGGGGACGAGGCGGATGGTCTCGTCGTTCGGTGCGTTGATCACGAGACCATGCTCCTGCGCCGCCGCGACGAGCGCCTTCGAGACAGGATGCGTCAGCCCGATGCCGATCAGCAGGCCCGAGCCGCGGCATCCGTCGATCAGATCCGAGTCGATGCCCTCGATCGCCGCCCGCAGCTGTGCACCGCGCTCCGCGGCGTTGCGCACCAGCTCTGCCCGCTCGATCTCGCCGAGCACGGCGCCCGCGACGGCGGTGCCGAGCGCGTTGCCACCGAAGGTCGAGCCGTGCGTGCCGGGGTAGAACAGCTCACTCGCAGCGCCGAACGTGATGAGCGCTCCGATCGGGAAGCCGCCGCCGATGCCCTTGGCGACCGTGATCGCGTCGGGGGTGACGCCCTCGTGCTGGAAGGCGAACCACTCCCCCGTGCGACCGGCGCCGGTCTGGATCTCGTCGATGATGAGGAGCGCGCCATGGCGCTCGGTGAGCTCGCGCGCCGCCGCGAGGTAGCCCTCAGGCAGCGGGATCACGCCGGCCTCGCCCTTGACGGGCTCGACGAACAGTGCCGCGACGCGGTCGTCGATCGCGGCCTCGAGCGCGTCGACAGTGGAGTCGATGAACTCGACGCCGGGGGTCATCGGGAGGAAGGGCTCCTGCATGTAGGGCTTGCCGGTGAGGGCGAGCGTGCCCATCGTGCGGCCGTGGAACGCGTCGGTGAGCGCGAGGATGCGCGGGCGCTCGGCGCCGCCGTGGAGGCGGGCGAGCTTGAACGCAGCCTCATTCGCCTCGGCGCCGGAGTTGCCGAAGTACACGCGGCCCTCGTCGCCGGTGCCGGCGAGGCGCTTCAGGGTCGCGGCCAGCGCGAGCTGCGGTGGCGTCGCGAAGTAGTTCGAGACGTGCGCCAGCGTCGCAGCCTGCGCGGCGATCGCGTCGACGAACACCGGGTGTGCGTGGCCGAGCGAATCGACCGCGATCCCCGCGAGGAAGTCGAGGTAGCGCTTGCCGTCGGCGTCCCACAAGTACGAGCCCTCGCCCCGCACGAACATCTGCATGCGAGCACCGAAGCTCTTCACGAGGTCGCGCCCCGCATCGTCCTGCCACGTCATCCGAGCACCACCTCTGTTCCGATTCCCTTGCTGGTGAAGATCTCCACGAGTACCGAGTGCGGCACCCGCCCGTCGATGATGGCCGCGGTCTCGACGCCGCCCTCGACGGCCTCCAGGCACGCCGCCATCTTCGGGATCATGCCCGATTCGAGCGTGGGCAGCATCGCCTTCAGCTCCGTCGAGGTCAGGTGCGACACGAGCGAGTCGCGATTGGGCCAGTCGGCATAGAGCCCCGCGACGTCGGTGAGCACCACGAGCTTCGCCGCGCCGAGCGCGACGGCGAGGGCGGATGCCGCGGCATCCGCGTTCACATTCAGCGAGTGTCCCGGGTGGTCGAGGTCGGGCGCGATGCTCGAGACGACGGGGATGCGGCCGGCCTCGATCTGATCGAGCACCGGCTGCGGATCGACCTCGACGACGTCGCCGACACGACCGAGGTCATGCTCGACGCCTTCGATGACGACGCCGCGGCGACGGCCGCCGAACAGGCCGGCGTCCTCACCGCTGAGGCCGGTCGCGACCGGTCCGTGCGCGTTGATCTTCGAGACCAGCTGCGGATTGATCTGGCCGGTGAGCACCATGCGCACCACCGAGATCGCCTCGGTCGAGGTGACGCGGTAGCCGCCCTTGAACTCGCTCGGGATCGCGAGGCGGTCGAGCATCGACGAGATCTGCGGGCCCCCGCCGTGCACCACGACGGGCTTGACCCCGACGTAGCGGAGGTAGGCGATGTCGGCGGCGAAGGCATCCTGCAGCTCTTCGCTGACCATCGCGTTGCCGCCGTACTTCACGACGACGATCTGGTCGCGGAAGCGCCTGAGCCACGGCAGCGACTCGATGAGGGTCACCGCCCTGGCGCTGGCTTCGCCGGGATCGGTCTCTTGCAGGTCGGTCATGAGGAGTACGCGCTGTTCTCGTGGACGTAGTCGTGGGTGAGGTCGTTGGTGAGGATCGTCGCCGTCGCCGCGCCGACCTTCAGATCGATCACCAGGCGGGTCGCTCGCGGCGTGAGGTCGACGGCTTCGCGCGGCGCGTCGGGACCCCCGGCGCTGCACACGCGCACGCCGTTCATCCACACGTCGACGTCGTACGGGTCGAACGCGGCCCGCGTCGTGCCGATCGCGGCGAGCACGCGGCCCCAGTTCGGGTCGTTGCCGAAGATCGCCGCCTTGAACAGGTTGTTGCGCGCGACCGACCGGCCGACCTCGACGGCGTCGTCCTCCGACGCGGCGTTGACCACCTCGATCGTGATGTCGTGGCTCGCACCCTCGGCGTCGCCCTGCAGCTGTTGCGCGAGATCCTGGCAGACCTCGGCGAGCGCCGCCGCGAACGCGTGGGGATCGGGGGTGACGCCGGAGGCGCCGCTGACCATGAGGGTGACCTGGTCGTTCGTCGACATGCAGCCGTCCGAGTCGAGCCGGTCGAAAGTGCGGCCGGTGGCGTCGCGCAGCGCAGCGTCGGCCTGTGCCGAATCCAGCACCGCGTCGGTCGTGATCACCACGAGCATCGTCGCGAGGCCGGGTGCCAGCATCCCGGCGCCTTTCGCCATTCCGCCGATCGACCAGCCGTCGCCGCTCGCGACCGCGCGCTTCGGCTTCGAGTCCGTGGTCATGATCGCAAGGGATGCTGCCTCCCCGCCGTCGGTGGAGAGCTCGGCGATGCCCTGCTCGGTGCCGGCGAGCACCTTGGCGCGGAACACCTCGTCCCCGGTGCCGATCAGGCCCGTGGAACAGACCAGGATGTCTCCGGCGCTCACCTGGAGCAGCTCGGCGGCCGTCTCGGCGGTCTGATGCGTCGTCTGGAAGCCGAACGAGCCCGTGAAGCAGTTCGCCCCACCGGAGTTGAGGACGATCGCCTCCACCACGCCGTCGCGGATGACCTCCTGCGACCACATGATCGGGTTGGCCTTCGCGCGGTTGCTCGTGAAGACGGCGGCACCGACCTTGAGCGGACCGCGGTTGACGACGACCGCCACATCGGGTCTGCCGGTCGACTTCAGGCCGACGGCGACGCCCGCCGCCTCGAATCCCTGGGGCGCGGTGACGCTCACGGCGCGACTCCGTTCACGGTGAGCGCGGTGCCCTCGGCGAGCCCCAGCGCGATGTTCATGGACTGCACGGCGGCTCCGGCCGTGCCCTTGACGAGGTTGTCGACCGCGGTGACGACCGTCACCCGGTTCGCCGCGCGGTCTATCGCGAGGCCCATCAGCGCCGTGTTGGCACCGAGGACGTCGGCCGTGCGCGGGAAGTGCCCCGCCGGCAGCAGCTGCACGAACGTCTCGTCGCCGTACGCGGACTCCCACGCGGCGCGGATCTCGTCGTCGGTCACGCCGGGAGCGATCGGGGCGGTGGAGGTCGCGAGGATGCCCCGCGACATCGGCACCAGCACGGGGGTGAAAGAGATCCGGATTCCTTGGTCCGGTGAGTCCGCACCCGGCTCGATCGCTGCGGTGCGCGCGGCGGCGAGGGCCTGGCGGATCTCGGGGATGTGCCGGTGCGTACCCCCGACGGCGTACGGGTTGGCCGTGCCGAGGATCTCGCTGCCGAGAAGGTTGGTCTTGAGGCTCTTGCCCGCCCCCGACGGGCCGACGGCGAGCACCGTGACGATGTCGGAGGGGTCGATGACGCCGGCAGCGACACCTGGCGCGAGACTCAGGCTCACCGTGGAGGCGTTGCAGCCCGGAGCCGCGATGCGGGATGCGCCTACGAGCCTCTCGCGCTGCTTCGTGCCGGCCACCGGAAGCTCGGGAACGCCGTACACCCACGGCTCGTGGAAGTCGCCCCCATAGAAGCGATCCCAGTCGGCGACCGACTCGAGCCGGTGGTCGGCTCCCGCGTCGATCACGAGGGGCGTGTCGCCGAGGGCGTCGGTGTACTGCCCGGACTGGCCGTGAGGCAATGCCAGGAAGACGATGTCGTGACCGGCGAGCACGTCGGGTGAGGTCTCGGCGAGGGTCAGGTGCGCGAGGGAGCGCAGGTGCGGCTGGTGCTGGATGAGCGGCTGTCCCGCGTTGGAGTGCGCGGTCACGGTGCGGATCTCGACGTCGGGATGCGCGGCGAGGATCCGCAGGATCTCGCCGCCCGCATAGCCGGATGCGCCGGAGACGGCGACCGAATATGTCATGGATTCCACCTTAGAGTCTGGGGCTGAGGGCCGGAGACGGCGACGCCCACTCGCGACGGTCCATGACAGGACGGCGTGCGGGGTCGCCTAGAGTCGGCGCTCGCCCAGACGGCGTCGGCGCGCGGGAGCGACGCTCGGAACGAGCGTCGAGAGTCCCTGGGTCGCCGAAGGCATGGGCCGACGATAGCCGCCGGGCCGCGGCATCCGCAAATCCGCTCGTCCAGGACGGCTCTTGACGCAAAGTACTTTGCGCTGCAAACTACTTTGCATGGACGACGAAACGGATGCCGCGAACGACCCGCGCCGGATGCTCGACCTCATCGACACGACCCGTCGTGAGGCCGTCCGTCGCATCACCGGTCGCTACGCCGGGCTGCTGGTGCTCTGGGCGATCGCATGGGGCGTCGGGTTCGGTGCGCTGTGGCTCACCGGCGGGGTCGGAGGCGTCGACGTGCTCCCCACCGCAGTCGGCTGGTGGATCTTCGCAGGTGCGCTCGTCATCGCGATCGTGTGGTCGGCAGTGGTCGGCATCCGCGCGGGCAGCGACGGGATCCGCGGGCGCAGCCAGCTGCAGGGAGCTTTGTACGGCTGCTCGTGGACGATCGTCATGGTGGCGGCGTGGGGGCTGATCTCGGGCCTGCAGAGCAACGGCCTGTCGCAGGAGCTCTCGCAGCTGCTGTACCCGAGTCTCTACATCTTCCTGGTGGGCGTGCTCTATCTGTCAGGCGGCGCCGTGTGGCGAGCGGTGCCGATGTACATCCTGGGCGGCTTCCTCATCGTGATCGCCGTCGTCGGGCTCTTCTTCGGCGCGCCGACCCACTTCCTCGTCTACGCGATCGCCGGACCCGTTGCGATGCTCATCGTGGCCGCGCTCATGCTCTGGGGACCGGTCGCACCCGGTGCCGCGGAGCGGTCATGAACGAACTCGACCCGGTCATCCACGCCCCGGCACGGCTGCGAATCATGACGACGCTGGTCGAGGTGCTCGGGGACGGCGACACGATCACCTTCCCGGCGCTGCAGAAGCTCCTGGGCATGACCGCGGGCAACCTCACCACCCATCTCGCCAAGCTGTCGGATGCCGGGTACGTCGAGGTCGCGAAGTCGTTCGCCGGCCGCAAGCCCGTCACCGAGATCACACTGACCCACGCCGGGCGCGGAGCGTTCCGCGCATATCGCACGCAGCTGCTCGCGCTCCTCGGAGGATCCGCATGACCGCAGTCGTCCACACCGAAGCCCTCACACGGCGATTCGGGGACACCGTCGCCC
The DNA here is from genome assembly GCF_000956465.1 of Microbacterium trichothecenolyticum. Taxonomy (GTDB): domain Bacteria; phylum Actinomycetota; class Actinomycetes; order Actinomycetales; family Microbacteriaceae; genus Microbacterium; species Microbacterium trichothecenolyticum. The sequence goes on from NZ_JYJA01000027.1 coordinate 13,309, forward strand.
TCGACGGTGTCACGCTCGACATCCACGCCGGGGAGTGCGTCGGCCTCCTCGGGCCCAACGGGGCCGGCAAGACGACCCTGCTCTCCCTCGTCGAGGGCCTGCGGCCGCCGACCTCCGGTGTGGTGCGCCTCTTCGACGGCGATCCGCGCACCCCGGCGAGCCGCGCGCGGCTCGGATCCACGCCGCAGGCCACCGCGCTGCCGGAGGCGCTCAAGGTGCGCGAGGTGCTGCGGTTCGTCGCATCCCACTACCCCGCCCCGGGCCCGGTGGATCGCGTCATCCGGGAGTTCGACCTCGGCCCGCTGCTCGCGAAACAGTGCGGGGCGCTCTCGGGGGGCCAGCAGCGTCGCGTCGCGGTCGCCCTCGCCTTCGTCGGCGACCCCGAGCTCGTCCTCCTCGACGAGCCGACGACCGGCCTCGATGTCGACGCCCGGCGCTCGCTCTGGGAGGCCGTGCGGACCCGCCATCGCGAAGGCGCCGCCGTCGTCGTGACCAGCCATCACCTCGAGGAGATCGAGCAGCTGGCGGAGCGCGTCGTCGTCGTCGACCACGGCGTGGTGCGGGCCGACGACACGCTCGCCGCCGTGGTGGCGGGCGTGAGCCGCCGCCGCGTGACCCTGCGCGGGGTCACCGTCGCAGGCATCCTCGCACTCGATCCCGAAGCGGCCGTCACCGCGGACCCGGACGACGGCCTCGTGACCGCGGTCGTCTCGGACTCCGACGCGCTCATCCGGGCGCTCGTCGCGTCCGGCGCCCCCTTCACCGACCTGACGGTGCGGGGAGCATCCCTCGAAGAAGCCTTCCTCACGATCACGAAGGGAGCGATGGTCTGATGTCGACGCTGACGCTCGCTGCCGTCCACACGAAGTACAACCTCTTGGAGACCATGCGCGTGCCGATCGCCGTGATCGGATCGCTCGTGTTCCCGACGCTCGCGTTCTGCCTGTTCGTCCTGCCGCAGCGCATGGTCGTCGACGAACCCGATTTCGCGACGGCCGCCATCGCGTCGATGGTCGTTTTCGCTTTCATGTCGGCGAGCCTGTTCAGCATCGGCCTGGACATGGCGGATCAGCGCTCCAAGCCCTGGTGGCCCTACCTGCGCACGCTCCCGGGCTCGCCGGCGGCGCGGATCATCGGGCTGATGGCGGCGACGCTCGTCGTCTCGATCCTCGCGATGATCCCGCTCCTGATCGTCGGTGGGATCTTCACCGCAGCAGCCGTGAACCCCGGGGATCTGTTCGCGGCGATCGGGCTGGCGGTCCTCACGGCGGTGCCCTCGGCACTGCTCGGGACGATCATCGGCACGACCGCCGGGCCGAAGGCTGCGATCGCCATCACACAGGTGGTGATGTTCCTGCTCGCGTTCGGCGGCGGACTGTTCCTCCCCCCGATCCTGTTCCCCGAATGGCTCGACCTCGCCTCGAAGTTCCTGTGGGTGCGCGAAGCACGCGAGATCGTCATCGCGGCCGCCCTCGGCGAGAGCGCGCCGCTGTGGGCGGTGCTCGGCATCCTCGCGTGGACCTTGGTGCTGGGGGTCCTCGCGGTCTGGCTGTACCGACGCGACGAAGGTCGTCGCTACCGCTGAGCCTCGCCGAGCAGAGCGAGTTCATCGGGCCGGGTGAGCCCGGCCAGGCGCTCGCGATCGAGACCTCGAGCGCGCTCGTCGCCGAGGGTGCGCTCGAGGGTCTCGCGCAGCGGACGCAGGTGCCCGTCCAGGAGCCGGTACAGAACATTGGAGCGGGTCCAGAACCCGGGCATTCCGCCCGGCAGCCACAACGGCAGCGACCGCGTCCCCATCCAGTACGCGACATCGTGCTCTTCGAGCCAGTCGTCGTCCGCGGCGACGAGGGCGCCGGAATGACCGGCGATGGCGCGCGCCTCCGCGAAGAGCCGGTCGAGGCCGACCGGGTCGCCCACCGCGTTCACGACCCCCGTCCACTTCTCGCGACCCACGGCTTGCACGAACACCGCGAGGTCGTCGACGTCGATCACCTGCGCACCCCGATCGACCGTCTCGGGCACGAGCACGTCGTCCGTCGCAGCGAGAGCGAATCGGCCCACCCAGTATCCGAATCGATCGGTCGGGTCGCCGGGTCCCACGATCAGCCCCGGCCGCACGATGGCGGCGCGGAACGCGAGACCGGCGCGGACGGATGCCTCTGCCCGCACCTTCCCGCGACCGTAGTCCTCGTCCTCGCCGGGGCCGGCGAGTGTCAGCAGGCCGGCGGACTCGTCGGCGCCGGGCGCGTCGTCGGCGGCGTAGACCGAGACCGTCGATATGTACGTCCAGTGCCGCGTGCGCTCCCCCAGCGCCGTCACGGCCCCGGCGACATGGTCGGGGTTCGACGACACGTCGACGATCTCGTCCCACTCGCGGCGCGCGACCTCGTCGTACGCGTCTTCGCCGTTGCGGTCGGCGACGACCAGCGTCGTCCCGTACGGTGCGTCGCGTCCGCCTCGGGCGAGGCAGGTGACGACGGCGCCGGCATCCGCCCACCTCTCGGCGATGCGCCCGCTCAGCCAGCCCGTCCCGCCCAGCACCAGTACGTCGGTCACGCCTCCACCCAACCAGATGCACCGTGCCGAGGCATCCCTCTCCGCCGAGGGCAGAACGTCAGGCGTGGCTGCGGAGGAAGGTCGTCACGCGCTCCCAGGCGTCGGCCGCGTCGGTCGGGTTGTACCGGCGGCCGGTGTCGTTGAAGAACGCGTGCGCCGAGTCGGGGTACACGACGGCCGTGAACTCGACGCCGGCCTCCGCCATCGACTCGGTCACAGCGGGAAGGGCGTCGATGAGCGCGGGGTCGCGCTGCCCGTAGACGGCCAGCACCGGCGCGGAGATATCGGCGATACGGTCCGCCGGCGGCGCCGTGCCGTAGAAGGGCGCGACGGCGCGCACGCGGTCGTCGTGCGCAGCGATGAGGAACGCGTAGGTCCCGCCGAAGCAGAAGCCCGTCGCGGCGATCCGGTCGTCGACCCCGGGCTGCTCCGTCAGCCAGTCGACCGTCGCGCGAAGAGCGGCCACCGCCCAGTTCGCGTACTCGGGTGCACGCATGCCGGACAGGGCCTCGCGCATGCGCGGCTGCGCCGCGGTGCGGGTCTCCTCGTCATCGCTGTTCATCAGCGCGAAGAGCTCCTCGCCGAGCGCCGGTGCCACGCCGCCGTGACTCAGGATGTCGGGCGCCGCGACCAGCCATCCCTCGGCGGCGAAGCGGTCGGCCACGTCGGTGATGTGACCGACCAGGCCCCAGATCTCGTGGATGAGCACGAGACCCCCGATCGGCTCGCCCGCAGGGCGGGCGACGTAGACGTCGATGAGCCCGCCGTCGGCGAGCGGCACCGTGACCATCTCGGGCATCGGGCACCTCCGGTACGGATGCTACTCGCGCAGCGTCGCCCCGAAACGCTCGGTCGCGACGGCCACCCCCGCAAGCTTCGCCTCGGTCGCCTCGGCGGCCGTGAGCGTGCGGTCGGTGGCGCGGAATCGGAGCGCGAACGTCAAGCTCTTCTCACCCTCGGGCACGCCCTGTCCGCGATAGTCATCGACCAGGCGCACCGACTCGAGGAGTTCGCCGGCGCCGGAGACGAGCGCACCGCGCACCTCGGCGGCCGGGACGTCGGCGCCGAGCACCAGCGACACGTCCTGCGTCGCTGCCGGGAACCCCGACAGCGAAGCCGCGACGACCTTGTCCCCCGCAAGCGAGAGCACGAGATCGAGATCGAGCTCCGCCACGATGACGCGACCCGGAAGATCGGACGCCTCGGCCACCGCCGGCAGCAGCTCGCCGACGTAGCCGACCTCGGTGCCGTCAACGGACAGCACGCCGGTGCGGCCCGGGTGCAGCGCGGCGCGCTGACCCTGGGCGACATCGATCGTGACGCCCGCGGCTGCCGCGATCGTTCGCACCGCATCGAGGGCGTCGGCGAGGTCGGCCGTCACCGGCGCGACGCCGGGCTGCTTCGCGACCAGGCTGCCCGTGAGCAGCACGGCGACGTGGCGGTGCTGCGGCGGGATCGAGGCGTCGAGCTCGGCAAGGGTCGCGGCATCCGGTCGCACCGCCAGCGGCGGCACGAACGACGTTCCGTACCGCACGCCGACCTTCGGGAGGAAGACGACGCCGGTCTCGAAGAGCGACAGGTCGGTGAAGCCGCGCGATACATTGCGGTGCGCGACCTGCAGAAGGCCCGGCACGAGCGAACGGCGCAGGAACGGGGCCTGCCCGTCGAGCGGGTTCGCCAGCTTGACGCTCGGGAGCTGCTCCCCCGACGCAGAGCCGTGGAGATCGTTCTGCTCCTCGCTGGTGAACCCGAACGACGGCGTCTCGACGAAGCCCGCAGCGGCGAGCGCGTTCGCCACACGACGACGGCCCTGCTGCGCGGCGGTGAGGCCACGGCCCGAGGGCGGCAGCGGCAGCACCGACGGGATGCGGTCGTAGCCCTCGATGCGGGCGACCTCCTCGGCGAGCGTCCACTTGTCGGTGAGGTCCGGGCGCCACGACGGCGGGATGACCTGCCATCCCTCGCTGCCCTCGGCGCCGACGACGTCGCAGCCGATGAGCCGCAGCGCGGCCTCGATCTGGCCCGGCGTGTAGTCGACGCCGATGAGGCGCTGAACGAAAGTCGGCGGAAGCTCGATGCCGGGGATGAACACCTCGGCGAACAGCGCGGCGCCGTACTCGTCGTCGCTGGTGCCGCCGGCGTACTCGACCATGAGGTCGGCTACGCGACGGGCGGCGACGAAGGGCACGAGCGGGTCGACGCCGCGCTCGAAGCGGCGGGAAGCCTCGCTCGGCAGCTTGTGCCGGCGAGCGGTGCGCGCGATCGACACGGTGTCGAACGTCGCGGCCTCGATGAGCACGTTGCGGGTCGCCTCGCCCATCTCGGTCGTGCCGCCGCCCATGACGCCGGCGAGGCCGATCGGGCCAGAGTCGTCCGTGATGAGCAGGTCTTCCGGGTCGAGGGTGCGGACCTTGCCGTCGAGCGTCTCGAGCTTCTCGCCCGGCGTCGCCCGGCGCACGGTGATGCCGCCCTGCAGCTTGTCGAGGTCGTAGCCGTGGATCGGCTGGCCGAGCTCGAGCATCACGTAGTTGGTGATGTCGATGAGGATGCCGAGCGAGCGGACGCCCGCGAGGGACAGCCGCGAGATCATCCAGGCGGGGGTGGGCTTCGTGGGGTCCACGTCGCGCACGACCCGCGCCACGAACTCGGTGACTCCCGCGCGGCCGCGGATGGGGGCGAGGTCCTCGGCGCTCACGGGGAAGCCCGCACCGGGCGCGACGTCTTCCCACGTGCGCTCTGCCGGGTCGCGGAACGCGGCGCCGGTGGAGTGCGAGTACTCTCGCGCGACACCGCGGATGGACAGCGCATAGCCGCGGTCGGGCGTGACGTTGATCTCGACCGCGACGTCGTCGAGTCCCAGCAGGGAGATCGCGTCGGTGCCGACGGGCGCGTCGATGCCGAGTTCGACGAGCCGGAGGATGCCGTTGTGCTCGTCGCCGAGCCCCAGTTCGCGGGCCGAGGCGATCATGCCGTCCGACACGTGGCCGTACGTCTTGCGCGCGGCGATCGGGAACGGGCCGGGCAGCACCGCGCCGGGAAGGGTCACCACGACCTTGTCGCCGACGAAGAAGTTGCGGGCGCCGCACACGATGCCGTGCACCGCGTCGCCGCCGTCCGCGGCGGTCTCGCCGTCGGGCGCGACGCGCACCTGGCACCAGCGGATCGTCTTGCCGTTGGACTGCGGCTCCTCGACGAATTCGAGGACCTCGCCGACGACGATCGGACCCTGCAGCTCGAAGCGGTGGACATCCTCCTCTTCGAACCCGACGCGCACGAGCGCCGCGAGGACGTCCTCGGGCGCGGCATCCGCCGGGACGTCGACATACTCACGAAGCCATGAGAGCGGGACGCGCATCAGACCACCATTCCGAACTGCTCGCTGAAGCGGACGTCACCCTCGGCCATGTCGCGCATGTCCTGGACGTCGCTGCGGAACATGAGCGTCCGCTCGATCCCCATGCCGAACGCGAAGCCGGAGTACTCCTCAGGGTCGATCCCGGCCGCGCGCAGCACGTTCGGGTTGATCATGCCGCAGCCGCCCCACTCGATCCAGCGGGCGCCGCCCTTGAACGTGGGGTGCCACAGGTCGAGCTCGGCGGACGGCTCGGTGAAGGGGAAGAAGTTCGCACGGAAGCGCGTCTTCGCCTCGGCCCCGAACAGCACCTTGGCGGCGTGGTCGAGCGTGCCCTTGAGGTGCGCCATCGTGATGCCCTTGTCGACGACGATGCCCTCGAACTGGGTGAAGACGGGCAGGTGCGTCGCGTCGAATTCGTCGGTGCGGTACACGCGCCCGGGGCACAGGACGTAAAGCGGCAGGTCGCGCTCGAGCATCGAGCGCACCTGGACGGGGCTCGTGTGCGTGCGCATGACGAGGTGGCGCTCCACCGGATCGACGAAGAACGTGTCCTGCATCTGGCGCGCGGGGTGGTCGACGTCGAAGTTGAGCGCGTCGAAGTTGAACCACTCGTGCTCGAGCTCGGGACCCTCCGCGATCTCCCAGCCCATGCCGACGAAGATGTCGGCGATCTGCTCCTGCAGGAGGGAGATCGGATGCCGCGCCCCCACGCGCGCGCGAGCCGCGAGCGCCGTGATGTCGACGCGCTCCGCCTCGAGCCTCGCGACGGTCTCGGCCGCGGCGAGCTCCTCCTCGCGCGCGGCGAACGCCTGATTCACCCGGCCGCGGGCCTGACCGACGAGCTTGCCGAACTCGGCCTTCTTGTCGTTCGGCACGTCGCGCAGCCGCGCGTTGAGCTTCGCCAGCGGCGAGCCCTCCGCGGAGTGCGCGGAGCGCGCGGCCTTCAGCGTCGCGGTGTCGCCCGCGGCCGCGATGGCCTCGAGGGCGGCGTCGACGGCGGAGTTCACCGCCTCAGGCGTGATCTCGGTGGTTTCGGGAGCGTCGGACACGAGACACGAGTCTACCGACGGCTCGGGGCAGGACCGGCCCGCGTTCAGGCGCCTCCGCCGGTGCGGTAGTCGGATCCGTCATTGACGCGCTGTGCAACGATGAGCTCCGTGTCGGTGCCCGCCGGAGCGTTGGCGGCGGCGACTTGCGGCACGCGCGGCGAGCGGCGCGTGCGCTTCTCGACGAGGTAGGCCACGTATGACAGGGCCAGGCACAGCGCCACGTAGATGGAGCCGCCGATGATGGCCGATGGGATGAGCGGCGAGTTGTACAGCGCCTGCGAGCCGAGCAGCTTCACGAGGTAGAGCAGCTCATGGAACGTGATGATGAAGCCGAGCGCGGTGTCCTTCAGGGTGACGACGAGCTGCGAGATGATGACCGGCAGCATCGCGCGGACCGCCTGCGGGAGCAGCACGAGCCGCATCACTCCCGACTTGCGCAGCCCGATCGCATAGCCGGCCTCGCTCTGCCCGCGGGGCAGCGACTCGACGCCGGCGCGGATCACTTCGGCGAGCACGGAGCCGTTGTACGCGATCAGGGCGATGACGACCGCCCAGTACGGCGACATCTTGACGCCGATCACGGGGAGGCCGTAGTACAGCAGCATCATGAAGATCAGCACGGGGATGGCCCGCAGGATCTCGACGATCCAGCCCACGGGAATCCTCAGCCACGCATGATCGGACATGCGGCCGAGCGCCAGGACGAAGCCGAGCGCGATGGCGCCGACCGCCGCCACGGCGAACGCCGACAGCGTGTTCCACGTCGCCTCGAGGAACAGCATCCAGATCGAGGAGTAGGTGAAGAGCTCCCACTTCTCGGCACTGAACTGGCCGGTCTCGTAGAAGCGCCAGAGCACCCAGCCGATGAAGCCCAGCACGACGAGGATGGTCACCGCGCCGATGATGCGGTTGCGGACGACCGCCCGCGGACCGGGGAGGTCGTAGAGGACGGAGCTGCTCATCGGGCGATCCTCCACTTTCGCTCGAGGATGCGTTGGAGCCAGGCGAGCAGGAGCACCAGGACGACGAAGATCACCATCACCCACAGCAGCACGACGAGCTGGTTCTCGCCGCGCTCGCTGAGATTGGAACGTACGGTGCCGAGATTGACGACGGAGAAGCCCGCGGCGACCGTCGTGTTCTTGAGCAGGGCGATGAACACGCTCATCATCGGCGGGATGACCGACCGGGTCGCCTGCGGAAGCACGATGAGCGACATCACCTGTCCGAACGTGAGGCCGAGAGCGCGGGCGGCCTCGGCCTGCCCCACCGGAACGGTGTTGACGCCCGAGCGGATCGTCTCGGCGACGTAGGTCGCCGTGTAGATGCCGAGGGCGGCTGTCGCCAGCACGATCGGCGACACGCGCTGCTGCAGCATGATCGGCAGGCAGAACGCGAAGAAGAACATCACGAGCGTGAGCGGGGTGTTGCGGATCCAGTTCACGTAAACCCCGCCGACGGCGCGCGCGATCGGCACCGGCGACACGCGCATGGCTCCAACGATGAACCCGAGCACGAGCGCGATCAGCCCGCCGCCGAAGAACAGCACCAATGTGCCGACGATCGCCTCGCTCCACAGGTCGCCGTTGTCTGTGATGACTCCCATCGCACCGCCTTCCTCGTCCACACCGCCGCGGCAACCGACCTGCCGTGGCGGCGCCGGGACGGCGCCGCCACGGATCGGGTCAGCTGACCGGGTCGACCTCCGGCTGCTCACCCTCGACGCCCGAAGCGCCGAGGTTGTTGTCGAAGATCTGCTGCCAGATGTCGCCGCCGTCGGTGAACATCGTGTTGATGTACTCCTGCAGCGCCGTGTCGCCCTTGGCGAGACCCACGCCGTAGCGCTCCTCGCTGAAGACGTCACCGACCACCTTGAGGTTGTCAGGATCCTGTGCGGCGTAGCCGATGAGGATCGCCTCGTCGGTGGTCACCGCGTCGACCTGCCCGTTCTTCAGGTCCTCGACGCAAGCGGAGTAGGTGTCGTACTCCTTCGTCTGCGCCGTGCCCATGTCCTTGATCCGCTGGATCGAGGTGGAGCCGGTCGCGGAGCAGACCACCATGTCGGACGTGAGTGATTCGGGCCCGTCGATGGTGTCGTTGTCGGCGGCGACCAGCAGGCCCTGGCCGGTCACGAAGTACGGACCGGCGAAGGAGATCTGCTCCTTGCGCTTGTCGGTGATCGAGTACGTGCCGACGTAGTAGTCGATGTCGCCGTTCACGATCGCCTGCTCCCGGTTCGCCGACGGGATCGCCTGGAACTCGATCTGGTCCTCGTCGAACCCGAGCGATGCCGCGATCCAGCGCGCGATGTCGATGTCGAAACCGGTCCGCTCACCAGTGGTGGGGTCGAGGTAGCCGAGACCGGGCTGGTCCTCCTTGACGCCGACCTTGACGCTGCCGCGCTCGGTCATCGCGTCGAAGGTCGGGCTTCCCTCGATCGTGACGTCGGTGGCCACGGTCCAGGGCGTCGACGAGGTCTCCTCGCCACCGCCTGCCGCTGATTCCGACGGGGCCGCCCCCGGCGTGCCGCTGTTGCACGCGGTGAGGGCGAGAAGGGCGGCGGCGGCGAGGCCGACGCCCGCGATCAACTTCGTCTTGCGCATGTGTTCCTCCTGTTGCATGTGTTTCCACGGGTTCCGTATGTTCCGACGTCGGGTTCGTGCGGTTCGAAGTCTGAGATGTGTGCTCGTGTCGTCCTTTCGACGGCTGCAGCGAGGGTCAGTGCGTGAGCAGCTTCGAGAGGAAGTCCTTCGCGCGCGAGCTCTGCGGATTCGTGAAGAACTCCTCCGGGGTCGACTCCTCGACGATCTGACCGTCTGCCATGAAGACGACGCGATCCGCGGCCTTGCGGGCGAAGCCCATCTCATGCGTGACGACGATCATCGTCATGCCGTCCTGGGCGAGGCCGACCATGACGTCCAGCACCTCGTTGATCATCTCCGGGTCGAGCGCACTGGTCGGCTCGTCGAACAGCATCACCTTGGGCTGCATCGCCAGGGCGCGCGCGATGGCGACGCGCTGCTGCTGACCGCCCGACAGCTGGGCGGGGAGCTTGGATGCCTGGTGCCCCACCCCTACCCGGTCCAGCAGCTGCTTGGCCACGGCCTCGGCTTCCGCCTTCTTCATCTTCTTGACCTTGATGGGCCCCAGGGTGACGTTCTCGAGGATCGTCAGGTGCGAGAACAGGTTGAAGGACTGGAAGACCATCCCGACGTCGGCACGCAGCTCCGCGAGGGACTTCCCCTCCTTCGGGAGTTCCTTGCCATCGATGCTGATCGTGCCGCTCGTGATGGTCTCGAGTCGGTTGATCGTGCGGCACAGCGTCGACTTGCCGGAGCCTGACGGACCGATCACGACGACGACCTCACCGCGGTTGACGGTGAGGTCGATGTCTTTCAGCGCCTGGAAATCGCCGTAGTGCTTCTGAACGTTCGAGATCTGGACGAGGGGGTCACCGCGGCGGACCGAGATGTTGCTCGTCGGATTCGCCTGCGCGGCCGGCGGTTGCGCCTGCGCACTGTCATCGGGCGTCATAGCCACACCATAGAGCCGCGCTCCGACACGATGCCAGGGCCTTGCCCGCGTCTTAACCGTGTTGTAACAGGACGCCTCAGCGTGCCGCGCGCTGCGCGAAGGCGGTCTCGTACAGGCAGACGCTGGCCGCGGTGGCCAGGTTCAGCGATTCGGCCGCGCCGTAGATCGGCAGCCGCAGCGAGAGGTCGGCGAGCGCAAGAGCGTCGTCCTCGAGTCCGCGCGCCTCGTTGCCGAAGAGCCATGCCGTCGGCTCCGCGAGCACGTCGCGCGACGCGAGGAAGTCCCCTCCCCCGACATCGGCGGCGATCACGCGGACGCCTGCCTCGTGCGCCTTTGCGACGGCGGTCGCGAGATCGACCCCGACCGCGACCGGCACGTGGAAGAGGGACCCGGTCGTCGCACGAACGACCTTGGGGTTGTACGGGTCGACGGTGCGTCCGGTGAGCACGACGGCGTCCGCACCGGCCGCGTCGGCCGCACGGATGATCGTGCCGAGGTTGCCGGGGTCGCGCACCTCTTCGCAGATCGCGACGAGACGTGGAGAGGAGGCGAAGACGTCGCGCAGGGACGTCGGCGACTGACGTGCGACCGCGACGATGCCCTGCGGCGTCACGGTGTCGGCCATCGCGTCGAGCACCGCCTCGGTGGTGTAGACGATCTCGAGTCCGGCGTCCTGCGCGGCGTCGCGCACGTCGGTGTGCTTCTCGAGCGCGGTGGGCGTGGCGAAGATCTCCACGAGGGTGTCGGGTCGGTACGCCAGCGCCTCGCGGGCGGCCTGCGGACCCTCCAGCAGGAACAGGCCGGTCTCCTGACGGGCGCTGCGCTTCGTCAGCTTCGCGACGGCGCGGACACGCGGAGAGCGAGGGTTCTCGAGCACGGCTCTCAGTCTAGAGTCGCGCCTGGGCCCACGCGCCCAGAGGCTCCGGACGACGCGCCAGCGGCGTCTGGAGAGGGCGTGGGGATGCGTCTCCGGCATGCGATTCTCGCCGCAGGGCATGCGAAAAGGGGCGCCCTCCGCGAGGAGGACGCCCCTTTCGAGACAACGGATGCCGTGGTCAGGCGCTCTTGGGAGCGTTGACGTTCTCGGGCAGCGCCTTCTTGGCGGTCTGGACGAGCGACGCGAACGTCTTCGGCTCGTTCACCGCGAGCTCGGCGAGCATGCGGCGGTCCACCTGCACACCCGCGAGGCCGAGACCCTGGATGAAGCGGTTGTACGTGATGCCGTTCTGACGCGCGGCGGCGTTGATGCGCTGGATCCACAGGCGGCGGAAGTCGCCCTTGCGCTTGCGACGGTCGCGGTACGCGTAGACGAGCGAGTGGGTGACCTGCTCCTTCGCCTTGCGGTACAGGCGCGAACGCTGGCCACGGTAACCCGAGGCGCGCTCGAGGATGACGCGACGCTTCTTGTGGGCGTTGACGGCCCGCTTGACTCTAGCCATTTCTTGATGTTCCTAACTTGCGTCGGCGCGCGTCAGCGGCCGAGGAGCTTCTTCGCGACCTTGGCGTCGCCCGGGGCGAGGACCTGCTCCTGCGACAGGCGGCGGGTACGGCGGCTGGGCTTGCCCTCGAAGTTGTGGCGAAGGTTCGCCTGCTGCTTCATGAGCTTCCCGCTGCCGGTGACCTTGAAGCGCTTCTTGGCGCCCGAGTGGGTCTTCTGCTTCGGCATCTCTTCTTCCTTCGTTTCACTTCCCGCCCAGGCGGGAGTCGGTATCCCGCGGTGCGGGAGTCTGTGGGGCCTTACTCGGCCGGGGCTGCCTCGGGGGCGGCGGCCGGGGCGTCGGCCTCAGGGGCCTCGGCCGGAGCGCCGGCCTGCGTCGCACCGCCGCTGCGGGCGGAGCGGGCAGCTTCCTTGTTCGCGGCGCGCTGAGCGTTCTGCTCGGTCTTCACCTCGGACTTGTTCTTGTGCGGTGCGACGACCATCACCATGTTGCGGCCGTCGATCGTGGGGTTCGATTCGACCGTGCCGAACTCGGCCACGTCCTCCGCGAACTTGCGGAGCAGACGCACGCCCTGCTCAGGACGCGACTGCTCACGACCGCGGAACAGGATCATCGCCTTGACCTTGTCGCCGGACTGGAGGAAGCCCTCGGCGCGCTTGAGCTTGGTGATGTAGTCGTGGGCCTCGATCTTCAGACGGAACCGGACCTCCTTGAGGACGGTGTTCGCCTGATTGCGACGCGCTTCCTTGGCCTTCTGCGCAGCCTCGTACTTGAACTTGCCGTAGTCCATGATCTTGACCACGGGCGGCTTCGAGTTCGGGGCCACCTCGACGAGATCGAGGTCGGCCTCCTGGGCCAGGCGCAGCGCCACCTCGATGCGGACGACGCCGACCTGCTCACCCGCGGGTCCGACGAGGCGGACCTCGGGGACGCGGATGCGGTCGTTGGTGCGGGGATCGCTGATGCGGAACTCCTTGGGTATATGGGCTGGACCACCGCGACACGCAGTCGTATCGCGGGCGGAGGAAGATCCACTCCACCCGTCAGACGCTTCGAGCGCCGACTTCCTGCACCCTCTCCGGTGACGGAGTTCCCGCCCGGTCGCCCTGACGGCTACCCCGGCCGCGGAACGGTCGGGGCGGAGTGCATGACCCGGTAGCCTGGAACGGCAAGCGCGGGTGGGATGTGATCCACTTTCCGATCCGGTACAGAACGCACCGGAGACCGCAGCAGTCTATCAGAGAGAACGGCGTGGACACGATTCGAGACCAGGACGGCGATCCGACGAGCGCGACGGCAGTGGATGCTGAGCGCCAGGCGCGCTGGGAGGAGCAGGAGCGGGCGGCCGCCTCCGCCTCGCGCGACATCGCCGATGTGCCGGCCGTCGAGGTCATCACGACGGCCGCTGTGCACCTGATGAGCGCCGCCGCCGTGAAGGTGGGACTGGCGGACGACCCCGAGACGCAGACCGACCTCGACGAGGCCCGCAAGCTCATCAACGCTCTGGCGGGGCTCATCACCGCCGGCGCGCCCGAGATCAGCGACATGCACGCTCGGTCGCTCCGCGACGGCCTGCGCTCGGTGCAGCTCGCGTTCCGCGAGGCCTCGGTCATCCCCGACCCGATCGGCAAGGGCCCTGGCGAGAAGTGGACCGGCCCGGTCACGTGATCCGGTCGCGCTGACTTCCGCGACGCCCGCTCATCGCTCTCCGATGCCGAGCGCGGCCGCGCCTCGGGCCACGACGTCGACCGTTCGCCGGACGGCTTCCGCATCCGTCCCGTGATTGCTCACCGCGAAGCGCACCACCGTGCGGCCGCGCCACGTGGACGACGAGGCCCAGACCGTCCCCTCGGCTCGCAGCCAGTCCCCCAGCGCCGCGGTCGCCCCGTCATCGGGGGCTGCGAGGCAGACCTGGGTGAACGGCACGTCGTTCAGCACCTCGAGCCCGGGGATCCCGGCGAAGCCGGCGGCGAGGGCGGTGGCGGCATCCGTCAGCCCGTCGACCAGACGGGCGACCCCCTGACGGCCGAGCGAGCGCAGAGCCGCCCAGACGGGGACCCCCCGCGCACGGCGTGACAGCTCCGGCGTGCGATCGTACGGATCGGAGATGCTCTCCACGCTCGGCAGATACGCCGCGTGCGCCCCCAGAGCCGCCGTCATCGCCGGCTCGTCGCGCACGATCGCGACACCGCAGTCGTAGGGCACATTGAGGGTCTTGTGCGCGTCGGTCGCCCACGAGTCGGCGTCGGCCATCCCGCGCACGAGATGCTGCAGCCGGGGACTCGCCGCAGCCCACAGTCCGAAGGCGCCGTCGACGTGCACCCACGCGCCTGCGCGGTGCGCGACGGCGACGGCAGCGGCGAAGTCGTCGAACGCGCCGGAGTGCACGTCGCCGGCCTGCAGCGCGACGATCGCCGGTCCTGTCGCCGCGCCGAGCGCCCGCTCGAGGCCCGCGACGTCGATGCGTCCCTGATCGTCCGCGCCGACGGTCCTCGGGGCCCCGAGCCCCGCGAGGCGGCCGGCGAGCACCATCGACGTGTGCACCGCGTCGCCGGCGAGGAATCGGAGGGCGGGCCCGGCCTGGATCCCCGCCGCCGGATCCGCGCCCGCCCGTCGCAGCACCGCGTCGCGCGCTGCGACCAGGCAGGAGAAGTTCGCCATCGTGCCACCCGTCACGAAGCCGACCCCGCTCTCCGCGGGCAGCCCCAGCAGGTCGAGGAGCCAGGTCGCTGCGACCTCCTCGACGGCCGCCGTCGCCGGAGTGGGTTGACGGGAGCCGGTGTTCTGGTCCCACGCGGTCACCAGCCAGTCCGCCGCGAGCGCAGCGGGGTATGTGCCGCCGATCACGAAGCCGTAGAAGCGCGGCGATCCCATCGCCATGAGACCATCCGCGGATGCCGCCGCCAGTTCCTCGACCACCGCGACGGGATCCCTCCCCTCCTCCGGGAGGACTCCGTCCAACCGGGCACGCACGCCGTCGACGTCGACCTCGGGGCGGATCGGACGATCCGCGAGCGTGTCCAGCCACCCGGCCGCGTGCCTGTGGGCGACCTCGAGCGCCTGCCGATACTGCTCCGTCACCGCGCCGTCGCCCATAGGAGCCCCCTTCGCCGAGCCGATCCTCCGCCGCGCGGTCGCCCGTGCGCAAGGGGTGGGCTCAGGCGCGGACGAGCTTGACGGTGAGCGAGTCGACGAGGACGGCGATGCGGTCGTCGGCCGCCCAGCGCTTCGCGAGGCGCGCGAGCACCGCGTCGAGCTCGGCCTTCTCGAGTCCGTCCATCAGGTGCAGGCGCACCACGAGCTCGGGGCCGCGCAGCCGCGCGTCGGGGTCGCCGGCCTCGACGGCCAGGTCGATGACCGACAGCTCGCCGCCGATGCTCTCGTGGAGACCCGCCACCACTTCCGGCGACAGGAAGCTCGGCTCCCACGGCAGGCCCTGGCCGATCGCCCACACGGCGGGGCGCCGGATGACGAACTCGGTCTCGGACGCCGGGTCGACCACGATGAGGTCGGTGTCGTCGGCCGCAGCCGACAGGGCGGTGCGGACGCCGTCGGCCGGAACCGGCCGGGCCGCAGCATCCCATCGCCTCATGGCATCGACCGACGTGAACACCGGGAGCACGCGGCGGCCGTCCGGAGCGGCCACCGTGACGATGGAGAGCTCCTGCGTCTTGTCGACCTCGAGGCCGTGCGCCCCGATGCCGTGGTCGCCCTTCTCGGCGACCAGCGGGATCAGCAGGCGCGCGGCACGGTAGGCGTCGACGACCTCCCGCTGGCCGCCGGTGCCCGCGCGGAACGCGGTGAGCGCGCCCAGCAGCGCCGGATCGGCGGAGCCGTCGTCGGAGGCGTGCGGGTTCGCCTGGAAGCTGCGCCCCTCCCACGGCACGCCGGCGGAGTCGCCGCCGTGCGCGTGTCCGTGAGGGTCAGTGTCCGGCGACATCCAGCGCCTCGGCGAGCGTGAAGGCGCCGGCATACAGGGCCTTGCCCACGATCGCGCCCTCGACGCCGAGCGGGACGAGGTCGCGCAGCGCCGCGATGTCGTCGAGGCTCGACACGCCGCCCGAGGCGACGATCGGCTTCGGGGTGCGCGTGGTCAGCTCGCGCAGGAGGTCGAGGTTCGGCCCCTTGAGGGTGCCGTCCTTGGTGACGTCGGTCACGACGTAGCGGCTGCAGCCTGCCGCCTCGAGGCGGTCGAGCACGGTCCACAGGTCACCGCCCTCACGCGTCCAGCCGCGCGCGGCGAGCGTCGTGCCGCGCACGTCCAGGCCCACGGCGATCGCGTCGCCGTAGCGGCCGATCACGTCGGCGGCCCACTCCGGGTTCTCGAGCGCGGCGGTGCCGAGGTTGATGCGCGACGCGCCGCTCTCGAGGGCGGCCTCGAGCGTGCGGTCGTCGCGGATGCCGCCTGAGAGCTCCACCTGCACGCCGCGGACCTGCTTGATGACCTTGCGGAGCACGCCGGCGTTGCTGCCACGACCGAAGGCTGCGTCGAGGTCCACGAGGTGGATCCACTCCGCACCCTGCCGCGCGAAGTCGAGGGCTGCGTCGACGGGGTCGCCGTAGCTGGTCTCGGTGCCGGCCTCGCCCTGCGTCAGGCGGACGGCCTTGCCGTCGGCGACATCGACAGCGGGCAGGAGGACGAGCTTGGGTGTGGACGCGAAATCGTTCATGGATCCTGACTCAGACGTGGGGAAGCTGTGGGGCGGATCGCGGAAGCACGCGCTCCCGCAGACGGCACGGTCTCAGAGGGTAGCCCCGCCGAGGCCGTCGATCCAATTCGTGAGGAGACGGATGCCGGCATCCCCGGACTTCTCCGGGTGGAACTGCGTGGCCGACAGCGGCCCGTTCTCGACCGCGGCGAGGAACGGCGTGCCGTACTCGCACCACGTCAGGACGGGCTCGGGGAACGGCGGCTGGACGTCGAGCAGCCACTTCTGCGCGCCGAACGAGTGGACGAAATAGAACCGCTCCTGCTCGATGCCGCGGAAGAGGCGCGAGCCCTCACCGGGCTCGACGGTGTTCCAGCCCATGTGGGGCAGTACGGGGGCGTCGAGCTCGGTCACGACGCCCGGCCACTCCCCCATGCCCTCGGTGTCGACGCCGCGCTCCACTCCGCGCTCGAAGAAGATCTGCATGCCGACGCACACGCCGAGCACCGGACGGCCCCCGGCGAGGCGGCGCTCGATGAGCTCGTCGCCGCGGCTGGCGCGGAGCGCCTCGGCCACCGCGCGAAATGCGCCGACACCGGGAACGAAGAGTCCGTCCGCGTCCATGATGAAGCCGCGATCGGAGGTCAGACGCGCGTCGGCGCCCGCCGCGACCAGGGCCTTGACCGCGGAGTGCACGTTGCCCGACCCGTAGTCGAGGACGGCGACGAGCGGCTTCTCCCGCTCGGCGGGAGTGCTTGCGGTCACAGGGCGCCCTTCGTGCTCGGGACGCCATCGACGAGCGGGTCGAGCGCCTTCGCCTGACGGAACGCCCGCGCGAACGCCTTGTACTCCGCCTCGGCGATGTGGTGCGGATCACGCCCCGACAGCACGCGCACGTGCACGGTCAGCGCCGCGTTGAAAGCGATGGCCTCGAAGGTGTGCCGCACGAGCGATCCGGTGAAGTGGCCGCCGATGAGGTGGTGCTCGAAGCCTGCGGGCTCGCCGGTGTGCACCAGGTAGGGGCGGCCGCTGATGTCGACCACCGCCTGCGCGAGCGCCTCGTCGAGCGGCACGAGCGCGTCGCCGTAGCGCGAGATGCCCGACTTGTCGCCGAGCGCCTCGCGGATGGCCTGGCCGAGCACGATCGAGATGTCCTCCACGGTGTGATGGGCGTCGATGTCGGTGTCGCCCGACGCCCGGACCGTGAGGTCGGTGAGCGAGTGCTTCGCGAACGCCGTCAGGAGGTGGTCGAAGAACGGCACCGTGGTGTCGATGCGGCTGCGGCCGGTGCCGTCGAGATCGAGCTCGAGCTCGACCGTCGACTCGCTCGTCGCCCGGCGCAGCGAGGCGGTACGTGGTGCGGCGCTCATGCCGCCGATCCTACCGAGGCGAGGGCGTCGAGGAATGCGGTGGTCTCATCCGCGGTGCCCGCGGTGACCCGCAGGTGAGACGGGATGCCGACGTCGCGGATGAGCACACCCTCGTCGTACAGGGCCTGCCAGGTGGCCGCCGGATCGGCGACGCCCCCGAACAGCACGAAGTTCGTCCACGACTCGTGGGGCGTGTAGCCGAGCGCCTCGACCGTGGCCGAGATGCGGTCGCGCTGAGCGACGATCTCGTCGACCATGCCCAGCATGACGGGGGCGTGGCGCAGCGCGGCCGACGCCGCCGCCTGGGTCAGCGCACTGAGGTGATAGGGCAGGCGCACGAGGCGCAGCGCGTCGATGAGGGCGGGATCCGCGGCCAGGTAGCCCACGCGCGCCCCGGCGAACGCGAATGCCTTGCTCATGGTGCGCGACACGACGAGGCGCTCGCGCCCCGACAGCAGCGTCAGCGCCGAGCGCTCGTCGTGCGGGGCGAATTCGAAGTACGCCTCGTCGACGATGACGATTCCGTCGCTCGCCTCGTACACGGCTTCGACGACGTCCAGGCCAAGAGGTGTGCCCGTCGGGTTGTTCGGCGAGCACAGGAAGATCACGTCGGGCGAGGCGTCCGCGATCTGGGACGCCGCGTCTTCGGCGTCGATCGTGTAGTCGGCCGAGCGGGTGCCCGAGATCCATTCCGCGCCGGTGCCGCGCGTGAGCAGCGGGTACATCGAGTACGTGGGCGTGAACCCGAAGGCGGTGCGCCCCGGGCCTGCGAACGCCTGCAGGATGTGCTGCAGTACCTCGTTCGAGCCGTTCGCAGCCCAGATCTGGTCGCGGGTGAGACCGTGACCCAGATAGCCGGCGAAGCCCTCGCGCAGGGCGGTGAACTCGCGGTCGGGGTAGCGGTTGACGTCGCGCAGTGCGAGTGCGATCGAGTCGAGGATGTCGTCCGCGACCTCGGCGGGAACCGGGTGCGTGTTCTCGTTGACGTTCAGGGCGACCGGAAGCGGCGCCTGCGGGGCGCCGTAGGGCTTCTGCCCGCGGAGATCGGCGCGTATGGGGAGGTCTTCGAGACGTGCACTCACCCATCCCATGGTAGGCCCGCCCGTCGGCACGTCGTCGCCGCGTGACGCCGCGCGACGCACCGCTGGATCAGCGGCCGTACGCCGCCGGGATCGCGAGACGCTGGCCTGCCTGGACGAGGACGGTGTCGAGCGCGTTCAGCCGCACGAGCTCGTCGACGACGTCGCGCGGGTCGCGGTCGGGGGCGACCTCTTCGGCGATCGTCCACAGCGATTCGCCGGGCGCGACCGTGACCGTGGTGAACGATCCCGCGGGGGCACCCGCGTCGCGCGACGCGAGCGCCACGCCGCCGCCGAGCACCGCCACGCTCAGGGCGATCACCGCCGGAAGGGCGGCCAGCACGGCGAGCACGCGACGACCGCGCACCGTCAACCGCAGACGCGTGGATCGCCCGGCGACGGCGCGCGTGGCGCGCTGGGCTGCGGCGCCGGCTGCCCGGGCCGGCGACGGGACGGTCGTCGTGAAGTCGATCGCGGTCATGCTCGTCTCCTCCTGATGGGGAGAGATTCGCATTCTCCACTCGGCCGGGAGTGGGGAATGCGAACCTCTCTTCCGAAGCTATCTTCGAGTCTGTACGATGTCAATACCGGATTCCGACGTCGATCTCTCGAACGCGACACGCGGGGAGGTTGCCACCTCATCGCGTGCGATCCGGATACGGTTTCGATACGAGAACCCCACCACGGGCCTCCGACATTCGAAGAAACAGCGCTCGGGCCGAGCGCAGGACGGAGCCGGAAGATGAGCGACGCGGCCGGGCGAGAGAAGCCCCAGACCCGCCGGCGCAAGAGCCTGAGCGACAAGCAGCTCGCGATCCTCGAAGTGATCCAGCGCTCGATCGCCCGTCACGGCTACCCGCCCAGCATGCGCGAGATCGGCGATGCCGTCGGCCTCAAGTCGCTGTCGAGCGTCACGCACCAGCTCAACCAGCTCGAGCTGAGCGGCTACCTGCGGCGCGATGCCGGGAAGACCCGCGCCATGGAGGTCCTCATCGACCTGCCCGGCACCGCCACCGAGAGCCCCGCCGACGCGGCGCCGTCGGTCGGCGACGCCGCGCTCGTTCCGTTGGTCGGACGCATCGCCGCGGGCGTTCCCATCACGGCCGAACAGCAGGTGGAGGAGATCTTCCCGCTCCCGCGCCAGCTCGTCGGCAAGGGCGACCTCTTCATGCTCAAGGTCTCCGGCGAGTCGATGATCGACGCCGCGATCTGCGACGGCGACTGGGTCGTGGTGCGATCGCAGGCCACCGCCGACAACGGCGACATCGTCGCGGCGATGCTCGACGGCGAGGCGACCGTGAAGACGTTCCGCCAGCGCGACGGCCACACCTGGCTCCTCCCCCGCAACTCCGCGTTCGAGCCGATCCTGGGCGACGACGCCACCGTGCTCGGCAAGGTCGTCGCGGTGCTGCGCGCGGTCTGAATCCGTTGATCGAGCGCAGCCGTGCCGATCTCGTAGACCTTCGTTCAGGCACAGTTCGACACCAACTCGTGAGGCGGGTGGCGGTGGATCACGGCCAAGCGCTATAAGGGGGGAATGACCGACGTCACCGCCGCGGACGATTCCGCCGCGCTCCGCGCCCGCCTCGACGCCCTCGAGGCCGAGAACGCCCGACTGCGCGCCGGATCGCCGCCGCCGGCAGCTCCTTCCGAGAGGGCGCACGGCAACCGCTGGCGGGCCTTCCTGTCGGCGCTGTGCATCGTCATCGCGACGATCCTGGTGCCGGTCTCGATCGTCGCGGCATGGGCGCGGGTCGAACTGGTCGACGAGACCCGGTTCGTGGAGACCTTCGCCCCGCTCGCCGAAGATCCGCAGGTGCAGGCACTCGTGGCCGACCAGGTCACCACGGCGATCGAGGACTCGCTCGACCTCGAGGGCCTGACGAACGACCTGTTCGACGGCATCCAGCAGCTCGATCTGCCGCCGCGGGCTCTCGCCGCTCTCGATCTGCTGCGGGCACCCGCCGCCCAAGGTCTGCAGAACCTCGTCGACACCACGGTGACGCGTCTGGTGCAGTCCGACGCGTTCGCCGATGTGTGGGAGACGGCGCTGCGAGCCAGTCACAAGTCGCTGGCGGCCGTCGCCGCCGGGGGCACCTCCGGCGGCGCCGTGGTGATCAGCGACACCGGCGAGGTGGGCATCCAGCTCGGCCCGATCATCGAGGAGGTCAAGAAGCGCCTCGTAGATCGCGGCATCACCTTCGCCGAGTCCATCCCGGTCATCGACAAGACCATCGTCGTCGCGCAGAGCGACGCCCTCACGGTGGTCGGCACCGTCTACAACCTCGCCGTCGCCGCCGGCTGGTGGACCCCGATCATCGCGCTCGTGCTCTTCCTGGCGGGCATCCTGATCGCGCGGCGGCGCTCCACCGCCGTCCTCGGCAGCGGGGTCGGGATCGCCGTCGGTGCGGGGATCCTTGCGATCGCGCTGGGCATCGGGGGTTCGGTGCTTGCGCTCAGCGCGCCGAACCTCGGCGTACCCGCAGGTGCCCTCGCGTCGATGTACGAGCAGATCACCGCCGCGATGCGCGATACGGCGATCGTGCTCACGCTGCTGGGCGTCGTGATCGCCGTGATCGCGTGGATGTCCGGTCGCTGGCGTGGTGCCACGGCGGCACGCAGCGGTGTCGCCTCGGTGAATGCGGGGCTGCGGGGGGCCGCGTTGAAGCGCGGCATCGACACCGGCCGCTTCGGGACGTGGCTCTACGCGCAGCGGATCCTCGTGCGCATCGTGCTGGGAGGCCTGGCGATCCTCTGGCTCATGCTTCTTCGGCCGCTCAGCGTGAGCGAGGTGTTCCTCGTGCTGATCGTGTGGCTCATCGTCTGGTGGGTCTTCGAGCTGCTGCAGCGTCGCCCCGACGAGGCTCTGGCCGCCGCCGCGGACCTCGAGATCGATGTCGCCGAAGCCGATGTCGTCGACGAAGAGGCGGGCGATGCGGAGACCGCCGTCCTGGAGCCGCTGAACGACACCGAGGTCATCCCGGACGCGACGGATGCCGCGACCGACGTGGCCGCGGCATCCGGGTCGAAGAAGAAGGGCTCCTAGGCCGGCACGCTCGCCCGCACCGCCTCGGTCGCCTCGACGAGGTTCTTCAGCGATGCGACCGTCTCGTCGTACCCGCGCGTCTTCAGCCCGCAGTCGGGGTTGACCCAGACGCGGCGCAGCGGGAGTTCGGCGACCGCACGGCCGAGGAGATCGGCGATCTCGCCGACGGACGGCACGCGGGGCGAGTGGATGTCGTAGACGCCCGGGCCGATGCCGGCCGTGAAGCCCGACGCCCGGATGTCGCCGATCACCTCGCCGCGGCTGCGGGCGGCCTCGATCGAGGTCACGTCGGCGTCGAGCGCCGCGATCGCGTCGATGACCACGTCGAACTCCGAGTAGCAGAGGTGGGTGTGCACCTGGGTCGCCTGCGCGGCACCCGCGGTCGCGAGGCGGAACGAGCCGACCGACCACTCGAGGTAGGCCGGCTGGTCCGCCGCCTTGAGCGGGAGGAGCTCCCGCAGCGCCGGCTCGTCGACCTGGATGACACGGATGCCCGCGCCCTCGAGGTCGGCGATCTCATCCCGCAGCGCCAGCGCCACCTGGTTCGCGGTCTCGCCGAGCGGCTGATCGTCGCGCACGAACGACCACGCCAGGATCGTCACCGGCCCCGTGAGCATCCCCTTCATGGGCTTGTCGGTGAGCGACTGGGCGAAAGTCGACCACGCGACGGTGATGGGCGCCGGTCGCGCCACGTCGCCCCACAGGATCGACGGCCGCGTCGCGCGCGAACCGTACGACTGCACCCAGCCGTTCTCTGTCACTGCGAAGCCGTCGAGGTTCTCGGCGAAGTACTGCACCATGTCGTTGCGCTCGGCCTCGCCGTGCACGAGGACGTCGAGGCCGATGTCCTCCTGGAGCGTGACGACGCGCGCGATCTCGTCGCGCAGGAATCGCTGGTACTCGTCGGCACTGAGCTCGCCGCGGCCGTGGCGAGCACGCGCCCGGCGGATGTCGCCGGTCTGCGGGAACGACCCGATCGTGGTGGTGGGCAGCACCGGAAGCGCGAGCTCGGCATCCTGCGCCGCGACGCGGGCGTCGTAGTCGCCGCGTTCGAAGTCCCCGGAGTCCAGCACCGCGGCCCGCGCGCGCACCGCGCCGTCGCGCACGCCGGGTGCGGTGCGACGGTCCGCGAGGGCGGCGGATGCCTCGGCCAGCGGCTCGGCGATGGCCTCCCGCCCGTCGACCAGACCGGTGGCGAGCGCCACCACTTGCGCGACCTTCTGGTCGGCGAACGCGAGCCACGACGCGAGCCGCTCATCGAGCGCGGACTCGTCGGCGACGTCGTGGGGCACGTGCTGGAGCGAGGTCGAGGTGCCCGCGCTGATCTCCGAGGCGCCCACGGCGCTCAGCACCTGCAGGCGCTCCCACGCGGCGTCGAGGTCACCGCGCCAGACATTCCGTCCGTCGACGACTCCGCCCACGAGAGTCTTGCGGTCCAGGCCCGGCACGGCCTCGGGCACCGCGCCGCGGGTGAGGTCGATGGCGAGGGCTTCGATCGGCGCCGCCGCGAGAGCCGTCCAGGCCTCCGGCGACAACTGCGCATAACCTGCCGCGACGAGGATCGCGGGCCGGTCCCCGCGAACCCCCAGCGCGGCATAGGCGCGGGCCGCGGCGTCCGCCAGCACGGCCGGGTCCGCGGGCAGGCTCTCGCTCACCAGCGCGGGCTCGTCCAGCTGCACCCATTCGGCGCCCGCGGCGCGAAGGGCGGACAGCAGCTCGGCGTACACCGGCAGCAGGTCGTCGAGGCGGCTGAGCGGGTCGAAGCCCCGGGGGGAGGAATACGTCGCCTTCGCGAGCGCGAGGAGGGTCACCGGGCCCACGATCACCGGTCGGACGGTGAAGCCGTCCGCCTTTGCCTCCGCCACCTGCCGCGCGAACCGGTCGCTCGAGAGGGAGAAGACCGTCTCGGGGCCGATCTCGGGAACGAGGTAGTGGTAGTTCGTGTCGAACCACTTGGTCATCTCGAGGGGAGCATCGTCGCCCGCCCCGCGCGCGGCGGTGAAGTACGCGTCGAGGCCGATGGCGCCGTCGGCATCGCGCAGCGCGGCGAACCGCTCGGGCAGCGCCCCGACGGTCACCGCCGCGTCGTGCACCTGGTCGTAGAACGAGAAGGACTCGGGGATCGACGAGTCGTCGCGGCCGAGGCCGAGCGCCGCGAGGCGCTCCCGCGTCGCGCGGCGCAGGGCGGCCGCCGTCTGCTCCAGGGTCACGGCGTCGGCGGTGCCGGCCCAGTACGCCTCGACTGCGCGCTTGAGCTCGCGGCGGCGCCCGATCCGGGGATAGCCCAGGATCGTGCCGTGGGGGAAGGTGCTGCGAGGTTCGGTCATCGTGCTCTCTCTTTCGCTTCGTTCATCTCGGAGTGGGGGGCTTTCGGGGTCGCCGAAGAGACCCGTCGGGCATCCGACGGATCGCGGCGTCCGGGGTCAGCGGACGGCGTCGGGCATTCGCGTGGCGGGGTCGAGCACCCCGGCTTCGCTCAGCACGTCCAGCACCGTCTCGTGGTTGTTGAACGCGTACAGGTGGACGCCGGGGGCGCCCCCGTCCACGACCTCGCGAGCGAGTCGCGCGGCGTGCGCGACGCCGACCTCGCGCTGGCCTTCGACGGTGGGCTCGATGTCGAGCGCGACGGCGAGGTCCGCCGGCAGCTGCTCGCCTGTCAGCTCGAGCACCCGGCGCAGCCGTGTGGGCGAGGTGATCGGCATGATGCCGGGGAGTATCGGGATCGTGACACCGGCTTCGCGCGATCGCTGCACGAACGCCAGATAGTCGTCAGCGTGGAAGAACAGCTGGGTGATCGCGAGCGTTGCGCCGGCCGCCTGCTTCGCGAGCAGCGCGTCGATGTCTTCGAACGGATGCCTCGACCGCGGGTGGCCGTTCGGAAACGCCGCCACGGCGATGTCGACGCGAGGGCGCTCCGCCAGCCGGACCGCACCCGGCACGCCGGGGATGGGCGTTTCGCTGTAGGGCTCACGCTCCGCCTGCACGCGGTCGATGAGCTGCACGAGCTGCGCCGCGCTGTCGAGATCGCCGAGGAAGACGTCGTCCTCCGATACGCCTGCCGGCGGATCGCCTCGGAGTGCGAGGAAGCTCGTGATCCCGGCATCCAGGAATTCCCGGATCAGCGCGTTCGCGCCGGCGTAGGTGTTTCCGACACACGTGAGGTGCGCGAGCGGGTCGACGTGGGTCTCGCGCAGGATGTGGGTGAGCAGCTCGAGCGAACGACCGCCGGTGGAGCCGCCCGCTCCGTAGGTCACCGAGATGAACCGCGGGTCGACTGACGCCAGGTGGCGGATCGTCTCGTGGAGGGCGGCGACGCCCGCGTCGGAGCGCGGCGGGTACACCTCGAAGGAGATCGGCACGGGAGGAGTGCTCAGGTCGATCGACATGGCCTGCTTCTCAGGGATCGGCGGACAGGGCTGAGCCGTACGGGAAGGCCCGATCGG
This sequence comes from Microbacterium trichothecenolyticum, assembly GCF_000956465.1. Lineage (GTDB taxonomy): Bacteria > Actinomycetota > Actinomycetes > Actinomycetales > Microbacteriaceae > Microbacterium > Microbacterium trichothecenolyticum. The sequence continues at coordinate 38,829 of NZ_JYJA01000027.1, forward strand.
CCGCGGCACCTCCACCCGCCGGGACGGCGGAAGGGGTGTCATTCGCGGGCGGGTGCCGGGCTCGGCTGTCGCTCCTGCCCGGGCCCCGAGGTTCGGGGCGTCCGTGAGGACGACCGGGCGACGATTCGTCCACGGTAGCGGAGCGCACCGCCGTGGTGCCGCCTGTGACGTTCTGTTTCGATCGCGGCTCCGGCCGGCTTCGTCGTACCGTGGTGTCGTGACGACACCGGACGTGCGCCCCTACGGCAGCTGGCCCTCCCCCATCTCCGCCGCGGAGGTCTCCGCGGCCTCACCGCGTCTGGAGGGTGCGCGCTTCGTCGGTGCGGATGAGCCGGACGTGTGGTGGGGCGAGTCCGTGCCCGAAGAGGGCGGCCGCTCCGCGGTGCGCCGGAGGGCGGCATCCGGAGCCGTCGTCGATGTGCTCCCCGCGCCGTGGAGCGCCAGATCGCGCGTGCACGAGTACGGCGGCGGCTCATGGACGGCCGACGACGAAGGTGTGCTGTACTTCGTCGAGAAGACCGACCAGCGCGTCTGGCGGCTCGACCCGGGCGCTGAGCCGCGCCCGCTCACGCCCGAGGGCGGCGACGTCCGCTTCGGCGGCCTGACGCTGCAGCACGGCCGCCTGCTCGCCGTGCGCGAGGATCACACCCGCGGCACCGCGGTCCCGGCTCGCGACATCGTGGACATCCCCCGGGACGGAGGGGGCGTGGGTTCAGCTGCACGCCTGGCATCGCTCGCGAGCGGCAGCGACTTCGTCGCCCACCCCGCGCTGTCGCCCGACGGCTCGCGTCTCGCCTGGATCGCGTGGAACCACCCCCACATGGCCTGGGATCGCGCAGAGCTGCGCGTCGGCCGACTCGTCGGCGGGGACGGTCCGGAATGGACCACGGTCGCCGGCGGCGGCTCCTCGCCGCTGCAGCCCGAGTGGGTGGACGACGACGACCTCGTCTACGCCGACGACCCGACGGGCCGCTGGAACCTGTGGCGGCTGCGGCTCACGGCCGACCTCCACCACGAGCCGGTCGCGGCTGTCGACGCCGACACCGGCGGTCCGCTGTGGGTGCTCGGCACGCGGTGGTTCACGCTGCTCGCCGACGGGCGCATCGCCGCGGTCGAGGCGAACGGGGCGGAGGAGCTCGTCGTTCTCGGTGCCGCCGGCGAGCGGCGCGCGCTGCCCGTCGACGCGGTGACGCGTCTGTCGATCGAGGACGCCCGCGGCACCCGCGTGCTGCTCTCGGGCGCAGGCTCCGGCGGCGCCGGGCTGTGGGAGGTCCGCGTCGACGATCCCGCGGCGACACGGCTCATCGTCGGCGGTACCTCACCGTGGGGAGCCGAGTGGATGCCGCGCTCCCGCCCGATCACCGTGCCCGGGCCGCACGGGCCGGTGCACGCCTTCGACTACCCGCCGACGAACCCGGGGGTCGTGGCGCCCGATGACGAGCGAGCGCCGTACGTCGTGTTCGTGCACGGCGGTCCGACGGATCACGTGGGCGGCGCGGCATCCGGGAAGATCGCGTACTTGACCAGCCGGGGAATCGGCGTGCTCGACGTCAACTACGGCGGCTCGAGCGGCTACGGCCGCGCCTATCGCGAGCGCCTGCTCGGGCAGTGGGGCGTGGTCGACGTCGACGACGTCGTGGCCGCGGCCCGCGGACTCGCGGAGGCGGGCTCGGCCGACGGGGGCCGGCTGGCGATCGCGGGCGGCTCGGCGGGCGGCTGGACGGTGCTGTGCGCACTGACGAACTCCGACGCGTTCGGCGCGGGCATCAGCCGTTACGGCGTGGCCGACCTGCGCAAGCTGGCTGAGGACACGCACGACTTCGAAGCCCGCTATCTCGACGGCATGGTCGGGCCGCTTCCCGAGGCGGAGGCGCTGTACGTGGAGCGGTCGCCGCTGTCGCACCTGGATCGACTGCGCACCCCGCTGCTGATCGAGCAGGGCCTCGACGATCGCGTCGTACCGCCGTCGCAGTCCGAGGCCGTGCGCGACGCCCTCGCGGCGAACGGCGTCGCCCATGCGTACCTCGCGTTCGAGGGCGAAGGGCACGGTTTCCGCGGCGCGACGACGCTCGTGCGCACGATGGAGGCCGAACTCGCGTTCCTCGGGCAGGTGTTCGGCTTCGACACGCCGGGAGTGCCGCCGCTCGAGCTCGACTAGCGTCTCGAGCGGCGGCTCGCGGTCTCAGACAGTGAAGGGGGACAGACGCGCGGCGAGGTGCTGGCCCACGCGGGCGTGCACGGCAGTGCCGCCCTCCTCGTGCTCCTGCGAGAGGATCATCCCCTGCTCGTGGATCGCCGACACCAGGTCGCCGCGGTCGTAGGGCACGAGCGCCCGCACCTCGACGGCCGGCAGGGGCAGCGTCTCCTCGATGAGGGCCCGCAGCTCGTCGATCCCCTCGCCCGTGCGAGAGGACGCGAACACCGCCTTCGGCTCGAGTCCACGCAGCAGGAGCCGCGCGTCGTCGTCGATCAGATCGGCTTTGTTGAAGACGATGATCTCGGGGATGTCGCGCGCGCCGACGTCGCCGATCACATCGCGCACCGTCGCCAGCTGTGCGGCCGGGTCGGGGTGCGAGCCGTCGACGACGTGCACGATGACGTCGGCGTCGCCGACCTCTTCGAGGGTCGACCGGAACGCCTCCACCAGCTGGTGGGGCAGGTTGCGCACGAACCCGACCGTGTCGGTGAGCGTGTAGATCCGGCCGTCGCCGGTCTCGGTGCGCCGCACGGTCGCGTCCAGCGTCGCGAACAGGGCATTCTCGACGAGCACGCCCGCGCTGGTGAGGCGGTTCAGCAGCGACGACTTGCCGGCGTTGGTGTACCCGGCGATCGCGACCGACGGGATCGTGTTGCGCTTGCGCTCGGCCCGCTTGGCGTCGCGCGCCGGCGCGAAGTCGCGGATCTGCTTGCGCAGCTGCGCCATGCGCGTGCGGATGCGGCGACGATCGAGCTCGATCTTCGTCTCACCGGGGCCGCGCGAGCCCATGCCCGCGCCGCCCGCGCCCACCTGGCCACCGGCCTGGCGGCTCATCGAGTCACCCCAGCCGCGCAGGCGCGGAAGGAGGTACTCGAGCTGCGCCAGCTCGACCTGGGCCTTGCCCTCGCGGCTCTTCGCGTGCTGGCTGAAGATGTCGAGGATCACCGTCGTGCGGTCGATCACCTTCACCTTGACGACGTCCTCGAGGGCGCGCCGCTGGCTGGGCGCGAGCTCGGTGTCGGCGATCACGGTGTCCGCGCCGACCGACGCGACGATGTCGCGCAGCTCCTCCGCCTTGCCGCGACCCACGTAGGTCGCGGGGTCCGGGTGCGGACGCCGCTGCAGCACGCCGTCGAGCACGACCGCCCCGGCGGTCTCGGCCAGCGCCGAGAGTTCGCGCAGCGAGTTCTCGGCGTCCTCGGTCTCCCCCTGCGGGTGCACGCCGACGAGGACGACGTTCTCGAGGCGCAGCTGCCGGTACTCGACCTCGGTGACGTCTTCGAGTTCTGTGGAGAGCCCGGGGACGCGCCGCAGTGCGGCCCGCTCCTCGCGGTCCCACTGCTCGCCGTCGGTGTCGGCACGCCCGATCGTCGCCTCGTCCTGGAGCGCCTGGGCGGCTCCGAAGACGTGCACCCCCGAGCGCGCTTCGGCGCGCGCCAGCACGCGATCCACCGGGTCGACCGGCGTCTCGTCGGTGCTCTGGGGTGTCGTGGTATCCGTCATGTGTTCCTTCGCTTGTTGCCGTGGATGCCGTTTTCCGCCGTTCATCGGCCGGTTCGCAGCATCCGTGAATTCTAGCTCTGCCCGATGGGGCTTCGCCCCGAACCCCTGGATCGCCGGCGCGCTCCCGTTGTGCGGAGCACCTCCGCTAGGCTCGTCAGCCATGGGGAGCGACCACTACTTCAGTGCGACGCCCGCCAGCCCCGAGAACCTGCGCCGCATCCGGGTCACACTCGCCGGTCGCGATCTCGAGGTCACGACTGCCGGGGGCGTCTTCAGCCCCGATCACGTGGACTCGGGAACCGCGGTGCTGCTGTCGAACACTCCCCCGCCTCCGGCGAGCGGGAACTTCCTCGACCTCGGGTGCGGGTGGGGACCGATCGCGCTCAGCCTCGCGCTCGACGCGCCGCACGCGACGGTATGGGCCGTCGACGTGAACGAGCGAGCGCTCGACCTGGTGCGCCGCAACGCGGCGGCACTCGGGCTCTCCAACGTCAACGCGTCGCTGCCCGATGATGTTCCCGACGACATCCTGTTCCGCACGATCCGGTCGAATCCGCCCATCCGCGTGGGAAAGAACGAGCTGCACGGCCTGCTCGAGCGCTGGCTCCCCCGGCTCGACGACCGCGCGGACGCCTGGCTCGTGGTGCAGCGCAACCTCGGCTCGGACTCGCTCCAGCGATGGCTCGCGGCGACGCTCGACCGCCGCTTCACCGTGCACCGCGCGGCGACCGCTCGCGGCTTCCGCGTGCTCAAGGTGCGCCGCCACGGCTCACCGCCGAGCGAACCGATCGACCTGCCCGAACTGCCCGAGGGCTGAGAGCCGCTACGCGAGCGTGACCTCGCCGGTGTAGACGAGGGTCGCGGGACCCGACAGGAGCACGTGCCGCTCGCCGTCGATCTCCCGCATCCGCACGCCCAGCGTGCCGCCGGGGACGTCGACGACCCAGTGGTCCGGTGCCGCAGGACCGGCCCAGTGCCGCACCGCGAGCGCCGCGGCCGCGACCCCGGTGCCGCAGCTCAGCGTCTCGCCCACACCACGCTCGAACACACGCATGCGGATCGAGCCGACGCCCTCGTGCACGAGCGGGTCGCTCGGCACGACGAACTCGACGTTCGCGCCGTGGGGAGGCTCCGGCTGCAGCAGGGGCTGCGCCGCGAGGTCGAGTCCCTCGAGCTCGGCGTCGTCGGGCAGCGCCACGACGACGTGAGGGTTGCCGACGTCGATCCCGACACCCGGACGAGGAGCGCCCCCGCCGCGCGTGCGCACGAGCACTCCGGACTCGTCGACGACGAACGGGCCGAGGTCGACCTCGTACCCGCGGTCGCTGCGCGTGACGGTCTTGATGCCCGCGCGGGTGCCGACCTTGAGCGGCTCACCGTCGACGTCGGCCCAGCCGACGTCGACGAGGTAGCGCACGAAGACCCGCACGCCGTTGCCGCACATCTCCGCCTTCGAACCATCGGCGTTGCGGTAGTCCATGAACCACTCGGCCCCGGATTCCGCCGCCTGGGCGCCCTCGTCGATCGCTCCCGCGCGCACCACGCGCAGGATGCCGTCGCCGCCGATCCCGAAGCGCCGGTCGCACAGCACCGCGACCTGGTCGTCGCTGAGGTCGAGCGCGCCGTCGGGGTCGGGGACGATCACGAAGTCGTTGCCGGTGCCGTGGCCCTTGGTGAACGCGATCGTCTGCGGCATCGCACCAGTCTACGGGCGGGATCCGGGCCCCGGCCCGGCCCGGCTCAGTCGGCGATGAGACGCTTGCCGGTGTTCCACGTCTCGAACGGCTCGTAGCCGAGCGAGTCGTAGAACCCCCGCGCGATCCCGTTCTCGGGCCGCACCATGAGCTGCACCTTCGGGCAGCCCATCTCGGTCAGAAGCTCCTCGGCTTCGGCGACCAGTTTGCGTGCGATGCCCTCGCCGCGCCGGTCCGGCGCGCTCGCGAGGTAGTAGAGCCAGCCCCGGTGGCCGTCGTAGCCGGCCATGACCGTGCCGACGATCGCTCGGTCGTCGACGGCGACGAGGAACAGCTCCGGCTGCACGGAGAGCTTGCGGCGGATGTCCTGGTACGGGTTGTTCCACGGCCGCGTGAGCCCCGCCTGCTGCCACAGCGAGACGACCGCCTCGGTGTCGGGGAGATCGAAGGCCCGGATCGCGATGCTCATGACCACGAGTCTGCCAGGGCCGCAGCATCCGTTCCCGGATCCACCCACCGGAGATCGTCGTAGCGCTTGAACCACGAGACCTGGCGCCGGGCGTAGCGGCGCGTCAGCGCTTGCGTCTCGGCGATCGCTTCGGCCTCGGTCATCTCGCCTGTCAGTTGAGCCAGCGCCTGCGCGTAGCCGATGGCACGGCGCGCCGTCACGCCGCGTTCGAGGCCCTGCGCACGCAGCGCCCGCACTTCGTCGAGGAGCCCGTCTCGCCACATCGCCTCCACGCGCGCGTCGAGGCGGACCACGAGCTCGTCGCGGGGCACGGCGACGCCGATGATGCGGGTGTCGGGATACCAGAGGACGGGCGCGTCGGGCAGCATCGCGCCGTGGGTGCGCTCACCGAGCTCGAGCACCTCGAGCGCGCGCACGATGCGGCGGCCGTTGCGCGGATCGACCTTGGCCGCCGTCGCGGGATCCAGCTCGCGCAGGCGCCCGTAGAGGGCTCCGGGGCCGTGCGCGTCCAGCTCCGCCTCGAGGCGCGCGCGGAGCTCCTCATCGCGCGGCGGGAAGCGGAAGTCGAAGAGCACGCTCGACACGTACAACCCGGAACCGCCGACCAGCACGGCGTCGGCGCCGCGACCATGGACCTCGCGGATCGCCGTGCGCGCAGCATCCTGATACCAGGCGACCGCGGCGTCGTCGGTGACGTCGAGCACGTCGAAGAGGTGATGACGGATGCCTCGCCGCTCGGCTGCGGGGAGCTTCGCGGTGCCGATATCCATGCCGCGATAGAGCTGCATCGCGTCGGCGTTCACGATCTCTGCCGGGCGGTCGCCGGCCGCGAGCGCTGCGGCGAGCTCGAGAGACAGCGCGGTCTTGCCCGTCCCCGTCGCACCGACGACGGCCCACAGGCGCGGCGGCGTCACTGCGGCGTCGTCGGCCGGGGTGTTCACGGAGGGGTCAGACGCCGATGCGCAGCGTCGGCAGGCCCAGCGAGACCGCGCGCGGTGCGCCTGCTGAGCCTGTCGAAGCGCCACCGGCTGGTGCGGGGATGCCGCACGACTCCGCCTGCGAGCGGTCCCACGCGTCGCCGGAGCGCGTACGACGGATGCGCAGCGGCGCGCCATCGACCCCGTCGGCGAGCAGGTGGAACGGCGCGGCGTGCGTCACCACGACCGAGACGACGTCGCCGGGGCGCGGGGTCTCGGAGCCCTCGGGCACCTCGAAGTGGACGAGCCGGTTGTCTTCGGCGCGGCCCGTGAGGCGGTGGGTCTCGGCGTCCTTCTTGCCTTCGCCGGTCGAGACGAGCACCTGCAGCTCGCGACCGAGCTGCTTCTCGTTCTCTTCGCGCGAGATGCGCTCCTGCAGGGCGGCGAGCCGCTCGTAGCGCGCCTGCACGATCTCCTTGGGCACCTGGTCGGGCATGGTCGCCGCCGGGGTGCCTTCGCGGATCGAGTACTGGAACGTGAAGGCGCTCGCGAATCGCGCCTGCTCGACGACGCGCATCGTGTCTTCGAAGTCCTCGTCGGTCTCGCCCGGGAACCCGACGATGATGTCGGTCGTGATCGCCGCGTCGGGCATCTTCTCGCGGACACGGTCGAGGATGCCGAGGAACCGATCGCTGCGGTACGACCGGCGCATCGCCTTGAGGATGCGATCGCTGCCCGACTGCAGCGGCATGTGGAGCTGCGGCATGACGGCCGGGGTCTCGGCCATCGCGTCGATGACGTCGTCGGTGAACGCGGCCGGATGCGGGCTCGTGAAGCGGATGCGCTCGAGCCCCTCGATCTCACCCGCGGCGCGCAGCAGCTTGCCGAACGCCTGGCGGTCGCCGAACTCGACGCCGTACGAGTTGACGTTCTGGCCGAGGAGGGTGACCTCCATCGCGCCGTCGTCGACGAGGAGGCGGATCTCGTTCAGGATGTCACCGGGGCGGCGGTCCTTCTCCTTGCCGCGCAGGCTCGGCACGATGCAGAACGTGCACGTGTTGTTGCAGCCGACCGAGATCGACACCCAACCGCTGTAGACGCTGTCGCGCTTGGTGGGCAGCGTCGACGGGAAGATCTCGAGCGACTCGAGGATCTCTAGTTCGGCCTCGCCGTTGTGGCGCGCACGCTCGAGCAGGCTCGGCAGCGATCCCATGTTGTGGGTGCCGAAGACGACGTCGACCCACGGCGCCTTCTGCTGCACGACATCCTTGTCCATCTGCGCGAGGCAGCCGCCGACGGCGATCTGCATGCCCTCGTGCTTGTCTTTGCGGGACTTGAGGTGACCGAGCGTGCCGTACAGCTTGCCGGCGGCGTTGTCGCGCACGGCGCACGTGTTGATGACGACGACATCGGCCTCTTCGCCCGCCTCGGCGCGGACGTAGCCGGCGCTCTCGAGCGAACCGGAGAGGCGCTCCGAGTCGTGCACGTTCATCTGGCAGCCGAACGTGCGCACCTCATAGGTGCGCGCACGCCCGTCGACATCGTGCGCAGCCTGGGAGGGCGCGATCAGAGTCGGGGTGGCGGAAGGGGAAGACATGATCCCGCCATTCTACGAGCCGTCCGCATGCGCGGAGGCTGGCAGTGGATCCTGTGTCCCTGAACGGCGGCAACCGGGCCCCGCCCGTGGCATGCCACGGACGAGCTCAGCCCTGGGCGTCAGTCGAACCGCACGCGCCCGGAGGGACGCGTCGACTCGTCCAGCGCCTGCCGGGCGGCGTTGAGCGCCGCCGAGCCCCCGTAGCCGCGTCTCGCCAGCTGGCCGGCGAGACGACGAAGAGCGACGTCCCGCTCGAGCCCGCGCATGGAGCCCGCCTTGGATCGGGCGAACTCGAGCGCACGTTCGGCGTCGTCGTCGGGCAGCTCTGCGAGCGCCGCGTCGGCGATGTCGCGCGGGATACCCCGCTTCGCGAGGCTCTGCGAGAGCGCCTGCCGCCCCTGTCCCTTGCGATCGACGCCGGCGTGCACCACCTGTTCCGAGAGACGGGCGTCGTCGAGGTAGCCGCGTTGGAGGAAGGCGTCGAGGATCGCCTCGACGCCTTCCTGGCCGAGCCCGTACTGGCCGAGGTACGTCTTCGCCTCCGAGACCGAGAGCTGCCGTGCGCGCAGCTTCTTCAGCAGACCGAGTTCGGCCGCATCGGCGGCCTCCGGCACACCTCGCCGACCCCCGACCGAGCGTCCTCTGCCGGCGCGCTCGGCGTCGAGGTCGATGGGCTGCTCATCTCGCTCGTCGTGCTCGGCTCCCGTGCGTGCGCCCGTGCTCGCGCCGGGGTCGTCGTCCCATTCGGTCCGCCACTCAGCCGCAGCCGCTGCCGAGGGCGCGGAAGCGGGCCCGGCCGAGGAGCCCTGGTCGACTCGACCCGCGGGGATGCGATCCTCGAGCTCCCGCCTGACGTCCGCCGCGGTCTTCGGGTACGCCTTCGCGCTACGGTCGCCGAAGAGCGATGTCACGGGGGCGAGCCCGCCGTTGTTCTCCACGTCGGACCCGCCGCTCATCGCTCACCCCGCTCGTTGAGCTCCGTCGGAACAAAGACCATCAGGCCGGGCGGCGCGCCGCCAGCTCGTCCGCGACCTCACCCGTGGCCTTGGGCACGCCGATGCCGAGCTTCGTCTTGATCTTCGTCTCGATCTCTGCCGCGACATCCGGGTTCTTGAGGAGGAAGTTGCGGGCGTTCTCCTTGCCCTGCCCGAGCTGCTCGCCCTCGTAGGTGTACCAGGCGCCGGACTTCTTGACGATGGCGTGCTCCACACCGAAGTCGATGAGACTGCCCTCGCGCGAGATGCCCACGCCGTAGAGGATGTCGAACTCCGCCTGCTTGAACGGCGGCGCCATCTTGTTCTTGACGACCTTGACGCGGGTGCGGTTGCCGACCGCCTCAGCGCCGTCCTTCAGGGTCTCGATGCGACGGATGTCGAGACGGACCGACGCGTAGAACTTGAGCGCCTTTCCACCGGCGGTGGTCTCGGGCGAGCCGAAGAACACGCCGATCTTCTCGCGCAGCTGGTTGATGAAGATCATCGTGGTGTTGGTCTGGTTGAGACCACCGGTGAGCTTGCGCAGCGCCTGCGACATGAGGCGCGCCTGCAGACCCACGTGGGAGTCGCCCATCTCGCCTTCGATCTCGGCCTTGGGCACGAGAGCGGCGACGGAGTCGATCACGATGAGGTCGATCGCGCCGGAGCGCACGAGCATGTCGGCGATCTCGAGGGCCTGCTCACCCGTGTCGGGCTGCGAGACGAGCAGTGCGTCGATGTCGACGCCGAGCTTCTGCGCGTAGTCGGGGTCGAGCGCGTGCTCGGCGTCGATGAACGCGGCGATGCCACCGGCGCGCTGCGCGTTGGCGATCGCGTGGAGAGTCAGCGTCGTCTTACCCGACGACTCCGGTCCGTAGATCTCGATGATGCGGCCACGCGGGAGTCCGCCGATGCCGAGTGCGACATCGAGGGCGATCGAGCCGGTGGGCACGACCTCGACGGGAGCGCGCTCGTCGCTGCCGAGGCGCATCACCGAGCCCTTCCCGAACTGCCGGTCGATCTGGGCGAGGGCTGATTCCAGGGCCTTCTCGCGGTCAACGGGTGATGGCATGACGTGCTCCTCTGTGCTCGCGTTCCGTCGCCTGTAGGCTGTCGCGCTCGGTCCCGGTGGGACGGATGCTGCGACAAGGCGTGAGGTGTCGTTCGACGCTGTTCACGTTAGGGAGGGGCTCCGACATCCGTCTTCGCTCCTTCCCGCTGCGTGGAAAACACGCTCTCGACATCTGCTGTGCAGGAGCCTACGCGGATCTCGAACACTTCTTCGATGACACGCCGTGCCGCGGCGGCGGAAACGCGCGCCGCGGAGCAGGTCAGCGGCGGCGCGGCTCGAGTCGTCCGACGCCGTACCGGCGCTCGGCGGGAACCTCGAGCTCTTCGCACAGTGCGAGCCATACCTCGCGCGGGTCGACGCCCGCATCGATCGCCTCAGCGGCTGTTCGACCGCCCACCTTCGACAGATACAGATCCGTCACGACGGCGTTCGCGCGTGCGCCGAACTCGTCGCTCACGGCGCGCTGGAACTCACTGCGACGCATATGGAGAAGCGGCGCGATCAGCGCAGCGAAAGCTCGGCGTCGACCGATGCCATGAGGTCGTCGGGGACGACGTCGGGGAAGGTCTGCAGGCCCTCGAGGACCGAGATGCGGTCGCCCACCTCGCGCATGATGATCGAGATGGGAACATCGAGCGCCTCGGCCACCGACGCGAGGATCTCGCTCGAGGCCTCCTTCTGGCCGCGCTCCACCTCACTCAGATAGCCCAGCGCCACGCTTGCGCGGCTGGCCACCTGGCGGAGGGTCCGTCCCTTCTGCTGGCGGAAATCACGAAGCACTTCGCCGATCTCTTGACGTACCAGGATCATCAGGGCCCCTCCTCACTTCTGATTCCACCGTCGTCCGGGTGGCCAACAGTACAGCACCGGATGATGTCAATCTAATCCCGTGAACTGGGCAATGGGTGGGAATCACCGAATGTAACCGAGACGAAACACCTTCTGTTCCCGGACTCGGTCTCACGGATGACGGATGCCTCCCACCACGGTGAGCGCGAGCTCCAGCACGCTCTGGACCGTCCGGGTGCGGATCTCGTCGCGCGTTCCCGCCAGTTCGAGGGATGACGACACGACCTCCTCGGGTGTCACGACCGCGATGTGGACGGTGCCGACGGGCTTGCCGTCCTGCGGATCCGGGCCGGCGACTCCGGTCGTCGCGACGCCCACATCGGCGTGCAGCGCGCGACGCACGCCCTTCGCCATCTGCACCGCGACCTCCGCGTCGACCGGACCGCGGTCCGCCAGAAGATCGGCATCCACGCCCAGCTGGGTCGCCTTGATGTCGGTGGCGTACGCGACGATCCCCCCTCGCACGTGCGCGGAGGCCCCCGGAACGTCGACGAGCGTCGCGGTGACGCGCCCGCCCGTCAGCGACTCGGCTGCCGCGATGGACCAGCCGCGACCGTCGAGTGCGCGCAGCACCGCGGCTGCGGCATCCGTCACGCGTCCCTCCGCTTCGCGCGGGCGGCACGCATCTCGGTCACGATGTAGTCGATGCCGCTCGCGATCGTCAGGATCACCGCGATCGTCATGAGCACCCCGTTGACCCAGAAGATCCAGTCGCCCACGAGGGTCCACAGCGGCAGCAGGGCGAAGGACAGGGCGAGACCCTGGGCGAGGGTCTTGAGCTTGCCCATCCAGGCGGCCGCCAGCACGTGGTCGCTCACGACCATGAACCGGTACACCGTGATCCCGATCTCGCGGATGAGCACGATGATCGTGATCCACCAGGGCAGCTCGCCGAGGATCGACAGGCCGATGAAGGCGAAGCCCGTGAGCACCTTGTCGGCGATGGGGTCGAGCAGCTTGCCGAGATCGGTGACGATGTCGTGCTTTCGCGCGAGGTAGCCGTCGATCCCGTCGGTCGCGATCGCCACGATGAACAGCACGGCCGCCCACCACCGCAGGGCGCCGTCCGCTCCCCCGTCGGCCAGGAGCATCCACAGGAAGACCGGCGCGCACAGGATGCGCACGATCGTGATCGCGTTGGGCAGCTGCCGGGGGATCGCCATGGCCCGAGCTTATCGGCGCGCCCCGGTCGGGCGGAGCCTGGGGTCAGTCGCGTCCGGTGAGACCCCACGCGTCCTCGGAGCCGTCGTCCTCGCTCTCGACCACGGGGTAGCCGTCGTACTGCGAGGCCACGGCATCCGCCCCATAGCGGTCGTCCGCCTCCGCGGCCGGAGCCGCGGGTGCGGGCGCCGCGACGGGCACATCCTCGCCGCGCAGCCGCGCGAGCACCGACGGCAGCTGCTCGACCGTCACCAGCACGTCGCGGGCCTTCGACCCCTCGGAGGGGCCGACGATCTCGCGGGACTCGAGGAGGTCCATCAGGCGTCCCGCCTTGGCGAAGCCGACACGGAGCTTGCGCTGGAGCATCGACGTCGAGCCGAACTGGCTCGACACGACGAGCTCGGCCGCCGCGAGCAGCAGCTCGAGGTCGTCCCCGATATCGGCGTCGATCTCCTTCTTCTCGGCCACCGCCGCCACGTCGGCGCGATACTCCGGTCGCGCCTGGTGGGTGACGTGCTTGACGACCTCCTCGATCTCCTTCTCGCTCACCCACGCGCCCTGCACGCGGAGCGCCTTCGAGGCGCCCATCGGCAGGAAGAGGCCGTCGCCCTGGCCGATGAGGCGGTCGGCGCCGGGCTGGTCCAGGATGACGCGGGAGTCGGTGACGCTCGTCACGGCGAACGCGAGACGGGACGGGACGTTGGCCTTGATGAGGCCCGTGACGACGTCGACCGAGGGTCGCTGCGTCGCGAGCACGAGGTGGATGCCCGACGCGCGCGCGAGCTGCGTGATGCGCACGATCGAGTCCTCGACGTCGCGAGGCGCGACCATCATGAGGTCGGCGAGCTCGTCGACGACGACAAGCAGGTACGGGTAGGGCTTGAGAACGCGCTCGCTGCCCGGCGGAAGCGTGATCTCGCCTGCCACGACGGCCTTGTTGAAGTCGTCGATGTGACGGAAGCCGAACGACGCGAGGTCGTCGTACCGCATGTCCATCTCTTTCACGACCCACTGCAGCGCCTCGGCGGCCTTCTTGGGGTTCGTGATGATGGGCGTGATCAGGTGCGGCACGCCCGCGTAAGACGTCAGCTCGACGCGCTTGGGGTCGATGAGCACCATGCGCACGTCGGCGGGCTTGGCGCGCATCAGGAGGCTCGTGATCATCGAGTTCACGAAGCTCGACTTGCCCGAACCGGTGGACCCGGCGACGAGCAGGTGCGGCATCTTGGCGAGGTTCGCGATGACGTAGCCGCCGCCGACGTCCTTGCCGACGCCGATCGTCATGGGGTGCGTCTGGCTGGTCGCCGTCTGCGAGCGCAGCACGTCGCCGAGCGTCACGATCTCGCGGTCGGTGTTCGGGATCTCGACGCCGATGGCGCTCTTGCCCGGGATGGGCGCGAGGATGCGCACCTCGTTGGAGGCCACCGCGTAGGCGATGTTGTTCGTGAGCGCGGTGATGCGCTCCACCTTGACGCCGGGGCCGAGCTCGATCTCGTACTGCGTCACTGTCGGTCCGCGCGAGAAGCCCGTCACACGCGCGTCGACGGAGAACTGGTCGAGCACGCTCGTGATCGCCCGGACCGTGTCGTCGTTGGCCTGGGAGCGCGCCACGTGGGGCGACCCCGCGGCGAGCGCGTTGACCGAGGGCAGTCGGTACGGTGCGGACGGGGAATCGACCGACGCGACGGAGCCGATTCCGTCGAGGCCGGGAAGAGTGCCGTCGTCTTCGATGACCTCGGCGTCGTCGCGGAGCGACGTGCGCGACGAGGTCGCCGCCTTCGCCGCCGACAGCACCGCCGGGTCGATGACCTCGGTGAGCGCGTCGGTCGGGGGCGCGGGGGGTGGCGGCACGGGCTGGACGACCGCCTGCTCGAACCCTCCCTGCGACGAACCGGCCGGCAGCAGCTCCGTCAGATCCTGGGAGCCGAGACCGCCTTCGGGGTCCTTCTCGCGTCCGGTCTTGTTGCGGCGCCAGAACGGCAGCGAGGGGTCGCCTTCGTCGTCCGCAGCGGCCGGGGCCGCAGCATCCGTCGTCGCCTTCTCGTCCCGGGGCTCCGCGCCGAACATCCAGGCGTAGAGCTCGCCCAGGCGGCGCCCGATGCGGTTCGGGGGCGTCTTCGTGATGATCAGGATGCTGAGCACCGCCAGCAGCGACAGCACGATGTACGCGCCGACGTCGGTGAGCACCAGTGCGAGGGGCTCGCCCAGCATCCAGCCGAAGAGGCCGCCCGCCTCGCTCAGCGCCGGCAGCCCCTCGTTGGGCTGGGGGCGTCCGCCCGCCACGTGGCAGAAGCCCGCGATCGTGAGGACGAGCAGACCGAAGCCGATGCCCACGCGCCCGTTGTCGTGCACGGAGGACGGATGCCGGAACATCCAGCCCGCGAGCACGAGCAGCAGCACGGGGAGCACGAACGCCTCGCGGCCGATGAGGCCACCCACGGTGTACGCGCTGATGGTCTTGGCGACCTCGCCGCCGATGAAGAACCACTCGTTCACGGCGCCGGCGATCGCCAGCAGCACGAGAAGGAACGGGAAGCCGTCGCGGCGCTGGTCCTTCTCGAGCACCTCGGGACCGAACGCGCGGAACAGGCCGCCGGTGGCGTGCGCGAGACCCATCCACGCCCGCACGATGACCGGCGGACGGTCGGGTTCGTCGACGTAGCGCTTGGGTGCGGGTGCCGGCTTCGCGGCCGCGGGCTTGCGCGTCGACGAGGACGCGCTCGAACGCGCGTTTGTCGACGCGCTCGAAGACGCGCGCGACCGGCTGGTCGGGCTTGAGCTCCTGGCCATCCCCCCACGGTAGGCCGACAGCCCGACATTTGCCCGCAACCACGCCGCCGTGACGCCGCGGGCCGGGCGCGTCGCGGGGGCCCGCTTCGCCGGACGCCTCAGCGCAGGCGCTTGACCATCGTGTCGCGGCCCGATCCGCTCTGCGTGACGGCGAAGCCCTCGCTGCGGTACAGCGTCGAGGCGAAGTTGCCCCGCTCCACGCTGAGACTGACGCGCGCGAACCCCTGCGCTCCCGCGTGTTCGCAGAGCCGTTGCAGCAGTGCGCGCCCGACCCCGTGGGCGCGCCAGATCGGGCGGACGCCGATGATGAGCTCGGGCACCCCCGTGCCGACGTACCCGAACCCGGGTTCGTCGCGCGGGAGCATGCGGTACCAGGCGGCGCCCGCCGGCTCGCCGTTGGCGTCCTCCGCCACGAAGCCGGCATCGCCGGGCCGCATCCAGCCCGCCACGTAGCGCCGGTGCTCGGCCCCGCCGATCACCTCGTGACGGGGCCGCGCGCCGCCCTGGCGCCAGTTGGCCGCCTCGACGACCATGTCGCCGAGGAAGGCGCCGTCGGCCGACACGGCGGGGCGGATGCGGAACGAAGTGGCCACGACGCCGATCGTACGGCTCGCGTGTTACGCCTCGATACTCCGCGGATGGCGAACTCGCTACGCTTCGATTCTCCGCGTGATGGTCATCTCGCTACGCTTCGATTCTCCGCGTAATGGTCATCTCGCTACGCTTCGATGACGAGCGGGACGATCATGGGCCGGCGGCGCAGCGACTGGTTGACCCAGCGGCCGATCGTGCGGCGGACGATCTGCGAGAGTGCGTGCTGGTCGCGGACGCCGGACTTGGCTGCCTCGGCGAGCGCTGCGGCGATCTTGGGCTTGACGTCTTCGAAGACCGCGTCATCCTCGGCGAAGCCGCGGGCGTGCACCTCCGGTCCGGAGATGATCTTGCCGGTCGACGCGTCGACCACCACGATCACCGAGATGAAGCCCTCTTCGCCGAGGATCCGGCGATCCTTGAGGTCGGCGTCCGTGATCTCGCCCACCGTCGACCCGTCGACGTAGACGAAGCCGAGGTCGTACTGTCCGACGACGTGCGCGCCGCCGTCCTTGAGATCGATCACGGTGCCGTTCTCGGCGAGGATCGTGCGCTCGGGGTCGATCCCCGTGTCCTGCGCGAGACGCGCGTTCGCCATCAGGTGGCGGTACTCGCCGTGGACCGGCAGCACGTTCTTCGGCTTCAGGATGTTGTAGCAGTAGAGCAGCTCGCCGGCCGCGGCGTGGCCCGACACGTGCACCTTGGCGTTGCCCTTGTGCACGACGTTCGCGCCGAGCTTGGTGAGCCCGTCGATCACGCGGTACACCGCGTTCTCGTTGCCGGGGATGAGGCTCGACGCCAGGATCACCGTGTCGCCGGGGCCGGGCTCGATCGCGTGGTCGAGGTTCGCCATGCGGCTGAGCACGGCCATCGGCTCGCCCTGCGAGCCGGTGGACATGTAGACGATCTGGTCGTCCGGCAGATCGCGGGCCTTCTTGTAGTCGATGAGCACGCCCTCGGGCACGTGTAGATAGCCGAGGTCCTCGGCGATCGTCATGTTCCGCAGCATGCTGCGGCCGAGGAGGGCCACGCGGCGGCCGTGGGCGGCGGCAGCATCCAGCACCTGTTGCACCCGGTGGACGTGGCTCGAGAAGCTCGCCACGATCACGCGCCGCGGCGCCTTGCCGATCACCTGGTCGAGCACCGGGCCGATCGACCGTTCGAGGGGCGTGAAGCCGGGCACATCGGCGTTGGTCGAGTCGACGAGGAAGAGGTCGACACCCTCCTCCCCCAGCCGCGAGAACGCGCGGAGGTCGGTCAGCCGGCCGTCGAGCGGCAGCTGGTCCATCTTGAAGTCGCCGGTCGCGAGAACGAGACCCGCGGGCGTGCGGATCGCGACGGCGAGCGCGTCGGGGATCGAGTGGTTCACCGCGACGAACTCGAGCTCGAACGGCCCGAGGTTCTCGCGCTGCCCCTCCGCCACCGTGAGGCTGTACGGCTTGATCCGGTGCTCCTTGAGCTTGGCCTCGGTGAGTGCGAGCGTCAGCCCCGATCCGATGATCGGGATGTCGCTCTTCAGCTTCAGCAGATACGGCACCGCGCCGATGTGGTCCTCGTGTCCGTGCGTGAGCACGACGCCGACGATGTCGTCGAGCCGCTTCTTGAGCGGCTCGAAGTCGGGAAGGATCAGGTCGACGCCGGGCTGGTGCTCCTCAGGGAACAGCACGCCGCAGTCGACGACGAGGAGCTTCCCGCCGTACTCGAACACCGTCATGTTGCGGCCGACCTCGCCGAGGCCGCCGAGCGGGACGATCCGTAGGGTTCCTGCTTCGAGCTCCGGCGGGTCGTACGGGGTGGTGGGCATTGCGAAGCCTCCTCCGGGCGCTGGGACGCCCGTCATCTGCGCGCCGTCGACGGTTCGACGGCGCGGTGGTCATCTCGTGGTGCCCGAGACCTTCGGCAGCGCGCCGCCGGCGGCGGCGTTGCGGTCGGGGCGGAAGTTCGAGAAGTCGGCGCCGGGAACATCGTTCACGAGAGCGAGCTCGTCCTCGATCTTGGCGGCCTCCCACTCCTCCGGTCCGACCAGCGGCAGCCGCACACGCGGGCTGCCGATGCGGCCGAGGCCGTGGAGGATGTACTTCGCCGACACCGTGCCGGGCACGTGGGTCATCACGGCCCGCACGAGCGGCTCGAGCTGCTGGTGCGCTGCGGTGGCCGTCCTGAGGTCACCGGCGTTGACGGCGTCGACGATCGCACGGTAAGGCTGCGCCGCGATGTTCGCGGTGACGCCGATGAGCCCCGTGGCGCCGATCGCGAGGTGCGGCAGCACGTTGGCGTCGTCGCCCGAGAAGTACATCAGGTCCGTCTGGTTGAGCACGCGGCTCACCTCGCTGAAGTCGCCCTTGGCGTCCTTGATGGCGAGGATGTTCGGGTGCTTCGCGAGGCGCAGGATCGTCTCGTACCGGATCGGCACGCCGGTGCGGCCCGGGATGTCGTACAGGATCACCGGCAGATCGGTCGCATCGGCGACCAGGCGGAAGTGCGTCAGGATGCCGGCTTGCGTGGGCTTGTTGTAGTACGGCGTGACGATCATGATGCCGTCGGCGCCGACCTTCTCGCTGGCCTTGTAGAGCTCGATCGCGTGGGCGGTCTCGTTCGACCCGCCGCCCGTGATGATCTTGGCGCGGCCGGCGGCGACATCCTTTCCGACCTCGACGAGGCGGATCTTCTCCGCGTCGGTGAGGGTCGACGTCTCACCCGTGGTGCCGGTCACGACGATGCCGTCGGCGCCCGCGGTGATGACGTCGTCGATGTGCTTCTCGACAGCGGGCCAGTCGACCTCGCCGTCGGCCGTCATGGGGGTGACGAGCGCGACGAGCACCTGTCCGAAGGGGTTGCCCGTATGCGTCATGCATTCAGGTTATCGGGATGCCGCGCCCCGGCGCGCCCGGTGACGGTCACCCCACGACGGCGACCCGGCTTCACCGGAACACGGGTCGATCGCGCGACACGCTGGGCCGACGCCTCCGTCGCCGGCGTGTCGAAGTCGTCGACCCGTGTTTCGGCGCTCGCACGAGTGGAGGGACACGGATGCTGCGTGCCGCGGGTCGGACCGAGGCAGACCGTTCTCACCACGTGAGGCCGGCGGGGCTCCGGTGCAGGTTCCGCGAGAAAGCGGCCAGGATCGCAGCCTCGACGATCTCCCAGTCGTGCACGATGAGCGCATAGTCGAAGCGAAGTGTGATGAAGCCGAGTGCCATCGCCGCGGCGTCGCGTACGCGGTCACGGTGCCGAGACGGTCCGTCATGGGTGTCGCCGTCGGCCTCCACGATCAGGCAGTCGCCGATGACGAAATCGACCACGCCGACCCCGGGAACGGCGACCTGCGGGGTGAGCGCGAGCCCGTACCTGCGGAGCCGCAGCCGAACGAGGGATTCGAGCCCACTGCCGGCGTCGGTGCGAGCGAAGTCGACGAGCCAGCGAAACCCAGCGGGGAGGCTGAGCTTCAGCCGCTCTCGCGCCTGATCATCGACCAGACTCTGCCGCAGAGCCGATTCGAGCGCCGCGAAGAACGCCTCCTCGCCCCGGCACGCAAGGATCTGCCGGAGACAGTGAAGGATTCCGACGGACGCCAATGTCGGCTCGTCAACGGCGATGTCACGGTGGAAGGCGCAGCATGCACCTTCTTCGGGCTCAGGATGGATGGCGATCCGCATCGGGTGGTGCTTCTCGTCGATCCAGGTGTGGACCGGTTCCTGATCGCCGTCGTCGAGGAGCCACAGCCCGTAGGCGCGTCCCGCGGTCACGCATGCGATGCGTCCGCGATGGCTCAGCGCCTCGACGGTTGCTGTTGGGGTGGAAGGTGTCGCGTACACGCCGACCCGAGGTCGCAGGAGGAGCCCCTCGGCGTGGGCCCGGCCGAGGTCACTCTTCCGGACGCCCTGCGCGACGATGTCCCGGGTGCGCGCGACGCCTCCGATCAGCTCCACGGCAGCAACGGCGGATTCGACGGTCATGCCTCACGGTCGCGCCATCTCTTCGCACCGGCGGACCAGGTGGGTCGATCAGTGGAGAAGCTTCGAGCCGAGTCGTCAGGGGAGGAACCCCGGGTTCCCTCCCCCGTCGCACCGCCGAGCGCACGAGGCCCCTCCCCGGCTGCCACCGAAGCACTGGCTGGTCATCCGACACGCCGGGTCGCAGCATTCGTCACCGGCGTGCCCCCGTTACCGACCCGTGCCTCGGCACACAGACTGGTGAATCTCACGACGGCTGCAGGCGAGCCGGGCTCGACGGTGCGACCGCCGGCTGCATTCCGCCGAAACACGGGTCGATCGCGCGACACGCCGGGCCGCGGCATCCGACACCGGCGTGTCGCCCTTGCCGACCCGTGTTTCGGCAATGGGAGGGGGTCCCCGGTGAGACCCGGGCCGGCTCAGCGGCCGCGCTCTCCGATGCGCGCGGCGACCGACGGCGGGGCGAAGCGGGCCAGGGCCACGAGCGCCTTGTACCGCAGCGACGGGATCGACACCGCGGCACCGCGTGCCGCGTCGCGCAGCGACTCGGCCACGACGTCGCGCGCGTCGAGCCACATCCCGTCGGGCACGCCCTCCTGCCCCGGCGGCAGCCCGAGGCGTTCGTGGAAGTTGGTGTGGGTGTAGCCGGGGCACACCGCGGTCACCGTGACGCCTCGTGGGCCGTAGCGGCCGTTCGCCCAGCGACTGAAGCTCACGAGCCACCCTTTGCAGGCGCCGTACGTCGAGCGCGGGATGAAGGCGGCCACCGACGCGACGTTGATGACGCGGCCGTGCCCGCGCGCCAGCATCGCGCCCAGCGCGGCGTGCGTGAGGCGCATCGGCACCTCGACGTGCAGCTCCAGGTGACGGACCTCGTCCTCGATGTCGTTGCGCTCGAAAGCCAGGGGCAGCCCGAAGCCTGCGTTGTTCACCAGGATCTCGATCGGCCGGGCCTCGTCGGCGATGCGCGCCTCGACCCGCTCGCGCTGGCGGCGCTTGAGCAGATCGGCTCCGAGCACGTCGACCTCGACCCCGTAGGTCGACCGCAGCCGCACCGCGAGCTGCTCGAGCGCGTGCCGGTCTCGCGCGACGAGCACGAGGTGCGCGCCTTTCGCCGCCAGCTGGCGCGCGTACTCCGCACCGAGACCAGAACTCGCACCGGTGATGAGCGCCGTCTTCGCCATGCGCGCCAGCCTATTGCCGTGTCAGTTCAAGCCGTGCGCCTCCGGCCGCACCAGTCGCAGGAAGCGGTAGCGGATGCCGGAACCCGACGTGTGCCAGCCGTCGACCGGGTCCGTCGCGGCCGTGAGCCAGCCGGCGCGGTCGGGCGCCAGGGTGTCTCCCGCGACCGCGACATCGAGTTCGGTGACCTCGAGGAGGTCGGCGAGCTCGATGGCCTCCTGGAACAGCTGCCCGCCGCCGATCACCCAGATGCGCTGGGGCCCGCCTTCGTCGGCCAGGGCCAGCGCGGCCTCGAGCGATGCGGTGCGCTCGGCGCCGGCATCCGTCCACTGCTCCTGTCGGGTGATCACGATGTTGCGCCGCCCCGGCAGCGGGCGGAAGCGCGGGGGGAAGGACTCCCAGGTGCGTCGGCCCATCACGACCGGTGCGCCGAGTGTCAGGGCCTTGAAGTGCGCGAGGTCTTCGGGCACATGCCACGGCATGCCGCCGTCGGCGCCGATCACGCCGTCGTGCGCCTCCGCCCAGATGAGGCCGATCGGGGCCGTCATACCGCGACCGCCCCGCGGATCGCGGGGTGGTGCTGGTAGTCCTCGAGCACGAAGTCGTCGTAACGGTAGTCGAAGATCGACTCGGGCGTCCGCGCGATGCGCAGCGTCGGGTAAGGGTACGGCTCGCGGGTGAGCTGCTCGCGCACCTGCTCGACGTGGTTGTCGTAGATGTGGCAGTCGCCGCCGGTCCACACGAAGTCGCCGGGCTCGAGCCCCGCCTGCTGCGCGACCATGAGGGTCAGCAGCGCGTACGACGCGATGTTGAAGGGGACGCCGAGGAAGAGGTCCGCGCTGCGCTGGTACAGCTGGCACGACAGCTTGCCGTCGGCGACGTAGAACTGGAACATCGCGTGGCACGGCGCGAGTGCCATGTCGGGGATGTCGGCGGGGTTCCACGCCGACACGATCAGCCGACGCGAGTCGGGGTTCGCGCGGATCTGGTCGAGCACGAGCGCGATCTGGTCGATGTGGTCCCCCGACGGCGTCGGCCACGACCGCCACTGCACCCCGTAGACCGGGCCCAGCTCGCCGGCGGCATCCGCCCATTCGTCCCAGATGGTCACGCCGTGCTGCTGCAGCCACGCGACGTTCGATTCGCCGCGGAGGAACCACAGCAGCTCGTACGCGATCGACTTGAAGTGGACGCGCTTGGTGGTGATGAGCGGGAAGCCCTGTGCGAGGTCGAACCGGATCTGCCGGCCGAACGCACTGGTCGTGCCGGTGCCGGTGCGATCGTCCTTGTGGGTGCCGTGTTCGAGCACGTCTCGCAGAAGGTCTTCGTACGGGGTCGGGATCGGCGTCGTCACGGCTGCCACGATACCGGCGCCCGGGACATCCCGGCCGTGCCCGCACCGTGCGAGTCCCTCACGGCGCCGCCCCTTCTGTTACATCGATCGCGTCATATTCCCCGATTCGGCCTCCATTCAGGTGAAAGGGGTTAGCCTGATCTGCTGTGAACCTCGTCGGCGCCCTCATCGCCCTCGCCGCGCTCCTCGCGGCGACGGTGGCACTCGGTGTCTTCCTGAACTGGCGACAGTCCCACGCCCGCCGCAACGTCGAGCACGAGGTCATCGAACCTCACCGCCTCGGCGCCGACGGACTCGGCGAAGTCGCCACCCTGCTGCAGTTCAGCACCGAGCTCTGCGCCCGTTGTCCCGGCGTGCACCGCACGCTCTCGGCCATCGCCGACGATCACGAGGGCGTGCGCCACCTCGACGTCGACCTCACCCACCGCCCCGACATCGCGAAGCACTTCCAGGTGCTCCAGACGCCGACCACGCTCGTGCTCGACCGCAACGGCGTCGTGCAGACGCGTTTCGGCGGCGCGCCCGGCCGCGACGTGCTCGAGCTCGAGCTCAACCGCCTGATCGCAGAGGACGCGAATGTCTGACCGAGCGGACGCTTCCCCACGCGGCATCGACCCCCGAGGCCCGCGCTTCGCAGCCGGCATCACCGCCGTGCTGCTGCTCATCGTCGTGTTCCTGGGGCTCACCGGCCTGTCGACGGCGCAGACGGCCGAGGGATGGGCGGTCTCCGCGGCGAGCGTCGCCCAGCGGTTCCTCGACCCCGCCTTCCTCCTGCTGCTCGCGACGACCCTCCTCTTCCTGTGGGGCGTGGTCTCGCCGCGCACCGCGCCGTGGGGCGCGCTGTACCGCACTGTCGTGGCGCCGCGCCTATCGGCTCCGAGCGAGCTCGAGGACCCGCGCCCGCCGCGCTTCGCGCAGGGCGTGGGCCTGTTCGTGTCGGCACTCGGTCTCGCGCTGCAGCTGTTCGGCATGCCGTGGGCGTTGACGATCGCCGCCGCTGCGGCCTCCATCGCCGCGTTCCTCAACGCCGTCTTCGGGCTCTGCCTCGGCTGCCAGCTGTACCTCCTCCTGCAGCGCGCCGGCATCGTCGGCCGCGCCCGCCCGGCTTCGGCCTGACGCCCGGTCGGCCGTCCGCGGGCCGAGGGGCTCAGCATCCCCTGTCAACCCATCGCGGTGCGGCGGGCCGACGCCATAGGCTGACGCGAGACGCCCGGCACGCGGGCGTCCGTCAGCGAGGAGGCCCATATGACCGTCACCAGCGAAGCAACCACGGTGTGGAAGGGCGGACTGTTCGACGGGTCCGGTGAGACCACGTTCGTGTCGTCCGGCCTCGGGACCTTCCCCGTCAACTGGAAGGCGCGCAGCGAGGGCTCGACGTCCGTCACGACCCCCGAGGAGCTCATCGCCGCCGCCCACGCCTCGTGCTTCAGCATGGCGTTCTCGCTCGCCCTGGCCGAGAACGGCACTCCCCCGGAGTCGATAGACACGACCGCCTCCGTCACGTTCAAGCCGGGCACGGGCATCACCGGCAGCCACCTGAACGTCAACGCCGTCGTCCCGGGACTCGAGCCGGAGGACTTCGAGCGACTCGCCCAGAGCGCGAAGGCCGGATGCCCCGTCTCGCAGGCCCTCGCGGGCATCGAGATCACCATCGAGGCCACGCTTGCCTGAAGGCCCGCCGGGCAGTGACGACGGCAGGCGGATCGTCGTCGCCGGGGCGTCCGGCCTCATCGGCCGGGCGCTCGTCGAGAGCCTCCGCGCCGACGGCGCCGAGGTGACGACGCTCGTGCGCCGGCCCGCCGAGGCCGCGCACGAAGTCGAGTGGCTCACGACGGCCGAGCGGCTGGATCCCGCGGTGCTCGAGGGGGCGGACGCCGTCGTCGGGCTCAACGGTGCGAGCATCGGACGCTTCCCGTGGACGCGGTCGTACAAGAGCACACTGCTGTGGTCGCGCATCGCGCCGACCCGCGCGCTCGCCCGAGCCGTGCGCGAACTCGGTACGGGGTCCCCGCACTTCGTATCGGCATCGGCCGTCGGCTACTACGGCTCCGCGCCCGGTGCGCGCCTCACGGAGGACGCACCGCGCGGCGAGTCGTTCCTCGCGGATCTCTGCGGCGAGTGGGAGGCCGCGGCATACGGCGCGGGGACGGATGCTGCGGTGTCGGTGCTGCGCACTGCCCCGGTCGTGCACGCCGACGGCGTGCTGAAGCCGCTGATGCTCCTGACGAAGCTCGGCCTCTCCGGCCCGATCGGCCGCGGGACGCAGGCGTGGCCGTGGATCTCGCTCGAGGACGAGGTCCGCGCGATCCGACACGTGATCGACGCCCGCCTCACCGGTCCGGTGAACCTCTCCGGGCCTACGCGCGCCACGGCGAACGATCTCGGGTTCGCCCTCGCGGTGCGGATGAACCGCCCGTTCCTGCTGCGCGCGCCGGTGTGGGGCATGAAGCTCGCCCTCGGTGCGGACGCCACGGAGGCGATCCTCACCGCAGATGCGCACGTCGTGCCGGATGCGCTCGAGACGTCGGGCTTCGCGTTCTCGCACCCGACGGTGGAGGACGCGGTCGCAGCCGCCGTGCCCGCGGCATCCTGATCCCGCGCCGGGATTCAGCCGGGGCGGTCGGCCTTCTCCAGCCGGATGGCGGCGCGCACCGCCTCTCGTGCGCGACGGCGGTCGCCGGCGGCGTCGTAGGCGAGTCCGAGCCGGTACCACGCCCGCCAGTCGTCGGGGTGGGCCTCGACGTCGGCGCGGTGCACCGGGAAGACGGCGTCCCCGTCCTCGCGCATCACGCGGCCGCTCGGACGCACGGCGACCTCCTCCTGCGGCAGAGCGTCCTCGGCCTCGAGCCGTTTGCCGAGCTGCTGCGCACGCACGCCGAACCACAGCTCCCGCCCGAGCGCCCACGCGGCGATGAGCGGCAGGACGACGAGCGCCGCGCCCATCGCGATGCCCACGGGGTCGCCGCTCACGAGCAGCAGCCACGCCCGCTGCCCGACGAGCACGATGTACAGCGCGAGCAGCGCCGCCATGACGGCGACGCCGATGCGCGCGCTCATGCCCCCGTCGCGCGGGCGACCTGGCCGGGCACGCCGCCCTCGTCGACGGGGCGCCCGTCGGGCTGAGACGTGCGGCGACCGACGCCGATGTCGATCAGGCTGTCGAGGCCGACGGTGACTCCCGAGGCGTCCCGAGCGGCGGCAAGGGCGAGACGGATGCCGGGACCGTACGCCTGCGCCGGCTCCACGGTGTCGTGCACGATGGTGAGCGACTCCCCCGCCCCCGACAGGATCGTCTCCTGGCGTGCGACGACGCCCGGGCGGCGCAGCGAGTGGATCGGCACGCTCGCGACCTGCTGGCCGCGGGCGCGCTGGTCGACGTGGGGCGACTCGACCGGGCCGACGCCTTCGCGCGCGGCGGCGATGAGTTCGGCCGTGCGCACGGCGGTGCCACTGGGCGAGTCGATCTTGGTCTCGCGGTGCGCCTCGACGATCTCGATCGACGGGAAGAACGGCGCCGCGGCGGCCGCGAGCGCCGAGCCCAGCACCGAGCCGAGCGAGAAGTTGGGGATGAAGACCGCGCCCGTGCCGGCGGCCTCGACGAGCGGGCGGACCAGCGCGATGCGCTCGGCCGACCAGCCGGAGGTGCCGATGAGCACGTTGATGCCGCGCTCGATCGCGGCGCGGACGACGTCGATCGACACGGCGGGCGTCGACGCATCGACCACCAGGTCCGCGCCGTCGAGCTCCGACAGCTCCGACCGGGACGACAGCACCCCGGCGACCTCGAAACCTGGTTCGGCGTCGACCACGTCGCGGATGATCGCTCCGAGCTTTCCGGTGCCTCCGACGATGGCCACGCGTGTCGTCATGCCTCCATCCTAGGCGGGGGCCGGAGAGCAGCCGGGCCGCGCGGCAGCGGCTGACGCCTACTCTGGAGGCGTGGTGACTCTCCGACCCTCCCCCGTCGATGCGCCCGACGCCCACGACCTCCTCGCCGAGTACTTCCGGATCCGCACCGAGGGATTCGCCGACCAGGGCGTCGCGTATCGGACGACCTTCCCCGATCCGGCGGCCTTCCTGCCTCCCGCCGGCGTCTTCGTCGTGCTCGACGATGACGAGGGCGTCGCACAGGGCTGCGGCGGCATCCGTCTCATCCCCGAAGGGCGGCTCGGCCCGCGGTACGAGCTGAAGCACCTGTACCTGCGGCCGGTCACACGCGGGCGCGGGTGGGGGCGCCTGCTCGTCGAGGACCTCATCGAACGCGCCCGCGGATTCGGCGCCGCCGAGCTCGTACTCGACACGCACCACTCGCTCGAGGCAGCCGGCGCACTCTACGCGCGCACCGGATTCGTCGCGATCGAGCCCTACAACGACAACCCGAACGCGTCCCGCTGGTACGGCAAGGTGCTCTGAGCACCGAGGCGGGTCAGACGGGGTAGACCTCGGGCAGGCCCGTCCGCAGCTCGACCGGCAGGTGCGCGAGGTCGTTGTGCGACAGCAGCGTCCATGGACGCCCCTGCTTCTGCGCGATGACGGTCAGCCCGCAGTGCGCCTGGTTGAGCGTCATCCAGCGCCAGTCGGGCGCCTGCAACACCTCGCGCACGAACCACGCGATCACGAAGTTGTGCGTGATCAGGAGTTCGTGCACCTCGCCGCGCTTGCGCGCCAGGAACTCGCTCGTCGCGTCCGACATCTGGGCGCGACCCGCCTCGACCTCGGCTTCGGTGATCGAGCCGAAGAACGGCTCGAAAGCGGCGGGGGTCTCGTCTGTCATGCCCGTCGGCACGCAGTCGAACAGCAGGGCGGACGGTTCGGGCGTGAGCGACGGCATCCGTTCGGCGACCGCGCGAGCCGTCTGGCTGGCGCGTTCGAGCGGCGAATGCCACAGCGCGTCGAACGGCACCCCGGAGAGCCGGTCCGCCAGCAGCGCCGCCTGCCGGCGGCCCCGAGGCGACAGCGGTCCGTCGACGAGTCCGTGCTCGGCGTCCTGATGTTCGCCATGCCGCACGAGGTAGATGTAGTGCGTCACGCAGTTCACTCCGTCGGGGATCGCGTGCCCTGGGGAAGGCACAGCATCCAGCCTACGACACCTCGTCGGGGCGGTTCAGCGACTGTGGACGGCGAGTCTCAAGCGCCGGTGGGTCTACTCCGAGGCGCGTCCGATGTCGGCCAGCTGGCTGCGGCTGAGGCGGACGCCGACGCCCTGGACGAGCTCCTCGACGTGCTGCGGCGCGTACGCGTTCACGATGGGCCCGGTGACGAGCTTCTGCGAGAGCAGCCAGGCGACGGCGACCGCCGCATCGGGAACACCCAGCTCGGCGCCGACGGCGTCGAGCGCGCGCAGCGTCCGGCTCCCCCGGCGGTTGAGGTTGGCCGCCAGCTGCGCCCCTCGCACCGAGAGGGCGCCGCGGATCTTCGAGCGCTGCCGGCCCGCGAGGAAGCCGTGCTCCAGCGCGTGCGACGGGGTCACCGCCATGCCCTGCGCCCCGGCGACGAGACGCAGATCGGCGTCGAACTCGTGGCGGCGCAGCACGTTGAACGGGACGTCGAGCACGGTGATCCGGGGGTAACCCGCCGACGCGAAGATGCGCGCCTCGACGAGTTGCGCGGCGCTGTAGCCGATGGCGCCGAGCGCCCGCACCTTGCCGGTCTCGACGAGCCACTCCGCCGTGGCGAGCGTGTCTTCGAGCGACGAGGAGCGATCGGTCGTCGCATCGAGGTAGAGCACGTCGATGCGGTCGGTGCGCAGCCGGGTCAGTGAAGCCTCGACGGCGCGCACCAGGTTCACCGGGCCGAGACCGGGGTTGTCTGCGTGACCGCCGACGCGGACCGCGAGCACGATGTCGTCGCGAAGACCGCGCGACTGCAGCCACTGGCCGATGATGTGCTCGCTGCGACCGCTGGAGTAGCTGTCGGCGGTGTGCACGGTGTTGCCGCCCAGCTCGGCATACGTGTCGAGGATCGCATGGCTCGACTCGAGGTCGACGTTCCACCCGAACTCGGCGGCGCCGAGGATCAGCGGGAAGATGTGCGAGCCGCTCTCGCCGAGCGCGACGCGAACGTTGCTGCCGATCGAGGGGCCCTGCACGGGGATCGGAGCGGAGGGATGCGGGCCGCGCACGACGGCGCCCGGCTGCGTGGATGCGGCATCCGGACTCGACGATGGGAGCGTCGAGTCAACGCCGAAGTAAGCCATGTGCCACCCCCTCACGAGATCCCCGCGGGACTCGTGATCACTGTGCGCGCCCCCCGGCGCTTACACACAGGGTAGGCCAGTCCGGACAGGGCGCCGCTCACTGAGGCGAACTATGGATAAACATTACATAACGCTTTGGTCACAAGGGCTGATCCCCAGGGGATACGTCCCCTGTCCGGTGGACAACGTGCGCGAAGCCCTACCGGACGACGTACGACGGATGCCCGCCCCCTCTCGGGGACGGGCATCCGTGATCCGACGACCGGGTTTCACCGGACGGCGAGGCGTCAGCCTTCGGCGGGAGCCTCCGGGCCCTCGCTGGCCGCGGCGCGACCCTCCTGGTCAGCAGCCTCCTCGAGCACCGGCTCGAGCGAGAGCTTGCCGCGGTCGTCGATCTTCGTGATCTTGACGAGCAGCTTCTGACCCACGGAGAGCACGTCGTCGACGTTCTCCACGCGCTTGCCGCCGGCGAGCTTGCGGACCTCGCTGACGTGCAGCAGGCCGTCCTTTCCGGGCAGCAGCGAGATGAACGCGCCGAACGTCGCGATCTTGACGACCGTTCCGAGGAACTGCTCGCCGACCTCCGGGTTGGTGGGGTTGGCGATCGCGTTGACCTGGGCCCGAGCGGCCTCGGCCGAGGGGCCGTCGGTCGCGCCGATGTAGACGGTGCCGTCCTCCTCGATGGAGATCTGCGCGCCGGTCTCGTCCTGGATGGCGTTGATCGTCTTGCCCTTCGGGCCGATCAGCTCGCCGATCTTGTCGACCGGGATCTGCACGCTGATGACGCGCGGGGCGGTCGGTGCCATCTCATCCGGGCCGTCGATCGCGGCGTTGAGCACGCCCAGGATCGTGAGGCGCGCGTCCTTGGCCTGCGTGAGCGCGGCGGCGAGCACCGACGACGGGATGCCGTCGAGCTTCGTGTCGAGCTGGATCGCGGTGACGAACTCGCTCGTGCCGGCGACCTTGAAGTCCATGTCACCGAGGGCGTCCTCGGCGCCGAGGATGTCGGTCAGCGCGGCGTAGCGCGTCTGGCCGTCGACTTCGTCCGACACGAGACCCATCGCGATGCCGGCGACGGGGGCGCGCAACGGCACACCCGCGTTCAG
Source organism: Microbacterium trichothecenolyticum (assembly GCF_000956465.1). Taxonomy (GTDB): domain Bacteria; phylum Actinomycetota; class Actinomycetes; order Actinomycetales; family Microbacteriaceae; genus Microbacterium; species Microbacterium trichothecenolyticum. The sequence continues at coordinate 68,434 of NZ_JYJA01000027.1, forward strand.
CAGCGACAGGGTCGAGGCGCACACCGAGCCCATCGACGTCGAGCCGTTGGAGCCGAGAGCCTCGGACACCTGGCGGATCGCGTACGGGAACTCCTCGCGGCTGGGCAGCACCGGCACGAGCGCGCGCTCGGCCAGGAAGCCGTGCCCGATCTCGCGACGCTTCGGGCTGCCGACACGGCCGGTCTCACCGGTCGAGTAGGGCGGGAAGTTGTAGTGGTGCATGTAGCGCTTGCTCGTGACGGGCGACAGCGAGTCGATCTGCTGCTCCATCTTGAGCATGTTCAGCGTGGTGACGCCCAGGATCTGGGTCTCGCCGCGCTGGAAGATCGCCGAGCCGTGGACGCGCGGGATGACCTGCACCTCGGCGTCGAGCGGACGGATGTCGGCCAGGCCGCGCCCGTCGATGCGGACGCCCTCGGCGAGGATGCGGCCGCGCACGATCTTCTTCGTGACGGACTTGTATGCGGCGCTGAACTCGAGCGTCGCGACCGCGGGAAGATCGCCTGCCTCGACGGCGGCGAGCAGCTCGGCCTTGACGGCGTCCTTGATCGCGTCGTCGGCGTTCTGGCGCTCCTGCTTGTCGGCGATCTGGTACACCGGCACGAGCTGGTCGTACGCGCGACCGGCCACGAAGTCATAGACCTCCTGGCTGTACTGCGGGAAGACCGGGTACGGCTGGATCTCCTTCGCCGCGGCGTTCGCCACGACGTTCTGCGCCGCGACGAGCTCCTTGATGAAGGGCTTCGAGGCCTCGAGGCCCTGCGCGACGATCTCTTCGCTCGGCTTGGTGGCGCCGGCCTTGATGAGGTTCCAGCTGTGCTCGGTGGCCTCGGCCTCGACCATCATGATCGCGACGTCGCCATCGGGCAGGACGCGACCGGCGACGATGAGGTCGAACACGGCCTCCTCGAGCTGCGTGACGGTCGGGAACGCGATCCACTGGTCGGAGTGCTCGCCGTGACCCGGGATGAGCGCGAGGCGCACACCGGCGATCGGGCCCGAGAACGGCAGGCCCGAGATCTGGGTCGACAGCGAGGCCGCGTTGATCGCGAGCGCGTCGTAGAACTCGCCCGGCGCGATGGAGAGCACCGTGACGACGATCTGCACCTCGTTGCGGAGACCGTCGACGAACGACGGGCGCAGCGGGCGGTCGATGAGACGGCAGACGAGGATCGCCTCGGTGGAGGGGCGGCCCTCGCGACGGAAGAACGAACCGGGGATCTTGCCCGCAGCATACGAACGCTCTTCGACGTCGACGGTCAGCGGGAAGAAGTCGAAGCCCTCGCGAGGCGACTTGCCGGCACTGGTCGCCGACAGGAGCATCGTCTCCTCGTCGAGGTACGCGGCGACGGCACCCTGTGCCTGCTGCGCGAGTCGTCCGGTCTCGAACCGGACGGTGCGGGTGCCGAAGCGGCCGTTGTCGAGAACGGCCTCAGCGGCGGTGATTTCAGGACCTTCCAAGAGGTCTCTCCTTCTTTGTTTAGGCTCGCACGCGCGTTTCGCGCACGAGCTTGTGCGAAGGAGCAGGAACAGGCAGATCTCGGCGCGCGGGGATGCCGCGGGGTTCGCCAGCGCTGGTCACCAGTAGAAGATCACCCGACGTCGTCCGGCGGGGAATCCACCACAGGGGACCAGCTTCCTGCCGGCCTGCTCCGTGTAGCTCACATATGGAATTGAGCGGTTGCCACACGGCAACCCGCCCAAGCCTATCAGCAGCGCCTCGGATAGCCCCCCACCCTGGCGAGCGTCCGATGCCGCGCCTAGGGTGGGGGCATGAGCACCGACGAGAAGCCGGCGTCTGCGGCATCCGAAGAGATGAAGCGCAAGTTCAAGGAAGCACTCGACAAGAAGAACGCGAATCACCGCGAGGGCGAGTCCCACATGGATGGCGACTCGGCGATCCACGGCACGCACGGCGCGGTCACGAAGCGCGAGTTCCGTCGCAAGAGCGGATAGGAGCAAGGCCATGGTCTTCGACCCGACGTTCCACGAGATCTCGAACGAGGCCGACGAGCTGCCCGACCTGGACGGTCAGGACGACGCCCCTCCCGTCGCGGGCGCCATCGAGCAAGACGAGTTGCCGCCGTACGGCGAGGAGTGATCGCGAGAAGGCAATGAGCGACTTCCGAGAGCGGATCCCCGACGACGAGCGCGACGTGCCCGTCGACGACAGCGTGGAGTTCGAGCTCCCGCCGCCGACCATCGACCCCCTCGAGGCGGTCGAAGAGGATGTCGACGAGCTCGAGCTCGAGGAGCGCGAGTCGGCCATCGAGGCCGGCGAGATCGCCCCGGACGACTGAACGGGCGGGCGCGGGTTCGACCCGCGCCCGCCCGTGCCGTCGGATCAGCGAGAGAGCAGCTCCTCGCGCTCGCGGGCGCGGCGCTCCTTGGCTTCCGCCTCGCTGATCGCAGCCTCCTCGAGGCCCTGCACACCGACCGCGTCCGTGGCGGGCGACATCCCGTCGTGGCCGTCGCCCGACAGGGTCGTCTCGTCGAATGGCAGCTCCCCGGTGAGCACGCGGCGCGCGCGGGAGGCGTCGAACTCCTTCGTCCATGTGCCGATCAGCACCGTGGCGACGGCGTTGCCGGTGAAGTTCGTGAGCGCACGGCCCTCCGACATGAACCGGTCGATGCCGACGATGACGCCGACGCCGTTCACGAGATCGGGCCGGTACGCCTGCAGACCGCCGGCGAGTGTCGCCAGGCCCGCACCGGTGACGCCGGCTGCGCCCTTCGAGGCGATGATCATGAAGACGAGAAGGCCGATCTGCTGGCCGATCGACATCGGGGCGCCCATGCCGCTCGCGATGAACAGCGAGGCCATCGTCAGGTAGATCGCGGTGCCGTCGAGGTTGAACGAGTACCCGGTCGGCACGGTGATGCCCACCACCGGCTTCGAGACACCGAGGTGTTCCATCTTCGCGATGAGGCGGGGCAGCGCCGATTCGGACGATGACGTGCCGACGATCAGCAAGTACTCGCGCGCCAGGTACTTGATGAGGCTGAAGATGTTCACGCGGGTGACGGCGTACAGCAGCGTGCCGAGGACTCCCACGATGAACAGCACGCACGTGATGTAGAACGCGATCATCAGCGTGCCGAGGGCCCAGATCGCGGCGATGCCGGTGTTGCCGACCACTGCGGCGATGGCGCCGAAGGCTCCGATCGGCGCGAGCCACAGGATCATGCCGAGGATGCGGAAGACCAGCGCCTGCAAGTGCTTCACCGCGTTCATGATGGGCGTGCCCTTGTCGCCCATCTGCTGCAGCGCGAAGCCGACGAGGAGAGCGATGAAGAGGACCTGCAGCACGCTCTCGCCGGTGAAGGCCGAGAAGAACGTCGCAGGGATGATGCCGAGGATGAACTCCTGCGTGGTCTTCGCCTCGGCGGTCGCCTCGTATGTGGCGTTCGCCATGTTCAGACCTTCGCCCGGGTGCAGCAGGTTGCCGACGACGAGGCCGATGGCGAGTGCGAACGTCGACATCACCATGAAGTACAGCAGCGCGAGACCGCCGATCTTGCCGACGGTGGCCGCTTTCGCGATGGAGCCGACGCCCACCACGATCGTGCAGAAGATGATCGGCGCGATCATCATCTTGATGAGGGCGACGAAGCCCTCGCCGAGCGGTTTGAGCGCGACTCCGACGTCGGGCCAGACCAGCCCGACGATCGCGCCCAGGACGACGGCGGCGATGACCGAGAGGTAGAGCCAGGTGTGCTTGTCCCACGCCTGCTTGCCACGTCTCCAGTTGAAGCCGGGCAGCGTGAAGGACGTGGTGCGGGTTGAGAGAGCCATCATTGCCTCCTGCGGGATGAAACGGCGGTGTTTCCGCGGTGCCGCTCGAGAGTGCGGCGTGTGAGACAGCGTGCGCGTCTCGGAGGCGACCGGCGATTTACGGTCGTATTGGTCGCACCCGCGGACTCCCGCCTGCCGCCCTCGGCAGGCGAGGATGGAGGCGGCGGCATCGACGAGGAGGGCCATGTCAGCGAAGACGCAGCGGGGCAGCGCGGCATCGCGCGTGTTCGTCGTCGTCGCCGTCTCGGCAGCCGTGATCGTCGCCGCCCTCGCCGCCGTGCTCGTGCTCGACGCGGAGCGCTCCGAACGGAACGAGGCCGAGGAAGTGACGCGGGCGGTCGCGTCGTCCCTCGCGTCGCTGCCCGAGGTGGCTCAGTCCCTGAGCGCGCCCGACCCTTCGGAGGCGCTGCAGCCGCTCGCGGCTGACGTGATGGCGCAGACAGGCCTGGACTTCGTCACGATCATGACCCCGGACGGCATCCGAGTCAGCCACCGCGACCCCGCCGAGATCGGCCGGCACTACCTCGGCACGATCCCGAGCACGCCGAGCGTCTTCACCGAGGAGTTCACGGGCACGCTGGGCCCGTCGGTGCGGACGATCGTGCCGGTGACCGCCGAGGGCGAACTCGTCGGCTGGGTCTCGGTCGGCGTCACGATCGGCAGCATCTGGTCGAAGATCCTGCCGCGGCTGCCCTTCGTCGTGTCGATCGCACTGGCCCTGCTCGCGGCGGGCCTCGTGGGCGCGTGGCTCGCCCGCCGCACGACTCGGCGCGTTGCAGGCGACCTGCCCGCCGGGACGATCCGCGACGCGGTCGCCTCGTACGAGTCCGTGCGGACGCTCGGCGAGGCGCTGCGCGCGCAGACCCACGAGCACGGCAACCGCATGCACACCGCGGTGTCGCTGCTCGAGCTCGGCCGCACCGGCGAGGCGATCGAGATCCTCACCGAGACGTCGCGGCAGAGCCAGGAACTCGTCGACCAGGTGGCTGCACGGCGTGGCGGCGACCCCACCGTGGGGGCGCTGCTGCTCGGCAAGGCGGCCCAGGCACGTGAGCGCGGCATCGAGTGGTCGGCCGAGATCGACCCGGACGCGCCACGAAGCGTGCTGTCGCCCGTCGACGCGGTGTCGGTGGTCGGCAACCTCATCGACAACGCGATGGATGCTGCGGCCGCAGCGGAGGCGCCCCGCTGGGTGCGGGTCGTGTTCGGGAGGACGCCCTCCTCCCCCGCGTCGCTGCGTATGGAGGTGTCGGACAGCGGCACCGGCGTTCCCGCGGCGCTGCGAGAGCGCATCTACGAGCACGGCTTCACCACCAAGCCCGGCGGAGCCGAGGGACGCGGTGTGGGCCTCGCGCTCGTCCGCTCGATCGTGGCGAGCGCAGGCGGTCGGCTGGAGCTGCGCGACGACCCGACGGCCTTCGTGGTCACCCTCCCGGCGAGGCCGACATGATCCGCGTCCTCCTCGTCGACGACGACGCGCTCACGCTCGAACTGCACCGGGACTACCTCGCGCGCCTGGACGACTTCGAGGCCGTCGCCGAGTGCACGGGCGCTCGTGCTGCGATCGACGCCGTGCTGGAGCGCGGGGACGAGATCGACCTCGTGCTGCTGGACGTCACGATGCCCGACGGCACAGGGCTGGACGTGCTGCGGCACGTGCGCGCCCGCGGCGCCGCCGTCGACGTCATCGCGATCACGGGCGTCCGTGACGCCGACGTCGTGCGGCAGATGGTGTCGCTCGGCGTCGCTCAGTGCCTCGTCAAGCCGTTCACCTTCGCCGTCTTCCGCGAGCGCCTGGAGCAGTACCGCGAGTTCCGGCGGCGCGCGGCCGAGGCTGCGGGTGCACCGACGCAGGCTGAGATCGACGCGCTCCTCGGGGCGCTTCGACCCGCGACCCGGGTGGCGCTGCCGAAGGGCCTCTCCGCCGACACGCTCGCCCGCATCAGCGACGAGGTGCGCGAGCGCGGCCCCGTCTCGGCCGCGGAGGCCGCGCAGCGGCTGGGGATGTCGCGCGTCGCCGCTCGTCGCTACCTCGAGCACCTCGTGACGGAGGGCCGCGCGCAGCGCGCGGCGCGCTACGGCACGCGCGGCCGGCCGGAGTCCGAGTACGCGTGGGCGCAGCATCCGTCCCTTCCGTAAGGCGAACAGCGACGAAACATCGCGCTCACGCGCGATTCAGGGATGACGGCAGGACCTCAGCGGTATAGCTTCGGCACCGAAGGGGCCGAACCGGGGGTGCGGTGGACTGGGCACCGCACACTCCGACGCGCATCCGCGCGACAGGTCCGCAAGCGACGGAGGATGCATGTACCAGGACGAGGCGCTCCAGCCCACCTTCACCCGAGCCGGCGAGGCGACGACCGCGAGATACAACGTCATCCCCGAGGGAGAGATGCTGCCCGAGACGGCGTACCGCGTGATCCGGGACCAGACGATGCTGGACGGCAACGCACGCTTGAATCTCGCGACCTTCGTCGGCACGTGGATGGACGACTACGCCAACCGGCTCGCCGTGGACTCCGCCGACAAGAACATGATCGACAAGGACGAGTATCCCGCCACGGCTGCGATCGAGGAGTGCTGCTGGCGCATCCTCGGCGACCTGTGGAACGTGCCCGACAACGACGACGTGATCGGCACGTCGACCATCGGCTCGTCGGAGGCGTGCATGCTCGGCGGCCTCGCACTCAAGCGTCGCTGGCAGCACGCACGTCGCGCGGCAGGGAAGTCCACCGAGAAGCCGAACCTCATCATGAGCTCGGCGGTCCAGGTGTGCTGGGAGAAGTTCTGCAACTACTTCGACGTCGAGATGCGGCTGATCCCCGTGACCGCGGAGCACCCGCTGATGGACGGCACGGGGCTGGAGGACTACGTCGACGAGAACACGATCGGCGTCGTCGCGATCGTGGGCGTCACCTACACGGGCGCGTACGAGCCGGTGAAGGCCATCGCCGCGAAGCTCGACGAGATCCAGGAGAAGACCGGGCTCGACATCCCGATGCACGTCGACGGCGCATCGGGTGCCATGATCGCGCCGTTCCTGCAGCCCGACCTCGAGTGGGACTTCCGTGTGGAGCGCGTGCAGTCCATCAACACGTCGGGCCACAAGTACGGGCTCGTGTATCCGGGGGTCGGCTGGGTGGTGTGGCGCAACGCCGCGGCGCTGCCCGACGACCTCGTCTTCAAGGTGAGTTACCTGGGCGGTTCGATGCCCACCTTCGCGCTCAACTTCTCGCGTCCGGGCACGCAGGTGCTGCTGCAGTACTTCCGGTTCCTCCGGCTCGGCCGCGCCGGCTACACCGCGATCCAGCAGGCCTCGCAGGACGTCGCCGTGTACATCTCGTCGGGGGTCGCCGAACTCGACGCGTTCGAGCTGCTCAGCGACGGCACCGACATCCCCGTGTTCGCCTGGCGGCTCACCCCGGGCCACACCGACAAGTGGACGCTGTACCACCTGTCGGAGCGACTGCGGATCAAGGGATGGCTCGTCCCCGCGTATCCGCTGTCGGGCGAGCTGTTGGATCAGACGGTGATGCGCATCGTGTGTCGCAACGGGCTCAGCCGCGACCTCGCCGAGGACCTGCTGAAGGACATCCGCAGCGAGACCGAGTTCCTCGACTCGCTCGAGAGTCCCATGCCCCACCCCGGCATCGGCCCCAGCTTCCACCATTGAGCGCGCGACGACCGCTGGACCCGACCGCGCGGCGGATCCGGCGACTCCGGCGGGAGTCCTGGGGCTTCGCAGTCGGGTCGGCGCTGTTCTTCATCGGCGTCGTCCCGGCCTACGCCGCGTGGGCGGGTCCGGTCGGCGCCAACGTCACGTTCTTCGCGGGATCGATCTTCTTCACCACGGCGGGTCTGATCCAGCTCCTGCTGAGCGGGCGCCGCGCGCCTGACGCGCGCATGAACCGGGCGGACCGCGTCGACTGGTGGGCCGCCGCCATCCAGTTCGCCGGCACGCTCCTGTTCAACGTGTCGACCGCGGCCGCCCTCATCGCCGCGATCACGGATCCGGACTACGTCGGGGCCGGATGGCGGCCTGACGCGTGGGGCTCCGCGGCCTTCCTCGTCTCCAGCGTCCTGGCGGTCGTGGCGACGAAGGACCGGGGAACGCTGTGGGATCGCGACGCGCGCACATGGCACGGCACCGGCCTCAACCTGCTGGGGTCGATCGCCTTCGGGGTGTCGGCGGTCGCCGCGTTCGTCCTGCCGTCGACCGGCGAGCTCGTGAGCCCGCTGTGGGCGAACCTCGGCACGGGCGTCGGCGCGCTCTGCTTCTTCGCGGCGGCCCTCCTCGCCCGCCGTACGATCGGCGAGGCGGAGTGAAAGGACGAAGCGGATGCCTCATCCGGCGTGCACGCGAGCATGCACGTCGCCGGGTCCGCCGATGAGCACGTAGTCCGTGTGCTTGGCGACGAGCCCGTCGCCGGCCGTGCGGCCCTGGAGCCGTCGCCACACCCACGGCAGGGCGTCCCGGCGCAGCCACGTGCCCGGCAGCACCCGGTCGTCGTCGGCGTGCAGGCTCGCGTCGAGCTCACCGAGCGCTTCGGCGTCGGGCACCCCGAGCGCCTCGGCCGCGCGGTAGGCGAGGTACCGGTGGCCGCGCGGACGCAGGTGCACCTTGTCGTCGGCCCAGAGGTCGAGGTCGCCGATGGCGGGGAGCCCGCGCGCGTCGAGGAACGCGTCGGTGTCGAGCAGCACCGCGCCGGTGGCCGCGGCGATCCGGCGCAGCTCCGACGAGAACACCGCGAACCGGCGGGCGAACAGCCGCGCCGGGCGCCGACGCGGGAGGAAGGGCGTCACGAGGAGCACGTCGATTCCGGCGCTGCGCAGCTCCCTCACGGACTGTTCCAGCTCGCACGCGACGGCGATCGGGTCGACGCGGCGCCCGACGAGGTCGTTGGCGCCGACGAGGATCGACACCAGCTGCGGCCGCAGGGCCAGCGCCTGCGGCACCTGCTCGCTCACGACGTGCCGCACGCGACGGCTTCGCACCGCGAGGTTGGCGTAGCCGAACGGCTCGCCCGCATGGCCGGCGTGCGCGAGCAGCTGTGCGAGTCGGTCCGCCCACCCGCGGTACTGCCCCGTCGGCATGCGCGAGACGTCGCAGAGCCCCTCGGTGATCGAGTCGCCGAGCGCGACGAACCGCGACCACGAGCCCCGCGAAGCAGGTGTCGGAACCGCCGGCCGGGTCGCCGCACGCTGGGGCTGCGCGTCGTCGATGGGGCGCAGCATCCGTGCCTCGTCATAGTGCTCGACCAGGCGGCTGCAGACGGCGTGCCACGTGCGCTCGCGCACCGACTCGTGGGCCGCGGCGGCGAACGCACGGCGCTTGCCGTCGTCGCCGATGAGATCGGCGACGCGGGCGCGCAGATCGACCAGGTCTCCGGGCCGGTAGAGCCAGCCGTCGACCGAGGATCGCACCAGGTCGACGGGTCCGCCGACGCCGGTCGCCACGGCGGGCACGCCGCTGGCGAGCGCCTCCTGGATGGTCTGCCCGAACGTCTCGCTCTCGCCGGGGTGCACGAACACGTCGAAGCTCGCGAGCGCCTCGGCGAGCGCGGGTCCGGTGAGATGCCCGGTGAAGACGGCGTCGGGCAGCGCGCGTTCGAGCGCCGGTCGTGAGGGTCCGTCACCGACGATGACGAGGCGCGTCCCCGGGAGCCCGGCGAGCGCCGCGAGATCCTCGACCTGCTTCTCGGGCGCGAGGCGGCCGACGTAGCCGACGATCGCGTGGCCCCGCGCGACGCGCGCGCGCCAGCCGTCGCTGCGCCGCTCGGGACCGAAGCGCTCGGCATCGACGCCGCGCCCCCAGCGACGGAGGCGGTCCACGCCGAGCTCCTCGAGCTGCTGCAGCGACGCGGTCGACGGCGCCAGGGTGAGCGTCGCCCGTCTGTGCAGCCGCCCGATGTGGCGTCCGACGAGCGCGGCGGCCTGCGGCATCCCGTACTTCTGCGCGTACGCGACCACGTCGGTCTGGTACACGGCGACGGAGGGCACGCGCAGCGCATCGGCGGCCGCGAGGCCCTGCCAGCCGAGCACGAACGGCGACGCCAGGTGCACGACATCCGGCCGGAACTCGCGGAGGATCGCCGTCAGCCGGGCGGCGCGCGCGAACACCACGCGCACCTCCGGATACGACGGCAGTGGCGCCGAGCGCAGCAGCTCGGTGCGCGCGCCGTGGAGATCGGTGGTGATCTCACCGGCGCGCGGGGCGATGACGAGGGTCTCGTGTCCTTCCGCGGCCAGATGCCGGAGGACCTGGAGCACCGATCCCGTCACCCCGTTCATGTGGGGCAGGAACGATTCGGCGAGCAGTGCGACTCTCACGCCTCCAGCGTGACGCGACGGATGAAGACGGATGCCGCGAACCGGCGTCCGTGCGGAAGAGTTCACCGGATGCACCGCGGCGGGTCACCGGACGTGCCCCGTTCCGTCGCCGTTCACCGCGGGCGGGTACCAAGAAGACATGCTCGAGGACCTGCTCACCACGGTGGCGTCGAGCGCGTGGGCGCTGCCGCTGCTGTTCGTGCTCGTGCTGGGCGACGCGTTCCTGGTGGTGATCCCCGGCGAGGCCGCCGTCACCGCGCTGGGCGCGCTGGCGGTGTCGCAGAGCGAGCCCCCGCTCGTGGCGATCGTGCTCGTGGCCGCCGCAGCCGCTCTCACCGGCGACGCCGCGTGCTACCTCGTGGGGCGCTCGATAGGCCCCCAGCGCTGGCGCTGGATGCGCACGTCGCGGGCGCAGACCGCCTTCGCCTGGGCGCGGCTGCGCCTGGAGCACCGTGCGGCACTGGTGCTGTTCTCTGCGCGGTTCATCCCGTTCGCGCGACTCGCGGTCAATCTGACGGCGGGTGCGACGCGCTTGCCGGCGCCGCGCTACCTCGCCGTGGCCGCTCTCGCCGCGCTCGCGTGGGCCGTCTACCAGGCCCTCGTGGGGGCGGTCGTGGCGGCGCTCGTGCCCGGCGGGCCCGTCGTGGCGGTCGTGGTCTCGGTGGCGTTCGCGGTCGGCCTCGGGCTCGCCGTCGACGCGGTTCTCGCGCGCCGGCTGCGGGACCGCAGCGCCGCGGGCGATGACTGAACAGGCGGCCTCGCGCGATGTCGCCGGGGACGACAAGGATGGGGACGTGGCAGACGTGACCTCGGACGCATACGACGACGGCTTCCTCGGCATCCCGCTCCCCCTCCCGCGTCCGGTGGATGGGCGCGAGGTGCGCGAGCTGACCTACCCTCGGTTCACCGTGCTCCTCGATCCCCAGCGCCGGCTCGCGGTCGTGACCGGCGTGAACATCGACGGGGCGACGCTGCAGGACCTCCCCCGCACCGGCGAATGGGAGCTCGATCCGCGCGTTCCCGTCGCCGAGCAGGCGGGGCCCGCTGTCTACGCCTCGAACGACCTCGACCGTGGGCACCTGGTGCGCCGACGCGATCCGGGGTGGGGCTCGGCGGCCGAGGCGCGGCGGGCGACGGAGGCGACGTTCACGTACCCGAACGCCGCACCGCAGGCGAGCGGGTTCAACCAGTCGAAGGAGCTGTGGCTCGGCCTCGAGGACCACGTGCTCACGTTCGCGCAGGCGACCGACGAGCGACTCAGCGTCTTCACCGCACCGGTGCTGCAGGCCGACGACCCCGCCTACCGCGGCATCCGTGTTCCGCGACGCTTCTTCAAGGTCGCCGCGTGGGTGACGCCTGACGACGACGGGATGCCGCGGCTCGCGGCCGCGGGCTTCGTACTCGACCAGTCGGAGCTCATCGACCTGAGTCGGGGTGTGCTCGCGGTGCCGGTGCTCGGCGCGTTCCGCACGTTCCAGGTGCCGATCGCCGACATCGAAGAGCTCACCGGTGTCGATCTCGGCCCACTGGTGGCCGCCGACGTGCTCCCCCGCACGACGGTTCGCGGAGAGGACGCATGGCGCCCCCTCCGCGAACCGGAGGATCTCGTTCTCGGCTGAGGGCTACTCCCCCGCGAGACCGCCCAGCAGGTGGCCGAACGAGCGTCCTTCGCCGAGGTAGTTGGCGGGGTCGAACGGATCGGAGTCGGAGGCCGGCTCCCGACGCGCGATGGCGTCGGCGAGCTCCCGGGCGCCGCGGTCGATGCGCTCACCCAGCGGGGCCACGTTGTCGGCCGAGGCACCCCAGTCGCTGGACGCGGCGAACACTCCGGTCGAGACCGGCTCGGCGTGCAGGTACGTGAACAGCGGCCGGATCGCGTAGTCGATCGCGAGCGAGTGGCGGGCGGTGCCCGCGTTCGCGCCGATCAGCACGGGCTTGCCCGTGAGGGCGTCGGGGTCGAGCACGTCGATGAATGACTTGAACAGTCCCGAGTAGCTCGTCGAGAAGATCGGCGTGACCGCGATGACCGCGTCGGCCGACACGACGGCGTTGATCACCGATTCGAGCGCCGGAGGCGCGAACCCCGTGAGGAGGTTGTTCGTGATGTCGTGCGCGTGGTCGCGCAGCTCGAACACATCGACCTCGACCTCGATGCCGCGCTCGGAGAGCTGCTTCGCGGTCGCTGCGGCGAGCCGGTCGGCGAGCATGCGGGTCGACGACGGGTTCGACAGACCGGCCGAGATCACCGCGATGCGGCGTGCGGAGCTGGTCATGTCATGCCTCCTTCCGGCTGAGACCGAACGCCGCGCCCGCGGGGGCGGGGGTGTCGGCGTAGGGGCTCGAGCCCACGAGGTTGTCGCCGCGGTTCGCGCCGGGAACGGCCTGGCGCGGCGCCTCGTCGCCGTACTTCGCGGTCACGAGGTTGGCGTGGGTCGGGGCATCCGGAACGTCCGCCGGACGGTTCTTCTGCAGCTCCTTGCGCAGCACCGGGACCACTTCGCCGCCGAGGATGTCGAGCTGCTCGAGCACGGTCTTGAGGGGCAGGCCGGCGTGGTCCATGAGGAACAGCTGGCGCTGGTAGTCGCCGTAGGTCTCGCGCATAGCGGCGTATCGGTCGATCACCTGCTGGGGCGACCCCACCGTGAGCGGCGTCATCTCGCTGAAGTCCTCGAGCGACGGGCCGTGACCGTAGACCGGCGCGTTGTCGAAGTACGGGCGGAACTGCTTCACCGCGTCCTGCGAGTTCGCGGCCATGAAGACCTGTCCACCGAGGCCGACGATCGCCTGCTCGGGCGTGCCGTGCCCGTAGTGCGCGAAGCGCTGACGGTACAGCTGGATCAGGCGCTGGTAGTGCTCCTTGGGCCAGAAGATGTTGTTCGCGAAGAAGCCGTCACCGTAGTACGCCGCCTGCTCCGCGATCTCGGGGGTGCGGATCGAGCCGTGCCACACGAACGGCGCGACGCCGTCGAGGGGACGCGGTGTCGAGGTGAATCCCTGCAGCGGCGTGCGGAACTGCCCCTCCCAGTCCACGACGTCCTCCCGCCAGAGGCGGTGCAGCAGGTTGTAGTTCTCGATCGCGAGGGGCAGGCCCTGGCGGATGTCCTTGCCGAACCACGGGTACACCGGGCCGGTGTTGCCGCGGCCGATCATCAGGTCGGCGCGGCCGTCCGACACGTGCTGCAGCATCGCGTAGTCCTCGGCGATCTTCACCGGGTCGTTCGTGGTGATGAGCGTCGTGGCGGTCGAGAGGATGAGGCGCTCGGTCTGCGCCGCGATGTACGCCAGCGTCGTGGTCGGCGACGACGACCAGAACGGCGGGTTGTGGTGCTCGCCGAGCGCGAAGACGTCGAGGCCCACGTCCTCGGCGTGCTTGGCGATCTTCAGGGTCGCCTTGATCCGCTCCGCCTCACTGGGCGTGGTGCCGTCGGTCGGGTCCTGGGTGATGTCGCTCACCGTGAAGATGCCGAACTGCATTCCCGACCACGTGGTGCTCTCGCTCACGATCGCTTCTCCGCTCCTTCGCCGTGCGGGTTCTCCGTCGGACGAATCTATGCAAATGAATGTATCTCGTAGAACGTGTGCTCACCAAGATTATTCCGAAACGGATGCCGCGGCCCGTGCCGCCCCCATGGCACCGGCGTTCAGTCGAGCCGCAGCCGGTCGACGGCCGACTGGATCGCGACGGCGGCGGCGCCGCGAGCCCACGCGGTGAAGCCGGAGTCGTCGACGAAGAGCCGCACGGGCTCCGCCCGCGGATCCCTGCCTGCGGAGATCGCGGCCCGCACGCGCTCCTCTGCGATCGCGAAGAGTCCGATCCCCTCGCCGGCGAGCACCACGGCGGCCTGGAAGGTGAGATTCGCCGCGAGCGCGATGAACCGGCCGAGCGCGTCGGCTGCAGCGTCGACCACCATCACGGCTGCAGGCTCACCTGCCGCGGCGAGCGCGAGCACCTCGTCGTAGGACACCGGGCGCTGCAGCGCCGCGGACACCTGCGCGGCGATCGACCCTGACGTGAGCATCGCCTGCGAACAGCCGCGATGGCCGGCCTGGCAGAGCGGACCGGTGTCGCTGAGCGGGATGTGGCCGCCCAGGCCCAGTCCCGCCTCCGCGGTGCGCACGACCTCGCCCCCCACGACGAGGCCGTAGCCGACACCCGCGCCGATCGTGAGGACGACGAAGCCCGAGATGCCTCGTCCGAGCCCGAACCAGCGCTCCGCCTCGGCGAGCGCGACGAGGTCGTTCTCGAGTGCGACCGGAACGCCGAGATCCTGCTCGAGAAGCGATGCGAACGCGACGTCCTCCCACTCGAGGAACGGCGCGTAGCGCACGATGCCGCCGTCGACAGCCCCGCCGAGCGCGACCCCGACCCCGACGAGGGCATCGCTGTCGAGTGCGCGGATCGCGTCGGCGATCCGCGCGGCGACCAGCACGGGCTCATGCGTGTCGAGCGGCACCGTGCGCTGCGCGAGCAGCCCCGCACGCACGTCGGTGACGACCACCTCGATCGCGTCGCCGGTGACCTTGACGCCGGCGAAGCGCCCGAGGCCCGGTGCGACGTCGAGCGGGCGCACCGGCCGTCCGACCGACCCGTCGGCGAGATCGTCGAGTTCGACCAGATATCCGCGATCGAGGAACGGCTTGGCGAGTCGGGTCAGGCTCGCCGGCGACAGCCCCAGCCTGCGCGTGAGCGCACTGCGCGCGATCGGGCCGTGGATGAGCACAGCTCGGGCGAGTGCTCGCTCGCTGTCCGTCAGCATCGTCGACAATCCCCCCTCCGGCGCGAAATGCTTTCATTCTGGCACGAATACCCCGCCCAGAGACGTTTGAAACAGTTCGAACTCCCCTCTTGTTCGCTTATTACTTCCGTGATAGAACTAACTCTATGCACAGCACCGACAGGCTGCTCGCCGCCGAGCACACCGTCCCTGCCCCGGATCCTCGCGTTCTGCATCTCCTCCGGGGAGGAACGAGCGTCCTCGTCGACCTGGACGCCGCGCCGGCACCGGCGATCGTGCATTGGGGCGCGGCGCTCGAAGACTCCGCGCCCGCCACGCTCGGCTCGCTCGCCGTCGCCGCGCGGGCACAGCGCGTGTCGGGCGGTCTCGACGCGACCCCGGCGCTGACGCTGGTGCCCACCGGCGCGGAGGGCTGGTTCGCAACCCCGGGCCTCGAGGGGCACCGTGAGGGCTCCGGGCTGAGCATCCGTCTCGCGCTCGCCGATGTGCAGGCAGGCGAGCACCGCGCGAGCATCGCCCTCGCCGACGCCGAGGCAGGCCTCGCCGTGCGCGTGGAACTGCGGATCGGCCCGAGCGGCCTGTTCCACCAGCGCGTCACCGTGCGCAACACCGGCCCGACGCCCTACACGCTGCAGTCGGCCCAGCCCACGTTCCCCCTCCCCTGGGACGCCACCGAGATCTTCGACACGACGGGCCATCACCTGCGCGAGCGCTCACCGCAGCGGCGCACGCTGGGCACCGGCTCCCACGTCCGCGAGAGCCGTCGCGGCCGCACCGGCGCCGACTCGGCGATCCTGCTCGCCGCCGGTCGGCCGGGGTTCGGCTTCGAGCGTGGGCGGGTGCACGGCATCCACGTCGCATGGAGCGGCAACCATCGGGTCACCGCCGAGCGCACGACCACGGGCGATGCGCTCCTCGCGGGCGGCGAGCTGCTGCTGCCCGGCGAGGTCGTGCTCGCGTCCGGCGCCGCCTACAGCTCCCCCTGGGCGATCGGTTCGTGGGGCGACGGCCTGACCGAGCTCTCGGCACGCTTCCACGACGAGTGGCGTGCGCGCCCCCAGCACCCGCGGCGCCCGCGCCCCGTGACGCTGAACACGTGGGAGGCGGTCTACTTCGATCACTCCCTCGAGCGGCTCACGGCCCTCGCCGATGCCGCGGCATCCGTCGGCGTCGAGCGCTTCGTCCTCGATGACGGCTGGTTCGAGGGTCGTCGCGACGACACCGCCGGTCTCGGCGACTGGACCGTCGACGGCGACGTGTGGCCCGAGGGCCTGCATCCGCTCGCCGACCACGTGCACGCGCTCGGGATGGAGTTCGGCCTCTGGGTCGAGCCCGAGATGGTGAACCCCGACAGCGACCTCGCGCGCCGGCATCCGGACTGGATCCTGCGGGGACGGATGTCGCTGCCGCCGTCCGCACGACAGCAGCAGGTGCTCGACCTCTCGCACCCCGAGGCGTACGCCCACATCGCCGCCCGCCTGCACGCCCTGCTGGACGAGTACCCCATCGCCTACCTCAAGTGGGACCACAACCGCGATCTGGTGGACGCCGCGAGCGGACCGGCCGGGAGCGCGCGCGTGCACGAGCACACGCTCGCGGTCTACCGCCTGCTCGACGAGCTGAAGGCGGCACACCCCGGCCTCGAGATCGAGAGCTGCGCATCGGGCGGAGCCCGTGTGGACCTCGGCATCCTGGACCGCACCGACCGCGTGTGGACCAGCGACAGCCTCGACCCGCTCGAGCGGCTCGACAACCAGAAGTACACGGGCGTCGTCGTGCCGCCCGAGATGCTGGGCATGCATCTGACGAGCCCCGTCGTCCACTCGTCGGGGCGCACGGTCTCGCTCGGCCTGAGCGGTGCCGTGGCCCTGTTCGGCCACTTCGGCATCGAGTGGGACCTGACCAGCCTCGACCATGCCCGTCGCGCCGAGATCGCGGAGTGGGTCGCACTCGCGAAGCGCCTCCGGCCCCTCATCGCGTCGGGTCGCGTCGTCCACGTCGACGGCACCGAGCCCGGGATCGATGTGCGGGGGATGGTGGCAGCGGGCGCCGCATCCGCGGTCTTCACGATCGTGCAGACCGCGACGACCGCCGCGTACCCGCCGGGTCGCATCCGGATGCCGGGGCTCGACCCCGCACGCACCTACCGCCTTCGCGTGCTGGTGCGCGACGGCGAGGACGCCGGGCAGTCCCCCCTCGAGTGGGCCGAGTCCGACACCGTGCTGACCGGCCTGCAACTGGCCGAAGTGGGCGTGCGCCCACCCGTGCAGCGCCCGCAGCAGGCGATTGTCGTCGAGCTCACCGCCGAGAACTGAACACCCGCTTTCCCAACCCCCACGCGCAAGGAGGCGCACGATGAGAACCATTCACCGACGATGGATCCGGCCGCTCGCGGTCGTCGCCGTCGCCGCGACAGTCGCCGCGCTCGGCGGCTGCGCCCAGAATCCCGCGGACGCCGTCACGACCCTGAACTTCTTCCAGTTCAAGGGCGAGGCGCTCGAGGACTTCAACGACATCATCGCGGGCTTCGAGGCAGAGAACCCCGACATCAAGGTGGTGCAGAACCAGGTCGCCGACGCCGACACGGCCATCCGCACGCTCCTGGTGAAGGACCGCATCCCCGACGTCATCACGCTCAACGCCAACGGCAACTTCGGCCGGCTCGCACAGGCGGGCGTGTTCTACGACTTCTCGGACGAACCGGTGCTCGACACGATCAACCCGGCGGTGCAGGACATCCTCGCCGACCTCGGCACCTACGGCGACGAGGTGAACGGCCTCGGCTACGTCAACAACGCCAACGGGGTCATCTACAACCAGGACATCTTCGAGGAACAGGGCCTCGAGGTCCCGCAGACGTGGGACGAGTTCATCGCGGTGTGCGACGCGCTGGTGGAAGCCGGCATCCAGCCGTTCTACGGAACCCTCGCCGACTCGTGGACCGGGATTCCGTCGTGGAACGCGCTCGGCGCGTACCCCTCGCAGAACGGATTCTTCGACAAGATGCGGGAGGAGGGCGCCGAGGTCGGGCCCGACTCCGAGGTGTCGTTCGAGAAGGACTTCGCCGAGGCGATGGACCGGCAGTACCAGCTGTACTCCTACATGCAGGAGGGCTACCGAGGCAAGACCTACGACGACGGCAACGCAGCCTTCGCACGCGGCGAGTCGGCGATGCTGCTCCAGGGCATCTGGGCCACCAACCCGATCAAGCAGGTGAATCCCGACATCCGGATGGGGATCTTCCCCTACCCCACCGATGAGCCCGGCGAGAGCCTGCTCGTGTCCGGCGTCGATGTCGTCTTCACGCTCGGAAAGGACAACCCCAAGCACGACGCGGCGATGCGCTTCATCGACTACGTGTTCCAGCCCGAGGTGATCGAGAAGTTCGCCGCGTCGCAGAACATGGTGCCCTCCGTCGAGGGCGCGGAGCTGAGCGACGATCCGGCGCTCCAGTCCGTCCGGCCCTTCTTCGAGGACCGGAGGATCACCGGCTTCATCGACCACCAGATCCCGCCGGCCATCCCCCTCATCCCCACCGATCAGCAGTTCCTGTTCGACGGCGACGCCGAGAAGGCGCTGCAGACCCTCGACCGCGAGTGGGCCAAGGTGGCCGCCCGCACGATCCCCGTGACGGGAGAATGACATGGCCACCCTCACCGAGGCCGTCCGATCCACTCCGACGGGCACTGCCCGCAAGCGCGCCACCCGCACGCGCACGGACTCGTCCCGCGCCCCCGCGACCTACTACTGGATGGTGTGGCCGGCGGTCATCGCCTTCGCCGCCTTCCACACCCTGCCGGTCGTCGTGGGCATCTTCTTCAGCTTCACGAACTACGCCGGCTACGGCGCCTGGAACTTCGTGGGGCTGTCGAACTACTTCAACCTGTTCAAGGACGATCGCGTCCTGCAGGCATACGGGTTCTCGTTCCTGTTCGCGATCGTCGCGACGATCCTCACGAACGCGTTCTCGCTCGCCATCGCGCTGGGGCTGAACGCGAAGATCAAGGCGCGCAACTTCTGGCGCGGCGTCTACTTCGTGCCCTACATCCTGGCGATCCTGGTGATCGGCTACGTGTTCCAGTTCTTCTTCTCGAACTCGCTGCCGAAGATCCTGTCGGGCATCCCGCTGTTCCGCGACAACATCCTCACCAACGAGACGTGGGCGTGGACCGCGATCGTGGCCCTGGCCGTCTGGCAGGCGTGCGCGTTCGCGATCATCATCTACCTCTCGGGGCTGCAGACGATCCCCACGGAGCTCTACGAGGCGTCCTCGCTCGACGGCGCCTCGCCGTGGCGGCAGTTCCGCTCGATCACGTTCCCGCTCATCGGCGCGTTCTTCACGATCAACGTGGTGCTGAGCCTGAAGGGGTTCCTGCAGGTCTTCGACCCCATCGTCGCCCTCACCAACGGCGGACCGGGCACGTCGACCGAATCGGTGACGCTGCTCATCTTCCGGGGCGGCTTCTCGGGCGGCGAGTTCGCCTACCAGACGGCCAACGCGGTGATCTTCTTCATCGTGATCACGGTCGTCTCGCTCTTCCAATTCCGGGTCCTTCAGCGCAGAGAGGCCGACTTCTGATGACCACCATGACTAACACCGCTTCGCAGCTCGAACAGGAGGTCGATGCCGTCACGGCGAACGACCGCCGCAAGCGACGCGGCGAACCCGACGACGACACCCGCAAGACCAACTGGTGGGCGACGGCGCTCATCGCGGTGTGCTCGCTCACCGTGCTGATCCCGCTCTACCTGGCGGTCGTCGTCGCCCTCAAGACGCCGGAGCAGCTGACGGAGGGCACCGGGTTCGAGCTTCCGAATCCGATCCGCTGGGAGAACTTCGCGGACGCCTGGGTGCGCACGAGCTTCCCGCAGGCGCTCCTGAACACGGCGATCATCACCGTCGGCTCCGTGGTGTTCACGCTGCTGACCAGCTCGATCGTGGCGTATGCGCTGGCGCGCAACATCCACCGCCCCTTCTTCAAGGGCGTGTTCTTCTACCTGCTCGCGGCACTGTTCATCCCGTTCCCGATCATCATGCTCCCGCTGGTGAAGCAGACGTCGATCCTCGGGCTCGACAACCAGGCCGGCATGATCATCCTCTACACGATCTACGGCCTGTCGCTGAACATCTTCATCTACACGGCCTACATCCGCTCGATCCCGATCGAGCTCGAAGAGGCGGCGCGCGTCGATGGAGCGTCGACCTGGCGCATCTTCTGGTCGGTGATCTTCCCGCTCCTCATGCCGATGAACGCGACCGTCGGCATCATCACCTGCGTGTGGGCGTGGAACGACTTCATCATGCCGCTGGTGGTGCTGACCGAACCGTCCGCGCGGACGCTGTCGCTCGCGCAGTACGTGTTCCAGGGCCAGTTCAACACCGACTACACCGTGGCCTTCGCCTCGTACCTGATGGCGATGGCGCCGCTGCTCATCGTCTACATCTTCAGCCAGCGCTGGGTGATCTCGGGCGTCACACGGGGCTCGATCAAGTGAGTGAAGGGGGACGGATGCCGCGGGCCGCGGCATCCTCCTCCTCACCGTGCGTCGGCGAAGAGTCGCAGCATGTCGCGCGCGAGCTGGTGCGGCGCGGTCTCGCAGGGCGCGTGACCGGTCGGGTACGTCGCGACGCGGGCGCCGATGCGCGCGGCGTAGGCATCGTGCTGCGCCTGCGGCCAGAGGTCCTGGTCACCGACGGCGATCAGCTTCGGGATGTCGACCGCCGCGACGGCGTCGGCGAAGTCGGGCGTCGACATCATGAGCCCGACCACGTCGTCGATGCAGGCGCGCCGTGTCACGCCGAGACGCTCGCGGACGAAGGCGATGCGACCCGGTGGCGTGCGGTTGAGGTTGTAGCGGATGCCCCAGAGGATGAGACCCGCTGCGCGGTGCGGCGACATGTCGGAGATCGGCCCGATGTGCTTCACGCCGCGGAAGACCTGGCCGGTCGCGGGCGGCGCGGCCATGAGCGTGAGGCTCCGGAAGAGGTCGGGACGCTCGACGAGCGCGAGCTCGGTGACCAGGCCCGCGAAGCTGTAGCCGAGCACGTGGGCGGGGCCGCCGTCCTCGAGGATCGCGATGAGATCGTCGACGAACAGCGCGTAGTCGTAGGAGTCCCGTGGTGGATCGAGATGGCGCGGCCCGGCTTCGGCCGACTCGTAGTGACCGGCGATGTCGTACGACTCGACGCGGTAGCCGGCGGCGGCGAGCAGCGGGAACAGCAGGACGAAGTCCTCCTTCGAGCCGGCCACGCCCGGGACGAGCACGACTCTCGGCGCGTCGTGCTCACCGAGGCGCATCCGCGCAAGACCCCCGCTGGGGGCGCGGAACACGTCGCGCTCGGTCCCGCCGGGGAACACATGCCAGTCGAGGTCGGCAATGGCCTGGTCGCGCTGCAGCGCGTCGTCGATCGTCGTCATCGCGCCTGCGAGACTACCCCTCGGGAAGGCCGTCGAGCTCGTTCTGCCGCGGCGCGTAGTCGATGTGCCCGCCGTCGGCATCGAACGCCTGTACCGGCCGCCGCGCCGACCATGCCTCCCAGCCCGGATCGCCGTCGACCACGAACGACACCCACGCCCGATGCATCGCGTCGGCGAGGGTCTGGGGCCCGTCCGGACCCCCGATGCCGATCGCGTCGGGCTCGGTGAGCCGGTCGAACACGAACCCGAGCTCCATGACGTGCGCGGCGCCGAGCCCGTCGACCGGGCTCCGCCACCGGAACTCGTACACCCACGTCGGCGAGCCCGTCGACCCGACCCGACTGTCGGCGAACCGCGTGATCGGGCCGCGCAGCAGGATGTCGCCGATCACCTCGCCCAGCACCTCACCCGGTTTCGCGCCCGGGCGGCGAGCGCGGTGAGCCCGCACGATGCGCGCCGGCACGCGGGCGGCCAACCGGGCGACCGTCACCGTGAGCCAGCTCGCCTTGTCGACCGCCCCCGACGGGACGAGCCACAGACGATACTCCTCGCTGGTGGAGCCGATGAGGACCGGGATGCCCCGACCCGCGCCCGCGAGCAGGGCATCGAGCGGGCTGCGGGGCACGGCCTCGCCACCGATCGCCAGCGCGACCGTCGGCCCGCCGCCGAGCGGAGAGCCGCCCGCAGCCAGCGCGGTCTGCTGTGCGACGAGCTCGTCCGCGGGGACGCCGGAGAATCCCGCACGGGTGGCGGCGATCTTCAGTCGCTTGGCGATCTCGCGCGTCATGCGGCCCGCCTTCTCGGGCGGCCGCGCCTCGAGCGGCCCGGACTGCAGGATCGCCCGGTCGAACAGCTCCTTCGCGTGCGGCAGCGCCAGCAGTGCGGTCAGCGTGTTGGCGCCGGCCGAATGTCCCATCACGGTGACGCGGGCCGGGTCGCCGCCGAACGCGGCGATCTCGCGGCGCACCCAGCGCAGCGCGAGCTCCTGGTCCAGCACGCCGAGGTTCTGCGGCACGTCGTCGAGCACCGCGAAGCCCTCCTGGCCGAGCCGGTACTGGATCGACACGTACACGATGCCGTGCCGCGCGAAGCGCTCGCCGTCGTAGGTGGGAAGCGCGGTCGTGCCGCGCGTCAGCGCGCCGCCGTGCACGAACACCAGCACCGGCAGAGCTGTGTCCGGTGCTCGATCGGCGGGCGTCCACACGTTCACGGTGAGGATGTCGTCGCCGGGCACCTCGACGGACGCGAGGTACTTCGCGATCGCCGGACTGTACGGGCGCTGCGGCGCGGTCGGTCCGAAAGCCGAGGCATCCCGCTCCCCCGCCCAGGTCGCGGCAGGCTCGGGAGCGCGGAAGCGGCGCTCGCCCACCGGCGGGGCGGCGTACGGGATGCCGAGGAAGCGGTCGAGCCCACCGTCCCGGGTGCCGCGGACGACCCCGGTGCTCACCGTCACGACGGGGCGGGTGGTCGCCGGGCCTGTCGAACCCGCCTGGGTCGCAGCATCCGACATCGGTGAATCCCTCCCGGCGACCGTGGTCGGCACGCTCGCACTCAGATTCAGCCAGTGCGGGACTCGGTGTCAAGCGAGAGCGCCGAGCGGCGCACGCGGCTAGTCTGGTCTGCGCCCCGGCGAGAGGTGACGATGACCGGCAGCAGCGTTCCGCCCACCGCGACGACCCCCACCCCGACGGGATCCGTCGCCCGTCCGCGGCGGCGCACGCCGTTCTGGGACAACGCACGCTTCGCGTGCATCGTGTTCGTGGTGCTCGGCCACGCCGTGCAGCGGCTGACGTACGACTCCGACATCGCGCTGGGCCTGTACCTCGTCATCTACGCGTTCCACATGCCGGCGTTCGCGATCATCTCGGGCTACTTCTCGAAGTCCGATACCCCGACCAAGACGCAGATGGCACGCGTCATCACCGACATCCTGGTGCCCTACCTCGTGTTCGAGGGGCTGTGGACCCTGACCAAGTGGATCGTCGAGGGGCAGGCGAACCCGAACATCACCCAGCCCTCCTGGACGCTGTGGTTCCTGCTGGCGCTCGGCATCTTCCGCGTCGTGCTCCCCTACCTCGCCCTGCTGCGCTGGCCGCTGCTGTGGACCGTCGTGATCTCGATCGGAGCGGGATACCTGCCCAACATCGGCTCGACGTTCTCGCTGTCGCGCACGCTCGGCCTCCTGCCGTTCTTCACGCTCGGCTGGTGGCTGCGCGAGCACGACATCGTGGCGCGCCTTCGACTCCTGGACCGTCGGCCCTGGTGGGTGCTCGCCGGCGGGCTCGGACTGTTCGCCGTCGCAGGCTGGGCGGCATGGTTCTTCGTCGACGACTGGCGCGCGATGAACCTGCGCGAGTGGCTGTTCTACGACGAGAACTACGCCTCGATCGGCGGCACGCAGTGGTGGGCGGGCGGCGTGCGCCTCGCGCTGATGGTCGTCGCGGTCGTGCTGTCGACGGCGTTCTTCGCGCTCGTGCCGCGCAGCACGCACTGGTGGACGCACTTCGGCCAGTACACGATGTACGTCTACCTGCTGCACTCGTTCGTGCTCTACCCGTTCCGCGAGAACGGCCTGCTGCGCAACGCGGAGCCGACGTGGCTGTGGCTGCCTCTCGTGATCGTCGGATCCGTGCTGATCGCCCTCGGACTCGCGACGAAACCCGTGCGCCGCATCTTCCGCCCGCTGGTCGAGCCGCGTCCGACGTGGCTGTTCGCCGATCGCGCCCTCGCCCGCCGAGAAGGACGGCGCAACGATCCCACCGGATCGCGGCGGCCGCGGGAGGAACCGCGGATGCCCCGACCCGATCCGCGCCAGAACGGCTGACTCCGTTGCGAAACCCCTGGACATCAGGGGGTTGTGCGGCGCGCGCGTACCACATATGTTAACGGCGAATCACATTCGTCCTGGATGGATCGACACGCGGGAACCGGCGTCGAGGATGTCGCCGGGCGGGATCCGTCCCCCGTCGGGAAGCAGGTACCCCCATGCCCGAAATGACCAGACGCTCCGTCCTGACGCTGGGGGCCGCGCTCGGTCTCGCCGGCGTCGCCATCCCCAAAGCGGCCTGGTCGTGGTCGCCCGCGGGGTCGGTGCTCGGCACCGGCTCCGGCGTCGATCCGCAGTGGGTGTGGGACGACGACCTCGACCGCATCATGGCTTCCGTCATCTCCAGTGGTCAGACCGCCGCGATCAACGACGCGATCCTGCCCTGGGTCAACAACTGGCAGCCGGTGCCCACCGGCCTCCCGCCGGAGCTGGCGGGCTTCCTCCAGGGCTCGACCCAGCTGCCGTCCTGGGCCGACCGGACCAAGCTGCGCCGCGCGGCGGACTTCAACCGCCGCAAGGACACCTACCTCTTCATGATCTACGGGATCGGCGGCGGCATCATGAGCACCGTCATCCCGCGCGAGGCGCGGTCGGTGTACCACTCCAAGGGCGGCGCCGACATGCAGGACCGCGCGGCGAAGACGTTCAGCTTCGGCTACGACCTGAGCGATATCAACGCGTTCGAGACGACCGGCGAGTTCATGGTGACGTCGAACAAGACGCGCATGGTGCACTCCGCCGTCCGCCATCTCCTGCCGCAGTCGCCGCACTGGCAGCAGAGCGGTCACGACGAGCAGATCCCCATCAGCAACCACGACATCCTCGTCACCTTCCACAGCACCGGCACCTTCGCGCACAAGAAGCTCAAGGAGTGGCGGGTGCCGATGTCGACGGCCGACCAGGACGCCTTCCTGCACTCGTGGCAGGTCGCACTGCACTTCCTCGGCGTCCGCGACGAGTACATCCCCGCGACCTGGGACGCCGCGCACGCCCAGGCCGCGCAGATCCTGACGCCCAAGCTGGCGTGGACGCCCGAGGGCCAGGAGCTCGCCGAGACCCTCCTCGGCCTCACTGCGCAGGTCGATCTCGGCGTGACGCGCGGCTTCCTCAACGAGTTCGTCCGCTATCAGCTCGGCAACGAGATCGGCGACTGGCTCGGCCTCCCCCGCGACTACGTGTCGGCCGCCACGATCCGGGTCGGCTGGCCGAGCTACATCGCGTTCCGCGAGGGGCTCCTTCCGCTCATGCCGGCGAACTTCTACCTGTTCGACCAGCTGCTGCGCGGCATCGCGATGGCCTTCCTGAACCGCGGCGCATCGGGCACGACCACCCCCATCACCATCCCGGACATGAACCGGCCCACCCCCTGAGAACCGCGGATGGCCGGGCAGGACGCCGGCCCGGCCACCCACCGGCATCGCGGCCGTCGCGCCGAGCTCGCTGATGCCCGCGTTGTTGACCAGCACGCTGCGCGGGGGACGCGTCATGCGTCCAGCACGCCGGACGACGGTCTCGGTCGCAACGGGCGTCAGATCATGCGAAGAGTGCCGCCCCGACGTACGAGCCGGGCGCCGCGCCCGACGGAATCGCCCACAGGCCCGAGCCCACGTGGCGGATGTACTCGTTCATCGTGTCGGTCGACAGCGCGCGCTGGAGCGTCACGAACTGCTCGGGCGAGCGCTGGTACGACAGGAAGAAGAGGCCAGCGTCCAGACGACCGAGCTCGTTGTTGCCGTCGACGAAGTTGTAGCCGCGGCGGAGGATCCGGTTGCCGTCGTTGAGCTCGGGGTGGGCGAGGCGCATGTGGCTCGTGACGGGGATCGCCGGCTCGCCATCGGCGCCGGTCGCGTGGAAGTCCGGCTCGGTGAACTCATCGCCGCCCGAGAGCGGGGCGCCGGCGCCCTTGGTGCGGCCGATGATCGCCTCCTGCTCGGACAGGCGCACGCGGTCCCACGTCTCGATGAGCATCGCGATCTTGCGTGCGACCAGGTACGAGCCGCCCGCCATCCACGCCGGCTCATCGGATGCCGCGACCCAGACGTGGTCGTCGAGGGCGGCCTGGTCGGTCGCGAGGACGTTCGCGGTTCCGTCCTTGAAGCCGAAGAGGTTGCGCGGCGTCGACTGCGCCGCCGTCGTGCGCGACGTGCGTCCGAAGCCGAGCTGCGACCAGCGCAAGCGGGCCCGGCCGAACGCGATGCGGCTGAGGTTGCGGATCGCGTGCACCGCGACCTGGGGGTCGTCGGCACACGCCTGGATGCAGAGGTCGCCGCCCGAGTGGGCGGGGTCGAGGTCGTCGCCGAGGAACGCCGGGAGCTTCTCGAGCTGCGCCGGCCGCATGGCGGCGAGGCCGTAGCGGTCCTCACCGTCGTTCTCGAAGAGGGTGGGGCCGAAGCCGAACGTGATCGTGAGGCCGCTCGCCGCCAGACCCAGGGCCTCGCCGGTGTCGTCCGGCGGTGCCTCGGGAGACCCGCCGACGGCGCCCGTCGCGCTGACGTCGAGCCCCTGCGTCATGCGCGCCGCCGCATACGACCAGTCCTGCAGGAGCGTGACGAGGTCGTCTCGATCGGTGCGCGCCATCATGTCGAACGCCGCGAAGTGCAGGTGGTCCTGCACGGGAGTGGTGATGCCGGCCTGATGGGCGCCGAAGAAGTCGTAGACGGATGCCGCAGCATCCTGTTCGCGCGCACGCCCGACGGCGACCCCCGCCGTCGCACCCGCGCCGGCGCCGAGCGCGAGGCCGGCGGCGCCGGCACCGAGCGCGAGACCGAGGACGCCACGGCGCGACAGGCTCGCGGATGCCGGCGGCACCGCCTCCGTGGCGGAGGCGGTGCCGCCGGTGACGTTCGGGCCGGTCGAGGATGTGGTCAACTCAGGCCAGCACGGTGTTCGTGAGCTGCGCGAGCGGCTCGGCGAGGGCGTTGATGAGGTCGGTGAGCTCGCGCTTGTCTTCGTCGGTGAGCTCGGTGTACACGACGAAGCCGTCCTCGAGTGAGCCGTACTCCGCCAGCGCGGACTCGAGCTCGGCGTACCCGCCGTCGATCTCGTCGGCGAGCGCGGTGCCCGCGTCGCCCTGTGCCGCCGCGAAGTCGCGCACCAGCGAGAACGCCATCTTCGAGCCCTCGACGTTGGCGGCGAAGTCCGACAGGTCGGTGCCCGACCACCAGTCCTCCTCGCCCTGGATCTTGCCGGTCGCGACCTCGTCGAGGAGCGCGATCGCGCCGTTCGAGATGCCGGCGATGCCCTGCGCGTCGAGCGAATCCTGGAACTCGTCGGAGTGCACGTAGTCGTACAGCTCCTGCACGTCGGCGATGAGCTGGTCGCCGAACGCGGCGCGCTCCTCGGTCGTCGACGGCGCCCAGTCCTGCCACGCGGGGGTCTCGCCGTCGGCGTTCAGCGCGTCGGCGGCGGGTACCCACAGGTCCTTCTCGATGCGGTGGAAGCCCGTCCAATCGAGGCCCTCGGCGACGGCGTCGACCTCGCGGTAGTCGATGCGCGGGTCGAGGTCGCCCAGCGCCTCGGCCACGGGCTCGATGCGCTCGTAGTACGCGCGCACGGCGGGGAACTGCGTGCGCGCGGTCTCGTCGTCGCCCGACTCGTATGCGGCGACGAAATCGGACACGGCCGGGGCGAGCTGCCCGACCTGGTCCTTGACGAACCCGGCGTACAGCTCGACAGCCTGCTGCTTCTGCTCGGCGTCCTCACCGGACACCTCGACCGCCTCGCCCGAGACCGCGAACGCGGCCTTGCCGACGCCCTCGCCGATCATTCCCGGCTTGCACAGCGTGTAATAGTCGCCCGGCTGGGCGACGACGGTGAGGGTGCGCGAGGCGCCGGGGGCGATGTTCTCGACCTCGCCGACGATGCGCAGGCCATCCTCGGCCAGCAGGTAGAACTCGGTGACCTCGTCGCCGTCGTTGCTCACGTCGAACGTGAGCGTGCCGCTGGTGGCGGACGAGCCGGACACCTCGCAGCCGGCAGCCGTCGACGACACCGACAGCGCGTCGGACCCGGCGAGGTCGGCCTTCGCGACGCAACCCGACAGGATGAGGGCGCCGACGCCGGCGAAGGCGAGGGCCGGAAAGAGACGAGAGGTCATGCTTCTCCTTGCGAGGACGGAACGGGCGACGGTTCGGAAGATTCGGACGCGGGTGCGGCGGATGCGGCGACCTCGGTCGCAGCCGGGCGCGCGGCGGGGCGGGAGCGCACCTGGCCGCGCAGCCAGATACCGCCGACGATGCCGACGTAGAGCACCCACGCGACGACCTGCAGCCATGACATGCGCGGCATGAAGCCGACGGTCGCCTGCAGGATGGCCGCGAGCGCGCTTCCCGGAGGGATCGACGCGGTCACATCGAAGGCCCAGCCGAGCGGGAACGCCGCCCAGCCGACCGCGACCTCGCCGGTGACGGGGTCGATCGGGGCGGCCGCGGTGAACGGGCCGGGAAGCGCCCCGGCCTCCTGCAGGTCGTGGATCGCGTAGGTCAGCACGCCGGCGGCGACGATGACGAGGAAGGCACCGGTCCACCCGAAGAAGATGCGGAGGTCGAGGCGCAGCATCCCGCGCGCCAGCGCCCAGCCGAGAAGGACGGCGGTCACAAGTCCCAGCAGCGCACCGGCGAGCGCGGCGGGCGCCTCGCCGAACGACTGCACCATCGACCACAGCAGGAGGGTGGTCTCGACGCCTTCGCGCGCGACCGAGACGAAGCCGATCGCGACCAGAGCCCACAGGCTCCCCGTCGCGAGCGCGCGATCGATGTCACCCTCGAGCGTCCGCTTGAGGGTACGGGCGGTCTTCTGCATCCAGAAGATCATCCAGGTGACCATCGCGACCGCGAGGAGCGACAGCAGCCCGCCGAGGAGCTCCTGCGCCTCGAACGTCAGGGTGTACGCCCCGAACGTGAGGATCGCCCCGATGGCGACTGCGAGCGCGATGGCGAGGCCGACGCCGGCCCACAGACGGGGCAGCACATCGCGGCGACCGAGCTTCGTGAGGTAGGCGACGAGGATGCCGACGACGAGCGCGGCTTCGAGGCCTTCACGCAGGCCGATGAGGAAAGTGGCGAGCAACGGGGTTCCCAAGGTGGTGCGGATGACTCGGCGCTCCGTTGCACCGCGGCACACCTGCGGCCTCCGCGAGCGGAGACACTCAACATAGGTGAGCCTTACCTACGACGCTACCGAACAGCTGTGCGGCTGTCCATCTCGGTTACGGCGCGGATGCCTCGGCCGACGCGCGGACATAGCGCTCCGCGAGACGCCGCAGGTGCGGCACGAGCTCGACCGGGGAGTCGACCGTGAAGTCCATGCCGAGCATGCCGATGTAGGCCGCGATCGTCTCGAGGCTGTCGGCCCCGGTGACGAGCACCGACGTCGTGGGGTCGATCGCCTCCACCACCCCCACGGTCGGGTTGATCCGCGCGATCACGTCGTCCGCGGGAGCGGCGATCCGCAGGCGCGCGTGCACGTTCCAGCCCGCGGCCGCGATCGACCTCAGCGCGAAGGCCGTGAAGTCTCCCCCGGGCACCGGCACCGGGTCGAAGGGTCGGCGCGTCGGCATGCGCGGCTCGATCCAGTCCAGGCGGAACGTCTCCCAGTCGTCCGTGTCGGGATCGCGTGCGACCAGATACCACCGTCGCTGCCAGCTGAGCAGCCGATACGGCTCGACTCGACGCGGAGTGCCGCGATCTTCGAATCTCAGCCACTCCCCCGCGTGCACGGCCTGCGCGACGGCACTCAGCACGTGGGGTTCGACCTCGGGGTCGGGCGCATCGGTGCCGACGTTCTCGGGGCCGCGATCGATCGTCGTCGCGACGGCGTCCACGGTCGGCCGCAGCCGATCGGGGAGGACCTGCAGCAGCTTCGCGAGCGCGCGGGCACCGGCTTCGTCGACGCCGGCCACCCCGCGCGTCACGCGCAGCCCGATCGCCACGGCGACCGCCTCGTCGTCGTCCAGCAGCAGCGGCGGAAGCTTCCCTCCGGCGGCCAGCCGGTACGAGCCGGCGCGACCGCGCTCCGCCTCGACCGGATAGCCGAGCGTGCGCAGACGCTCGATGTCGTTGCGGATCGTGCGCACGGAGACGTCGAGCCGCGCCGCGAGCTCCGGCCCCGGCCAGCGCGGGCGACTCTGCAGCAGCGCGAGGAGCGCGAGCATCCGCGCCGAGGTGTCGGCCATCGCGCTCGATTCGTCATGAGTTCGGATAACAGGAAGATAGCTTGCCTGTTTCGACCGTAGCGTCGGAGACATGAACACCGCAACCGCCCCCAGCACCGACATCCGCCCCTTCCGCATCGACGTGCCCGAGGCCGACGTCGACGACCTCCGCGACCGGCTCGCCCGCACGCGACTCCCCCAGCCCGCACCCTCCGATGACTGGGAGTCGGGAACGCCCAACGACTACCTCGCCGACGCCGTCGCGCACTGGCGCCGCTTCGACTGGCGTGCCGCCGAAGCCCGCATGAACGAGTTCCCGCAGTTCACGACCGAGATCGACGGACAGACGATCCACTTCGTGCACGCCCGCTCTCCGCACGAGGGCGCGACCCCGCTGCTCCTCGCGCACACGTACCCGGGCTCGTTCGTCGACTACCTCGACATGATCGGCCCGCTCGTCGACCCGGTCGCGCACGGCGGCCGCGCCGAGGACGCGTTCGACGTCGTCGTGCCCGATGCCCCGGGCTTCGGCTTCAGCCAGCCCGTGACCGACGCCGGCTGGACCACCTCCCGTGTCGCCGCCGCGTACGACGTGCTCATGCGCCGCCTGGGCTACGACTCGTACGGCATCCACGGCAGTGACAACGGCGCGATGATCGCCCGCGAACTCGGTCTGCTCGCCCCCGACGGCTTCCTCGGGCTGCATGTGCTGCAGCTGTTCTCGTTCCCCTCGGGCGACCCGGCGGAGTTCGAGAAGCTCGAGCCGCAGGACTACGCCGGCCTCGAGCACATGCAGTGGTTCCAGTCGGTCGGCGCCTACAACACGATGAACGCCGCCCGACCCCAGACCGTCGCCGCTGCGCTGTCCGACTCGCCCGTCGGTCACCTCGCCTACGCCGAGCTGTTCAACTCGTTCGGCAACGGCACGTCGCTGGTCCCGCTCGATGCGATCCTCACCGAGGTGAGCGTGGCCTGGTTCGCGAACGCCTCGGCGGGCATGAGCCGCGCCTACCGCGACAACATGCTGGCGGAAGCCGAACCCCGCGTCAGCGACGCACGCACAGGAGTCGCCGTCTTCAAGGACGACTTCCAGACGATCAAGGTGTTCGCCGAGCGCGACAACTCGAACATCGTCCAGTGGAGCCGCTTCGAGCGCGGCGGCCACTACGCGGCACTGGAGGTCCCCGAGCTCGTCGTCGGCGACATCCGCACCTTCTTCGCACGCTCCTGAAGAACTCCGAGCCGGGGCGTCGGAACCTCCCGCCGCCCCGGCTTAACCGTGCGCAACAAACAGGACGGATGCCGCGACAGCCGCCTACTCTCGCACCATGACCGACCTCAATCTGCCGATCCTCGACCTCTCCCGGCTCGACGCGGGCCCGGAGGCGGCCGCGCAGTTCCGCGACGACCTGCGCGCCGCGACGCACGACGTCGGCTTCTTCTACCTGACCGGCACGGGCGTCTCGCCCGAGCTGGAGGCGCGACTGCACCAGGCCGCACGCGACTTCTTCGCCCTCCCCGAGGCGGACAAGCTCGCGATCGAGAACGTCAACAGCCCGCACTTCCGCGGCTACACCCGCATCGGCGGCGAGCGCACGCAGGGCAAGGTCGACTGGCGCGAGCAGATCGACATCGGTCCTGAGCGCGAGGCGATCACCGACGCCGACGCCCCCGACTTCGCACGGCTCATCGGCCCGAACCTGTGGCCGAGTGCGCAGCCGGAGCTCCGCGAGGTCGTCTCGGAGTGGCACGACCACCTGTCGGGCGTCGCTCGCAGGCTGCTGCGCGCCTGGGCCCTGTCGCTCGGCGCACCCGAGAACTACTTCGACGAGCACTTCGGCGAGCCCTCGACGCTCATCAAGATCGTGCGATATCCGGGCAAGGAGGACCCGACGCCGCAGCAGGGTGTGGGCGCCCACAAGGACTCCGGCGTGCTGACTCTGCTGTGGGTCGAGCCCGGCAAGGGCGGCCTCCAGGTCGAGCGCCACGGCGAGTGGGTGGATGCCCCGCCGGTGCCCGGCGCCTTCGTCGTCAACATCGGCGAGCTGCTCGAGTACGCGACGCAGGGCTACCTCACCGCGACGAAGCACCGCGTGATCTCGCCGCGCTACCCGGACGACCGGATCTCGGTGCCGTTCTTCTTCAATCCCGCCCTCGACAAGCGTCTGCCGCTCATCGAGCTGCCCGACGAGCTCGCGGCGCAGGCGCGCGGCGTCACTCAGGATCCGTCGAACCCGATCCACGCTCTATACGGCGAGAACGCGCTGAAGTCGCGGCTGCGCGCGCACCCCGACGTCGCCGAGATCCACCACGCGGATCTGGTCGCGGCGCGGGCCGGGGCATCCGCTCGACTGTCGGGCTGAGACATCCGGGAACGACGAAGGCCTCCCCACACCGTGGGGAGGCCTTCTCAAGAATGTTTTGCGCGATTGAACGCTGGTCGATGCCTTATCGACGGAGACCGAGGCGCTCGATGAGCGAGCGGTAACGGTTGATGTCGATGTCCTGGAGGTAGCCCAACAGGCGGCGGCGCTGACCGACGAGCAGGAACAGCCCACGACGCGAGTGGTGGTCGTGCTTGTGCTCCTTGAGGTGCTCGGTGAGGTCCTTGATGCGCTGCGTCAGCATCGCGACCTGCACCTCGGGGGATCCGGTGTCACCGGGGTGCGTCGCGTACTCTTCGATGATCGCCTTCTTGACGTCTGCTTCCAGTGCCATAGGTGATCCCCTCTCTGCTTGTTGCGCGGTGCTCGTCACCCGATGTGCGAGCTCTCTTTCTCCGCGGCCGATCCAACGGCAACCTGAAGAGTCTACCAGCCAACGGATGCCCCGGCGAACCGGCCGCCCATGCGCCCGGGTACGCTCGGATCCGTGCAGCACACCGAGGCCGACGAGTGAGCGCCGGGGAGCATCGCAGCCACTTCATCGACCTGCGGCCCTTCCGCGCCAGCCCGGCGTTCGCGCGCATGTGGATCGGCTCGACGCTCGCCGGTCTCGGCGGGCAGCTGACCATCGTCGCGATCATGCTGCAGATGTACGACCTGACCGGGTCGACGTTCGCGGTGTCGATGATCGCGGTCGCGGGGCTCGTGCCGATGGTCTTCGCCGGGATCTACGGCGGCATGCTCGCCGACGCGTTCGACCGCCGGGCGGTGGCCCTCATCGCCGCGACCGTCACGTTCGCCTCGACCGCGCTGCTCGCCGTGCTGACCTGGGCGGATCTCGAGACCGTGTGGTGGCTGTACGCGCTGAGCATCGTCAACTCGTCGGCGAACTCGATCGTGTTCGCCTCGCGTCAGGCGATCGTTCCGCGCCTGCTCCCGCGCGAGCTCCTTCCGGCGGCGTCGGCGCTGGGCGGCATCACGGTCGGGATCATGGTGATGGCCGGGCCCGCCCTCGCGGGTGTGCTGGTCGCCCTCACCGGCTACGCGTGGACCTACACGCTCGACGTCGTGCTCATGACATCGCTCTTCCTCGGGCTGTGGACCCTTCCGAACCTCCGTCCCGAGGGCGAGGTCGTGCGGCCGGGACTCGAGTCGCTCCGCGACGGCTGGCGGTTCCTGAAGCGCGCGTCGAACATCAGGCTGCAGTTCATCCTCGACATCATCGCGATGACCTTCGGCCAGCCGCTCTCGCTCTTCCCCGCGATCGGCGCGGTGCTGCTCGGCGGCGGGCCGATCACGACGGGCGTGCTCACCGCCTCGGTTGCGGCCGGAGCCTTCGCCTCCAGTCTGTTCTCGGGCCGGGTCGGCGGCATCCGACGTCAGGGCGTCGGGATCGAGCGCGCGATCCTCGCGTACGGCGGCTCGATCGCCGCGCTGGGACTCGTCCTGGGCGCCGCGGCGCTGGGGTGGTTCGCCCCGGACGGCGTCGACGCCGACACCCCGAACCTCGTGCTCATCGCACTCGCGTGCCTCGTGCTCGCGGTCTCGGGCGCCGCCGACAACATCAGCTCGATCTTCCGCAACACGATGGTGCAGTCCGCGGTGCCCGACACGATCCGCGGCCGCCTGCAGGGGATCTTCATCGTCGTGGTGACGGGCGGCCCACGCCTCGGCGCCCTGTACGCGGGCACGCTGGCGACGCTCACCGCACTGTGGTTCCCGCCGCTCGTGGGCGGCCTCATCATCATCGGGCTGGTGGCGACGCTGGTGCGGCTCACGCCGCGGTTCCGCGCGTACGACGCCGAGAATCCCGTCCCCTGAGCCGCGCCCGTAGCCTGACGGCCGCACAACGGCGGATTTCGGACGTCGCATCCCCTCCTGGGCTCCAGCGTCGGCGGGCGGGCGTACGGTGGCCACCGTGACCTCGACAAGAACGGCTCCGCCGGCGACGCGTGCGGAGAGGCTGCCGTCCCCGCGCTGGATCACGGTGCAGTTCGTCCTCGCCGGGATCGTGTGGGGCGCGAGCTTCCTCTTCATGAAGGTGTCGCTCACCGGCATCTCGCCCGCGCAGGTCGCGTGGACCCGCATCCTCCTCGGCGCGCTGACCCTCGGCGCACTCGTCCTCCTGCGGCGCGAGCACCTGACCCGCAGCCTCAAGGTGTGGGCGCACCTGACCGTGCTCGGGCTCACGTTCTGCGTCATCCCGTTCCTGCTGTTCTCGTGGGCGCAGCAGCACGTCAGTTCCGGCGTCGCCAGCATCTTCAACGCGACCACGCCGATCATGACCGCGATCATGGCGTGGCTGGTCTTCCGCGTCGAGCGACTCAAGGCCCTGCAGGTCCTCGGGATCGGCGTCGGCATCCTCGGCGTCGTGGTGATCATCGCCCCGTGGCAGGGCATCGCCCTCGACGGGAGCCTCGTCGCCGAATTCGCCATCCTCGGCGCGACGGCGAGCTACGGCTTCAGCTTCGCCTACATGCGGCGCTTCGTCTCGAACACCGGGATGTCGGCGCTCGCATTCACGTTCGGCTACATCGCGATGGCCGGCGTCGTCATGGCTCTGCTGACGCCGTTCCTCGTGCTGACGCCCGTGCGCCTCGACGTGCCGATCGTGGTGAGCCTGCTGCTGCTCGGCTGTCTCGGAACAGGCATCGCGTACGTGTGGAACCAGAACACCGTGCGCGCGTGGGGGCCCACGCGCGCCTCGACCGTGACCTACATCACCCCGGTCGTCGGGGTGATCCTCGGCATCCTGATCCTCGGCGAGACGATCACGTGGAACGAGCCGATCGGCGCGCTCGTCGTGTTCCTCGGCATCCTGCTCGCGCAGGACCGACTGCGTACGCGAAGAGCGGATGCCTCGGGGTCGAGGCATCCGCTCTTCTCTCGCCTGCGGAAGGTCAGTCCTGCTGGAGCGCGCCCTGCAGGTCGAGCGTGATGGTGACGTCCTTGCCGACCAGCACGCCGCCCGTCTCGAGGGCCGCGTTCCAGGTGAGGCCGAAGTCCTCGCGGTTCACGACCGTCTTGGCCGTCGCGCCCGCCTTGTAGTTGCCCCACGGGTCGGTGCCGAAGCCGCCGAACTCGAACTCGAACGACACGGGCTTGGTGATGCCGCGGATGGTGAGGTCGCCGTCCACGAAGAACTCGCCGTCCTTCACGTGGGCGCCGGTCGAGACGAACTCCATCGTGGGGTGGTTCTCGGCGTCGAAGAAGTCGGCCGAGCGCAGGTGGTTGTCACGGCCCTCGTCCTTCGTGTCGACGGAGGTGACGTCGACGGATGCCTCCACCTTGGCCTCGAGCGGGTTCTCCGGGGCAACGAGGGTGGCGCTCTTCATGCCGAAGGTGCCGCGCACCTTCGAGATCATCATGTGGCGCACGCTGAAGGTGACCTCGCTGTGCGCGGGGTCGAGCACCCAGGTGCCCGCCTTGTAGCCGGGAACGTCGATCGTGGTGGAGTCGGTCATGTTCGTCCTTCGTGTTCAGGTCCGTGTGGGGCGCCCGAGGGGACGGGCATACGGGTTCCAACACAGCCTC
Source organism: Microbacterium trichothecenolyticum (assembly GCF_000956465.1). Taxonomy (GTDB): domain Bacteria; phylum Actinomycetota; class Actinomycetes; order Actinomycetales; family Microbacteriaceae; genus Microbacterium; species Microbacterium trichothecenolyticum. The sequence goes on from NZ_JYJA01000027.1 coordinate 104,611, forward strand.
GCAGACGTTCTATTCCCGTGAATGTAAATTACGTGCGAACTCCTGGAGACCACGGAGGGGGCGGATGCCGCAGCATCCGCCCCCTCCGGACGATCGGGATGGAGTCAGCCGACCTTGATGAGGTCGATGACGAAGATCAGCGTCTTGCCGCCGAGGAAGTGGCCACCGGCCGGACCGTAAGCGAGGTGCGGCGGGATGACGAGCTCGCGGCGACCGCCCTCCTTCATGCCCGGGATGCCGTCCTGCCAGCCCTGGATGAGGCCACGGAGCGGGAACTGGATGCTCTCACCGCGGTTCCACGACGAGTCGAACTCTTCGCCGGTCTCGTACTCGACGCCCACGTAGTGGACGGTCACGGTATCGCCGGGCTTCGCCTCGGCGCCGGAGCCCACGACGATGTCGCGGACGACGAGGTCGGCCGGCGCCGGGCCGGCGGGTGCGTCGATCTCGGGCTTTGTGCGGTCGTCAGTCATGCGTCCATCCAATCATTGGAAGCGCGCCGGCGCCGAGCGAGTTCGCCGTCAGGAGAACCGCCGGGGTTCTCTTGACACCCGCGCAGGCGTCCCGGCATGCTGGGGGGCAGACCAACTCAGCGCTCGGTAGACACGCAGGCATCGCCGCGGCACCGAGCGCTGAGTCTTCGTATCGGGGGTTCTCGCGTCGCTTCGCGGGTCACGGCGCGAACATAGCGGCGCGGGTCGCCGCGGTCTTCGCGAGCAGGTCCCGTTCCTCAGCCGCGGCCTGCGGATCGCGCCCCGTGATCGCCCGCTGGCGTGTCGCAGCGAGGGCCGTGGCATCCGTGATGAAGGTCTTCATGAGCGGCGTGCGGTCCCCTCGCAGCGTCCGCGCCCACGCGAGGGCGGCCTTGCGCCCCGCCGAGGTCGCGAGCATGTCGACCTCCTGCGGCGTGAACCAGCCGGCGGCTGCGTACTCGCCGAGCCGGCGTCGCGTGAGCCGCGACTCCTCTCGCCGGAGCGCCACGACACCGAGGATGAACCCGATGAACAGCGGCACCTGCAACGTCAGGTAGAGGAAGAAGAAGTCCCCGAACATGGCGGACCCGTTCCAGAACGCGTGCAGCGCGATCGCGCCCGCGAGCCCGAGCAGCCCGGGCCCGATCGCCTGACCGGTCGACAGTCCGCGGCGCGCGGCAAGACCGAGCGCGAAGCCGGTGACGCTGGTGAACATGACGTGCGCGAAGGGCGACAGGATGCCGCGCAGGAAGAACGTCGTGGTCGTCTCGGTCGCGCCGCCCTCGATGAAGCTCACCGCGAAGTACTGGATGTTCTCGGTGAACGCGAAGCCGGCGCCGACCAGCGCGCCGTAGACGATGCCGTCGATCGGGCCGTCGAACGCGCGCCGAGCGGTCGCGAAGATGAGGAATACGCCGAGCCCCTTCGCGAACTCCTCGACGACCGGCGCCTGGACGACGGTCTGCAGCACCTCGCGGGCCCCGGTCGCCGGGCCGAACACCATCGACAGCAGCAGGTCGACACCGAGCGCGATGCCGACGGCGGCGATCGCACCCCACGCGATAGCCAGGATGAGCAGTCCGCGGGGCTCGGGTTCCCAGCGGTCCACGATCCGCACCGCGAACAGCACGCCCACCAGCGGCACCACCGCCAGCACCATCCCGATCAGCGACGCCGCCGGGCCGAGCGCGGTGAGGAAGTACGCCACCAGCACGATCAGCACGAGCACGAGGATGCCGATGATCCAGACCGATGCGCTGCGTCCGCGACGCGCGGCGGCGGTGGGCAGCTGCACGGGTGTGGGCGAGGACGACGGGGGCGTGATCGCCGCGGGAGCCGCGACGCGGGGCTGTGCGAGCGCGGAGGCGAACTCCGGCGGCGTGAGCGAGGGCCGGGGACGGGAGGCACCGGGGTCGAGCGTCATGCGCACAGCCTATGGGTGCACGACGCCCACCCGTCATCCGGGCCGTGGACCGCCCACCGGCACACCCCGGCGGCTAGGTTGGGGGCATGCGCTTCGCCCATGTCGTGCCGCCGGAGTCGGGTGAGCCGAGGCTCGCACTCGTCGAGGGCGACGAGGTGGCGATCGTCGAGGAGCTGTTCGATGGAGCGCCCCGCGTGCTCGAGGAGCTCATCGCCGGCGGCGACGAGCTGCTCGCACGCGTGCGGGAATCCGCAGACCGTGGCACGCGGCATCCGCTCGACGGAATGGGCTTCGCATCCGCCGTTCTCGCGCCCCCGGTGATCCTCGCGATCGGCCTCAACTACGCGGCGCACTCCAGCGAGCTCGGGCTGAAGACGGACTCGACGCCGACCGTGTTCGTGCTCTGGCCGAACTCGCTGGCCGGGCACGACCACACCACGACCTGGCCGCGTTCGCTCAGCGAGTCCGTCGACTACGAGGCCGAGCTCGGTGTCATCATCGGCACCCCGGCGAAAGACGTGTCCCCCGAGGACGCCCTCGACCACGTCTGGGGGTACACGGTGGTCAACGACATCACCGCGCGCGACATCCAGTACTCCGAGGCGCAATGGTCGCGCTGCAAGTCCTTCGACGGCTTCACGCCGACCGGGCCGTTCGTGGTCACCGCCGACGAAGTGCCTGATCCGCAGGACCTCCATATCTGGACAGTCCTCGACGGCACGACGCTGCAGGATGCGACCACGGGCCAGATGGTGCGCCCGGTCGCCACGCTCATCTCGCATCTGTCGAGGTCGGCGACTCTGCTGCCGGGGACGCTCATCTCGACGGGCAGTCCGGGCGGCGCCGGCTACTCGCGGGATCCGCAGGTGTTCCTGCGCGACCGCTCGACCGTCACCGTGGGGATCGACGGCATCGGCGCGCTCACGACGCACTGCCGCATCCTCGGCTGAGGTCGCGCTCTGACGACGCGAAAGGCGGGCCCGCGCCGCGGACCCGCCTCCCACGTCGATGCCTGCGTCAGTTGCAGGTGATCGTGCCACCGCCCTGGAGTTCCCACACACCCGGGCCGAGTTCGGCGCAGGCAGCTGCGAGACCACCGAACACCACGGTCAGGATGATGATCGTCACGATGATGCCGACGACGATCAGCACCGCCGAGATGATGATCGCCGCGAGGGCGAAGCCGTTCTTGACCCCGGCCTTGCGGCTCTGCACGAGCGCGACGATGCCGAGGATCAGCGCGACCAGCTGGACGAAGAACGACAGGATGAACGCGACGATGCCGAGCGTCTTGCCCGGGACGGGCGCGTCGGCCGGCGCCCCGTACGCGGCGGGCGGCGCCGCGCTGTACGCCGGGGGCGCGGCGCTGTAGGCCGGCGCGCCCGCGGGGGACGCCGGCGGAGCCGCCGCGTACTCGGGCTGGGCGGCGGGCGCCGACGGTGCAGGGTAGTCCGGTGCGGGAGCGACGGGTTCCGCCGCGGGCGCAACCGGCGCGTCGGCGGGGGGCTGAGGCGCAGTGGGCTGCGACGCGGGCTGCTGCGGAGGCTCGGGTGCGGCCGGGTTCTGCGGATCGGTCATTTCTCGCCTTTCGTTCGAGTCTCCCTGACGTTATCGATCGGGAGCCGCCCGCGGCAACCGGCTCAGCGCGTGTCTGCCGGTGCCTCCGCGACGACGTCCTCGGGCGCCACCACGATCGGGATGGCGGCGGTGACGGTCTCGAGTCCCGACAGGCGGGCGGGCGAGAGCTGCTTGGCGACCTCGTCTCGCGACATGAGCCCGGCCTCGACCACCAGGTCGGCGACGCCGCGCCCGGTGAGCAGGGCGGCCTTCGCCAGCGCCGCGGCTGCCGCGTAGCCGATGAACGGCGTGAGCGCGGTGATCACGCCGACGGACGAACCCACCATGGCGCCGAGCCGCTCGCGGTTCGCGGTGATGCCGTCGACGCAGTTGACGCGCAGCGTGAACATCGCCTGACGCAGCCACGTGATGGACTGGAAGATCGAGTGCGCGATGACCGGCTCGAACGCGTTGAGCTGCAGCTGGCCGCCCTCGACCGCCATCGTGACCGTGAGGTCGGCGCCCGCGACCGAGAACGCGACCTGGTTGACGACCTCGGGGATGACGGGGTTCACCTTGCCGGGCATGATGCTGGACCCCGCCTGTCGTGCGGGAAGGTTGATCTCGCCGAACCCCGCCTGCGGGCCCGACGAGAGCAGACGCAGGTCGTTGCAGATCTTCGACAGCTTGATCGCGTTGCGCTTGAGCGACGCCGAGAATGACATGAACGAACCGGTGTCGCTCGTGGACTCGACCAGGTCGGAGGCCGTGGCGAGGTCGAGCCCCGAGATCTCGCGGAGGTGGCGCAGCACTGCGGGCGCGTACGCCGGGTGGGTCGTGATGCCGGTGCCGATCGCGGTCGCGCCCATGTTGACCTCGTACAGGAGGTAGGCGTTCTCGGTGAGGCGCTGGTGGTCGTAGCCGAGGGTCGTGGCGAACCCGTGGAACTCCTGGCCGAGGGTCATCGGCACGGCGTCCTGCAACTGGGTGCGGCCGACCTTGAGCACGTCGTGGAACTCGACGGCCTTCGCGAGGAACGCGCGGCGCAGCAGGTCGAGCTCTTCGAGCAGCGTCTTCAGGTCGAGACCGAGTCCGACCTTGATCGCGGTCGGGTAGACGTCGTTCGTCGACTGGCTGCGGTTGGTGTCGTCGATCGGCGACAGGAACTCATAGTCGCCCTTCTCGCGTCCGGCGAGCTCGAGCGCGATGTTGGTGATGACCTCGTTCGCGTTCATGTTGGTCGACGTGCCGGCGCCGCCCTGGATGACCCCCACGACGAACTGGTCGTGGAAGTCGCCGTCGATGACGAGCTGGGCGGCCCGGTCGATGAGGTCGGCCTTCGCGGGGTCGAGCACCCCGATCTCGCGGTTCGCGCGAGCCGACGCCTGCTTCACCATCGCCAGCGCCCGCACCAGGTCGGGGTAGACCGAGATCGGCCTCTTCGAGATCGGGAAGTTCTCCAGCGCGCGGGCGGTGTGGATGCCCCAATACGCGTCGGCGGGGATCTCCAGGGATCCCAGGGAGTCGGTCTCGATGCGGGTTCGCGTCATTGCGTCCAGAGCCATGTGTTGCAGTCCTCGTGGGTCGTTCACAGCGGTGTGCGGGATGATTCGAGCCTACTCGCGGCACCCGCCGGCCGGGCTGTACACGGCGTACACCTGACCACACGTACGCATACACGGTGGCGGGACGGGGTGAGGAGAACTCTGTCAGCCACGCTTGCGCGAGAAGGCCTCGAGCCGCTCCTCGGGCGTGAGGCGCGACATCCGCTCCACCCACTCGGCGGAGAAGACGTCGCCGGTCGGCGCCTCGACGACGGGCACGACGGCGTGGGTGATCGTGTCGTCGTACACGTGCACCAGGTGGAAGGACTGGCCGGCGTCCATGCCGTTGACCTCGACCGCGGGACGCGCGAGGTTCATCGTGTAGCACGTGGCCGCGGCCACGCTCACCGGGACGCCCGCGAACGTGCCGCTCGTCGAGTAGTGCAGGTGGCCCGCGAGGATCGCGCGCACGTCGGTGCCGGCGATCACGTCGGCGAGCCGCCCCTGGTCCCGGAGCTCGAGGATGTCGAACAGCGGCACGTGCGACGGCAGCGGCGGATGGTGCAGCGCCAGGATCGTGCCGAGCGGCGCCGGTGTCGCCAGCTCACGGCGCAGCCATTCGAGCTGCCCGTGGTCCAGATCGCCGTGATGCCAGCCGGGCACCGTCGAGTCGAGGCCGATGAGCCGCAGTCCGCCGAGATCCCACACGCCGGTCACGGGTTCCTCGGTCGGCGCCAGCCCGAGGAGATCGCGCCGCAGCGCCGGACGCTTGTCGTGGTTGCCGGCGACCCACACCACCGGGGCGCCGAGTCGTTCCGCCACCGGCTCCACTGCTGCGCGCAGCGCGGTGTAGGCCTCGGGCTCGCCGAGATCCGTCAGGTCGCCCGTGAACACGACCGCGTCGGGACGGATGCCGGTGGCCTCGGCCGCCTCGAGCGTCCGGGCGAGGTTCGCCGCGGTGTCGAAACGGCCGCCGAGCGGCGCGTTGCCCGCGAGCAGGTGCGTGTCGCTGACATGCAGCAGCGTGCGCCGCGCAGGCGGGTACTGACCGAACTGGACGGATGTGGCGGTGGCCATGGGCCTCAGCCTAGGCCGTCGTGCCGACAGCATCCCGCCCCGGCGCGATCGCGCCGCTCAGTGGTTGAAGACGATGAGCAGCAGTCCGCCGAGCACGGCCGCGGCGCACACCGCGAAGCACGCGTAGGCGCCGACGAGCGCGAACCGCTTCTGGCCGTCGGTGAGCGGACTGCGCTTGGCAGCCTTCGCGGCGGCCTTCTCGGCGCGCCGCGCCTCCTTCTCGGAGATGACGGTGATGGCGTCGGTGAACTCCGCGGGAGCCACCACGGGGGCGCGGCCGGCGCGCACGAGCAGCCGCAGGCCGAGCGCGTAGAACGAGACGACCACGACGGCCGAGATGAACGCCGCGACGAACACCTGAACGAAGGCGAGCCAGTTGATGGTCATCGCGGGCCTCCGTCCTTCGACCGGTTCTCGGATCGCCCGGCCGCCTTGGCGGCCTTCTTCGCCGCCGCTTCCGCCGCGGCCACGCGCCGCGCCTCGTCGCGCGCGAGTGCGCGCTGGCGGCGCGTGGGCGGAGGGTTGCGCTTGACCTTGACGGCCCGACCGGAGTCTGCGACCTCGCTCATCGCGTTCGACGCGGTGACCTCGTCGCGGCGCGAGCGCATGAAGAGGAAGAGGATGATCACGACGGCGAGGACCGCGTCGATGATGACGCCCCACACCGGCAGCCACACGACGATGAGCGCCGCGACGGCGCCGACCGCACCGGCCGCGGGAAGCGTGAGGATCCAGCCGACCATGATGCGGCCGGCGGTGCGCCACCGCACCTGCGAGCCGCGACGGCCGAGGCCAGAGCCGATGACCGAGCCCGATGCGACCTGGGTGGTCGACAGCGCGAAGCCGAGGGCGCTCGAAGCGAGGATCGTGGACGCCGTCGACGCCTCGGCCGCGAAGCCCTGCGCCGGCTTGACCTCGGTGAGACCCTTGCCGAGGGTGCGGATGATGCGCCAGCCGCCCATGTACGTGCCGAGCGCGATCGTGATCGCGCACGCGAACACCACCCACGTCTGCGGCTCAGGGTTCGAGGCCGACTGCAGACCCGCGGTGATGAGAAGGAGCGTGATGATGCCCATCGTCTTCTGCGCGTCGTTCGTGCCGTGGGCGAGCGCCACCAGCGACGACGTGAAGATCTGGCCGAACCGGAAGCCGTCGCGGCCGTCGGGCTTGCTGTCGTAGCGCCGCGTGAGCACGTACGCGAGTTTCGTGGCGCTGAACGCGATGACGCCGGCCGTGACGGGCGCGATGAACGCCGGCAGGATCACCTTCGACATCACGACGCCGAAGTTCACCGCGGTGAGGCCGACCCCGACGATCGTGGCGCCGATGAGCCCGCCGAACAGGGCGTGCGACGACGAAGAGGGAAGGCCGAGGAGCCACGTGAGCATGTTCCACGTGATGGCGCCGATGAGGCCGGCGAGGATGATCTCGGGGAAGATGTCATGCGAGATCTGATCCTCGTTGATGATGCCGCCCGAGATCGTCTGGGCGACCTCCGTCGACAGGAACGCGCCGACCAGGTTCAGCACAGCGGCGAGGAGCACGGCGGTCTTGGGCTTGAGTGCGCCCGTGGCGATGGGCGTCGCCATCGCGTTCGCGGTGTCGTGGAAGCCGTTCGTGAAATCGAAGAACAGCGCCAGCGCGATCACCAGAACGATGATGAGGGTTGCGGTTTCCACCGTTCGCTTTCGGGGAGGAGGAGTGGAGAAGGGTGTGCCGACGAGATCGGCGCGACGAACGAACAGTTCACCAAGAGTTCAGGAACCGGCAACCGGCCAGGAAGAATCCTACATCGGCGACCCTGACGGTCAACTCAGCAGGCGACTAGCGTGGAACGGTGACTCTCAGCGACTCCGCAGCCTCTTCGTCCACCCCTGTCGCCGGCATCCGTCCGCCCGTCGCAGACAGCAAGATCACGGTCCGATCGCATCACGGCGACGACGTCGAAGACCGCTACGAGTGGTTCCGCGAGAAAGACGACGCGGCCGTCATCGCGCACCTGGAGGCCGAGAACGCGTACACGCAGCAGCGCACCGCGCACCTCGAGGGGCTGCGCGAGCGCATCTTCGGCGAGATCAAGGGCCGCACCCTCGAGACCGACCTGTCGGTGCCGACCCGCCGCGGCGAGTGGTGGTACTACGGCCGCACGCTCGAGGGCAAGCAGTACGGCATCCAGTGCCGCGCCCCGCTCGCGTCCGCCGACGACTGGACGCCCCCTGAGCTCTCCCCCGACGTCGAGGTCGCGGGCGAGCAGATCCTTCTCGACGGCAACGTCGAGGCCGAGGGCCACGAGTTCTTCTCGCTCGGGAGCTTCGAGGTGTCGAACGACGGCACGCTCATGCTCTACGGCGTCGACGTCGCGGGCGACGAGCGCTACACGGTGCGCGTGCGCGACCTCGTGACGGGCGAGCAGCTCCCCGACGAGATCCCCGGCACCTTCGCGGGTGCGACCTTCTCCCCCGACGGCCGCTTCATCGTCTACACGACCGTCGACGACGCGTGGCGCCCCGACACCGTCTGGCTGCACGAGCTCGGCACGGCCGTCGCCGACGACGCGCAGCTCTTCCACGAGCCCGACGAGAAGTACTGGGTGGGCGCGGGATTCACCCGCAGCGACCGCTTCCTCGTGATCGGCCTCGGCTCCTCCATCACGAGTGAGGAATGGCTGCTGGATGCCGACGACCTCCGAGGCGAGCCGCGCGTGGTGTGGCCGCGGACCGAGGGCGTCGAATACGACTCCGAGCACGCCGTCGTCGATGGCGAGGACGTCCTGTTCGTCCTCCACAACGATGGAGCCCTGGACTTCGAGCTGGTGCGGGTGGCAGCATCCGATCCGTCCGGCGACCGCTCTGTCGTGATCCCCCACCGTCCCGGCGAGCGCCTGCTCGGCGTCTCGACCTTCCGCGACTGGGGTGTCGTGGGCTACCGCCGCGGCGGCCTCGCACGCCTCGGCATGCTCGACTACGCGAGCGGCGCCGTGGACGAGATCTCGTTCGACGAGCCGCTGTACTCGGTGGGCACGGGCGGCAACCCCGAGTGGGCTCCTCCCCTGCTGCGCCTCGGCTACGGCTCGTTCGTCACGCCCGGCACCGTCTACGACCTCGACGTCGCCACGCGCGAGCTGCACCTGCGCAAGCGCCAGCCTGTGCTCGGCGGCTACGAGCCGTCCGAATACGCGCAGGAGCGCGTGTGGGCGACCGCGCAGGACGGGACGCAGATCCCGATCTCGCTCGTCTACAAGCGCTCGTTCGGCGATGCCGGCGTCGCACCCCGCCCGGTGCACCTGTACGGCTACGGCTCCTACGAGCACTCGATCGAACCCGGATTCTCGGTGCCGCGCCTGTCGGAGCTCGACCGCGGCGTCGTCTTCGCCGTCGCCCACGTGCGCGGCGGGGGCGAGATGGGCCGCCAGTGGTACGAGGACGGCAAGCTCCTCAACAAGCGCAACACCTTCACGGACTTCGTCGACAGCGCGCTGCACCTCGTCGACAACGGCTACACGACGGCCTCCCAGCTCGTCGCCGAGGGCGGCTCGGCCGGGGGCCTGCTGATGGGCGCGGTCGCGAACATCGCGCCCGAGCTCTTCGCCGGCGTGCTCGCCGACGTGCCGTTCGTCGACGCTCTGACCACGATCCTCGACCCGTCGCTGCCGCTCACGGTGATCGAGTGGGACGAGTGGGGCGACCCGCTCCACAACGCCGACGTCTACGCCTATATGAAGTCGTACTCGCCCTACGAGAACGTGCGGACGGATGCCGCGTACCCCCGCATCCTCGCCGTCACGTCGCTCAACGACACCCGGGTCCTGTACGTCGAGCCTGCGAAGTGGGTCGCACGCCTGCGCGAGGTCGGCGCCGACGCCCTGCTCAAATGCGAGATGGTCGCCGGTCACGGCGGCGTCTCGGGCCGCTACAACGCCTGGCGCGAACGCGCGTTCGAGCTGGCGTGGCTCCTGGACGTGCTGGGCGTCGCCGACGTCTGAGCGGGATCCACGCATCCGCTCCCGAGATCAGGAATCTGGCCCGCACAGGACGACACGACGCGAAACGACCTGTCCCCGCCAGATCTCCTGATCTCAGTGAGACAGAGCGACGATGAACTCAGCCGAACAGCGCGGCGGCTTCTTCGTAGCGGTAGAGGGGAACGGTGTTGAGCTCGCCGAGGGCGTCGGCGAAGGGGACGCGCACGATGTCGGTGCCGCGCATCGCGACCATCTGACCCCACGCGCCGTCGACGACCGCGTCGGCGGCGTGCAGGCCGAGGCGCGTGGCGAGCACGCGGTCGAAGCCCGACGGCGAGCCGCCCCGCTGGATGTGGCCCAGCACCGTGGCACGGGTCTCGATGCCCGTGATGCGCTCGATCTCGGGCGCGAGGATCTCGCTGATGCCGCCGAGGCGCGGGCGGTTGAAGGCGTCGAGGCCCTTGTCGCTGTAGGCCTCGTCCATGCCCGTGAGGGTGAAGCCCTCCGACACGACGACGAGCGGCGCGCGGCCGCGGTCGTGGGCCTTCGAGACCAGGGCGGTGATCTCGTCGATCGACATCGGCACCTCGGGGATGCAGATGGCGTGCGCGCCCGCGGCCATGCCGGCGTGAAGGGCGATCCAGCCGACGTGACGGCCCATGACCTCGGCGACCATGCACCGCTGGTGGGAATCGCCGGTGGTGCGCAGGCGGTCCATCGCGTCCGTCGCGATGTTGACGGCGGTGTCGAAGCCGAAGGAGTAGTCGGTGGCGCGAAGGTCGTTGTCGATCGTCTTCGGGACGCCGAGCACGTTGATGCCGTCGTTGGCGAGGCGGTTCGCCGCCGCGAGGGTTCCTTCGCCGCCGATCGCGATGATGCCGTCGAGGCGGTGGCCGTACATCGTCTTGGCGATGTTCTCGGCGCCGCCGCGGGGGCCCTCGTAAGGGTTCGTGCGCGAGGTGCCGAGGATCGTGCCGCCGACCTTCGACAGGCCCTTCACCTCGTGCCGGGTCAGCGGGAAGAAGTCGCCGTCGACCACACCGCGCCAGCCGTCGCGGATGCCGACGAACTCGAGGTCGTAGGTCGTCGTGCCCTTGAGCACGACGCCGCGGATGACCGCGTTGAGTCCGGGGCAGTCGCCGCCGCTCGTCAGGATGCCGATCTTCATGCTGTGTTCCTCGCAAGTCGGGGGAAGAGGGACGGCGACGCTGCCTCCCCTGACACTAGTGCCGGACGGCGCGCCCTGCCACACGCGGCTGCCGCGCCCAGGTCGGCTCAGTCCGCGACACGCTCCCAGACATCGTTCTCGCGCCGCCACCGCTGCTCGCCCGCCGGGCGTGCGGAGGTCCCACGGAACCAGAACGTCTCGTCCGGGTTCCACCCGGCGAGCACCGCCGCACGGTCACCGTCGACCTGGATCAGCCGCGTGGCGGTCGACAGGTAGCCCGCGACACTCAGATGGACTGCATCCGTCTCGGCGGCGACGGCGGCCCAGTCGGGCATGACCCAGCGGCCGGCTCGGCCCGTCACGCGGAACCAGTCGTGGCGTCGGGAGGCGGTGACATCGAGCGGATGCTGCGCACACAGCCGCGCCCAGTCCTCCGGTCCGCAGATCTCGAGCACCCGCGCCGGGTACACGTCGACGGGCGTGGCCGCGGCGGCGTCCTCGCCGAAGGAGTCCTCGACGAACCAGAGTCCCGCCGGCCCGTCGCCGGAGAGCGCGCGAGTCGTGCGTACGAGCGAAGCGGGCGGGATCGACCACCATTGGCCGCTCCATCGGGCGGTGGGGTCGGAGGGGCGCTCGGCCGCAGCACGCGCCTCATCCGCCGCCGTCGCCTCTCGCCAGGAACGCAGGGCGGCCTCGAGGTCGCCGGCGGGGCGGCCGGTGCCCTGCCACGGCACGCTCCACTGGTCGTCCCCCGCGACGCCGTCGCTCCACCACTCGGCGGCGGCCGAGCCGGCGATCAGCACCGCGATGCGGCGAAGCGCCGACTGCACGTCGTCGGTCGCGCACAGCAGGTCACGCCCGTCCGGCTCCTGCCAGTACATCGCCGCCTGCACGGACGCCGCAAGCGCTTCGCGCAGCGTCGCGGAAGTCGGCGCGGCGAGATCGATCGCATCGAGCGCCGCGGCCGCGTCCGTGGGCGAGGCGATCGGCGGTTCGTACCGCGTCCTGTCGCCGCTGGAACGGAGAACGATCGTGGTGCCGTTCGTCTCGAAGGCGCCGGCCGCCCACCACACGGTGTCGGCAGCCGCACGGCTCTGCGCTGTCTCGGCCCGGAACGCGCATGCCACCGCGTACTCCAGGCACAGGCGACGGCCGCGCGGGCCCGCCAGCAGGACGTCGGCGTCGACAGACATCCCGCCACCCTAGCGGGCCGGGAATCACCCTTGTGGAACGACCGAGGGGCAGTGCGAACCCGCACCGCCCCCGTCGAACCGCGCGTCAGGCGGCGCCGAGTGCCTGACGCAGCAGGTGCATGAGCGCCGACAGCTGCACGGAGTCGCTCGACTGCGGGTCGACGGCCTCGCCGTCGAGCGCACGGGCGGCGAGACCCTGCTTGGAGTCGATGAGCTCGGCGATCTTGGTGTCGATCGTGTGCGCGGCGATGATGCGCCACGCGGTCACGGGCTCGTCCTGGCCGATGCGGTGCACGCGGTCGATCGCCTGCGTCTGCTCGGCGGCCGTCCACGACAACTCGGCGAGCACGACGTTCGACGACGCCTGCATGTTCACGCCGACGCCTGCCGCGGTGAGCGAGCAGACTGCGATGCCGACCTCGGGGTCGCTGTTGAACGCGTCGATCGCCTGCTGGCGGGCCGTGGTGGCCTGGTCGCCGCGCAGGGAGACCGTCTTGAGTCCTGCGGCGGCGAAGTGCGCCTCGGCGGCGTCCATGACGTCGATGTGCTTGGCGAAGAACACGACCTTGCCGACCGAGCGCTGCAGCTGCACGGCGTAGTCGGCGGCGAGCACGGCCTTGGCCTGGCCGATCTTGCGCACCATCGTGAAGACGTTCTCGGACCCCGTGCCGGCGGCCTTCGATTCCTCCAGCTCGTTGTGCGCGACGAGGCGGATGATGTCCTCGTCGATGTGGCCGGGGCCGTACCCGCGGTCGCCGCGCGCATCGATGATGCGGCGGTACTTCGCGGCGAGCCGCTCGCCGAGCTCGCGCTCGGCCTGCCGGATCGACCGGCCGAACTCGTCGTCGAGCTCCACGGGAAGGTCGGCGATGAGCTTGTCGGGCAGGTCGGCCGCGACATCCTTCTTCTTGCGCCGCACGATGCCCATCGAGATCACCGCATCGCGCGCCTCGGGGTAGAACGACTTGTCGGCGGGCGTGAGCCCGGTCTCGTCGAGCTTCTCCATGAGCACCGGGCCGGGCTTCTCGCCGGTGGTCCAGCCGAGGAAGCGCCAGATCGCGTCGAAGTCCTCGACGTCGTTGATCAGCGGCGTGCCGGTGAGGGCGAGCAGCAGCGGGTTGGGCACCTGCTCGCGGATGCGCGTCGCGAGCGCCAGCACGTTCTGCGAACGCTGGGACGTGAGGTTCTTGATGAAGTGCGCCTCGTCGACGACCATGCCCTTCAGGCCGATCGAGCTGAGCCACGACAGGTGACGGTCGAGGATCTCGTAGTTGACGATGAAGACGTCGGCGAACGCGTCGATGTTCTCGCCGTCGCCGTGGATGACGGTCGCACGACGCTGGGGCGTCCAGCGCTCGACCTCGCGCGCCCAGTTCATCTTGACGACGTTCGGCACGACCGCGAGGAGCGGATACGCGTTCGCGACGGATGCTGCGAGCACCGACTCCGCCGTCTTGCCGAGGCCCGGCTCGTCGGCGAGGAGGAACGTGCGGTGCCCGGCGCGCACCGACTCGAGGAAGCGCGACTGGTGCGGCATGACCTCGAGGCCCTTGGGCGACAGGCGGTCGAACTCCGGAACGGGCGGGAGCTCCATCGAGGCGGTCGCGCCGCCGGCACCGGTCTCGAACGCCTTGTACAGCGGGCCCATGAGCTCCCAGCTGTCGAGACGCCGGCGAGGCGTCTGCTTCGGGGCGCGGATCGTGAGGTCGGGGGCGAGGAACGGGTTGGAGTCGCGACGGGCCTCGACCTGCGGCGGCACCACCTGGCGCTCAGCGAGGGCGGCGGGCACGACGGGCGCGACCACCGGGGCGACGTCCGTGATGATGAGCTCGTCGGGCGCGAGCTCGGCACCCGACTCGAGCAGCCAGTCGCGGCGCATCCGGCGTGCGACGGGCGACGTGGCCTGGTCGACCTCGAGAAGCTGGATGAGCGACGTGTCGCGCGCGGCCGTCTTGGCGAGAATGGTCGCGACGCCGTCGAGGCGCTTCAGCAGCTCAGCGCGCGAAGCATCCGTCAGCTCGGTGTCGCCCTTCACCCGCGCGCGCTCCTCGCGCACCAGGAATGCGATGACCTGGAACTTGACGCGGTTGGTCGGCCCGAGCTTGCCGCGCTGGGCCTTCGCCTCGACCTCGCGCACCTTGCGGGCGAGGATCGGGATGATGGGGGCCTCGTCGTCGCGGCGCGCGGACGAGGACTTGCGGCGACGCTGCGCCGTCTGGGCGGGTGCCGTGGTCGGCATGCTCCTCCTGAGCGTGAATGCCGGATAGGGGGTCCGGCGGGGATCGGATGACACCGATGGTTCTGCGTGCTCCCGCGGGCGGCGCGAACGCCGTCGCGAACGCGGGACCAGGGATTCGCCGCCGACGGTCGCGGGCACTCGCTTCTGCGAGCTGCGACATCGTCAACGGTTCCCCGCCCACCATTCTAGGGGAACGGGCTCCGGAACGGGGGACGCGGGCGCGAGAGAAGCGGAGATTCAGCCCCAGACGGTCGCGACGATGTCTTCGGTGTACCCCTCGGGGGCGAAGTTGATCCACGCCGTCGTCACCAGTCCGCCGCCGCCGACGTAGTGGGTCTCGCCGCGGGTGTACTCCTTGTCGTCGAGCGTCACGCCCTTCTGCTCGATGCGGCAGACGGTGCCGTCGCCGAGCGCCTCGCAGCCGAAGCCCGCCGCGGGCAGCGCCGCAAGCACCGCCGTCTCCTGATCGACGTCGACCGCGGTCACGTTGGTCGCGAGCCCGAACTCGCTCGGCTGCCCCCAGGAGCAGCGCAGCGTCGGCGCTCCGCCGTGGATGATCTCGAGCAGGTCGGCGTTCTCCGTCGACAGCATGGTCACGCCCGGGTCGTTGAGGGGAGGGTTCGCCGACTCCAGCTGCGCGAGCATCGCGGCGGAGTAGATCTCCTCGCACGCGCCCGGCACCTCGAAGTCGGCCTGGGGCTTCTCAGTCTCGACCGGAGTCGCCGACGGACCCGGCGTCTGGTCCTTCATCGTGATGGAGGGGCTGCTCGATGGCGTCGCCTCGGACTCGGGCCGGCATCCGGTCACGACCCCGGCCAGGGCCGTGAGCGCGACGCACCCGATCACGATCCGTGTCAACCGGCTCTGCACGACCATCCCCACGCCACCTCTCGCGCGCCGCGGAAGACGGGAGGCGGCGCGCCCTTCGACCCTAACGAGGCGGAAGGACGGATGCCGCGGGCCACGCCGCGCGCACGAGCACAGGCGTCACGGTCCGGCGTAGACGCTCTGCCACTCCGACAGGGTGTGAGGGTCGTCGGTGACGATGCCGTCGACGCCGAGGGCCGTGACCTCGTTCCACTGGGAGTCGTCATTGAGCGTGTACACGACCACGCGCGCGCCGGCGGCGTGCAGCTCATCGACGATGCCCGGCCGTGCGAGCACCGCCTTGCGGTTCACGACGACGCCCCGCGCTCCGGCCTCGGCGACCGCACTCACGACGTCCGACGGGACCTGCTTCAGGATGAGCAGCCGCGACAGCACGTCCGACCCGGCCGCGGCGAGCGCGAGCGTCCGCGCATCGAAGCTCGCGAAGACGATGCGACGTTCGAGGCCGCGCGCGGCGACCTCGGCGACGGCCGTGTCGACGGCCGTGGCATCCCATTCGCCCTTCAGCTCCACGATCGCGCGCCCGTCGGCGGCGACGAGCGCGTCGAGGAACTCCACGAAGGTGGGGACAGGCGTGCCGGCGTAGCTGCGGTCGAACCAGGCGCCGGCGTCGAGGGCCTTCACATCGGCCAGCGTGAGGGTGGCGAGCCGCCCGTGCCCGTCGGTGGTGCGGTCCACGGTCTTGTCGTGCATGAGCACCGGCTGCCGGTCGGCGGTGAGCGCGACATCGACCTCGACGTAGTCGAACCCGGCCGCCAGCGCGGCGGTGATGGCCGGCAGGGTGTTCTCGGGCGCGGTCGCCGCTCCCCCGCGATGACTGGCGATGAACGCGGCCTCCCCGGGCGTCCGCTCGTCACCCATCAGCTCGCGTGAACTCACGCGCGCAGGAGTGGCACCGAGGACGGCGATCACCAGACTCGCGATCGCGAGGACGCACATGACGGACAGAGCATGGATCCGGTCGCGTGAGCGATCGGATGCCGCGGAGTAGGGCATCGGGCATGTCCTCCGGGGGTCGTACCCACGTCATCGTCGACGTGGTGCGGACCACTCTACATGCGCCGTTACTTATTCGTTACTTTGTTTTGGCTTGGCTTTCGCGCACCATGCGGACGGCGTCCCAGAGCGCCTCGGCGACGTCGTCCTTGCTCCCCCGCCGCGCACCGATGACCTCGCCGTCGGCTCCGATGATCGTGACCGCGTTGTCCGCGGCCTCGAATCCCTTCGACCAGCCGACCTCGTTCACCGCGAGCAGATCAGCTCCCTTGCGCGCCGCCTTGCGGCGCCCTCTGTCGAGCAGCGTCTCGCCGTCACCCGGCGTCTCGGCCGCGAATCCGACGATGGTCTGCCCCTCGCGCCGACGCCGGACGAGCCCAGCGAGGATGTCGTCGTTCTCGATCAGGTCGAGCGTGATCCCCCCGACCGGCGCGGACTCCTTCGCGCGCTTGAGCGGCGACACCTCGGCCACGCGGTAGTCGGCGACGGCGGCGGCCATCACGATGACGTCGGCCGCACCCGCCTCCGCGGTGACGGCCTCACCGAGCTCCGCCGCGGTGCCCGCGCGCACCACCCTCAGCCCCGGACGAGCGGATGCCGCGGCCAGCACCCCGTCGTCGACATGGGCGGCGACGAGCACGACGTCGGCTCCACGCTCCGCCGCCGACAGCGCGACGGCGACACCTTGCCGCCCGCTGGAGCGGTTGCCGATGTAGCGGACGGGATCGATCGGCTCGCGCGTCCCGCCCGCGCTCACGACGACCCGCAGTCCGTGCAGGTCACCGGCGCCGCCTGCGGTCGCGGCCAGAGCGGCTTCGAAGATGACCCCGGGCTCCGACATCCGCCCCGGTCCGCTGTCGCCGCCGGTGAGCTCGCCGTCCTCCGGGCCGACCACGATGACGCCACGCTCGCCCAGGACCGCCATGTTGTGGACCGTCGAGGGGTGGCGCCACATCTCGGTGTGCATCGCCGGGGCCACGACGACGGGTGCCGTGGTGGCGAGTAGGGTCGTTCCGAGGAGGTCGTCCGCGAGTCCCGCGGTCATCTTCGCCAGCGTGTTCGCCGTCGCGGGCGCCACGATCACGAGGTCGGCCGCCTGGCCGAGCGCGACGTGACGAACGCGTGCGACGTCGTCGTGGACGGAGGTCGTCACGGGATGGCGGCTGATCGCCTCCCAGGTCGGCATCCCCACGAAGCGCAGCGCGTCCTCCGTGGGAACGACGTGGACCTCATGCCCGTCTTTGACGAGCAGGCGCACGAGCTGAACCGTCTTGTAGGCGGCGATGCCACCGGTGACCCCGACCACGACGAACACCCTCCGATCTTGGCACGACTGCCCGAGCACCCGGCCCACCGGCCGCAAGACCCACCCGAGGAGTGCCGCGATGTGCACCGTCGTGATCCGCGTACCCGAGTCGCCGGACGAGCCCACGCGCGTGCTCGCGATCCGCGACGAGGATCCCGAACGGCCGTGGAACCCGCTCGGCCGCTGGTGGCCCGAGGCGCACGACGGCGTCGTCGGCGTGCGCGATGTGCGCGCGGGCGGCGCGTGGCTCGCGGCCGATCCGGCTGCCGGCCGCCTCGCGGTGCTCCTCAACCGCGCCGACGAGTCGACGCGCCCCGAGTCCGAGCTCGTCTCGCGTGGCGGCATCGTGCTCGACGCGGTGGTCGGCCGCTCCCCCACGGGCGAGCCCGCGACGCACGGCTTCAACCTCGTGGAGGTCGAGGGCTCCCACGCCCGCGTGCTCACGTGGGACGGCGTCGCCCTCCGCACGACGGAACTGGCGCCCGGCACGCACATGATCGCCCACGACGACGTCGACGACAGCGGTACACCCCGCATCGCCCGGTGGCTGGGCGAGTTCCAGTCGACCGGGCCTGCCACGGACGGACGATGGTGGATGCCGTGGGTCGAGGTGCTCGAGCGCTCGGCCGAGCTCGCGCCCACCGACGACGGCGCGATCATCCGCGACAACCGCCCGCTCGGGTACCCGACCCTGTCGCTCCTGGCATGCGTCGCCTCGGTGTCGCAGGGCGACGTCGACGTGCACTACGGCGAGCTCCGCGAGCCCGGCCGGTGGGGCGGCCTCGAGCTCCGCTGAACCCGAGGCCCGCCCCTGTCGGGTCAGACCAGGCTCTTCGGGTGCCAGACGGTCTTGGTCTCGGTGAACGCCGTGATCCTGGCCAGGCTCGGGGCCGCAGCATCCGTACCGTTCTCGGGAGGGAGCACACGAGTGAGCGTCTCGGCCGCGGCGACCTGCAGGTCGATCCAGTCGAGCTCGCCCGCGCCGACGAGATCGAGCGCGTGCACGTCGGGGTGCGACGCCAGCCACGGCGCGATCTCGGCGGGTGAGCCGGTCAGAACGTTCACGACCCCCCCGGGCACGTCGCTGGTGGCGAGCACCTCGGCGAGGGAGATCGCCGACAGCGGGTAGCGCTGCGAGGCGATGACCACGACGGAGTTGCCCGTCACGAGCGCGGGCGCGATCGCCGAGACGAGGCCGACGAGAGCGGTGTCCTGCGGGGCGATGACCCCCACGACCCCGGTCGGCTCGGGCACCGAGATGTTGAAGTACGGGCCGGCGACGGGGTTGCCGTGGCCGGCGACCTGACCGAACTTGTCGCACCAGCCGGCGTACCAGACCCAGCGATCGATCGACTCGTCGACCTCGGCACCCGCGACCGCGGCGGACACGCCGGTCTGCTGCACGATCTCGTCCACGAACTGGGCTCGGCGGCCCTCGAGGATCTCGGCCACGCGATAGAGCACCTGACCGCGGTTGTAGGCGGTGGCACCCGACCAGCCCTTCACGGCGCCGCGGGCTGCGACGACGGCATCCCGTGCGTCCTTTCGGGAAGCCAGGGCGGCGTTCGCCAGGAAGTCGCCCTTCGGCGTGGCCACCTCGTACGTGCGGCCCGATTCGCTGCGCGGGAAGGCGCCGCCGATGTAGAGCTTGTACGTCTTGGGGACGGTCAGTCGCTTGCTCATGCCGAGACCTCCTTCTTCGAACGGCCGGCTTCGACGCGCCGCGCGGCATCGCCCGCCGAGGCTCCCTTGAGGTACGCGGCCAGGCCGTGACGGCCACCCTCGCGGCCGTAGCCGGACTCCTTGTAACCGCCGAACGGCGACGACGGGTCGAACCGGTTGAACGTGTTCGCCCACACGACGCCCGCGCGCAGCTTGTCGGCGACGGCGAGGATGCGCGAGCCCTTCTCGGTCCACACACCCGCTGACAGGCCGTAGGGGGTGTTGTTCGCCTTCGCGATCGCCTCGTCGGGCGTGCGGAAGGTGAGGACCGACAGCACGGGACCGAAGATCTCGTCACGTGCGATGCGGTGGCTCGACTGGACGTTCGTGAAGATGGTCGGCGCGAACCAGAACCCCTTGTCGGGGATCACGCAGTCGGCCGTCCAGCGCTCGGCGCCCTCCTCGTCGCCGATGCGCGACAGCTCGCGCACCCGGTTGAGCTGCTCGAGCGAGTTGATCGCGCCGATGTCGGTGTTCTTGTCGAGCGGGTCGCCGAGACGCAGCGTCGACAGGCGCGCCTTGAGCCGGTCGACGACCTCGTCGTGGATCGATTCCTGCACCACGAGGCGGCTCCCCGCGCAGCACACCTGACCCTGGTTGAAGAAGATCCCCGTCACGATGCCGTCGATGGCCTGCTCGATCGGGGCGTCCTCGAAGATGATGTTCGCCGCCTTGCCGCCGAGCTCGAGCGTCACCTTCTTGTCGGTGCCGGCGACCGCCTTCGCGATCTCCCGGCCGACGGCGGTGGAGCCGGTGAACGCCACCTTGTCGACGTCGGGATGCCGCACCAGCGCCGCCCCCGTCGCGCCGGCCCCCGTCACGACGTTGACCACGCCCGGCGGAAGGTCGGCCTGCTGCAGGATCTCGGCGAACAGGAGCGCGGTGAGCGGCGTCGTCTCGGCGGGCTTGAGCACGACCGTGTTGCCGGCCGCGAGCGCCGGCGCGATCTTCCACGCGAGCATGAGGAGCGGGAAGTTCCAGGGGATCACCTGGCCCGCGACGCCGAGGGGCTTCGGGTCGGACCCCAGCCCCGCGTAGTCGAGCTTGTCGGCCCAGCCCGCGTAGTAGAAGAACCACGCGGCCACCAGCGGCACGTCGACGTCGCGGCTCTCCTTGATGGGCTTGCCGTTGTCGAGGCTCTCGGCGACGGCGAGCTCGCGGGCGCGCTCCTGCACGAGGCGGGCGATGCGGAACAGGTACTTGCCGCGGTCGCGGCCGCTCATCTTCGACCACGTCTTGTCGTAGGCGCGGCGCGCGGCGGCGACGGCGTCGTCGACATCCGCCTCGCTCGCCGAGGCGATGGTCGCGATGCGCGTCTCGTCGGCCGGCGAGATCGTCACGAACGACTCGCCCGTGCCGGGACGGAAGTCGCCGTCGATGAACAGCCCGTACTCGTCGCGCAGATTCAGGATGGCGCGGGACTCGGGCGCCGGTGCGTACTCGAGGAAACTCATGAGTGCATCTCTTTCGGTTGCTGAGCCTGTCGAAGCATCAGTCGATGGTCACGTAGTCGGCGCCGGAATAGTGCCCCGTCTTGAGCTTCTGCCGCTGCAGGAGCACGTCGTTGAGGAGACTGGATGCCCCGTACCGGAACAGGTGCGGCTGCAGCCACTCCTCGCCCGCGATCTCGGCGACGGTGACGAGATACTTGATGGCGTCCTTCGAGGTGCGGATGCCGCCGGCCGGCTTCACGCCGACCTTCTCGCCGGTGGCACGGTGCCAGTCGCGCACGACCTCGAGCATGAGGAGCGTGACCGGCAGCGTCGCGGCCGGCTGCACCTTGCCCGTCGACGTCTTGATGAAGTCGCCGCCGGCGAGGATCGCCAGCCACGACGCGCGCTTGATGTTGTCGTAGGTGCTGAGCTCACCGGTCTCGAGGATCACCTTGAGCGACGCGTAGGTGCCGTCGGCACGGCGGCACGCCTGCTTCACGCGGGCGATCTGGTCGAACACGAGACCGTAGCGACCGGCGAGGAATGCCCCGCGGTCGATGACCATGTCGATCTCGTCGGCGCCGTGCGCGACGGCTTCCGCGGTGTCGGCGAGCTTGATCTCGAGCGACGCGCGGCCGCTCGGGAACGCCGTGGCGACGGCGGCCACGCTCACTCCCCCGTCGTCGGGGTCTCCGTGCGCGGAGCCCAGCGCCTCGACGGCGTAAGGCACCATGTCGCCATAGACGCACACGGCGGCCACGCGCGGACAGGTCGGGTCGGAGGCATCCGGGTTCAGCGCCTTCGCGACGAGCGAGCGCACCTTGCCGGGCGTATCGGCGCCTTCGAGCGTGGTGAGATCGATGAGCTCGATGATCTTGTCGAGCGCCCACGACTTCGATGTCGTCTTGATGGAGCGGGTGCCGAGGTCCGCGGCGCGCTGCTCGAGCCCGACAGCGTCGACGCCCGGGAGCCCATGGAGGTAGCGCCGCAGCGTGGTGTCGTCGGGCTGCCCGCCGAGCAGCTCGACGGCCCGCTCGGGCAGCGTCACGATGGAGGTGCCTGACATGTCATGACCTGACTTTCGTTCTGGGTTTCGGGACGTGGGGCGCCGGCTCCGTGAGTCACTCATCGAGGAGGTGGCGCGCGGTCGATTCGTCGGTGATGAGGACGGTGCACAGGCGCGAGGCGACGACAGCGGCCGCGATCGCTCGTTTGGACGAGCCGGTGATCGCGGCGATCGCGATGTCTGCGCGACGCAGATCGTCGAGCGAGAGACCGACCGTGCGGGCATCGAGATCGGCGTCGACGATGCGCCCGTCGGCGTCGATGTAGCGCCCGACGACGTCGCCGACGGCGCCCGCCGCGACGAGTCGGTCGATGTCGGCGGTCGTCAGATAGCCGCTGTCGACGTGGACGGAGCCATGGTCGGCGGCGCCCGCGCTGAACAGGTACGCGTTCGCGGACCGTGCCGCGTCGCGCACTCGGGCGACGACGCGGTCGGCCTCGATGGCCTCCTTCGTCGCCCGCTGCTCGAGGATCGCAGGACTCGGAAGCAGCGCCGCCGTGCCCCCGCCCTTCTGAGCGATGCTGACTGCGGTCGCCGCCGCGGTGCCGGGACGCTGACTCATGCTGACGCCGCCGTTGATCTGCACGACATCGGTGGCTCGCGACCAGCCGTCGCGCAGGTGGTGCGCGATGTCGGAGAGGGTGCGTCCCCAGCTGACGCCGAGCACGCCCGGGCTCGGGCGGAGGCCTGCGAGGTAGTCGGCGGCCGCCTGGGCGACCCGCTGCTGGAGCTCGTCCTCGCTGCGGACGCCCGCGCGCGAGACCACGACGGCGTCGGCCAGGCCGCGCTCGTCGCGAAGACGTCGCTCGAGCTGCGGACGGCGCGCGCGGGAGTGGAGGATCTCGATGCGGACGAAGCCCTCCTCCTTCGCCTGGGTGAGCAGGCGCCCGACCTTCCAGCGGGTGATCTGGAGATTGCGGCCGATCTCCTCCTGGGTGAGGTTCTCCTCGTAGTAGAGCTCGGCTGCGCGGATCGAGAGAAGCTCGTCGACGGCGTCCACGATCCTCCCTTCGTCGTCTCCTCCAGGCTGACACAGACCGGGCGCACGCGCCAACATCTGAACAGACTTTGCTCACATGAGCACGACGGCTCGAGTCAGGAGGCGGGACGGATGCCTCCGCCACCCGCGGCCGCCGGTGGCGAGGCGGCGACCTTCGCGTGTCGCAGCAGGACGAAGACGCCGATGCCCACCACGACGATGAACGCGACCGACAGCGTCGTGAAGGCGAACCAGTTGTCATCGAGCGCCAGCACGATCGCCGCCGACACGACCGCGATCGCCGCGGCGATGAGCTTCGACGCGAACTTCATGCCGATGCCCGGCGTCAGGCGGCCCGCCGGCGAGTCGCCGCGCGCGAGGATGAGATCGGCGAATGCGTCGAGGGTCGCCAGCAGCGAGGCGGAATACGCGACCGCGCACCCCAGCGCGCCCCACAGGTTGGGGGACTCGGCGGCAGCAGCGGCCGCCAGCAGGTCCAGCACGTGCACGCCTCGATCGTAGGGGCGGGCGGGT